>NZ_JAHZQZ020000014.1 GCF_019449275.2 Microbacterium sp. HD4P20
TTACTACTGTTGGGGTATGGCGGATGCTTCCGAGATCGATCCTTCGGACCTGTGGGGTTGGGAGGGTGTTCCGGATGCTGCGGAGTGGATGCCGGTGCCGGATGCGGTGGATCTGGTGACGGAGACGGCGACGATGATGTCGGTGTTCGCCGCGGAACGCTTGGTGCGGATCGATGCGATGCGGCGGGAAATGCTCGCTGAGGCGGTGGGGCGTGGTGTCGGGGTGTTGGAGATCGTGGAGCGGTCGATCCGGTTGGAGTTGGCGGCGGCGATGCGGGTCACCGAGTACACCGCCGGCAGGCTCCTGGTGCTCGCGGAGGCGTTGACGGGCCGGTATCCGGGGGTGTTGGCGTCGTTGTCGGCGGGGCGGATCACGGAGAAGCATGCCGAGGTGTTCGTCGATCTCATCGACGAGGTCCCGACGGAGCTACGCGGCCAGGTCGTTGAGAAGGCGGTGGGGTTGGCGGAGGCGGAGCCGGTGGGATCGTTCCGGCGGGCGCTGCGCACTTTGATCGACACGGTGCAAGCCCGCACTTTGGAGGAGCGGCATCGGGACGCGGTGCGGGAGCGGCGGGTCTGGGTCGAGCCCGGGCGGGACGGGATGGGCACCCTGTGCGTGTATGCGCCGCTGGTGGAGGTGCAGGCCATCCACGGTCGGGTGACCGCGATCGCCAAGACCATCACCGGCCGCCGGAACGACCGCGACCAGCACGACCGCGACGCTGAGGACACTCGCGCGTTGGATCAGGTGCGCGCCGATGTGGTCTGTGACCTGCTCATCGACGGCACCACCGACACCATCCCCGCCGCGGCGCACGGGATCCGTGCCACCGTGGTCGTCACCGTCCCCGCGCTGGCCCTGCTGGAGGATGAGGTGGCGGAGAGTTGTGATCCGCCGGTGGTGGAAGGCATCGGCCCCATCCCGTTGCCCCGGGCGCGGGAGTTGTGCGGTGGGGACGGGAGATGGATGCGGGTGCTCACCCACCCCGAGACCGGGATGGTCCTCTCCGTCGGCCGCGACCGGTACGAACCCCCCGCCGCACTCCGCAAACTGGTGAAATGGCGCGCCGACCGGTGCATGGGACCCGGCTGCACCCTCCCCGCCAGCAGGTGCGAGATCGACCACACCATCCGGTGGAATGACGGCGGCGACACCGACCTGGAGAACCTGACACCCCTGTGCAAGGGCCATCACATCGTCAAAGACAACTCGGACTGGACAGTGACCCAGATCGAAGGCAGTGGTGGCGCCATCCAATGGCTCTCACCCGCCGGGCGGCGGTACATCGTGCAACCCGAACGCAAGATCCCGGTCTTCACCGCACCCCGCGACTTCTCTACCCACGGCGCACCCTTCTAGCGTGAATCGCGACGTGGTCTCGTGACCCGCGGGCGTCGATAGCGTCCGCGACATGCGCTTGCGAGTGCCGGGCACAAGGCCCGCGGAGCGGCCCCTTTCGGTCCCAACGCAATTCCCGACTCGCGGCTACTCGTCCTCGCCGGACTCCCGGGGTTGCGCGATCTCGATCACCGGAGCGACGGGAAAGACGATCGACTCCACCGTGCCGGATCCACCCAATCCCAGGAGGTCGAGTGACGCGGCATCGACGGGCGCGGCATCCACCGGTCTCTCTGCCGCCGTCTCAACGCGCAGCGGCTCTCCCGGCAGTCCGGGGAGCTCATCATTGAATTCCGGTCGCTGGACGAACAATCCCATACCGCCATTCTCACCCCCGGGAGGCATCCGAGCTCATAATTCGGGGATTCACAAGACGAACCGCCATAGGTATTCCTCGCCATCTTCCGGCCGGAACCACGAGAGCGTCACGACGGTCTCGTCGGGGTCGGCGTCGCATAGGCACAGCTCCGCGGTGTCGCCGGGCGGCATCTGCCCCCAGTGCTCGGTGACGCCATCGCGTCCGAGGTCGAGGAACACACGGACAAAATCCACCGCGACGGGACCGGCGTTGGTGACGAGCGGATGCCGGTCGTAGATGCGGTCGACGCGCCACGGCACGCGGTAAGCAAGCGGCGGGCGGGGTTCGTCGGACTCGAGAGCGTGCAGCATGCCGGCCACCGTAGGAGCCGGATCCGACGCCAGGGACAGGATTCCACGGGAATCGGAGCCCGCTGTGCAAAGTCCCCGGCGGGGCCTCGCGACGGCACCGCAGGGGAGGAGTCGCGAGGCTCAGTGATCGTCGCCGGACGCCTCCGGACCGGGCTGGTGCGCGTCAGGGTGGGGCTCAGGCACGTGCGGCTCGCTCGCGGCCTCGATCTCTCGCTTCGGGCGTCGCACGACTCTGCTTCCGAGTCGGCCGACGGCGCCGGCGCTGCGGGTCACCCCTCCGATGACGGCCCCGCCGGCCCTGCGGATGCCCAGCCCCGCCGCCCGTTCCAGGCGCTGCGCTCCCGGGCGCGGTTCCAGATCGGGAGGGAGGATCGCCGGAGGCGGCCCGAATGCGCGGCGCGCGTTCACCAGAACCCGCCTCCCCAGGATGTTGTTGCCGGCCCCGCCGATCGCCGCCCCGATGCCGAACGGCAGCGCCTTGCCGATCCAGGATGCGCCACCCCGCGCGGCGAACTGGTGGATGAAGCTCGTCTTGAGCCTGTCGACGAGAGGCCCGACGGCGGCGCGCGGGAGCGTTTTCGTGACGAGTTCGCCCCAGTACTTGTCGCGGGAGGGTCCTCGACCGGCCGCTTGGCCGGCGAGCTGCGCAACGAGGTCGATGCCTTCCTTGCCGAGCATGAGGGTGAGGACGAGCGCGCGGGCGCGGTCCGGGTCGGCCACGGGGATGCCGTGTACTTCGGTGACGGACTGTGCGAAGAGCGTGGTCGCCTCGAGGAACGCCACCGTCTCCACACCGCTGAGAGCGAGGGTGACGCCAGTGCCGATGCCCGGTACGACCGCTGTCGCGCCCACGGCGGCGCCACCGGTCGTCACTGCGGCCAGGTACCGCCGCTCCAGGATCCGCACGATCTCGGCGGAAGAGGCATCCGGATGCCGCAGCCGGATGCTTCGCAGATGCGTGAGCACCACGGGGCGCTGGATGGCCAGTACGCGGTCCAGCGCACGGATCGTGCGCGGATGCTCGTCTGATCCGGCAGGCGGCAGCCCGCCCTGCCACGGAGCATCGTCGGGCATGGTGTGGATGCGGTGCACCTTGTCGGCCATCGGGCCGATCCTAACCGGCAGCGCTGACCGCGCGCCCGGGGTTGACACGCGCCGGTTCGCCTGCGGGTCTAGCCGCGTCCCGAGGTCAGACGAAGAGGTTCGCGCGCTCGAGATCCTCGGCGAAGTCGACCTCGACGGCGTACAGGTCAGAGATGTCCAGCGGCTCCAGCAGGAGACCGTCCTCCACGATCGCCAGCTCGAGGCCTCGCTCGAAGTAGTCCTGATCGTCGACGCGGCCCAGCTGGCGCATGAACGCCTTCTTGTCGCGGCTCGAGATGTAGTTGATGCCGACAGCCTCGCCGATACCGCCCTTGACGGTCTTGGAGAGCTCCTTGATGTGGCCCTCGGCCGTGACCGTGTACTTGACCTCTTCGTCGCTGACCTTGGACGTGTTCACGGTCACGAACGACTGGTCGCGCTCGATGAGCTCGATCGCGCGTCCGAGAACCAGGGGATCGAAGACGACGTCGCCGTTCATCCAGAGCACGCCGCCCTTGCCCGTCTTCGCAAGAGCGCGCAGAAGGCTCTTGGACGTGTTGGTCTGGTCGTACCGGTCGTTGTACACGTAGTGGACGTCGGGGAATGCTTCGACGATCGCCTCCGCGCGGTACCCCACGACGGTGGTGATCTCGGCGTCGTGGCCGAAAGCGGCGCGAATATTGTCGTGCTGCTGCTGCATGATGCTGCGGCCGTCGCTGAGTTCGGTCAGCGGCTTGGGCAGGCTTCGCCCGAGTCGCGAGCCCATGCCGGCTGCAAGGATAACGGTTTGAAGGGTCAATGTAACTCCTGAAGTCCACGATTCACTGTCGGTTCACCGACGAGACACCCCTTCGTGCCTCGCCCATGGTAGCGATGGCGCCTGGGAACGTGCAGAATGATCGGCCGACGTTGCCGATTCGTGACATAACGCGGATGTCGAGATTGGGCCTCACCCGCTTCCCCGTCTGCCAGGGGCGCTTGATACGTTGGTTCGGTGACAGCCTCCTTCCCGATGCCGAATGACATCGATCCGGAAGAGCCGGACGGTCACGCCAGTGCGCCGGTCGTCCGGCTTCCCGCGACGGTGAAGCCTCCCTCCGACGCGCACGAAGCCCCGCGCAAGCCGCGGTCCAAGGGCGGACGCAAGCCCGCGACCACCCCCCGGCGCCCCGCGAAGGCCCCGGCGGATCCTGGCCCGCCTCCACCGCTGCCGACCGATCTGGACGTCGCAGCGATCGTCGCCGCCGGCATTGTGGTGCCGCCGAAGCCGCCGCTTCCGGTTTCCGCGTCCGCGCCGCGCGTCGCTGAGTCTGAAGAGACCGCCGAACCCGAACGCGAGACCACCGAGCCTGCAGCGACCGCCGAACCCGAACCCGAGACCGCCGAACCTGAAACCCCGGAGCCCGAGCCCGAGCCCGAGCCGGAGCCCGAGACAGAGGTCGCCGAGTCCGAGCCCGAAATCCCCGAGCCCCAGACGGGTGTCCAGCACGGGTCCGCGGTCGTCCCCGGCGCCGGTGCGGAGGACGACCCCGAGGCGCCGGTCGACCCCGAGCCGACGGAGGCCATCGAGTCGCACACGCCGATCGAGGCTGAAGCCACGATCCATGGGCAGACGTGGGCAGAACCTGTTCCCGAAGCCGCTGAGGACCCGGTCGTGCCGCCACCTGTTGCGGCGGCATCCGGCGATGTCCTCGTGCTGCGGGGCGTGACCAAGAGATTCGGGGGCACCCACGCTGTCGAAGGCATCGACCTGACTGTGCCCGCCGGCACGTTCTACGGTCTCGTCGGCCCGAACGGCGCCGGCAAGACCACCACCCTGTCGATGATCGCGGGGCTGCTCGATCCCGATCGGGGCACGATCCGCGTCGGCGGGGTGGATGCCGCGGCCAAGCCGCTCGCGGCGAAGAAGCTGATGGGTGTGCTGCCCGACCGCCTGCGCACGTTCGATCGCCTCACCGGCCGGCAGCTGCTGTACTACTACGGGGTGCTGCGAGGCCTGTCTCCGGCCGTGGTCGAGAGTCGAACGGCCGACCTGGCGAGGGCGTTCGATCTCGAGGGCGCGCTGGGGCGCAGCGTCTCGGACTATTCCGCCGGCATGCTCAAGAAGGTGATGCTCGCGGGGGCCCTCATCCACTCACCGCGACTGCTCGTGCTGGACGAGCCGTTCGAGGCGGTCGACCCGGTCTCGAGCGCCATCATCCTCGACATTCTCTCCACATATGTCGCTCACGGGGGCACGGTGATCTTGTCAAGCCACGGCATGGACCTGGTGGAGCGCGTCTGCACACGCGTCGCCGTCCTCGTCGCCGGCCAGGTGCTCGCGGAGGGCACCGTCGACGAAGTTCGCGGCGAACTGACGCTCGAGCAGCGGTTCGTCGAGCTTGCCGGCGGCCTGAGCGACGTGGAGGGTCTGGAATGGCTGCACACGTTCTCCGACTGAGGCTGGCGCTGCTGCTCGGCACCGTACGTGGGCGTCCCGCCCACGTCGTCCGAGTGGTCGCGGGCCTGGTGATCCTCGCTGCCGCGACGGCAGCCGCCTGCTGGGCGATGCTGACGATGCGGGATGCCGAGACCGAGGTCGTGCTTGCCGTGACCGTCCTCGGCGGTTCGGGCGTGACGCTCGGATTCGCACTGGCCCCGCTCATCGGCGCGGCTGAGGATCCTCTCGACCCGCGACGGTTCGCTCTCCTCCCGCCCTCCCGAGGACGACTGGCCGCCGTGCTCGCCGTCGTGGGGTTGGTCAGCGTCCCCGTGCTCGTCCTGGTGTCCATCGCCGTGTGTGCCGCGATCGTCTGGTCCGACCATGGTGTTCCGCCGGTGTTCACTACTCTCGGTCTCGTCCTCGGAGTCGTCACGTGCTCCCTCGTGGCCCGCGTGTGCATGGCGCTCGCGTCGCTGTTCCTGCGGGAGCGGCGCTCTCGTGAGTTGTCAGGCGTCTTCGTGCTGGTCGTGCTGGTCGTGGTGGTTCCCGTTGGGGTCTTCCTCGCTTCGCTCGAATGGGAGGGCACGGTTCCGCCGCAGCTTGTCGAGGCAGTCTCGACGCTCGCCCTCACGCCACTGGGCGCGGCCTGGGCGTTGCCTGGAGTGGGGGCGACAGGCGGTCAGGTCTGGCTCACGTTCGCGATCGCCGCAGCGACCGTCGCCGTCCTCGGTCTGCTGTGGGCCTGGGCTGTGCACCGCCTGCTCACCACCACTGAGCGCCCCCTGTCGACTCGCGACAGGGGCGGTTTGGGCTGGTTCGCCGTGGCGCCCGGCACGCCCGGCGGCGCGATCGCGGCGCGCAGCCTCCACTACTGGTTCGGAGATCGGCGCTACGTTGTCAACGCGCTGATCATTCCGGTCGCCGCCGCCATCACCGTCGTGCCGCTGCTCATCGCGGGGGTTCCGCCCGAGATCGTCGTGCTCGTGCCGGTTCCGTTCGCGGCCCTGTTCCTGGGGTGGCTGCCGCACAACGACGTGGCATACGACTCGACCGCGGTGTGGATGCATGTCGCCAGCGGCGTGCGGGGCGTGTCGGACCGCGTGGGTCGACTCGTGCCCGTTCTGCTCGTCGGTGCACCGCTGCTGGCCGTCGCAGTCCCGATCGCGGTCTCGATGCATGGTCGATGGGCGCTGCTGCCCGCCATGGTCGGGGTGTGCGCGTCTCTCTTCCTGGCCGGGCTCGGACTCTCGAGCGTGTCGTCTGTACTTGCTCCTTATCCTGTCTCCCGACCCGGTGAGAGCCCATTCCAGCAGCCGCAGCGTACGAGCGCGACGAGCGCGGTCGCACAGGCCCTGGTCATGGTCGGGGCACTCGCACTGGCAGCGCCGGCACTGTGGTGGTCTTGGCGGGCCCTGAACGACCAGACCGGTGCCGCGACCACGGCGATGTGGACGGGGATCGGCGTGGGCGTCACCGTGCTGGTGATCGGTGTCGTCGTCGGTGCGCTCGCCTTCGAGCGCCGCGGGGGGCGCATCATGGAGTTCGCGGAGGCGACCTGAGCCGGGTCCCTCGGACTGCCGAAGGGCTAAACTGACTCACCATGAGCACACCTGTCGAAGGCCCCGATCAGGGTGGACTCGCGACCCTCGACCGCGAGCTCGAAGAGCTCATCCGCGAGGAGAGCGTCGAGCCGGGCGATCACGAACGCTTCTCGCACTACGTCAAGAAGGACAAGATCCTCGAGTCGGCCATCACCGGCAAGCCGGTGCGCGCATTGTGCGGCAAGAAGTGGACTCCGGGTCGTGACCCCGAGAAGTTCCCGATCTGCCCGACGTGCAAAGAGATCTACGAGACCCTCGGCGGCTGACCGGGGGGCCGAGCGGCCTCACTCCGCGTCGATGTAGACCGTGGGGATCGCCGGATCGGAGCGGCTGAGGGCCAGCGCCCGCACCGGCAGCTCCTCGCGCACCCGGGCATGGTGGGTGCGGGCTGCCTGAACGCCGGCGACGCCTTCGAACGAGGCATCCGGTTCTCCGTCGGCCATGAGCGGCACTTGCAGTGCGCGGGCACCCGGTTGGGGCGGCGCCGTCATGAGCTGTTCGAACCCGTCCGAGACGGCGATGAGCTCTCTCGTCGCCGTCCCATCGTCGAGCGTGCGGAACGCGGCCTTGCGCCCGCCTTTCGAGCCCTTGTCGGTGGATGCCTTCGCGACCGCCACCCAGCCTCCTGCAGCATCCTCCCGCGCCACCAGCTTGTAGACCATGCCCGCCGTCGGGCTTCCCGAGCCGGTGACCACAGAGGTGCCCACGCCGTACGCGTCGACGGGGGATGCCGCGAGCGCTGCGATCGCGAACTCGTCCAGGTCGCTGGTGACCGTGATGCGGGTGCCGGTGGCGCCCAGCTCGTCCAGCTGCGCGCGCACGTCGGCGGCGACCGTCGGAAGGTCGCCGGAGTCGATGCGGACGCCGCCGAGTCCGGTGCCCGCGAGCCTGATCGCGGTCGCGACCCCCTCCCGGATGTCGTACGTGTCGATGAGGAGCGTGGTGTCCACTCCCAGCGCCTCGATCTGTGCGCGGAAGGCGTCCTCCTCGGTGTCGTGCAGCAGAGTCCACGAATGCGCGGCGGTTCCCATCGTGGGGATGCCCCAGCGTCGTCCGGCTTCGAGGTTCGAGGTGGCGCCGAACCCGGCGATGTAGGCGGCGCGTGCGGCGGCGACGGCGGAGGACTCCGCCGCACGGCGCGAGCCCATCTCGGCCAGCGGCCGGTCGCCCGCGGCGATGCTCATGCGCGCCGCGGCGGTGGCGATCGCGGAGTCGTGGTTGAGGATGCTCAAGGCGAGGGTCTCGAGCATGACGGCCTCGGCGAACGTCCCCTCGACGGTGAGGATCGGCGAACCGGGGAAGTACAGCTCGCCTTCGCGGTACCCCGCGATCGAGCCGGAGAAACGGTAGCTCTCGAGGAAGTCGAGAGTCGCGGCATCCACCACCTTCCCGTCTCTGAGAAAGCGCAGCTCGTCTTCGCCGAAGGTGAAGTCCCGGATCAACTCGAGCAGGCGCCCGGTTCCCGCGACGACGCCGAAACGCCGCGCGCCGGGAAGGCGGCGGGCGAACAGCTCGAACACGCAGCGCCGCTCGGCGGTGCCATCGCGCAGGGCCGCATCGACCATCGTGAGCTCGTATCGGTCGGTCAGCAATGCCGTCGAAGGGCCGCCGTTCTGAGTCTGTCGAAGGGTCATGCGGGTCAGCCTAGTGACCGCCTGGCGTAGGCTGGGGCATCGTGACCTTTCGGCAGTCTCAGGACGGCGCTGACGCGCCGATCGGAATCTTCGACTCCGGTGTCGGCGGACTGACCGTCGCCCGCGCGGTCTCCGCACAGCTGCCGCGAGAGTCCGTCCTCTATATCGGCGACACCGCGCGCTCGCCGTACGGACCGAAGCCGATCGCGGACGTGCGCCGCTACTCGCTCGAGATCCTCGACGCGCTCGTCGATCAGGGCGTGAAGATGCTCGTGATCGCGTGCAACACCGCCTCGGCGGCGATGTTGCGCGACGCGCGGGAACGGTATGACGTGCCGGTGGTCGAGGTGATCGGCCCGGCGGTGCGCACCGCGATGTCGACGACGCGCAACGGGCGCATCGGAGTGATCGGAACGGCCGGGACGATCGGCTCGGGCGCCTATCAAGACATGCTCGAGGTCAACGAGCGCCTCACCGTGTTCGCGCAGGCCTGTCCCCGTTTCGTGGAGTTCGTCGAGGCGGGCGTCACCGGCTCTGCCGAGGTGCTCGCCGTCGCCGAGGAATACCTCGCACCGCTGCGCCACGCCGGCGTCGACACACTCGTGCTCGGCTGCACCCACTACCCGTTCCTCGAGGGCGCCATCAGTTATGTGATGGGCCCCGAGGTCAGCCTCGTCTCGAGCGACACCGAGACCGCGAAGGACGTCTACCGCCAACTGGTCTCACGCAATCTGCTGGCGGGTCCGGATGCCACGCCCCGGCACCTCTACGAGGCCACCGGTGACTCGGCGGACGACTTCCTCGAACTCGCGCACCGCCTGATGGGCCGCGAGGTGACCTCCGTCCGGCTCGTGCAGACCGGCGCCATCGATCTTCCGACCGCCTGACCCGAGGAGCCCCTATGACCGATCTCGTCCGCGCGGACGGCCGTGCCGCCGACCAGCTGCGCCCCATCACGATCGAGCGCGGCTGGTCCAGCCATGCCGAGGGATCTGCGCTCATCTCCTTCGGCGGCACGAAAGTGCTGTGCACCGCCTCCTTCACCAACGGGGTTCCGCGCTGGCTCGTCGGCAAGGGCAAAGGATGGGTCACCGCCGAGTATGCGATGCTTCCGCGCGCGACCAACAGCCGCAACGATCGCGAGAGCGTCAAGGGCAAGGTCGGCGGGCGCACGCACGAGATCTCGCGACTGATCGGGCGGGCGCTGCGCGCGGTGGTCGACACCAAGGCGCTGGGCGAGAACACCATCGTCATCGACTGCGACGTGCTGCAGGCGGACGGCGGCACGCGCACCGCCGCGATCACCGGTGCCTATGTCGCACTCTCCGATGCGATCGAGTGGGGACGCGCCAAGAAGTTCATCGGCCAGAAGGCCACGCCCCTCATCGACTCGGTCGCGGCCGTTTCGGTGGGCATCATCGATGGGGAGCCGATGCTCGATCTCGCCTACGTCGAGGACGTCCGCGCCGAGACCGACATGAATGTGGTCGTGACGGGCCGGGGACTGTTCGTCGAGGTGCAGGGCACCGCCGAAGGGGCGCCCTTCGACAAGCGCGAGCTCGACGCGCTCCTGCAGCTCGGTGTCGACGGTTGCGCGGCGCTGCGCGGGCATCAGCTGGCCGCGCTCGAGCCGGTCTCGGCGGAGTGACGGATGGGAGCCGGTCGTTGAGCGGGAGAAGCGCGCCGAAACGCAGAATCGTGCTTGCGACGCACAACCCGCACAAGGTCGAAGAGTTCCAGGCGATCGTCGCGGCGACCCGCCCTGACTTCGAGGTGATCGGCTACGACGGACCCGAACCGGTCGAGGACGGCGTCACCTTCGCCGAGAACGCCCTGATCAAGGCGCGCGCCGCCGCCGCACACACGGGGCTGCCCGCCCTCGCGGACGACTCGGGAATCTGCGTGGACGTACTGGGCGGTGCTCCGGGCGTTTTCTCGGCGTACTGGGCCGGGCATGCGAAGGAAGCCGCCGCCAACCTGAATCTGCTGCTCGACCAGCTCTCCGACATCCGCGATCCACATCGCACCGCACAGTTCGTGTCGACGATCGCCCTGGTGATACCGGCCGAGTCGGACGGGTCGGATGCCGCGCGCGAGCATGTCGTCCAAGGTGTGTGGCCCGGGCGCCTGGCGACGGCGGCGTCGGGCACCGGCGGATTCGGGTACGACCCCGTATTCGTGCCGGACGGCCAGCCCGCGGACGCCGAGCGGACGGTCGGCGAATGGACCGCCGATGAGAAGAACGCGCAATCCCACCGCTCGCGCGCGTTCGCGGCGCTGGCGCCGCTTCTGGCTGGACTGTGACCCGAGCCGGCTCAGCCGCGTGAGGTGATCGGCAGCTCGAGCGCTGAGGGATGCCCTGGTCCCGCGTGCATTGTGCACGTGACGCGCGGGCTCGAGCGATAGAGCGCAGGGAAGGATCCCCACAGCGGATTGCGCGGCGACAACTGACGCCCGCCGACGTGAAGGCGCAGCTCGTCGCCCGCACGGAAGAGCGTGGCGGACGGTGCGAGCCCGATCTCGACTGGCTGCGGCTCTCGGGTCGCAAGGATCCTGCGAGAGCCCGTTGCGACGTAATCCCGCCCGAACCCGTAGGAGCCCTCGAAGGAGACGAAGCGGCCGGCGGTCCATTTCGACAGCCCGGCGAACAGCGACAGAGGTGTGTCGTCGGCTGCGCTGATCCACAGCCGGACGCGAGCCTCGCCGGTGACCTCGGTGTCTTCGTCGAAGATCCACGAGAAGACCGCCGCCTCGCGGCGTGCCCGAAACGTGACCCGGGAAGCGTCCCCAGGCACGGCAGCGTCGAGTGTGCCGTTGCCGCTCAGATGGAGCGCGCGGGTCTCGCCATGCGGGGGCCATCGGTCTTCGTGGCGGACCGCGACCACCTCGTCGCGCCGCTCCCGGACCTCCAGCCGCACGCGCGGCAGAGCGTGGGCAGCATCCTGGAGATGTGTCTGGAGAAAGGCGAGCTGCGCCGCCTTCGCCTCGTCGCTGTAGAAGGTCGCCCACTTTCCGCCGCGGTGCGTGTACAGGTGGCGGACGGAGGACGAGACCTCGCGGAAGGCTCGAAACGAGCCCCTCGTGTGCAGGTTCGCGTCCGAGAAGCTGCCGCACACGAGCATCGGCACCTCGATCCGCTCCAGATCGGGCACGAGCGCATCCCACCACGCGTCCTCGTCGGGACGCGCGGCAGCCTCGGCACCGAGGTCGGGCACCATACGCGCTGATCGGCGCACCAGTGTCGTCCACAGCCGCGAGAAGCCGACCTCGCGGACGCCGCCGGGATAGAAGAGATCACGGTACGCGTTCGTGAACCCCTCCCAGGGCACGATCGCCCGCAGATGCGGCGGGCGGGTGGCGGCCACCTTGTACTGCGAGATGGCGAGATACGACACGCCCAGCATCGCCACGCCGCCGTCGCACCACTCCTGCCGTGCGATCCACTCGATCGCGTCATGGAGGTCCTGCGCCTCGGCGTCACTCATGAGCGATCCGACGCCGTCCGAGCGACCCGACCCGCGCACGTCGAGGTTGACGAGGGCGAACCCGTGCGGCACCCACCACGACGGGTCGGGCGCCTCCCAGCTCGTCTCGTCCGAGATGTAAAGCTGCCCGGTCTGGCGAAGAGCACGGAACTGCGGTTTGATGCGATAGCCGCGCCGGGTGCGACGGGGAAGGACGTCCTTCCCATAGGGGTGTGCGCAGAGGATGGCCGGCACGGGGCCGGCGCCGGCCTGCAGATAGACGTTGGCCCGCAGGATGGTGCCGTCCCGCATCGGGATCTCGACGTCCTGCTGCTTGCGCACGCGACGATCCATTGGCGTCACGACGACCGGGGGTCGCAGCATCCGGGAGATTCGTTCGATGGCGTATCGCCCGGCACCGGAACGTCGCCAGGGCCGATCGGTCGTGGGCGTCGTGCGCTGCGTCACAGCGGCACGCTAGCACCCAGCCGCCCTCAGTGCGCGAGAAGGACACTCATTCCCGAGTAGGCGAAGCGCGCCGCCCGGGCCGAGTCCGCCGCCTAGCCTGGAGGCATGCACGAACATGCGCCGAGTGGGGTCCGCGGGGTGGGCAACCGTCGCCTGCTTGCGATCTCGCTCGCGATCACCACGGTGGTGATGGTCGTCCAGATCATCGGCGCTGCGCTCTCGGGTTCCCTCGCGCTGCTCGCGGACGCCGCGCACATGTTCACCGACGCCGCCGCCCTGGTGATCGCCCTCGTGGCGAGCATGGTCGCCGCACGGCCGGCCAACGATCGCCGCACCTTCGGATACCAGCGCGCGGAGGTGTTCGGAGCCCTGGTCAACGGCATCATCCTCATCGCGCTGTCGGCGTGGGTCGCCGTCGAAGGCGTGTCGCGCCTCGTGTCGCCCTCCGATGTCGAGGTCGCAGGCGGTCTCATGCTGGGCGTCGCGATCGTCGGTCTCATCGCCAACGCGGTGGCGATGTGGCTGCTGAGCTCGGCGCAGCGCCGCAGCATAAATGTGCGTGGCGCCTACCTCGAGGTGCTCGGCGACCTCATCGGCTCGGCCGCGGTCATCGTCGCGGCGATCGTGATCCTCATGACCGGATGGGCACAGGCCGACGCGATCGCGTCACTGTTCATCGCGGCCATGATCATCCCGCGCGCGATCGGGCTGCTGCGCGAAGTCGTCTCGGTCCTTGCGGAGTCCGCGCCGGTGGGCACGCACGTGCGCGAGATCCGTGACCACATCCTCGCCACCCCGGGCGTGGTCGACGTGCACGACGTGCACGTGTGGCAGCTGACGCGCGGCGCCCCGGTGTTCTCGGCCCACGTTGTCGTCGACGGGGCTGCGTTGCAAGACGGCAAGGCCTCCGGAATCCTGAGCCAGCTGCAGACGTGCCTGTCGCAGCACTTCGACGTCGCGCATTCGACGTTCCAGCTCGAGCCCGCCGGACACATCGAGCACGGCGCGCACGCGTAGGGCGTCGGGCTCACAGATCTGCGAGCTGATCCTCGCGTCGCACTTCGTCAGGGCTCTTGTCGGGTCGCAGTCCGCGCCAGCGGGAGTGGCGCAGGATTCCGCCCGGTGTGAACTCGCCGTACTCGACCTCGCCGACCAGCTCGGGGCGGACCCACAGCGCATCGCGGGAGTCGAGCGGCGGCACCCCGATCAGGGGGTTGTCGTCCACGCGCAGCGGCAGCAGCTTCTTCATCAGCGACGCGAGGGTCGATTCGCTGAAGCCGGTGCCGACCCGCCCGGCGTACTGCAACCCGTCCGCGCCGGGGATGCCCAGCAGCAGTGAGCCGAACGTACCGCTGCGACTGCCCTTGCCGGGCCGGATACCGGCGATGACCACCTCCTGGGTGTGAGTGATCTTCACCTTGAGCCACGCCTCCGACCGCCCGCCGCGGCGGTAGCGCGACGCCGGGTCTTTCACGACGATGCCTTCCAATCGCAACTGCCTGCTCACGTCGAGGGCGGCGTCGACGTCGTCGAAGACAGGTGGCACCGCGATGGCCTCGACGGTGTTGTCGGCCACTGCCTCGAGGACCTCGCGGCGTTCCCGCAGCGGCAGATCGGCGAGGTCGTCGCCGTCGTGAGAGAGCACGTCGAAGAGGTAGTAGCGCACCGGGGTGCGGCGGGCCTCACGGGTGATGTCGCCCGCGCGCTCCAGGTTCATGCGCATCTGCAGCAGCGGGAAGCTCGGCCGCCCGTCCGGTTCGAGTGCGACGAGCTCGCCGTCCACCACCGCGGGCTCGTCGCCGAGACCCGCGTCCACTGCGGTCAGCTCGGGGTAGCGGTGGGTGATGTCGTTGCCGCTGCGCGCGTACAGCCGCAACCGCGAGCCGTCCCACGAACCCACCGCGCGGATGCCGTCCCACTTCATCTCGACCCAGGCCGGCTCGCCCCACCGTTGCGCCGCCTGACCGGCCGCCGCCGGCGTCGCCGACGTGGACAGCATCGGACGCAGATCGCCGGCCGAGTCCCGCTGTTCAGCGTCTGCGTCGGCGGCTGCCTCGGCGTCCGCTCCGCGTGATGACGTCACCGGGGGAGCGGGGCGGCGGGCGGATGCCGGGGGCCGAGGCTCGTCGGCCTGCGGCGTCGGCTCGACCGGCGTGCCGTCCGCCTGCGGCCGACCGTCGGCATCCGTCTTCATCCGATGCAGCAGCCAGCTGGACTTCTCGCCCTCGCCCTCGGTGCGGATGAGGGCCAGGCGGACGCGACCGAGCGGACCGCCGGGGCGGCCCTCCAACGTCGCGATGATCTCGTCGTCACGCCACTTCTCGAGGTCGTAGCGGCCGTCGTCCCAGATCGTCACCGTGCCTCCGCCGTACTCGCCCGCGGGGATCGTCCCTTCGAACGTGGCGTACTCCATCGGGTGGTCCTCGGTCTGGACGGCGAGATTGTTGCGCTTATACGAGTGAGGCACGCCGCGAGGCACCGCCCAGCTGACCAGCACGCCGTCGCGCTCCAAGCGGAAGTCCCAGTGCAGACGGGAGGCGTGGTGCTCCTGGATGACGAACCGGGGCTTCTCGTCGCTCGGCGCGGCGCCGAGCGGGTTGCGCGGCACCGGCTCGGGGGTGCGATCCGCGCTGCGCTTGGCGATGTAGGCGCCCAAAGGACCGGTCTCGGCCTCACGTCCGCCGGCGTGGAACCCGAGAGGCGCCATCGGGTCGCCGATGGCCTCGATGCGCTCGAGTACCTCGGTGAACTCCAGATGCCGCAGCTCGGGCTCCTCGAGTTCGTCCCACGAGCGCGGGGCGGCGACCGTGGGATGCATGCGCCCGCGCAGGGAGTATGGGGCGATCGTCGTCTTCGAGCCGTTGTTCTGGCTCCAGTCGATCAGCACCTTGCCGCCCCGCTCGGACTTCTTCATGCTGCTCACGACGAGGTCGGGATGATCGGCCTCGATCGCCCGGGCGAGCTCGTTCGCCAGTGCCGACGCCTGCTCGCTCGACTGCCCGGGCGGCAGCGCCGCGTACAGGTGGATCCCCTTGCTGCCGCTGGTCACCGGGTAGGGCTCAAGACCCATGCCCTCGAGGATCGTCCGCGCCCAGCCGGCGACCGTGGCGCATTCGGCGAGCCCGACCCCGGGGCCCGGGTCGAGGTCGAGCACGAGGCGGTCGGCGTCGCCCCGGTCGCCGTCCGGAGCGAAGCGCCACTGCGGCACGTGCAGCTCGAGGCTCGCGACCTGCGCCAGATAGACCAGGGTCGGCACGTCGCCGACGAGCGGGTAGTCCTTCGCTCCGGTCGAGTGCGGGATCGGCATCCGTCTCACCCATGAGGGCGCGCCCCGCTCGAGGTCCTTCGCGAAGAACACCATGCCGGGGTCGTCCTCGGTGCCCACGCCGTCGGGCCACCGCTTGCGCGTGACGGGCCGCCCGACCACGTGCGGGATCATGACTTCGGCGATGCGCGTGTAGTAGTCGATCACCTCGCCCTTGGTGGTGCCCGTCTCGGGGTAGAGCACCTTGTCGAGGTTGGTGATGCGCAGGCGCCTTCCGCCGATCCGCACCAGTTGCTCTCCGCCCGGCATGGGTTCAGGGTAGCCGTGACCGGTGTTGCCGGTGTGTACTTGTGGGATGAGGGCGATCTGGAAGGGTGCACTGACGTTCGGGCTCGTGAACGTGCCAGTCAAGGTGTACTCCGCGACCGAAGACCACGACGTCTCGCTGCACCAGGTGCACAACAAGGACGGCGGACGCATCCGCTATCAGCGCATCTGCGAGATCGACGGGGAGGTCGTGCCGTACTCCGACATCGACAAGGCGTACGACGACGGTGACAAGACAGTCGTGCTCACGAAAGACGACCTCGCGTCGCTTCCTGCCGAGAAGAGCCGCGAGATCGACGTCGTCGAGTTCGTGCCGAGCGAGCAGATCGATCTGCTGACACTGGACCGCGCGTACTACCTCGAGCCGGACTCGGCCTCTCCAAAGGCCTACGTGCTGCTGCGCAAGACGCTGGAGCAGACCGAGCGCACGGCGATCGTGCGGTTCTCGCTGCGGCAGAAGACGCGCCTCGCGGCGCTGCGGGTCCGCGGTGACGTGCTGGTGCTGCAGACGTTGCTGTGGGCCGACGAGGTGCGCGAGGCCGCCTTCCCAGCACTGGACGAGTCGGTGCGGATCTCTGCGAAGGAGCTCGAGCTGTCGGCATCCCTCGTCGAGAGCTTCGCGAGCGACTTCGATCCCGAGGAGTTCACCGACGAGTACCAGGCCGAGTTGCGCACGCTGATCGAGGCGAAGCTCGAGAAGGGCGACGCGGTCGACACCGCCGAGACGTTCGGCGACCACGAGGAAGAGGAGGCCGGCGGCGAGGTCATCGACCTCATGGCCGCCTTGCGCGCGAGCGTCGAGAAGTCCCGCGCTGCGCGCAGCGGCTCGGACTCGAAGGGAACGGCGAAGAAGGATGCCGGGACTTCCGCGACGTCGGAGGGCAAGGCATCCGGCTCGTCGGCCAAGAAGCCGGCGGCCAAGAAGACGGCCGAGAAGAAGCCGGCGGCGAAGAAGAAGGCGTCCTGACGCGCGAGGTCAGCTCTTCGGCGCGTCGCCGTGCTCGGGGCCGCGCTCGAAGACCTCGGGATCCAGGACGAGCGCTTCGGCCTCGGACTCGTCGGTGACGACGTCCTGGCCGGCAGCGGCCGCCTTCTTCGCCTTGCTGCGCTCGCGGAGGTAGTGCCAGAGAGTGACCACGGCCGTGCCGCCCACGGCGATCAGCAGGATGACGTCGATGTACTCGGTGACCAGGTCGCGCACGAACGGGATGAAGCCGATGGCGTAGCCGAACATCGTCAGACCGAAGCCCCAGATGACCGCGCCGATGAGGTTGTAGAGCGTGTACTTGCCTTTGTGCATATGGCCGACACCGGCTGCGACGGGTGCGAAGGTGCGCACGATCGGCACGAAGCGGGCGAGGATGATCGTGAGGCCCCCGAAGCGCTCGAAGAACGCATTGGTGCGCTCGACATTCTTGACGCTGAACACACCGCTCTCTTTGCGCTCGAACACCGCAGGCCCAGCCTTATGGCCGATGAGATAGCCGACCTCACCACCGACGAACGCTGCGAGCCCGATGAGGAGTGCCACCCACCACACGCTGATCCCGAAGACGCCGTTCGGCGCGGCCGCGGTGGAGTGCGACAGCAGTCCGGCGATGACGAGGAGGGTGTCACCCGGCAGCAGGAAGCCGACGAGCAGCCCTGTCTCGGCGAAGACGATGAAGCACACGACCACGAGCGCCCACGGGCCTGCCCATGCGATGATCGCGGCCGGATCGAGCCAAGGAATCAGGGCGGTGGGTACTGCGTGCACGGTGAGGTTTCCCGTCGGTCGAGGTGTCGGCGGTACAGAGTCGGCGGTTCCCAGTGGTCGCCAAGAGTCCGCGTGCGGAAGGTGGGACTTGAACCCACACGCCCGGAGGCACAGGAACCTAAATCCTGCGTGTCTGCCAATTCCACCACTCCCGCGAGTGGGTTCAGTCTACTGACGCGCCTGTGTCGCGGCTGGGGGGAAGACCCCCGGATGTCACGCGCGGCTAGCGGCGGATGCCGAAGAGGAAGTAGCTGGCCGGACCGATCCAGTTGACCAGGATCGCCGGGATCCACGCCGCCTTGGGTCCACGCACTTCCCGTGCGTCTCGATTGGCGAGGTCCCAGAACGCCAAGAAGGCGAACACGACCTGCACGATCCCGGCGATGCCGAGCCCCGCCTTGGTTGCGCGAGAGAGTTCCGTCTTGGTCCTGTCCATGATCGTCCTTCCGTCGTTCAGACCATCCTGCCCCGCCGCCGTGCGATGCGCATCTGTGGATAACTTCGGAAGGCCTCGGCCGTGACTTGCGAGGATGCTTCGGTGACCCTCGCCGCGACGCCCGTTTCCGCGCTCGTCGCCGAGCGCGTGCGCGAGAGGCTTCGCGCCGAGCGCACCGATCCGTCGCGGGATCCCGACCTCGCCGCACAGATCGCCCGTGCCGAGGTACGCAGGCACAACGACTTCGCGCTCGCGCGCGGGCTCGCCCCCGTCGACGACGAGGCCGCGTGCGTCCGCGACGTGCTCGCCACGGTCGCCGGCTACGGACCGCTGCAGGCGTACCTTGACGATCCCACCGTCGAGGAACTGTGGATCAACGCCCCCGACCGCATCTTCGTGGCGCGCGGGGGAGTCCCGGAGCAGACGCCGCTCGTCCTCACCGAGACCGCCGTGCGCGATCTTGTCGAGAGGATGCTGCAGTCCAGCGGCCGTCGCGTCGACCTGAGCCAGCCGTTCGTGGACGCCTCCCTGCCCGACGGCTCGCGCCTTCACGTGGTGATCCCCGACATCACCAGGCGCCACTGGGCGGTGAACGTCCGCAAGTTCCTGCCGGCGTATCGCGATCTCGGCAGGCTGGTCGCGGCGGGCTCGCTCGATCCGTCGGCTGCGCATCTGCTGCAAGAGGCGATGGTGCAGGGTCGGTCCGTGCTTGTGTCGGGAGCCACCCACGCGGGCAAGACCACGCTCCTGGGCGCACTCATCGCTGCCTGCCCTCCCACCCACAGGATCGTGACCGTGGAGGAGACGTTCGAGCTCGCCGTGCGCGCCGCAGACATCGTCTCCTTGCAGGGTCGGCAGCCGAGTCTCGAGGGAACCGGCGAGGTGACACTGCGGCGCTTGGTGAAAGAAGCGCTCCGCATGCGCCCCGATCGCCTCGTGGTCGGTGAGGTGCGCGACGCGGAGGCCTTGGATCTGTTGCTGGCGCTCAACACCGGAGTGCCGGGCGCCGCGACGATCCACGCGAATTCGGCCCGCGAGGCGCTGGGCAAGCTGGCCGCGCTTCCCCTGCTGGCCGGGCGCAATATCGACTCGTCGTTCGTGCTCCCGGCGGTCGCAGCATCCGTTCATCTCGTCGTCCATTGCGAGCGGGATGCGTCCGGCGCTCGTCGTGTCGTCGAGATCGTCGCTCCGACCGGGGTCGACGGCGGCGTGATCTCGGCGCGGACGCTGTACCGGGCGGGCGGGGCATGACCTTCGTCTGGGGCGCGGTGCTCGCGGCGGGGATCTTGCTGGTCCTCTCGCCCTGGTTGTGGCCGTCGGGGTTGCGACGCGCTGAGGCTGCCAGGCCGAGCCGCCTCTCGCGGCTGCTCGAGGACTCGGGCATGGCGCGGATGTCGGCAACCTCGGTCGTCGTCGTGGCCGCGTGCAGCGCTGTCGTCGCCGCGGCCACCGCGTGGCTCCTGACTCAGGTTCCTGTCCTGTCGCTCGTGGCGGCCGCCGCTGGCGCGCTCGCCCCGTTCGCCTGGCTGCGCGCGCGCCGTTCGCGTCTGCTGCGCACCCGCCGCACGCTGTGGCCCGACGTGTGCGACCTGCTCATCGCGTCCGTGCGGGCGGGTATGTCGCTTCCGGACGCGGTCGCGAGTCTGGCTGATTCCGCGCCGGCGGACCTGCGGCCCGCCTTCGCGGCCTTCGCCCGCGACGTATCGGCGTCGGGTCATTTCGACTCCAGCGCGCAGCGGCTCAAAGCGAATCTGGCCGACCCGGTGGCTGATCGCATCGTCGAGACGCTGCGCATGGCGCGCCAGGTCGGCGGCACGGAGCTGACCGCCGTGCTGCGGGCATTGGCGACATCCGTCCGCGCCGACGCGGCGCTGCGGGCCGAGGTCGAGTCCCGACAATCGTGGATCCGCGGTGCGGCGGTGCTCGGCGTCGCGGCGCCGTGGGTCATCCTGGCGCTTCTGGCGATGCGTCCCGAGGGTGCGAAGGCGTACGGGAGTGCGGAGGGTATCGCGCTCATCCTCGCCGGGGCCGCGGTCTCGTTCGTGGCCTATCGCGTGATGATCCGGCTCGGCCGGCTCCCGCAACCACGGCGGTGGTTCGGGTGATCGGCGGTGGCGCGGGGGATCTGGCCTACGCGGTCGTGCTGGGCACCGCGCTCGGTGTCGGCGCCTGCCTCCTGCTTTCCCTGGCGCCGCGTTGGGGCGCGCCCAGCCTGGCCCGGCGCATCGCGCCCTACATCCGCGACGTCACCGATCCGCGGGGCCTCGATGTGTCCGCACGGCCCGGATACGATCCCTCCCTGGCGTGGGTTGCGCTGCAGCGCCGGTTCGCCGACGCGGTCGGTGGAGACGAAGCTGTCGCGCGGCGCCTCAAGCGCGCCGGGTGGACGATGGATCCCGCGCACTTCCGAGGCCGGCAGCTCGCATGGGCCGTCGTCGGGCTGGCCGTGGGTGGGGCGGTGGTCGTGGCGCTGGTGCTGCTCGGGCGCGGGTCGGCGGCTCTCGGACTGCTGCCACCGCTGGCTGCGGTCGGCGGCGCGTTCGCATGCGACGCGTGGCTCACGCGCGCCTCGCGAGCCCGGGTGGCCCGCATCGAGGAGGAGTTGCCGACCGTACTCGAGTTTCTCGCGCTGTGCCTTTCGGCGGGTGAAGGGCTGCTGGACTCCCTGCGCCGTGTCGGCGATGTCGGCGCCGGTGAGCTCACGGCCGAGCTTCGCGGGGTGGTCGTGGCCGCCGGAACCGGATCGTCCCTGTCCGAGTCGCTCGGGAGGATGGCAGCCGACCTGGAGGTTCCCGCGCTCTCGCGTTCGGTCGACCAGCTCGTCGCCGCGATCGATCGTGGCGCGCCGCTCGCGCACGTCCTCCACGCGCAGGCGCTCGATGCGCGAGAGGACGCCAAGCGCGGCCTCATCGAGAGGGCCGGGCGCAAGGAGATCTACATGCTGGTTCCGCTGGTCTTCCTGATTTTGCCGTTGAGCGTCCTGTTCGCGGTGTTCCCCGGGATCTTCATGCTTCGACTGGGTATCGGCTGACCTCGCGGTCGGAAGGAGAAAGAGATGAACACGATGTGGATGCGTCGCGCGATCGAGCGGGTACGTGCCGCGGGGCGCGGCCTCGTGGACGACGACAGAGGCGACGTGCCGGGCTGGGTCTTGATCACGCTCATGACGGCCGGGCTGGTGGTCCTGATCTGGGCACTCGCGGGGCCGGCGCTCGCGGGGCTGTTCGAGCAGGCCATCGAACGGGTATCGGGCTTCTGAGGCCGTGCCCGGCAACCGTACCCGTCTTGTGAGGGGCGTCCGTGCCCGGCTCGCGGCGGCGGGTGCGGGCGAAGAGGGTTCGAGCCCTGTCGAGTTCGTGCTGGTCGGCACGCTCCTGACCGTGCTGACGCTCGGGGTGCTGCAGTTCGGTCTCGCCGTGTACGTGCGCAACGTCGTCCACGACGCGGCGGTCGAAGGCGCCTACCATGCAGCGCTTGCAGACACGTCGCTCGACGAGGGGGCTGACCGGACGCGCGAGATCGTCACGCGGACGGTCGGCGCTGACTACGCCGCCGACGTGAGCGTACGTGAGACCACCGAACTCGGGCATCCGTCCGTGGAGGTACGCGTCGCGACGACGCTGCCGCTGGTCGGACTGCTCGGCTCGCCGCGATCGATGGAGGTGACGGCCCATGCGCCCATCGAATCGTTCGACTGAACGGGATGCCAGTGCCGCGGACCTCGCCGACGATCGAGGGTCGGCGGCGCTGGAGTTCATCCTCGTGGGCCTGCTGATGCTCGTTCCGCTGGTCTACCTCGTGGTCGCGCTCGGGTCGATTCAGCAGCAGTCCCTCGGAGTGGAGGCGGGTGCACGGCATCTCGCGAGGGCGATCTCGACAGCAGCTGATGCGTCGGATGCCGACGCACGCGCCGAGCGCGTGCTCGCCTCCGTGCGCGAGGAGTACGGGCTTGACCACGTCGACGTCGACATCGCCTGCCGGCCGGCGGGCGTGTCGTGCCCCGCGGCAGGGGCGACCCTGGTCGTCACCGTCCGCAGCACCGTGGCACTGCCACTGGTCCCACCGGTTCTCGGCCTGGACCAGATTGCATCGATCCCGGTGGAAGGGACAGCCGCCCACAAGGTGTCGCGGTTCTGGGGCTCGTCGTGACGGCGCCGCGCGACGCCCGCCGAGATCGGGTGAACGAAGACGACGAGGGCAGCATCCTGATCCTGACGCTCGGCTACGCGATGCTCGCGATGGTCGCGATCCTGATCTGCGTTGCGGCGACCAGCCTGTACCTCTCGCAGAAGCGGCTGGATGCGCTGGCGGATGCCGCGGCGCTCGCCGCGGCGGACGGTTTCGAGGTGACCGTCGTCGACGACACACCGGTCGCGCTCCTGACCGATGCCGCGGTGCACGAGCAGGCGGAACTCATGGTCGCGGAGGTCGGCGGCGGCGCAGTGCTTGTGTCGGCGGAGACCCCCGACGGCGTCTCGGCCCGAGTGACCGTCGCGGGTACGTGGCATCCGCCCGTCATCACGCTGTTCGTGCCCGACGGCGTCGCACTCGAGGCGACCGCCACGAGCCGCACGGCCTTGCGCTGACACGGGGCTCGCTGCATCGCCGGATCGGGTCGCTACCAGCCGTGCAGGTTGAACCACTCCCGGCGGCTGCCGGCCTCGGCATCCGTCTCGGCGTCGTCGCTGGCCTCGTGTTCGGCGAGCCGTCCGGCCGTGTCGAGAGGCACGAACTGCTGACAGCCCGCGCACAGCGCCCGGCCATGCGGGTAGCCGTCGGGAAGCTGCGCGGCGGGCTCGCCCGGCTCGCCGGAACCAGGGCATCGTGGCGGGTCGGCCGAGGCATCCGTCCACATGATCGTCCGGTGGCGATGCAGACCGGGGTGCCCGAGCGGCCGCGTGCAGCGACGTCCCGCGCTGCGGCTGCGACAGAACCGGACGACACCACCGCCGCTGGGGTCCGATCCGCTCATGTGCACGAAGGTAGCGCCATCCCTGGTGCCCCGGAGCGGGCTGCCGCTAGAGTGAACGCCGCACCGGTGCGCCGCACCCTGACCGGAAGGAGGAACACGATGGCTGTCTTTGCCATGTCTCCCGTCAGTTCCCCTTCCCGCGAGGCCGCCCGCACCCACTGAGATCGGCGGCCTCCAGTCACTGGAGTCTTCCCCGATGTCATCTCTGCGCTTCGACGCATTCCCTTCCGACGCCCTGCTCCTCGAGCCGGGGCCCGATCAACGCTGGTCCACGTGGCCCGCGTGCTCTCCCACCCGACGCGGACCGCTCCCGCATCCCGACTGGGTCGTCACCGCTGCCGGTGCCTTCGACACCGAACTCGGCATCGTCAAGACCGGCAAGGAGGCCGACCTCTACCTGATCGAGCGCGCCGTTCCCGGCACGTCCGGCACGCTGCTCGCGGCCAAGCGCTTTCGAAGCACGCACCACAGCGACTTCCACCGCTCCGGCAGCTACGAGGAGGGCCGCGTGATGCGCAACACGCGCGACGCGCGAGCGGTAGGCCGCAAATCCATCCACGGTCGCTTCGTGGCCGCCGGGCACTGGGCGGCGAGCGAGTTCGCGGCGCTGTCGCTGGCGTGGCGGTCGGGCGTGCCGGTGCCCTATCCCGTGCAGGTCAGCGACACCGAGGTGCTCATGGAGTTCATCGGCGACGGACGCCAGGCCGCACCGCGGCTCGCGCAATCGCGGCGGCACGGCGGCGAACTCGCCGATGCGTACCGCCAAGTCGTCGAGATCCTCACGTTGTTCGCGCGCGCAGGATTCGCGCACGGCGACCTGTCGCCGTACAACCTGCTCGACCACGATGGCCGCATCGTCGTGATCGACCTGCCGCAGATCGTGGACGTCGCGGCGAACCCACAGGGCATGGACTTCATGCACCGCGATGTCGTGAACGTCTCGACGTGGTTCGGCCGCCGGGGCCTCGACAACGACCCCGAGGAGCTGTTCGCCACCCTCGTCGCCGCGATGTGGTGACCCTGCCCCCGCAGTTGGCGCCGAAACGTCGCAATCGGCCGCTCCGGTTGCAGCGACACGGCCGTTTGCGACGGTTCGACATCTCGCGTCGGCGGGGGAGGGCGAACAGCGAAGGGGCTCCACCCGCCGAAGCGGATGGAGCCCCTGCCGGACTCTGGATCGGGTCAGCCCCGGCCGTTGCCGCCGCCCTTGACGGGCGTCGCCTGGAACGCCTTCTCGATCTCTTGCGAGAACGTGTTGCCCTCGGCATCCGTCGCGGTCACGCGCAGGTCCACCCAGCCGCCCTTGTCGGACACCGGGATCTCAGCGGCGTAGCCGCTGACCCACGCGCGAGAAGTCACGAAGATGTCGCCGTCACCCTCGACCGGGCCGGTCGGGGCGTCCGTGGTGGCCGGCGTGAGGGGCACCGGCACCCACTCGCCGCCTGCCGTCCGGGCCTCGAGCGTGGCGGCCGTGATCGCGCCTGCGGGTGCCGTACCGGCGACGTGCCCGAGTTCGAGATCCAGCGGGATGCCGGAGCCCTTGCGTCGACCCTCACCCACGAGATTCTCGGCGTTGACGTCGACGTCGTAGTACGCCTGGATCATCGGCAGGAGCCGGTAGTCCCAGTCGCCGAGCTGGCCGGCCGACCGGAAGGTCCACTCGCTGACGGTCTTCGTCGAGCCCGCCAGGTGCGCGCCGTCGTGCGTCGCGGTGCTGACGACTCGCCACTCCTGCTCGCCGTCGGGAAGGTCGAACACGTTCGCGCCCTGGTTCTCGGTCTGCCGGATCAGCTCGCCATCGATGTAGATGTCGGTCAGCTGCTCAACCGTGGACGGCTCCATCCACGTGTCGAATGAGCCGGTGTGCATCGCGTCGCCACCGTCCGCCCAGCTCGGGACGTTGATCTGCGCGTAGTCCGACACGCGGTGCGGCACCCAGAACCCAGGGCCGACGTAGGGACGCACGATCCCGCCGAAATACTCCACCTCGAGCTCCTGCCCGGGCTCGTACGTGCGGAGGATGTCGCGCATCTCCCACCGGACGGAGTCCACGCCCACACCCTGGTTCCATCGCAGGTCGTCGGTGTTCACCCACTCCTCGCGCACGACGCCGCGCTCAGCGCGCATCGCGAAGCCGGCGCCGTATTCGGCACCCGGCACGAAGTCGTATCGGAACTCACCGACGAGCTCGTTCTGACCGTGGTACCTGGTGTCGATGCGCGTCAGGTTCTCGGGCGCGTAGGCCAGGTCCTGCGGGATCTCGCCGTCGCTGTAGCGCGCGATGTCGTAGACCACGTCGGCGTACTCGTCGCCCACCGCGGTCACGGTGACCTTCTTGCGCGCGATGTCCGCGAGCAGTTCGCGGCCCTCGACGCCGCTCACGCCGGCGACCGCGATGGGTGCGTCCGACTCGAAGTCGTCCGAGCCCACCCACGTGCTGAGTTCGCCGTCGCCGTCGTTGACGAGGATGAGCAGCTTCGCGCCGGCCGCTGCCGCGTTGGCCGCTGCCTGACCGGGCGTCACAGTGTCGGAGCGGGTCACGACGGCGACCTTGCCCTGGACGCCGGCGGCGGCGAAATCTTCGACGCTTCCCTGCTCGGCGTTCACGGCCGCAGTCTTGATCTTGCCGTTGAGGAAGGTCGAGCCGACCTGCAGCACGATGTCCAGAGGCGTCTTCCCGGCCTTCACGGTGAGCATTGGCTCCCACAGGCGCCAGCGCGTCGTGAAGTCGAACTCGGCGTCGTCGACCTTCATGGGCTGGGCCCACAGCTCGTCGACGAGCACGGGCACCATCGCGCTCGCGGTGAACCCGTCGGCCCGGAAGTCCATGCGGCCGAAGACCTGCTCGAGGTCGTCGCGCCCCACATCCACCGTGATCTGCTTCGCGGCACGAGCGTCCAGCGCGACCGACGAATCCTGCGTCAGCGAGAGCTTGGGGTCACCCGTCAGCACCATCGCGACCGTGTCGGGCGTGCGGTCGACGTCCATGTAGGACATGACGGAGTAGTCACCCTTCCGAAGGCGCAGCGTCGTCTCGCCTTCGACGAGGACCGGCTCGGCCCACTGGGCCGCGGCATCCCACAGCATCGCGTATGCGCTCACTGGGTTGCCCTCGAAATCCGTCGCCGTGATCGTGAGGTCGTAGCGTTCCGCCTCGGCGATCGTGCCGAGTGCCGTGCGCGTGACGGCCTCGCCGTCCACCGATCCGACGAGCGCGCCCGACAGCTGCGTGCCCGCGGGGACCTTGGCCGGATCCACGGTCATGGTGACCGACGCGGCTCCGCCGGCCGGCACGGTGAGGGTGTCTGTGCCGAGCGTCAGTGCGTCGAACGCGATACCCGTCGAAAGCGGCCCGGGAGCCGTTTCGCCTCCCGGCGTGGTGTCGGTGAGCGTCGCGGTGAGGGCGACGGTGATGTCGGCGTCCGTGCGGTTGGTGTATTCGACGGTGCGCTCGACCGGGGTCGGCTCATCGCCCCACATCAGCATGCCGAAGTCGCCGGAACCGGATGCCACGACCGGCGCCTCGAGAGCGGCATCCACGTCGATGACCCCGGTGCCGCCCTGGTACGGGGCGTAGCCCAGGTCGTTGGCGGTACTGGCCAGGGCGGCCTTCAACTGCCCGGTCGTGTAGTCCGGATTGGCGCCGAGCAGGATCGCGGCGGCGCCGGCGACGTGCGGCGTCGCCATCGACGTGCCGCTCATCGCGATGTAGGCGCCGTCGCCGCCGCTGTCGGCGGAACGCGCCGCCGTGACATCGTTGCCGGGGCCGGTCACATCCGGCTTCAGCGCACCGGAGCGCGAGAGCGGGCCCTGGCTCGTGAAGTACGACAGCGCACCTGACGGGTCGTCCACCGAGCCGACCGTGAAGGCCTGTGCGGCCGAACCCGGGGCGCCGATGGACTCGGGCGAACCGGCGTTTCCGGCCGCCACCACGAACAGCGCGCCGGTGGACTCGGCGATCTGGTTGAGCGACTCGGCCATGAGATCCTTGCCGTCGGACGGCGACATCGACCCGAGGCTCATCGACACGATCGGGGCATTCTGACCGGCCCACTCCATCGCCTCGATGATCCACGAGTCCTGCCCGTAGCCGTCTGCACCCAGGACCTTGCCGATGAGCAGATCGGCGCCGTCTGCCACGCCACGGTGGGTGCCGTCCGAGGCGGCGCCGGTGCCCGCCACGGTGGAGGCGACATGCGTGCCGTGACCGTTGGGGTCGTCGGCGACCTCCTCGCCGGGAACGAAGCTCTGGGAGCCGTCGAGGATGCGGCCCTGCAGATCAGGGTGGGTGTCGTCGTACCCGGTGTCGAGCACCGCCACCGTCACACCGTCACCGGTGTGGCCGTCCGCCCATGCCTCGGGGGCGTCGATGTACTCGACGCTCCCGTCCAGCGCGGCCTTCACCTTGCCGTCGAGGTGGATCGCCTCGATGCCGTCGGCGAGGGACGGGGTGGCCGAGAATGAGCGAGCGCTCGGAGCGGTCAGCGCGTTCCAGGCCGATGCGGCTTCGGCGTGGCCGACAGTCGCCGCGGTGCCGCTGATGCTCGGCAGTTCGGCCTGCACCTCGAGACCCGGCGCGGGTGCCGAGAAGGTGCGGGCGGTGGCGGCATCCTGTTCCAGAATGATCGGGGTCGCGTCCACCGACGCGTCGTCGTAGCCGTACTCGATCAGCAGTGAGACGTTGAAGAGATCCTGGTCGAGCGCGCCCGAGGCCAGGTAGGGCAGTGCAGCGTCGGGCACGACGTGCAGCTCGTCGCCCACCTGGTAGGTCCGGACCCCGGCGCCGGGCACCGCCGTCTCGACGTCGACGGCGTGCGTGCCGTCCGACAGGTCGGTCACCGTCACGCGATCGCCGGTGATCAGAGTGACGGAGCGGGAACCGCCGGCGACCGCCGCGGGGGCGGGGGGACCGTCGACGTCTGTGTTGGCGGTCGCCGGAAGCGTGGCGATGCCGAGGCCTGCGATGCCGATCGCCAAACCGCTCGTGGCGGCGACGATCGGGCGCAGGCGGCGGCCGATGGAGGGGGATCGTGACATGCGTGAGCCTCTCTGGGGGTAAGGGTCGATACGAGCATCGCGGCCTACGGGCCTAAAGTGGTGGCGGAGAAATGCCATGGCCACCATCCGCCAGGCGCGGCAGGTGACGATGGGACGCATGGGGAAGGCCACCGTGCTCGAAGCACTCGGACTCGATGAAGCTCACACCGCCGTCTACCGGCGCGTGCTGCAGCAGCCGGCAGCCTCGACCGCCGAGATCGCCGGCAGCCTCAGCATGTCGTTGCCACGCGTGCGCCCGATCGTCGACGAGCTCGAGCGTCTGGGACTGCTCGCACGTCAGGCGGCGAACAGCGACCGCTTCACCGCATCGCCTCCGAACATCGCGCTGCGTCCCTTGCTCCTCGAGCGCGAGCGCGGCATCACCCGTGCGCACGAAGCTCTCCTCGAGCTGAACGACCTGTACCGCCGCTCGACGGAGCAGCGCAGCGTCGCCGACGTGGTCGACGTGGTGATCGGCGATGACGCTGTCAGGCAGCGCGTCGCCCAGCTTCAGGCGGCGTCGACGGCGCAGGTGCGGGTGCTGGTGCTGAACGAGATCGCGCTGCTCAGCGGCGAGGAGAACATCGAGGAGGATCGGGCTCTCGCCCGTGGTGTGCGCTATCGCGTGATCGTCGAGAGCGCGGTGCTCGAGCGTCCCGGCTTCCTGGCCGCGGCGCGCGACATG
Source organism: Microbacterium sp. HD4P20 (assembly GCF_019449275.2). GTDB lineage: Bacteria > Actinomycetota > Actinomycetes > Actinomycetales > Microbacteriaceae > Microbacterium. The sequence continues at coordinate 29,219 of NZ_JAHZQZ020000014.1, forward strand.
TCGCAGATCGGGGAGGAGATCCGCGTCCTTCCGAAGCTCCCGACCCGTATGTTCATCGCCGACGATCAGATGGCGCTCGTACCGATGCACTCGCAGGACGAGGACGACGGATTCGGCGCGCTGCTGATCCATCCCAGTGGCCTGCTCGATCTCGTCGTCTCGATCTTCGAGGAGTACTGGCGTGCCGCGATGGAGTTCCTTCCCGTGGCCGCCGGTCCTGTCGCCGAAGACATCGACCGCGACCTGCTGCACCTTCTGCTCATGGGGGTGACGGATGCCGCGGCGGCAGGGCAGCTCGGGATCTCATTGCGCACCGTCCAGCGCCGGGTCGCCGACCTCATGGACGTCGCAGGTGTGACCACGCGCATGCAACTCGGCGCCGAGGCCGTCCGCAGGGCGTGGGTATGACCCGCACTCGCGAGCGGGTCAGGCCCGCGTGCGTGGCACGAACCGCGGCACCCACCGCACGAAGGCGAGGGCGCCGACCAGTCCGATCGCGCCGACGACGCCGGTTGCCACGGCCAGCGACGCGGCCGCCGTGATGGCCGACACCAGCAGCGGAGAGACGGCCCCTCCCGCGTCGGTCAAGGTGCGCCACGACCCGAGGAAGGGTGCGGGGTCGGTCCTCGGAGCGACGTCGGCTCCGAGGGTGAGCAGGATGCCGCTCGACAGGCCGTTGCCGACCCCGAGCACGGCGGCGAACATCGCGAACCACATCGCCGCTTCGCCGCTGTCGTGCGTGAACGAAAGCGCGATGAACCCGGCGCCCATCAGCAGCATCGCGGGCAGCGCCGCCCACAGCCGGCCGAAGCGATCCATGACCTGGCCGCTCGCGTAGAACAGTGCGAAGTCGATCGCTCCCGAGATGCCGACGACCAGGGCGATCGTCTGCGCGTCCAGGCCGATCGAGACGCCCCACAGCGGGAGCACGACCTGCCGTGCGGAGCGGACGGCCGAGAGGGATGCCGCGGCCAGGCCGAGCCGCGACAGCACGTCGCGATGGCGCCACATGGTGCGGAACACACCCGTTCGTGGCGCCCGCTGCGACGGCACCGGGATCGTGCCCGTGACCGGCTCACCGGTGTCTTCGGTGAGCGCCGCTTGGTCGGCAGCCCGTGTCACGCTCGTCGGGCGGAAGCGCGTCTCGGGGTCGGGTCCGAGCAGTACGAGCAGCACGGTCGCGACGAGACACGCTCCGAAGAACCAGATCGTCACGTGCTCGTCGCCGAAGACCGCGATCAGCGCCGCCGCGACGAAGGGTCCGACGAACATGCCGAGACGGAAGGTGCCCCCCAGCAGCGAGAGGGCTCGTGCCCGGAACGCCAGCGGCACCCGCGTGGTCATGAACGAGTGGCGCGCGAGCCCGAACGCCGCGGCGCAGAACCCGATGAGGAAGACGGCGATGGCGAACACACCGAGCGACGGAGCCAGCGCCATCCCCACGATGCCGGCCAGCGAGACCACCCCCGCGATCACCATGGTGAGGCGTTCGCCGATGCGCGCGACCGCCCAGCCGGCGGGGATGTTGCCGCACAGCTGGCCCACCACCAGCGCGGATGCCACGAGTGCCGCGACGGCGACGTCGGCACCCAGGTCGGCCGCGATCACCGGGATGATGGGCAACACGGCGCCCTCGCCGAGGGCGAAGAGCACGGTGGGCCCGTAGACCATCGGCCCGAATCGCCACAGCACATCGCGCGCCGTGGGGGAGTCCGGACGATCGGCCATGGTCAACCACGTTAGTCTGGAGTGTCATGCTCGACTTCGATCCTTCCGCCGACATCCAGGCGCTGCGTTCCACCTTCTCCGACATCAAGTCTGTGGTCGACGTCGACGCACTCACCTCCGAGATCGCGCGTCTGAGCGAAGAAGCCGGCGCTCCCAATCTGTGGGACGACATCGACAAGGCGCAGAAGGTCACCAGCGCCCTCAGTCATCGCCAGACCGAGCTCAAGCGCGTCACCGATGTCGAGCGGCGCCTCGACGACCTCGATGTACTCGTCGAGCTCGCGAACGAGATGGATGACGAAGACGCGGCCGAAGAAGCCCGCCATGAGATCGCCGAGCTCGAGGACATCATCGGTCAGCTCGAGGTTCAGACCCTGCTGGACGGCGAGTACGACGACCGGTCAGCCGTCGTTACGATCCGCTCGGGCGCAGGAGGGGATGACGCCACCGACTTCGCCGAGATGTTGATGCGCATGTACCTGCGCTGGGCCGAGCGCCACAAGTACCCGGTGAAGGTCCTCGACACGTCCTTCGCCGAGGGCGCAGGCATCAAGTCGGCGACGTTCGAGGTCGACGCCCCCTACGCATACGGCACCCTGTCGGTCGAAGCCGGCACGCACCGCCTCGCGCGCATCAGCCCGTTCGGCTCGGCGGACAAGCGCCAGACGAGCTTCGCCGCCGTCGAGGTCATCCCCGTGATGGAGGAGGCCGTCGAGGTCGACATCCCCGAGGGTGACCTCCGCGTCGACGTCTTCCGCTCCTCGGGCCCCGGCGGCCAGTCCGTCAACACGACCGACTCGGCTGTGCGTCTCACGCATCTTCCGACGGGCATCGTCGTGTCGATGCAGAACGAGAAGTCGCAGATCCAGAACCGCGCCGCCGCGATGCGGGTGCTTCAGACCCGTCTCCTCCTGCTCAAGAGAGAAGAAGAGGCGGCCAAGAAGAAGGAGCTCGCCGGCGTGATCACCGCGAGCTGGGGCGACCAGATGCGCTCGTACTTCCTCTACGGACAGCAGCTCGTGAAAGACCTGCGCACCGGATACGAGGTCGGCAACCCCGCCGTCGTGTTCGACGGCGACCTCGATGGCCTGATCGCCGCCGGCATCCGTTGGCGCAAGCGCAAGATCGACGACTGACGCTCCCCGTCGACGCGCCCGTCCGACGAACGACACGGATGCCGCGCCCCAGGGTGTCGCGCAACGGCGCGACGAGGCATCCGCTTAGGCTCGTTAGGCCATGATCCGGTTCGAGAACGTCACGAAGCGCTTTCGCGGCACCGCGAAGCCCGCCCTGAACAACGTGGACTTCGAGGTGCAGCGCGGGGAGTTCGTGTTCCTCGTCGGTGCGTCCGGCTCGGGCAAGTCATCCTGCCTGCGACTGATCCTGCGGGAGGAGACCCCGTCCGAAGGCCGCGTCGTGGTGCTCGGGCGTGACCTGCGCACGTTGTCGAACCGCAAGGTGCCCTACTTCCGCCGGCACGTCGGCGCCGTCTTCCAGGACTTCCGCTTGCTGCCGACCAAGACGGTGTTCCAGAACGTCGCCTTCACGCTGCAGGTGATCGGGTCGTCGCGGGCGTTCATCCAGCAGGCGGTTCCCGAAGTGCTCGCCCTCGTGGGCCTCGCGGGCAAAGAGAAGCGGTTCCCGCACGAGCTGTCTGGCGGTGAGCAGCAGCGGGTCGCGATCGCACGGGCGCTGGCGAACCGCCCGCAGGTGCTGCTCGCCGATGAGCCCACGGGAAACCTCGACCCCGGCACCTCGGTCGACATCATGCAGCTTCTCGCCCGCATCAACGCCGGTGGCACAACGGTCGTGATGGCCACCCACGAGGCCGGCTTCGTCGACCAGATGCAGCGTCGCGTGATCGAGCTGAGCTTCGGAGAGATGGTGCGCGACGAGCGCCACGGCGGCTACGGCGACACCTCCGGCCTGCCGAGCCTCGCGCCCGTACCCGAACGCGGTGCCGCCGCAGTGGCGGCCCTGACGGCCGTGCTCGAGGTGCAGCGCGAAGCTGCGATCGCGGCGGCGGCGGGCCTGGACCCCACGCTCGTGGATGCCGACGACGATGAGATGGCGGATGCCGCGGCCCTGGCCGCAGCCCCGCGTACAACCACGCCCGAAGCCAGCGTCGCGGGGGAGCCGCCGCGGTCCGACGCTGCGCCCGAGCCCGCCCCCTCCGACATCTCAGCCTCCGCGCCCTCTGCGCCGTCTGCGCCGACCGCGTCGGCTCCGACCGCGTCGGCTCCGCACCCCGAGCCCGGCGGTGAGCTCCCTGCGGAGTCGGCCGGTGCCGCGGCATCCGTCCCTCCCTCACCCGCGTCAGGTCACACCCAGCCGATCCCGGTCACCGACCTCGCCGAGATGGATGTCGCCGAACTGGGACTCGCCGACCGCCTGGGTCTGGGCGAGACCGATCCCGACGACGAAGTGGGGCCGACATCATGAGGTTCGGCCTGATCATGTCGGAGGCCTTCACCGGCCTGCGGCGAAACCTGTCGATGGTCGTGTCGGTCGTGCTGGTCACCTTCGTGTCGCTGACTTTCGTGGGCGCGGCGATCCTCATGCAGATGCAGATCGGCAAGATGCAGGATTACTGGGCCGACCGCGCCCAGGTGCAGATCTTCATGTGCACGTCGATCTCGCAGACCGACACGTGCGCGGCGGGCGTGGCGACCGAGGAGCAGGTCACGGCGGTGCGCGAGCAGCTCGAGGGAGAAGCGCTGTCGCCGCTCATCCGCGACCTGCGCTTCGAGAGCAGCCAGGAGGCCTACGACAACGTCGTCGAACTGCTCGGCGAGGACTACGCCAGCGTCATCACGCCAGACCAGATGAACCAGACGTTCTGGATCAACCTCGTCGACCATCGCCAATCCGATGTCATCAGCGAGGCGTTCACGGGGATGCAGGGCGTCGAAGAGGTCAACGACGAGCTGCAGTACCTCGAGCCGCTCTTCTCGGCGCTCACGATCGCGACCTACATAGCGGTCGGCATCGCAGCGCTCATGCTCATCGCGGCGGTTCTGCTGATCGCGACCACCATCCGGCTGTCCGCCTACGCGCGTCGGCGAGAGCTCGGCATCATGCGCCTGGTGGGAGCATCCAACCGGTTCATTCAGACGCCGTTCATCCTCGAGGGCGTGTTCGCAGCCTTGATCGGCTCGCTGCTGGCCAGCGCAGCCGTCATCGCCGGAGTGCACTTCGGCGTCGACCAGTACCTGCGAAACCGCGTCGAGTTCGTGACCACCTGGGTAGGCATGGGGGAGGCCTGGCTGGTCGTCCCCGCACTGATCCTCGTAGGGGTCGCGCTGGCGGCGCTGTCGGCGGGCTTCGCGATCCGGCGCTGGCTGCGCGCGTGACGCGTCGCGCACGTCGCGATGTAGACTGACAGGCTGCCGCGCGACGGGTGCGGTCTGGATCGAGGAGCAGTCATGCCCAAGGAACGCGGTGAGAAGGTCGTCGCGACCAATCGTCGCGCGCGCCACGAGTACGCGATCGAGAAGACCTACGAGGCGGGCTTGGTGCTCACGGGCACCGAGGTGAAGTCGCTTCGCGAAGGGCGCGCCAACCTCAGCGACGGGTACGCGTACATCGACGGCGGCGAGGCGTTCCTGGACGCCGTACACATCCCGGAGTACTCGCAGGGCCATTGGACCAACCACTCGGCCAAGCGCACCCGCAAGCTGCTGCTGCACAAGGACGAGATCGTGAAGCTCTCGCACGCAGTGGCAGCCGGGGGCTACACCCTGGTTCCATTGAAGCTGTACTTCTCGGACGGTCGGGCGAAGGTCGAGATCGCGGTCGCGAAGGGCAAGCGAGAGTTCGAGAAGCGCCAGACGATCCGCGAGCGCGAAGACAAGCGCGAGGCCGAGCGCGCAATGCGCTCGCGCAATCGCCTCGGCGAGTAGCAGGCCGCTTCAGCGGGCGCTGAACCGGGCCTCGACCGCCGCCGAGATGACGATGTCTTCCGGCTGCAGCTGCACGGCCGGCGCGGTGCCGGCTTCCGCGGCGAACGACGCCCTGGCCATGAGCGCACGCGGCGCCGGCTCGGGCCGGTCTTGGCGAGAGAGCAGGCCCACGTCGGCGATCTCCAGCGGTGTCACATTCGACAGACCCAGCGCTCCCGCGTAGGCCGTCGCGCGCGTCACCGCGACGCCTACCGCCTCTGTGGCGACGTTGCGCTCGGTTGCCGCGCGTGTTTCGGGGGTGAGCTGCCACTCGATCCACCCGAACTGTACGCCGTCGCGTTCGGCGACCTCGCCGGCCCACCACGACAGCACCGCGAAATCGGTGAATGTCACGGAGAAGTCCACGCTCGCGTAGTGCACGGGTGCGAGGCGCTTGCCCTCGTTGTTCCACGGCCGCTCCGACCAGACCGCGACCCGCTGACTCGTCCATTCCGCGACCGTTCCGTCGGATTTGCGGGATGCCAGATCGTCTCGTACCGGCTCGGAGAAGGCGGCCATGCGCTCGACGACGACGCCGCGTTCTGGCCCTTCCACTCTGATCGTGAGGTGCGCGATCGCGCGCTCGGGGGCGATGCGGGTCTCGTGCTCGCCGCGGACGGTGATGACGACGTCGTTCATGACGCCGACTCTACGCGGCGGGAATGGCGGGGGTGCGGCATCCGTTATAGACTGATGTGCTCGGATGCCACGGCATCCGGTCTTGGAAACTCCACAGTGTGACAGCGGCCCTTCGCAGAAGGAACAGTCCTCAATCGAGGATCACGGGGATGATCGGTTTCGACATCGCCTGCGAATCTGCGTGAAGCGGGCCGAGGATGCAGGGTTATCTCGTGAACGCTCCCTGCAAAACAATAACTGCCGAAAAGAAGCAGTCTGACTTCGCCCTCGCTGCGTAAGTAGCGAGCCCGAGTCCGTCAGTCCGTGTGTGATTCCGTCACGGTCCCTGGCGTCATCTAGGAATCTTGCTGTGTGACGTCGCCTGAGCGTCACGCGGGACTTTCTTCAGGCTGGGCTTGTCGACTTAGGTGTCTGTGACAAAGGTCGGAGCCAAGTAGAACGCATGCACAGACTGCGCCCGGAGAAACCGCAGTTACTCAGCGATGGACGGGGGTTCGATTCCCCCCATCTCCACAGCCGTTGTCACAGGGAAGGGCCCGAGAGCCGCGTCATTGCGTGGATCTCGGGCCCTTCCGTTTGCGTCGGGTGCGCCTTCGAGGGGCGCGGCGTCGTCGGTGGACAACGAGAAGCCAGCGTTCCCGCAGCCCGACAGAAGGGGCGTGCCCAGTAGCGCACTGGCGATGGGCGCAGTGCGTAGCGATCGGGGGCTACGGCGACTGACTGGATGCCCGTTGCTGTCTTGCTCGATGCCGTCGGATTCTCGCGCGATGAGCAGCAGGGTCACCCCCGCGCCCTCCGGGGACCGCGCTTCGCGCACGGGTCAGTAGGGTGAGCAGGCTGACTTCACACTCGAACCTCGGAGCGCGCAACGATGCGACTTCCTTTCTGGGCGCGACCCCGCACGCGCATTGACTTGTGCTTCAACGCCGCACTCCAACCTGTGCATAGGGGCTATTGCTTTGCTGACCCGATCGAAGCGGTTCTCAAACGCGTGGCACCGGGATCCCGTCTGACGGACGAAGGATCCGTCCTCGATGAGCGTGCCGAAGTCATTCGCAGCGACGTCAGCGTAGAGGTGACCGGTGACGCCGCCACAGTGCTTTCCGAGCTGACACGCTTTCTTGAGTCCAGCTACCACGTACCGCGCGGTAGCTACGCCATGCTCGCTGGCGAGCGACACGACTTTGGGACCGCGGAAGGTGTCGCACTTCGACTGAGCCCCGCGCTGCCAATCGACGCGATGTATGACGACGTGCCATCGCACGTGACTTTCGTCGACTCGCTCGGAAGGATCCATGATCTGCTGCGAGGAAACGGGGCCGTGTTGTCATGGATGCTGCGCGAGACCCGCACCAGCGCCTACCTCTACGGTCGCTCTGCACCGACGATGACCGAAATTGGTCTCGCGGTCCTACGACGCGACTTTCCCAACACCACGATCACCGCCGACATCATCGCTTGACAGCGCCGCCAGTCCAACTCGCAGATCTGATCGCTCGCTGGACAACCGGCGCTCGGACTGGACGCTCAGCTGTCGCACCACAGTTAGACAGCGCCTCCAAGTCTTGCGACGATGGCCGCGTCGACGTCGCGGGCTAGTCCTGGCGCCCGGGTTGGAACGGTTTGCCGAGCGCGACGGACGGCTGCGGTTGGCGAGATGCGCAATGAAGTTACGCAGTGCGAAATGCTCGTTAGGCCGACGCGACAGTGATGGCGATCGCAATGTGGTCGACGCTCGTCGGCTTGGTCATTCTCGGCGTCGCACTCTTCCTCCGCCCGAAAGAGCAATCGCGCTGACGGATCCATCAGGGGGCAAGGCCGTCGCCTCTATTCCTGCTGACTTGAGTGCTGCTCGACCCGACGAAGCAGTCGCTCGGCGTTGGCCGGACGAAGTTCACGGAGAGAGGAGTGATAGATCGCGTCCGCAGCCACCTTCTCCTCGATGTCGAGCAGTTTCGCGATCGCAGCGATGGCGTCTTCGTCGGACGCCGCAGTCACGATGGCTTGCGCCACGCGGTCGAGGGCTTCGCCCACGGCGAGTTGCGCACGCACGCGGTCGAGTTGCTCGTCACGTGCCCGACGGCGGGCCCCCGCCGTCGGGCTGGGACGCCGGAGCTGTGCAGGGCGGCTACGGAGGGCGGCGGCAAGGGCAAGGGACGAGCTGGGTATCGCGACTGACGGCCGGCGCCTCGCGACCGGCACTGTGATGGAAGAACCGACGATGACGCTCGAGGAGGCTGCCGCCTATGCCTTGCGCACGCGCGGTCGCCGTGGTCGCCCGGCGAGCGGCTGGAAAAGCCTCACTCCCACAGAACGCGAGGTCGTTCGATTGGCCGCGCTCGGCCTCAGCAACCCCGACATCTCGTCGCGCCTGTTCATGAGTCGCGCAACGGTCAAGACGCATCTCAGCCATGTCTACAGCAAACTCGGTGTTGCCAACCGGACGCAGCTCGCATCGTTCGCTTCTTCCGAACCCGAGGTCGTGGACCGGGACCGTGGCCCACACGACCCCCGCCGCGGTCGCTGACGCGACCGGGGCGCAGCGCGCATGTGGTCACCGAACCCGCGCGAAACGGAGGTGCATCCTCGCCGCGAACATGCGGGTGGCTACGTCAACGCTCGGCCCAGAGCTCTTCTATGGGGATCTCGCGCTGAAGGATGCGGGATGCGGCGCGATGGCCCGAGAGCATCGCCGCCGGGACGGTTGCCGGGTCGTCGGTCCAGGTCGCCTCGCCGGCGATATGCAGGACGCCGCCGACCGGGATCGCGAGGTCGTCGTGGTCGCTGGTCTGCGAGCCGACGGTCATGTACGCGTACGAGCCGCGGGCGAAAGGATCGTCCTGCCACGCCGTGACGTGCACATGCATCGGCTGCTCCACCCGGGCGCCGTACAGCCGGCGTAGCTGCGCCAGGACAGACTCGGCCATGCGATCCTCCGACCACCCGCGCGTCCGAACGGCTGCATCTCCCGCGACAAAGGTCAGCAGCATCGGTATGCCGTGCAGGCGCGTGAGGTCGTACCACGAGTGCCACCAGCGTCCCTCGGGGCCCTGCTGACGGATCGCGTAGACGCCGTCGTCCCAGAATCTGGTGCGGAAACGCAGCACGACCTTCTCGAACGCGTTCATCCTAAGGCGACGCAACGCGCTCGACTGAGGCTCGGGCAACGCAGGCTCGATCGCGAACTCCTCCGATTGCAGGACGCCGATCGGAACAGTCACGACCACGTCGTCGGAGGTGCCGACCATGCTGCCACTTGAGACGGTGACGCCACGCGCCGACCAGGCAACGCGTGAGACGACGTGCCCGACCCGGATGTCGAGACCGTCTGCCAACCGCGCGGCCAGAACGTCGTAGCCTTCCGGGAAGACGACCTCGTCACCGTCGATGGAGTCGTCATCGAGGCCGTGTGCGGCCAACTCGCCGCGCTGGACGCCGTACTGCTCCTCGGCCCGGTGTTCGAGGTACTCGCGGACCCGCTGCGTCCGCTCGTGGTCCCATCCCTGGGAAGCCAGCGCCGTCTCGGTCACGTCGCGGTACGAGGCATCCGCCTTCGAGTCGGCGATCACCCGTGCCAGCGTGATGTCGACGGCGTCGATGTCGTCGACGAAGCGTCGGACGGCGGCATCCGTGAGCCGCGCTCCGACCGGTCCGTAATACGCGGTGGGGCGGCTCGCAGGCTGGTAGCCGCCTACGGTGAACTCCACCATCGGCATCCCGAACACCGCGGCAGCCGCAGCGACAGGGCTGTCGGTCACACCGTGGATCCAGGAGGCACCCAGGTCGGTGACGAGCCCGTCCGTGCGATCCGTGAGCACCCGCCCGCCGATGCGATCACGCGCCTCGAGCACCACGACGTGCCGGCCGGCGCGGTTCAGGAGTCGTGCGGCGGTGAGGCCGGCCACACCCGCGCCGACCACGATCGCGTCGAAGTGTTCCACACCGACCCCCTCTTCAGCGCGGAGCGCCTGTGGCGTCGACGCTATCGGCCCCTCGGCGATTCCGTGCGCTGGGGGAGTCGATGACGGACGCGCCTGCTGCGGTTCGCCGCGCGCGAGCGGCGAGGTCTGCGAACGCCTTGCTGAGCTCCGGCGGCTCGACGACGTCGATCTCGGTATCGAAGCGTGCCAGGAGGGCAGCCAGCGCGGGCCACGACCACGCTCCCGTCTCGAGCAAGCAGGTGTCGGCGTCGATCGGGGTGACGACACCGTCGCTCGCGAACGGCAGAACCCGTGCCGCCGACGCGTGCACGACCACGGTCGCCCGGCAAGGCCAGGCATCGGCATCCGTCGTCCCTCGGAATCGGGCGCGCAGAAACCCGTGCGGGTCGCCACCGGGCACGGTGCGTGACGCGAAGCGGGCGCCGCGGTGCGACCGCAGACGCATGCGGTCGACGCGGTAGACGCGCCAGTCCTCGCGCTCCGCGTCCCAGCCGACGACGTACCACCGGCCACTCATCGCCACGAGATGGTGCGGCTGCGTGCGCCGGGGCGCGGTGACCTCCTCGCTCGCGGAGTCGATCCCGCCACCGACCCGGACGTAGTCGAAGCGGAGCTCTTCGCGCGCACGGATTCCCGCCGAGATCGCTTCGAGCACGGCGGCGTCGACCGGTTCGCGATCTTCGGCCGCGGCGGTGAAGTCGATCGCGTCGTATCGGTGGCGCAGTCGCGCCGGCATCACCTGCCTCACTGTCGCCAGCGCACGCAACGCCGCCTCTTCGATTCCGGCCGACGACAACGCCGCCGCACGAAGCGCCACGGTCACGGCAACCGCCTGCTCGTCGTCGAAAAGCAGGGGTGGCAGCTCGCTTCCCGCCTCGAGCCGGTAGCCGCCGTCGGGACCCTTCGTCGCCTCCACCCGGTATCCGAGCTCGCGCAGCCGGTCGACATCACGGCGCACGGTGCGAACTCACGCCGAGTCGATTCGCGAGGTGTGCACCCGGCCAGTCTCGCCGCGTCTGCAACAGCGAAAGGAGAGTCAGCATGCGAGAGGACGCCGTGGACATGAGTTCATGATGCCGCGAGTAGAGGACACAAACTGGCCGCTACCCCGCGAAAGATCGATGTCGTGGCCCCATCCGGAGGCCCGCTGACACAGACAGGACGAGTTCCATGACCATCGCAGTGACTCCCCACCTCAACTTCCGCGGCTCAGCACGCGAGGCCCTCGAGTTCTACCGCACCGTCTTCGGCGGTGAGCTAGCGATCATCAGGTACGCCGACATGGGCTCCTCCGACCCCGACACGGCCGACCTGGTGGTGTGGGGCCAGGTGTCGGCCCCGAACGGGTTCCGCATCATGGCGTACGACGTGTATCCGCACCTTGCGTGGGATCAGGGGCACGACCCCTTCTTCGTCTCGGTTCGGGGGACGGATGCTGCCGAGCTGGCGCGCTACTGGGACAAGCTGAGCGACGGGGCCACGGTGCGTCAGCCGCTCGAAGCATCGGCGTGGGCACCGCTGTACGGGCAGCTGACCGATCGCTTCGGCGTCACATGGGTGCTCGACATCGCGGCCGCATACTCGGCGAGCTGAGTTGATCTCTGACGGGCCCGGCGGGTGGCCGGGCCCGTCAGAGCATCGTCACGCCACCCGTCGCGGCCGTCCGGCGAATGCGACCACCACGCCGAGGACGGCGAGCCCGACCGGCACCCACAGCGCAGCGCGGTACGCGTCGATTGGCTCGCTGCCGGCGTTCACGGCGATCGTGAGTACGGCACTCGTGACGGCGAGGCCGATCGCTGCGCCGAACTGGAAGAAGGTGTACAGAATGCCGCTGGTCAGTCCCTGATCGCGATCCGCGATGCCGTCGGTGGCCGCGATCGTGAGTGGTCCATAGGCGAACGTGAACGCGAAGCCCAGCGCGAGGAAGCTCGGGAACATCATCGCGTAGGTCCAGTCGGGCCCCACGGGCAGGAACAACAGGAACGACAGGGCAGCGAACATCAGTCCGCCGATCGCCACGGGCCATGTGCCGAACCTTGCCACCAGCCGCGGCGTGACGGTCGGCGCGAGAATGGCGTCGATCGCCATCACGACCATTGCCAAGGCGGTCTGCAGAGCCGTCCATCCCCGCAGTTCCTGCAGGTACAGCACGACGATGAACTGGAAGCCCATGAAGCCTGCGGCCAGAGACCCCGCGCCGAGGTAGGCCCGCAGCAGGGCGCGCGAGCGCAGGAATGCGGCCGGGATGATCGGCGCCGCCGCTGTGCGCTGACGCACTCCGAAGACGATGAGCGCCACGATCGCGCCCGCGGTGGCGGCGATCACGGTGGGCCACGCGCCGTGCGATGCCTGCTCGACCGCCAGCACCGTCATGACGATTCCCGCGGTGAGGGCGACTGCCCCGGCGGCGTCGAACGGACTGCGGTCGCGCTCGGCCGTGTCACGCGGGATCAGCGTGAGTGCGCCCACGAGGATCAGAGCGCCCAGCACGACAGGGGCGAAGAAGACCCACCGCCACCCGATCGCCGTGAGCAGCCCGCCCGCGACAAGACCGAGGGAGAAACCGGCGGCGCCGATCCCCGCGTAGATCAGCACGGCACGATTGCGGGCCGACCCTTCGGCGAAGCCGGTCGTGATGATCGACAGACCTGCGGGCATCATGAACGCGGCGGCGATACCGGTCGCGAACCGCGCGACGACGAGCATCCAGCCGTCTTCTGCGAATCCGCCGGCCATCGAGAACACGATGAAGACGCTGAGAGCGATGAGGAACACCCGCCGCCGGCCGAACCGATCGCCGACGCGGCCCCCGAGGATCATGAATCCGCCGTAGGCGACGACGTAGCCGCTGAGGATCCACTGCAGCTGCGTGGTCTCGAGCCCGAGATCGGCGCGGATGACCGGCAGCGCGACGTTGAACATCGCGATGTCGATGCCTTCGAGGAACGCCGCGCCGCACAGTGTGATGAGCAGCAGGATGCCGCTGCCCCGCAGTTGAATGCCGGTCGTTCCTGTTTCGGTGGTCGTGCTCACGGTGCTCCTCAGCCCATCGGTTACTTCTTGTGCGTGACAGCATCATCGGTCATCATTGGACCATGACGGAAGTACGCACTTCGGAGTACGTCGGTTCCTGCGAAGTCACCGACATGCCGAACGATCCGTTCCAGTGGGACGCACGGGAAGACTGCGAGGTCCGCCAGATCCTCGACCGGATCGCCGACAAGTGGTCCCTGCTGGTCATGGCACTCCTCGAGAACGGCACCCTCCGATTCACCGAGCTCCTCCGGCTCATCGACGGTGTAAGCCAGCGCATGCTGACGGTGACGTTGCGCCAACTGGAGCGCGACGGCCTGGTGTCACGCACCGTGCATCCGGTCGTCCCGCCGCGGGTCGACTACTCCCTCACCGACCTGGGCCGCAGCCTCAACGCGACGGTGCTCGCCTTCGTCACCTGGACCGAGTCGCATCAGTCCGATATCGCCGCGGCGCGCGCTCGCTACGACGAGTCCGTCATGAGCTGACTCCGGCGGGGGCGGATGGCCGTATCCGGGCGGTGATTGGCGGCTCCGTGACTGTCCGAGGGCGGCAGAACTCGACAGGCTGACTGCATGACTGACAACCGCGCCACTGCGCTCTTGATCGTCGATGCTCAAGAATCCTTCCGCCAGCGGGCGGACGACTGGGCACGAACCGCGAATCCGCAAGTGCTCTCGAACATCTCCCGGCTGGTCGAAGATGCGCGATCGAGTGGTGAGCTCGTCGTCTGGGTGACGCACGCCGAACCGGGCACTGGTGGGGTCTTCGACCCCGAGCTGGGGTTCGTCGAAGTGATGTCCGAGCTCCAGCCGGCCGTTGACGACCTTCGCCTCACCAAGACGACCATCAATGCGTTCTCGTCGACCGACCTGGAGGAGCAGCTCAAGACACGGGGCGTCGGCACGGTGGTGGTCTGCGGCATCCGCACCGAGCAGTGCTGCGAGACGACGGCACGAATCGCGGGCGATCTGGGCTTCGACGTGGTGTTCGTCACCGACGCCACCACGACGTCGTCGATCCCTGCGACGGAGACCTACGGCGCGGTGTCGGGGGCGGAGTTGATGCAGCGCACCCAGAGCATCCTCGGTGCCCGGGGCTTCGCGGCCATCGAGACGACTTCGGGTCGTGTCGCCGCACGGGTTGCGGCGTGACGTCGAAGGCGGCGCCCGTCAGGCGACCGGCTGCTCGTGGATCGGTGACTCCAGGGTGATTCCGTTGAGTTCGAGGTACATCCGGCGCTCCGTGATCGAGAGCGTCATCGAATTGCGGCGTTCCAATGCTCCGACCGCGCGGTCTATGAAGCCCATGTCGAAGCTGTAGAGCAAGACGTCATCCGCCCGGTGGATGCGCTTGCCGGCCCACGGCGCGGCCACCTTAGCGGGGTCGCGGTGCGTGTAGACCACGGTCCGCGCCGCCTGCATGCTGCCGAAATGCAGCCGGGCGGCATCGGGTGCGCCCACTTCGATCCACGCGGTCAGCTTGCCGGTCTGGTCGCGAACGATGACAGCGGGCTCGTCCGTCGCCGAGATGCCCTCGCCGAAGACGATGCCCTCGTCGAACTCGAGACAGTAGGCGAGTACGCGCGTGAGCATGAATGCGTCGGTCTCGGACGGATGCCGCGCCACGCGCAGCGTGACATCCTCGTACACCCCGCGGTCGATGTCGGCCAGTTGCACTGCGAAGGTGTAAATCGTTGCGCCGGCTGCCATGAGGTCCGAGCCTACTCGGCGTCAGGACGTCGTCCGCGCGCGGTGGCGGCGCACCGCGTCGCGGTTCGCGCACCGCACGGAGCAGTAGCGCTGCCGCCCGTTTCGCGTGACATCGACGACGACGTTGCGGCAGTCGTCTTCCGGTGCGCGGCCGGCGGCGCACCGCGAGAGCCGGTGCATGCCGCGAGTGGTCAGGTGCAGCGCGGTGCCGACGCTGATGACGGCGTGGAGCACCCGCGAGAGCGTGTCGTCGTCATCGCGGTAGTGCAGATGCCATCCCTCTCCGTTGTGATCGGTGAGCCGAGGGTAGGCGGCGACCGCCGCCATGTGCGCGTTGAGCAGCGTCGCGCGCTCGCGGGCATCGTCGGCGTCCACGACGCGGAGCCAGTCATCGATCACGTCGCGGGATCGCTCATGGTCGTCGGGCGACTGCGCGAACTGCATCGTCATGCCGAAATCGCGTGTGCGCGCGACGATGCCGCCGCGATCGGCGGGCCACTCGTTGGCGAGGGAGGCGCCGAGGAGTACGGCGTACTCGCCGTAAGGGTTGAGATGCATAAGACCATTACATCATCGTTGCATTCATGACGAAGCAAGCGACGTCCGGAAACGCCCGCCACGACGATCTGCACACCGGCCACGAGCACGGCTGGAGCATCCAGTCGGCGCATGCGACGTCGGAAGGCCGAGTGCTCTACGTGCGATGCGCGGACTGCGGCATGTGGCGGGTCGACCTTGAGAACCGACCAGAGGCGCCGCCGAGCGCGATCAGCACGGGGCTGGCGGGGCAGAGCTCCTAATCACAGGCGCCTGTGGCGCGCAAGAGCCTCGGCCACGGACATCCCGCTGTCCTATCGTCGTGCTGAGTCCACCGAGCGAGGGGGAGAGATGTCACGCAACACCAGAGAGCTGCGCTGCAGCCCGGAAGCCGTGTTCGAGGTGCTCGGCGACGGCTGGCTCTATCCCTCTTGGGTGGTCGGGGCATCACGCATGCGAGAAGTCGACGAGAGCTGGCCGATGGCGGGATCGGAACTTCATCACTCGGTCGGGGTGTGGCCGGCGCTGATCGACGACACGACCGCGGTGCAGGAGTTCATTCCGGCACGACGGATGGTGATGCGGGCTCGGGGCTGGCCCCTCGGCGAGGCGCGCGTGACCATCGACGTGAAGCCGCGTGGCGAGGGGTGCGTCGTGCGCATCCAGGAAGAGGCTGTCGCCGGGCCGGCGCGGCTGATCCCGACGCCCCTCATGGACGTGCTCCTGTCATGGCGAAACGCCGAGACGCTGCATCGATTGGCGTACCTTGCCGAAGGACGAGCATCGTGGACGGTGGGCGAGAGCACCGCTGAGGAAGAGATCGAAGCGACGGAGGAGGGTGGATCGGCGAACACATGAGCAACGCCGCGCGCAGCACTGCCGAAGACCTCGACGCTGTCGTCGTCGGGGCCGGACCCAACGGACTGGCGGCGGCCGTCACGCTCGCGCGCGCCGGGCTGCGCGTGCGTGTCTATGAGCGTGCGGATCAGCCTGGCGGTGGCGCTGCGACCAGAGAGCTGACACTCCCGGGTTATCACCATGACGTGTGCTCGGCCGTGCATCCGATGGCATTCGAGTCACGGTTCTTCCGAGAGTTCGGCCTGCGCGACCGCGTGCGCTTCGTCACCCCGGAGGTCTCGTTCGCACATCCGCTGGACGGCGGTCGCGCGGCGATCGCCCATCACGACCTCGGTCGCACCCGAGATGAGCTCGGCCGCGACGGCCCCGCGTACGAACGCCTGATGCGGCCACTCGTCGAGCGCTCCACCGCGGTGGCGGAGTTCACCGGAGGGTCGCTGCTGCGCGTGCCCCGCGATCCGGCCACCGCGGTCGCGTTCGGCCTGCGGGCCCTGGAGCAGGGGAGCCCGCTGTGGAACGCGCGCTTCCGTGACGAGGCTGCACCCGCGATGCTCACCGGGGTGTCGGCCCACACGATCCTGTCGCAGCCGAGCGTCACGGCGGCGGGCGCGGGACTCGCGCTGCACGCCTACGCCCACGCGCGCGGATGGCCCATTCCGGTGGGCGGCAGTCAAGCGATCATCGACGCGATGGTCGACGACCTCCGGGCGCACGGCGGTGAGCTCGTTCTCGACCACGAGGTGACGTCGCTGCGCGAACTGCCGCGCGCACGGGTCACCCTGCTCGATGTCACCCCCCGCGCGCTCGTGCGCATGGCCGGCGAAGCGATGCCGCCCGGATACCGCCGCGCGCTCGAGCAATTCCGCTACGGTGGCGGGGTCGCGAAGGTCGACTTCGCGTTGAGCGAGCCGGTGCCCTGGACTGAGCCAGACGTGCGCGGGGCCGGCACGGTGCACGTCGGCGGCACCCGGCCCGAGATCGCGGCCGCCGAGAACGACGTCAACCGCGGGCGTCTGCCCGATCGGCCGTACGTGCTGGTCTCGCAGCCGTCGCTGTTCGACCGCGGTCGCGCCCCTGCCGGCAACCATGTGCTCTGGACCTACACGCACGTGCCGGCGGGCAGCGCCGTAGACCGCAGCGAGGCGGTGATCCGCCAGATCGAACGGTTCGCTCCCGGTTTTCGAGACACGATCCTCGCGACGAGCTCACGCAGCGCGGTCGAAGTGGAGCGGCACAACCCCAACTACCCCGGGGGTGACATCGCCGCCGGCGCCCCCACCCTGTGGCAGATGCTGCGCCGGCCGGTCCTCAGCAGCGACCCTTGGCGCACCCCCATGCCCGGCGTATATCTGGCCTCGGCGTCCACCTCGCCCGGCCCGGGGGTCCACGGTCTGGCGGGCTGGTTCGCAGCGCGCAGCGCGCTGCGCCACAGCTTCGGCACCCGAGCCCTGCCCGACCTCTCGCCACGCGACTGAGATCGTCCCTACGACCGGTACCCGGGGCGGCTTGCGTTCCGCCCCGATCGCACTCGGGACGTGCGACAATTCCGGGCAGTGGACAATCTCACGCTCATCCAACGGTCGCCCGATCCGGAACAGATCGCGGAGCGTTCCCGCACGCCCCACTCGATCGCGGAGAAGATCCGCTCCCTCGGACAGAACCGCATCGGTGCTCTCCTGCTGCTGCTCGCCACCGCCGTCGCGATCGTGTGGGCCAACGTCGCGACCGGGGCCTACGAATCGTTCTGGGAGACGCACCTGACCGTCGGGGTCGGCGATATCCAGCTCGACTTCACCCTGCACGCCCTGGTCAACGACGCCCTCATGGCCATCTTCTTCTTCACCGTCGGTCTGGAGGTGCGCCGCGAATTCGCGATCGGCGAGCTGACGAGCTGGTCACGCGCCGTGGTGCCGGTGGTCGCCGCCGTCGCCGGGCTGGCCATTCCCGCGCTGTTGTTCGTGCTCGTCGCGCGGGGATCCGGCTATGAGCACGCGTGGGGCATCGTCATCTCGACCGACACCGCCTTCCTCGTGGGCGCGCTGGCACTCGTCGGCCCGCGGATCCCCGGCCGGCTCCGGGTCTTTCTGCTCGCGCTGGCGGTCGTGGACGACATCGGAGCCCTCTCGATCATCGCCCTGGTCTACACCGAGAACTTTCAGCCGCTGCCGCTCCTGGTCGCGGCTGTCGGGCTGGCCGGAGTGTACTTCGCGCGGTATCTGCCCACGGGTCGCGGGCCGGTATACGCGACGCTGGCCATCATCGTATGGCTGGCCTTCCTCGCCTCGGGAGTGCACCCGACGCTCGCGGGCGTGGCGATCGCCCTGCTGGTGCCGGTCTACCGCCCCGATCGTCGCGACGTCGAGCACGCCCTCGAACTGGCACGCACCTTCCGTCAGTCGCCGAACAGCGAGTACGCGCGTGCGGCGGCCAACAGCCTGCGCGAGTCGATCTCGATCAATGAGCGCCTGCAGAGCGCCTACGCCCCGTATATCGCGTACGTCATCCTGCCGCTGTTCGCGCTCGCGAACGCGGGAGTCGTGCTCAGTCCAGAAATCCTCTCGGGCGCCCTTCGCTCGCCGCTCACGTGGGGCATCGTGGCGGGTCTGGTCGTCGGCAAGCTGCTCGGCGTACTGGGGTCGACTGCCCTTCTGAAGCTCTCGCGCCTCGGAGAATTCGGTGCCGGGCTGACCCTTGACCGCATCGCGGGAGGTGCCGCGCTGTGCGGTATCGGCTTCACGATCTCGTTGTTCATCGTCGATCTGTCGATCGGCGACGAGGAGGCACAGAACGAAGCCCGCGTGGGCGTGCTCGCGGCATCCGTCATCGCGTTCCTGCTCGCCACCGTCATCTTCCGGATCTCGGATGCCGTCCGCCCGCGAGGCGACGCACGACAGGCGCTGGCCCGGCCCGTGGACCCGCTCCGTGACCACATCTTCGGACCGGCCGATGCTCCTTACACGATCGTCGAGTACGGCGACTTCCAATGCGGTTTCTGCCTCAAGGCATCGGGGTCGATCCAGGAGGTCCACGACGTGCTGGGCGATCGACTGCGCTATGTGTGGCGTCACGCGCCGCTCACGCAATACCATCCGAACGCCCTCGCCGGGGCCGAGGCCTCGGAGGCCGCGGCCATGCAGGGCCGCTTCTTCGAGTTCGAACGTGGTCTGTTCGCCGACCAGGAGAATCAGCGCCCCTCCGACATCATCCGCCTGGCGCGCGATCTGGGGCTGGACGTCGAACGGTTCGAGCGGGATCTCACATCACCCGAGGTCACCGGCAGGGTGCAGGACGATGTGCTGGATGCCGAGGCGATGGGGATCACCGCGGTGCCGACGCTGTTCGTCAACGGCCGCCGACACACCGGTCCCTACGATGCGCAGTCGCTGATCCGAGCGCTCGAGCGCACGGCGGCGGAATCCGGGCAGATCGACCCGGCGGCGCCAGCCGCTCACTAATCTGGACGCGATGCAATCCCACGATCTCGACCCACTCCAGAACCCTGAGATGTCGGACGCCCAGTGGGCGCGGCTGCGCGGCTTCGGCGTCGCCGACACAGTGGCTGCCGGGGACTACCTCTTCCGATCCGGCGACCGCGACTACGACCTCATCCTCGTGGAGGAGGGCCAGGTCGAAGTGGTGCGTGATTCGCTCTTCTGGATCGAGGAAGCCGTCCTCGACCGGGTGGGGCCACGCTCGTTCGTCGGCGAGCTCGGCCTGCTCAATGGGCAGGGTGCATTCCTGTCCGCTCGCGCGACGGAGCCCACGCGGGTGCTGCGAGTGTCTCGCACCGAACTGCGCCGGCTGATGGGCGAGGACGATGACCTGTGTGATCTCGTCTTGCATGCGCTGTGGGCACGGCGCGAGGAGCTGCGCCGCGGACCTGCCGCCCTCACGCTGAAGTTCGTCGGTGAGCGCTCGTCCCGCGACTTCCTCGCGCTGCAGCGATTCGCCGAGCGGCTGGATCTCGTCCACAAGTCCGTCGCCGTCTCGCCGGACGAGATCGGCGCCCACGCGAAGCTCGGAGTGACCGCCGAAGACCTGCCCATCGCGTATCTCCAGGGCGAGCCGATCCTGCGCGCGACGCCCGGCCTGGTGGCCGATCGGCTGGGCCTCAGCTACGAGTCCAACGGGGACGAGATCGTCGACCTCGTTGTCATCGGGGGTGGTCCGGCCGGGCTGGCCGCCGCGATCTACGGAGCCTCCGAAGGACTCAGCACCGTCTTGCTCGATGCGGTCGCCCCCGGTGGTCAGGCGGCTTCGACTGCGAGGATCGAGAACTTCCTGGGCTTTCCGTTCGGTGTCAGCGGCGGTGACCTCATCGGACAGGCGAGTTTGCAGGCGTTGAAGTTCGGGGTGCGCGTGTACGCGCCGTGTGAGGCGGTCGCGCTTGCTCCGGTGGACGACCTGCTCGATGTCACGCTGTCGGACGGCCGGGTCATCCGGGCGCGGAGCACCATCGTCACCTCGGGAGCCGCCTACCGGCGGCTGGATCTCGACCGCTGGCCGGACTTCGAGCGGTCGGGCATCTACTACGCGGCGACCCAGCTCGAGCTGCGTCAGGTGATGGCCTCGCCCGTGGTCGTGGTGGGGGGAGCCAATTCGGCCGGACAGGCATCGCTGTACCTCGCCGCCAACGGGTGCCCCGTGCACCTGGTCGTGCGGGGCGAGGATCTGGGCCGCCGAATGTCGTCATACCTCGTCGATCGCCTGATGGAGGATCCCCGGGTCCACGTGCATACCGGCGCCAACGTGGTCGGCCTGGACGGCGGCGCGCTCCTGGAGCGCGTGCACATCGACCGGGTGGGCGACGTCGACGCACGGGGCCTGTTCTGCTTCATCGGCGCCGACCCCGCTACCGGCTGGCTCTCGTCGCTCGATCGAGACGCGGACGGCTTCCTGCGCACCGGCACGGACATCGCGTGGCAGCCGCTGGCGCACTGGCAGCAGCTGGGTCGAGAACCGCTCCCGTTCGAGACCTCGACACCGCGCGTCTTCGCGGCGGGCGATGTGCGGCGCGGATCGATGAAGCGTGTCGCGGCCGCGGTCGGGGAGGGCTCCAGCGCCGTCGCCTCCGTGCACCGGGCCCTCGCCGGCTGAGGTCGCGCGTGATCTGCGGCGGCTAACGTGGAGCGGATGAGCACCCAGCGGGCGATCGATGCGAACCAGATCGACGTCGCCCTGGTCCAGGCGCTGGTAGGGGAGCAGTTTCCGCAATGGTCCGCCCTTCCGGTGCGCCCCGTCGAGCGCGGTGGCAACGATCACCGGATGTTCCGGCTCGGAGACGAGCTGCTCGTGCGGCTGCCTGCGGCGCCGGGGTACGTGCCCCAGGTCGAGAAAGAGCAGCGGTGGCTTCCGCGGCTGGCGTCCTCCGTACCGCTCCGGATCCCCGAGGTGTGCGGGGCCGGTAAAACCTCCGAGCTGTTCGGTGCGCCGTGGTCGGTGTACGGGTGGCTCGACGGGCAGCCGGCATCCGTCTCGCCCATCGATGATCCGGTGCGACTCGCGGGCGATGTCGCGGAGTTCCTGGTCGCCCTGCGACAGGCGCCGGTGACGACGGACGCTCCGGCTCCGGGCCTGCACAGCGCGTTCCGCGGCGGCCCACTGAAACACTGGGACGACGAGATGGGCGACATCATCCACCGTGTGCACGGCCGCGAGCGTGATGTCGCGGCGGGCATCTGGCGAGATGCGCTCGACGCCGAGTTCACCGGGCCCCCGGTGTGGTTCCATGGCGACGTCTCGGTGAACAACCTGCTGCTGACCGAGGGTCGTCTTTCCGCCGTGATCGACTTCGGCTGCTCCGCGACGGGCGATCCCGCCTGCGATACGGTCATGCTGTGGACCCTCTTCACGGGTCGGGCACGCGAGCAGTTCCGACGCACCCTCGATGTCGACAAGGCGACCTGGGCGCGCGGGCGAGGCTGGGCGCTGTGGAAGAGCCTCATCATGATCACCAACAAGCCACCGGGGCAGGCGGAGTTCGCCCGTCGGGTCCTGAATGAGCTGATCGCGGGCGTGTAGCGGGCAGAGTGTCGACGGGCAGAGTGTCAAGGGGTCGGTCTGATCTGCCCCGAACCCGTACCGTCGCGTGATGAGCACATTCCGCAAGGCGCTCGCTGCCTCACTCGAGGACGTCCCGGTCGTGGTGATCACCGGGGCATCCAGCGGGATCGGACGCGCGACGGCCCACGAGTACGCCCGCCGAAGCGAGCGTCTCGTGCTCGCCTCTCGGAGCGCCACAGCGCTGGAACCCGTGGCCGCGGAATGCCGCGTGCTTGGCGCGGAGGTCCGCACCGTGGCCACCGACGTCTCAAGCGAGGAGGCCGTCGAGGCGCTCGCGACCTACGCGATCGCCCATTTCGGCCGTATCGACGTGTGGGTCGGGAACGCGGGCGTCATGAGCTACGGCACCTTCGAGCGGACGCCGCCCCGCATCTTCCGCCAGGTCGTCGACACGAACCTCATGGGGCAGGTGCACGGGGCGCGCGCAGTGCTACCCCATTTCCGCCGGCAGGGCCACGGCACGCTCGTGCTCGTCGGCTCGCTCTACTCCCGTGTCGGGTCGCCGCAGATCTCGCCGTACGTCACGAGCAAGTTCGGACTGCTCGGGTTCGCAGAATCGCTTCGTCAAGAGCTGCGGGGGAGCGGCATCCGTCTTCGCCTCATCCTTCCCGCGACCATCGATACGCCGATCTACCACCACGCCGCGAATGTCACCGGGCACCGCGTGCACCCGCTCCCGCCCGCCAGCTCGCCGCGGCGGGTCGCCCGAGCCATCGTGCGCGCGCCGCATCGCCGCCGATTCGCCACGTTCGTCGGCAGGGCCCAGCGGGCGGGTCTGCTCCTGCACGGGGTCGCGCCCCGTGCCTACGACGCGGTCGTGTCATTCCTCAAGCACCGCGTCGAGCTGCGTGGGGACGGCGCGAAGCCGGTCTCGGGGAATGTCCTGACGCCGAGCGGTGTCGCCGGTGCGGTGACGGGCGGGTGGCGGCGATGGCCGGAGAGGATCGGCTCGGGGATGCTGGTGGCCGGTGCGGCCCTGCTGATCGCCGGTGTCGCTCGGCGCCGATGAGGGACGTCCCGCACGCTGAGCGCGAGCGGGATCAGCGGAACCCGTCGGCCTGCGTCCGTTCGTCGGCGACGCGAACGCCGTAGTGGTAGGCCAGCTTTCCGCCGAGCCAGCCCGAGACGCCGAGGGCGCCCAGAGCCACGATGCTGAGGATCAGCCCGACGATGCTCACCTCGTCGTCATCCGCCGACCAGCGCAACAGAAGGTTGACCAGGAAGAGCGCCGTGACCCCGAGGTTCAGCACCATGTGCACCGTCGCGGTCTTGCGTGCGGCGGTGCCCTTCGCGAGTTGACTGAAGTCCAGAAAGCCGACCGCTGCAGCCAGCACCGCACCGACGAGGCCGATGAGGATCAGAATCCGCGCGCCGATGACGTAGGGGCTCGGATCGCCCGAGATCAGGCCGATGATGTCGAAAACGAGACTGGCCACCCACGCGCCGATCGGGATCGTCACCAGGATGGGGTGGAACGGGTGTCCGTAGGGTCCGGCGATCGGGGATCGCGGGTGTTTGGCCCGGTCCTGCGGAGCGGTGTGCGACATGGCGGCACTCCCTTCGGGGCGGTCGGTTCGATGGACCCAGTGAACTGCCCGTCACCGAGATCGGCACGGGGCTTGCGCAGCCCGGCGTCGTCATGGCAGTCAGCGACCCGCGCGGTCGGGCGGCGCAGGCTACTCGCCCGCGAGCCCGGATGCCAGCCCCTCGGAGCCCTCGATCCCTCTGCCTACTCTCGCCGGACGACGGCCGGCCGGTCGGCGGCGGGGGAGAAGGATCACAAGGAGCGATGGATGTTCTTTCACAAGCAGGAGTTGCAGTTCGCGGCGTCTCCGGCCAAGCCCGACGCTGTCTTCGCGCGGCGGCTGCAGGAGGTGCTCGGAGGCCAGTACGGCGAGATCACGGTCGCGATGCAATACGGGTTCCAGTCCTGGAACTGTCACATCCCCGGCAAGTACCGCGACCTGCTCTACGGCATCGGCGCGGAAGAATTCGGCCACGTCCCGAGATGCTTGCCATCATGATCGCGCAGCTGCTCGAGAAGGCCCCGGTCGAGCAGTCTGAGACGGCCGCCGCATCCGATCCGGTGCTGGGTGCGGTGATGGGCGGCATGGACGTGCAAGCGGCGATCGTGGCGGGCGCGGGGGTGCGCCCCGTCGACAGCAACGGCAACCCCTGGCAAGGCTCGTACATCACGGCCAGCGGCAACCTCCTCGCCGACTTCACGGCGAATGCGAACGCCGAGATGCAGGGGCGCCTGCAGGTCGCGCGTCTCTACAACATGACCGACGACGCGGGCGTGCGGGACTTGCTCTCGTTCCTTCTGGCCCGCGACACGATGCATCAGAACCAGTGGATCCGCGCCGCTCAGGAGCTGCGCGACGAAGGGGTGGAGGACCTCCCGGTGCCGAGCAACTTCCCGCTGGGGCAGGAGCAGCGCGACGTGGCCTACGAGTACATCAACTTCTCCGACGGTGCGGCAGCCGCCGAGGGCTCATGGGCATCGGGCCCCACACCCGATGGCAAGGGCGAGTTCACTTACCTCGAGGGCCCGGACACGTCCGTGCCGATGCCGCCGCCGACGCAGCCCGATCCTCGGTTCTACGGCACGGATGCCAAGCCGAACATCGTCGACAAGGCTGCCGGGGTCATCAAAGACAAGCTGAGCGAGAAGTGAGACCGGCCGGTGGCCGGAGGCCGTGTCAGCCCTTCGGCCACTCGATCAGCAGGAGGTTCTGCTTGGTGTCGGCGAGCGTCACCCAGCCGTCGGCGAAGAGGTACGTCATGCCGTAGCCCTCCGCGTCGGCCGAGATCGTCGTGTCGGGGCTCTCCGTGATGTAGGTCCCTTCCGGGGCCTCCTCACGGATCCAGCCCTGCCCGACGAGCTCTGCCTGTGCGTCGGCAGCCTCACCGGCGGAGATCCGAGCCCAGCCGAACATCTGCCCGTGATCACCGGCCGGGCCCTCGAAGTCGGCCCACACGCACCGCAGTCCGTCGGCGACTTCGATGCTGCCGATGTAGAAGGGCTCTGCCCGTGAGGTCCAGCCCAAGCTCTCGAAGTCCTTCGAGACGGAGAGGCTGATCAGGGTGTCGCACGTCGGGTCGGCGGCCGCGGGTTCCGGTTCGGGCGTCCCCGAGGTCTCGGGGGCGGGTGCACTGGGCGTCGGGGCCACGTTGGTCTGTTCTGGCGCGGTGGCTTCGGGCGATCCCGAGCAGGCTGTGAGCGCCAGTGTCGCCGAGAGCGCGACCAGGGCAGCGATGCCGAGGCGGGAACGTGCGGGGAACGTCACGGGGTCTCCGGGGAAGTCAGGGGAGGGTGGGGGTGGGGGTGGGGATGGTGCAGAGTCAATCGGTGTGGAGGAGGTCGAGGTACGCGTCGTGCAGCACTCGGTTCGTCGCGAGCGATGAGCGCTCCGAGATCGAATCGTGGCCGTCGAACGAGGTGAAGCGGCCGCCGGCCTCGGTGATGATCGGCACGAGAGCGGCGATGTCGTACTCCTGCACGCCGAACTCGGCGACGAACTCGAGGCGTCCCTCGGCCAGCAGCATGTACGGCCACGCGTCGCCGTACCCGCGGTCTCGCCACACCGCTGAGGTCAGGCGTTCGAGGGCGTCCAGTTTGCCGGCATCCCGCCACTGCGCGATGCTCTGGAAGCTCACACTCGACTCGCCGATGGCGTCGACGGTCGACACGGCGAGCCGCCGCGGGCCCGAGGCGGTGCGGGTCCATGCGCCGAGGCCGGTCGCTCCCCACCAGCGACGCGCGATCGCGGGCTGGCTGGCCACGCCCACTCGCGGCACGCCGTCGACGGCGAGCGCGATGAGCGTCGTCCACATCGGGATGCCCTTGAGGTAGTTCGCCGTGCCGTCGATGGGGTCGATGATCCATTGGCGGCTCGAATCGCCGGTGACCCCGTACTCCTCGCCGAAGACGCTGTCGTCGGGTCGTTCCGCCTCGAGGATCGAGCGGATCGCCCGCTCGGTGGCGAGGTCGGCTTCGGTCACGTGCGTCGCGTCTGCTTTGGTGCGGATGTCAAGATCCGCAGCGTCGAAGCGGGACATGGATGCCGCGTCCGCCGCATCGGCCAGACGCAGCGCGAGTGCGAGATCGGCCTCCAGATCCCCCGGGAACGGCGCGTCGAACGTCGAGTCGGGGAGGGCGGAAGTCACACCCGCAAGGATATCCGGCGCATGGCGACCACGATTTTCGTTGATGCAATCGTGATGGTAATGTTGACCCTCGGTTCGCCACGGTGCGAATCACGCACCTCTAGCTCAATCGGCAGAGCAACTGACTCTTAATCAGTGGGTTCTGGGTTCAAGTCCCAGGGGGTGCACCACATCACGAAGGGCGGCCCGGCGGGCCGCCCTTCGTCATTCCCGCTCATCGCGATTCGGTAACGACCCCGGTTGCGGCGGCATCTCTACTTGACCACGGACGGCAGAGTTCGTACATTGCAAGAACCTGAATCAGATCTCAGGTTTGCCTTTCGAGGCACCACATCCTTCCAATGGGGAAAGGCACGCACATGCGGGTTACGAAGAAGTCGCTCCGAGGTTCCGTGATAGCTTCCGTGGTCGCCACGGCTGCGCTGGCATTGGCGGCGTGTGCTCCGACGGCGACTCCCGGCGGAGGATCCGACGAGGGTTCGGCCCCGTCGGAGGTGACCGTCGGGATCGTCACGAGCGAGTCCGGTCCGCTGGCCGGCTACGGCAAGCAGTACCTGGACGCGTTTGAGGCGGGGCTCGACTACGCGACGGACGGCACCGGCGAGATCGACGGCACGACGATCACCGTCGAGTACCGCGACGACGCGGGCGACCCCGACAAGGCTGTCACCGCGGTCAAGGAACTCATCGGCGAGGGCGTGAACATCATCGCCGGCACCGCCTCTTCGGGCGTCGCGCTCGCCGTGGCCGAGCAGGCCGCGCAGAACCAGGTGCTCTACGTCTCGGGCCCCGCCGCGGCCGACGCCATCACCGGCATCAACGAGTACACCTTCCGCTCGGGGCGGCAGAGCGCACAGGACGTCGCGACGGCCGGGACGTTCCTCGACGACATCGAGGGGAAGACGATCGCCGTCTTCGCGCAGGACAACGCCTTCGGCCAGGGCAACGTGGCGGCCGTCGAGGCCATCCTCGGCAGCCAGGGCGCCACGGTCGCACCGGTGCTGGTCGCCGAGGACGTGACCGAGTTCACGCCGTTCGCGCAGCAGGTGCTCGCGGCTTCTCCCGACCTCGTGTTCGTCGCATGGGCCGGGGCGACCTCGGGCGCGATGTGGCAGGCGATGAGCCAGCAGGGCGTCCTCGATGAGATCCCCGTCGTCACGGGGCTCGGCGATGCGGCGACGTTCGGCGCCTATGGCGAGGCATCCGAGAAGATCAACTTCTTGAACCACTACTTCCCGGGGGCTCCCGACAACGAGGTGAACGCCGCGATGGTCGAAGCGATCGAAGAGGCCGGCGGCACCCCCGATCTCTTCAGCCCCGACGGATTCAACGCGGCGATCATGATCGTGCACGCGATCCAAGAGGGCCAGGGCGACGTCGACGCGATGGTGGCCGCGCTCGAGGGCTTCGAGTTCGAGGGCCCGAAGGGCACGATGACCGTCCGCGCGAGCGACCATGCACTCCTTCAGGAGATGTACCAGGCACGGCTCGTCGCCGATGGCGACACCTTCGTTCCGGAACTCGTCGACACGGTGCCGGCCGAGGACGTCGCGCCGGCCGAAGCCGAGTGACGCGGAGCACCCCCGCAGCATGAGCACTCCTGTTCCGTCTGCGTCGCGACGCGGCTCCCGTCTGCAGGTCGAGTCCCTCGGCCTGCAGATCGGGGGCGCGACGATCCTCAAGGACGTCGCCCTCGACATCCCCGCAGGCAGCCTGGTCGGCGTGATCGGCCCCAACGGCGCCGGCAAGACGACGCTCTTCAACGTGATCTCGGGCCTCACGAAGCCCACCTCCGGCCGCGTGCTGCTGGACGACCGCGACATCACGACGGCGTCGGTCCCCGCGCGGGCGCGGGCGGGACTCGGGCGCACCTTCCAGACCTCGAGCATCTTCCCGCGGCTGAGCGTGCTCGAGAACGTGCGCCTGGCGGCACAGGTGTCGCTCGGCGGTTCCGGCTCGCTGCTGCGCTTCCCTCGCCGGACGGATGCCGCCACCGAGCTCGCCTTCGACAAGCTCCGGATCGTCGGGCTCGATCACAAGCACGAAGCTGAGGCGGGCGACATCTCGCACGGCGACAAGCGCAAGCTCGAGATCGCCGTGCTGCTGGCGACCGAGGCGAGCATCGTGCTGCTGGACGAGCCGATGGCCGGTGTCGCCTCCGGCGATGTGGCCGGACTCGTCGAGAACATCCGCGACCTGCACCGTGAGAAGGGATGCACGGTGCTCATGGTCGAGCATCACATCGACGTCCTGATGGGACTGGTCGACCGCGTCGCCGTCATGTATTTCGGAGGCATCATCGCCTACGACGTCCCGCAGAAGATCATGGACGACCCGCTCGTACAGCGCGCGTACCTCGGAACGGCGGCGGCATGAGCGCGGGCGAAGCGATCCTGCAGGTGAAGGGGCTGCGCTGCTCGATCGCGGGCCAGCAGGTCGTCGAGGACGTGTCGTTCGAGGTGCCCGCCACCGGCATCACCGCGGTTCTCGGCCGCAACGGCGTCGGAAAGACCTCGACGCTTCGTGGCATCCTGGGTCTCATCCAGCGCCGCGGCACCGTGACGCTCGCCGGCGAACGCATCGACGGGCTGCCCACCCACCGCATCGTGCGTCGCGGCGTCGGCTACGTCCCGGAGGATCGCGAGGTCTTCGCGAAGCTCACGGTGGCCGAGAACCTCGCCCTCGCCGAGCGGCAGAAGAACCCGCGTCGCGAACTCGTCGCCGAGCTGTTCCCCGATCTCGTCGCGCGACGCGACCAGGCGGCCGGAACGCTCTCGGGCGGGCAGCAGCAGATGGTCTCGGTCGCGCGCGCCCTGATCAACGACAACCGGCTGCTGCTGGTCGACGAGCCGACGAAAGGGCTGGCCCCGAAGATCGTCACCGAGGTTGCCAGCGCTCTCGAGCTGGCGTCGCGGACGGTGCCGATCCTCCTCGTGGAGCAGAACCTCGACGTGGTGCGCCGCCTGGCCGACGATGCGATCGTCATCGCGGGCGGTCGCGTGGTGCACGCGGGCAAGGCCCGCGACATCCTCGACGACGACGACCTGACCCGCCGCCTCCTGGGCGTGCACGCGGAGGCCGCGGCATGAGTTCCATCGTCCTCACCCTGATCACGGGGGTCGGCCTCGGTGCCCTGTACTTCCTCGTCGCGAGCGGGCTCAGTCTGATCTACGGACTGATGCACGTGCTCAACTTCGCGCACGGCGCGTTCCTCACCCTGAGCGCCTTCGCGGGATGGATGGTCGCGCAGGCCCTCGGCACCGAATCGTGGGGATCCTTCCTGCTGTCGGTGCTCGTGGGAGCCGGCGTCGGCGCGGTCTTCGCGACGGTCACCGAGCTGGTGCTCATCCGCCCGCTGTACGAGCGTCACATCGAGCAGGTGCTCGTGACCGTGGGGCTCTCTTTCGCCGCGGTCGCGCTGTTCGAGGGGATCTGGGGCACCGACCCGATCCACATCGCCGGGCCGGCCTGGCTGCGTCAGACCACCGAGGTCCTGGGCGCGCGGATCCCGAACACCTACTGGGTGCTCATGATCGCGGCGGTGCTCGTGCTGCTGGCGCTGGTGCTGTTCCTGCAGAAGACGCGCTACGGCATGATCATCCGGGCCGGTGTCGAGAACCGGTCGATGGTCACCGCGCTCGGCATCGACGTGCGCCGGTCCTTCACCCTCGTGTTCGCGATCGGCGGCGCCGCGGCGGGGATCGGCGGAGTGCTGGCCATGCACTACTCCACCTTCGTGTCGGCGCACCTCGGCCAGACCCTGCTGATCTTCGCCTTCATCGTCACGGTGGTGGGCGGTCTCGGCTCGCTGACCGGTGCGGCCGTGGCATCCGTCCTCGTCGCCGTCCTGCAGCAGTTCGCCAACTCGTACCTCGGCGGCACGGGCGATTTCATCGTCGTGATCCTGCTGGCCCTGGTGCTGCTCGTGCGCCCGACCGGACTCTTGGGGAGGAAGGCATAGTGGCTCGACGCACTCCACACGTGGGAAAGTACGTCCCGACGATCGTCGGTGCGGCCCTGGTCGTCTTCATGGCGATCCTGCCGCTGCTGAACCTGTCGCTCCCCGGCATCCTCCCCACGCCCACCTACATGCCCGGCACGCTCGCACTGCTGTCGCTGTGCATGGTGTTCGCCGCACTCGCGCTGTCGTACAACCTGCTGCTCGGATCGGGAGGGATGCTGTCGTTCGGGCACGCCCTGTACTTCGGGGCCGGCGCGTACGGGCTGGGCATCGCGCTGGAGCACTTCGGAGTGCCGCTATGGCCCGGCATCTTCGTCGCCCTCATCGGCGGAATGGTGATCGCCCTGATCACCGGCGCGGTATCGATGAGGGTCTCGGGGATCCCGTTCGCGATGGTCACGCTCGCCTTCGCTCAGGCCGGGTCGGTGCTGGTGCGCCGCAACTCGCAGGTGACCGGAGGCGAGGAAGGGCTGAGCTTGAACACCGAGGTCGTGCCAGACTTCCTCATCGGCGTGGTCAACACACGCAACCTGTACTGGTTCGCCCTCGTGGTGCTGGTCGTGGTCTACCTCGTCACCCTGTGGGTCGACACGTCGCGGCTCGGGCACCTCGCTCGCGCCACGCGAGAGAACGAACAGCGCGTGCGGGTGCTCGGACTCTCGCCGTACCGGGTGAGGCTGATCGTCTTCGTGATCGCCGGGGCGCTGGCGAGCCTGGCGGGCGTCGCCTACATGCTGCTGCAGTCGGGCACCGTCCCGCGTGCGGTGTCGGCGGATCTGACGATCACGATCCTGGTCATGGTCGTGCTGGGTGGCGTCGGATTCCGCTGGGGTGCCATCGTTGGCGGTGTGCTCTACACACTGCTGGACCAGCGCCTGACGGTGCTGGCGGGATCCGACGCGATCGCCGGACTGCCCGACGTGCTGCGCATCCCGCTGTCGGAGCCGCTGTTCCTGTTCGGCGTGCTGTTCATCCTCGTCGTGATGTTCCTGCCCGGGGGCATCGCCGGAACCATCGACGCCGCCGTCCGCCGCCGCCGCGGCGAGAAGATGCGGGACTCGCTACGGCAGATGGACGACGCGGATGACATGGCGGACGCACCGATCGAGGCCCGCACATGAGAGGGGTGTGCCGGTGATGTGGGATGCGGAAGCCGCGCTCGACCCCGACGTCGAAGACGGGCCTCACACGATCGGGCGATGGCTGATCGATCGCTCGGCGACCTCGCCGGAGCGCATCGCGATCGATGACCGCGGCGTCACGACGGACTACGGCGCGCTCGCAGCGCGGGCCGTGGCGCTCGCCGAGCGGCTGCGCCGCGCCGGCTACGCGGCCGGCGACCGCGTCGCGACGGTGTCGGGCAATTCGACCGACCACGTTGTGGCGTTCTTCGCGTGCGCGTTGACCGGCGTCGCGTTCGTGCCGCTGTCGTGGCGGCTCACCACCCGAGAACTGGCCGATGTGCTCGTCCGCTCGGCGCCCGCGCTCGTGCTGATCGAAGACGAGCATGCGGCGCTGGCCGGTGAAGCGATGCGCGCCGCGACGGCAAGCGCGGCGAACGCAGGAGACCAGATGCCGCAGGTCGCGGCACTGGGAACGACCGGAGTCGAGGCGGGGAACCTTCCGTCATCGCGCCGCCCGCGCTCATGGCGCCCGGTGCGCGACGACGACCCGCTGCTGGTGATCTTCACTTCGGGGAGCGAGGCGGCCCCGAAGGGCGTCGTGCTCACGCACGCCAACTGCTTCTGGAACAACCTGGCACTGGCCCAGGCGCTGCCCCTGCGGCAGGACGACGTGGTGCTGGCGATGCTGCCGCAATTCCATGTGGCGGCGTGGAACTGCCAGCCGTTGCTGGCGTGGTGGACGGGTGCCACGGTCGTCCTCGAGCGGTCGTTCCAGCCCGCCCGCGCCTTGCGCCTGATCGCGGAGCGCCGGGTCACGGCCATGATGGGCGTTCCGACGCAATACGCCATGCTCGCCGCCGACCGCGAGTGGGAGTGCACGGATGTGACCTCCCTGCGACTGGCGCTGGTGGGCGGCGCCACGATGCCGACCGCGTTGCAGCAGGCGTGGACCGAGCGTGGCGTCGCACTGACGCAGGGCTATGGGCTGACCGAGGCCGGTCCGAACGTGCTGCACCTGCCCGCCGCCGAGGCCGCCGACGCACCCGGTGCCGTCGGGCGCCCGTACCCCCACGTGACCGTGAGGGTGGTCGACGCAGATTCGGGACTGCCGCTCGAGGGCGAGGCCACCGGCGAACTGTGGGTGCGCGGGCCCAGCGTGTTCGCCGGCTACCTCGGCGACGAGAACGCCACGGCACGCGCACTGAGCGGAGGCTGGCTGCGATCGGGCGATCTCGTCGCCCGGGACGCCGAAGGCGTCTACCGCATCGTGGACCGATTGAAGGACATCTTCATCTCGGGCGGTGAGAACGTCGCACCCGCCGAAGTAGAGCACGCGCTGTGCCTGCACCCGCTCGTGGTGGCGGCCGCCGTCGTCGGCGTCCCCGACCCGGTGTGGGGAGAGCGCGGTGTCGCGTTCGTCGTGCCCGCGGCCGGAGCCGCGCTGTCGGGCGACGAACTGCTTGCTCACGCGCGGCGCAACCTCGCGGCCTTCAAGGTGCCGGTGCGCATCGAGCTGGTCGACGCGCTGCCGCGCTCGACGATCGACAAGCTCGCCCGGTCGCGGCTTCGCGAGCAGGCACGCGCGCTCATGGCGCAGGATCGCGCGGGGGAGCGCGACCGAACGACGAAGGAGGTGTCGCGATGAGCCTTTCCGGCGATGTCGTCGACGACGCGCAGGGTCCCGTCTCATCCGCGACCGGACGCCCGCTCACCAAGCGTGGCGAGGCGACGCGGCGGCGCCTGCTCGAGGCCGCGGAGCTCGTTTTCGCCGAACAGGGCTACCACGAGGCATCCATCGTCAAGATCACCGAGCGCGCCGGCATCGGCCTGGGGACGTTCTACCTGTACTTCGACAGTAAGCAGGCCATCTTCGAGGCGCTGGTGCTGGATCTGAACCGCCGCGTGCGCCACTCGATGTCGGAATCCATGGCGGGGGCGTCGTCCCGCCTCGAAGCAGAGCGCGCCGGGTTCGCGGGGTTCTTCCGGTTCACCGCCGAGCACCCTGCGCTTTATCGCGTCGTGCGCGAGGCGGAGTTCGTCTCTCCCGAAGTGCTGCGGCTGCACTACACGCGCATCGTCGAGGGCTACGAGGCGGGACTGCGGTCCGCTCAGGCCGCCGGAGACGTGGACCGCGCCCTCGATCCCGAGACGACGGCGTGGGCACTCATGGGGATGGGAGAGCTCATCGGCATGCGTTTCCTGCTGTGGGAGCGGGATGCCGACGGACGGCCGCCGTCGCAGCTGGATCCCGTCGTATTCGCCGGCATGACGCGGTTCATCGACAACGCGCTCGCGCCGCGGCCCGGAGCCGCGCAGGGGGAGGAGCAGGAATGAGCGACAACGACCTCGCCGGCCGGCGAGCACTCGTCACGGGCGGCGCGAGCGGGATCGGGTTGGCGTGCGCGCACGAGTTCGCAGCACGCGGGGCCCACGTGATCATCGCCGACCTCAACGCGAATGCCGCGACGGATGCCGCCGCCGAGGTGGGCGGTGAGTCCTGGGTCGTCGACCTCGCCGACACCGCGGCGCTCGACGAGGTCGCACTCGACATCGACATCCTTGTGAACAACGCCGGCATCCAGCGTGTGAGCCCGATCACCGACTTCGACCCCGACGCGTTCCGGCTACTGCTGCGTCTCATGCTCGAGTCGCCGTTCCTGCTGGTGCGCGCGGCGCTGCCGGCCATGTACGAGCGTGGCTGGGGGCGCATCATCAACGTCTCGAGCGCCCACGGTCTGCGCGCGAGCCCGTTCAAGTCGGCCTATGTCGCTGCAAAGCATGGGCTCGAAGGACTGTCGAAGGTCACCGCCCTCGAGGGCGCGCCGCACGGTGTCACGAGCAACTGCATCAATCCCGCGTATGTGCGCACGCCGCTGGTCGAGAAGCAGATCGCCGACCAGGCGAAGGTGCACGGCATCCCCGAGAGCGAGGTCGTCGAGAAGATCATGCTCACCGAGACGGCGATCAAGCGGCTGGTCGAGGCCGACGAGGTGGCCTCGCTCGCGGGGTGGCTGGCGTCCGACAAGGCCGGAATGGTCACCGGCGCCTCGTACACGATGGACGGCGGATGGACGGCGCGATGAGTGGTGGCAGTATGCCCGAGGCCGGAGTGCCCGCTGTCGACCTGGCCAGGGCGGGTCACACATACCGCACGGTCGACGTGCCGGTGATCGGCGGGGCCCTTCGCGTCGGCGTGTGGGACCCCGACCCCGCGATGGCAGATGCCCCGGACGTGCTTCTCATCCACGGGGTCACCTCGTCGCACCTGGCCTGGCCGTTCGTCGTGGACCGGCTGCCCGGAGTGCGTGCGATCGCACCCGACCTGCGTGGGCGGGGTGCCAGCAACACCCTCGAGGGACCCGCCGGCATGGCGGCGCACGCCGCCGACCTCGTGGCTGCGCTCGACGCCCTCGGCATCGAGCGCACCGTGGTGGTCGGGCATTCGATGGGCGCGTTCGTGGCTGTCGTCCTGGCCCACCGATATCCGGAGCGGGTATCACGACTGGTGCTGGTGGACGGAGGCTTGCCACTAGACGTGCCGGCAGGGCTCAGCACCGACGAGCTGGTCGCCGGGATCCTCGGCCCGACCGCCGCGCGGCTGTCGATGAGGTTCGCCGATCCGGGGGAGTACCTCGACTTCTGGCGGCGGCATCCCGCCTTCCGTTCGGACTGGACGAGCGAACTCGAGCAGTACCTCGCGTACGACCTCGTCGACGACGGGCAGGGCGCGCTGCGCCCGGCGACGAGCTACGACACCACCGCCGACGACACCCGCGACATGAACACGGGCGAGGCGCTGCCGGCGGCGCTGACGGGGCTGCGGCATCCCGCCCGCATGGTGACCGCGCCGCGCGGACTGCAAGACGAGCCGCCGGGGCTGTACGCGCCCGAGCATCTGGCTCGAATGCTCGACGCCAATCCCGGGATCTTGCACGAGCGCCTCGACGGCTTCAACCACTACACGATCGTGATGTCGCCGGCGGGGGCTGATGCCGTCGCCGCCGTCGTGCGGGACCAAATCGCGCATCGCGGTCGGTGAGCGAGCGAAGCGAGTCGAAACGCCCGTGCCTGCGAGTGGGCTCGGCGCGTTTCGTCTCGCTCGTTCCTCGCTCGCTCAACGACCGGAGCTCGCGGCGATGCGGGTGGTGAGCTGGTGGGCGTGGGCGAGGAGGGTGCGGCCCAGCTCGGGCAGGCGGTCGGGGCCGAACCGGAACTGCACGCCCGTCAGGCTCAGCGCCCACTGCGGGTGGCCTTCCTTGGTGAACACCGCGGCGCCGAGCCCGTACGACCCCTCGACGATGAGGCCGGGGTTGACGGCGTAGCCGCGCTCCTGCGTGTCGCGCAGCCGGGTTCGCAGCCGCTGCTCGCCGTGCGGTGCGCCCCATTCCGCGGCGAGCTCAGGATGACGCCCGAAGTAGGCGTCCACATCGTGGGGAGGGAGGAAGGCGAGGATGGCCAGCCCTGCCGAGGCGACGCCGAGCGGAAAGCGCACGCCCTCCGACAGTACGAAAGACCGGATCGGAAAGCTCCCCTCCTCGCGCAGCAGGCACACCGTTTCGTCGCCCCGGCGCACCGAGAGGAACGCGCTCTCTTCGGTCCGCACGGCGAGAGATCTCACGATGTCGCGGGCGATGGCGGTGATGTCATAGCGGGATGCCGCGACCGTCCCCATCAGGAAGAGCTCGGGACCCGGCATCCATCGCCCACTCCTATCGTCCTGGTCGACAAGGCCTTCGTGGCGCAGCGCGGTCAGGAGGCGATGCGCGGTCGGGCGCGTGAGGTCGGCGCGCCGGGCGAGGTCGGCGACCGACATGCCCTCGTCGCCGGCGGAAGTGACCAGTCGCAGCAACAGTGCTGCCCGGGCCACCGACTGGGCTCCTGGAATGCTCCGCTTGGCGACGTTGTCCACGATATGGACGCTACGCCTCACGCTCTCCACATGGCAAGCCGCGCCGTGACACTGGACCCGGATGCTCAGAGGATTGTCGAAGACATCATGAGCGAAGGAGCAGGATGATCGACAAGACGTGGGGCTCGGCGGTCGAAGCCGTCGCCGACATCCCTGACGGCGCCTCTCTCGCGGTCGGAGGATTCGGGCTCTCCGGAAATCCCATCGCGCTCATCGAGGCGCTGCTGGCGCAGGGGACGACCGACCTCAGCATCGTCAGCAACAACTGCGGGGTCGACGACTGGGGCCTCGGGATCCTCTTGAACGCCAAGCGCATCCGCAAGATGACGTCCTCATATGTCGGCGAGAACAAGGAGTTCGAGCGGCAGTTCCTCTCGGGCGAGCTCGAGCTCGAACTCACCCCACAGGGCACGCTCGCCGAGAAGCTCCGCGCCGGCGGCTCCGGCATCGCAGCCTTTTACACGCAGACCGGCGTCGGCACCCAGGTCGCCGAGGGCGGGCTGCCGCGTCGCTACGACGGGACCGGCGGGGTCGCCGTGGCCTCGCCGGTGAAGGATGTCCGAACCTTCGAGTTCGCCGGGTCCGCCCGCGAGTACGTGCTCGAAGAGGCCATTGTGACGGACTTCTCGCTGGTTCACGCCCTCCGCGGTGACCGTCACGGGAACCTCGTTTTCAACAAGTCCGCCCGCAACTTCAACCCGCTCGCCGCCATGGC
This sequence comes from Microbacterium sp. HD4P20, assembly GCF_019449275.2. GTDB lineage: Bacteria > Actinomycetota > Actinomycetes > Actinomycetales > Microbacteriaceae > Microbacterium. The sequence goes on from NZ_JAHZQZ020000014.1 coordinate 66,553, forward strand.
CGGACACGTGTGCATCGCCCAGGTCGAGGAGCTCGTCGAACCTGGCGAGCTGGATCCGGACAGCATCCATCTTCCCGGCATCTACGTGCACCGCATCGTGGAGGTCGGATCCGACATCGAGAAGCGCATCGAACGCCGCACGGTCTCCGCCGCTCAAGCGGCCGCGCGCGAGATGCCGGAAGGAGCCTGACATGCCGCTGTCACGGAACGAGATGGCTGCCCGCGCGGCACAGGAGCTCGCCGACGGCGCGTATGTGAACCTCGGGATCGGTCTCCCCACGCTCGTGCCGAACCACGTGCCCGAGGGAGTGACGGTGGTGCTCCAGTCCGAGAACGGCATCCTCGGCGTCGGGCCGTACCCGTCCGATGAGAACGTCGACCCCGACCTCATCAACGCCGGCAAAGAGACGGTCACCACACTTCCCGGAGCGGCGTTCTTCGATTCGGCGACGAGCTTCGGCATGATCCGGGGCGGCAAGATCGACGCCGCCATCCTCGGCGCGATGCAGGTGTCGGCGACCGGGGACCTGGCCAACTGGATGATCCCGGGAAAGATGGTCAAGGGACCGGGAGGAGCGATGGACCTCGTCCACGGCGCAGCCCGCGTGATCGTGCTGATGGAGCACGTGGCGAAAGACGGCAGCCCCAAGATCGTCGACGAGTGCTCGCTGCCCCTCACCGGCCGCGGCGTGGTGGATCGCATCATCACGGATCTCGCCGTCATCGACGTGACCGAGGACGGACTCGTGCTCGTGGAGCTGGCACCCGATGTCAGCGTGGAAGACGTCATCGCCGCGACCGAGCCCGAGCTTGCGATCGCCATCGGTGACCGAGGGGCCGCGGGCGAGCGAAACGAGAGCAAGGTGGAAGCATGAACCAAGACATCGTCATCGTCGCCGCCGCGCGCACCCCGCAGGGGCGGCTGAAGGGTCAACTGTCGCCGCTCACCGCGGTGCAGTTGGGCAGTGCGGCGATCCGCGGCGCACTGGACAAAGCCGGCATCCCGGCGGACGCCGTCGATGCCGTGCTCGTCGGGCAGGTGCTCGCCGCCGGTGCCGGCCAGAACCCGGCACGTCAGGCGGCCGTGGGCGCCGGCATCCCGTGGCACGTGCACTCCGGGTCGGTGAACAAGGTGTGCCTGTCGGGCCTCACCGCGATCATCGACGGCGCCCGCATGATCGCCGTGGGTGACGCGACCGTCGTGGTCGCGGCGGGGATGGAGTCCATGACGCGTGCTCCCCACCTGCTCATGGGCTCGCGCGACGGGTGGGCGTACGGCTCGATCGAGGTGCTCGACCACATGGCCTTCGACGGGCTGACCGACGCGTACGACCGCGAGAGCATGGGCGCCTCGACGGAGCGGCACAATGGGCGCCTGGAGGTGACGCGCGAGATGCAGGATGCTGTCGCGGCGCGTTCGCATCAGCGGGCCGCCGCCGCGCAGGCTGAGGGCGTGTTCGACGCCGAGATCGTGCCGGTGCCGATACCTCAGCGCAAGGGCGACCCGGTGGTCGTGACCAAGGACGAGGGGATCCGGCCCGAGACGACGGTCGAGACGCTCGCTGGGCTGCGCCCGGCCTTCGCCGAGGGCGGCTCGATCACGGCCGGCAACTCGTCGCAGATCTCGGATGGCGCCTCGGCGGTCGTTCTTACGACGCGCGCGCACGCGGACGCGAACGGCTGGCCGGTGCTGGCAGCCGTCGGCGCGTCAGGACAGGTCGCCGGCCCCGACAACTCCTTGCATTCGCAGCCGGCCCGGGCGATCGAGAACGCCTGCGCGAAGCAGGGGATCGCCGCCTCCGAGCTCGACATCGTCGAGATCAACGAGGCGTTCGGCGCCGTCGTCGCGCGGTCTCAGACCGAGCTCGGGCTCGCCGACGACGTGGTCAATCCCCACGGCGGCGGCATCGCGATCGGGCACCCGATCGGGGCATCCGGCAACCGGCTCGTCGTCCATGCGGTGCACGAGCTGGTTCGTCGCGGCGGCGGCACCGCGGCCGTCGCGCTGTGCGGCGGCGGCGGTCAGGGCGACGCGCTCATCCTCACGCGCTGACGCGTGCGAGCATGCCGGCGGCGTGGCCGCGTCGCCCCGCCGCGGAGGACTGCGGGGGGCTTACCTCATCGCTCGAGGCGGCGCTTGAGCAGCTTCTTCTCCCGTCCATGGACGGGCGAGTCGTTGTCGATGAGCTTTCCGTGGGACGCCCGGCGCACATCGACGATCGCGCCGATCGCGAGGGCTAGCGAGATCCCCCAGCTGAGCCACGCCAGTGCGGTCCGCCACGTGAAAGGTTCATTCTCACGGAGACCGCGCAGCAGTGTCATGCCGCCGGTGAAGGCCGCGAGGATCCCCGTGCCGAAGAGGTACTTGCGCATGGCTTCACGCTAGCGCGCCCGGCGCAGGGCCGTCGCCCCTTGACATCGGGCGTCTGCCACGTCAAGGGGAGATGGCAGATTCGCAGGGCACGCTAGCCTGGGGGTGCCTTGTCCCCCGCACCGTCAGGAGCCCGTGTGACAGCCCGCGCGATTCCCCGTGAGACCACGCCCCACCGACAGGCGGAGCTGGTCGTGGTCGCCAACCGACTCCCTGTGGACCGCCTCGTGGACGGTGACGGCGAGCCGTCATGGCGACGTTCGCCGGGAGGCCTGGTCACGGCTCTCGAGCCCGTGATGCGCCGGGCGGACGGTGCGTGGGTCGGCTGGCCGGGTCAGCCGGATGTCGAGGTGGAGCCGTTCGAGTTCGAGGGGACTCACCTGGTGCCCGTGGCGCTGAGCGCGGAAGAGATCGAGCTGTACTACGAAGGCATGTCGAACGACACGTTCTGGCCGCTCTATCACGACGTGATCTCCGAGCCCCGCTACCGCCGCGTGTGGTGGGACGCGTACGTGCGGGTCAACCGGCGATTCGCCGAGGCGACCGCTGCGGTTTCGGGGCCCGGTGCGACGGTGTGGGTCCAGGACTATCAGCTTCAGCTGGTGCCCCGCATGCTCCGCGAGGCGCGGCCGGACCTCACCATCGGGTACTTCCACCACATTCCGTTCCCGGCATACGGCCTCTACTCGCAGCTGCCGTGGCGCCGTCAGGTTCTCGAGGGACTCCTCGGAGCCGATGTCATCGGCTTTCAGCGCGTGGCCGACGCGGGCAACTTCGCCCGGGCCGTGCGCCGCCAGCTGCGCTACGAGACCAAGGCCTCCGGCATCACGGTGCCCAACCCCGATGGATCGAGCCGGCGCGCGCTGGCCAAGGCTTACCCCATCTCGATCGACGCGAGCTCGTACATCGACCTCGCCCGCCGTGCCGATGTGAAAGCCCGCGCGATCGAGATCCGCGAGAGCCTCGGCAACCCCAAGAAGATCCTTCTCGGCGTCGATCGGCTGGACTACACCAAGGGCATCCGGCATCGCATGAAGGCGTTCGGCGAGCTGCTGGAGGACGGGAAGCTCTCGGTCGAGGACGTGACGCTGGTGCAGGTGGCGAGCCCGAGCCGGGAACGCGTCGGCGCGTACATGCAGCTGCGCGACGAGATCGAATTGACCGTCGGGCGCATCAACGGCGACCACGACACGATGGACCACACGGCCATCCGGTATCTGCACCAGGCGTACCCGCGGGAAGAGATGGTGGCGCTGTTCCTGGCTGCCGACGTCATGCTGGTCACCGCACTGCGGGACGGTATGAACCTCGTGGCGAAGGAGTATGTCGCGTCCCGCATCGACAACCGCGGCGTGCTGGTGCTCAGCGAGTTCGCCGGCGCGGCCGACGAGCTGCCCAGCGCCGTGCGCATCAATCCGCACGACATCGACGGCATGAAGGACGCCATCATGCGCGCCATCCACATGCCGGCGGCAGAGCAGGGCCGCCGTATGCGCGCGCTGCGCAAGAAGGTGATCGACAGCGATGTCGCGCGCTGGTCGCAGTCCTTCCTGGACGCCCTCGCCGACGCACGCGAGCATCACCGGCCGACCGCACCCGGTCGCCTCGAGGGCCCCGGAAGATCAGAGGCAACCGTCGTCGAGGGGGCGAGCGCGTGACCGAGGCATCCGTCGACGAGCGTTCGGCGATCGCCGGCATCACCGCATCCGCTCTGCTGCTGGTCGCCCTCGACTTCGACGGCACGCTGTCGCCGCTCGCGGACGACCCGATGGCTGCCCGGATGCTGCCGGCCGCGCGAGCGGCCGTCGAAGCGCTCGTGGCGGCGCCGCGCACCATCGTGGCGTTCGTGTCGGGCCGGAGCCTGGTGGACCTGCGCGTCATCGCCGAGCACGACGACTACTCCCAGGTGCTGCTGGCCGGGTCTCACGGGGCCGAGTTCTGGATCCCCGGGCAAGGTGCGCTCAGACATGCCGAGGATGACGGCGACGTGCGCCTGCGCGACATGCTCCGCACTCATGCCGGAGAGGCGACCGCGCACCTGGATGGGATCTGGATCGAGCCGAAGACCTTCGGCTTCGGCGTCCACACGCGCCGCGCCGACCAGGCCGCAGCCGACGAGGCGAACCGCCTCGTCGATGCCATCGTGGCCGCCGAAGCGCCCCATTGGCGCCGCCGCACCGGCCACAACATCGTCGAGTACGCCTTCCGGCACGAGGGCAAGGACTCGGCGATCGCCGAGCTGCGGGAGAGGACGGATGCCTCGGCGGTGCTCTTCGCGGGCGACGACGTCACCGACGAGGACGCCCTGCGAAGCCTCGGCGAGGGCGACCTCGGGGTCCACGTCGGGACGGGGCCCACGGCGGCGACGCTGTGCGTGCCCGACATCGAGGCGATGGCGGGTCTGCTGAGTGTCATCGCCGCCGAGCGGAGCGCCCGGCGGCAATAGACTCGCAGTCATGCCCCAGCCTGACGACTCCATCGACATCAAGCCGCGCAGCCGCGTGGTGACGGACGGCATCGAAGCCACCACCTCGCGCGGGATGCTTCGCGCGGTCGGGATGGGCGACGAAGACTGGGACAAGCCCCAGATCGGCATCGCGTCGAGCTGGAACGAGATCACCCCCTGCAACCTGAGCCTGGACCGGCTCGCTCAGGGCGCCAAGGAGGGCGTGCACGCCGGCGGCGGCTACCCGCTGCAGTTCGGCACCATCTCGGTCTCGGACGGAATCTCGATGGGCCACGAGGGGATGCACTTCTCGCTGGTCTCGCGGGAGGTGATCGCCGACTCCGTCGAGACGGTGATGATGGCCGAGCGCCTCGATGGCTCGGTGCTGCTCGCCGGGTGCGACAAGTCGATCCCCGGCATGCTGATGGCATCGGCACGCCTGGACCTGTCGAGTGTCTTCCTCTATGCCGGCTCGATCGCCCCCGGCTGGGTGAAGCTGAGCGACGGCACCGAGAAGGACGTCACGATCATCGACTCGTTCGAGGCGGTGGGGGCATGTCTCGCCGGCAAGATGAGCGAAGCCGACCTCAAGCGCATCGAATGCGCGATCGCCCCGGGCGAAGGCGCCTGCGGCGGCATGTACACGGCGAACACCATGGCCTCGGTCGCCGAGGCGCTCGGGCTGTCGCTTCCCGGCTCGGCCGCTCCGCCGTCGGCCGATCGCCGCCGCGACTATTTCGCCCACCGCTCCGGCGAGGCGGTGGTCAATCTGCTCCGCCTGGGTATCACGACGCGCGACATCCTCACCAAGGAAGCCTTCGAGAACGCCATCGCACTCGCGATGGCGCTGGGCGGCTCGACGAACGTCGTGCTTCACCTTCTCGCGATCGCGCGCGAGGCCGAGGTCGAGCTGAGCCTGCACGACTTCAACCGCATCGGCGACAAGGTGCCCCACGTGGCCGACATGAAGCCGTTCGGCAAGTACGTCATGAACGATGTGGATCGGCACGGCGGCATCCCGGTGATCATGAAGGCGATGCTCGACGAAGGGCTGCTGCACGGCAACGCGCTGACCGTCACGGGCAAGACGCTCGCCGAGAACCTCGCCGACCTCGACCCCGACCCGATCGACGGCACCGTCATCCACACGTTCGACAACCCGATCCACGCCACCGGAGGCATCACGATCCTGCACGGCTCGATGGCTCCCGAAGGAGCCGTCGTCAAGACCGCCGGCTTCGACGCCGCCGTCTTCGAGGGCCCGGCACGCGTGTTCGAGCGCGAGCGCGCCGCGATGGACGCGCTCGAAGCGGGACAGATCGCGAAGGGTGACGTCGTCGTCATCCGCTATGAGGGCCCCAAGGGCGGCCCCGGCATGCGCGAGATGCTCGCGATCACCGCCGCCATCAAGGGCGCGGGGCTCGGAAAAGATGTACTACTCTTGACGGACGGACGATTCTCAGGCGGCACAACCGGCCTGTGCATCGGCCACATAGCACCCGAAGCGGTGGACGCAGGTCCCATCGCCTTCGTGCGCGATGGTGATCTGATACGGGTCGATATCGCGGCTCGCTCTCTCGACCTACTCGTCGACGAAGCTGAGCTCGACTCCCGCCGCTCTGGCTGGGAGCCGCTTCCCCCGCGCTATACCCGTGGCGTCCTTGCCAAGTACTCCCGACTCGTGCGCTCCGCTGCGGAGGGCGCGACCACGGGCTGAACCCGGCTACCGACACATCCCTCCGACCGATTCTGAGGATTCACCATGCCCGCCGAAACCGCTGCGGCCGTTCCACGGCCACCCGCTCGCACCGCCACCGCGCCCGTGCTCACGGGCGCTCAGGCGGTCGTCCGCTCGCTCGAGCTGCTCGGCGTCACCGACGTCTTCGGGCTGCCGGGCGGCGCCATCCTTCCCGTCTACGACCCGCTCATGGACTCGAGCGACCTGCGCCACATCCTCGTCCGTCACGAACAGGGCGCCGGCCACGCGGCCGAAGGATACGCCGCGGCATCGAACCGGATCGGCGTCGCGATCGCCACGTCCGGCCCCGGCGCGACGAATCTGGTCACCGCGATCGCCGACGCCTACATGGACTCGGTGCCGATCGTGTGCATCACCGGGCAGGTCTTCTCGAACCTGATGGGGACGGATGCCTTCCAGGAGGCCGACATCGTGGGCATCACGATGCCGATCACGAAGCACTCATTCCTTGTCAAGGACGCTGCCGAGATCCCCGGTGCGATCGCCGCCGCGTTCGAGATCGCCGGGACCGGTCGGCCGGGACCCGTGCTCGTGGACATCACGAAGGACGCACAGCAGGCCGAGGCGCCGTTCGTGTGGCCGCCGAAGATCGACCTGCCCGGCTACCGCCCGGTGACCAAGGCGCACGGCAAGCAGATCCAGGCCGCCGCGCAGATGATCGCCGACGCCAAGAAGCCGGTGCTCTACGTCGGAGGCGGCGTTGTGCGGGCCCAGGCGTCGGCCGAGCTGCGCACACTGGCCGAGTCGACGGGGGCGCCCGTGGTGACGACTCTGATGGCGCGAGGCGCCTTCCCCGACTCGCACCCGCAGCACCTGGGCATGCCCGGCATGCACGGCACGGTTCCCGCGGTGCTCGCGCTGCAGGAGGCCGACCTGCTGATCTCGCTCGGTGCCCGCTTCGACGACCGGGTCACCGGCAAGGCGGCGCTGTTCGCACCGAACGCCAAGGTCATCCACGTCGACATCGATCCCGCCGAGATCTCGAAGATCCGCACCGCCGATGTGCCCATCGTGGGCGACCTCAAGGACGTGCTGGTCGACCTCGATGTGGCCTTCCGTGGCGTGAGCGGCTCCAGCGAGCCCGACACCGCCGAGTGGTGGTCGTTCCTGGATGGCCTGCGCGATGAGTTCCCGCTCGGGTACACGCAGCCATCGGACGGTCTCATGTCGCCGCAGTACGTGATCCAGCGGATCGGCGATCTCACCGGTCCCGAGGGCATCTACGCCGCCGGCGTCGGACAGCACCAGATGTGGGCCGCGCAGTTCATCAAGTACGAGCGGCCGAACGCCTGGCTCAACTCCGGCGGGGCGGGCACGATGGGCTACTCGGTGCCGGCAGCGATGGGCGCCAAAGTGGCAGAGCCGGATCGCCACGTGTGGGCGATCGACGGCGACGGCTGCTTCCAGATGACCAATCAGGAGCTGGCGACCTGCGCCATCAACAACATCCCGATCAAGGTCGCGATCATCAACAACTCGTCGCTCGGCATGGTGCGCCAGTGGCAGACGCTGTTCTACAACGGCCGCTACTCCCACACCGACCTCAACACCGGCCACGACACCGTCCGCATCCCCGACTTCGTGAAGCTGGCCGAGGCGTACGGCTGCCTCGCGATCCGCGTCGAGAAGGAGGAGGACGTGGATGCCGCCATCAAGACCGCGCTCGAGACGAACGACCGCCCCGTGGTCATCGACTTCGTCGTGAGTGCCGACGCCATGGTGTGGCCGATGGTGCCGCAGGGCGTCAGCAACAGCTACGTCCAGTACGCGCGTGACCACGCGCCCGCGTTCGAGCAGGAGGACTGACACATGCCCAGTCACGTGCTGAGCCTCCTGGTGGAGGACAAGCCTGGTCTGCTGACCCGCGTCGCCGGACTCTTCGCTCGTCGCGGCTTCAACATCGAATCGCTCGCGGTGGGCGTCACCGAGGTGCCGGGACTGTCGCGCATCACCGTGGTCGTCGACGTCGAGGAACTGCCCCTCGAGCAGGTGACCAAGCAGCTGAACAAGCTCGTGAACGTCATCAAGATCGTCGAGCTCGATCCGGCGTCATCCGTGCAGCGCGAGCACATGCTCGTCAAGGTGCGCGCCGACAACCAGACCCGCTCGAACGTGCTCGAGGTCGTGAACCTCTTCCGCGCGCAGATCGTCGATTACGCGCCCGATGCGCTCGTGGTCGAAGTGACCGGCGACCAGGGCAAGGTCGACGCGTTCCTGCGTGCCCTCGAGCCCTTCGGCGTCAAGGAGCTGGCCCAGTCCGGCCTGGTCGCCATCGGCCGCGGCGGCAAGAGCATCACCGAGCGCGTGCTGCGCGGCTGAGTCGCGGCATCCGATCGATCTTTCTGAACCACAACCCAAGGAGAAACACGAAGATGGCTGAGATCTTCTACGACGCCGACGCCGACTTGAGCATCATCCAGAGCAAGAAGGTCGCGATCGTGGGCTACGGCTCGCAGGGCCACGCGCACGCCCAGAATCTGCGTGACTCGGGCGTCGAGGTCGTCATCGCCCTCAAGGACGGCTCGAAGTCCACCGAAAAGGCCCAGGAGGAAGGCTTCGAGGTCAAGTCGGTCGCCGATGCGGCTGAGTGGGCGGATCTCATCATGATCCTCGCCCCCGACCAGCACCAGCGGTCGATCTTCACCGACAGCATCAAGGACAAGCTGACCGCGGGCAAGACGCTGGCCTTCGCGCACGGCTTCAACATCCGCTTCGGGTACATCCAGGCGCCCGAGGGCGTCGACGTGATCCTCGTCGCTCCGAAGGCGCCGGGTCACACCGTCCGCCGCGAGTACGTCGCCGGTCGGGGCATCCCCGACATCATCGCGGTGGAGCAGGATGCCTCGGGCGCGGCCTGGGCGACTGCACTGTCGTACGCCAAGGCCATCGGCGGCACGCGCGCCGGCGTCATCAAGACGACGTTCACGGAAGAGACCGAGACCGACCTGTTCGGCGAGCAGGCCGTGCTGTGCGGCGGTGTCTCGCAGCTCGTACAGTACGGCTTCGAGACGCTCACCGAGGCGGGCTACCAGCCGCAGATCGCCTACTTCGAGGTGCTGCACGAGCTGAAGCTCATCGTCGACCTGATGTGGGAGGGCGGCATCGCCAAGCAGCGCTGGTCGGTGTCGGACACCGCTGAGTACGGCGACTACGTCTCGGGCCCGCGCGTGATCGACGCGAAGGTCAAGGAGAACATGCAGGCCGTGCTCGCCGACATCCAGTCCGGCGCGTTCGCGAAGCGGTTCATCGACGACCAGGACAACGGCGCCGTCGAGTTCAACGAGCTGCGCGAGAAGGCCGCTCAGCACCCGATCGAGACCGTCGGCAAGGACCTGCGCGCGCTCTTCGCCTGGAAGCAGCAGGACGAGGGCTACGTCGAGGGTTCCGCGGCGCGCTGATCCATCAAGACCGCCGTCCGATCCGGCACGGCTCCGACCGGCCGTCCTCGCCCCCACCACGGGCGAGGGCGGCCGGTCCTCGTTCGGCGGCGCGGGCGCACGGCGTGACCGACGAAACCGACGTGGCGGCGCAACGTCGCATGGTCCGGACGTCGCGCGCCGTTCATCGGGACGCTCTCGTGTCGCTTCCGGTCGTTCACGCGCGACGCCCACCCTGGGCTCGTGCGCCTCGCATTGCGCCCTCGGGCGATGGTCACGGCATTCGTTCTCGTCACCGCCGTCCTCCCGGCGGCCGCCACCGGCGGCCAGGAGTCGCCGCCTGACAAGTCCGTGGTGATCGATGAGATCAGCCCGGGCGGCGGTCAGGGCGGGCCGGGAGGATCAGGTGGTTTCTTCGAACTGCGCAACTCCTCGCGCGAGACGGTCGAGCTCACCGGTTGGTCGATCTACCGGTGCGACGAGGAGGGCCTGCGGGCGAAGGCGTCTCGACCCGAGATCGATCTGACGGGCGTGACGCTCGCTCCGGGGGAGCGCTACACCGCGACCCACACCGGCTGGCGCAGCGATCCCGCCGACGCCGTGTTCGCCGACGTGCTGCCGTACGAAGGGTACGGGCTGGTCCTGCTGGAACCGGGTGGCGACATCTCCGACAGCGTGGCCGTCTACCCGAGCTCTCCCGTGCCGACCGAGAGCGAGTGCGGGATGCCGGATGCTCCGGCCGCGACCGCCTTCGCACTGGGCGAGAGCTGGCAGCGTACGACCGACGGCTGGCTGCGGGCGCGGGCGACGCCGGGCGCGGCGAATGCCGTACGCGCGCCCGCGGTGGCGGCCGCCGTCCGCATCGACGAGGTCGCCCCCGCCGGACCGGCCGGGCACGGCGACGACTTCGTCGAGCTCCGCAACACGGGTCCGGAGGTCGCGCCGCTCACCGGCTGGGCGCTGTACCGCTGCACGGCGACCGGCCGACTGGACGATGACACGCTGCAGCATCGATTCGGCACGGACGACGCGCTCGCGCCCGGAGAGCGGCTCGTGATCGGCGGACCGCGGTTCGACGGCGATGCCGCCGTCCGCACGCGCACGTCGCTCGCCGACCTCGTGTCGGGCGTCCTGCTGGTGGACGCCGACGGCCGGCGTGTGGACGGCGTGACGGTGTCATCACGCGGCGACACCGCGTGTCAGGACGGGGACGAGCGTCTCGCGGCTGAGCTCGACCATCGGGCGGGGGAGAGCTGGCAGCGCACCTCTGAGACCGAGTTCGTGATCGCCGCGCGCACGCCGGGCGAGGCGAACGTGCGGCATCAGGCCGTCGTCATCCCGAGGACGTTCGAGTATCCGGACAGGCCGCGCGTCGCGGTCAGCGAGTTCGCCGCCGACCCCGGGATCCCCGGGGCGACGCGGTCTCACTTTGTCGAGCTCGGCAACTTCGGTCCCCGCACCGTCGACATCTCGGGGTGGCGGATCGTCGCGTGCGGCAGTGACGGTTTTCGCGCCTTCGACGATCTCGCGGTGGTCGGCGAGGGCACACGCCTCGCACCGGGCAGGACGTGGCTCGCGGCCCTGGCCGGCACGGCTGCAGCCGTGACTGCCGACGCGCGGTTCGACCGCGGGTGGGAGCTCGGCGGTCACGGTGTGTGGATCGAGGACGCCTCCGGCAGGCGTGTCGACAGCGTCGGCGTCTTCCACCGCAACGAGATGGACGACAGCGTCGAGCGTGCCAGCCCCTGCACCAAGGGCCTGTCCCTTCCGACCTTCGGCGTCGACCGGCTGAAGGGCGAGACCTGGCAGCGCGCGGGCTTCTCGGGTGACGACGCATCGGACTTCGTCGCGGCGCCGGCGACCCCGGGCGTGCTCGCCGACCGTCAGGCACAGACGCCCGCAGCTCTCGCCGGCGACGCGCTGGAACGTGCGGTCGAGGCCGCGCCCCACCTACCCGAGGCGTCGTCGCGCAGAGCGGACACGGCCCGCGCGACTCTCCGAGCCGGGACACGCGTCATCGCTGCGTTCGCGGGCGCGACCGAGGAGCCCCTCAGCAAGCGACGTCTCGCCGACGAAGTGCGGATCGACGTCGCACACGCGGCGATCGAGGCCAGGGACGACCGATATCGGCTGCCGTACCTGCGGCTCATCGTCGAGGCGACCGGTGACGGCACGGTCGGCTGGTCTGGCCGCACCGTGGGGCGCGCCACGGTCCGGCTCTCCGTGTGGAGCCCCGGTTCCGGCGCCTGGCGCACGCTCGATGAGCAGGCAGGCGAACGGACGGCGCGCGGCTCAGACGCCGACGAACGCATCGCCCTGTCCGGCCGGGTCGCCGGTCGCGAGGTCGACGACGGTCTCGTCGAGCTGCTCGTGCAGGTGGTGCCGCAAGACGACCCAGCGGTGACAGCGCGACCAGGGATCGCCGATGCCGCGGAGTACGACGTGGCACTCAGCCACATGACCGACACCCAGTACTACTCGGAGGTCTACGCGGACCAGGTCGGGTGGATCGCCGCCAACGCCGATGCGCGCAAGATCGCCTTCTCAACCCATACCGGTGACCTGGTGCAGAGCTGGGTCGACCCCGACCAGCTCGAAGAGCGAGCACGGCGGGAATTCGAGGTCGCTTCCGAGATGCAGGCCGTGCTCGATGACGCCGCGGTGCCCAACAGCGTGCTGCCCGGCAACCACGACAACAAGCGCGGCGTGACGAATGAGCTGTTCAACGAGTACTTCGGTCCCGGCCGGTACGCGGACGAAGACTGGTACGGGGCATCCATCGCACCTGGTGACAACAGCGCGAACTGGTCGTCGTTCGAGGCCGGCGGTGCGCGGTTCGTGATGATCTCGCTGCCGTACGCGTACGCCGAGCGCGAGATCGCCTGGGCCGAGACGGTCGTGGCTGCCCACGCCGACGCCAACATCGTGATCTCGACCCACGAGCACCTGACCCCCAAGACCGACGAACAGTCTGCGGAGCGGTCGACCTCGTCGCGGTGGGTCTCGCACGGCGACCTGTTATGGGAGCGCGTCGTCGCGCCCCATCGCAACGTCGTGCTGGTGCTCTCGGGGCATTTCCACGGCATCGGATCGATCGTCACCGAGAACGCGGGCGGCATTCCGGGGCACACGGTGCTCGAGGCGCTGGCCGACTACCAGGAGTTCCGCACCCCCACAGGTGAGCGGGCAACAGGATTCCAGCGCCTCCTTCAGATCGATCTCGGCTCGCGGACTCTGGCCGTTGACACCTTCTCGGTGGCGCTGGGCGCGACCGCGAGCCACCCCTACGACTACGAGCAGTTCGTCGCCGACGACGGCCACAGCATGACGGCGTCGAACGAGCGGCCGTGGCGCGTGATCGAGCGCGGCCTGCAGCACCGATACACCGAGGCCGATGACGAGTTCGCCGTCTCGCTGAACCTGCAGCACGCGAAGGCGGTCGAGACGGATGCCGTCACCTTCGCCGTCGGAGATGCCGGCGCCGCGAACGGCGACGACCATCATCGCGCGCACGCGGCTAGTCTGGAGCCGTGAGCGGCCGAGACGACGATGCCCTGAGCTGGTCGGGCGACGACGATCCGACATTGGATGCCGGTTCGCCGACCGCAGCCGGAGAGCCACAGGCAACCCCTGCGCTCCCGGACGGCTACGTCGCGGTGGGTCGGGGGAGCGAGTCCCTCGCAGAGGAGCCCGTGGGCGCCGGTGACGGCGATGAAGACGATCATCGGCCCGAAGTGCCGGTCGAAGACGCCGCCCCGCGGGCGGCGATGCGAAGCGCCGAGCTCATCACGCTGGGCGTGCTGGGCGGGGTCTACGCTCTGTTCGCCATCGGATGGCTGATCGGCGGACTGCGGCTGCAGGGTCACGCGCAGTACCTCGTCTTCGACGTGATGTACCAGGGCAGCCTGTGGCTGGCCGTGCTCGCACCGGTGCTCTGGTTCGCCACGACCTTTCTGCTCACGCGCGGTGCGCGCAGCTGGGTGAGATTCGCGTGGCTCGCGGCCGGTGTCGTGCTGCTGCTGCCGTGGCCGTTCGTCATGATCGGAGCGGTGGGTCAATGAACGACACGACGACGCATCCGGCGGCATCCGGTCCGGCGCGGGGGAAGACCCCGACATGGCTGGTGGCCACCATCGCGGGCCTGGTGGGGCTCTTCTACGCGTATGCCGTGTGGAATGCGATCGGCAACCTCGTCGTGACGCTGGGCGCGTTCGGCGATGCGGGCCTCACCCTCAACGCCCTGGGCTGGTTCATCTGGATCTTCGCCGCGGTGTTCCCGCTCTTGGTGTGGGGCGCGGCGTTCGCGCTCGGGTACCGGCGCGAACCGCATCACCTCCTGCTGCTCATGGTCACAGGGCTGGCCGTGGTCGCCGTCTTCTGGCTCAACGTCGTCGCGTACACCACGCTCAACTCTGCTTCGTTCCTCGGTTGAACGGCGTCACACGGTCAGGCGGTCGCCGCCGCGCGCGATAGGCTGAGCAACGGCCTCGCCCCCGCTGGCGTGCGGCGCGGCATCCGGTCCGCACTGCTCCGCGCCCTCGCGCATCGCCTCGAAGGAATCATCTGTGACGAAGCCTGTCGTCCTCATCGCCGAAGAGCTCTCTCCCGCCACGATCGACGCTCTGGGTCCCGACTTCGACGTGCGCTTCGTCGACGGAACCGACCGGCCCGCCCTGTTGTCGGCCCTCGCCGACGCGAACGCGGTGCTGATCCGTTCAGCCACGAAGGTCGACGCCGAGGCCATCGCCGCGGCTCCCGTGCTGAAGGTCGTCGCGCGCGCCGGCGTCGGACTCGACAACGTCGACATCAAGTCGGCGACCACCGCTGGGGTGATGGTGGTCAACGCGCCCACCTCGAACATCATCTCGGCCGCCGAGCTGACCGTGGGCCACATCCTGAGCCTCGCGCGCCGCATCCCCGCCGCGCACGCGTCGTTGGCCGCGGGCCAATGGAAGCGCAGCGCGTACACCGGCACCGAGCTGTTCGAGAAGACGGTCGGCATCATCGGACTCGGCCGTATCGGCGCCCTCATCACGGCCCGTCTGCAGGCGTTCGGGGTGAACGTCGTCGCGTACGACCCGTACGTCACCCCGACCCGCGCGCAGCAGCTCGGCGTACAGCTACTTGAGCTGGACGACCTCCTCGCGCAGAGCGACTTCGTCACGATCCACATGCCGAAGACGCCCGAGACCACCGGCATGATCGGCGCCGAGCAGTTCCGTCTCATGAAGCCCACCGCCTTCGTCGTCAACGTCGCCCGCGGCGGCCTGATCGATGAGGAGGCACTGCACGCCGCGCTGGCTGCAGGCGAGATCGCGGGCGCGGGCCTGGACGTGTTCTCGAGCGAGCCTCCCGCCCAGGACGGCCCCGCCTTCCCGCTGCTCGGCCTGCCCAACGTCGTGGTGACGCCGCACCTCGGCGCCTCCACCGACGAGGCGCAGGAGAAGGCCGGCGTCTCGGTTGCCAAGTCGGTGAAGCTCGCGCTCGAGGGCGACCTCGTGCCCGACGCGGTCAACGTCGCGGGCGGCGTGATCGACCCGTTCGTGCGCCCCGGCATCGCGCTCGTCGAACAGCTGGGGCAGTTCTTCACGGGCCTCGCGCACAGCGCGCTCACCAGCCTCGACATCGAGGTGCGCGGTGAGCTGGCCGCCTACGACGTCAGCGTGTACCGCCTGGCCGCGCTCAAGGGAATCCTGGCCAACGTCGTGAGCGAGAACGTCTCGTACGTCAACGCGCCGCTGTTCGCCGAGCAGCGCGGCATCGAGACCCGTCTGATCGTCGAGGCGGAGAGCCCGCTGTACCGCAACATCACGATCCTGCGCGGCACCCTTTCGGACGGCTCGGTCCTGACGATCGCCGGGACGCTCGCGGGAACGCGGATGGTCCCCAAGGTCGTAGACATCAACGGCTACGACATCGAGGTGCCGATCGAGCGTCATCACCTCGTCATGCGATACGCCGACCGGCCGGGCATCGTCGCCATCTACGGTCAGAAGCTGGGAGATGCCGGCATCAACATCGCCGGACTGCAGGTCGCCCAGGCCGACGCCAGCGGGCGCGCGCTCTCGGTCCTCACCGTGGACTCGCCGGTGCCCGAGGAACTCCTCGAGGACATGCGCCAGGCGGTCGGCGCCGACCTGTTCCGCCGCATCGAGGTCACCGAGGACTGACCTCGGTCGTCAACCCTTCGCCGCGCGCTCCACGAGGGCGACCAGCGCGTCCATCGCGGCGCCGCGCGGCACGGGTCCGGGGATCGACCCGCCCGAGAGTGCGTTGTTGAAGTAGAGGCCGTCGCTCACGAGCATGACGAGGTCCAGCGCAGTAGCGTCGACCGTGTGAGGGCTGAGCGTTCGCGCCCACTGCTCTCGGATGTCGCGCAACGACTCGCTCGCCGTCGCGTTGCCCCCCTGGGCCAGCCTCGAGGTGGCGAGGATCGCGCGGTCGAGAGGGTCGTTCTGCATGGCCGAGGAGCGCAGGAAGTAGCCGATCGGGCCTTCTTCGGCGGCGGCCATCGCGGCGACGTCGGCATCGGCGAGGGACCGGAGTCGCGCGATCAGGCCGGCCTCGAGCGCGTCTTTCGACGAGAAGTGGTACAGCAGTCCGCCCTTGGACACCCCGGCGGCGCGCGCGGTGGCATCGATCGTCGCGGCTCGTTCGCCGTCGTCGACCAGGATGCGCTCGAACGCGTCGAGCACCTTCTCGCGGGCCAGGGGAGGGCGGCTCATGCGGTCGATCGTATCGACAGCGGGTGCGGCATCCTGATACTATACCGGCTGGACGGTGTAGAAATGATGACTCTCACTCAAGAACTCTCGCTCGCCGATGCGCAGGGTCGCCGGGTCGGCTGGCGCGGCTGGGCCGCCCTGGTCGTGCTCATGCTGCCGGTGCTGCTCGTGTCGGTCGACAACACGGTGCTCAGCTTCGCGCTTCCGGCGATCGCGCTCGAGCTCGAGCCCACCAGCACGCAGCAGCTGTGGATCATCGACGCGTATCCGCTCGTACTGGCGGGACTCCTCGTCACGATGGGCACGCTCGGCGACCGGTTCGGCCGGCGACGGATGCTGCTGATCGGCGCTGTCGGCTTTGCCGCCGTGTCGGCTCTCGCGGCTTTCGCGCCGACCGCCGAGTGGCTCATCGCCGCGCGCGCCGCGATGGGCGTGTTCGGCGCGATGCTCATGCCGTCGACGCTTTCGCTGCTGCGCAGCATCTTCACCGACCGCGACCAGCGGCGCCTTGCCATCGCGGTGTGGGCCTCGATGTTCTCGGCGGGCGCGGCCCTCGGGCCCGTGGTCGGGGGACTGCTTCTGGAGCACTTCTCGTGGGGATCGGTGTTCCTCATGGCGGTGCCGGTTCTCGTGCCGCTGCTCGTGTTCGCGCCGCTCCTGGTTCCCGAGAGCCGCGACCCGCATCCCGGACGCATCGATCCCATGAGCATCGTCCTCTCCATGGCGACGATGATCCCCATGGTCTACGGGATCAAAGAGCTGGCTGTCCACGGTTTCGGCGCCACGGCGTGGCTGCCGATGATCGCGGGCCTGGTCTTCGGCGTGCTCTTCGTGCGGCGCCAGCTGCGCGTGAAGACACCGATGCTCGACATGCGACTTTTCCGCCAGGGCACCTTCAGCGGTGCGCTGCTGGTGAACCTGCTCAGCGTGATCGCGCTGGTGGGCTTCCTCTTCTTCGTCGCGCAGCACCTGCAGCTCGTCGTCGGGCTCTCGCCGATGCACGCCGGCCTCGCCCTCGTACCGGGGCTTGCCATGATGATCGTCGCGGGACTGGCGGTCGTGCCGATCGCCAAGAAGTGGCCTGCCCGGATCGTCGTGCCGGCGGCGCTCGTCTTCTCACTCGCGGGCTACCTCGCCGTGGCATTCGCGACCGGGCCCGACAGCCTCGGTGCCCTCGTCGGTGCCTTCGTGGCCCTGGGCATCGGCATCGGTGCCGCCGAGACCGTGTCGAACGAACTGGTGCTCGCCAGCGCTCCGCCGGCGAAGGCGGGAGCCGCCAGCGCGGTCTCCGAGACCGCCTACGAGCTGGGCGCAGTGCTGGGCACCACTGTGCTGGGGGGCATACTGGCGGCTCTGTACCGTGCCCAGCTCGTGATCCCCGCGGGGGTACCGGATGCCGCCGCCGACGCGGCGCGTGAGACGCTGGCCGGCGCGGTCCAGGCAGCGGCCGAGATCGGCGGCGTGACCGGTGCGGCGCTGCAGGAGGCCGCGGCGCACGCCTTCGACGCCGGCGTCACGGTCACCGCGCTCATCGGCGCGGGTCTGGTGGTCCTCGCCGGCGTCATCGCGGCCACTACCCTGGGAGGGTCCCGCTCGAAGTCGTAGGAGCCCGCCATGCCGCCCACCGTACCCTCGCGTCCGCACGAAAACTCGCGCCTGAAGCTGGCAGTGATCCCCGGGGACGGCATCGGCCCCGAGGTCGTCGCTGAAGCCGAGAAGGTGCTCGACGCGGTCACCGCGGGCAGTGGCATCCATTTCGACAAGACGCGCTTCTCTCTCGGAGCCGCGCGCTTCCTCGAGACGGGCGATACGCTCACCGATGCGGATCTCGCCGCCATCAAGGGACACGATGCGATCCTGCTGGGCGCCGTGGGCGGCGTGCCGGGCGACCCCCGCCTGAAGGACGCCAACATCGAGCGCGGGATGCTGCTGAAGCTGCGCTTCGAGCTCGACCACTACGTGAACCTCCGCCCGTCGAAGCTGTATCCCGGTGTGAAGGCGCCGCTCGCCGATCCCGGCGACATCGACTTCGTGGTCGTCCGCGAGGGCACCGAGGGCCCGTACGTGGGCAACGGCGGCTCCATCCGTACCGGAACGCCGCACGAGGTCGCCAACGAGACCTCGGTGAACACGGCGTTCGGCGTCGAGCGGGTGGTGCGCTACGCCTTCGACCTCGCCGAGCGCCGCTCGAAGCGGGTGACGCTGGTGCACAAGATCAACGTGCTGGTGCACGCGGGCGGCATCTGGAAGCGACTCGTCGACGAGATCGCACGAGAGCATCCCGACGTGACCGTAGACTATGTCCACGTCGATGCGGCCACCATCTATCTGGTCACGAACCCCGGCCGATTCGACGTGATCGTCACCGACAACCTCTTCGGCGACATCCTCACGGACCTGGCCGGCGCCGTCACCGGTGGCATCGGCCTCGCCGCCTCGGGCAACATCAACCCCGACGGCGCCTTCCCCTCGATGTTCGAGCCCGTTCACGGTTCGGCGCCCGACATCGCGGGCCAGCAGAAGGCCGATCCCACGGCCGCCATCCTCTCCGTCGCACTCCTGCTCGACCACCTCGGGCTGCACGACGAAGCACAGCGAGTCACCACCGCTGTCGAGGAGGATCTCGCCGGCCGGGACCCGGCCGCCCGCACCACGGCGCAGATCGGCGACACCATCGTCGCCCGCCTCCAGGCGTAACCTGGATCGAGCAGCGCCGCCACCGACCCGCGGATGCGATCCGCACGAAAGTACAGGCTCGTCATGACCCTCATCGACTCCGACCCCGACACCGGACTCGCCCCGCTCGAGTTCACCGTCAACCGCAACCTGCAGGCCAAGAGCGCGCAGCAGCGCGAAGAGATCCTGACCAACCCTGGCTTCGGCACGAGCTTCACCGACCACATGGTCGATGTCTGCTGGTCGGTGGGGGGCGGCTGGCACCGTCCGCGCGTGCAGCCCTACGGCCCCCTCTCGCTGGATCCGGCCGCGGCGGTCCTGCACTACGGGCAGGAGATCTTCGAAGGGATCAAGGCCTATCGGCACGCCGATGGGTCGATCCACACGTTCCGGCCCGACCAGAACGGCCGACGGCTGCAGCGGTCGGCGCGGCGGCTCGCGCTGCCGGAGTTGCCGGTGACCTACTTCATCCAGTCGTTGCGCGAGCTCATCGCCGTGGACGGCGACTGGGTGCCGTCCGGGGCCGACCAGAGCCTGTACCTGCGCCCGTTCATGTTCGCCAAAGAAGCGTTCCTGGGTGTGCGGCCCGCGCACAAGGTCGGGTACTACGTCATCGCCTCGCCCGCCGGCGCCTACTTCAAGGGCGGCGTGCAGCCGGTGTCGATCTGGCTCAGCGAGGACTACGCGCGGGCCGGCAAGGGTGGCACGGGAGCGGCAAAGACCGGAGGCAACTACGCCGCGAGCCTGCTGCCGCAGTCCGAGGCGTACGAGAACGAATGCGATCAGGTGGTCTTCCTCGACCAGGACCGCAACGTCGAGGAGCTCGGCGGTATGAACGTCGTGTTCGTGTACAAGGACGGCACGCTGGTCACCCCGCAGTCGGACTCCATCCTCGAGGGCATCACGCGCGACTCGATTCTGCAGCTCGCCGCCGATCGCGGGCACAAGATCGAAGGGCGCGCAGTGTCGTTCGACGAGTGGCGACAGGGCGTGGCTTCCGGCGACATCGTCGAGGTCTTCGCATGCGGCACCGCGGCGGTGGTGACGCCGATCGGCCTTCTGAAGGGCAAGGACTTCGTCGACGAACAGCCCATCGGAGAGCTCGCGCTGTCGCTGCGCGAAGAACTGACCGACATCCAGTACGGCCGCCGCCCCGACAAGCACGGCTGGCTCGTCCGACTCGACGGATAGGGTCTTCGGGTGAGGATCGCGCGCTTCAGCCACAACGACGCCATCAGATTCGGGATCGTCGACGAGGGCGAGCTGGTCGTCCTCGCCGGTGACCCCATGTTCGCCGGCTACGACACGACGGGGGAGCGGGTGCCGCTCGCCGACGTCGCGCTGCTCGCGCCCGTGATCCCGCGGTCAAAGGTGGTGTGCGTCGGGCGCAACTACCGCGAGCACGCCGCAGAGCTCGGCAACGACGTCCCCGACGCGCCGATGCTGTTCTTCAAGCCCAACACGTCCGTCGTCGGACCAGGGGACGCCGTCGTGCTGCCGCGGGGCTCGGAGTTCATCAGCTTCGAGGGCGAACTGGCAGCCGTCATCGGTCGGATCGCGAAGAACGTCCCCGCCGAGAGCGCGCTGGACTATGTGTTCGGCTACACGATCGCCAACGACCTGACCGCGCGTGACTGGCAGAAGTCCGACGGTCAGTGGGCGCGGGCCAAGGGATTCGACTCGTCGTGCCCGCTCGGCCCCGCCATCGAGACGGACTTCGACCCGAACGGCAGCGCGGCTCTGACGACTCGACTGAACGGCGAGGTGCGCCAGCAGGCGCCCATCAGCGACATGATCTTCTCGCTGGCGGACGTCATCGCGTACGCGTCGGCGGCTTTCACGCTGCTTCCTGGCGACGTCATCCTCACCGGCACGCCGGCGGGGGTCGGCCAGATCGTGTCCGGTGACGTCGTGGAGGTCGAGATCAGCGGTCTGGGCATCCTGCGCAACACCGCGCGGAACGCCTGAGGCCTGTCATGAGCGGCATCGGTCCGGATGCAGCCACGGCTGCTGCCGGCGGGCCGGAGGCGGCCGACCGGTCCGTCGCTCCCGCCGAGGTCGCGCGCGTCCAGCGGCGAACGGTCTGGGCTCTCTCGCTCGGTCAGGTGCTCGGTGGGCTGGCCTTCGGCGCCACGTTGTCGCTGGGCGCGGTGCTGGCCGCGGAGCTGTCGGGCGATGAGGCGTTCTCGGGCCTCGCAGCGGCGGCGGTCACGCTGGGGACGGCGCTCACGGCTGTTCCACTGGCGCGCCTGGCGCGCCTGCGCGGCCGCCGCCTGTCATTGACCGTCGGCATGGCGATCGCCCTCGTCGGCGTCGTGGTCGTCGTGGCAGCGGTCGGAGCCGGCTCCTTCCCGCTGCTGCTCGGCTCGTTCCTGCTGATCGGCGCGGGGCAGGCGGCCAACCTGCAGTCGCGTTTCGCCGCAGCCGATCTCGCGACCGACGCGACGCGCGGCCGCGACCTGTCGATCGTGGTGTGGGCGACCACCGTGGGCGCGGTTCTGGGACCGAATCTCACCGGTCCCGGAGAGCTGGTCGGCGACGCGGTGGGCATGCCTCCGTTGACCGGCCCCTACCTGTTCACCGTCGTCGCCCAGCTGATCGCGATCGCGGTGTATCTCACGACACTTCGGCCCGACCCGCTGCTCCTCGCGCAACGCGTGGTCGCGGCTGCGCCCAAGATGGCCATCGCGTTCGTGAAGCCCGACAGTCCGGTGGCGGCACGGTATGCGATCTTCGCGATCGCCGCCGCGCACGGCACGATGGTGTCGGTCATGGCGATGACCCCGGTGCACCTGCTGCACCACGGCGCGTCGCTGGCGATCATCGGTCTGACCCTCAGCCTGCACATCGCGGGCATGTACGCGCTGTCGCCGGTCTTCGGCATCATGTCGGACCGGTTCGGCCGCGTGCCGACACTCCTCATCGGTCAGGTGCTCCTTGCCGCAGCCCTGCTCACCGCGTCGTTCGGCGCCGAGTCCACGGCGGCGGTGACGGTCGGACTCGTCCTGCTGGGCCTGGGCTGGAGTGCGTCCACGGTCGCCGGCTCGACGCTGCTGACCGAGGCCTCGTCCGAAGAGCGTCGCACGCGCCGGCAGGGGTTCAGCGACTTCGCCATGAGCCTCGTGGGAGCGGGCGGTGCAGTCCTTGCCGGACTCGTGCTGGGCTGGCTCGGCTACGGCGGCCTCGCGCTGGTGGTTGGCGTCCTCGTCGTGTCGAGCCTTCTGTTGTCACCCCTCGGGTTGCGCGTGGCGCCCCGCGCGACACCGGACCCCTGATCGGGGTCGATCGGCGAGCCGGGCGGTCAGGGGCGGAGCGCCGCGATCGCCCGGTCGACGTCGGCCTCGTCGTTGAAGACGTGGAACGCGACGCGCGCGCGGCCGGCTCGACCGGATGCCACGATGCCGGAGTCGGTCAGCCGGGCGAGGTCGTCGCCTGCCGGATCGCTCCACGTCGCGATCGCCGACGGGTGCTGCGGCCGCGGCAACCCCATGCCTGCGCGGAAGGCGGCAGCGAGCCCGGTGACGTGCGCGTGCAGCGATCCCGGGTCGAGGGCGGCGAAGAGCTCGAGAGCAGGCGCCGCTCCCACGAACGCCTGCCACGCCGGTGACACATCGAAGCGCCGGGCACCGGAGGCGAGCGTGCCACCGGCGCCGTAGCACGACGCCCACGGGTCGTCGCCGGCGTACCAGCCCGCCATGCGCGGGGGCATCACGTCGGCCAGCCGATCCGACACCGTGAGGAACGAGACACCCCGCGGGGAGCACAGCCACTTGTAGGCGTGGCAGATCACCGCGTCGAAGCGGGATGCCTCGACCGGCAGCCATCCGACGGCCTGGGTGGCGTCGCACAGGGTCATGGCGCCGCAACGCGCGGCGGCTCCGATGATCGCATCGACGTCGGCCACCTCCCCGGTGGCGGATTGCACCACCGAGAAGGCCACGAGACGCGTCTGCGCCCCGATGGCCTCCGCGAGGCCCTGAAGCGGTGCCGTCCGAACGTGGATGCCACGCCCGGCGTGCACGAAAGGGAGCACGATCGACGAGAACTCGCCGTCCGGCACCAGCACCTCGGCGCCGTCGGGCAGCGCGGCGGCGACGAGTGCGGCCGCCGCAGAGGCCTGCGAGCCGATGGCCACCCTTTCCGGGGCCACCACGACCAGAGACGCGAAGAGCGCCCGGGAGTGCTCGACAGCGGCGGAGTATGCGGCGATGTCGGGTCGCCCGGCCGCGGAGGAATCGAGGTCGGCGCGGACTGCCGCGACGGTTGCGCGGGTCGGCAGCCCCACCGTGCAAGCTGCGAGGTAGCCGTCGCCGCCGACGAAGGCGGCGCGTGCCTGCGAGAGCGAGATCCGGGGGGTGGGAGCGACCGGCATGGGTCCAGCCTGCGCCGCGGCGATACCTCCCGTCTACGGCAGGTATCGCATCACTTGCATGACAGATGATTATGATTTGCGGGTGAGCGACATCGGGGTGTTCGAAGCGGGGGAACCGGGGTTCGATGCCCGCGACCTGCGCGTGGTGAAGGCCATCGCCGATACGGGCTCCATCACGCGGGCTGCCGCGCAGCTCGGCTACAGCCAGCCCGCCGTGAGCCAGCTGGTGCGGCGGATGGAGCGGCGCCTGGGCGTGGCGCTCGTCGAGCGCGTCGGACGCGGCGTGCGGCTCACCGAGGCGGGACGCGTGCTGGCCCGGCACGCGGGCGTGGTGACGACCGCGCTGGATGCCGCGGCGGGGGAGCTCGCGGATCTGCGCGGTCTGCGCGCCGCACGTGTGCGGCTGATGGCGTTCCCCTCGGCCTCGCCCACCGTGGTGCCGCGGCTTCTCGCGGACCTTGCGCTGCAGCATCCGGGTATCGCCCTCACCTACGTCGAGGCCGAGCCGCCCGAGGCCGTCCAAGCGGTGCGGGACGACCGCACCGACATCGCGCTCACTTTCAGCTATCCGGGCGATCGCGAGGACCCGCATGGCTCCAGCGCCCGCGGGCTGGCGGTGCGCGCTCTCGGCACGGACGATCTGCTCGCGGTGCTGCCTGCCGCGCATCCCGCGGTCGGCCGCGGTGTCGTCGACGTGGCGACGCTCGCCGACGACGACTGGATAGCCGGCTGCCCGCGCTGCCGCGGCCACCTGCTCGAGCTGTGCGGCAGGGCCGGCTTCGCCCCGCGGATCGCGTTCGAGACCGACAACTTCGTGGCGGTCGAGGGCCTCGTCGCGCAGGGCATCGGCGTTGCGACGCTTCCTCGCATGGCGGTCGAGTCCTTCCCGCAGCTGCCCGGGGTGGCGATCGTGCCTCTGCCGGAGGGCGAGCAGCGCACCCTCCACGCAGTGACCGCACGCGGTTCCGAGCGGGTGCCCGCGGTTCGGGCGACGCTCGCCGCGCTGTCGCGGCTGGTCGGTCCGGGTGGTCTTCGAGCCCTCGGGGGCGGGGCATCCCACACCTAGACTGGGATGCGATGCCTTCTTCGCCTGATCCTCGTACCACGACCGCGACCGGCGCCGACGTGCGCGTGCGGTTCTGCCCGTCGCCCACCGGCCTGCCGCACGTCGGCCTCATCCGCACCGTGCTGTTCAACTGGGCGTACGCGCGCCACCAGGGCGGCAAGCTGATCTTCCGCATCGAAGACACCGACGCGGCGCGCGACAGCGAGGAGAGCTACCTCCAGCTGCTCGAGGCGCTGCGCTGGCTGAGGATCGACTGGGACGAGGGCGTCGAGGTCGGCGGTCCGCACGCGCCATACCGGCAGTCCGAGCGTCACGAGATCTACCGCGATGTCCTTGCGAAGCTCGTCGAGGCCGGAGCGGTGTACGAGAGCTACTCGAGCGCCGAAGAGATCGATGCCCGCAACGAGGCCAATGGCCGGGCGAAGCAGCTCGGGTACGACAACTTCGACCGTGACCTGACCGACGAGCAGAAGGCGGCGTTCCGTGCCGAGGGGCGCGAGCCGGCGTGGCGCCTGCGCGTCCCCGACGAGGACCTCACGTACGTCGACCTGATCCGCGGCGAGGTCACCTTCCCGGCGGGGTCCTTCCCGGACTTCGTGCTCGTGCGCGCGGGGGGAGTGCCGCTGTATCCGTTCGTGAACCCCGTCGACGACGCGCTCATGGGGATCACGCACGTCATCCGCGGCGAGGACCTCATGCCTTCCACCGCCCGCCAGCTCGCGCTGTACCGGGCACTGGTGGATGCCGGCGTCACGAGCTTCGTCCCGCGCTTCGCGCACATGCCGCTCGTGCTGGGGGAGGAAGGCAACAAGAAGCTCTCCAAGCGCGATCCGAAGGCGGACCTCTTCCTGCAGCGCGAGAAAGGCTTCATCCACGAGGGACTGCTCAACTACCTCGCGCTGCTCGGTTGGTCGATCGGTCCCGACCGCGACGTGTTCTCGCTCGACGAGCTCGTGGCGGCATTCGACATCGCCGACGTGAACCCCAACCCGGCCCGGTTCGATCAGAAGAAGGCCGAGTCGATCAACGGTGACCACATCCGCATGCTGGAGCCCGCCGACTTCGCCGCTCGGCTGGTGCCTTACCTTGCGGGCGCCGGAGTCGTGTCGGACCCGCCGACGCCCACCCAGCAGGCGACCTTGACCGCGGCGGCCCCGCTGGTGCAGGAGCGGATGCAGCTGCTGGGCGACGCTCCCGGGCTGCTGGGCTTCCTGTTCACCGACGCCGTGACGTACCAGGACGACGCGCTGGCATCGCTGCCCGCGAACGCGGGCGAGGTGCTCGTTGCGTCCGTCTCGGCGCTCGAGCTCGTGCCCGAGTCGGAGTTCACCACGGCTGCCGTGCAGGAGGCGCTCGCCTCGGCATTGGTGTCGTCCGAGTCCGAGGGTGGACTCGGACTCAAGCCGCGCATCGCCTACGGACCGCTACGTGTGGCCCTCAGCGGCAGGCGTGTGTCGCCGCCGCTGTTCGAGTCGATGGAGCTGCTCGGCAAGTCCGAGACCATCCGCCGCCTCGCCGCACTCGTCGACGCGCGCGGCTGACTGCTCGGTTTGGAGCACGTGCCGCGGTCGCGTAGACTTGCTCCTCGGCACGGCTTCGGCTGACAGCCTTGGGGTATGGTGTAATTGGCAACACGGCGGTTTCTGGTACCGTTGTTCTTGGTTCGAGTCCAGGTACCCCAGCAGAGCGAAAACCCCCGGTCACACCGGGGGTTTTGCTTTTGTCCGATCACACACGGGCTGTTTCAAGGGCCGGCGGATGCCTCACCTCGGCGCGTGCGCGAGGACTTCGGCCGCGGCATCCTGACCCAAGCGGAAGTAGTCCGGGTTGTCGTCGCTGTGGGCCAGGAGAGTGAGTGACACGGCGGCTGCCCACGCGTGCGCACGCCGCCACGTCGAGGCGTCGTAGGCCGCACTCGTCGCGGCGACGAAGCGCGCCCGGCCCGCTTGATCGAAGGCCAACCATGCAATGGCGAGATCGTACGCGGGGTCGCCCGCGGTGACATCGCCGAAATCGATGATGCCCGCCAGCGCACCCTCGTGCGCCACGATGTTGCCGGGGTGCAGGTCGCCGTGGATCCACACCGGCGGGCGTCCCCATTCCGGCGTCGACACGCCCGCGCGCCAGATCGACCTCAACGCGGACGCGGATGCGGGGTCAAGCGTGCCGATGTCGGCGAGCGCGTCGATGCGCTGCGTGACGGCGGCGTCGCGGGTGGCCAGCGGACGGCCGCGGACCGGATTGACCGGAAAGGCGTCCGACGCCTCGATGTGGAGGGCGCGCATGGCGGAGGCCAGCGGCTCTGCCCATACCGTCCGCTGCGGCCGGGGCACATCGAGCCCGCGCTCGCCCTCGATCCACGGGACGATCGACCACGCCCACGGGAACCCCGAACCCGGCGCACCCGCCACGATCGGCTCCGGTACGCGCACGCCGATCGCGGTGAGCCGGCGGGCGATGCCCGGAAGCGCGAGCTGCTCGTTGCGAACCAGGGGAGCGGCCACTTCGCGTCTCGGGAGCCGAACGGCCAGGGTGTCGCCGAGCCGCCAGACCTCGCTGTCCCAGCCCTCGGCGACCTTGGCAAGCGTCAGCGCGCCGGGGTTCGGGATCTGGTCCCGCGCCTGCGCGTCGAGCAATGCGCGGATGAGAAGAGCGTCGATCGGCACCTCTGCGGCGGGTTTGTCAGGCACCAGACGACGATAGCCTGTTGTGTTTGTGTGGGAATGTGTTGTAATGTGTGGGAATCCAACGAAGGGTCACATCGGATGTACGCGACGGAGCGCCACGAGCAGATCGAGCGCCTGCTGACCGCACAGGGCCGGGTCGGCGTGGTCGAACTCGCCGAGCGTTTCGATGTCACGACCGAGACCATCCGGCGCGACCTCGACCATCTCGAGTCCCTCGGCGCACTGCGCCGCGTGCACGGGGGAGCGGTCGGTCGCGAGCGCGCCAGCACGCGAGAGCCGTCGCTGGCCGAACGCGAGCAGCATCACGGCAGGGCGAAAGCGGCGATCGGGCTTCGCGCACTCGATGCGCTCGGCGCGGACTTCAGCGGATCGGTCTTCCTCGACGCCGGAACGACGACCGCCGCGGTCGCTTCCGCGCTGATCCCGCGACTGGCTGACGCGCGCATCGAGATCGTCACGCACGCGCTCACCCTCGGCCACACGCTGGCGGCGGTGCCCGGGGCATCCCTCTCGCTCATCGGGGGCAGGGTGCGCGGACTCACGGCGGCGGCCGTCGGCGCAGACACCGTGCGCGCGGTCCAGGCCCTGCGCCCAGACGTGGCCTTCATCGGCACGAACGGCGTCTCGGCAGGCTTCGGCCTGAGCACCCCCGACCCTGACGAGGCTGCCGTCAAGCACGCGATCGTACGATCGGCCCGACGCGTCGTGGTCGTCGCCGACGCCGACAAGCTCGGCGCCGAGCTGCTGGTGGGCTTCGCTTCGCTCAGCGACATCGACGTTCTCGTCACCGATGCCCCGCCCGAAGCCGAACTGGCAGATGCCCTCGCGGACGCTCAGGTGGAGGTGTGGCTCGCATGATCGTGACATTGACGGCCAATCCGTCGTTGGATCGCACCGTGACCCTGCCCGCTCCGCTTCGCCCCGGCGAGGTGCAGGCCGCGACCTCGGCGAGAGAGGATGCCGGCGGAAAGGGCATCAACGTGGCTCGTGCCATCGCCGCGGCAGGCGAGGAGTGCGTCGCGATTCTGCCGCTCGCACACGACGACCCGTTCGACGCGGCGCTACGCGAGGGCCCCCTCACGTCCCAGCGTGTGCCGGTGCGAGGCCACGCGCGCGCCAACCTCGCGATCACCGACCCTGCCGGGGTGACGACCAAGCTCAACCTGCCCGGCGCGACGCTGTCGGCGGATGAGGTCGCCGAGGTCATCGATGCGGTGGTGACGCGCACCCTGGGTGCGCGATGGCTGGTGCTCGCTGGCTCGCTTCCGCCCGGGGTCCCCGACGACTTCTACGCGCGTGTGATCCACGCGGTGCGCCGCGCGCACGGCGATGCTCCGCTGATCGCCGTCGACGGCGCCGGCGCGGCCCTCGCCGCGGCAGTCGCCGACGGGGCGCCCGACCTGATCAAGCCCAACGACGAAGAACTGGCCGGCCTGGTCGGAGCCGAACTCCATGGCGCGGCCGTCGTCGAGATCTTCGACCTCGCGCGCGCGATCGTGCCGACGCAGGTCGGAGCCGCGCTGATCACTCTCGGCTCGCGTGGCGCGCTGCTGGTCGAACCCGACGGCGCGTGGGCGGCGACGCCCCCGCCCATCCTCGTCGTCAGCACCGTCGGCGCCGGCGACAGCTCGCTCGCCGGCTACGTCCTGGCGCACGCGCGCGGCGCCGACCCCGCCGAGCGGCTGCGCCTCGCCGTCCGCTACGGCGCGGCCGCGGCATCCCTTCCCGGCACGCAGGCTCCGGCACCGGCCGACCTGCCGCTCGGCGACGTGCCCGTCACGCGTCTGGCCTGAACCCCTCACCTACCGACCGCAGGAGGTCATCGTGTCCGACACCATCACCCCGGGGCTCGTCAGCCTCGACGCCGCCCTCGGCGACGACAAAGCCGCCGTCATCCGCGCACTGGCGGCCCGTGTGGTCGCCGAGGGGCGCGCCACCGACGTCGAGGCGCTCTTCGACGACGCCTGGGCCCGCGAAGAGAAGGACGAGACCGGCCTGCCCGGCGGCATCGCGATCCCGCATGCCAAGAGCGCGGCGGTCATGACCGCGTCGCTCGCGTTCGCCCGGCTCACCCCGGGCGTGGACTTCGGCGCCCCGGACGGCCCCGCCGACCTCGTCTTCCTCATCGCCGCGCCGGCCGACGCCGCCGAAGCGCACCTCGCCGTGCTGTCGAAGCTTGCGCGCAGCTTGATGCAGGCCGAATTCACCGCGGCTCTGCGCGCCGCGAACGACGCCGACGCCGTCGTGGCGGTCGTGCGCGAGGCGATCGGCGAGTCGACGCCGGTGAGCCCCGCGGCGAGCACCACGGCCGAGCAGACTCCGGATGCCTCCGCGCCGACTGCCGAGGTATCGGGCCTGTCCATCGACGGCCGCCCGGCGCGGATCGTCGCCGTGACGGCCTGCGCAACAGGCATCGCCCACACATTCATGGCGGCGGATGCCCTCACGGCGGCGGGACGGAACGCCGGCGTCGACGTGTCCGTCGAGCCGCAGGGCTCCAGCGGCTACCAGGCGCTGCCGGCCGACGTGATCCGCAACGCGGACGCGGTGATCTTCGCCACCGACGTCGACGTGCGCGAGCCGCAGCGCTTCGCCGGCAAGCCAGTCGTGCGCGCAGGGGTGAAGCGTGGCATCGAGCAGCCCGACCGGCTGATCGCCGAGGCGATCGCCGCCGCCGGCGACCCGGCCGCGGCCCGCGTGGGCGGCGACGCCGGCGCGGTATCGGCGGCGCCGGCCGAGACGCTGTCGTGGGGCGCGCGCATCCAGCGCATCCTGCTCACCGGCGTCAGCTACATGATCCCGTTCGTCGCCGGCGGTGGCCTGCTCATCGCTCTCGGCTTCCTCCTCGGCGGCTACCTCGTCACCGAGAACGCCGCGACCGTCATCGTTCAGAACTCGCTGTGGGACCTTCCCACCGAGAACATCACGTCGGACTTCGGTCCGCTGGGCCAGTACCTCGGCTCGGTTCTCTTCATGATCGGCGCGACATCGATGGGCTTCCTGGTGT
This sequence comes from Microbacterium sp. HD4P20, assembly GCF_019449275.2. Taxonomy (GTDB): domain Bacteria; phylum Actinomycetota; class Actinomycetes; order Actinomycetales; family Microbacteriaceae; genus Microbacterium. The sequence continues at coordinate 97,039 of NZ_JAHZQZ020000014.1, forward strand.
CGGCTCTCGCGGGCTACATCGCGTTCGCCATCGCCGACCGGCCCGGTATCGCCCCCGGCTTCGTCGCCGGTGCGGTCGCCGTCCTCATGAACGCCGGCTTCATCGGCGGCATCGTCGGCGGTCTGCTCGCAGGCCTGACGGCGTGGTGGATCGGAACCTGGCGCGTCCCGCGCTGGCTGCGGGGCCTCATGCCCGTCGCGATCATCCCGCTCCTGGCGTCCATCGTGGCATCTGGTCTCATGGTGCTGTTCCTCGGCCGGCCGATCGCGACCCTCATGGAATGGCTCGATGTGTGGCTGACCGATCTGGCAGGCACCGCGGGCATCGTCGCCGTCGGCGTGGTGCTGGGGCTCATGATGTGCTTCGATCTCGGCGGACCCATCAACAAGGTCGCGTACGCGTTCGCGGTCGCGGGCCTGGCAGCCGCCACGGCAGACAACCCCACGCCGTACCTCATCATGGGCGCGGTCATGGCAGCGGGCATGGTCCCGCCACTGGCGATGGCGCTGGCGTCCACGGTGATCGCGCGCGGACTGTTCCCGCCGGTGGAGCGGGAGAACGGCAAGGCGGCGTGGCTGCTCGGCGCAGCGTTCATCAGCGAGGGAGCGATCCCGTTCGCGGCGGCCGACCCGCTCCGCGTCATCCCGGCCTCCATGGTGGGCGGCGCCGTCACCGGCGCGCTCAGCATGGCGTTCGGCGTCCAGTCGCTCGCTCCGCACGGCGGTGCGTTCGTCTGGTTCGCGATCAACCCGTTCTGGGGCTTCCTCGTCGCCATCGCCGCCGGTACCGTCGTGACAGCGCTGCTGGTCATCGCACTCAAGAAGTGGGTCGGCCGCAAGGAGCTCGAGCAGGCCGAAGCGCCGTTCGAAGCCGTCCCCGCGTAACCGACCGACATCCGAGAAGACGAGGAGACACACCATGGCAGAACGTCAGGCCACCATCGCCAGCAGCTCGGGGCTGCATGCCCGCCCTGCGAAGCTGTTCGTGCAGGCCGTGCAGTCCCAGCCGGTCTCGGTCACCATCGCCGTGGACGGTGGTCCGGACCTCAACGCCGGCAGCATCCTTTCCCTCATGGGGCTGGGTGCGTCACATGGTACGGTCGTCACACTCAAAGCCGAAGGCGACGGCGCCGATGCGGCCCTCGACGAGCTGGTGGCTCTGCTCGAGACCGACCTCGACGCGCAGTAGCGGCCGGCGCAGAGACGAGACGACGGATGCCGCGGGTCGAAGCCGCTGCGGCATCCGTCGTCCGTTTACGTCTCACAGATCGGCGGCGTCCCCCGGATCGAGGGTGAGGAACTCGCCGCCGCCCTGTTCGGTCGCCCATCGCAGCCGCGCGCGCCCCATGTCCTTGCCCACGACCGACAGGGTCATGTCGTGGGTGCCGAACGCGCGGCGCGGTTGGACGGCCAGGACGAAGTCCATCGCCTCGCCGATCTTGAGCCACGGTGCTCCGATCGGTGCTGCCAGAAGATCGATCGAGTGCTCTTCGGGCAGCGCGTACGAGTCGCCCGGGTAGTAGAAGGCATCGTCCACGAGTACCCCGACGTTGTCGATGACCGGGATCGACTCGTGGATGACCGCGTGGCGCCCCCCGAAGAACTCCATGCGGAAGGGATCGATGCTCACGGTGTCGCCGGGGCCCACGACTGTCACCTCGTAGCCGGCGGCCGCCCTCGCCACCCCCTCCGGGCCGAAGATCTGCGCGCCGGGGTACGTGCCGAGCAACCGGTCGAGGTGATCGGGCGTCCAGTGGTCGGGATGCTCGTGGGTGAGGACGATGCCCACGACGTCGTCCAGCTCGCCCAGCGGAGCGGTGAACGATCCCGGATCGATCACGAGGGTCTTGCCGGCGTTCCCGAGTGTGAGGGTCGCGTGTTCGAACTTGGTGACTCGCATGAGTGAAGTCAACCCCCCGCCCGCGCGGTGGGCAACACCCGGCCGCACCGATTTGGAGGGGTCAGACGCGACGTGGCATAATCGAACGGTTGCCTGAACGGCCCCATCGTATAGCGGCCTAGTACGCCGCCCTCTCACGGCGGTAACGCGGGTTCGAATCCCGCTGGGGTCACCAGTCAGACAACACTGCAGATCCGTCGGCTCGTCCGGCGGAGATGTGCGGCCCCATCGTATAGCGGCCTAGTACGCCGCCCTCTCACGGCGGTAACGCGGGTTCGAATCCCGCTGGGGTCACCAACGTCAGAACGCCCCGCTCGGTCACGAGCGGGGCGTTCTTGCGTTGGTCATGCCAGCAGGGTGAGAGTCGCTCGCGCGCGGGGCGTCTCGTCGTTTCAGACGGCGTGGGGGAGCAGCACGATGACGGCGGAGAGGATGCCGCAGCCGCCGACGAACAGGGTCAAGACCAGCAGCAGCCCAGCGCCCGGCATCCGTTCGGGTCGATCCTCGAGCAGCGCCTCGTTGACGCGCGCGTGGCGTACACGCGAGCGCAACCACAGCATCACCGCGAAGGCGACGCCGACGATGCCCGGCACGAGCCACGCTTGCTGCAGCTGAGACGACGGCGCGATGGCGGGTACGACCCGCAGCGCGATGAGGGAGCCCACGCCGATCGCGAGCGCGGTGCGACGCCAAGCGAGCTCGGTGCGCTCGGGCTGCAGCCCCGGATCGAACAGCAGGCGCTGCGTCATCGCAGCACCACGCCGAGCAGGACCAGGGCGGCCACCAGCACGATCGTCACCGCCAGAGCGATGCTCGTGGCCGAGCCGGGAAGCGGCGAGGCCACGCGCAGGGCGCGTTCGATGCGGCCCCACTCGAACCACGCCAGCACGGGCACGACGAGTCCCGCGGCGATGAGGATCAGGGATGCCGCGAGGCGCAGGCCGGGCTGCAGGTCCAGACCGAGCGCCTCCAGCGCCACGCCTCCGGCGATGAGGGCGAGCGCGGTGCGGTTCCAAGCCAGGAAGGTCCGTTCGTTGGCGAGGCTGAACCGCGCGTCCGGCTCGTCGCCGGTTCCGTAGACCGACTGCGGGAATCTGCTGCGGGGCACCGTCCCACACTACCGACGGCACCCTCCGGTCATTCGGAGGCCTCGCCCGGAGTCTCGGGACGGGTGTCTGCGGACGGGCGCCGGGCTGCGGCATCCCTCCGTCGTTCGCGGCGCCGGCGAACCAGCCGGACGATCCCCCACACGATGAGCGCGGCGATCGCCGCCACACCCAGCCAGGGAAGCAGGAAGCCGAACGCCACGACGATGCCGTTGAGCGTGGCGACCAGGCCGTTCCAGCCGGCCACGACCCCGTCGCCGAAGCCTGCCGGATCGGCGACCACGGGCTCGGTCTCGGGCGTGAGCGTCACGGTCAGGGTCGACATCGCCACCTGGGACTCGAGCATCTCGAGCTGCTGCTGGTACGACTCCAGCATCGATTGCCGCTCAGAGAGCGCGGATTCAGCGGCGATCAGGTCCGCCACGCTCTCGGCCTGCGCCATGAGTGCCATCAGGCGCTCCACAGAGGCCTGCGCCGCCTCGATCCTCGCGGCGAGATCGACCGTCTGCTCGGTCACGTCCTGCCGGTTCACCGAAGACGCGGTGACGTCCCCGATCTCGGCGAGCTCGTCGACGACGGTGGTGAGCTGGTCGGCCGGCACCCGCACCGTGATCCAGGTGTCACCGGGCGGGTACGGGTACGGGTAGGGCATCGTGTCGTAGGCGACACCGCTCGACGGGTCGACGACAGCCGTCGAGGCATCGGCGCTGATGTTCATCGACTCGACGTATCCGCCCTGCGCGACGGCGATCTGACCGATCGTCCGTGCGGCGGACTCGACGTCCTCGACGGTCACCGTCGCGGATGCGGTCGTGATGATGTCCCGGTCGGCGGCACCGTCCGCGAGGGAATCGTCCCGGGCCGTCGATTCCGTCACAGCGTCCTGATCCGATTGCTGCGCATCCAGTTCTACGGGTCCTTCCAGACCGCCGCCCGGCTCCGCGCCGCCAGGCTGGTCGAACGGAGCTGTCGCCGTGTCGCTGCTGGCGCCGTTGGATCCGGACACCAGCGGCCCGATGGTCGGCGCGATGATCGCGGCCACCGCGATGACGCCCGCGGCGGCGCCGCCCACGATCCACAGCCGGCCGCGGCGGGCTCGGCGAGCCGTTGCGACGTCGCGCTCCCGCGCGATGTCGGCGAACAGCGCCTTCTCGAGGTCGTCGACCCGCTCCGCGCTCAGCTCGGGCAGGGGCGCCGAGGCGTCGGGCTGCTGCGTGTTCATGTGCTCTCCTTCACGACGGTCCGCAATCGCGTGCGGATGCGGGAGAGACGATTGCGGACGACCCCGTGCGCGACGCCGAGCTCGTCGGCGGCGGCCTGGTAGGCGTACCCTTCCGCAGCGCACAGCCGGAAGATGTCGCGGTCGAGCGGACTGAGCCCCGAGACCTCGCGCAGGATGGCGTCGGCGAGCTCGCCGACCACGATCTGCTGCTCGATGTCGACCGTCGCAGGCAGACTCTCATCGGCGACACCAGCCTGGTGCTCGCGGTCGCGGCGCTGCCGCCGCACCCGGTTCGCGGCCTGATAGCGGCAGACCGTCGCGAGCCATGGCAGCAGGGAGTCACCGACGAGCTCGAGGCCGGGCAACTTGCGCCAGGCCACCAGGAACGTCTCCTGCGTCACCTCCTCGGCATCCGCGGGGTTGCCGACCAGCCCGTGGGCGAGCCAGTACACCGGGCGGACATACGCGCGGTACAGCGTGCGGAAGGCGATCTCGCTTCCGCCGGCCGCCGCCGCCACCAGGGCGCCGTCTCCCGGCGAGTCCTCGTCTGCCATGCCAGTCCTCCGGCCCCGCGCTCGGCGCCAGGTGGGCGACGTCGCGGAGTTCATTGTCTCTCACCGTGTCAGTGTCCGCAGCGCGCCGAACGTCTCAACAGCGCCGGATGCCGCATCCCGACCCTGTATCCTGATGCGAGCGAGAGGGAGTATCCCGACTGCGCGCATCCGTCATCACGGGCCTCGATTGAGCGGCCCCGGGTGCGCGACGCGGGCCGGCCACGGCCTGCGGGGAGAGACTTTCGGCACCGACCGACCCCTCGTACATCTCCCCGCGAAAGGCCCTCAATGGACCTCGAACTCCCGCTGTGGTTCGAAATCGGATCGCTCGTGATCCTCACCCTCATCCTGCTGGCAGACCTGCTCCTCATCCTCAAGCGCCCGCACATCCCCTCCACCAGGGAGTCGACGCTGTGGGTCGTCTTCTACGTCACCCTGGCCCTGATCTTCGCCGGCCTGATGTGGATGTTCGCCGGCGGCGAGTACGCCGGCCAGTTCGTGGCCGGCTGGCTGACCGAGTACAGCCTCTCCATCGACAACCTCTTCGTGTTCGTGCTGATCATGACGCAGTTCGCGGTGCCCCGGCGGTATCAGCAGGAAGTGCTGATGGTGGGCATCATCATCGCTCTCGTGCTGCGGGGTCTGTTCATCCTCGCTGGCGCCGCGATCATCGAGCAGTTCAGCTGGGTGTTCTACCTCTTCGGCGCGTTCCTGGTCTGGACGGCGATCCGTCAGGCGTTCCCCGGAGGGGCCCATGACGACGAGGTGAAGCAGGAGAACTTCGTCGTCCGCATGCTGCGGCGCACGATCGACATCAGCGAGACCTACGACGGCGCGAAGATCCGCACCGTCGTGGACGGCAAGAAGGTGTGGACGCCGATGATCATCGTCTTCGCGGCGATCGGCGTGACCGACCTGCTCTTCGCGATCGACTCGATCCCCGCGATCTTCGGCATCACGACGAGCCCGTTCATCGTCTTCACCGCCAACATCTTCGCCCTGATGGGGCTACGGCAGCTCTATTTCCTTCTCGGCGATCTGCTCGACCGCCTGCGGTACCTGCACTATGGCATCGCGTTCATCCTCGCCTTCATCGGCGTGAAGCTCGTCTTCCACGCCATGCACGTCAACGAGCTGCCCTTCATCAACGGCGGCGAGCACATCGAATGGGCGCCCGAGATCTCGACCTGGACGTCGCTCGGCGTGATCATCGTCTCGATGGTGGTCGCCACTGTCGCGAGCCTCATCGCGTCGTCGCGTGACAGGCGGCTGGGGCGGACGGCTGCCGCTGCCGCGGCCGCCGCGACGGCCGCGACCACCGGCACGGCCGCTGCAGCCGAGGCGGCGACGATCGTCGCCGAGGAGAAGGGCACACCGCCGACCGTCGAGACGCCGCACGCCGACGAGCACCGCTGACGCCGGTCCAGCCGGCTCCGGCCCGCGCCGCCGCACTGGACGTTGTGCGGCGGCGCGAGCGACGCCGCCGCACAGTCGGGTGGTAGCCTGGGCATGTGCGGATCGCTCGCCTTCTCCTTAGCGGCCGCGACGAGTCCTAGTTTCCAGGCCTCTCTCGTCGCGGAGTTTCGTCGCGGGCCCCATCCCCATGCGGGCACAGCCCCATTCGAGGAGAACGACAGAGCAATGAGCAATCCCGGCATCCCCGATCACCCCCGCACCCTCGCTGAGAAGCTGTGGGACGACCATGTCGTCGTCAAGGGCGAGGACGGTCAGCCCGACCTCATCTACATCGACCTGCACCTGGTGCACGAAGTCACCAGTCCGCAGGCCTTCGACGGTCTGCGCGCCGAAGGGCGTCCGGTGCGGCGCCTCGATCTGACGATTGCGACCGAAGACCACAACACCCCGACGCTCGACATCGACAAGCCGATCGCCGACCTCACCAGCCGCACCCAGATCGAGACGCTGCGGCGCAACGCCCAGGAGTTCGGGATGCGCCTGCACTCGCTCGGCGACAAGGAGCAGGGAATCGTCCACGTCGTCGGTCCGCAGCTCGGCCTGACGATGCCCGGCATCACGGTGGTGTGCGGTGACTCGCACACGTCCACGCACGGAGCGTTCGGCGCGATGGCTTTCGGCATCGGCACCAGCGAGGTCGAGCACGTGCTCGCGACACAGACGCTCCCGCTGAAGCCCTTCAAGACCATGGCCATCACCGTGGAGGGCACGCTCAATCCCGGGGTCACCGCGAAGGACATCGTCCTGGCAGTCATCGCCAAGATCGGGACGAACGGCGGGCAGGGCTACGTCCTGGAGTTCCGTGGCAGTGCGATCCGGTCCCTCTCCATGGAGGGGCGCATGACGATCTGCAACATGTCCATCGAAGCTGGGGCGCGCGCCGGTATGGTCGCACCCGACGAGATCACGTTCGAATACGTCAAGGGCCGTGATCATGCGCCGAAGGGGCAGGACTGGGACGACGCCGTCGCGTACTGGCGCACGCTGCCCAGCGACGAGGGCGCGGTGTATGACGCCGAAGTGTTCCTCGACGCGAACGAGCTGGAGCCTTTCGTGACGTGGGGCACCAATCCCGGTCAGGGTGTGTCGCTCAGTGATGTCGTTCCGTCGCCGGACGACTTCGCCGATCCGAACGATCGCACCGCGGCTCAGCGGGCGCTGGAGTACATGGCCCTCGAGCCGGGCACGCCTCTGAAGCAGGTGCCGGTCGATGCCGTGTTCATGGGATCGTGCACAAACAGCCGCATCGAGGATCTTCGAGCGTTCGCATCGATCGTGAAGGGGCGCAAGAAGGCCGACGGCGTTCGCGTCATGGTCGTGCCGGGATCCGCGCGGGTGCGCCTCGAGGCCGAGGCCGAGGGGCTCGACAAGGTGTTCACCGAGTTCGGCGCCGAATGGCGCTTCGCCGGCTGTTCGATGTGCCTGGGCATGAACCCGGACCAGCTGGCTCCCGGCGAACGGTGCGCCTCGACGAGCAACCGCAACTTCGAGGGTCGGCAGGGCAAGGGCGGCCGCACACACCTCGTGTCGCCGCTCGTCGCGGCAGCTACCGCCGTGCGGGGCACACTCTCGAGCCCGAGCGACCTGGAGCCGATCGCCACCCACGTGGGGGCTTCGAGCGGGGCGGGGGCCTGACATGGACAAGTTCTCCACGCACACCGGGATCGCTGCACCGCTGAAGCGTTCCGCGGTCGACACCGACCAGATCATCCCGGCCGTCTACCTCAAGCGCGTCACCAAGACGGGCTTCGAGGACGCCCTGTTCGCCAACTGGCGTCAGGATCCGGACTTCGTGCTGAATCGACCGGAGTACGCCGGTGCGAGCGTCCTGGTCGCGGGACCGGACTTCGGGACGGGCTCGAGCCGCGAGCACGCCGTCTGGGCACTGCGCGACTTCGGCTTCCGCGTCGTGCTCAGCCCGAAGTTCGCCGACATCTTCCGGGGCAACGCCGGTAAGCAAGGCCTGGTCACGGGCGTGATCTCGGATTCGGACGCGGAAGCGGTGTGGGCCGTGCTCGAGGACCAGCCTGGAACGTCTATGACGGTTGATCTCGAGGCACGACGCGCGAGCGTCGGCGGCATCGACTTCGCTTTCGACATCGACGATTACACTAGGTGGCGGCTTCTCGAAGGGCTCGACGACATCGGGCTGACGCTGCGTGAACAAGACAAGATCACGCAGTTCGAGGCTCGCCGCGAGGCGTGGCGGCCACGGACGATTCCCGTTCCGTGAGTCAAGGCCGAGTGCCCCACCCGGGCGCACGGTCGCCGCAAGCCGCCCCTCGAGCACACCAAGTGAGGTCCACCGGATGAAGTCGCTTCTCAATGTCGACGCTGATGCCAAGTCGGGAGTCAAAGAAGTGGCCGGTGAAATTCTCGCCATCCGTGGCGGTCGCCCGCTGACGGGCCGGGTCGAGGTCAAGGGTGCCAAGAACCTCGTGACGAAGGCGATGGTGGCGGCTCTCCTCGGCGAGACGGCCAGCACGCTGCGGGATGTCCCCGACATCAGCGACGTGCAGGTCGTGCGCTCTCTCCTCGAGGTGCACGGCGTGCATGTCGAGGACGGTGAAGAGGAGGGGACGCTCCACCTCGATCCCAGCGGTGCCGTCACGGCGCATTTCGAGGAGATCGACGCGCACGCCGGGGCCTCCCGCATCCCGATCCTGTTCTGCGGACCGCTCCTGCACCTCCTCGGCGAAGCACTCATCCCGGATCTCGGCGGCTGCCGCATCGGCGACCGCCCGATCAACTTCCACATGGATGCGCTGCGCGCGTTCGGCGCGGTCGTCGACAAGAGTTACGAAGGCATCCGGATCACCGCGCCGAACGGGCTGCACGGCGCGAACATCGAGCTGCCGTACCCGAGCGTGGGCGCGACCGAGCAGGTGCTGCTCACGGCGGTGCGCGCGAAGGGCACCACCGAACTGCGCGGCGCCGCCATCGAGCCCGAGATCATGGACTTGATCGCGGTGCTGCAGAAGATGGGCGCGATCATCTCGTACGAGCCCAACCGCGTGATCCTGATCGAGGGCGTGGACTCGCTGCGCGGCTACGACCACCGCGCGATCTTCGACCGCAACGAGGCGGCATCGTGGGCGTGCGCGGCGCTGGCGACCGACGGCGACATCTTCGTCGGCGGCGCCAAGCAGCAGGAGATGCTGACGTTCCTCAACGTCTTCCGCAAGGCCGGCGGCTGGTTCGACGTCCGCGAGGACGGCATCCAGTTCCGCCGCGACGGCGCCCTCAAGCCTGTCACCGTCGAGACGGACGTGCACCCGGGCTTCATGACCGACTGGCAGCAGCCCCTCATCGTGGCGCTCACCCAGGCCGAAGGCCGATCGGTCGTGCACGAGACGGTGTACGAGAACCGGCTGGGGTTCACGCAGGCGCTCAACCAGATGGGTGCCGACATCGTCGTGCACCCGCATGGCATCGACGCACCCGACCGGCGGGTTGCACGGCGTGCCCTCGAGCAGGCCGCCGTCATCAATGGGCCGACTCCTCTCCATGGCGCCGACGTCGTCGTTCCCGACCTGCGCGGCGGCTACAGCTACGTCATCGCGGCTCTGGCCGCGGAGGGCGAGTCCGTGGTGCGCAACATCGGGATCATCCGCCGCGGATACGAGAAGTTCCTGACCAAGCTCGAGACTCTCGGCGCCGACTTCGACGTCGTCGGATAGCGCCCGGTGGTGGCCTCGCAACTCCGCGCCTCGCGCGAGAAGACCCGCCCGAGCATCTTCTGGCCGCTCGCAGCGATCGTCGTCCCGCTGTTCGGGCTGCTCGCCAAGGTCGAGATCATCGACGGTGAGAAGATGCCGCGCGAGGGGGCATATGTCCTCGCCCCCAACCACATGAGCGAGATCGACCCGCTCGTCGTTGCTGTCGCGGTGTGGCGGCTCGGCCGCGCGCCGCGCTTCATGGCGAAGGAGAGCCTGTTCCGCGTGCCCGTGCTCGGGTGGGCGCTGCGACGGACGGGAATGGTCCCGGTCTCACGCGCGTCCTCCGGTGCCGGCGCAAGGCAGACCCTCGACAGCGCCCGCGAGCTCGTACGCCTCGGGCGCGGCGTGATCGTGTACCCCGAAGGCTCGCTCACGCGCGATCCCGACCTGTGGCCGATGCGCGGCAAGACGGGTGCTGTGCGACTGGCGCTGGCCGGCGGCGGCATCCCGGTGATCCCGATCGCCCACTGGGGCGCGCAGCAGATCCTGCCGCGGTACGGAAAGCTGCGCCTGTGGCCGCTGCGGCGGCGCGTGCGCGTCATCATCGGGGACGCCATCGATGTGCAGTCCATCGACGGGGCGGCGGGACAGCCGATCGCCCTCGCCGCTGCCACCGATGAGGTCATGGCCGAGATCGCGACGCTGCTGGCGCAGCTGCGTGACGAGCCGGCTCCGGCAGAGCGCTGGAAGCCCGCCGCACACGGGCAGGAGGAGACGGGTCGCCTTGAGTCGTAGACAGGATGCCGCACGCCCTCGCGTCGCCGTCATCGGCGCGGGCAGCTGGGGAACAACCTTCGGCAAGATCCTCGCCGACGGCGGCGCCGACGTGACGATGTGGGCACGCCGTCCTGAGCTGGCCACCGAGATCCAGGAGGCCAAGCGAAACAGCGAGTACCTCTCGGGGATCAACCTCCCGCGGAGCATGCACGCCACCCATCATCTGTCCGAGGCCGTTGACGGTGCCGAGCAGATCTACATCTCCATCCCGAGTCAGGCGGTCCGGCAGAATCTCAAGGCGGTGCGCCCGCTCGTCGCCCGCACCGACGTTCCGATCGTGTCGCTCATGAAGGGTCTCGAGCGGCGCACCGGCCTGCGCATGAGCCAGGTGATCGAGCAGGAACTGCACTGCGATCCGCTTCGCATCGCCGTCGCATCCGGCCCGAACCTCGCCCTCGAGATCGCGCGGGAGCAGCCCACCGCAGCCGTGATCTCGTCGACGAGTCAGGAGACGGCCGAAGCCGTGGCGCGCCGTGCGCGCAACCGCTACTTCCGCACCTTCGTCAACACCGACGTCATCGGCACCGAGTTCGGCGGCGTGCTCAAGAACGCCATCGCGCTGGCCATCGGCATCGTCGATGGCGTCGGTTACGGCGAGAACACCAAAGCGTCGATCATCACGCGAGGACTCGTGGAGATGACCGACTTCGCTGTCGCGTTCGGGGCCCAGCCCGAGACGCTGCAGGGGCTCGCGGGACTCGGCGACCTCATCGCGACGTGCCAGTCGCCGCTCAGTCGCAACAACACCGCCGGGCGCCTGCTCGGTCAGGGCTACCGCTACGACGACGTCGTCAAGCAGATGAATCAGACGGCCGAGGGCTTGGCCTCGATCGCTCCGATCCTGCAGCTGGCCCGCGAGGTGGGCGTCGAGATGCCGATCGTCGAGCAGGTCAAGATGGTGCTGGACGGCACGATGAATCCGCGCGACATCGCGCCCCACCTCACGACAGACGACGACACCCCCCAGGGCGAGAGGACGCAGAATGGACAGGCCGGCGGTGGCGGTGCTCTTTGGCGGTCGCTCCAGCGAGCACTCGATCAGTTCCGCAACGGCGGGCGGGGTGCTTCGGGCGATCGACCGTGACCGCTATCGCGTGATCCCCATCGGAATCACGCGCGACGGGGTCTTCGTGCTCGAGGACGACGATCCGGCGAAGTTCGCGCTCGACGCCGAGCGGTTGCCCGAGGTCGTCGACAACGCGACACGCGTGCTGTGGCCCGAAGGCGGGGCCGACCGCATGCTGCGCGTGCGCCGCCCGGACGGCACTGTCGACGAGCTGGGCCGTCTGGACGTCGTCCTGCCGATCCTGCACGGCGTGCACGGCGAGGACGGCACGGTCCAGGGGTTCTTCGACACGCTCGGCATTCCCTACGCGGGCGGCGGCGTCTTGGACTCAGCCCTGTGCATGGACAAGCACTTCATGAAGATCGTGCTCGCCGCCGCGGGCGTGCCGGTGTCTCCGTCGGTGACGATCACGCGTGCCCGCTGGGACGATGATCCGGCCGGGGTGAGGGCGGATGCCGCGGCCCTGGGCGTGCCGTCATTCGTGAAGCCGTCGCGTGCCGGGTCGAGCGTCGGCGTCTCGAAGGTGCATGACGCCACCGAGCTGGACGCCGCTCTGGAGGTGGCGTTCGCCGAGGACGACAAGGTTCTCATCGAGACGGCGATGGTCGGCCGCGAGATCGAGGTGGCGATCCTCGAGGGTCGTTCCGGTGCAGCGCCGCGCGCGTCGCTGCCGGGAGAGATCGTGCTCACCACACGCGAGTTCTACGACTTCGAAGGCAAGTACCTCGGCGGAGACGGGGCGGATGTCGTGTGTCCCGCCGATCTGACCGACGGCGAGGTCGCGGCGATCCAGGAGCTCGGCGTCCGGGCGTTCCAGGCGGTCGGCGGACGAGGGCTCGCGCGCGTGGACTTCTTCCTGACTGACCACGGGCTGTACGTCAACGAGCTGAACACGATGCCCGGCTTCACGCCGATCTCGATGTTCCCCAAGTGCTGGATCGCCTCGGGGATGACCTACCCCGAATTGATCACCGAGCTCGTCGATCTCGCGCGCGAGCGCGTGCCGGCCTGAGCCGGCCCCACGGCTCAGCCCTCGGGGACGAGCGTCTCAGTCAGGGTGCACTCACTCTCAGCGAGCGTTCCCGCCGCGACGGCGCCGCCGAGATCGCCGAGGACGTCGTTCGGCGAGACGGTCTCGTTGTCGATGAAGACCTCCACCGCGGGGACACGGCCGTACGTCGTGACGAGGTACCGCGGCGCCTGGCTCTCGTCGACGATCCAGTCGACACCGGCGATGGTGATGCACTTGGCCTCGGTGGGGCCGGGCGGGGTGACGCCGCATCTCAGCAGCACGGCTGACGGCTCGCCCCACGCGCCGGTCGCCTGCGCGTCGGTCCACCGACGCGGTTGCTCGGCCACCGAGCCGGGCAGACGCACGCTCACCTGGGCGCATGCGGGGTCGTTCGCGCCGTCGGCGGGCTCGAGGTTCACGGTCGTCGAGCAGCCGGCTAGCACTCCGCAGACCAGCACCAGGCCGGCCGCGGCAGCGAGGGGGGACAGACGCACCCGTCCAGGCTAACCCGGGCCGCGAGGGTAGCGTGGAGAGGTGATGGACGAGCACATGGACCCCGTGGTGGGCGACCTCAGCGAGGGAGAGATCCTGCGCCGCATCCTGGAACGGGTGGGCGAGTCGTCCGCGGTCGTGGGCCCGGGCGACGACGCGGCGGTCATCGCCGCCGCGGACGGTCGAGTGGTGGCGACCGTCGACACCCTCGTCCACGGGCCCGACTTCCGCCTCGCATGGTCAGGGGCATTCGATCTCGGTTACAAGGCAGCGGCTGTCAACCTCGCCGATATCGCCGCCATGGGTGCGACACCGACCGCGCTGCTCGTGGCCATCGCGATGCCGGACTCGACGCGCCTGTCGTTCGTGACGGGGCTCGCCGACGGACTGCGCGCGGCGTGCCTCGAGCTGGCTCCAGGCTGCGCGGTCGAAGGGGGTGACCTGACCGTCTCCGAGACACTCACCATCGCCGTGACGGCCCTGGGAGCACTCGCCGGGCGCGCGCCGGTGCTGCGCTCGGGAGCGCGGCCGGGTGACGCCGTCGCTGTTGCGGGCGCACTGGGCCGCGCCGCCCGCGGTCTTCGCGTGCTCTTCGACCGCTTCACCGATGCCGCCGGCACACCGGTGCCCATCGATGAGCGTCTGCTGACGACCCGTGAGCGCGACGATCTTGCCGCTCAGCTGCGCCCCACCCCGCCGGTGGCGCTCGGACCCGCCGCGGCCGCCGCGGGCGCGACGGCCATGATGGATGTGTCGGACGGGCTCGTGCTCGACGCGACACGTCTCGCCGAAGCATCCGGGATCACGATCTCGATCGAATCGGCCATGCTCGGTTCCGATCCGGGAAGCGCACTCACCGGTGGCGAGGATCATGCGCTCCTGGCGACGTTCCCTGGCGACACGGCACTGCCCCACGGCTTCCAGCGCATCGGCAGCGTCACCCCGCGCGGCGAGGCGGCCGTGCTGGTCGACGGCCGGCCGCCGACGGGTCCCGGGGGCTGGGACCCGTATCGCGACTGGGACAGCCGCAGCGGGTGACGCCGTCGTCCGAGGGCCGGGCGCGTTAGCCTGACCTGATGACGACGCTGTTGCCGCGTTCGCGCCCCGAGAATCAGGGCGTGCCCTCCGCCGCACTCGCCCGGCTGGTCCACGCGCTGGATGAGATCGACCACGTCCACACGCTGACGGTCGTGCGTCATGGCCACGTGGTGGCCGAGACCACGTGGGCGCCGTACGACCGCGACGTTCCGCACGCGCTGTACTCGGTCAGCAAGAGCTTCACGGCGATGGCAGTGGGGCTCGCGGTGGACGAGGGCCGATTCAGCCTCGACGACCGTGTGATCGACCTCCTGCCCGGGGCCGCGCCCGCGGTGATCAGCGACCGGCTCGCATCACTGCGCGTGCGCCACCTCCTGATGATGTCGACCGGACACGCCGAAGAGCCGCGTGACTGGGGCGAGGACTGGTCGGCGACGCTTCTCGCGACCGAGCTGGCGCACGATCCCGGCACTCACTGGCTGTACAACACGCCCGCGACGTACGCGCTGTCAGAGATCGTGCAGCGCCGGACCGGACTCCGGCTGAGCGAGTACCTCGGCACGCGCCTGTTCGAGCCGCTGGGCTTCGAAGAGCCGTGGTGGGAGCAGAGCCCGGCCGGCGTGGACGCCGGCGGCTTCGGGCTGATGCTGCGGTCGGAGGAACTCGCAGCATTCGGTCAGTTGCTGCTGCAGCGCGGCCGATGGCAGGGGCGCGCTCTCGTGCCGGCGGAGTGGATCGACCTTGCCACCAGCGCCCACATCTCGAACGGCACCGGCGCGGGGGATTGGAACCGCGGGTATGGGTTCCAGTTCTGGCGATGCCGGTACGACGCGTATCGCGCGGACGGCGCGTTCGGCCAGTACGTCGTCGTCATGCCCGGGCACGACGCCGTCATCGCGATGACCGGCGGTCTGCCCGACATGCAGGTCCCACTCGACGTGATCTGGCGTGAGCTGATGCCGGCGTGGGACACCGAGGAGCCGCCCGAGTCGGTGCCGACGCGCATGGCGATCGCCGCGCCCGGGGGAGCGATGCGCGAGGACGTGGTCGAATTCCACTACGACGGGCCGATTGCGCACGTGCGGATCTCGCGTGGCACGCTCACCCTCGACGGCGCAGAACTGACGATCCAGCCAGACAGGTGGACGCCGGCGCACCTGGGGGACGGTCACGGCAGGCGCGGCCTCTGGTACGGCGATCGCTTCGTCGTCGCGGGCGGGTGGATCTCCGACACCTACGTCGCGCACCTACGCACGCTCCAGGATGCCGTCACGTTCCGTCTCGAGGTGTCATCGACGGGTCGGCTGACGATCACGAGGGACCACGGATTCACCGGCCCCGCGGTCTGGGCGGGGGACCCGGCGGGCGTTCAGCCGGAGGAGGCAGACCACCACAGGGTGGTATCGCCGTAGCGCTTGTCGCGCATGGCGACGAGGCCGGGAGGCAGCTGCGGCTTCGGGGACCGCGAGGCGCGTTCCACGACGACGTGGGCGTCTTCGGCCAGGACGGGAACGAGCAGACCGAGCGTCGCCGCGAGCTCCGCCTCGCCCACATCGTATGGAGGGTCGAGGAACACGATGTCGTAGCGGCCGCTCGTCGTGCGGAGGAATCCGTCGGCAGATCCGCGATGGACCCGGATGGCGGCATCCCGTCCGACGGCCTTGCCGACGCGGGCCGCGTTGCGCTCGGCCACGGTCGCCGCGCGAGCGGAGCGCTCCACGAGGTCGGCGGCGACGGCGCCGCGACTGATGGCCTCGAGGGCGAGCGCGCCGGAACCGGCATAGAGGTCGAGCACCGTGGCGCCCCGCACGAGATCCGCCGATTCGAGGGCGCCGAACAGCGACTCGCGAACCCGGTCGCTCGTCGGGCGCGTGCCGGCGTCGGGAACGTCGAGGAGGATCGATCCGGCTCGTCCGGCGATGATACGGGGCACCCCCTCACGATATCGGCGGACTCAGGCGCGTCGTGCTTGCCGATGCGGGCGTACGAGCCCCTATGATCGGCGCCGGGGGAATCACCAGTCTTCGGGGGTTCGAGATGATCAAGAGCGATACCAGATTCGCATCCATGGTGGTCGGCGCCGTCGTTGCCGCGGCGGCGCTTTCGGGCTGTGCGAGCACGACGCCGTCAGGTGACGAGACATCGGCAGGCGTGTCGACTCCGGAGCCGGATCAGTCCGTGGCCGAGCCGACGCCGACCGACGACGACGCCGTCGTGGTCGCGGCGAACGTGCCGACCGACTGCCTGGCGTTGGGGACTGCCCAGACGCGCGACGAGACCGTCGGGGACATGACACTGCAAAGCGACGGGGAGGGGTTCGTCCGTCCAGCGCCGGAAGGTGCGACGCTCGCGCTCGGATGCGACTGGATCGTCGGGGACGCGACGGGTGTGCTGCTCCTGATCAGCACCGCATCGCCGGATGCGGTGGCGCAAGCCCTCACCACGCTGCCCGAAGATGGGTACACGTGCCAGCCGGCCGAGGACTTCGGTGTCGAGTTCTGCGATCTACCCGGTGAAGGCACCGACACCGAGGAGTTGATCGCCGCCCGCGACGACGTCTGGATCTACATGTCCACCGCGAACCGCAACGGGCGGGCGTTCTTCTCCGACATCGTTCAGGGCATCTTCGGCTGAGCATCGTGACGTCGGCGCGGGAATCTAGACTCGTGCCATGGCGTCCTTCACCCTCGACTCGCGCCTGGACGGCGCGGTCGGCGGAAAGACGGCCGCTGCGCTGGAACGCGCTTTCGGCATGAGGACCGTCGGCGACCTGCTCGTGCACTACCCGCGCCGCTACGCGCGGCGTGGCGAGCTCACGCCGATCTCGTCGCTGCCGGTAGGCGAGCCGGTGACGATCGTGGCCGAGGTGCGTCGTGCGAGCGAGCGGCGGATGAAGAACCGCAACGGCTCGCTGCTCGAAGTCGTCATCAGCGACGGCCACGGCGATCTGTCGCTGACCTTCTTCAATCAGGCCTGGCGCGTCAAGGATCTGCAGCCGGGCCGTCGCGGCATCTTCGCTGGCAAGGTGGGGGAGTACCGGGGCGCCAAGCAGCTGGCGCACCCCGACTACCAGCTGTTCGACGACGAAGAGACCGCACGCCTCACCGCCGAGGCGACGGCGAACCTGCCGATCCCGATCTATCCCGCCACGAGCACCGTCTCGAGCTGGCAGCTGCAGAAGATCGTCGCCATCGTGCTGGATGGACTGGGCGACGTGCCCGAATCCCTGCCCGACGACCTGCGCGCCCGTGACGGCCTGCTCGAGGCGCGGACGGCGATCGAGCGGATCCATCGGCCGGCCTCCCTCGACGAGATCGAGCCGGCGCGCGCGACTCTCCGGATGCAGGAGGCGTTCGTGCTCCAGGTCGCGCTGCTGCAGCAGCGGGCCTTCGTGCGCGCGCTCTCGGCCACCAGGCGCACGCCCGGGCACCTTCTCGAGCGGTTCGACGCCGCGCTGCCTTTCGCGCGCACCCCTGACCAGCTCGATGTCGGTGCTGAGATCGAGCGCGATCTGCAGGGCGATTGGCCCATGAACCGGCTCGTGCAGGGCGAGGTGGGCTCGGGCAAGACGCTCGTGGCCCTGCGCGCGATGCTGCAGGTCGCGCAGGATGGCGGGCAGTCCGCGCTCATCGCGCCGACGGAGGTGCTCGCCGCCCAGCACGTGCGGTCGATCGCACGGATGCTGGGTCCCCAGCTCGCACCCGAGCTCATGCCGACGCTGCTGACCGGGCAGCTGACGGCGGCGGAGCGTCGCAAGGCGGCGCTGCGCGCCGCGTCGGGCCAGGCGCGGATCGTGGTGGGCACCCACGCGCTGCTGAGCGAGAGCACCACCTTCGCCGACCTGGGCCTCGTCGTCGTCGATGAGCAGCACCGGTTCGGCGTGGATCAACGCGAGTCACTCCGGGCGAAGGGATCCTCGCCGCACGTCCTGGTGCTGACGGCGACGCCCATTCCGCGGACGGTGGCGATGACGGTGTTCGGTGACCTCGACGTCTCGACGATCCGCACCATGCCGGCCGGCCGGGCCGGAATCGAGACCTTCGTGGCTCCTCTCGCTGAGCGCCCGGGATGGTTCGCTCGGGTGTGGGACCGCATCGCAGAGGAGGTGGCGAAGGGTCATCAGGCGTTCGTGGTGTGCGCGGCCATCGATGCCGAGGCGCTGACCAAGGACGATACCGCCGACGAGCCGGTACCCGAGGCAGCCGGCGAGACGAGTCGGACACGGTGGAGTGTGGTCCAGGTCGCGGACGTGTTGTCGCGCCTCGAGGCGTACAGGTCACTGCGCGTGGCAACCTTGCACGGCAAGATGCCCTCCGACGAGAAGGACGCCGTCATGCAGGCGTTCGCCCGAGGCGACATCGACGTTCTCGTCGCCACGACGGTGGTCGAGGTGGGGGTCGATGTGCCGAACGCCTCGACGATGGCGATTCTCGAGGCCGACCGATTCGGGGTGTCGCAGCTTCATCAGCTGCGCGGACGCGTCGGTCGCGGCGGTGTCCCCGGGCTCTGCCTGCTGGTCACCGAGGCGCCCGCCGCGAGCCCGGCTCGACAGCGTGTCGAGGCGGTCGCCGCGACACTGGACGGCTTCGCTCTGGCCGAGGTGGACCTCGAGCTGCGCGGCGAAGGCGATGTGCTCGGCGACGCCCAGTCGGGAGCGCGATCGTCGTTGCGGCTGCTGCGGGTCGTGAAGGACGCCGACATCATCACCGAGGCCAGGGTCGCCGCCGAGCGCGTGCTCGCCGACGACCCCGCCCTGCAGCGGCACACCGGACTCGCCGCGGCACTGGAGCGCAACGTCGGCATGGCCGAGCGCGCGGCACTGGCGAAGAACTGAGCCGCGGCCGGCCCCGCCGCGCGGTCCCGTTAGGCTGGGCCCATGAGCAGCCGGATCGCCGTCGTCCCGGGGTCGTTCGACCCGCCGACCCTCGGTCATCTCGATGTCATCCGCCGAGCCGCGATGCTGTACGACCAGCTGCACGTGCTGGTGGTGCACAATCCGGGCAAAGAGGCCATGCTCCCCATCGCGCAGCGCCAGGCGCTCCTGGAGCAGTCCATCGCCGAGAGCGACATCGACGGCGAGGTCATCGTGGCCTCGTGGAGCATGGGGCTCCTGGTCGACTACGCGACGGATGTGGGGGCGAGCGTCCTCGTGAAGGGCATCCGTTCCCAGGTGGACGTTGCGTACGAGACGCCGATGGCCATCGTCAACCGTCACCTGGCCCATATCGAGACGGTGTTCCTGCTTCCAGACCCCGCGCACGCGCTCGTGTCGAGTTCGCTGGTGCGTCAGGTTGCCGGCCTCGGGGGCGACGTCACTCCGTTCGTGCCGCCGGCCGTGGGGCGCTTCCTCGACACCGGCGCGCGCGGCATCTGAGCCTTCGCGGGCGCCGACGCGCCGAGGTCCACACACCGCCGGTACGATAGGGGACCGTGGCCAGAAAGCATGTGACGGGACCGTTCGTGATCCCGGTCAGAGACATCGTGCACCGCTCCGGCGAGATGCGCGAGTTCACGCTCGAGGTCTCGTCGCCGGAGAAGTGGGGCGAAGGGCTCGTCGCCGTCGAACAGGGTGAGCCGGTCGCCGTGGACGTCCGGCTGGAGTCGGTGCACGAGGGGATCCTCGTCACCGGCGACATCGACACCGAGTACACCGGCATGTGCAGCCGGTGCCTCACCGAGATCGCCGAGGGGCTCCAAGTCGAGTTTCAGGAGCTTTTCGCGTATCCTGGCCAGGAAGAAACTGACTTCGAGGTTCAAGACGACCACGTGGATCTTGAAACTCTGGTCAGGGAAGCGGTCGTCCTGGCGCTTCCGTTTCAGCCGGTGTGTCAGCCGGATTGCCCCGGCCTCGATCCGGCTACGGGCAAGCGGCTGACCGAGAGCACCGGGTCAGAGCAGCGTGAGCCCGTCGATCCTCGATGGGCTGCGCTCCAGGGCTTCACCACGGACCACGACGACGATTCACCGCGCTCCCGCGGCTGACCCGGCGCCGAGAACACAGAAGAGAGCAAGCTATGGCAGGCAACCCCCCGAAGCGGAAGGTCTCGCGTTCCAACACGCGCTCACGTCGCGCGCAGTGGAAGGCCGAGGCTCCCACGCTGGTCAAGACGGTCGAGAACGGCAAGGTCGTCTACAGCCGTCCCCACCAGGCGAAGGTCGTCACCGACTCGCAGGGCACCGAGCTGTTCCTCGAGTACAAGGGCCGCAAGGTCGCCGACGTCTGATCGTCGCGCGCGGCCTGACGTGACCGACGTCGCTGCCGAGCGCACCGCGCTCGCAGAACTCACGCAGAAGCTCGGGGTCGATATCGACCCCGAGCTTCTGTTGCTGGCGCTCACACATCGATCGTGGGCGTACGAGAACGGCCAGGTGCCCCATAATGAGCGGCTCGAGTTCCTCGGCGACTCCGTCCTCGGGCTCTCGGTCACCGTGCGGCTGTTCACGGCCCATCCCGACCTCGACGAGGGCGCGCTTGCGAAGCGTCGCGCCGCGGTGGTCTCCACGGTTGCCCTCGCGCACATCGCCCGTGGCATCGGCCTGGGTCGTCATCTCCTGTTGGGGCGCGGCGAGGATCTCACCGGGGGTCGCGACAAGGACTCGATCCTGGCAGACACGATGGAGGCGATTCTGGGAGCGGCCTACATGTCGGCGGGCTCGGATGCGGCCACCGCTCTCGTGCTGCGACTCGTCGAACCTCTGCTTGAGGATCCCGACCGCTACGGCGCCGCGATGGACCCGAAGACGAGTCTTCAGGAGCTCGCTGCCCGCGGCAGCATGCTTCCGCCCGTGTACGCCGTCAGCTCGACCGGACCCGATCACGATCGCTTCTTCACGGCGACGGTCGTCGTGGGCGACCTGACCGCCGAAGGCACCGGTTCGAGCAAGAAGCAGGCCGAGATGGCCGCCGCACTCAGTGCGTGGCGGGAGCTCAGCGGGCGTGCCTGAGCTGCCCGAGGTCGAGGTGGTCCGCGCCGGCCTCGCCCCCGCGGTCACCGGGGCCACGGTCCTCGGTGTCACGGTCCTCGACGAGCGCGCCCTCACCCGCCACGCCGGGGACGCGACCGGATTCGAGGCGACGCTGACCGGGCGGGTGATCGGGGGCGCTGCGCGACGCGGAAAGTTCCTGTGGCTGCCCGTCACGGCCAGGACAGAGCAGGATCCACGCCAGGCGCTGGTGGCCCACTTGGGCATGAGCGGTCAGCTGCTGCTGCGGACGTCGGGAGCCGACGCCGAACGTCATGAACGCGTGCGGATGGACATCGTGCATCCCGACCATGGCGAGTTCGCGGTGGTGTTCGCCGACCAGCGCACTTTCGGTTCGCTGGCGATCGACGAGCTGGTGCCCACCGCTGACGGCCGACCGGGCGGGCATGGCCTGGATGCGGCATCCCTCCCGTCGCAGGTGACGCACATCGCCCGTGACCCTCTCGACCCGGCATTCTCGGATGCCTCCTTCCGCCGCGCGCTCGCGTGGAAGGAGTCCGCGATCAAACGGGTGCTGCTCGACCAGACGGTGCTCAGCGGCGTGGGCAACATCTATGCCGACGAGTCGCTGTGGGCGGCGCGGATCCACCCCGAGACCCCCGCCCGCGCGCTGTCGACGCGCGCCGTCAACCGGCTGCTCGCCGAGGTCCGCCACGTGCTCGACAAGGCGCTGGCCGAGGGCGGCACCAGCTTCGATGCGCAGTACGTCAACGTCAACGGGCAGGCCGGCTACTTCGCGCACTCGCTCAACGCGTACGGCCGCACCGGGGAGCCCTGCCCCCGATGCGGCCGTCCGATCGTGCGAGTGTCGTTCACGAACCGCTCGAGCCACTTCTGCCCGACGTGCCAGCGCAGGCGCTGAGTCAGCCGGCGAGAACCTTCTTCCACGCACCCGCGTAGGAGGCGGGCACGAAGCCGATTGCCTCGTTGATGTCGAGCATGTGGCGGTTCTCCTCCGCGTTGAACGTCGAGACGCGCGGCGACTCCGGCACCAGCGCGCGCCAGCGCAGGAGGTTCGCGCACTTCACGACGGTGCCCAGACGGCGACCCCGGTGCTCGGTGAGCACCAGAGTGCCGAACTGCTGGGTCGCCAGGGAGTGGTCTTCCGCGATGACCAGCTCGTTGTAGGCGGCGAAGGTCCCTGTGGGAATGTGCTGCACGGCCGCGACCGAGACGGTGAGGCCCTGCGCCCGCTGCCGGGCGTCGCGGCGCTCGACGCGCGCGGCGTCCCAGCGCTGCTCGTCCACGACCATGCCACCGGTCGGTGCATCGGTCGACATGCGTGAGAGCGCATAGGCGAACCCGTCGCGATGCTCGGGTGGCGTGGGTGCCGTCCAGCTCACGATCCGGTAGTCGGGTCCGGCCACGGCAGTCGCCTCGGCGAGCAGCTGCTCCACCACGCGGAGGTCGCCGGTCAGATCGAGCACGCTGTTGCGCTCGACCTGTTCGAGAGTGAAGCCGTTCGCGAGCTGAAACACCGTCTGGCGGTCCTCAGCGGGGATCGAACCCCAGCCGGTCGGTGGAGCGAGGCCCGGACCGGGGGTCCCGGGCCGGTGCAGCGTCCACGTCTGGATGGTCGTGAGTCCGCGCTCGCGCGCCTCGCGCTCGACCTCGGCGAGCAGGCGCTCCTGCGCGCCCCGGCCCCAGTGCGGGGGATCGACCATCAGGTCGAACTCGATCGTGGAGGCATCCTCCTCGCTCGAGATCATGAGCTTGACGACGCCGATGATGACGCCCTCATGCTCGGCCGCGAACGCGAGTTGTATCCAGTCGCTCTGGTCCTGCAGCATCCCGAGCATCTCGTCGGGCTCCTCGTGCAGGGCGTCATGACCGGCGTCGTGCAGGCACACGGCGTTGGCGATGCGCACCATCTCGAGGAAGGGCCCGGCGTCGGGGGAGTCCAGCGTCTCGGGCACGACGATCCGGCTCACCTTCAGTGCCGTCTGCTGGGCGAGGTCGGTCATGCGAGCACCTTCTTCCATGCGCCGGTGTACGCGAGCGGCGCGAAGCCGATCGCCTCGTTGATGTCGAGCATCGGACGGTTCTCCTCTGCGTTGTAGGTGATGACGCGGGGCGATTGCGGGGCCACCTCGCGCCACGACATCAGTCCGGCGCACTTGACCAGTGTTCCCAGCTTGTGACCGCGGTGCTCCTTCAGCACGAGCGTGTCTTCCTGGTGGCTCGCCTCGGTGCGGTCCTTTCCGACGACGAGTTCGTTGAAGGCGCAGAGTGCTCCTGTCGCGAGGTGCTGTGCGGCCGTGACCTGCAGCGTCCGCCCGCTCGCGGTGTACTTCTCGTCGTGCTCGGCGATGCGCGCCGCATCCCACGACTCCTCATCGAACTCCAGCGCCGCGGCCGGCGCGTCAGTCGACATGCGGGACTTCATCCATGCGTAGCCCTCGGCGAACTCCGGCGGGGTCGGGGCGAACCACTGCACGACGCGATAGTCCTGGGAGGCCGCCCGGGCCTCGTCGAGAAGTCGCTCGACCTCCGCGAACGATCCGGTGAGATCGAAGGCGCTGGCGCGCTCCACCTGTTCGAGCGTGTAGCCGTGACGCACGAAGAAGCGCGCGACATGGTCTTCGGGGATGTCACCGAAACCCGTCGGCGGTGTGAGCCGAGGACCGTCGGCCGCGGGATGCTCTGCCCACGACTGCAGCACGGTGCGGCCGTTCTCGCGCGCCACGCGCTCGACCAGCTCATATGCGGCGGAGCCGATTCCACGCCCCCAGCTCTCGTGCAGCAGCTCGATGAGCCACAACGCGACTTTGGAGCCGTCCTCGCTCGGGATGTCGACGCCGATCCGGCCGATGACGGCCCCGTCGTCGAGGACGATCCACGCGTGGCGCGCCTGATATCGGGTCGGCTGGTAGTGGGGGAGCAGCTCATCCGGCGCGATGCTCTCGTCACCATGTCCCGAGATCTCGCGGTAGATGATGTTGCGGACGCGCACCATCTCGACGAAGTCGGCGGCGTCGGGCGAGTCGATGGAGTCCGGAACGACCAATGGCCGGAATTCGATGTCTGTCAGGGTTGTCATGTCGAGGCGTCCTTGTGTTCGAAGTGTGGAGGGTGGGGTGGGTCCGTCGCCCGGACGACCGGGCGACGGACCTGTGGCCGTCATGCGCGCGGAGCGAGGAGCAGAGCCTCGCGGTGATGAGCCCGCTCGCGCAGGGCGGTGGTCTCCTGCCGCCGGAACGCGTCGGTGTGCCGGCGACGGTCGTCGGTCAGCCGGCCGGAGCGCGTGCTCCACAGGAGCAGGCGCAGTCCGACCCGCATGGCGAGACGATCGAGGAGGGTGATATGGGTGTGGCGGCTGGGAAGCCGCAGCGTATCGGGGACGCCCGATTGGCGCTGCGGCGCAAGCAGAGTATTCATGCGAGTTCTTTCGATAGGAGGGAGGAAGCCCCGGGCGATCGCCCGGCGCGGGGATGCCGTGCCGCAGCACGACGGGAGGATTGCAGGGGCGCGCTTCAGGTCCCGGAAACGGGGCTGGCGCGAAGGAGGATCGCCCGGAAACGGGCAGAGCTCTCCCCTGCGGGGGTCAGATGGCGGCGGGGAATCGCCGGCTCAGCGTTGCGCCCAAGGAGACGGTCCCCAGTGCGAACGCAGTGGCGTATCCGCCCGCAAGGGGGGCGATACGTGGCTTGTTCATGTGAATCATCGGGGACCTCCTTTCTCGACTTCAGACGCGAAGAGTGACAGTAGCGCGATTCTGACACCGGCGTCAAGCGTTCTCGCAGATTCGGGCGACGACGGGCGTGTCGCGTCTCGCGCTCGCGCGGCTCGCCTGACGTGCGACGCGTGTGTCCTCGGGTAGCGTATGCGGGTAATCGACCGGGCTGGAGGGCGCATCGCATGCACCTGAAGAGCGTGACGCTCAAAGGGTTCAAGTCGTTCGCTCAGCCGACGACTTTCGCTCTGGAACCCGGCGTGACGTGCATCGTCGGCCCCAACGGGTCCGGAAAGTCCAACGTCGTCGACGCGCTCGCGTGGGTCATGGGCGAACAGGGCGCTAAGACCTTGCGCGGCGGCAAGATGGAGGATGTCATCTTCGCCGGCACTGCCACGCGCGGCCCCCTCGGGCGCGCAGAGGTGCAGCTGACGATCGACAACAGCGACGGAGCGCTGCCGATCGAGTACACCGAGGTGACCATCAGTCGCACGCTGTTCCGCAACGGCGCGAGCGAGTACGCGATCAACGGCGAGACGTGCCGTCTGCTGGACGTGCAGGAATTGCTCAGCGACTCGGGGCTCGGCCGAGAGATGCACGTGATCGTCGGTCAGGGCCGGCTGGACAGCGTGCTGCAGGCCACGCCCGAAGATCGCAGGGGCTTCATCGAGGAGGCCGCCGGCATCCTCAAGCACCGCCGGCGCAAGGAGAAGACCCTCCGCAAGCTGGAGGCGATGGAAGCGAATCTCACCCGCTTGAGCGACTTGGCGGGCGAGCTGCGTCGGCAGCTGAAGCCCCTCGGTCGCCAGGCGGAGATCGCCCGCGAAGCGGCGACCATCGCCGCGGTCGTGCGCGACGCCAAGGCCCGTCTGCTGGCGGATGAGCTCGTGGGCCTGCGCGAGGAGCTCGCCTCGCACGCACGCAGCGAGCAGGAGCGTCACGCGGAGCGGATGCTGCTTCAGGAGCGGCTCGACAACGCCCGCGTGCGGATCGAGCAGCTCGAAACCGATCAGCGCTCCGAGTCCGTGGACAGCGCGCGTCGTGTCGTGCATGGCCTCGAACGCGTCCAGGAGCGCCTGCGAGGGCTGTACGCCCTTGCAGGGCAGCGTCTCGCGTTGCTCGGTGATGCCGAGGACGAGGAGCGCATCGAGCTG
The DNA here is from genome assembly GCF_019449275.2 of Microbacterium sp. HD4P20. Classification (GTDB taxonomy): domain Bacteria; phylum Actinomycetota; class Actinomycetes; order Actinomycetales; family Microbacteriaceae; genus Microbacterium. Next base: position 123,211 of record NZ_JAHZQZ020000014.1, read on the forward strand.
ACCACCGTCTCGCAGGGGATGATCGATGAGGCGCGGGCAGAGATCGACGCGGTCGGCGACGGCCTCGGAGCTGCGCAGGATGCCGCGGCCGAGGCGGCCCGCGACGTCGTGCGAGCGCGTGCGGAGCTGGACGCGCTGGACGTGGACATCGCCGCGCAGAGCGCCCTCGTGTCCGAGCACGATATGCGCATCACGGCGCTGCGCGGCTCCGCGGAGGCCGCGGCTTCGGCTCTTGCAGCCGTGCGCGCGGCGGTGGAACGACAGCAGAAGGCACTGGACGCGGCGCTCGCGCGACGCACTGAGGCGGAGGAGCTGCTCGCGGGGCTGGACCCGCACCTGATCCCCGAGACCACGGCTGCCGACCACGCCGCTGCGTACGAGCGGGCGCAGCGAGAGGCGAACGAGGTCGAGGCGAACGTCGCGTCGCTGCGGGAGCGGCTGCATGCGGCCGAACGCGAGAAAGACGCGCTCACGGCGCAGACCACGGCCCTCGGTCGTGCCCTCGACGTCGAGAACGGCGCTTCTGCGCTCATCGCTCAGGGCCATGCCGGCGTCCGTGGGCTCGTGAGCGACTCGGTGCAGGTCCAGCCTGGCTTCGAGGCGGCCATCGCGGCGGTGCTCGGTCCCGTGGCCGAGGGAGTGCTCGTGGAGGGCGTCGACGATGCCTTCGGGCTGGCGCGGCACGCCCGCACGGCGAACGCCGGGGTGGTCGACATCGTGATCGCCTCCGCGGCACCCTCACGCGTGGCCCTGCCGGAGTCGCCGGGAGTCGTCCCGGCCACCTCGGTCGTCACGGCCCCGACGGGTGTCCTCGGGCTGCTGTCCCATGTCCTGGTGGCCGATGATCTCGAAGCCGCCCGCGGCACCGTCGCCGCGCTGACCGGTTCGGAACGCGGCGGGCTGGTCACCGTGGTGACACGCGCCGGGGAGGTGTACACCGAGCACTCGCTGCGGGCTGGGGCCGGAGCATCCCGCTCGCGTCTCGAGCTCGCCGCCGAGAGGGATGCCGCGGCCGACCGCCGCGACGAGATCACGGTGATCGCGGACTCGCTCCGCGAGGCGCTGGGGGAGGCCACCCTCGAGCTCGAGACGGCGCGCCAGCGCACCAAGACGGCTCTGACGACTCTGCGCGAGCATGACGCGGCTCTGGCCGCCCACGCCGAGCAGGTCAACCGTGCGACCGTCCGTCACGAGGCGGCCGTCGCGGAGTGCGAGCGCCTCGCCTCCGGGGTCGCGCAGGCGGCCCTCGCCGTGGAAGATGCCGAGTCGGCCGCCCGGTCGGCCGATGATCAGTTGAACGCCGCCCTCGAGGCCCCGCGGCCGATGCTCGACGCGTCTTCGCGCGACGGTCTGCTCGCCGCGCTCGAGGAGGCGCGTGACGGTGAGATGCGCGCGCGCCTGGAGGTCGAGACGCTGCGCGAGCGCATCCGCGCCGGCGAGGCGCGCGTGCTGGCCCTGCAGCGCCAGCGTGAACGCGAGAAGGAAGCCGCTGCGGAGGCTGCCCGGCGAGCCGTCGTGCGCCGGGCCCAGCGCGAGATCGCAGCGGGTGTGGCAGGCCAGCTCCCGGCGGTGATCGACTCGGTCGATCGTTCCCTCGCCCAATCCCGGGCGGAGCTGGCCGCGGCCGAATCCGAGCGCACCGCCCTCACCGCCGAGCTGAGCGAGTTGCGCAGCCAGGAGGCGGGGGTGCGTGAGCGGCTCGCCGGCCTCACCGAGAGCGTCCACAGTCTCGAGCTGCAGATTCACGAGAAGCGACTGCACGTCAGCGGGCTACTCGAGCGGGTGCACTCCGAACTCGGCCTCGACGAAAACATTCTCGTCTCGGAATATGGTCCCGATCAGCCCGTTCCCCTGGAGACGGGGGCCACCACGGGAGTCGGTGACGACGCCCTCGGCGGATCGCCCCCGTCTGACGCGGCGAACCCCCCGACCGTGCCGTATGACCGTGCACAGCAGCGCCGGCGCCTGCAGGAGGCGGAGCGAAAGCTCGGGCAGCTGGGGCGGGTCAACCCTCTCGCGCTCGAGGAGTTCGAGGCACTCGAGCAGCGCCACAAGTTCATGACCGAGCAGCTGGCCGATCTGACCCAGACCCGCAAGGATCTACTCACGATCATCGACGAGCTCGACGAGCGGATGCAGACGATCTTCCTCGCGGCGTTCGAGGACACGAAGAACGCCTTCGGCGAGGTGTTCCCGATCCTGTTCCCCGGCGGGACGGGCAGCATCTCGCTCACCGATCCGGACTCGCCACTGACCACCGGCATCGAAGTCGCCGTCCGCCCCGTAGGGAAGAAGATCGAGCGGCTCTCGCTGCTCTCGGGCGGTGAGCGGTCGCTGGCCGCTGTCGCCCTCCTGACGGCGATCTTCAAAGCGCGGCCGAGCCCGTTCTACATCCTCGACGAGGTCGAGGCGGCGCTCGACGATGCCAACCTCGGCCGCCTGCTGGGTGTGTTCGAGCAGCTCCGCGTCTCGAGCCAGCTGATCGTCATCACGCACCAGAAGCGCACGATGGAGATCGCCGACGCGCTGTACGGCGTCTCGATGCGGCAGGACGGAGTCTCGGCCGTCGTCGGGCAGCGCATCGTCGAGCGCGTCGCGAGCTGAGCCGCCATCATCCCGCTCCGAGCACGATCGAGCCGCGCAGGAAGGGTGGCAGATGCCAGCCGTGGGTCACAGAGCACGTGCGCGCCGTCGGGATCGCCGCGAACCCGGTCAAGTGCCCGCCCGCGAAGAACTCCTGCTGCGGGGTGAGATCAAGCGGTGGCGGAACCAAAGAGTGCGGGATGAGCGTCGCCAGTGCGCTCCACCGCTGCGGCGGCATGTAGTGCGAGAGGAAGGTCGTCACGAAGTCCGCGGCGAGCGGTCTCATGAGACTGCAAGGACCGCGGAACGCTCGGCCACACGTCGTCGAGCCTTCCCGGAAGTAGTCGAAGTGCTCGCCGTCGCGGAAGGCGACGTGGTGCACGGCACCGCGCGGCTGCGCCAGGATCGCCGCCGCCGGTCCGCTCAGCTGAGCGAACAGATCACTCTGCCCGGTGCCCCAGGCGAACAGCGTCGCGAAGTCGAGATCGAGCGGCCGAGGCGGGTTCGGCGGCCACTCCATCCAGCCGCCGCTGAGAGACGCGAACGCCGAGATAGACCCCTGGGCTTGCAGATGCTCTGCCACGGCACCGCCCAGCAATGCGCCCCACGAGTGGCCGACGACGCCGGTCATCGGCCGGGGCATCAGCTCGGCGCGGTGCTCCCACTGCGTCCGCAGCCACGTCAGGGCTGATGTTGCGACATCGAAGTCGGCGTCGGCCCCGCCACCGAACGGCGGAGTGCTGGAGAGCTTCGGGACGATGACGACATAGCCGCTTCGAGCGAGCTGCATGGGCACCAGATCCCACTTGAGGTAGTGCTCCGGCTCGGCGCACTGCCCGTGGAGGAACAGCACGACGGGATAGCGACCGACCCCGGTGAGCATCTGCGCGTCCTGCGGCGACCCATCGACGGACGGGTAGAAGACGCGGACCGGGCCCGGCAGTCCGTCCGCCGTGCCATGGTCGGCGTGTCCGTAGAACACCGGTGCGAGCACGCTCGGCTGCCACTGCGGCGACTCACCGGGATGCACGACTCCCGTGACGGGTGCACGCACATCGCGCAGTGCACCCAGGATCCGTTCCATGCCGGCGCGCCCATCGCTCTCGAAGCCGAGCTCCTGGAGGACTGCCCCTGCGCGATCGGGGCGGCGTGCCAGACCGCGGGCAAGACGCAGGAGCTCCAGCACATCGGCCTGCGCGCGCGCATCATCCGCGCCGCGCAGCGCCTCCGGGTTCTCGTCCATCGGGTTTCCTCCGCTCGGCAGTGAGGTGGCTGTGTCTCCGCAGGGGAGAGGCCTCGCGGGGGCGGGGTGATACGTCGGCGGGCGTCGCCCGGAACCGTAGGCTGGTCGCATGGCTGAGAGTTCCTGGTCGCTCGGGCGCGCGCTGCGCGGGATGTTCGTCAAACCCACGATCGACGAGACGACATGGGAGGATCTCGAATCTGCGCTCCTCACGGCCGACTTCGGCCCCGACATCACCGAGCGCATCGTCGACGAGCTGCGCGAGAAGGTCGAGAAGTTCCGCACGACCGACCCGCGCGACCTGCAGCGCATGCTCAAAGAGACGCTGGAGGAGCATTTCGCCAAGTTCGACACCACGCTGCGGCTCACCGAGCGCCCCGCCGTGGTGCTGGTGGTCGGCGTGAACGGTGTGGGCAAGACGACGACCATCGGCAAGTTCGCGAAGTTCCTGCAGCGCTACGGGCGTTCGGTGGTCGTCGGTGCGGCCGATACCTTCCGCGCCGCCGCCGTCGACCAGCTCGCCACGTGGGCAGAGCGAGGCGGAGCGGCGATCGTGCGGCCCCAGCAGGAAGGCCAGGATCCGGCATCCGTCGCGTTCCAGACCATCGACTACGCCAAGCGCACGGGTACCGAGATCGTCCTGGTCGACACTGCCGGGCGGCTGCACACCAAGGGCGGGCTCATGGACGAGCTGACCAAGATCCGCCGCGTGATCGAGAAGCAGGCGCCCATCAGCGAAGTGCTGCTCGTGCTCGACGCCACCACGGGGCAGAACGGCGTCATGCAGGCCCAGGCGTTCCTCGAGCACGCGGGGGTCACCGGGCTCGTCCTGACCAAGCTCGACGGGTCGGCGAAGGGCGGTTTCGTGCTCGCCGTGCAGGAGCGAACCGGCATCCCCGTCAAGCTCCTCGGGCAGGGTGAGGGCATCGGCGACCTCACCGGTTTCACGCCGCACGTGTTCGCGGCTTCGCTCGTTGATTGAGCCGCCCGGGGGCACCGCTTCGCGCTCCGCGCGGCGCGGGGTATCGCGTGCGCGCCCGGGTGCGGTTTCATAGGAGCATGGCGATCGAGCACGACTACTTCGGACTCCTCGAGTCGGGACCGGACGGATCGATCTTCTGGTCCGAGAACGTCGAACTGGGGGATCAGTCCGTGACGGTGGACCTCACCGCACCCGACCAGGACGACGTGTCGGAAGCGGCGCTGGATGTCGCGGCCGGTCTGATCTCGTCGCTGGAGGCGATCGACCGCAGCGCGCGCAACGCGATGGTCAACGAGCTCAGCGACCGCACCAGCGAGGTGACCGAGTACATCCTGCAGCAGCAGGAGTCGTTCGGCGAAGCGCTGGACGATGCGCTCGTCGACATCTCGGGCGACGTCCAGATCGACGTCATCCGCTCGCTTCAGCTGATGAGCATGACGATCCTCGCCGACGAGCACGGCGGATCCGATCCTTTCGCGGTGCTCGAGTACGCGCTCGATCCCGACGCCACCGATGACGTGCTGCTGGTCAACCTCGGATCCGACGGCGACGTGCTGTCGGTGACCAGCGCGGACTGAACCGGGGCGAAGCCGGTCCGCTACACGGCCTGCGCGAAACCTCGCTCGACGTGCACGTCCTCGGCGATATGCGCCAGATGCGTGGGGATATCGAGCCCTTTCGACACCATCGACTGCGCCCATAGGCGCCCGGCGCGATACGAGGAGCGCACGAGTGGCCCGGCGAGCACGCCGAGGAAACCGATGCGCTCGGCCTCGTCCTTGAACTCGACGAACTCCTGCGGCTTGACCCACCGCGCGACCGGCAGATGCCGGGGCGTCGGCCGCAGGTACTGCGTGATCGTGATGATGTCGGTTCCGGCGTCGTGCAGGTCCTGCAGCGCCTGCACGACCTCCTCGGGTTCCTCCCCCATGCCGAGGATGAGGTTCGACTTCGTGATCAGTCCCGCATCGCGTGCTTGCGTCAGAACGTCGAGTGAGCGCTCGTAGCGGAACGCGGGACGGATGCGCTTGAAGATGCGCGGCACGGTCTCGACGTTGTGGGCGAAAACCTCGGGCCGCGAGTCGAAGACCTCGCCCAGCAGGGCAGGGTCACCGTTGAAGTCGGTCGCCAGGATCTCAACCCCGGTGTTCGGGTTCTGCGCGTGGATCTGGCGGACCGTCTCGGCGTGCAGCCATGCGCCGCCGTCGGGCAGATCGTCGCGCGCGACGCCGGTGACGGTGGCGTACCGCAGATTCATGCGCACGACGCTCTCAGCGACACGGCGCGGCTCGTCGACGTCGTAGTCTGCCGGCTTGCCGGTGTCGATCTGGCAGAAGTCGCACCGCCGCGTGCACTGCGAGCCGCCGATGAGGAACGTCGCCTCGCGGTCCTCCCAGCACTCGTAGATGTTGGGGCAGCCCGCCTCCTGGCACACCGTGTGCAGGTCCTCGGTCTTCACCAGCGAGTGCAGAGCCTGATACTCGGGGCCCATCTTCGCCTTCGTCTTGATCCACTCGGGTTTGCGCTCGATGGGGGTCTGCGCGTTGCGCACCTCCAGGCGCAGCAGCTTGCGGCCCTCAGGACCGCTCGCGGGCGTCGAGGCCTGACCGGGTCCGCAGGCGCTCATGCCGGCACCGCCGCGAAGTCGGCTTCGAACACGCGTGAGACGGTGGCGATCACATCCCGTGGGGAGATCTCGGCGCCGACCACCTCGCTGATGGTCGTCACCCCGGCATCCGTGATCCCGCACGGGATGATGCCGCGGAAGCCGGCGAGGGAGTTGTCGCAGTTGACGGCGAACCCATGCATCGTGACGCCCTTCTCGACCCGGACGCCGATCGCGGCCACCTTGTCTTCTGACAGTGGTCGACGCACCCACACGCCGCTGCGGCCGTCGACCTGATAGCCGTCCACGCCGTGGGCGTGCAGCGCTTCGATGAGCAGGCGCTCGATGCGGCGCACGTGGGCGACGACGTCGACGGGTTCGGGCAGGCGGACGATCGGATAGCCGACGAGCTGCCCGGGACCGTGCCAGGTGATCTTGCCCCCGCGGTCGACGTCGATGACGGGCGTGCCGTCGGTGGGTCGCTCGTGCGCCTCGGTGCGCTTTCCGGCCGTGTAGACGGCTTCGTGCTCGAGCAGCAGCAGCGTGTCGGGGCGCTCACCGGCGACGACGCCGGCGTGCACGCGGCGCTGCAGGTCCCATCCGTCGAGGTACGGCACGAGGTCGGGCGCGAGGCCGACCGTCTGGATCTCGAGCATCATGCTCCTTCGCTTGTGGCGATTGGTGGATCGCGTCCAACAATACCCCCGACGGCGGGAGTCGGATGCTGTGAGCCGGCGTGCCCGGTAGCGTGGCGACGTGACCAACAGCGGACGCGTGGGACGACCCAAAGCCTCGTCGAGGGAGACTCTCGCCGAGGCCGCGTGCGAGCTCTTCCTCGAGCAGGGATTCGAGGACACCTCCATCGCCGACATCACCAGCCGAGCCGGCGTCAGTCGCTCGAGCTTCTTCAACTACTTCTCGTCGAAGTCCGACATCCTCTGGGCCGGGCTGGACGACCGCATCGCCGCCTTCGAGCAGCTCCTCGCGGAGGAGGACGGGAAGCGCGCCGCCTCGGGCGTGCGAGCCCACGTGCTCGCCATCGCCAAGGACTTCGCGCCCGACAGTCTGGCGCTGGGCATCGTCAACGCTGCCGCCATGGGGCTGGCTCCCGAGCTCGAACGCGAGGCATCCGTCCGGCGTTCGCGGATCCTGCGGGCGGTGACGGAGTACCTCGTGCGCGGCGGTGCCGACCGGCTCCATGCCGAGGTCGCGGGTGCCGCATGGGGCGGCGCCGTGCTGGCGGCCATCGAGGCCTGGGCGCACGACGGTGCGGGCATGACCTCTCTCGAACGGTTCCTGACGCGTGCGGCGGACGCGGCGGCGTCGGTGTCCGTGCCGCTGGTCGCCGGCTCGGTGCACCAGCTCCGGGTGGTCGTGCGCGCGCCGGACTTCGAGGACGCGCTGAGCTTCTACCGCGATGTCGTGGGCATGCCGCTGAGCGAGGCCTACGAGGCGGACGGCGGGGCCCGGGTCGCGATCCTCGACGCCGGCCGCGCGACGCTCGAGCTGTCCAATCCCGCGCAGGTCGACTTCATCGATCGCGTCGAGACCGATGGGGATGCCCCGAGCGAGCGCATCCGCCTCGCGTTCGAGGTCGACGACACCACCGCGGCGTCGCGACGCCTCGCTGACGCGGGAGCTGAGGTGGAGGCATCCGCTCGCGAGACGCCCTGGCGCTCGATCAATGCCCGCCTGCGCGGCCCGGCAGGGCTGCAGGTGACGCTGTTCCAAGAACTCGGACCGGCGGACTGACGTTTTCGCTCGCGTAGAATCGGGGGATCATGGCGACTTTCGGCACTCTCTCCGACCGGCTCACCGAGACCTTCCGCAACCTCCGCAAGAAGGGGCAGCTCACGCCCGCGGACGTCGACGGCACCGTCCGCGAGATCCGGCGCGCGCTGCTGGACGCGGACGTGGCGCTGCCGGTCGTCAAGGACTTCACCGCGAAGGTGCGCGAGCGGGCACTGGGCGACGAGGTCAACCGGGCACTCAACCCGGCGCAGCAGGTCGTGCAGATCGTCAATGAGGAGCTCGTGGCGATCCTCGGCGGCGAGCAGCGCCGCCTGCAGTTCGCGAAGAACCCACCGACGGTGATCATGCTCGCGGGACTGCAGGGCTCGGGAAAGACGACATTCGCCGGCAAGCTCGCGCACCAGCTCGAGAAGGACGGCCATACGCCGCTCCTCGTCGCCGCCGATCTGCAGCGGCCGAACGCGGTCAACCAGCTGCAGGTCGTTGCCGAGCGCGCCGGTGCCGCGATCTACGCCCCCGAACCGGGCAATGGCGTCGGAGACCCGGTGCGCGTCGCACGCGACGGCGTCGAGGTCGCCCGCCGCCAGCAGCACGACGTCGTGATCATCGACACCGCGGGCCGCCTCGGCGTCGACGCCGAGCTCATGAAGCAGGCAGCCGACATCCGCAAGGCCACCGAGCCGGATGAGGTGCTGTTCGTCATCGACGCGATGATCGGACAGGATGCCGTCAACACGGCCAAGGCCTTCCAGGATGGGGTCGACTTCACCGGGGTGGTGCTCTCGAAGCTCGACGGCGACGCCCGAGGTGGCGCTGCACTGTCGGTCGCGTCGGTCACCGGCCGGCCCATCATCTACGCGTCCACCGGTGAAGGCCTCGACGACCTCGAGGCGTTCCACCCCGACCGCATGGCGTCGCGCATCCTCGACCTGGGCGACATCCTGACCCTCATCGAGCAGGCCCAGCAGGCCTTCGACGAGGAAGAGGCGATGAAGGTCGCCGAGAAGCTCGCCAGCGAGACCTTCACGCTCGAGGACTTCCTCGAGCAGATGCAGCAGATGAAGAAGATGGGCTCCATGAAGAAGATGCTCGGGATGCTCCCGGGCATGGGGTCCATGAAGGATCAGCTCGAGAACTTCGACGAGCGCGAGATCGACCGCACGGAGGCCATCATCCGGTCGATGACGCCGGGGGAGCGGCGCAACCCGAAGGTGCTCAACGGCTCGCGGCGCTTGCGCATCGCCCGGGGTTCCGGCATGACCGTGACGGACGTGAACCAGCTCGTGCAGCGCTTCGAGCAGGCCGCGAAGATGATGAAGACGGTCGCCCGCGGCGGCGTGCCGAACATTCCAGGAATGGGCCCGGTGCCCGGCGCCGGTCGTCCCGGTGCCTCATCCAAGCGGGGCAAGCAGCAGAAGGCGAAGGGATCGCGGTCCGGCAACCCCGCCAAGCGCGCGGCTGAGAACGCGGGCATCGCACAGACTCCGCAGGCTCCGACGGGATCCGGCTTCGGCTTGGGCGGCGCGTCGCAGGGCGCACCGAGCGAGGCCGATCTGGCTGAGCTGCAGAAGCTCCTCGGCCGCGGCTGACCTCCCGGTTCGGATGCTGAGGGGGCAGCGATGCCGCGGCGGGCGAAGCATCCGCCTCGGCCTGCGCGAAATCAGGTGATCTCACCGAGGTAGGACGATCTGCGCCGAATCGTCCTGCGCTCATGAAATCACCTGATCTCGCGAAGATGCAGGCGCTGGGCGATGGCCCTCAGAATCGTGTCGACCACGTGCTCCCACTGGAAGAACACCTGGGCATAGTCGAACCGCAGCACCGTGTAGCCCAGGAGTGCGAGTCGCGCGTCCGCTTCGAGATCGCGTCGACGCGCTGCCGCCGAACTGTGAAACTCGAAGCCGTCGAGCTGCACCAGCAACGATCGGCCGATGACACCGTCGATCGCATGACCATCGATCCTCACCGGCTGCCGGACCTTCACGCCGACGAGGCGAAGGCCATGGACGAAGCGCGTCTCCAAGCCGGAGTCGGACAAATCCCCGGCGACCTGCGCGTATTCGGTGGCGGCTGAACTGCGCCACGCCACCCGCCGGAGCTCGACGAGGTTCACGTGCTTCGCGCGAATCGCCGACTCCCAGACAGCGAGTGCATCGCCCGGGCTGACGCATCGGGCCCCCGGGCATCCCGTCATCACCGTCACGAGATCAGGGGATCTCACCGGGGTAGGACAATTCGCCGGAAGTCGTCCTGCGCTCGTGAGATCACCTGATCTCGTCACGGGAGGGCGGGCGGATGCGGACGGGAGGGAGGGCGGGCGGATGCGGACGGGCGGGCGGATGCGGGCGGGCGAGGCCGATCTGGCCGAGTGGCAGAAGCTCCTCGGCCGCGGCCGAACCCGGCGCGCCGAGGCTCGTCCGGCGCTGGTGTCAGCTGGAGGCGAGGTGGTCGCGAAGAGTGGGGCCGGATCGGAACTCGCCGACGAGGTGGCTCACCACCGCACGCAGGTCGCCGTCGGCGGCGTCGGCGACCGCGAGTTGTCGAGAGTAACTCGCACCCTCGGTGAGGATCGTCTCGATGCCGGCGAGCTCGCGCGCGCACTTCAGCTCGACCGCGATGTCGGCGACCTGCTCCAGGGTCTCGCGCAGGTGCTCGACGACCGGGCGCTGGGTGCCTTGCTGGTCGACGATCACCCGGGCATCGAGGCCGTACCGGGCCGCACGCCACTTGTTCTCGCGGGTGAACCAGGGCCGGATCGTCTCCAGCGGCAGTCCTTCGTCGAGTCGCCGGGAGAACATCTCGACCAGCACCTGCACGAGCGCCGCGACCGCGGCGAGTTCTGGCAGCGTCGACATGCCGTCGCACGCCCGCACCTCGATCGTCCCCCATCGGGGAGCGGGACGGATGTCCCACCGCACCTCGGTGACATCCTCGATCACCCCGGTGCCCACCATGTCGTCGAGATACCGCTCGAACTGCGACCAGTCCTGGAGCGGCCAGGGCAGACCGGCGGTCGGCAGCTGCTGGAAAACCAGCGCGCGGTTCGAGGCGTAGCCGGTGCGCTCCCCTGCCCAGAACGGGCTCGAAGCCGACAGCGCCTGCAGGTGCGGCAGGTACACCGACAGGGCGTTGATGATGGGGAAGACCTTGTTGACGTCGTCGACGCCGACGTGGACGTGGATGCCCCAGATCATCATGTTGCGCCCCCACCACTGAGTGCGCTCGATGAGTTTGAGGTAACGCGTCTTGTCGGTCACCTGCTGGTCGTACCACTGCGCGAACGGGTGGCTTCCCGCGCACAGCAGGTCGATACCGTGCGGGTCGGCGAACGTGCGGACGGCGGCGATGGCGTCGGCGATGTCGTCCACGGCGGCGGCCACGGTGTCTCCGACGCCACTGGTCACTTCGACCGTGTTGGTGAGGAGCTCCCCGGTCACGGTGTATCGCTCCAGCGCGGATGCCTCTTCGACCGTCTCGAGGATCTCGGGTGCCCGCGGGGCCAGATCGCCGGTCTCGACGTCAGCGAGCATGATCTCCCACTCCAGCCCGACGGAGGAACGGGCGGATGTCGCGAAGGGCACCGTCATCCGCACATTGTGGCATGAGTACCCGTCGGCGCCGGGCTGGGCGGGGCGGATCGTCGTCGGTTCGCGACCGGCAGGAGCATCTGGCAGAATAAAGGGTCGGACCGGCCGCTCGACCCTCTATCCAGCGTGCTGATCCTCCTCAGAGCTTCCGCCGGGTGTGCACCCCACGCTCCAGGCGACAAGGTTCGTTCACTTTCCACACATTCAGGAGAATCGTGGCTGTCAAGATCCGTCTCAAGCGCCTCGGCAAGATCCGTGCGCCGTACTACCGCATCGTCGTGGCCGACTCGCGCACCAAGCGCGATGGCCGTGTCATCGAAGAGATCGGCAAGTACCACCCCACCGAGGAGCCGTCGCTGATCGAGGTCGACTCCGAGCGCGCGCAGTACTGGCTCGGCGTCGGCGCCCAGCCGACCGAGCAGGTCCGCGCCCTGCTCAAGCTCACAGGCGACTGGGGCCGCTTCAAGGGCGACGCGAACGCGGTGTCGACCGTGAAGACCGCCGAGGCGAAGCAGCCCTTCGAGATCGACTCCGCCAAGAAGTCGGTCGTCAAGCCCAAGGCCAAGAAGACCGAGGAGCCCGCCGCGGCTCCCGCCGACGACGCGGCCTCTGAGGCCGTCGAGTCGACCGAGGCGTAGTCCGTTGCTCGCCGCCGCGCTCGAGCACGTCGTCAAGGGGATCGTGGATCACCCGGACGCTGTGCGCATCGACTCCTCGACGTCGCCGCGAGGTGACGTCCTCGAGGTGCACGTCCACCCCGATGACCGGGGTCGCGTGATCGGGCGCGGCGGCCGCACGGCCAAAGCCCTGCGCACCCTCATCGGCTCGCTCGCCGACGGGCGCCGTGTCCGCGTCGACGTCGCGGACGACTGAGGTGACGGACGAAGAGGCCTCGACGCAGCCAGGCGCTGCATCGACGCCGCCCAAGAGCACGCCGCCGGCCGGCAAGACGCAGCTGCGGGTCGGTCGGCTCGTCAAGGCACACGGGCTCAAGGGTGCGATCAAGCTCGAGCTCTACACCGACGATCCCGACGGGCGCTTCGTTCCCGGCGCCACGTTCACCCTGCAGGTGCCCGAATCGTCGCCGTGGCACGGTAAGCCGCTGACGGTCCGCGAGTTCAAGTGGATGAACAGCCACCCCGTCGCCTTCTTCGAAGGCGTCGAGGACCGCAGTGCGGCTGAGGAGCTGATCCGCGCGATCCTCTGGGTGGACGAAGACGCCGACTCCGCGCCCACCGAAGACGACGCGTGGTTCGATCACCAACTGGTCGGTCTCGACGTGGTCCGCGACGGCGTCTCGGTCGGGCGCGTCGTGCGTGTCGAGCACTTTCCTGCGCAGGACCTGCTGATCGTCCGGCGTTCCGGGGGCTCGGCCGCCTCCGACGACGAAGTGCTCGTGCCGTTCGTCAAGGCGATCGTCCCCGAGGTCGACGTGGCCGCCGGCCGCGTCGTCGTCACTCCGCCCCCCGGACTGTTCGAAGACCTCCCCGCCGACGGCGACGACTAGCGGCCCGAGCCCGAGCATCCCGCCGAGAGCGCGTCCGACGAGGCCTGAGCAGGCTCACTTCGAAGCGGACGGCCGCGTGCAGCAGATGTGATCTGCGGGAAACACGGCGGGAAACGTCCCGGAACCTCCGTGGCGGATCATCGGAGGCATGGGCGCAGCCGCAGGTCTTCCAGGTTCTCCGGCCACCCGGCCGGCGGAAGACGCGCGCCCGGGTGCCGTCCGCACGGTGTGCTCGTACTGCGGGGTCGGGTGCGGCATCACCGTGACGACGACCGGTGGCGGGCCAGGGCATGCCCTCTCCATCGCGAAGGTCTCGGGTGACACGGCGCATCCCACGAACAGCGGTCGGCTGTGCACGAAAGGCGCCACCCACGCGGATCTGATGCGGTCGCCCGGCCGGATGACGACCGCGCACATCCGTCCGGGGCGGGGCGAGGACGCGGTGCCGGTTCCTCTCGACGAGGCGGTGGCGGATGCCGGGCGCAGACTCCGCGCGATCGTCGACGAGCACGGGCCCGACGCGGTGGCGCTGTATGTATCGGGTCAGATGAGCATCGAGGCCCAGTACCTCGCGAACAAGCTCGTGAAGGGGTATGTGCGCGGCATCCACATCGAGTCCAACTCACGTCTGTGCATGGCATCGGCCGGCACGGGCTACAAGCAGTCGCTGGGCGCGGACGGCCCCCCGGGCTCGTACGAGGACCTCGACCGCGCCGACCTCTTCTTCGTCATCGGCTCCAATGCCGCCGACTGCCATCCCATCGTGTTCCTGCGGATGGCCGACCGGTTGAAAAAGGGCGCGCGACTGATCGTGGTCGATCCGCGCCGCACGGCGACCGCCGACCGCGCCGACCTGTACCTGCAGATCGCGCCCGGAACCGACCTTGCGCTGCTCAACGGCCTGCTGCACCTGCTCGTCGAGGCCGGCGACATCGACGCTGACTTCATCGCCGCCCATACCGAGGGGTGGGAGCAGATGACCGCGTTCCTCGCGGACTATCCACCGGCACGCGTGGCGGAGCTCACGGGTCTGACCGAAGACGACATCCGCACAGCCGCCCGCTGGATCGGCGAGGCCGGGGAGTGGATGACCCTGTGGACCATGGGGCTCAACCAGTCCACCCACGGCACCTGGAGCACGAACGCGATCTGCAACCTGCACCTCGCCACCGGCGCCATCTGCAGGCCCGGCAGCGGACCGTTCTCGCTCACCGGGCAGCCCAATGCGATGGGCGGCCGCGAGATGGGCTACATGGGTCCCGGACTGCCTGGGCAACGCGCGGTCTTCAGCCCCGACGACCGCGCCTTCGTCGAGCGGGCGTGGGGACTCGAACCCGGCACCATCCGGGAGGAGGCCGGCAACGGCACCATCGACTTGTACCGGCGCATGGCCGGGGGCGAGATCAAGGCGGCCTGGATCATCTGCACCAACCCGGTCGCGTCGGTGGCGAACCGCAAGACCGTCATCGAGGCGCTGGAATCGGCTGAGCTCGTCATCGCGCAGGATGTCTACACCGAGACCGCCACCAACGCGTACGCCGACATCCTGTTGCCGGCGACGCTGTGGGTGGAATCCGATGGCGTGACGGTCAGCAGCGACCGCACCATGACTCTCGTGAAAGAGGTGGTGCCCGCGCCCGGAGACGCGCAGCCGGATTGGCTGCTGATCTGCCGAGTCGCACGAGCGATGGGATACGCCGAGGGGTTCGACTTCGCCTCGAGCGAGGAGGTCTTCGACGAGATCCGCCGCTTCTGGAACCCGCAGACGGGCTGGGATGTGCGCGGGGTCACGTACGAGCGGCTGCGTCATGCGCCCGTGCAGTGGCCGGCACCACCCGACGACGAGGCCGCGCGGCATCCGATCCGCTATCTCAACGACGGCGTCAGCCAGACCATGCGCGTGGAGGCGGACGGCACGGTGCCGAGGCTGGCGTTCGCCACGCCGTCCCGGAGGGCGCAGTTCCTGCCCCGGCCGCACATGGATCCCGCCGAGATGCCTGACGACGACTTCCCGTGGGTGCTGAACACGGGGCGCCTGCCGCACCAATGGCACACGATGACCAAGACCGGCAAGGTCGCCAAGCTCACCAAGCTGAATCCGGGACCGTTCGTCGAGCTGCACCCGGAGGATGCTGGTGCGAACGGCATCGGGGAGGGCGACCTCGTGGAGGTGTCGTCGCGTCGCGGACGCTTCGTGGTGCCTGCCGTCGTGACGGAGCGGGTCCGCCCGGGCGACCTGTTCGCGCCCTTCCACTGGAATGACGAGCACGGTGAGTACGTCACCGTCAACGCCGTCACCAGCGACGCGGTCGACCCGCATTCGGCGCAGCCGGAACTCAAGTTCGCTGCCGTGACCTTGCGCCGCATCGCCCCCGCCGCGGCGTCCTCGAGCCCGGCGGACGCCGCCGCCGAGGCGACGGGCGACCCGGCGTCTGCGGATCGCGCCCTCGGCCGCGTCGGCGTCGACGTCACTGCCGCTCCGAATCCGACCGAGCTGGAGGGCGCGTACCTCGCCGGCTTTCTCTCGACCGTACGCTCGCGCGCGCTCGCGCCGGGGCAGGTGCCGGTGCTGCCCGCGGAGGCCCCGCTGCGTGCCTTGGTCCGATCGTGGTTCGACGGTGTGCTCGCGGGTGCATACGCCCGCACGGCCGAGGGCGACGGGATGCCAGGCTCCGGCGCCGTCGACGAGGTCGTCGTGCTGTGGGCCTCGCAGACCG
The DNA here is from genome assembly GCF_019449275.2 of Microbacterium sp. HD4P20. Taxonomy (GTDB): domain Bacteria; phylum Actinomycetota; class Actinomycetes; order Actinomycetales; family Microbacteriaceae; genus Microbacterium. The sequence continues at coordinate 139,188 of NZ_JAHZQZ020000014.1, forward strand.
GCAATGCAGAGGAGTTCGCAGCCACGGCGGCCGCGGCGCTGGCCGCGCGCGGGATCCCCGCCCGCGCGGTGAGCATGAGCGACCTGCGGGCAGCGGAGCTCGCGACGGTGCGGCGACTGCTCGTCATCACGTCGACGTTCGGTGACGGCGGCCCGCCAGACAACGGTGCGGGCTTCTGGAGCGAGCTGAACGACGCCGGAGCTCCCGAGCTGTCGGAATTGCGCTACGCCGTGCTGGCGATGGGCGACTCGAACTATGACGATTTCTGCGGCCACGGACGCAAGATCGATGATCGGCTCGGAGAACTCGGCGCGACCGCTCTGCGACAGCGCGTCGAGCTCGAGCCGGACTTCGAAGGTCCCGCGGCCGCGTGGCTCGCGCAGATCCTCGACACGCTGGCAGAGGGGACGGATGCGGCGAACGCCATCGCCGTCGCCACCGCCCCGCCCACGCGGCGTCTCTTCACACGAGCGAACCCGGTGCGTGCCGCACTCACGGCCAACGATCTGCTGAGCGGGCCCGGGTCCAAGAAGGAGGTCCGGCGCTTCGCGTTCGACCTCGCCGGCTCGGGCGCCGCTTATGAGGCCGGTGACTCGCTGGGTGTCGTGTGCGCGAACAGCGATGCCGTCGTGGCGGAATGGCTGGAGGCCACCGGCGTGCCGCGCGGCACGATCGTCGACATCGACGGCGAGGAGCGCTCGTTCGGCGACGCACTGCGCACTCGCCTGGACATCACGCGCACTCCGATCGAGTTGGTGCGCTTCATCGCGGAGCGCAGCGGCGACAGCACGCTCGCGGCGCTGCTGCGCCGCGAGAACAAGGCGAGGCTCGAACAGTTCCTGTGGAGCCAGCAGGCGGTCGACCTGGTGCGGGACTTCCCGGTGCAGGCGACCGCAGACGAGTGGGCGGGCGTGCTCAAGCGCCTGCAGCCGCGCCAGTACTCGATCTCATCCAGTCCCAAGATGGATCCCGACACCGTCGAGCTCACCGTCTCGGTGCTGCGCTTCGAAACGGAGTCCGGTCGGGCGCGCGGCGGCGTCTGCTCGACGTTCCTCGCGGACGGGGCGGCGGGGTCGGCCGATGTCTATCTGCAGCGGTCGCCCGGCTTCCGCCCGCCGGCCTCATCCGACACGCCCATGATCATGATCGGCCCGGGCACCGGCGTCGCGCCGTTCCGCGGCTTTCTCCACGACCGTCGCGCCGACGGCCACACGGGTCGCAACTGGCTGTTCTTCGGTGAGCAACACGAGGCCAGTGACTTCTACTACCGCGATGAGTTCGAGGCGATGCGTGAGGACGGGTTCCTCACTCGGCTCGACCTCGCCTTCTCCCGCGATCAGCGTCAGAAGATCTACGTGCAGGACCGCATGATCGAGCACGGCGCGCAGGTGTGGCGCTGGCTCGAGGAGGGCGCCCATCTCTATGTGTGCGGCGATGCCACGCGCATGGCAAAGGATGTCGACGCGACCATCGTCACCATCGCCCAGCAGCACGGCGGCATGAACGAGGAAGATGCGATCGAGTACCGCCAGCGGCTCGTCGCCGACAAGCGCTACGCGCGAGACGTGTACTGAGCGCACACGAGAGCGGATGCCGCGGTTCGAGGCATCCGCTCTGTCGTGCGCTCAGTGGTCAGATGCGCTGCTTCGCCAGCGACGCACGCGGGATGACGTAGACCAGCACGGTCAGCAGCAGCAGCGCGCCGTAGCCGGCGACGAACCCGATGAACGCCGCGGTGTAGCCGCCGGTCGCCAGCTGCGACGCGTTGAGCACCTGCGGGATCAGGAATCCGCCGTACGCGCCGATCGCCGAGATCAGCCCGAGTGCCGCGGCGGCCTTGCGCTGTACGCCCAGGGCTTCGGTTGTGCCCGGCTCAATGCCCTTCGCGAGGCCGCGGGCGGAGAAGATGCTCGGGATCATGCGGTAGGTCGAACCGTTGCCCATGCCGGTCGCAGCGAACAACACCAGGAAGCAGGCCAGGAACACCCAGAAGCTCTGCAGCGGCAGCGTCCAGATGAGCCCGAGCGCTCCGAGCGCCATGACGGCGAAAGCCCCCACGGTGACCCGTGCACCGCCGAACCTGTCGGCGAGCTTGCCGCCGTAGGGTCGGGCGAGTGAGCCGATGAGCGCCCCGAGGAAGGCCAGCGAGACCGCCGTCTGCCCGACCTGGAGCGTCGAGAAGTCGGGGAACTGGTCGGCGATGAGCTTGGGGAACACGCTGGCGAAGCCGATGAACGAGCCGAAGGTGCCGATGTACAGCAGTGCCATGAGCCACAGGTGCGGTTCGCGCAGCGCCGCCGCAGACCCGGCGAAGTCGGCCTTGGCCGAGGACAGGTTGTCCATGTAGCGCCACGCGCCCCACATGGCGAGCAGGATGAACGGGATCCACATCCATCCGGCGAGCGAGATGTTCATCGTCGCCGCAGCGCCGGCCGTCACGACGATCGGGACCGCGAACTGAGCGACCGACGTGCCGAGGTTGCCGCCTGCTGCGTTCAGCCCGAGCGCCCACCCCTTCTCCTTCTGCGGGAAGAAGTACGTGATGTTGGCCATCGAGCTGGCGAAGTTGCCGCCGCCGACGCCGCCGAGGGCCGCGACCAGCAGCAGCACCCCGAACGGCGTGTCGGGGTTGGAGACCACGATCCCCAGCAGCACCGCGGGGATGAGCAGAAGACCCGCCGAGACGATGGTCCAGTTGCGGCCGCCGAAGATGGCGACCATGAACGTGTAGGGGAAGCGCAGCGTGGCGCCCACCAGGCTCGGGAGCGAGATGAGCCAGAAGGCCTCCGAGCTGCTCAGCTGGAAGCCCGCCGATGGCAGCATCACGACGACGATGCTCCACAGCTGCCAGATGATGAATCCGAGGAACTCCGCGAAGATCGACCAGCCCAGGTTGCGCCGCGCGATGGAACGGCCCTCGGACTTCCAGAACACCGAGTCTTCGGGGTCCCAGCCGTCGATCCAGCGGCCCGGACGCCGGGTGAGCTGCACCGTGCCGTCGGCGGCTCCGGTCGTGGTGGTGCGGGGCGGAGCATCCGTCGTGGACGGAGTGACGGTCGTGGTCATGACGCCTCCTCGTTGGTGAGTATGGCTTCACGTTATGAAGGGGGTGTTTCCAGCCCATGCCCGGTCCGGTTACTTCTCGGTCACTTCTCCATCACGGGCATGGAGGGACCTCGGTTGGCACCGCGACACACGTCGGAAACACGGCGACGGATGCCGCAATCCCGCGGTTGTAATGTCGATGGCATGCGCGTCGACATCGTCACGATCTTCCCGACGTTCTTCGACGTGCTGGGCGTCTCACTCATCGGCAAGGCCCGTGACCGCGGCATTCTCGACATGCACGTCCACGACCTGCGCGACTGGACCCACGATCGTCATCGCACCGTCGACGACACGCCCTACGGCGGCGGCGCCGGCATGGTGATGAAGCCCGAACCGTGGGGCGAAGCCCTCGACGCGATTCTCAGTGACGATGCCGTGCTGCTCGTGCCTTCTCCGGCCGGCGAGGTCTTCTCTCAGTCGATGGCACGTGAGCTGGCCACCGAGTCCCATCTCGTCTTCGCGTGCGGCCGCTACGAGGGGATCGATCAACGCGTGGTCGATCATTACGCCGCGCACGGACGGGTCCGCTTGGTGAGCCTGGGCGACTACGTGCTCAACGGGGGAGAAGTGGCTGCGATGGCCGTCATCGAGGCCGTGTCGCGTCTGATCCCGGGCGTCGTGGGAAATCCCGAGAGCCTCGTGGAGGAATCGCACGAGCTCGGCCTTCTCGAGTACCCCAGTTACACCAAGCCCGCTCAGTGGCGCGGTCTGGACGTGCCACCGGTGCTCCTCAGCGGCAACCACGGCGCGATCGCCGCGTGGCGGCGTGAGCAGAGTCTCGCCCGGACGCGGACGCATCGCCCCGATCTGCTACCGGAGGAGTGAGCCTCACGCGGACGCCTCGGCGGGGTCCAGCACGTTGAGTCGATAGCCGCGCTTGACCACGGTCTTGATCAGGTCCGGCACACCCAACGCTTCACGCAAGCGGGCGACGGCCATCTCCACCGCGTGCGTGTTCTCGCCCGAGCGCGGTAGTGCACTCTGCAGCCGCTGGCGCGACACGACACCCCCGCCGGCGTCGAACAGTGTGGCGAAGATCTCGGTGCCGGTGCGCGAGAGCGGCACGTGCCGTCCGTCGAGCACGATCCCGCCGCTGCGCAGTTCGAGGCGCCCGGCGACGGTGGGGAGGGATGCCATGTGTCCGCCGCCGAAATGGGTCACCACCGCGCGCACGAGTGACCCCAGCCGTCCGCGCTCGGCGACGAGGGGATCGATGCCGACATCCCGCAGGGGTCCTGCGGTGATCGGACCGACGGCGGCCATGAGCAGCCGTCCGCGTGCGGCGAGCTCCACGACGTCGTCCCGCACTCCTTCGCGGGCGGCCGCGGCCAGCCATTCGGCAGCCCCCGGCGCGGAGGTGAACAGGACGGCATCGACCTCGCCCTGAGCACACGCCATCACCGAGCGCGACACGGCGGCAGCATCGGGGGGTGGGCCCCATCGATACACCGTGAGACTGACCACGTCGGCGCCGTGGCGCTCGAACAGGTCATCGAGCCCGTCGGCACCGGAACCGTGGTGCTGCACCGCGACCCGGCGACCCGCGACGCCTTCCGCGAGCAGGTACTCGCCGAGCTCGGTCGACGTCTCGGATTCGGCGACCCAGTCGGCGGTCAGTCCGGCCTGCTGGATCGCTCCCCGCGCCTTCGGACCACGGGCGACGATCTGGGCACGAGAGAGCGCGGCGTGCAGCGCGTCGAGGAGCCCGGCCTCGTCGGCGGCCTCCATCCAGCCGCGGAAGCCGACGCCGGTGGTGGCGACGACGATGTCGGGCGCCGCCGCGATGAGCGCGCGAGTGGCAGCGACGAGGGCATCGTCGTCGATGTGGGGGATGATCGTGAGCGCCGGAGCATGGCGCACCTGGGCGCCGTGCCGTTCGAGGGCGGCGGCGAGCTCGAGTGAACGCCGGTCGACCGCGATGACGATGGAGCAGCCGTCGAGGGCTGCCGAGAGGATGGGGCGCGGCGGGTCCGCAGGCTGCGCGGCACCGGGTGGAGCAGTCACAGCGATGCGCCGCCTGACCCCGACCGCGCGGCGAGCAGATCGGGCACGAGCATCCCGGCGCGTGCCACTTCGCCGACGACGATCACGGCGGGATTGCGCACGCCGATGCGACCCGCTTCGAGCACCACGGCCCCGAGTGTCGTACGAGTGGTGCGCTGGTCGGCGTGATGACCGCGTTCGACGATCGCGACCGGCCGATCCGCGCCGACACCGGCGTGCAGAGCATCCGCGGCCAACCGCGGAAGCGCCCCCACGCCCATCAGAATGACGGTCGTCACGCTGTCATCGCCCAGCGCGGCGAGGGTCGCGCCGGTCATCTCGGACTGGCCGTTGACGATGTGGACCGCGGAGGCGACGGCCCGATGGGTCACCGGGATTCCGGCGGCTTCGGGTACGGCGACGGCACTCGTGACACCGGGCACGACATCGACCGGGATGCCGGCGGTCACACACGCCGTCACTTCCTCGCCGCCGCGGCCGAAGACGAACGGGTCGCCGCCCTTCAGGCGCACGACACGCTTTCCGGCGCGGGCCCGGTCGACGAGGATCGCGTTGATCTCGTCCTGCGGGACGGGGTGGTGTCCTGGCAGCTTCCCGACGTCGATCACTTCCACCTCGGGCGCGAGATGATCACGCACATCGGTGGGTCCCAGGCGGTCCATCACCACGACGTCAGCGCGCAGGAGCAGGCGCCACGCGCGCAGCGTCATGAGGTCGATGGGGCCAGGTCCGCCGCCGACGAGGTCGACGCGTCCGGTGGTCAGGCTGTTCACGGTTCACCCTCCCATCGCACCAGGACATTCCCGTCATCCACCGCGACGGGCCAGACATGCAGCGACATCGGCTCCTTGCCCTGCGTGTCCAGGCAGGTGCCGGTCCGCAGGTCGAAGACCTGCTTGAACATCGGCGACGCCACGGTGGGGGCATCCTGCCTGGTCCCGACGATGCCCCGCGAGATCACGTTCGCGCGACTGTACGGGTCGAAGTTCGAGACCGCGTGCACACGCCCGGTGGTGAGCAGGAACAGGGCGATCTGCGTGCCCCCGAGGAGGGCCGCACGCCCCCGCTCCACCTCGAGATCATCGACCGCGCACACCCGGACCCAGCCGGATGGGGTCACCGTGTCATCCCTCTGCGGCTCGACGAGCGTCATCTGCGCACCTCCAGGGTCGTGCCGGCGATGAGCACGCCGCCCTCGGCGCGCTCCCGCTCCGTCGCGGGGCGAGGCTGCCCGCGTTCGGCGGTGTACGCGAGTGAGGGGTCGGGCGTGCTGGGGGCGTTGACGAACGACGCGAACCGGCGGAGCTTCTCGGGGTCTTCGAGCGTCGCCTTCCACTCGTCCTGGTACGCATCGACATGACCCGCCATCGCGGCGTCGAGATCGGCGCAGATGCCGAGGCTGTCGTCGAAGATGACCGCGCGCAAGCCCTCGATCCCGCCGTCCAGATCCTCGAACCACGGGGCGGTGCGCTGCAGCCGATCGGCGGTGAAGATGTAGTACATCAGGAACCGGTCGATCGCGGTCAGCAGCTCGCCGTCGCTCAATCCCTCCGCCAGGAGCACCGCATGGCGTGGCGTGAAGCCGCCGTTGCCTCCGACGTACATGTTCCAGCCGGCCTCGGTGGCGATGACGCCGACATCCTTGCCTCGGGCCTCCGCGCATTCGCGTGCGCACCCGGAGACGCCCAGCTTGATCTTGTGCGGAGAGCGCAGGCCGCGGTAGCGCAACTCGAGCTGCACGGCCATTCCCACCGAGTCCTGCACGCCGTAGCGGCACCAGGTCGAGCCCACGCAGGACTTCACGGTGCGCAGGGACTTGCCGTAGGCGTGCCCCGACTCGAACCCGGCGTCGACGAGCTGCTTCCAGATCTCGGGCAACTGCTCCAGCCGCGCCCCGAACATGTCGATCCGCTGGCCGCCGGTGATCTTCGTGTAGAGGCCGAAGTCCTTGGCGACCTGCCCGATCACCAGGAGTCCTTCGGGCGTGATCTCGCCACCGGGGATGCGGGGGACGACCGAGTAGCTGCCGTCCTTCTGCAGGTTGGCCATCACGTGGTCGTTGGTGTCCTGGAGCGTCGCGTTCTCGCCGTCGAGCACGTGACGACCGACGAGCGTGGAGAGGATGCTGGCCAGGGCGGGCTTGCAGATGTCGCAGCCGCGACCCGTGCCGAACCGCTCGATGACGCTGCTGAAGGTGCCCAGCCCCGAAACCCGGACCGCGTCGAACAGCTGACGGCGTGACATGTCGAAGTGTTCGCAGAGCGCGTTACTCAGTGCCGCGCCGGTCTTGGCGAGCTCGCTTCCGACGATCTTCTTGACCATCGTCACGCACGATCCGCAAGCGGCGCCCGCCTTCGTGCAGGCCTTGACGGCTGCGACGTCGGTGCAGCCCTCCTCGTGCACGGCGTGGCGGATCGTGCCCGCCGTGACGCTGTTGCACGAGCACACCAGTGCCTCGTCGGGCAGGTCGCCCGTCGGGGCGGCGACGCCGCCCTCGGGCATGAGGTACGCCGCGGGGTCGCCGCCGAGCGTGCCGCCGACCAGCGGCCGCAGCGATCCGTACGCAGACGCGTCGCCCACGAGGATGCCGCCCAGCAGCGTTTTCGCGTCATCCGACAGGACGAGCTTCTTGTAGACGCCCGCGACCGGATCGGCGTAGGTCACATCCAGGGCGCCGGGCGTCTCGGCGAAGGCGTCGCCGAAGCTTGCGACATCGACGCCCGAGAGCTTCAGCTTGGTGGACAGGTCGTACCCGGGGAACGCGGCGTCGCCGCCGAGCAGACGCGTGGCGGCGACCTCGGCCATCGCGTATCCCGGCGCGACCAATCCCACGCACATGCCGTCGTAGTTGGCCACCTCGCCGATCGCGAGCACCCGCGGGTCGGAGGTCTGGCAGCCGGCGTCGATGAGCACGCCGCCGCGAGGATGCACGTCCAGCTCGGCGCCACGAGCCAGTTCGTCCCGGGGCCGCACGCCCACCGTGAAGACGACGACATCGGTGTGTGCGTAGCTGCCATCGCGGAATTCCAGCCCGGTCACTTGGCCCGAGCGGTCCGGGTCGAGGCGGGTAGTGACCGTCTCGGTCTTGACCGCGATGCCTCGCGACTCGATCAGCCGCCGCAGGGCGTTGCCGCCGGCGAGGTCCAGCTGCGCCGACATGAGCCGGTCCGATGACTGCACGACGGTGCAGTCGACGTCCAGGCCCTGCAGTGCACCCGCCGCCTCCAGCCCCAGCAGCCCGCCGCCGATCACGGTACCGGTCAGTGGCCGGCCCAGTTCCGCGGAGCGTCGCTCCACGAACGCCTCGAGCTTCTCGACGTCGTCGAGCGTGCGATACACGAAGCAGCCCTCCAGACCGAAGCCGTCCACGGCCAGTCGGGCGGCATACGATCCCGTGGCCAGGACGAGCCGGTCGTAGGAGAGGCTGATGCCGCTGCGCGTTGTGACGCGTCGCGCAGTCCGGTCGATGCGAGCCACGGCGTCACCGCGGACGAACCGCAGACGCTCATCGTCGAGGATGCTTCGGTCGAGCGTCAGGTCGTCGGGGGAGGCGCCGGCGAAGAAGCCGGTGAGGCCGACGCGATCGTACGGGTGCCGGTCCTCCTCCCCGATGAGGGTCACGCGCCACTGTTCGTCGGCGCGGCTGAGCAGGCTCTCGACGAAGCGGTGCGCCACCATTCCCGCGCCCACGACCACCACGTGTGTGCCGAGGGCCGGGGTGGAGCGCATGTCGTCACGGTACGCCGCGGATGTTGCGGGGGCGTCAGCGCCATGTTTCGGGCTCTTGACGCGGTCGGGGTGGGCCATGGCATCTCCTGATCGACGTGGGTCTCTCGGTGACAGCGACGCTAAGTGCCGGGTGTTTCCTCACCCGGCGGGCTCTGGTTTCCCCGAGCGAACGTTTCGCTCACAGCTCGGCGGCGCGCAATGTGAGGGGACGGCGCCGCAGCCCAGCGGCCGCCGTCGGTAGGGTTGCGCACAGGCGGTGCGCGCCACACGGCGCGCACCAGACAGCGCACCAGAGCGTGCGCACCGGAGAGGGCGCACGGAAGAGTGTGACCTCAGCCAGGGGGATGACGATGCAGACGTGGCCCGGATCGGCGTATCCGCTCGGTGCGACCTTCGACGGAGGCGGCACGAACTTCGCCCTCTTCAGCGAGGGCGCCGAGCGGGTGGAACTGTGTCTGTTCGGCGAGCGCGGCGGGGAGAGCCGGGTCGAGCTCGACGAGGTCGATGCCTTCGTATGGCACGCCTACGTGCCCAACGTCCAGCCGGGGCAGCGCTACGGCTACCGCGTCCACGGTCCGTACGATCCCGCGAACGGCCTGCGATTCAATCCGGCCAAGCTGCTGCTCGATCCGTACGCGAAAGCGGTCGAGGGCCGGGTCGCCTGGGGACAGTCGGTGTACGGGTACACCTTCCGCGACCCCGATTCCCGCAACGACGAGGACTCCGCGGCCGACATGCCGAAGGGCGTCGTCGTCAATCCGTTCTTCGACTGGGCAGGCGATCGCAAGCCTGCGACGCCGTACTCCGAGACGCTGATCTACGAGGCGCACGTCCGCGGCCTCACGATGCGGCATCCCGCGATTCCCGACGAGATGCGCGGAACGTACAGCGCCCTCGCGCACCCCGCGATCATCGACCATCTCCTGACCGTGGGCGTGACCGCGATCGAGCTGATGCCCGTGCATCAGTTCGTCGACGACGCGGTGCTGGCCGACAAGGGGCTCTCGAACTACTGGGGCTACAACACGATCTCGTTCTTCGCACCCCACAACGGCTACGCCGCCACCGGGGAGCGTGGGCAGCAGGTGCAGGAGTTCAAGGGGATGGTGCGCGCGCTCCATGCGGCGGGCATCGAGGTGATTCTCGATGTCGTGTACAACCACACCGCCGAGGGCAATCATCTGGGTCCGACGCTGTCGATGCGTGGGATCGACAACGCGGCGTACTACAAGCTCGACGAAGACGACCGGCGTTTCTACACCGACTACACCGGCACCGGGAACAGCCTCAACGTGCGCAATCCGCACTCGCTGCAACTGATCATGGACTCGCTCCGCTACTGGGTGCTCGAGATGCATGTCGACGGCTTCCGGTTCGACCTGGCCTCCGCACTGGCACGTGAGTTCTACGATGTTGATCGCCTGTCGGCCTTCTTCGAGCTGGTGCAGCAGGATCCGGTGGTCTCGCAGGTCAAGCTCATCGCCGAGCCGTGGGATGTCGGTCCCGGCGGCTACCAGGTCGGCAACTTCCCTCCGCAATGGACGGAGTGGAACGGCAAGTACCGCGACACCGTCCGTGATTTCTGGAGGGGAGAGCCGCAGGCTCTCGGCGAGTTCGCCTCGCGCCTGACCGGGTCGGCCGACCTCTACGAGCACTCCGGACGGCGTCCCGTGGCATCCGTCAACTTCGTGACAGCCCACGACGGCTTCACGCTGCGAGACCTGGTCTCGTACAACGACAAGCACAACGACGCCAACGGTGAAGAGGGCCGAGACGGCGCGGACGACAACCGGTCGAACAACTTCGGCGTCGAAGGACCGACCGACGACCCGGCGGTGCTCACGCTGCGCGCCCGCCAGCAGCGTAATTTCCTCACCACGCTGCTGCTGTCGCAGGGTGTGCCGATGCTGCTGCACGGTGACGAGATCGGACGAACGCAGGGCGGCAACAACAACGGCTACGCGCAGGACAACGAGACGACGTGGATGGACTGGGATGCCGCGGATCGCCCGCTGCTGGAGTTCACTGCGGCACTGGCGCGACTGCGTCGCGACCACCCGACCTTCCGCCGCCGCCGCTTCTTCGAGGGCAGGCCGGTCCGCGAGACCGGTGATGCCCTGCCGGACATCGCGTGGCTGCGCCCCGACGGCACCCTGATGCGGCCGGAGGACTGGGACTCGGGTTTCGGCAGGGCGATTGGCGTGTTCCTCAACGGCACGGGCATCCGTGAACGCGATCGGCGGGGCGAAGAGATCCGCGACCGCCACTTCATCGTCCTCTTCAACGCCGGCGATGACATCATCGACTTCCACATCCCCGTGGTGGACCGCAGCCCGGACTGGGAGGTGGTCGTCGACACGTCGGGGGAGCGAGCTGACTCACAGCTCGTCAAGCCGGGCGACGTCGTGCGGCTGGAGGCGAAGTCGACCATCGTCCTCAGCGAGCACCCGCGCAAGGTGGGAGAGCCTGATCACTCGGTCGCCGCGTCACTGGCCGCGCTGGCAGCGCACCGGGACCCGGCCCACGCGCCCCCGGCGCAAGTGCGCACCTGAGCCTCGTCCGTGCGCCGCGCGGTGGCTTTCGTGCGCCGCGCGGTGGATTTCAGTCGACGCCGAGCCACGACCGATCGGTCAGCACGATCGGCCCGTCGTCGGTGATCGCGACGGTGTGCTCGGAGTGCGCGCCGCGTGATCCGTCGGCGGAGCGCAGCGTCCAGCCGTCCGGGTCGGTGATGAGCTCATCGGTGGTCTGCAGGAACCAGGGCTCGAGCGCGAGGACGAGCCCCGCGCGAAGCGGGTAACCACGGCCGGCCTTGCCGTCGTTGGGCACGTGCGGGTCGCCGTGCATCTCGCGACCCACGCCGTGGCCGCCGAAGTCGGTGTTGATGACGTGGCCGTCGGCGCGGGCCACCTGCGCGATCGCAGCCGAGATGTCGCCGATGCGATGCGCCGGCGTCGCGGCGGCGATCGCGGCGTCCAGGGCCCGCTGAGTCGTGTCGATCAGTGCCAGGTCCTCGTCGCGGGGCGTGCCGACCACGAACGAGATCGCGGAGTCGGCGACCCAGCCGTCGATGGACACGGCGAAGTCGAGCGTGACCAGGTCGCCGTCGCGCAGGGCGTAGTCGAAGGGGAGACCGTGCAGCACCGCATCGTTGATCGACGTGCAGATCACCTTGCCGAACGGGCGGGCGCCGAACGACGGGTGGTAGTCGATGTAGCAGGACTCCGCGCCGGCGCGGCGGATCAGGTCGTGTGCGCGACGGTCGATGGCGAGCAGGTTCGTGCCCACCGATGTCTCGTCGCGCAGCGTCGCAAGGGTCTCGGCGACGAACCGTCCTGCGGGCCTCATGGCCTCGATCTCGGCAGGCGTGCGCAACTCGATCATCGGGGGGATTCCTCTCGGTCAGCTCCTATTGTGTCCGAACAGCGGACGCCGGGCTGTGAGGATGCTCCGCGCCACGTTCGAGAGGGCGCTCGTGGAGCGCGGTAGGCGTAGCATCGAAGGCATGTGGCTGCGTCGTGCATTCTTCGGCTGGCTTCTTCCTGCCGCCTTCGTGCTGCCCCTGTGGCTGCTCGTGGGCTGGGCGATCTTCAACGCCGGCGGCTGGGCTTTCCTCTGGGTTCTCTTCCTCGCCATTCCGGGCGTGCTCGTGTGGCAGCTCCTGCTCACCCTGTTGGTGCGGGCTCGTGGCACGGTGCGGGCCCACCGGGCCGTGTCGTGGTGGGACGTGCTGGGTTTCGCCGTCTGGCATGCGCTCGTGATCTCGCTGGGCTTCTTCGCCGAGAACTGGTGGGCGCCCGCGATGGTGGTGGCGATTCTCGTCGGAGTGGGGCTGTTCTGGCTCGAACTGTGGCAGCTGTGGAGCGAAGCCAGGCCGTCGCGGCTGCTCATGCAGGCCTCCTCGGGAGCGGCCTACCTCCCGCCGCCGGCTGAGCGGGCCGAGCCTGCCGAGAGGGACGTGTACATCGTCACCGAGAAGCAGTCGCGCCCGTCGTCCTGACCTGGTTTTGGTGGGGTGCGGCATCCATGGCAGAATGGATGTTTGTGCCCTGACAGGCTCTGCCTCAGGGGAACCAGTCCACTCGGCTCTGTGCGGGTGGCATCGGGCACACGACATCCTTTTCCTTCATCCCGCGGTCGACCTGTGGCGGCCGCAGAGAGAGACGATCATGCAGATCCTCGACGCCGTAGATGCGGCTTCGCTCCGCTCCGACATCCCGGCCTTCGGTCCCGGCGACACCGTGAAGGTGCACGTCAACATCACCGAGGGCAACCGCTCGCGTATCCAGGTTTTCCAGGGCGTCGTCCTGGGTCGCTCCGGCGACGGTGTGCGCGAGACCTTCACGGTCCGCAAGATCAGCTTCCAGGTCGGCGTCGAGCGCACCTTCCCGGTGCACTCCCCGGTCATCGACCACATCGAGGTCGTCACCCGCGGCGATGTGCGCCGCGCGAAGCTCTACTACCTCCGCAACCTTCGCGGCAAGAAGGCCAAGATCAAGGAGAAGCGCGACAACTGACGCTCTTCCCGCGAAGCCCCGGACCCTCTCGGTCCGGGGCTTCGTCGTTCCCGGCCCGGCTTCGCGTGTTCCCCACCTGACCTCGGGCGCGGGCATCGTCCGTGCCGGGAATGTGCGACCCTTGATTCAGGCTCGTCGATCCGCGGCGCGCCGGTGAAGGATCCTGCATGACCACCGAGAAGTCGGCTCCCGCCGAACCGGCGCCCGCCACCGAGCCGGGAGCGCAGGCGACGGTCCAGCCGCGCCGGCGAGGCTGGATCGTCTTCCTCCGCGACGTCATCGTGATCATCCTGATCGCGGTCCTGGTGTCGTTCCTGGTGAAGACCTTCCTGGTGCGTTCGTTCTACATCCCCTCGGGCTCGATGGAGGAGACCCTCCACGTCGATGACCGGATCCTCGTCGACGAGATCACCCCCCGGTTCGGCGCTTACGAACGCGGCGACATCGTGGTCTTCCAAGATCCCGGCGGATGGCTCCCGCCCAGCGCCGAGACGGCCCGTCCGCCGGTGGTCGAGGCGGTCGAATGGGTGCTGTCGCTCGTCGGCCTCGCGGCCCCCGACAGTGACGACCACCTCGTCAAGCGCATCATCGGGCTCCCCGGCGACCACGTCGTATGCTGCAATGCGATCGGTCAGATCACCGTGAACGGCGTGCCGATCGACGAGAGCGCGTACATCCGGGTGCCTGCCGGTGAGTCAGCCGCGTCGCGCGACGCCTTCGACGTCGTCGTCCCGTCCGAGAGCCTGTGGGTGCTCGGCGACAACCGGTACAGCTCGAAGGATTCCCGCTACAACACCGAGCAGCCGGGCAAGGGATTCGTGCCGCTGCAGAACGTGGTCGGCAGGGCGTTCCTCGTCACGTGGCCGCTCGACAGATTCGGCATGCTCGACTTCCACCACGACGTCTTCTCCGGCGTCCCCGAAGCGTCTTCCGACGCGATCCCCGCCGAGGAGGGCGTGGCGCCATGACGGTCGCCGAGCCGCGACTCACGCTCGAGCGCCGGCTTCTGCGTGAGCACGCGCTGGTGATCGCGTGCGACGAGGTCGGACGCGGTGCGCTTGCGGGTCCTGTCGCGGTCGGCGCCGCCGTGATCGACGCCCCACGCTCACGCAAGCGCGTCCCGCAGGGGCTGCGCGATTCCAAGCTCGTCCCCGAGATGCGGCGGGCGGATGTCGCCGCCCGCGCCGCGTCGTGGGTCAGCGCCAGCGCCGTGGGCTGGGCGAGCTCCGCAGAGATCGACGAGATCGGCATCATGCGCGCGCTCGGCCTGGCGTCTCTCCGGGCGTTGGCCGACCTCCGGGCGCACGGCGTCGTGCCGCAAGAGGCGATCGTGATCCTGGACGGCAACTACGACTACATCACCCCCGCAGGCGGGTGGGGCCTGAATGTCAGGCCCGTGATCAAAGCCGACCGCGATTGCGCGTCGGCGGCGGCGGCATCCGTCATCGCCAAGGTCGCGCGCGATGCCCTCATGACCGAGCTGCACGACGAGCTGCCCGCGTACAACTGGGCACGCAACAAGGGCTACGCCAGTCCCGACCATCGCGAGGCCATCCGCGAGCACGGCATCAGCGCCCACCACCGGGCATCGTGGTCGATCGTGGACGCGCCGACGCTGTTCTGACCGTTCGCCATACGCGGACCCGGGTTTGCGACGCCGTCCGCGCCCATAGGATGGAGCCACCATGGATGACGACGTCTTCGAAGACTACGACCGTGAGCTCGAGCTCGCGCTGTACCGCGAGTACCGCGACGTCGTCTCGCAGTTCCAGTACGTGATCGAGACCGAGCGGCGGTTCTATCTCGCGAACGAGGTCAACGTCGTGCGCCGCGACACCGAACACGACTTCTACTTCGAGATCTCGATGTCCGATGTCTGGGTGTGGGACATCTACCGCGCGGACCGCTTCGTCAAGTCCGTGCGGGTGCTCACCTTCAAGGACGTCAACGTCGAAGAGCTGACGCGCCGCGACTTCCACCTTCCCGAAGAACTGTCGCTCGACACCTGAGCCTGCTGCGGGCCGGGTCGGCCGCTCCTCCACAGGCGGGTGGTTCGGCGGCATCTTCATGAAGAGTGAACGGATGCCGCTTTCGGCCGGGCTGGGCCGACCTTGACGCGCCACGCTTCTTGTCATGGCAGACAAGGATGTGCTCGGCCGCGCGGGCGAGGATCGGGCCGCGCACTACCTCCGGCAGCTCGGCTTCGAGATTCTCGACCGCAACTGGCGCCGCCCGGCGGGCGAGATCGACCTCGTGGTCGCCGACTCGGCGACGGTCGTCATCGTGGAGGTCAAGACGCGGCGGGGCGAGGCGTACGGTCACCCCTTCGAGGCGCTCGACGCGAGGAAGCGGGCACGGCTGTGGCGGCTGGCCGTCGCGTGGGCCGCCGCGCACCGCGACCAGATCCAGGGGCGCCGGCTCCGCATCGACGCCGTCGGTCTGATCGGCGCTGAGCCGGCGACGGCACGCCTCGAGCACCTCGTCGACCTGGAGGTGCCGTGAGCGTCGCCCGTACGTGGGCCGTCGCCCTCGTCGGCGCCGAAGGGGAGTGCGTCGAGGTCGAGGCCGATCTGTCGAATCAGCAGCCCGACTTCCGGATCATCGGACTGCCCGACAAGGCGCTCAACGAGGCCGTCCAACGGGTGCACAACGCGTGCGCGAACAGTGCGACGCCGCTGCCGCGACGACGGCTGACGGTGAATCTGTCCCCTGCCAGCCTGCCCAAGCAGGGGTCGGGGTTCGACGTGGCGATCGCGGTGGCATCGCTGGCGACCGAGACCCCGATGGATGCCGCGTCGGTGGCCTCGACCGTCCATCTGGGCGAGCTGGGCCTGGACGGGCGGCTCCGCCCGGTCCCCGGCATCCTGCCCGCCGTCGTCGCGGCGCGGCGCGACGGGCACCGCCGCGTGGTGGTGCCCCATGCCAATGGCGCCGAGGCGCGGCTGGTGGACGGCATCGACGTGCTCGCCGCGACGAATCTCGCCGAGGTCCTCGCGTGGCACGGCGGGGACGTCGAAGTGCGCGACGAGGAGCCCGTGGCTCTGCCCGACGACGAGACGCCGGCGGCGGAGCAGCTCGACCTCGCCGACGTCATCGGACAACCCGACGCGGTGGAGGCCCTCGTCGTCGCGGCGGCGGGCGCGCACCACCTGCTCATGTGCGGCCCGCCAGGCGCGGGCAAGACCATGCTGGCCAGCCGGCTGCCGGGAATCCTGCCCGAACTGGATGACCGCGCGGCGCTGATGAGTGCGTCGATCCGCAGTCTCACCGGCGCTCGCGTGGTCGAACTGACCCGCACGCCGCCCTTCGAAGCGCCCCATCACAGTGCGAGCGTCGCAGCGCTCGTGGGTGGTGGCTCGCGGGTGCTGCGACCGGGCGCGATAGCGCGGGCATCGGAAGGCGTCCTGTTCCTCGACGAGGCAGGGGAGTTTCAAGCCAGCGCGCTGGACGCCCTCCGTCAGCCGCTCGAGACCGGGGCGATCACCATCCACCGCTCGGGAACGAGCGCCCGCTACCCCGCTCGATTCCAACTGGTCCTCGCGACCAATCCGTGCCCGTGCGGGGACTACGGCATTCGGGGCGGAACCTGCACATGCCCGCCGGCGGCGATCCGGCGCTACCTCGGTCGGCTGTCCGGACCGCTGTTGGACCGCATGGACATCGAACTCACGCTGTCCCGCGTGTCCGTGGCTCATCGATCGGCATCCGCCTCCGCGGTCTCGACGGCGGCGGCGCGCCAGCGGGTCGCCGAAGCGCGGGAACGCGCGGGTCGGCGACTGTCGGGAACACCCTGGCGTGTGAACGCCGATGTGCCCGGCACGTGGCTGCGCGAGGGACCGATGGCGCCGTCGCCCACCGTGCGGCGCCCGCTCGATGCGGCGTTGCACCGCGGGGCACTGACGCTGCGGGGATTCGATCGTGTCCTCCGCGTCGCGTGGTCGCTCGCCGATCTCGAGGGCCGCGCGCAGCTCGGCGTCGATCACATCGGCCGCGCGCTCTTTCTGAAGAAGGGAATCGCCCTGTGACCACTTTCCTCCTCACGCCCGAGATGGCTCGACATGCGCTGTCGCTCTTCGAGGAGCCGCCGCTCGACGACACCACTGCGCTCGAGCGCTACGCCACCGTCACGTGGTGCCAGCTGACCGAGCCCGGCGACTCGGTCGCGCATCGGCTGATCGCCGTCAGGGGGTCTGCCGCCGCGTTGCGGGCGATCATCCACGGTGCCCCGCTGCCCGAACTGACCGAGCGCGAACGCACCGACGCCCTCAAACGCTGGCTCCCGCGGCTGGATCCCCGGCCAGTGGCGGACGCGCTGCGGATCGCCGGGGCTCGCGGAATCTCCCTGGTCACCCCGGGCGATGCCTCATGGCCGTCGCAGCTTGACGATCTCGACGCGCACGCGCCGCTGTGCCTGTGGGTCCGCGGCGATGCGACCGCGTTGGCGAGCCTGCGGCCGTCGGTCGCGCTGGTGGGTGCCAGAGCGGCCTCGTCGTACGGCGATCACGTCGCGAGGGAGCTCGCGGCTGATCTCGCCGGCAGCGGCATCCCGATCGTGTCGGGTGGCGCGTACGGCATCGACGGCGCTGCGCACCGAGCCGCTCTGGCCGTGGGCGGGCTGACGGTGGCGCTGCTGGCCGGCGGCGCCGAGCGCGCGTACCCGGCGGGCCATACCGGCCTCATCGACGACATCGCAGCGGCCGGCGTCGTGGCGAGCGAGGTGCCCTGCGGATCCGCTCCCACCAAATGGCGCTTCTTGCAGCGCAACCGCTTGATCGCTGCCATCTCGGATGCGACGGTGGTCGTCGAAGCCGGGTGGCGGAGCGGTTCGCTGAACACGGCTGGTCACGCCGCCGCGCTGTCCCGTGAACTGGGCGCGGTCCCGGGGCCTGTCACGTCGGCGACATCCGCCGGGACGCACCGCCTGCTGCGCGAGTACGGTGCGCATTGCATCACGGGGGCGGAGGACGTGCGTGAGATGCTCGGATTCATCGCGGAGACGGCGGTGCCCCATGACGGCCGCCGGCCCACCGACGACGCCACCCGGGTGCGCGACGCGCTGAGCAGCCGCACCTGGCGTGCGGCCGCCGACGTCGCCCGGCGGGCAGGGATCGCGCTGGAGCGCGCCGAAGCGCTGCTGGGGCTGCTGCAGCTGGAGGGCGCAGCCTCTCGGTCCGCGGACGGCTGGCGGTCGGCGGCCCGGACGCAGTGACGGAGAGTCGCCGCGCACGCCGGGCCGGGCCGGAGCATGCTGGTGACATGAGGATCGACGAGGCCGCCACCGCCTACACGCGGCACCTCGCCGATGTCCGTCGGCTCTCGCCTGCGACTGTCCGCGCGTACAGCTCAGACCTTGCGAACCTGATCGCGGTCTGCGGCATCGTCGAGGTCGGCGAGATCGCGCTCGAGGATCTCCGCGAGTGGCTATGGCAGGCCGTGCAGGCCGGTGATGCCCGGGCCACCATCGCGCGGCGAACGGCCGCCATCCGCGGTTTCTTCGCGTGGGCCCTCGAAAACGGTGCCATCACAGAGGACCCGAGCCTGCGCCTGGTCGCCCCCAAGCGTGGTCGCACGCTGCCCCGGGTCGCGACGGCGGACGCTCTGACCGACGTGCTGGGGCGGCTGGCGGATGCCGCGGCCGAGGGTGAGCCGATCGCCCTGCGCGATCACGCGATCATGGAGCTGCTTTATGGCTCGGCGGTGCGCGTATCGGAGCTGTGCGGGCTCGACCTCGACGACATCGACGCCGAGCGCCGCACCGCCCGCGTGCTGGGCAAGGGCTCCAAGGAGCGCGTCGTGCCCTTCGGCGTGCCGGCGCTGCGCGCAGTGGATGCGTACGTGGTGCGAGGACGAAGCACACTGCTGGCACGCCGCACGGCGGTGGCCGGTCAGCCTGCGCTGTTCCTCGGGGCGCGCGGCGGGCGGATCGCGCCACGGACGGTGTACACCCTCGTCGCGCGCGAGCTCGGGCCCGCCCTCGGCGGGACCATCGGCCCTCACGCGCTGCGGCACTCGGCGGCCACCCATCTCCTCGACGGCGGCGCCGATCTGCGAGCCGTGCAGGAGATCCTCGGCCATGCGAGCCTGGGCACGACCCAGATCTACACCCATGTCTCGAGCGAGCGCCTCGCCGCGTCCTACCGACTGGCTCACCCCCGCGCCTGATGAGGTCCGCCGAGGTTCAGCAGCACGGCAGCAGGACCGCCCGAGGCACCTCCCCGAGCAGCAGCATCGGGTTGACGTACTCACCGTGAAGACGCACCCCGAAATGCAGCGAGCCGGGGCTCGCGTGCCCGCCGACGCCGACGATGCCCACCCACTCCGACCGTGCCACCGCCGCACCCGGAAGGAGGGTCGTCTGGATCGGCTCGAGCGTGGTCACGAGGCCGTCGCCGTGGTCGATGGTCAGGACGCCGCGCCCGGCCACCTGTCCCGCGAACGCGACGGTGCCCGCAGCCGGTGCCCGCACGTCCAGCCCGCCCATCGCCTGCAGGTCCACGCCGCGATGACCCGGTCCGTACCGATGCGCGGGAGCCACGAACGGGCGATCGAGACGGAAGCCGGCCAAAGGCCATACCCATCCGTCCACGTTCACGTCGGATGCGTGGGGAACGCTTCGACCGGACGAGGGGAACGCGTGGCCCGCCGGCGCCATGACGATGACGAGCGCCGCAATGACCGTGGCCGTCACGGCGCGTCGGAATCCGAAGCGGGAGTCTCGGGAAGTACGCATGGGTCGAGCATCGCGCCGTCCGCGCGCGGAACGGGTGCCGGGGCCGGCTTCGGTGGATAGACCCCCGCCGTTCCGCGACGGGGGAGGAGCCGCTGCTGATACACTGGAACCCGCACTCCGCTTGTCGGGGTGACTCCGCGTGCCCACAGCGCCGCGAACTCCGGTTCCCCGGTCCCTGAGCTTTGTCGAAGGGCGCGGCGCGGCATCCACTCCCAACGGTCCTCTCGATCGGTCTGCAAGACCTGAGAGGCGGGCGTGTGCCGGGCACCAGGCACACCGGTCGCAGACCGGTGAGAACACAACCGCAACAGGCGCCCCGGCGCCGGAACAGGAGAACGGCCATGGCCGTCGTCACAATTCGCCAGCTGCTCGACAGCGGCGTGCATTTCGGGCACCAGACCCGCCGGTGGAACCCGAAGGTCAAGCGCTTCATCCTCACCGAGCGCAGTGGCATCCACATCATCGACCTGCAGCAGTCGCTCGCGTACATCGACAAGGCGTACGAGTTCGTCAAGGAGACCGTGGCGCACGGCGGCACCGTGCTCTTCGTCGGGACGAAGAAGCAGGCGCAGGAAGTCATCGCCGAGCAGGCGACTCGCGTCGGTCAGCCCTACGTCAACCAGCGCTGGCTGGGCGGGCTCCTCACCAACTTCCAGACGGTGTCCAAGCGCCTTGCGCGCATGAAGGAGCTCGAGGAGCTCAACTTCGACGACCCGGCTGCGAGCGGCTTCACCAAGAAGGAGCTCCTTCTCAAGAAGCGTGAGCTCGACAAGCTTCACAAGTCGCTGGGCGGCATCCGCAATCTGCAGAAGACTCCGTCGGCCATCTGGGTCGTCGACGCCAAGCGAGAGCACCTCGCGGTCGACGAGGCCGCCAAGCTCGGCATCCCGGTCATCGGCATCCTCGACACCAACGCGGACCCCGACGAGTTCCAGTACCCGATCCCGGGCAACGACGACGCGATCCGCTCCGTGAGCCTGCTCACGCGCATCATCGCCGATGCCGCCGCCGAAGGCCTGATCCAGCGCCACCAGCCGACCGAGGAGTCCGCCGACGCGGAGCCGTTGGCTGACTGGGAGCGCGAGCTTCTCGAGCAGGGCACGCCGGTCACCGGTGACGCCGAGGTCTCGATCGCCGCGACCGAGACCGAGGCCGACGCCGACGGTGCCGCCGCGCACGACGAGGCGATCGCCGCCGCAGCGGACGAGACGACGGAGGCCGTCGCGGACGCCGAGGCCGCCGCATCGGCAGTCGATGCCGAGGCTGCCGCGGACGCCGCCGAGTCCGCGGTCGCCGACGCCGACGCCACCGACGCTGCTGAGGCGTCGGACGCCGACAAGTAACGGTTCTCCTCCACCAGCAGCGCCTCGGCGGGGTCGTGAAGCGACCCCGCCGAGGCATCCGGGAATCCACCACAATCAAGGAGCCGCCACCCATGGCAAACTTCACGATCGCCGACATCAAGGCGCTGCGTGACCAGCTCGGCACGGGCATGGTCGACACGAAGAAGGCCCTCGAAGAGGCCGACGGCGACGTCGAGAAGGCCGTCGAGATCCTGCGTCTGAAGGGCGCGAAGGGCAACGCCAAGCGCGCCGACCGTTCCACCAGCGAGGGCCTGGTCACCGCTCGTGAGCAGGACGGCAGGGTCACGCTGGTCGAGCTCGCCTGCGAGACCGACTTCGTCGCGAAGAACGACCGCTTCATCGCGCTGGCCGACAAGGTCGCCGATGCCGCAGCGGCCGTCGCCGCCGATTCGGTCGAGGCCGCCCTCGCTGCGCCCGCCGGAAGCCAGACGGTCGCTGAGCTGATCGACGACGAGGCCGCGATCATCGGCGAGAAGGTCGAATTGCGCCGCGTCCGCACGCTCTCGGGCGACAAGTTCGAGGTCTACCTGCACAAGACCAGCAAGGACCTCCCGCCCCAGGTCGGTGTGGTCCTGGCCTATTCGGGGGACGACGCCGAGACTGCTCGCAGCCTTGCGCAGCACATCTCGTTCGCGAACCCCTCGTACCTCACGCGCGACGAGGTTCCCGAGGCCGAGGTCGAGAAGGAGCGCGAGATCGTCACCGAGATCTCCCGCAACGAAGGAAAGCCGGAGGCCGCCCTTCCGAAGATCGTCGAGGGACGTGTGAACGCCTTCTTCAAGCAGGTCTCGCTCCTGGACCAGGACTACGCCAAGGACAACAAGCAGTCCGTGGCGCAGGTGGCCAAGGACGCCGGGCTCACCCTGACGGGCTTCGCCCGCTTCAAGGTCGGCGCCTGACGCAGCGAAAAGGCCCGCATCGGAATCCGGTGCGGGCCTTTTCTCATGCCCTTCGGTAGTTTGTCGTCAACGAGAG
Source organism: Microbacterium sp. HD4P20 (assembly GCF_019449275.2). Lineage (GTDB taxonomy): Bacteria > Actinomycetota > Actinomycetes > Actinomycetales > Microbacteriaceae > Microbacterium. Next base: position 161,615 of record NZ_JAHZQZ020000014.1, read on the forward strand.
GACCACAGTGATCAACGAGACCACCGGACGCCGCCGCGTCCTGCTGAAGCTGTCCGGCGAGGCATTCGGAGGCGGACAGCTCGGCGTGAACCCCGACGTCGTCAGCCAGATGGCGCGCGAGATCGCCGCGGCGGTGGACCGGGTCGAGATCGCGGTCGTGGTCGGCGGCGGCAACTTCTTCCGCGGCGCGGAGCTCAGCCAGCGGGGCATGGACCGCGGTCGGGCCGACTACATGGGCATGCTCGGGACGGTCATGAACGCGCTGGCGCTCCAGGACTTCCTCGAGCAGGCGGGGGCCGCCACCCGTGTTCAGTCCGCGATCTCGATGACCCAGGTCGCCGAGCCGTACATCCCGCGTCGCGCCGAGCGGCACATGGAGAAGGGCCGCGTCGTCATCTTCGGCGCCGGCGCCGGGCTGCCGTACTTCTCGACCGACACGGTCGCGGCGCAGCGGGCGCTCGAGATCGGCGCCCAGGAGGTCCTCGTCGCCAAGAACGGCGTGGACGGCGTGTACACCGCGGATCCGAAGAAGGATGCCTCAGCCACCCGTATCGACCGGATCACCTACCTGGACGCGCTCCAGCGCGGGCTGAAGGTGGTCGACTCGACGGCGTTCAGTCTGTGCATGGACAACCGGATGGACATGCGCGTGTTCGGCATGGAGCCGTCGGGCAATGTCACCCGCGCGCTGCTCGGCGATTCGATCGGCACGCTGGTCACGGCGTGACGGCCACCCGCCGATACACTTGACCAGCCCCATCAACGCGAAGGAGACACTGTGATCGCGGACGTCTTGGCCGAAGCCGGAGCGCGCATGGATCGCGCCGTCGAGGCTGCGAAGGAGGACTTCGCGACGGTTCGCACCGGGCGTGCGAACCCGCAGCTGTTCCAGAAGGTCCTCGTCGACTACTACGGCACCCCCACCCCGCTCGCGCAGCTGGCTTCGATCAACAGCCCCGAGGCGCGGTCGCTCATCATCACGCCATACGACAAGTCGGCGCTGAAGGCCATCGAGCAGGCGATCCGCGACGTGCCGAACCTGGGTGTGAACCCCACCAACGACGGAAACATCGTGCGCGTCACGATGCCCGAGCTCACTCAGGAGCGGCGCAAGGAGTACGTCAAGCTGGTGCGCTCCAAGGGCGAGGACCACAAGGTCCACCTGCGTGGCATCCGGCGCAAGTCGAAGGACGACCTTGATGCCCTCAAGAGCGAGGTCGGCGAAGATGAGCTCGGCCGCGCCGAGAAGGAGCTGGATTCCCTCACGCGAGCGCACGTCGACGCCATCGACGACGCGCTCAAGCGCAAAGAGGCAGAGCTCCTCGAGGTCTGAGGACCGCCCATGACCGACGCACCCGGGGGAGCGGACAGCGAGAGCGAGCCGCGGGACATCCCGCGCACGCGCCGCGAGATGGGCGAGCTCCGCCGCCCCGTCGCCGACACCAACGACCCTGCCGCCGTGCGGCACTCCCACCTGCGCGCAGCACGCAGCGAGCTCGAGAGCCAGGTCGCCCAGGCCAAGGCCGAGTTCGAGGAGGCCAACGAGCGCATCAAGGAGCGTACCGGGCGCGACCTGATCCTGGCGATCCTGATCGGATTGGCGATCGGCGCGGTGCTGCTGGGCTCGCTGCTGTTCGTCAAATGGGCGTTCCTGGTGTTCGCGATGGCGGCCGTACTGCTCGCGATCTTCGAGTTCTCCCGCGCGTTGGCGGCGAGTGGTCGCCGGGTCGATCTGGTTCCGCAGCTCACGTCCGGCGCGGTGATCGTCGTCACGGCGTACTTTGTGGACGCGTGGCTGCAGTGGATCGTGCTCTTCGTCGCCCTCGCCGTGGTGGTCGTCTGGCGCCTCGTGGCGCAGATGGTGTCGAACGACGGCCGCGCGTACGGGATGGTCTTGGGCGATGTCCTTGTCGGCGCGTTCATCCAGCTCTACGTGTCGTTCCTCGCGAGCCTGTGCATTCTGCTGCTGGCACAGGACGGCGGCGAGTGGTGGGTGCTCGCCTTCATCATCGTCGCCGTCGCCGCCGACACCGGCGCCTACGTCGCAGGCATCTCGTTCGGCAGGCATCCGATGGCACCGCGAATCAGTCCCAAGAAGACGTGGGAGGGATTTGCCGGCGCCGCGGCTGCGGCCATGCTCGCGGGCGTGCTGGCCGGCATGTTCATGCTCGGCCTCGACTGGTGGATGGGGCTGGTGTTCGGCATCGTGATCCTCGGCACCGCGACCGCCGGCGACCTGGGAGAATCGATGATCAAGCGTGATCTCGGCATCAAGGACATGAGTTCGTGGCTGCCCGGCCACGGGGGCGTGCTCGATCGCCTCGACTCGATCCTGCCTTCGACCGTGGCCGCGCTGGCCCTGTACTACCTCTTCACCCCCTTGGCGGCGATGTGACTCTCAGCACTGTGACGGAGCTCTCATGACGACTTCCGAAGCGGCGCCGCGCGCGTCGTTCCCCGAGGCGCACGGGCGCGAGAAGGGGTACGACAAGCACGCGGTCGATGAATTCATGGACCGTGCACGTGCCGCGTTCGAGGCGGGCTCCGGCGACCTGTCCTCGACCGACGTGCGTCACGTGGCGTTTCCGCTGGTACGCCACGGCTACGCGATCGCGTCGGTGGACGCCGCGCTCGGCCGCATCGAGGACGCCTTCGCGGCCCGCGAGCGCGCGGACGCGATGTCCCGCGCCGGCGCGCGGGCCTGGGTGGGTCATACGCGCGAGACGGCTCAGACCGTGCTCGACCGGTTGTCCCGACCACGCCGCCAGCGGTTCGACCGGGTATCCGCCCTGCGCTACGGCTATCGGATCGACGAGGTCGATCTCGTTTCCGACAAGATCTCGCGCTATCTCGAGACTGGTGATTCGCTGACGGCCGAGCAGGTGCGAGCGGTCGCGTTCCGAATGCAGCGCGGCGGATACCATGAAGTGCAGGTGGATGCCGTCCTGGACGCCGTCGTGGAGGTCATTCTCGCCGTCCGGTGACGAGCCCCGGCGAACGGATGGCATGGCGCGTTGGCCATGGCTAGAATCGGGACCACTGTGACTTCCGGAAACGAACTGACACCGACCCGGCGCGCCCGGCGTCAGTCCGTTTCGACCCTCGCCGCCGCTGCGGCTCCGGCCTCATCGGCACGGCGTGCCCCTGTGCCGACGCGCTGGTCGCGACGCCGCGGCGTACTCGGCGTGTTCGCGGCCTTCGCCGCCATCGGCTTCGTCGTCGCCTACATCGGCCCCACCGGTCTCGCGCTGACCCAGGCCAGCGCTGAAGAGAGTCCGCCGATCTCGCTCTACGCCAGCTCGCTCGGCGACATCCAGACGCTGGCAGCGCGCGACGACGCCGAGCCGGCAGAGCCTGCGACGCTCGACCGGAGCGGGTACACGGTCTATGTGAAACCCAAGCCCACGCCTACGCCCACGCCGACGGCGCAGGCCCGCAGCACGGGTTCCACCTCCGGGGGTTGGAGGCCGCCATTCGTGACGCCGGACCCGGGGTCCGCGCAGGCCATCGCCTACGACATGGTGATCGGGCGCGGATGGGGCGAGGACCAGTTCGCGTGCCTCGTGGCGCTGTGGAAGAAGGAATCCGGCTGGCGTGTGAACGCCTACAACGCCTCGAGCGGTGCCTACGGCATCCCGCAGTCCCTTCCGGGCAACAAGATGGCCAGTGCCGGGGCCGACTGGGAGACCAACCCGGCGACGCAGATCACGTGGGGACTGGGCTACATCGGCGCGCGCTACGGCACTCCGTGCGGTGCGTGGGACCACTCCCAGCGGGTCGGCTGGTACTAAACCATGCCGCGGTCTCATCGCCGCCGCCCGGATCACAACGGCGACGACTCGTTCGAGCGCCTGCTGGCGGGGTGGAAGCGCACCGAGGTGCGGCGCGGCATCGAGTGGACGGTGCAGCCCGTCTCGGCTCTGCAAGCGCACAAGAGCTACATGTGCCCCGGCTGCGGCCGCTCGATCGAGGTCGGTGTGGCGCATCTGGTCGCGTGGCGCGCCGACGGCGTGCTCGGTGATGCCGCCGACCTGGCGGCACGACGTCATTGGCATCAGCACTGCTGGAAGGTGGCCTGACATGGAGATCCGAGGCCCGATGCTGCTGCCCGCGCGGCGCGAGGACATCGAACTCGAAACCTTGGACGGGTTGACGCTCGTCGGCGAGCTCGCGCTGCCCGAGGAGCGGGATCCCGTCGCGACGCTGGTGACGCTTCATCCGCTGCCGACGGCGGGCGGTTTCATGGACTCGCATATCCTCCGCAAGGCGGCTGCGCGGCTTCCGGCTCTCGCGGACCTCGCTGTGCTGCGCTTCAACACGCGGGGCACGTCATCGCCGCGCGGGACGAGCGACGGGGCGTTCGACGGTGGGCGGGCCGAGGCCTTCGACGTCGCGGCGGCGATGGACTTCGTGCACGAGCGGGGCCTCCCGCGGCCGTGGCTGGTGGGATGGTCCTTCGGGACGGAGCTGGCGCTGAAGTACGGCCGCGATCATGCGATCGAGGGTGCCGTCCTGCTTTCGCCGCCGCTGCACCGCGCCACCGACTCCGAGGTCGCGGCGTGGGCGGGCGACCCGCGGCGACTGGTGGTCGTGGTGCCGGAACTCGACGACTATCTGCGACCGGATGCCGCCGCCGAGCGCTTCGCGAGTGTTCCCGGAGCGATTCTCATCCCGGTGGAGGGCGGCAAGCACCTGTGGGTCGGAGAAGCGCAGACGCGACGTGTGCTCACCGAGATCGTCGCGGCCGTCCATCCTGACGCGCTGCCGCTTTCCACCGACTGGGACGGGCAGGTGGTCGCTGAGGCGTGACCCGGACCCTGGGCGCGCTCGATCGGCGCCTGTCGGTCTCGATTCGCCGTCAGCGCTCGTTCTGACGCGGGATCACGACCTGGCGGTAGATGATCAGGATGCTGGCCGCCACCGGGATGGCCACCAGTGCGCCCAGCAGACCGAGCAGCGACCCACCCGCCAGCGCGGCGATGACCACCACTGCGCCGGGAACCGACACCGCGCGGCCCATGATGCGGGGCGCGATGACGTAAGCCTCTATCTGCATGTAGACGAGGTAGTAGATGCCGGCGACCAGGGCGGTCGTGGGGCCCCCGAGCCCGAGGCACGTGAGCACGATGATGATCGAGCCGGTGAGAGTTCCCACCAGGGGAATGAGCGAGAAGAAGAAGGCGATCACCGCGAGCACCGCGGGGAAAGGCGCCTCGATGATCGAGAGGAAGATCGCGCTGAGGACGCCGTTGATGACGCCGAGGCTCACCTGACCGATGACGAAGTAGCCGACGGAGTCGGTGATCTGCTCGCCGAGATCGATGAAGCGGGCGCGCTTGGACGCCGGCACGAGTTGATAGACGGAGCGCTTGAGGCTCGGAGTCGAGGCGGTGAAGTAGATCGTCAGGATGAGGATGATGAACGCTCCCGCAAGCCCGCCGAGGATCGTCCCGCCGATCACGATGATGCTCTCGCCGATGGTGCTCCCGATCGCGCCGTAGTCGAGCGTGTTCAGCCACTCCTGGACGTATTCGAATACATCGTCGACCCGAAGGAGCGGGAACGTCTCGGTCAGCCAGCCGCGGAATTCCTCCACGGGGTTCCAGGTTCCGTCCTCGACGAGCTCCTGGATCTCGGTGATCAGCTGGCCGACCTGGCCGACGATGATGGGCACCACCATGAGGATGATTCCCGCGAACGCCGCGAGCACCCCGAGGATCGTGACGAGCACGGCCGCCCAGCGCGGGAGCTTGCGCCGCTCCAGCCAGCCCACGATCGGGTCCAGGCCCAGCGACAGGAACAGCGCGGTGCCGACGTAGAGGAGGATCGTCGACAGTGTCTGGATGCTTCCGATCAGCAGCAGTCCGAGGCCGACGCCGAGGGTGGCGACCAGCGCCACGCGGAACGGGTTGTGGATCTTCACCGAACGGATCTCCTCCTCGGCGTGACCGCCGCTGTGCCTATCAGGTCAGGATACGCATGACTGACGTTCAGGCTCGGGAATGGTGCCTCCCGGGCCGTTTTCAGGTCATGTTCGCTAGTCTGAAATGTCGAATCGAAGGCCGCGCCCCGACTGCGCGTCCTCGGAAAGGGTGTACTTCGTGCGTTTCGTGTGGGCCGTTGCGGCGTTTGTGCTCGCCGCCGTGATGATCGGGGCGGGCATCGCCCAGCGAACGATCTTCCAGGGACCCAGGACCGAGACGGCGTCGATCTCGGTCGAGGAGGATGCCCCCTACCTGCTGATCGATGGGGCGGTGCTCAACCAGATGCCCGGCACGCAGACGCTCCGCGTGCAGGGTGAGGGCGAGCTCTTCGCAGCATACGGACGCGCCGCCGATGTGCAGGCCTGGCTTTCGGACGCGGAGTACAACCGCGTGACAGTCGACGACGGCGAGATCGTCACGAGACTGGTCGAGCCCGAGCCGGTCGAACCGGAGCCCGGTGAGGCCGAGACCGGCGAGGGCGCCGATTCCTCGGCAACGGCGTCGCCGGACTCCACGGAGCCGACGGATGCCGCGACCGAACCCCCTGGCCGCAATCCGCTCGGGTCCGACCTCTGGCTGGACGAGTTCCAGCAGGCCGACATCCTGATCGCTCCGCTGCAGCTGCCCGAGGACATGAGCGTGCTGGTCGCGTCCGACGGCACGACTGCCGCCCCCAGCACCGTTTCGGTGTCGTGGCCGCTGCAGACGACCACCCCGTGGGCGGGTCCGCTCATCGTGGGCGGGGGGATTCTGATGGCCGCCGGGGTGTTCCTCTACATCCTCGGTATCCGGCATGCGCGGCGTTCGCGAGGGCCGCGCCGCAAGGGCCTGCCGCTGCCTCCGACGGAGCCGATCGATCTGGCCGTCGATGGCGCCGACAAGGGCGTCATCAGCACCTCAGGAGCGCCCACCCGTCGGCGTGCCGTCACTTCCGGGCGACGTGCCTTCGCCGTGCTTCCAGCTGTCGCCGTCTCTGCGCTGCTGTTCACCGGCTGCTCGGCGGACGCGTGGCCGCAGTTCGGCGCGACGCCCACGCCCACTCCGACCGAGACGGTGATCGCGCCCGAAGGTCAGCAGGCCCCGGCGGTGACCAAACCGCAGGCGGAGCGCATCCTCACCCGCATCGCCTCGACGATCGCCGATGCCGACACCGCGATGGACGCCGAGCTGGCCGCCACGCGGCTGGAAGGCGCTGCGCTGGCGGCGCGTGAGACGAACTACAAGATCCGTGCGACCCTCACCGACTACCAGGCTCCGGCCGCGATCCTCTCCAAGCCGCTGAAGGTCATCCTTCCCCAGGCGTTCGACGGCTGGCCCCGCTCGGTCATCGCCGTCGCGGACGACGCGGCGTCGAAGACCTCGAGCATCATGCTGATGACCCAGCAGGACGCGTGGTCGGACTACAAGCTGTCCTACATCGCCAGCCTCGAGGCGTCGACCCCGCTGCCCGACCTGGCTCCCTGGTACATCGGCGCCACCCAGGTCGAACCGGATTCGCCGTTCCTGGTGATGCCGCCCGAGCAGATCGCGGCCGCGTACGCCGACGTCATCGACAAGGGGGAGGAGAGCGAGTTCTTCGACCTGTTCGATGCCGAGGGCGACCAGATGCGCACGAGCATCGCCGCGGACCGCCAGCGGCGACTGGACGAGTTCAACCAGACCGGCTCGGGGACGGGGACCTTCGAGTTCCAGGCCAGTGCCGGCACACAGCCGCCGTTCGCGCTGGCGACCATCGAGAGCGGCGCGATCGTGGCCGTCAACGTCCACGAGACCGATACGGTCCGGCCCACCAACCCCGACGCCGTGATCAAGACGGAGAACAACCCCCGGGCGAAGGTGCTCACCGGCGCTGACCAGTCGGCCACGGGTTTCTCGACGACGTACACGGATCAGGTGTTCTTCTATGTTCCCGGCTCGGGCTCGGGCGAGAAGATCCGCCTGCTCGGCTACTCCTCTGACATTCTCGACGCGAAGGTGATTCCGTGACCGATCCTGCCCTCGGCCCCACGCTGCGCGGAGCCGTCGACCTGTCGACCCTCCGCAACCGGCCCGCCCAGCCGCCTGCCGGCGGTGCGCCCGCGCCCTCGGGCGCCGCGGAATCCGGGGAGCCCATCGTGGTGCCGTCCCTTGTGATGGACGTCACCGACGAGACCTTCCCTCAGCTCCTCGAGCTCTCGCGGGTCGTGCCTGTCGTGATCGACCTGTGGGCGGAGTGGTGCGGACCGTGCAAGCAGCTGAGCCCCGTGCTCGAGCGCGTCGTGACGGAGCTCGCCGGTCGGCTCGTGCTGGCGAAGGTCGACGTCGATGCGAACCCCCAGCTCGCGCAGGCCTTCCGTGCGCAGTCCATCCCGATGGTGGTCGCCCTCGTGGGCGGGCAGCCGGTGCCGCTGTTCACCGGAGCCGTGCCGGAGCAGCAGGTCCGCGACGTCTTCGCTCAGCTGCTGCAGCTTGCTGCGCAGAACGGTGTCACGGGGACGGCGACCCCCGACGCCGCGCCTGCACCGGAGGCCGCGGAGGATCCGGCGGAGCCGCCCCTGCCTCCTCTCCACGCCGAGGCGTTCGCCGCGATCGAGGCGGGGGACTATCCGCGTGCGATCACGGCCTATGAGCGTGCACTGGCCGAGAACCCGCGCGACGAGGAGGCTCGGGCGGGGCTCGGTCAGGTCCGGCTTCTCGACCGTGTCCAGGGCGCAGATCTCGACGCGGCGCGCGCTGCGGCGGCTGCGGCCCCCACCGATGTGACGGCCCAGCTGGCCGTGGCCGACCTGGATCTCGCGGGCGGCCACGTCGAGGACGCCTTCGCACGGCTGCTCGATCTGTTCGGGCTGCTGCCTTCGGACGAGCGTGGGCCGGTGCGTGAGCGACTCCTCGAGTTCTTCGCGCTCGTCGGCGACGCCGATCCTCGCGTGATCACGGCGCGCCGCCGCCTGGCATCCTTGCTGTTCTGACGCCGCCCGGCTCAATTCCCGTGCGGCGCGGGCGGACTCGAACTCAACCGCGCGAAGGCGAGGGGATGTGCGCCTGCGGGTCGTGCCGCAGCCACAGGACCCCGAGCGGCGGCAGCACGAGCGATGCTCTTCCGTCGTCCGCCGCGTGGACGACTCCGAGGTTGCCCACGCCGGAGCCGCCGTACTGCTGAGCGTCGGTGTTGAGGATCTCGTGCCACACACCGGCCTCCGGCAGATCGAGCTCGTACGAGGTCACCGGGGCTCCTGAGAAGTTCGCAGCGACGACGACGGAGTTGCCGTTCCAGTCGCGACGCGCGAAGGCGATCACGTTCGGGTTCCAGCGCGGAGCGCCCAGGCGTGTGAACGCCGCGCCGTCGCTGTCTCGGGACCACAAGGCGGAATGATCGCGGTAGACGCGGTTGAGTACGGCGACGAAGTCGTGCAGCTGCGTGTGGGAGGGCTGATCCAGCAGCCACCAGTCGAGTGAGCGGCCTTCGGACCACTCCGAGAGCTGCCCGAACTCCTGTCCCATGAACAGCAGTTTCTTACCGGGATGGCCCCACATGTAGGCGAGGAACGCGCGCATGTTCGCGAGCTTCTGCCAGTGATCACCCGGCATGCGCGCGAGCAGGCTGCCCTTCCCGTGCACGACCTCGTCGTGGCTGATGGGCAGCAAGAAGTTCTCGCTGAACGCGTAGACGAACGAGAAGGACATCTCGCCTTCGTGGTGCGATCGGTGGATGGGGTCGCGCTGGATGTACTGCAGCGAGTCGTTCATCCAGCCCATGTTCCATTTGAAGCCGAAACCCAGCCCGGCCCGGCTGGTCGGCGCCGTCACGCCCGGGAAGCTGGTGGACTCCTCGGCGATCATCGAGATGCCGGGATACCGCTTGTAGGCGGTCGCGTTCACCTCCTGCAGGAACCGGATGGCCTCGAGATTCTCGCGGCCGCCGTGCACGTTCGGCGCCCATTCGCCGTCTTCCCGCGAGTAGTCGAGATAGAGCATGGACGCCACCGCGTCCACGCGCAGCCCGTCGACATGGAACTCCTCGAACCAGTACAGGGCGTTGGCGACGAGGAAGTTGCGCACCTCGTTGCGGCCGTAATCAAAGATGTACGTACCCCAGTCGCGGTGTTCGCCCCGACGAGGATCCGGATGCTCGTACAGCGGCTCGCCGTCGAAGCGGGCCAGCGCGAAATCGTCTTTCGGGAAATGACCCGGGACCCAGTCCATGATCACGCCGATGCCGGCCTGATGCAGCCGGTCGATGAGGTACCTGAGGTCGTCGGGGTGGCCGAAACGGCTCGTCGGGGCGTAGTAGCCGGTGACCTGGTAGCCCCACGATCCGCCGAAGGGATGCTCAGCCAAGGGCAGGAACTCGACGTGGGTGAACCCCTGCGCGTCGACATAGTCGATCAGCTCTTCTGCGGCATCGCGATAGGAGAGCCCTTGGCGCCACGACCCGAGGTGCAGTTCGTAGACCGACATGGGGCGTGTGACTGACGACGTCCGTGCGCGCTCCGCAAGCCAGGCAGCGTCGCGCCAGGAATGGGAGGCCTTCACCACGACGGATGCTGTCGCCGGCGGTACCTCCGCATGCCGGGCCATCGGGTCGGCCTTCACGACCCACTGTCCGCGCCGGCTCAGCAGCTCGAACTTGTAGCGCGTCCCTTCGCCGATTCCCGGGATGAACAGCTCCCACACCCCGCTGCCCCCCATCGAGCGCATCGCGTGGCCTTGGCCGTCCCAGCCGTTGAAGTCGCCGATCACCCGCACCGCGCGGGCGTTGGGAGCCCACACCGCGAAAGCGGTGCCGGACGAACCGTCGTGCGCCCGCACATGCGCACCCAGCACGCGCCACAGCTCCTCATGACGCCCCTCGCCGATGAGATGCAGGTCGAGCTCGCCGATGGTGGGCGCGTGGCGGTACGGGTCGTCGGCCGTGTGGTCCGGCCCTTCCGGATAGCTCGCCACCAGTTCGTACGGTCGCAGCGATCCCGCTCGCGTCCCCTCCCAGATGCCCGCGTGGACGTGTTCGAGGGGCGCGCGGGTGCCGTCGTCGAAGACCGCCGTGACGCTGCGGGCCAGAGGGCGGCGCGCGCGGATCGTCCAGGTGTGCGTGCCCTCGGCGTCGGTGTCGGGATGGATGCCGAGCACGGCGTGAGGATCGTGGTGCGACCCCGCCGCAACGGCGTCGAGGACCTGCTCGGTGGGTGTCATCGCCGCTCCTTCACGTGCAGGATATGGACGGGTTCGGTGAACGCGTCGAGCATCACGTAATTGTGGTCGGACCAGGTCCAGCGTGCGCCGGTGATCAGATCTTCGACGTCGTACGGCTCGCCGGGCTCGACGCCCCAGACCCGGGTGTCGAGGTGCACCATCGTCTGCCGGACGGAATGGGCGTCGGTGTTGATCACGACGATGATCGTGTCGCTCCGTCCTTCCGGCGAGAGGGCGGCCTCGAGGTGCTTGGCGTACACGAGGATCGCATCGTCGTCGCTCCAATGGATGCTCAGATTGCGCAGCTGGCGAAGGGCGGGGTGTGCCCGCCGGATCTCGTTGAGCCGCGTGAGGAACGGCGCCAGCGAGTCGCCGCGTTCGATCGCCCCCGCCCAATCACGGAACTTGTACTCGTACTTCTCGTTGTCGATGTTCTCTTCCGAGCCCGGACGGGCGACGTTCTCGAAGAGCTCGTATCCGGCGTACACGCCGTACGTGGGAGCGGCGGTGGCCGCGATCGCGGCCCGGATCCGGTATGCGGCGCGGCCGCCGTACTGCAGGTACTCGGTGAGGATGTCGTGGGTGTTCACGAACAGGTTGGGTCGCATGTAGTCCGCGGTCTCATGCGCGATCGACGAGAGGAACTCTTCCAGCTCGGCCTTGGTGTTGCGCCACGTGAAGTACGAGTAGCTCTGCTGGAATCCGACGGCGGCGAGGCTCTGCATGACGGCTGGGCGGGTGAAAGCCTCGGAGAGGAAGATCACGTCGGGACTCTCCGCGTTCACCGTTGCGATGAGCCATTCCCAGAACTGCAGCGGCTTGGTGTGCGGATTGTCGACCCGGAAGATCTTCACGCCCTGGGCCACCCAGTGCCGGACGATCCTGAGGACTTCGGCGTAGATCCCCGCGGGGTCGGTGTCGAAGTTGACGGGGTAGATGTCCTGGTACTTTTTGGGCGGGTTCTCGGCGTAGGCGATCGTCCCGTCGGGGAGCACCGTGAACCACTCCGGATGCTCTGCGACCCAAGGGTGGTCGGGGGAGGCTTGAAGCGCCAGATCGAGTGCGACCTCCATCCCCTCCCTCTCCGCCGCCCGTATGAAGGCGCGGAAGTCCGCCGGACTGCCGAGCTCGGGGTGGATGGCGTCGTGGCCGCCTTCCGGTCCGCCGATGGCGTACGGTGAGCCTGGGTCGCCGGGGAGCGCCTCCAGCGAGTTGTTGCGGCCTTTGCGATTGGTAAGCCCGATCGGGTGGATAGGCGGCAGGTACACCACGTCGAAGCCCATCGCGGCGACGTCGGGCAGCCGCTTCATCGCGGTGCGGAAGGTTCCGCTCTTGACCGAGCCGTCCTTCTTGCGTCGAGCGCCTTCCGAGCGCGGGAACAACTCGTACCACGCACCGACGCCGGCGCGCTCGCGCTCCACCAGCAGCTCGAGGTCCTTCCCGACGGTGACGAGTGACATGACTGGGCGGGACCGGAAGTACTCGGCGATCGCGGGATCTCGCACGATCTCCAAGGCGCCGGCGTCATCGAGCGTCGTCTGGCGAAGCGTGATCGCGGCCGCTGCGAGGCTCCGGCGCTCGGCCGCCGGGCGTTCCTTGTCGGCAGAGGCGGTGTCGAACAGGCGAGCGCCGAGCTCGCGCATGAGTGCGGCATCCACTCCCGCCGCGATCTTGACGTCTGCGGCATGCCGCCAGGTCGCGAAGTCGTCGCCGAATGCTTCGAACCGGAATCGCCACACACCGTGCTCGAGCATCGCGACCTCGGTCTGCCACTGGTCCCAGCCGTCCGCGAGGGGCCGCAGGCGGTGCAGCGACTCTTCGCCGGTCGGCGCGACCAACCGCAGCTGGACCCCGATCCGGTCATGGCCCTCGCGGAAGGCGGTGACGCGGAAGGGCACGGCTTCGCCGGCGAACGCCTTGGGGCGGAAGTCGCCCCAAGGGACCGACGGCGCGAATCTGGCCAACGGAATGCGGCCCGAGGTCGTCTGGGGCTCGGTCAGCGGAGAGCGGGCGTCGCGGACAGGAATGGCCGAGGCGCTCCGCCACAGGCGGGAGCGCGCGGAGCGCGTCGTCGTGACCACGTTTCGAACCTACCTTGCGTCAGGGCGAGGCGACAGGCGCCGCGTCCGGGTCACGGTCCGATCACTCCACGCGGAACAGGCGCATCGAGGTGCCGGCAAGCTCGACGAGGTCGCCGCACGCGTGTTCCGTGCCGGCCTCGGTGGGGCTCTCGTCGGCACTGGACCACAGGGACACGTAGCGCGTCACGCCGTCGATGCGGGGGAGTGTGATGTCGATCGCGCGCTCGTTGCCGTGGACCATCAGCAGCACCCGGTTGAACTGTTCGAGTTCGGGGGTGGATGCCGCCACATACTGCAACGTGCGGTGGGAGGGGTCCGTCCAACGGTCGATCGACATCGTCTGGCCGTGTTCGTCGTACCACTCCATCACCGACGCGGACGGCGTGCGCTCGCCCCATCGCGCGAACCGCATCGGACGCAGCGCCGGGTTCTCGCTCCGCAGGCGGATCAGCCGCTGCACGTGGGCGTGGAGGTGCCGCTGCCACGGAGCGTGTTCCCATGACAGCCACGTGAGAGTGGAGTCGTGGCAGTACGCGTTGTTGTTCCCGCGTTGCGTCCTGCCGAACTCGTCACCGGCCGTGAGCATCGGCACACCCGCCGACAGCAGGAGAGTGCCGAGCAGGTTGCGCATGGCCTTACGGCGCGTCGCGAGGATGGACTCGTCGTCTGTCTCGCCTTCGGCGCCGTGGTTGAACGACCGGTTCGTGTCGGCGCCGTCGCGATTGTGCTCGCCGTTGCCGAGGTTGTGCTTGACGTCGTAGCTGACCAGGTCGCGCAACGTGAAGCCGTCGTGGGCGGTGACGAAATTGACACCGGCCAGCGGGCCGCGCTCGGCGCTGAACGTGTTCGCCGAACCGGCCAGGCGGTGCGCGAAGCCGCCGACGCCGACGGGTGAGGTCGACGCTCGGCGGGCGTAGTCGACGTCGCTCAGCCAGAAGTTGCGGACCCGATCGCGGTAGCGGTCGTTCCACTCCGTCCAGCCGTCGCCGAAGTTGCCGGTCTGCCAGCCGCCCATTCCGACGTCCCACGGTTCGGCGATCTTCTTGACGTCGGCCAGGGCGGGATCGTCGATGATGGCGCGCAGCAGCGGGTGGTCGGGGGTGAAGGTGTGGTCCGCGTCGCGCCCGAGGGTGGCGGCCAGGTCGAAGCGGAAGCCGTCGATCTGCACCTCTTGCGCCCAGTAGCGAAGCGAGTCCAGTACCAGGCGGGCCGCGGCATCCGTCGAGGTGTTCAGCGAGTTGCCGCAGCCCGTGACGTCGATGTATGCGCCGTCATCCGCCTGGCGGTAGTAGGCACGGTTGTCGATGCCGCGCAGGCTCGAGCGCGGGCCGCCGATGCCTTCCTCAGCGGTGTGGTTGTAGACGACGTCGAGGATGACCTCGAGCCCCGCTTCGTGCAGCAGCCGCACCATCCCCTTGAACTCCCGCAGGATCGCCTCGGGACCTTGGCGGCGTGCTTCCTCGGTGGCATAGGCGGCATGCGGTGTGAAGAAGTTGAGGGTGTTGTACCCCCAGTAGTTCGTGAGGCCGTGCTGCAGCAGTCGCGGCTCGGTCGCGAACGCGTGGACGGGGAGGAGCTCGATGCTGGTGACACCCAGTTTCAGGAAGTGCTCCACCATCGCGGGGTGCGCGAGCCCGGCATACGTGCCCCGCAGGGCCCCGGGGACGTCGGGATGGCGCTTCGACAGGCCCTTGAGATGTCCCTCGTACAACACCGTCCGATCCATCGGCACCGCGGGCTTGGTGACCCCGCCCCAGTCGAAGGTGCCCTCCACGACGACCGATCGCCAACCGTCGTACCCGGTGCGGACGAGTCCTCGCGAGTAGGGCTCGAGCAGCAGCGTTCCGCGGTTGAACGTGTTGCCCGGGGCATGCGGGCCGTCCACCCGCACCGCGTACCGGGCGCCGGGGCGCAGGAGTGGCGTCGTGGTGGTCCACACGCCGTCGTCGGCCGGGACGAGGGGGACGGTGCCGGTGATCCAGTCGAGGTCCGTGTCGTCGAAGACCACGAGCTCGACGGATTCCGCCGCGTGCGACCACACCCGCAGCGTGCCGCCGTCGGGGCCGAGTGTGACTCCGAGGTCGTCGAAACGTGC
The DNA here is from genome assembly GCF_019449275.2 of Microbacterium sp. HD4P20. Classification (GTDB taxonomy): domain Bacteria; phylum Actinomycetota; class Actinomycetes; order Actinomycetales; family Microbacteriaceae; genus Microbacterium. Next base: position 176,944 of record NZ_JAHZQZ020000014.1, read on the forward strand.
GCTGAGCATGTCTGCGGGCGCGATCGCGAGGGCGGAGTCCGGGCTGACCATGCGGACTACCATAACCATGGAGTGAGTCGGCGACGTTACGGGACCCGGTTCCGGGCGCGTCGGCACTCCGGCCCACCCCGGGGCCACACCGCGGCCAGACCCCGCGCCCCATACCGCGTCCCGCGGGTGGGGCCGGCGCCCCGGCGACGATCGAGGAGGAGAGCGGATGGCCGTGTATCTCGACCACGCCGCGACGACGCCGCTGCGGCCGGAGGCGCGGGCGGCATGGCTCGAAGCCGCTGACGCACTCGGCAACGCGTCGTCGATCCACGGCCCCGGCCAGCACGCCCGACGGCTCCTGGAAGAGGCGCGTGAGCGGCTGGCGGCCGTGCTCGACTGCGATGCGGTCGAAGTGATCTTCACCGCGGGTGGCACCGAGGCGGTGAATCTGGCGATCAAGGGTCTCTGGTGGAGCCGCGACGGGGGAGGGGACGCGATCGTCCTGCCGGATGGCGAGCACCACGCCACGATCGACGCCGTCCAGTGGCTCACGGCTCAGGGCGCCGTGGTCCGGGCCGTGCCGCTGGACGCGCATGGCCGCATCGGCCTCGACCGCTTCGCGGCGGCCCTCCCCGGCGCCGCTGTGGCCACGGCGCTCGTGGCCAACAATGAGGTCGGCACGGTGAACGACGCCGCAGCGCTGTCGGCCGCGGCCGCCGACGCCGGCGTGCCGCTGCACCTCGATGCCGTGGCCGCGTTCGGACACGTGCCGGTGGCGTTCCGAGAATGGCGCGGCGATCGTGCGTCCGCCGGCGGGCTGGGGGCCATGAGCGTCTCGGCGCACAAGGTCGGCGGCCCGGTCGGCGTGGGCGCCCTCGTGGTCTCGCGCGCGGTGAACCCGGCGGCTCTTGTGCACGGCGGGGGCCAGCAGCGGGGCCTGCGTGCCGGCACCCAGGATGTCGCGGGCGCCACTGCGTTCGCCGTGGCCGCCGAGCTTGCCGAGTCCGAACGCGAGGCCGAGGCGCAAAGGCTGGCCGCTCTCCGGGACCGGCTGGTGAGCGGCATCCGCGACAGCGTCTCCGGCGCTGAGCTGCTCGGTGATCCTGTCGAGCGAGTGCCCGGGAATGCCCATGTGCTCTTTCCCGGGGCGTCGGGCGAGACCCTGCTGTTCCTGCTGGATCGGGCCGGCGTCGCGGTCTCGACGGGTTCGGCGTGCCAGGCCGGGATCCCCGAGCCCTCGCATGTGGTGACCGCGATGGGACGAACGGCTGCCGAGGCGCGGCAAGTGCTGCGGTTCACGCTCGGCCGCACCAGTGATGACGAGGACATCGCCACGGTGCTCGCCGCCCTCCCCGAGGCGGTCGAGCGCGCGCGTGCGGCGTCCGGCCCGCGTCCAGGCGCCGGTTCGTAGACTGGACCCATGCGGATCCTTGCGGCCATGAGCGGTGGCGTCGACTCGGCTGTCGCGGCCGCGCGGGCCGTCGAGGCGGGGCATGACGTCGTCGGCGTGCATCTCGCGCTGTCGCGCGCCGGCGGCACGCTGCGCACCGGCAGCCGCGGCTGCTGCACCATCGAGGACGCGATGGATGCGCGACGCGCGGCCGATCGCCTGGGGATCCCCTTCTACGTGTGGGACTTCTCGGAGCGTTTCCGCGACGATGTGATCGACGATTTCATCGCCGAGTACCAGGCGGGTCGGACGCCGAATCCCTGCATGCGCTGCAACGAGAAGATCAAGTTCGCCGCGCTGCTCGAGCGGGCTCTGGAACTCGGTTTCGACGCCGTGTGCACCGGTCACTACGCGACACTCGTCGACGGACCGGAGGGTCTGGAACTGCACCGGGCCTCGGATGCCGCCAAGGACCAGTCGTACGTGCTCGGGGTGCTGACAGCCGAACAGCTGCGGCACACCTACTTCCCGCTCGGCGCGACGCCCTCGAAGGCGGTCGTGCGCGCCGAGGCTGAGGCGCGCGGACTGACGGTCGCCCACAAGCCCGACAGCCACGACATCTGCTTCATCCCCGACGGCGACACGCGCGGGTGGCTCGCAGACAAGGTGGGCGCAGCCCAGGGCGACGTCGTCGATCGTGAGGGAGCGGTGGTCGGAACCCACGAGGGCGCACACGCCTTTACCGTGGGTCAGCGGCGCGGGCTGTCGCTGGGGGTGCCGGCTCGGGATGGCAAGCCACGGTTCGTGCTCGAGGTGCGACCAGTGTCGAACACCGTGGTGGTCGGTCCCAAGGAGGCGCTGGCCACCGCAGAGATCGCGGGGGAGCGCTTCTCGTGGGCGGGGCGTGCACCTGAGTCAGCCGCCTTCGCGTGCCACGTGCAGATCCGCGCGCACGCCGAACCGGTTCCTGCGGCGGCGCGACTGGAGGACGGACTTTTGACCGTGGTGCCCGAGTCACCATTCGACGGGGTCGCGCCGGGACAGACCGCCGTCCTCTACGAAGGCACGCGGGTGATCGGCCAGTTCACGATCGACCGCACGGTCTCCGCCGTCCCGGTAGACGCGTGAATCGAGCCTGAGCGCGCGTCGGAGCCCGCTTCTAGACTGGCGGGGTGACGGATGCCCCACTTCCCGCCGACCCTGGTCTCGAGGGCGCGCGAGCCGAGTCCCTGCAGCTGATCGAGCGCATCATCGAGGCGCGCGACGCCTACTACGGGCGCGACGCCGAGATCGTCGACGACGCCACGTACGACGCCTGGATGCATCGCCTCGAAGAGCTCGAGCGGCTGCACCCCGAACTGCAGGGGCAGGATTCGCCGACGCAGACCGTGGGGGCCGCCGAGAGCTCGATGTTCGCGCCTGTCGAGCACGCCGAGCGCATGTTGAGCCTCGACAACGTCTTCAGCCCGCAAGAGCTGCGGGAGTGGTGCGTCAAAGCTCGGGCCTCCGCGGGCCGCGAGGTGCGGTGGCTCACCGAGCTCAAGATCGACGGCCTCGCCATCAGCCTCCGGTACGAGCGGGGGATCCTCACCTCTGCCGCGACACGCGGCGACGGGCGGATCGGCGAGGATGTCACAACGAACGCGCTCCGGGTCGTAGGCATCCCGCAACGACTGTCGGGCACGGGGCATCCCGACCTCGTCGAGGTGCGCGGAGAGGTCTTCATCCCGGTCGCCGCCTTCGAGAAGCTCAATGCGCTGCAGGCCGACATGCGCGACCGGATCGTCGAAGATGCTCGAGCCCGCGCCCGGGGGTTCGACGAGGCGAAGGCCCGCGTGAGTGCCGAGAGGCGTTTTCCCTCGTTCGCCAACCCGCGCAACGCGGCGTCGGGTGGTTTGCGCCAGCAGCTCGACAAGAAGGACGGGCTCGAGCGCGAGGCGGGCCAGGCGCGACTGGACTCGCTGCGGCTGTTCGTGCACGGGATCGGGGCATGGAGTCGTCCGCCGGTGTCGTCGCAGAGCGAGGTCTACGCGTTGCTAGGCGAGTGGGGACTGCCCACGAGCCCGTACTTCCGCACGTTCGACGACATCGATGGCGTACTCGAGTTCGTCGAGTACTACGGCGAGCATCGCCACGCCGTCGAGCATGAGCTGGACGGCATCGTCGTCAAGGTAGATGAACTCGAGCTGCACGACGAACTGGGCGCCACCAGCCGGGCCCCGCGCTGGGCGATCGCCTACAAGTACCCGCCGGAGCAAGTCAACACGAAGCTGCTCGACATCGTGGTCTCGGTGGGCCGCACCGGCCGCGCGACCCCGTTCGCGGTCATGGCCCCCGCGCGCGTCGCGGGCTCGGTGGTGCGCCAGGCGACGCTGCACAACCAGGACGTCGTGCGGGCCAAGGGCGTCCTCATCGGCGACACCGTCGTGCTGCGCAAAGCCGGAGACGTGATCCCCGAGATCCTCGGTCCCGTGGTCGAGCTGCGGGACGGCACCGAGCGCGAGTTCGTCATGCCGGCCGACTGCCCCGAGTGCGGTTCGCCGCTGGCCCCTGCCAAAGAGGGCGACATCGATCTGCGCTGCCCCAACACGCGTGCCTGCCCGGCGCAGGTCCGCGGCCGGGTGGAGCACATCGGCTCGCGGGGAGCGCTCGACATCGAGGCCCTCGGCGAAGTCACCGCCGCGGCGCTGACGCAGCCCTCGGTGCCCGAGACGCCGCCGCTGGAGACGGAGGCCGCTCTTTTCGAACTGACCCTCGAGCAGCTCGTACCCATCGAAGTGGTGGTGCGCGATGCCGAGACCGGTGAGCCTCGCGTCGACGCGAAGACCGGCGACATCGTGCGCCGGGCCCCGTTCCGACGCAACCCCAGCCCGGCAGAGAAGAAGGCGGGCAACACCGGACCGCAGCCCTCGGCGCAGGCGCTCACCCTGCTCGATCAGCTCGAGCGCGCCAAGACGAAGGAGCTCTGGCGGTTTCTCGTCGCGTTGAACATCCGGCACGTCGGCCCGGTCGCCGCCCGGGCGCTGGCGCAGTGGTTCGGATCGGTCGACGCGATCCGCGCCGCCACCCGCGACGAGCTCGCCGGGGTCGAGGGGGTCGGCGGGATCATCGCAGACTCGCTCACCGACTGGTTCGAAGTCGACTGGCATCGCGAGATTCTCGATCGATGGTCCGCTGCCGGAGCGCAGCTGAGCACCCCTCGTCACCCCGGTCCGGGCGCTGCCGCAGCCTCGGGCGGCGTTCTGGACGGACTCACGATCGTCGCGACCGGGTCACTCGAGGGCTACACGCGTGAGGGCGCCCAGGAGGCGATCCTCAACGCTGGCGGAAAGGCCGCCTCGAGCGTCTCGAAGAAGACGGATTTCGTGGCGGCCGGCCCCGGAGCGGGCTCAAAGCTCGCGAAGGCCGAGGAACTCGGCCTCCGGATCCTCGATGCGGCTCAATTCCATCTCCTGGTGACGCGAGGTCCGGCGGCCCTCGACGGCGGAGAGCCCAACGCGGAGTGACATGGCGGTGTCGCAGTGGCTCTACCGAATCGTCCCGACCCGCGCCGGGATGGTCGCCGACCCAACATCCGACGAGCAACGGATCGTCGGCGCGCACTTCGCCTACCTGCTCGAACTGAAAGAGCGCGGGATCCTGATCCTGGCGGGCCGCACCCAGGAGACCGTCGGGACGTTCGGTCTCGTGATCTTCGAGGCAGACGACAGGGCCGCTGCCCGCACGGTGATGGGCGACGACCCGGCGGTCGCGGCGGGCCTGTTCGCGGCATCCCTCCACCCGTACGCGGTGGCCGTCGCTCGAGACGGGCTCGCGGAACAATGAGCGCGCGAGCGTGGCAGGCCTACGACCCCGTCGTCAGCGTGAGCAGTCGCTCGCGCACCTTACGGCGCAGCACCTTTCCGATCAGGGACTTCGGCAGTTCGTCGACCACAAAGACGCGACGTGGCACCTTGTACGGGGTCAGGATGCCGCGGGCGAACTCGCGCACCGCCTCGACATCCACATCGCCGGCGTCGGGGGCGCACACGATCGCCGCGACGACCTCCTCGCCGGAATGCTCGCTGGGCAGCCCGACGACGGCGACGTCTTCGACCATCGGGTGCTGCCGCAAAGCGCTCTCCACTTCGGTGGGCGCGACGTTGAAGCCGCCGGTGATGATGAGCTCTTTGATGCGATCGACGATCCGCACGAAGCCGGCGTCGTCGATCGTGACGATGTCACCAGTGCGGAACCACCCGTCCGCGAGCACGGCCTCGGTCTCTTCCGGCTTGCCGTAATACCCGCCGAAGACCTGGGGGCCGCGTACCAGGAGCTCGCCACGATCGCCGGGGGCGACATCCTGCGTCGGGTCGTCGGGGTCGACCACGCGGCACTCGGTGCCCGGCAGCGGCAGTCCGACCGTGCCGGGCACGCGATTGTCCGCTACGGGATTGGCCATCAGTACGGGCGAGCATTCGCTCAGTCCGTAGCCCTCGACCAGATATCCGCCGGAGGCCTCCTCGAACGGCACGACGAGCTCGTGCGGCAGCGCCATCGCCCCCGAGATGGCCACCTGCGTGCCGGCCAGTGAGATGCCCTTCTCGCGGGCGGGCTTCAGCAGGCGATCGGCGATCGGCGGGACGAGCGGCAGGAAGGTCGCCGGATGCTTCTTCGTGACCTCCAGCACCATGTCGGGGTCGAAACGGGGGAAAAGAACCAGGCGGGCGCCCATCGACATCGCGAACGTGAGGCACAGAGTGAGGCCGTACGCGTGGAACATCGGCAGCACGGCATACACCACGCATCCGTCGCCGCGCACGATCGAGGGGACCCAGGCACGCGCCTGCGCCGCGTTGGAGAGCAGGTTGCGATGCGTCAGCGATGCTCCCTTCGGGCTGCCGGTCGTGCCGCTGGTGTACTGGATGAGCGCGAGATCGTCCGTCGCGGGCTTCGGATGCGTGGGCGGCAGCGGGGCGGTTCCGACGACGTCCTCCCAAGCGACGGCGCCGGTCACCCGTTCTGTCAGGGCGGCACGCGCCTCGCGGGCCTTGGCGATCGGCAGGCGCAGCGCCGCACGCGTGCGGAAGGGCATCGCCGTAGTGATGTCGACGGTGATGATCGTGGTGACTGCGAGATCGGACGGAAAGTCCTGCACGGTCTTGACGACCTTGCTCCAGACGATCGCGTGCTTCGCGCCGTGGTCCTCGAACTGCTTGCGCAGTTCCCGCGGCGTGTAGAGCGGGTTGTGCTCGATCACCACGGCGCCCAGACGCAGGACGGCGTAGAACGCGACGATGTGCTGCGGACAGTTCGGAAGGATGATGGCGACGGGGTCGCCGGCGCGCACGCCGCGGTCGCGCAGACCCGCGGCGGCCCGCTCGATCTGCTCGTGGAGCGAATGGTACGACGTCGTGCGTCCGAAGAACTGCAGGGCGGCGGCATCCGGATAGTCGCGCGCCGATGCCTCGACGATGTCGACCAGGGAGCCCGATACCGGCGGCAGATCCGCTGGCACCCCCTCGGCGTAGCTGGCGATCCAGGGGCGCGGCGGGTCGTAGGTCGTCACGGGCCAAGCCTACGCCGGGGCCCCCGCGCCCCCGGAGGTGCCTCGCACTCCGAATAGACTGGCGTGGTGTCTGAAATCACCCCTGATCTCGTGCGCCATCTCGGTGTGCTCGCCCGGATCCAGCTCAGCGACGAGGAGGTCGAGCGCCTGACCGGCCAGCTCGACGTCATCGTCGACAACATTGCCAAAGTCTCAGAGGTCGCCACCCCGGACATCGCGGCGACGAGTCACCCGATCGCGCTGCAGAACGTCTTCCGCCCCGACGAGGTGGGCGACCTCCTCACCCCGGCCCAGGTGCTGCAGAATGCGCCCGAAGCCGCGGACGGGCGATTCCGCGTCACCGCGATCCTCGGCGAAGAGCAGTAAGGGGCACCCGTGACCGACCTGACCAAGCTGAGCGCTGCCGCGCTCGCAGACAAGCTCGCCTCGCGCGAGGTCTCCAGCGTGGAGGCGACCCGGGCGCACCTCGACCGCATCGCGGCCGTGGACGGCGACATCCACGCCTTCCTCCACGTGAGCGAGCGGGCACTCGACGTCGCGGCCGGCATCGACACCCGCCGTGCGGCGGGCGAGCAGCTCGGGCCACTGGCCGGCGTGCCGCTGGCGATCAAGGACGTGCTCGTCACGACCGACATGCCGTCGACCAGCGGTTCGAAGATCCTCGAGGGCTACATGTCGCCGTTCGACGCGACGGTCGTGGCGCGCGCCCGCGTGGCCGGACTCGTGCCCCTGGGCAAGACCAACATGGACGAGTTCGCGATGGGCTCGTCGACCGAGCACTCCGCTTACGGGCCCACCCGCAACCCGTGGGATCTCGAGCGCATCCCGGGCGGCTCCGGCGGTGGCTCGGCCGCCGCCGTGGCTGCGTTCGAGGCGCCCCTCGCCCTCGGCTCCGACACCGGCGGCTCGATCCGCCAGCCGGCGCACGTGACCGGGACCGTCGGGATGAAGCCGACCTACGGCGGGGTGAGCCGCTACGGTGCGATCGCACTGGCCTCGTCCCTCGATCAGGTGGGGCCGGTCACCCGCACCGTGCTGGATGCCGGCCTGCTCCATGACGTCATCGGCGGGCATGATCCGCACGATTCGACCTCGCTCGCCGAGGCCTGGCCGTCCTTCGCCGCGGCCGCGCGTGAGGGCGCCACCGGCGACGCGCTCAAGGGCCTGAGGGTCGGCGTCATCAAGGAGCTGCCCGACAGCGGCTTCCAAGCCGGTGTGTCGGAGTCGTTCCGTGCGGCGCTGGACGCGATGCAGGCGCACGGTGCCGAGATCGTCGAGATCAGCGCACCCCACTTCGAGTACGGCGTCGCCGCCTACTACCTCGTTCTGCCCGCCGAGGCATCCAGCAACCTGGCGAAGTTCGACTCCGTGCGCTTCGGAATGCGCGTCGACGTGCCCGGCGGCACGGTCGAGGACGTCATGGCGGCCACGCGTGACGCGGGCTTCGGGGATGAGGTCAAGCGACGCATCATCCTGGGCACCTACGCGCTGTCGGCCGGCTACTACGACGCGTACTACGGCTCGGCCCAGAAGGTGCGCACCCTCATCCAGCGCGACTTCGACGAGGCCTTCGCGCAGGTCGACGTGATCGCCACGCCGTCCGCGCCGACGACCGCGTTCAAGCTCGGTGAGAAGATCGACGATCCACTGCAGATGTACCTCAACGACGTCACGACGATTCCCGCGAACCTCGCGGGCGTTCCCGGGATCTCGATCCCGTCCGGTCTGGCCGCCGAAGACGGACTGCCCGTCGGCATCCAGTTCCTCGCTCCGGCGCGAGAAGACGCGCGTCTGTACCGCGTAGGCGCGGCGCTCGAGGCCGTGCTCCTCGACGAATGGGGTGGACCGCTCCTCGACAGGGCGCCGATGCTCGACTCGATGGGAGGCGCCCGCTGATGGCGAAGGACGCGCTGATGGACTTCGACAAGGCACTCGAGCTGTTCGAGCCCGTGCTCGGCTTCGAGGTTCACGTCGAGCTGAACACCGAGACCAAGATGTTCTCGGCCGCGGCGAACCCGGCGAACTCCGCCAACCATGCTGCCGGGCCGAACACCCTGGTCGCCCCGGTCGACATGGGGCTGCCCGGCGCGCTGCCCGTAGTCAATGAGACGGCCGTGCGCTACTCGATCAGTCTCGGGCTCGCCCTCGGCTGCTCGATCGCGCCGTCGAGCCGGTTTGCCCGAAAGAACTACTTCTACCCCGACCTGGGAAAGAACTACCAGATCTCGCAGTACGACGAGCCGATCGCCTTCGAGGGCCACGTCGACGTCGAACTCGCCGACGGCACGATCGTGCCGGTGCCGATCGAGCGGGCCCATATGGAAGAGGATGCCGGCAAGCTCACCCACGTCGGTGGGGCAACCGGGCGCATCCAGGGCGCGGAATACTCGCTGGTGGACTACAACCGCGCCGGCGTGCCGCTGGTCGAGATCGTCACCAAGCCGATCTACGGCACCGAGCACCGCGCGCCGGACGTCGCCAAGGCCTATGTGCAGACGATCCGCGACATCGTCCTGAGCCTCGGGATCTCGGATGCCCGCATGGAGCGCGGCAACCTGCGCTGCGACGCCAACGTGTCGCTCCGCCCGCGCGGCCAGGAGAAGCTGGGCACGCGCACCGAGACCAAGAACGTCAACTCCATGCGGTCGGTGGAGCGGGCGGTGCGCTACGAGATCCAGCGTCAGGCGGCGATTCTCGCCGCCGGCGGAAAGATCACGCAGGAGACGCGACACTGGCACGAAGACACCGGGACCACCTCGCCGGGGCGCCCGAAGTCCGACGCCGACGACTACCGGTACTTCCCTGAGCCGGATCTGCTTCCCGTCGTCCCCGCGCCGGAGCTCATCGAGCAGCTGCGTGGCGCACTGCCGGAGCCGCCCGCCGCACGTCGTCGCCGTCTGAAGGCCGAATGGGGCTTCACCGACCTCGAGTTCCAGGACGTCGTCAACGGCGGGCTTCTCGCCGAGGTCGAGGCAACCGTCGCCGCGGGTGCCGCGCCGGCGTCCGCCCGCAAATGGTGGACGGGCGAACTCACACGGATCGCGAACGCGACGAGTGCGGAGGGCACCGGACGCGAGGCATCCGATCTCGCTACTCCCGCCCAGGTCGCCGAGCTGCAGTTGCTCATCGACGAGGGGACGCTGACCGACAAGCTCGCGCGTCAGGTGCTTGAGGGCGTGGTTGCGGGCGAGGGCTCACCCAAGGACGTCGTCGCCGCTCGCGGACTGGCGGTCGTTTCGGATGACGGTGCGCTCATCGCCGCGATCGACGAGGCGCTGGCCTCGCAGCCCGACGTGCTCGAGAAGATCCGCGACGGAAAGGTGCAGGCCGCGGGAGCCATCATCGGCGCGGTCATGAAGGCCATGAAGGGTCAGGCCGACGCCGCACGCGTGCGCGAACTGGTTCTGGAGCGCGCGGCGCAATAGTACGGCCTCTCGTGCTCCGGGTCGGCTGACGGCCCGGAGGCGCGGGATGTCGGCGGTGCGACGCAGAATGGATCCATGGGGCGCGGCGACGGATCTGGCCGGCTCGTATCACCCGAAGGTGCCGACGATGCCGGTACCGGGATCCTTCATGTCGACATGGATGCGTTCTACGCATCGGTCGAGCAGCTCGACGACCCATCGCTGCGGGGCAAGGCGATCATCATCGGGGCGCCCGACGGCCGCTCCGTCGTCTCGAGTGCCTCGTACGAGGCGCGCCGGTTCGGCGTCCGTTCGGCGATGCCGGTCGGCCAGGCGCTCCGCCTCTGTCCGCACGCGATCGTGGTGTTGCCGCACTTCGACCGCTACCTGGAGATGTCCGCGATGGTGATGCGGATCTTCCGCGAGATCACGCCGCTGGTGGAGCCGTTGTCGATCGATGAGGCATTCCTCGATGTGCGGGGCGCGCGCAGGCTGTGGGGATCGCCGGGAGAGATCGCGCGGATGCTGCGCGCTCGTGTTGTCGAAGAGACCGGGCTGACCTGCAGCGTGGGCGTGGCGGCGACGAAGCACGTGGCGAAGATGGCGTCGACCATCAGCAAGCCCGATGGGCTGCTCATCGTTCCCGATCGCGAGACGGACGCCTTCCTGCGGCCGCGCCCCGTGCGCGCGCTCTGGGGTGTCGGGCCGAAGACGGCGGAGGCGCTCGAGGGACGCGGCATCCGCACCGTGGCCGACGTGCTCGACACACCACGGAACGTGCTCGACCGGGTTCTCGGCGACGCGATGGGCGAGCGGCTCTGGCAGCTGTCCCGGGGAATCGACCCGCGACCGATCGACACCCACCGTGTGGAGAAGAGCATCGGGCACGAAGAGACCTTCCTCGAAGACATCGCCGACGACTCCATCCTGCGCGCCGAGCTGCGTCGCCTCGCCGATCGCGTCGGAGCGCGGCTTCGAGCGGGGGAGTGGGAGGCGGCGACGATCGCGATCAAAGTGCGGTTCGCGGACTTCACCACCATCACCCGCTCGCAGACCCTGTCAGAGCCGACGGCGGTCGGCCAGCGGATCGGGGATGCCGCGCACGAGTTGTATGGTGCGATCGAACGGCGCCTGCCGGTGCGCCTCATCGGCGTCCGCGCCGAGCGCCTGCGCCCGGCCGGCGGTGGCGCCCCGGCGCTGTGGGACGACGACGAGGAATGGCGCCGCGTCGAGGATGCGCTCGACGGTGCGGCGGCGAAGTTCGGGCGAGGTGCGATCACACGTGCCACGCTGCTCGGCCGCGGGCGCGCCAGTGGCACCCTGCCCTCGAAGCCGCCCGCGCCGCGGGATACGGGAGCACCGACCGGGGCGGAACAGACGCCGGACTGAACAGACGCGGGACTGATTGGACGCGTGGCCGAAGAGAGGCTGGGCAGTCGCGTGCGCGCCCGCTACCGTGGAGCCATGCCCAATATCGCACTCGAACTCGGCAAGCAGTCCGCGACTCTCGGCGTCAAGAGCGCCTACGGGGAGCAGCAGGATGTCGACGGCGTCCGTCTCATTCCCGTCGCACTGACGTGGTCGGGCTTCGGTGGTGGCTCCGACGAGGCGGGGAACGGCGGAGGTGGGGGAGGCGGCTACGCGATCCCGGTCGGCGCCTACATCCGGCGCGGGGACGACGTCCGCTTCGAACCGAACATCGTCGCCCTTCTGGCCGTCGCCGTGCCGTTCGTGTTCTTCGCCGGCCGTGCGCTCAGTCGTGTCATCCGCGCCCTCAAGAAGTAGCCCGGATCCTGTCGCGGCGTCGCTGGAGTCTGCGGCGGGGGACCTCGTCTCGGCGATCACGCGGACCGCAGCATCCAATCCCGTCGTGCTCGTCGATGGTCGCAGCGGAGCCGGCAAGACCTCGCTGGCCCGGGGGCTCGTCACACGATGGCCGCTGCGCGGTCGCGTGCAGCTCGTGGCGCTGGACTCCATCTACCCCGGGTGGGACGGTCTCGATGACGGTGTGAAAGCCGCGCGGGAGCAGATCCTCGTGCCCCACGCCCGCGGCATCGTCGGCGTATGGCAGCGCTGGGACTGGGAGCTTCAGCAGCCCGCCGAAGCCCACGCCGTCGATCCTTCCCTGCCGCTCATCGTGGAGGGAGCCGGGCTTCTGACGCCGGCGACGGCGCGCCTCGGCGACATCCGCGTCTGGCTGGAGTCGCCCGACGGCTCGCGACGACACCGCGCGCTGACGCGCGACGGTGATGCCTACCGGCCGCACTGGGAGCGCTGGGCGAAGCAGGAGCAGCGCCACATCGAGCGCGACGAGCCCACCCGGCTCGCCACACACGTCTTCCGCGTTCCGTGAACGGGAGTGTCGAGTCGGCGAATCACATGTCGCCGTCGAGGGCGGCGACGAGTCCGTCCAGGCGGTATCCGAGCCACTCGTAGATGCCGAAGCGCGGGTCGTCGGGGTCGTAGTCCTGCGGACCGGTGATCTCGAGCCTGGTGGCCAGCACGAGGCGGACGGCCGCCAGCGTGCGCAGCCAGGCCTGCGCCGCGTCGGGATCCAGGCGCACCTCGACAGGTTCCATGAGAGCGGGATCCTCGGGGTCGTCGGGGATCTCGGCCGCGCCCGCGAGAGAAGCCAGCACCAGACCGGCGTCGGTTCGTCGGCGATCGAGCAGATGCGCCTGCGTGAGATCCCGGAACTCGCGAGCATCGGCCGCGTCCGCATAGGCCGGCGGCACGAGCCTGCCGATCGCGGGGTCGCCGGCTTCGGGCGCGGTGTCTGCGACGAGATCGAGGAACTGACCGACGATCCCGGCCAGGTGAGCAGCCTCGAGCCGGGCGAGCTCGACGACGATGATGCGCGCCGTCATTGCGGCTCCTGGCGCACGGTCGCCCACAGCCCGTAGTCATGCATCGCCTGAGCGTGCAGCTCCATGCGCTCTCGCGCGCCGACCGCGACGACGGCATGCCCCTCGTTGTGCACAGCGAGCATCAGACGCTCCGCCTCGGCGTGCGGCAGCCCGAAGTACTCGCGGAAGACATGGGTGACGTAGCTCATGAGGTTCACCGGGTCGTCCCAGACCACCGTCTGCCAGGGGCGGTCCGCACTGATGCTCTCGCGCGTCTCGGATTCCCGTTCCAGTGCTGGTGCCGCCGACGCCCCCATCACGCCCACCCCAGTTCGTGCAGGCGGGCATCGTCGATGCCATAGAAGTGCGCGATCTCGTGCACCAGCGTCGTGTGCACCTCATCGCGCAGGGCGGCCTCGTCGTCGCAGGCCGCCAGATGCGCGTCGCGGTACACGATGATTCGGTCAGGCAGCTCACCGCCCCCGTACCGGTCGCGCTCGGTGAGCGCCCATCCGTCGTAGAGGCCGAACAGGTCGAGGCCGCCGTCCTCGGAGCGAGCCTCGACCACGAAGACGACGTTGTCGAGCCCCTCGACCATGTCATCGGGGAGGGCGTCGAGCTCGTCGATCACGAGCTGCTCGAACGTCTCGGCATCCATCTCCATCATGATGCCTCGGTTCGCCGACACGCAGGGCCGCTGGCGAGACCTCGATCCGACTGCTTGGGGTGAGTAACGGGACTTGAACCCGCGGCCCCCTGGACCACAACCAGGTGCTCTACCAACTGAGCTATACCCACCATGTCTCCCGCCTGAGCGGGCAACCAGAAAATTCTCTCACACCTCAGGGGCAAACGACGAAACGACGGCGGCCGCCGCGGCGCGCGCCCCGTCGCTGGTCGGACCCGGCTCCGGCACGAACACCGCCTGGCGGTAATAGGCCAGCTCTCGGATCGATTCGAGGATGTCGGCGAGAGCGCGATGACCCCCGTCTTTCGCGGGGGCGTGGATGTACGCGCGGGGGTACCAGCGACGCGCCAGCTCTTTGATGCTCGACACGTCCACATTGCGGTAATGCAGCCACCGGTCCACTCGCGGCATGTACTTCGCGAGGAACATCCGGTCGGTGCCGATGGTGTTCCCGGCGAGGGGAGCTCTGCCCTCGAGCGGCACGAAGCGCTGAATGTACTCGAGCACCTGGAATTCGGCATCCGCCACGGTGACGCCGTGGGGGATCTCGTCGATCAGCCCGGACGTGCGGTGCATGTTCGTGACGAACTCGTTCATGTTCGCCATCGCCGAGGCATCGGGTTTGATGACGACGTGGAACCCCGGGTCCAGAGCGCGCAGCTCGAAGTCGGTCACGACGACCGCGATCTCGACGAGTTCGTCGACCTCGAGATCGAGTCCGGTCATTTCGCAATCGATCCACACCAGGCGATCGTTCTCAGAAGCCCCCACCATGCGGTCCATCCTATTGATGCCCCCGACAGCGGGCCCGGCGGTGCCGCCGAGCCCGGAGCCCCTCCGGGAGGATTCGAACCCCCGACCTTGCGGGTAGAAACCGCTCGCTCTGTCCCCTGAGCTACGGAGGGAAGGGTGGGTGACCAGATTACCCGGTCGCGCGAGAACCTACGGCTCTGGCGTGTCCGCGCGTCACGGCGTAGCGTCGGCACCGGAGGCATCGAAAGGAGTTCACCATGAACACCACGCAGACGCGTCACCCGCTCTGGGTGGCCTACGGCGCTTCGGGCGTCGTCGGCAGCATCCGCAAGGACGATGAGGGCTATATCGTCACGATGGCCGGAGCCGACTCCGTGCTGGGAGCGTTCCCCACCATGGAGGTCGCCAAGAGCGCGCTGCACGCTCATATGACGCCCGGCAGCGACTGGCCGCAGTTCCGGGAGCACTGACGCCGGCGCACGGTTCGAGCGACCCGGCGGTGCACGGGATCAGTGCACCGCCTGGGCTGCCGGCGCCTCCCCACGCGCCGCCCGGCGCGTGTCGAGCAGTGGCAGTGCGACATGCACGAGCGGTCCGATGAGAAGCGCGAACAGCACGGTGCCGATGCCGACCGTTCCCCCGAGCAGCCAGCCGATCAGCAGTACGGTCAGCTCGACGAGCGCGCGGCACGCCCAGATGGGCCAGCCGAGCCGAGTGTTCATGCCGGTCATGAGTCCGTCGCGCGGCCCCGGCCCGAACCGCGCCCCGATGTAGAGCCCCGACGCGAGTGCCACGGTGACGATACCGCCCAGCAGGAGGGCGATCTGAGAGGCGATCCCGACCGCCGGGGGAATGAGCCACAGCGTGACCTGCATGCTGGTGCCCACCAGGAGGATGTTGGCGATCGTACCGACTCCCGGCTTCTGTCGCAGGGGGATCCAGAGAAGCAGGACGAAGAATCCGAGGATGTTCGTGATCCACCCGATGCCGACCTCGGTGTGGAGCGAGAGGCCCTGCGCGAAGACGGTCCATGGATCCACCCCGAGGCCCGCTTGGATGGTGAGGGCGCAGCCTGCGCCGTAGAGGAGCAGGCCCACGAACAGCTGCATGACGCGACGGGGCATGTGCCCATCCAATCGCATGATTGGATCGTGGTGACCGGTCCAATCCCGCTAAGGTGGCTGGATGGATTCACGGATTTCGGCTCGGGCGCTGTCCGCGGCGTTGGGTGGGTGGCGCACGAAAGAGCCGGTGTACGAAGCGCTGGCCGACGGCATCCGGCTGCTGTGCCTCGATAACCGGCTTGCTCCGAGGACCGCTTTGCCGGCCGAGCGCGAGCTCGCGGGCGCACTGGCGGCGAGTCGCAGCACCGTCGCGGCCGCGTACCGGAGCCTGCGGGATTCCGGCCACATCTCGAGCCTGAGAGGATCCGGTAGTGTGACGCTGCCGCTCGGGCGCCACGATCTCGGCCGTGCCGCTGCGGCGGACGGCACGATCGATCTGCAGCAGGCCAGTCCTCCCGCGTGGCCCGGACTGGCGGGGGTGATGGGCGACGTGGCGCAGTCCGCGTCGACGCTCGTCGCTCGTGTCGGCTACGACGTTCTGGGACGCATCGAGCTGCGCGAGGCGATCGCTCGCCACTACGAGCGCCGTGGGATCCCGACCCGCCCGGACGAGGTCCTCGTGACGACCGGAGCGCAGAGCGCCATCCATCTCGTGGCGTCGGTGCTGCTCGGGCGCGGCGATCGCGTCCTGGTCGAGACGCCGACGTACCCTCATGCGGTCGATGCGCTCCGGCGAGCCGGCTCTCGACCTGTCGGGGTTCCGGTCACGACCGAGGACGGGTGGGACCTGGACCGGGCCGAGCAGGCGTTCGCGCGGACGCTGCCGGTGATGGCGTATCTGATGCCGGACTTCCACAACCCGACGGGCCGCTCCATGACCCCGGAGGAGCGCGACCTCTTCCTTCTCGCGGGGGAGCGGGCCGGTTCGGTGCTCGTGCTGGATGAGACCACCTCCGAGCTCGACATCGACCGCGGCGCCGTCGCGCCCGGATTCGCCACCGCCGAGCCGGGGACCGTCGTGCGCGTCGGCTCGATGGGCAAGACCGTCTGGGGAGGGCTGCGCGTCGGCTGGGTCCGGGCGGAGGGGGACCTGATCCGGCGGCTCGTCGCCGCGCGTCCTGCGCAAGATCTGGGCACGCCGGAGTTCGAGCAGGCCGTCGTGACGCGCCTCCTCGACGATCTCGACGGGATCCTCGCGCAACGCTCGAGCCTCCTCCGGTCCGGACGGGACGCGTTGGTCAGCGCGCTGGCCGAGCACCTTCCGGAGTGGCGGGTCCCCGCGGTGAACGGGGGCGTCTCGCTGTGGATCGAGCTGAACGCGCCCCTCAGCTCGGCGGTGGTGATCGACGTGCGATCCCGCGGAGTGCTGCTGTCGGCGGGACCACGCTTCTCGGTCGAGGGGGGCCACGAGCGCCACCTGCGGGTACCGTTCACCGCGCCCCCTGAGGAGCTGGTCCGTGCCGTGCGAGAGCTCGCGCAGTCGTGGCGCTCCGTGCGTGCCGGGGCGCCGGCCACAGCGGTCGACCGCGTGGGGGCTGTGGTCTGAGAGGTCGGCGCCCTGCTCGTCAGGTCGCGAAGCGCAGGCAGTCGATCGCCTCGCCGATCCGCCAGAACTCGCCGAGATCGAGAAACGCGCGTGAGGGCGGGTGAAAGCGGCGGACTCGATACCGGATGCCGTCGGCCTCGGACAACGCCTGCAGGTGACCGACCACGCGTCCGCTCCGGTCGATCACACGCCACAGCGCCGGCGCGGCGGCCGCGAGCCGCAGGGGTATTCCGGAGGGGACTCTCGGCGTGGCCAACTCAGCATCACGTCGCACTGTCTGGTCCATATCATCTCCCTTCCCTTCGAAGATATGTGCGACGTACGACATTCCACGATCGGCGCTTCCTCCCCAACGCGACGCTGCGACGGACTTTCCCCAGAACAGTCCGCGACAGCCGACCGCGCGGTGTGACAGGCCCAAGCTGAATCCGCCGCCGGCGTTCACCGGGCACGGGCGCCGGCGGCACCGGGGACGGTCCCCGGACTGTCACGAAGGGAAAGCCACATGAACGAGACGATCACGATCACCGGGAACATCGCGACCGAACCGGAGTTCAAACGCATCGGCAACGGGGTGCCGGTCATCAACTTCCGCGTCGCGAGCGGACAGCGGCGATACGACCGAGCCACGAACACGTGGGTGGACGCAGGGACGAACTGGTATTCCGTCTCAGCGTTCCGCGGGCTCGCCGAGCACGCGCTCGATTCGCTGCACAAGGGCGACAGGGTGCTGGTCACGGGTCGTCTGAGGCTGCGGGAATGGGACACCGGGACGAAGCGCGGGGTGGCGGTCGAGATCGACGCCGAGGCCATCGGTCACGACCTGCTGTGGGGAACGAGCACGTTCTCCAAGTCCAGCAGGTCGTCTGCGCGCTCCGAGCAGGAGGGCAGCACGCGGGAGCCGAGTGAATCGGACTCGTGGGCGGCGCCGGGGATCGATTCCGCCGGTGGTGCGTCCCAACCCGTCGGAGGAACACCCGATTCATCGCTCGTGGCCGTCGGGGCGGACGTGTCGAGCGAGACGCGGGTCCTCGCGGGTGCCGATTCGCCGTTCTGACGTACTCAGGCCGCGTTCGGGATGCCGGGCCATAGACTCTCCCCGTGCCCCGACATCCCGAGCCCGCCCCTCCGCGGAGTGTGATCGTGACCTCCCGGGGGGCACGCCTCCTCCTCGCCGCAGCGGGCGTCGCGCTGCTGGCCGGCTGCACCGCGCTGGCTCCCGCGCCCGATGAGACGACCGGCGGGACGGCCGCGCCGACTTCGTCGCCCGAGCCCTCGACAAGCTCGGCACCGCCCGAGCCCGTCCTGGTCGTCGGGGGCTCGGCGGAGGACAACCTGCCGGTGTTCGCAGCAGTGACGAACTCCGTGTGGAGTTCGGTGCAGTATCCATCGGGCCGCGCTTACATCGACGCACTGGTGGCGGCCGGGTTCGACAAGGCGGCGATGCAGGTCACGGAGGACATCTCGACCGTGGGCAATCCGGCCGAGAGCATCCAGTTCTCGGTGCGATGGGCAGACGAGTGCCTCATCGGACAGGTGGGTCCGGCGACGGGCGAACCGGTGGCTGTGGTCGCGCCGGTGCTGGCCGAAGGGACCTGCCTCATCGGCCAGACGCGCCCCATCGACTGGTGACCCTGGCCCGCGGGTAGGCTGGGACGCTGACGTCCGTACTCCAAGGAGAGCAGAAACCCGCATGGCTGAGTACATCTACTCGATGGTCCGCGCGCGCAAGGCGGTCGGCGACAAGCTGATCCTCGACGACGTGACGATGGCGTTCCTTCCCGGCGCGAAGATCGGCATGGTCGGCCCCAACGGCGCCGGAAAGTCGACGATCCTCAAGATCATGGCGGGCCTGGACACGCCGTCGAACGGCGAAGCCAAGCTCTCTCCCGGCTTCTCGGTCGGCATCCTCATGCAGGAGCCCGAGCTCGACGAGACCAAGACGGTGCTGGAGAACATCCAGGACGGCATCGCCATCAAAGCGAAGGTTGACCGCTTCAACGAGATCTCCGGTCTGATGGCCGACCCGGACGCGGACTTCGACGCGCTGCTCGCCGAGATGGGCACGCTCCAGGAAGAGATCGACGCGGCGGACGCGTGGGATCTCGACTCGCAGCTCGAGCAGGCGATGGACGCTCTGCGCACCCCGCCCGGCGACGCCGAGATCGGGCCACTCTCCGGCGGTGAGCGGCGTCGCGTCGCGCTGACGAAGCTCCTGCTGCAGAAGCCCGACCTGCTGCTGCTGGACGAGCCCACGAACCACCTCGACGCCGAGAGCGTCCTGTGGCTCGAACAGCATCTGCAGAAGTACCCCGGCGCGGTCATCGCCATCACACACGACCGGTACTTCCTCGACAACGTCGCCGAATGGATCGCCGAGGTCGACCGCGGGCGCCTCATCGGCTACGAGGGCAACTACTCCACGTACCTGGAGAAGAAGGGTGAGCGCCTCGCGATCCAGGGCAAGAAGGACGCGAAGCTTGCCAAGCGTCTCGCGGAAGAACTCGACTGGGTGCGTTCGAACGCCAAGGGACGTCAGGCGAAGTCCAAAGCGCGGCTCGCGCGTTATGAGGAGATGGCCGCCGAGGCCGACCGCACGCGGAAGCTCGACTTCGAAGAGATCACGATCCCACCCGGGCCGCGCCTGGGCAGCATCGTCATCGAGGCCAAGAAGCTCCAGAAGGGCTTCGACGGCCGCTCCCTCATCGACGGGCTGAGCTTCAGTCTGCCGCCGAACGGCATCGTGGGCGTCATCGGGCCCAACGGCGTGGGCAAGACCACGCTCTTCAAGACGATCGTCGGCCTCGAACCGCTCGACGGCGGCGATCTGAAGATCGGCGAGACCGTCAAGATCAGCTACGTCGATCAGAGCCGCTCGAACATCGACCCCAACAAGTCGCTGTGGGAGGTGGTCTCCGACGGACTCGACATCATCACGGTCGGCAAGACCGAGATCCCCTCGCGCGCATACGTCTCGAAGTTCGGCTTCAAGGGCCCCGATCAGCAGAAGAAGGCGGGTGTGCTGTCCGGTGGCGAGCGCAACCGCCTCAATCTCGCTCTGACGCTCAAAGAGGGCGGCAACCTGCTGCTGCTCGACGAGCCGACGAACGACCTGGACGTCGAAACGCTCCAATCGCTCGAGAACGCCCTGCTGGAGTTCCCCGGCTGCGCCGTGGTCATCACGCACGACCGGTGGTTCCTCGACCGCATCGCGACTCACATCCTCGCGTACGAGGGCACCGACGAGGATCCCGACAAGTGGTACTGGTTCGAGGGCAACTTCGAAGCGTACGAAGAGAACAAGATCGAGCGCCTCGGCCCGGAAGCGGCCAAACCCCATCGCTCGGCGTACCGCAAGCTGACGCGTGACTGAGGTCGGTGCGGGCAGCGTGACGACCGCGTCCGGCCCCGAGCCGGACGCGGTGCCCCGTCGCCTGCACCTGCCGATCCACCTGCGTTGGGGCGACCTGGACGCCTTCAACCATGTCAACAACACCGCGATGCTCAAGCTGCTCGAAGAGGCCCGCGTCCGCGCGTTCTGGGCGCCGCAGCCGGGCGAGGACGCGCCCGAGACAGCGCTGCTGGACTCGAGCATCTTCAGTGGCGTGCTCACGCTCATCGCCCGGCAGGAGATCGAGTACCTCGCGCCCGTGCCCTACCAGCGGCATCCGCTCGACGTGCAGATGTGGTTCGGAAAGCTCGGCGGCTCGAGCATCGAGGTGTGTTACGAGGTGTTCAGTCCGATCGAGACCGCCGCGCCCGATCAGACCCTCTACGCGCGCGCCACGACGGTGGTGGTGAAGGTGGACGCCGCAACAGGCCGGCCGCTGCGGCTGAGCGCAGAGGAGCGCGCTGCGTGGTCGCCGTACCTCGGCGCGCCGATCGGCTACGCGCATCGCCGCTGACCGCGCAGAGCTCGTGCTGATCAGTGCCCGTCGGGCACGCGCACCATGATCTCCTGTGCGACGCTGGCCAGCAGCACGCCGTCGGCCGAGTACACGCGGCCCGTCGCCAGGCCCCGGCCCCCGCGCGCGCTCGGCGATTCCTGGACGTACAGCATCCACTCGTCGGCGCGCCCGGATCGGTGCCACCACATGGCATGGTCGAGGCTGGCGACCTTGAGACCTGGCGTGGCCCACGCGATCCCATGCGCACGCAGGATCGACTCCTGGATGGTGAGATCGCTCAGGTACGCCAGCGCCGCCCTGTGGATGCCCGCCGCATCGGGCAATGGCCGGCGTACCCGCATCCACACAGCCTGACGCGGTATGCGCTCGCCCTGCACACTCGCGTAGATGGGCGAGGGGATGTGACGCACGTCTACCGGGCGATCGGTGAAGAGCCGCTTGGACATCGGGTGCAGCCCGTGGAGGTGCGATTCGACGTCGGGGAGCTCGTCCGGCCCCGGCACGTCGTCCGGCATGGGCTCTTGATGTTCCAGGCCGGGGTCGTCGTCCTGGAACGACGCGATCATCGAGAAGATGGGCACGCCATCCTGAAAGGCCTGCGTGCGACGCGTCGAGAACGACCGGCCATCGTGGATGCGGTCCACCGCGAACGTGATGCCCTTCGCGGAGTCGCCCGGGCGCAGGAAGTAGCCGTGCATCGAGTGGACGATGCGCCCTTCGGGTATGGTGCGCTCGGCCGCCACGATCGACTGCGCGAGCACCTGCCCCCCGTAGACGCGCCCCAGGGGCATGGACTGCGACGTGCCGGTGAAGATGTCTTCGCTCGTGCGCGCATCCGAGCCGTTGAGGTCGAGCACCGCGAGAAGCGAGGCGACCGGATCGGGTTCGACGGTCGGCTCGGCGTGGTCCACGGGTGCTCCTTTCCGGGGGCGGCGTCCGCCCGTCGATCTGCTTGGTAGCTTAGGGCGATGTCTCCGCGCCTGCTGCTCGCCGACCCTGCCACGGCAGCGGACGCCCTCACCTTCGCACGGCGGGCGGCTCGCTTCACGACCGAGGGCGTCCGCCTTCAGGCTCGTGGCGGTGTTCTGGCGATGACGGCCGCGCCACTGGCGCCGAAGGGAATCGGCGACGCCACGCCCACGGTGCTCGCGATGCGGACTCTCGCAGCGGATCCCGAGCTCGTGTGCGACCTGGTGGTCGAGGCATCCGTGCTGTCCGTCGCGCTCGGCGAGCCGAGCGCCCTGAGCCTTCCCGAGACGGCACTGTCACCGGCGTGGGCGGGCATCGCTCCTCCCCGCAGCGGCTGGGAACCCCGGGCGTCGCTCGATGCCGCCCTGGTCGCTGCCAAGGCGCAGGGCGGGATCGCGCGCGTCGCGGAGGAGGTGCCGACGGATGCCGGCGAAGACGCGGTGCGCGCCGTCCGCGCTCACGTGTGGGGGGCCCCGGACGATGAGCTCGGCGGTCTGCCGTTGGGCGCCGCGTTCGCCGCCCTGAGCATGGGCTTCATCAGCGGCAGCGAGTCCGCGCAGGTCCTGGTGAGCGGGGCATGGACGCGCGTCAGTCTTCGTCGCGGCCACGTGCTGGTGCGGGGGCCGGTCGCGAGCGGGCTGGGCCCGGTGCGCCGCACCGGGGGACGCTGAGCCGTCAGAGGGCTGCCGCGACGGCGCGGCCTGCCACCCGCCCGGAGAAGAGGCATCCGCCGACGAACGTCCCTTCGAGCGCGCGATAGCCGTGCACGCCGCCGCCGCCGAACCCGCTCGCTTCTCCAGCTGCGTAGAGACCGGGGATGGGTTCGCCCGTCGCACCGAGCGCGCG
This sequence comes from Microbacterium sp. HD4P20, assembly GCF_019449275.2. GTDB lineage: Bacteria > Actinomycetota > Actinomycetes > Actinomycetales > Microbacteriaceae > Microbacterium. The sequence goes on from NZ_JAHZQZ020000014.1 coordinate 199,897, forward strand.
GCCGGACAGGTCGGTCTCGATCCCGCCGAGAGACTTGCGCGTGAGCACATGCAGCTTCACGGCGATCAGAGGGCCGGCATCGGGATCGAGGATGGGGTGCGGGTTCGCGGTGCGGATGAGGCGATCGCCTCGGAACGCGCGGGCCGAACGCAGCATCGCGATCTGGGCGTCCTTGGTGAAGTCGTTCGCCACTTCGCGGTCACGCGCCTCGATCTCGAATCGCACGCGTGCGGCATCGAGGACGTCGCCTCCCGGCAACGCCCGCATACCGGCGATGAGGTCGTCCAGCGAGTCGCGCACCACGAAGTCCGCGCCGTGGTCCATGAACGCCTGCACGGGTCCCGAGGCGCCCTTGCCGAGCCGGGACTTCGCGAGAAGACGTACATCCTTGCCGGTGAGATCGGGATTCTGCTCGCTGCCCGAGAGCGTGAACTCCTTCTCGATGATCTTCTGCGACAGCACGAACCACGAGTGGTCGTAGCCGGTCGCCCGCAGGTGGGCCAGCGTGCCGAGAGTGTCGAACCCCGGGAAGAGCGGGACGGGAAGACGTGATCCGGTCGCGTCGAGCCACACCGAGGAAGGACCGGGAAGGATCCGGATGCCGTGGTCCGGCCAGACCGGATCCCAGTTCTGGATGCCCTCGACGTAGTGCCACATGCGATCGCCGTTGATCAGCCGCGCGCCGGCCGCCTCGGTGACCCCCTGCATCGAGCCGTCGACGTAGGCGGGGACGCCCGTGACCATGGACGCCGGCGGAGTCCCGAGGCGTTCTGGCCACCATCTGCGCACCAGCTCGTGATTGCCCCCGATGCCGCCGGACGACACGATCGTCGCCTCCGCGGTGATCGCGAATGAGCCGACGGTCTCGCGCGAACTGACGGTGCCACGGGCCGCGCCGGAGGGCGCGAGGATGTCGCCCTCGGCTCCGACGACCACCCCCGCGTTGGTGGTGAGTGAAGTCACCTTGTGGCGAGGGAGGATCGTGATGCGACCCCGCCTCTCGCCCTCCTCGACAGCGGCCTGGAAGGGCGCCACGATCCCGGGACCGGTGCCCCACGTGATGTGGAAGCGCGGCACGGAGTTGCCCGGGCCTGTCGCGGTGTATCCGCCGCGCTCGGCCCAGCCCACGATGGGGAAGAACCCGACGCCCTTCTCACGCAGCCATGACCGCTTCTCTTCGTGCGCGAACTGCAGGTAGGCCTCGGCCCACCGCCGCGGCCACAGATCTTCTTCGCGATCGAAGCCCGCGTTGCCGAACCAGTCCTGGCGTGCCAGCTCGAGCGAGTCCCGCACGCCGAGCCTGCGCTGCTCGGGGGAGTCGATGAAGAACAGCCCGCCGAACGACCACCAGGCCTGCCCGCCGAGGTTCGAGCGCGGCTCCTGATCGACGATCGTGACCCGCTTTCCGGCGGCAGCGGCCTCTCCCGCCGCGACGAGCCCGGCCAGACCCCATCCGATGATGAGGACGTCGGTGGAGTGGGGGGTGCGAGGCATGTCGACTCCTTCGTCGGCGGGGGTGGCGGGTTGGGATCAGCGGGGCTCGTCGGGAGACGCCGCGGTGACGGGGAGGGCTCCTACGGCGCGGCCGTCCGCGGCGGGCCCGATCCCCGAGGGCTCGAACGTGTTCACCATGGCCATCGCGGCACGCTGGAGGTAGTCCCACAGCGTCGTCTCGTGCAGGGGCGGCAGGTTCAGCTCGTCGACGGCCGTGCGCATGTGAGCGAGCCAGCGGTCGCGCGCGTCGGGATTGACGTGGAAAGGCGAGTGGCGCATGCGCAGTCGGGGATGGCCGCGCTGCTCGCTGTACGTCGTCGGTCCTCCCCAGTACTGCTCGAGGAACATCGTGAGGCGCTCTTTCGCAGGGCCGAGGTCCTCCTCGGGGTACATCGGCCGCAGCACATCGTCGTCGGCGACTCCGCGATAGAAGGCATCGACGAGCCGGACGAATGTGTCGTGACCGCCCACTTCGTCGTAGAAGCTCAGCGGCGTGGCGCCGGATGAGGTGTCGTTGTCTGTCATGGCGTCTCCTCAGGGGTGCCCCCGGGCGCGGCGGCCTCGTCGTTCCGCTGCTGCGACTTCTTGCTCGTGCGCTTGGGTCTCCACACCGGGCGCTCGGACGCCGCCGGCGCGACCGGGGTGGGTTTCGTCTTCGGAGGATTCGCCCCGCGCACGCGCTGCGCGCCCTCGATGCCCGTCGGCATGATCGTGTTGAGGGCCGGAAGGGTGATGCCCAGCTCATCGACGGCGCGCTTCAGGCGCATCCGGAGTTCTCGCGCGACGTCGTCTCTCGCGTTGGCGCGGGTCTTCATCACGAGGCGGATGACGAGCGCATCGCCCGAGATCGACTCGAGCCCCCACACCTCGGGCTGTTCGATGATGCGGGTTCGCCACTTGTGGTCCTTCGCCAGACCCTTCGCGGTGTCGAGCATGGCCTTCTCGACCTCCTCGATGTCGGAGTCCACGGCCACCGACAGGTCGATGATGACGCGCGACCACCCTTGCGAGAGGTTGCCGATGCGCGTGATCTCGCCGTTGCGGACGTACCAGAGTGTGCCGTTGACGTCGCGCACGTGCGTCACGCGAACGCTGACGTACTCGACGATGCCGGTGGCAAGGCCGACGTCCACGACGTCGCCGATGCCGATCTGGTCCTCGGCCACGATGAAGATGCCGTTGAGCACGTCCCTGACGATGTTCTGCGCGCCGAAGCCGAGCCCCGCGCCGACCGCCGCGGTGAGCAGGGTGAGCGAGGCCAGAGCATTGGGCGCGAACACGTTGACGATCAGGAGCAGCGCGATCACGACGATCGCCACGTTGACGATGTTGTGCAGGATGGAGCCCAGCGTGCGGGTGCGCTGCACGAGACGCACCGAGGCGAGCGGGGAGCGCTCGAGAGCCTGAGTATCGTCGACGTTCGCCTTGGACTTCGCCCCGCTCACGATCCGGTTGACGACGCGGTTGATCACCACGCGCAGGATCCACACCAGGAAGATCGCGCCGAGGGTGATCCCGGCGACGGCAACCAGGTTCCACCCGGCTCTCGCCGAGAATTCACCGATCTGCTGCCACAGCGACGGTTCGGCGGGTTCGATGGGGTCGAGGGGAACGCGGATCATCGTCACGATCCTAACGACGCATCCCTCCGCCTCGGCTGAACGCCGGCCCGCCGCATCATGGAGTGCGGCTGTCGGGTGGCAGGGGCGCCGAGGCATCCACGAGCCGATGCCGATGCGCGAGGATCACGGCATGCACGCGGTCGCGCGCGCCGACCTTCGCCAGGACGCGGCCGACGTGGGTCTTCACGGTGGACTCGCTCACGAAAAGGCGGCTGGCGATCTCGGCGTTCGTCAAGCCCTGAGCGATCGCGAGGAACACATCGCGCTCTCGATCGGTGAGTTCGGCGGTCGGATCCGGTGTTCCTTCATCGATCGCCGGCCCTGGTACGGCGCGCAGGCGCTCGACCAGTCTTCGGGTGACCGGTGGCGCGAGCACCGCGTCGCCGCGGTGCACGGCCCGGATCGCCGAGGTCAGCTCGGATCGCTGCGCGTCCTTCAGCAGGAACCCGCCCGCGCCGGCATCGAGTGCTCCGAATGCGTACTCGTCGAGATCGAACGTCGTCAGCACCAAGACCCGCGTCCCGGGCCGTGCGCGCACGATCTCGCGGGTCGCGGTGATGCCGTCGGTGCGCGGCATCCGGATGTCCATGAGCACCACATCGGGGGAATGTGCCAGGACCGCGCGCAGCGCCTCGTCACCGTCTGCGGCTTCGCCGGTCACCTCGATGTCGGGTTCGGCCTCGAGGACGAGACGGAATCCGAGGCGGATGAGTTCCTGGTCGTCCACGAGAAGAACCCGGATGGTCTCGCTCACGATGGTTCGCCCTCGAGAGGCGCGCGAGGGCGGGGGAGGGATGCGCGCACGATCCATCGGTCGTCGTCGACCAGGCCCGCCGACAAGGAGCCACCGACGTGGGCGACTCGCTCGTGCAGGCCCGGAATGCCGTATCCGCCACGCGCGCCGGGCTCGACGGGTCGTCCCGCCTTCTTGGCGCCGTCGTTGACGACGAGGACGTCCACGGCCTCCTCCCGTACGACGACTCGCACGTCGATGATCGTGGCGAGGGGCGCATGGCGCATCGCGTTGGTGAGAGATTCCTGCACGATACGGGTCAGCGCCAGGCGCAAGTCGGCGGGAAGAGCGTCCAGGTCGCCTTCGGTGTGCAGGACGACCGGATAGCCGGCGCGCTGTGCCGCCTCCGCGGCAGCGGCGACATTCGCCGAATCCGCGGGTGCCAGCAGTGCTCCCGGTGCGGTGTCGGGGTCGCGCAGCACGCCGAGCATGGAGCGCATCTCGGTGAGCGCCCCACGAGCCGTCGTGGCGATCTGCTCGGTGGCGGCGCGCGCACGCTCGGTGTCGGGCGTGGCGGTGGCGCCTTCGGCGAGGGCGACGACGACGGTGAGGTTGTGAGAGACGATGTCGTGCATTTCACGTGCGATGCGCGTGCGCTCGGCGGCGGCCGCGAGCCGAGCCTGCTGGTCTCGCTCCACCATCAGCTGGCGGGACCGGTCGATGAGCGCCTCCAGATAGCGACGCCGATTGCCGACGTTCGTGCCGATGAGGCCGCCGATGAGCAGAGCGACGACCGCCGAGACCAGCGACGACACGAGGAAGGGCAGTTCGGAAGGGAGGGTGATCGTGGCCACGGAGGTGTAGATCGCCAGTGCGCCGCACGCGACGCCGAAGGCCGCCCAGCAGGCCCGTACCGAGCGGTACACCGCGACGGCGTAGAGGGCGAAGGCGGGGATCAGGTGGGCTGCCGGCACCAGGCTCGGCGGCAGCAGAAGCGCCGGCGCCATCGTCGCGACGAAGACGGTGAGGGGATGTGCGCGACGCAAGACGAGCGTGCCGCACGCCACGATCACCAGGACGACCGCGAACCAGGTCTGAGCAGGCGTCGGCACGATCGCGAAGTCGGTGCGGATCGTCGCGGCCGGCGCCGACAGGAGCAGAGCAAGCAAGACCACGAGCACATCGGCGACTCGCGGATGCCGGGCCCAAAAGCGGCGCAGCACGCCCGGCGGTCGCGGCAGACGCAGGCCGTCGTCGGTGCCGGGAAGGGCACCGACGACGGCCTGCGGCTCGGGACGGGACATCCGCTCGACTCTACGCGTCGCGTGTCCGCAGCACGCCCCAGCCGATCACCATCGGAGCGAGCACCCAGGCGCCCAGCGCCAGCAGCGGAGCCGTCAGATCCTCGGTGCCGGGCGAGGCGATGGCGGCCGCCGCGTTCATGGGCAGATACTCGGCGAGGTCGACGATCCAGCGCCAGTCCTCACCGGCCATCGAGAACAGGCTGAAAACGATCGGGAGTACGAACAGAACGCCGACGGTGACGGCGATCGCGCCGGCGCCGTTTCGCACCATGAACCCGAACCCGAGCCCGATCAGGGTGAAGGCGACCATGGACAGGACACCCAACGCCAGAGGAACGATGGACTGGGACGGCTCAGACCAGTCGATTCCCTCGGCGAGGATGGGTGCCGTCGCCGCAATGGCGACCCCATAGATCACCACGCTGGCGACCGCCATGAGCCCGGCGATGACGACCGCCTTGGCCAGCACGACCGCGCCACGGCGAGGTTCGGCTGTGAGAGTCGAGCGGATCATGCCGGTCGAGTACTCACCCGTGATCACGATCGCGCCCAGCACGCCCGCGACCAGCATCGTGAACTGCGTCGGCGACAGGATGGCGCTCACAGCCGGATAGCCGGGTCCGAAGTTCTCCGATGCAGCGGCGATCATCATCGAGATGCCGATCGAGAGGACCGCGGCGACACCGAGCGACCACCACGTGGAGCGCAAGGTGACGATCTTGATCCACTCGCTGCGGAGCAGATGGGCGAAGCTGAGCCGGTGGGTCGAGGGGCGGGCGTCCGAGCGTGTCAGCGGCTGCGCGGTGAGGACGGTCATGCGATCTCCTTGGTCTTGTACTCGACGGACTCTCCCGTGAGGGCGAGGTACGCCTCTTCGAGGGAGCCGCTGCGTGAAGTGAGCTCGTGCACCGGGATGCCGAGCGAGGCGGCGAGGTCGCCGAGAGCCGCCGCGGTGACGCCGGTGATCTCGGCCAGGCCGGGCTCCGACGCCGTCACGGTGATGTCGGGGCCCGATACGGCCGCGACCAGCTCGCCCAGTCTCGGCGAGCGAACGACGACGGCGTTGCTGGTCCATGCCCGCACCAGCGCCGACAGATCAGCGTCCGCGAGCACCTGACCGCGTCCGAGGACGATGACGTGATCGGCTGTCTGCGCCATCTCGCTCATGAGATGACTCGACAGCAGCACTGTGCGTCCTTCGGCTGCCAGATGCCGCACGAACTGGCGCACCCAGCGCACGCCCTCGGGATCGAGCCCGTTGACGGGCTCGTCGAGGATCAGCGTGTGGGGATCGCCGAGCAGCGCCGCCGCGATGCCGAGCCGTTGGCCCATACCCAGCGAGAACTTGCCGGCGCGCTTGCCTGCCACCGACCCGATGCCGGTGAGCTCGATCACCTCGTCGACGCGCGTGCCGGGTATGCCGTGGGTCGCGGCCATCGCCCGCAGATGATTGCGGGCCGTGCGCCCGGTGTGGACGGCTTTGGCGTCCAGGAGCACCCCGACCTCGGTCAGGGGCGAGCGCAGCTGGGCGTACGGACGCCCGTTGACGGTGACGCGGCCGCCGGTCGGGCGGTCCAGGCCGACGATCATGCGCATCGTGGTGGACTTTCCCGCGCCGTTGGGGCCGAGGAAGCCGGTGACCTTGCCCGGCTGAACGGTGAAGCTGACATCGGCGACGGCCCGCTTGGCGCCGAAGCTCTTGCTGAGATTCTCTGCGACGATCATGGTGTCGACGCTACGGAGAGACCCCCCTGTGGCGCATCGGCCGACAGGAGGGTCTTCTCGGATGCGGGTGGTACCGCGGTACTACTCGGAGTCGCGGGCCTGTACCGACAGGGCGCGCTCCACGCCCGCGAGGTTCTCGGCGACGAGACGGCGCAGCGCCGGCGCGGCGTCGGCGTTGGCCTCGAGCCACGCACGGGTCGCATCACGCAGCGCGACGCTCGCGAGCGGCGCGGGGTAGAGGCCTGCGATCAGGTACTCCGCGATCTTGTACGTGCGCGAATCCCAGATCGGCAGCAGGGCGTCGAAGTAGCGCGGAACGAACGCCTGGAGGAGGTCGCGACCGGCGGGGTGGACGAAGCCGAGCGCGGCCGAGCGGACGATCGTGTTGGGCAGTTCGTCGCTGTCGACCAGTGAGGCCCATGCGGCCGCTTTCGCCTCAGCGTTGGGCAGGGCGGCCTTCGCCTGCGCCGCGAACTCGCCGCCCTTGGCCGTGTTGTCGGACGCGAGTGCGTCGTCGATGTCGGCGGTGGTGACGAGCCCGCCGGCGGCGAGCGAAACGAGCAGCTGCCACGAAAGGTCGGTGTCGATCTCGAGTCCCTCGAAGACGACCTCACCGTCGCGCACCTGGCGCACCTTCTCCCACTGCGCGGAGGTCGCCGCGGCGCTGGCGAAGGCGGTGACGAACTGCAGCTGGCTGTCGCTGCCCGCCTCGGCGCTCTGCGCGAGCTCCCACAGGGCGTCGGCGACCTTCTCACGCGTCGCGTCGCGCGTCTCGGGTGCGACGTAGGAGTTCGCCGCGAGCTGCAGCTGGGCGAGCGTCGTGCGGACCGTGGTGGACTCTGTCTCGGTGCCGATGTTGCGCAGCACCAGATCGACGTAGTCGGACGCCGAGCCCTCCGCATCCCTCGTCTGGTCCCACGCGGCGCCCCACACCAGCGACCGGGCGAGCGGGTCGCTGATATTGCCCAGGTGCTCGATCGCGGTCTGGAGCGAGCGCTCGTCGAGACGGATCTTGGTGTACGCGAGGTCGTCGTCGTTCAGGAGGACAAGATCCGGACGCTTGCGTCCCTTCAGCTCGGGCACCTCGGTGAGGTCGCCGTCGACGTCCAGCTCGATGTGGTGAACGCGAACCAACGCGCCGCCGTCAACGTCGTAGAAGCCCACGCCGAGGCGGTGGGGCCGGATCGTCGGGTAGTCGGCCGGGGCGGTCTGCACGATCGCGAAGCGTGTGATGGTGCCGTCGACATCGGTCGCGATCTCGGGGGCGAGGGTGTTGACACCCGCTGTCTCGAGCCACTTCTTCGACCAGGTCGACAGCTCGCGCCCGCTCGTCGTCTCGAGTTCGGACAGCAGGTCGCTGAGCTCGGTGTTGGACCACTCGTGCTTCTTGAAGTACGCGGCCACTCCGGCGAAGAACTGCTCGATGCCCACCCACGCGGCCAGCTGCTTGAGCACCGATCCGCCCTTGGCGTACGTGATGCCGTCGAAGTTGACCTGGACGTCTTCGAGGTCGTTGATCTGCGCGACGACCGGGTGCGTCGAGGGCAGCTGGTCCTGGCGATAGGCCCAGGTCTTCTCCATCGCGTTGAACGTTGTCCACGCTTCGGTCCACTCGGTCGCTTCAGCCGTGGCGATCGTCGACGCCCACTCGGCGAACGACTCGTTCAGCCACAGGTCGTTCCACCACTTCATCGTCACGAGGTCGCCGAACCACATGTGGGCCAGCTCGTGCAGGATCGTGACGACGCGACGCTCCTTGATCGCGTCCGTCACTTTGCTGCGGAAGACATAGCTCTCGGTGAAGGTCACGGCGCCGGCGTTCTCCATTGCGCCCGCGTTGAACTCGGGGACGAAGAGCTGGTCGTACTTCGCGAAGGGGTACGCGTAGTCGAACTTCTCCTCGAAGTAGGCGAAGCCCTGGCGCGTCTTGTCGAAGATGTAGTCGGCGTCGAGGAACTGCCACAGGCTCTTGCGCCCGTAGACCCCGAGGGGGATCACGCGGCCCGAAGCGCTCGTGAGCTCCGAGAACGTGGCCTCGTACGGGCCCGCGATGAGCGCGGTGATGTACGACGAGATGCGCGGCGTCGGCTCGAAGCGCCACGTCGCGGTGCCGTCGCCGTGCTTCTTGGGTTCGGGCGTGGGTGAGTTGGAGACGACCTTCCACGGCTCGGGCGCCGTGACGGTGAACTCGAACGTGGCCTTCAGGTCGGGCTGCTCGAACACCGCGTACACGCGGCGTGAATCGGGAACCTCGAACTGCGAGTACAGGTAGACCTCTTCATCGACGGGGTCGACGAAGCGATGCAGTCCCTCACCGGTGTTCGTGTACAGGCAGTCCGCGTCGACGACGAGTTCGTTCTCGGCTGAGAGCTCATCGAGCGCGATGCGGGAGTCGGCGAACGCGGTGGCCGGGTCGATCACCCGGCCGTTGAGCGTGATCTCGCGGATCTCTCGTGCGATGAGGTCGATGAAGGTGGACGCACCGGGGGTCGCCGTGAAGCGGACGACGGTGCGCGATCCGAAGACCTCGGCGCCCTTCGTCAGATCGAGCACGACCTCGTACGACTGTGTGTCGACGGTCGTGCGACGCTCCTGCGCCTCGATGCGGGTGAGGTTCTCTCCAGGCACTAGTTCTGCTCCCGTAGGTGGAGGGTGGCGGCGTCGTCGTCCGGTGCGGATGGCTCCGGCGACAACCGTCCAAGCCTATGCCAGCCCACCCCGGCGGGCAGTGCCTGTGGATGAACGACACCACGAGCGGTGTCAGGATGGAGTGGTGACTTCTGGTGAGCAGCACATGGTCCCCTTCGCGTCCTCGGCCGCGGCATCCGGCAGCCCTCACGTCGAGCAGCCCGTCGCGTACGACGCGCTGCTGCTCGCCGGTTTCGGCGGTCCGGAGGGCCAGGATGACGTCATCCCGTTCCTTCGGAACGTGACGCGCGGACGCGGCATCCCCGATGAGCGGCTGGAGGAGGTCGCGCACCACTACCGGCACTTCGGCGGCGTGAGCCCCATCAATGCACAGAACCGCGCGCTGAAGGCGGCCCTGGAAGCCGAACTGGCGCGCCGTGGCATCGACCTGCCGGTGTACTGGGGCAACCGCAACTGGGCGCCGTACCTGGAGGAGGCGGTTCAGGATGCCGCCGCCGCCGGCCGCACGAAGCTGCTGGCACTCGCGACGAGCGCTTACTCGTCCTTCTCGAGCTGTCGGCAGTATCGCGAGGACTTCGCGCGGGTGCTCGGTGAGACGGACCTGTCGGGAACGGTCACGATCGACAAGGTCCGCCAGTTCTTCGATCACCCCGGATTCGTGCAGCCTTTCGTGGACGGCGTCCGCGATGCCGTCTCGACTTTCCTGGCCGAAGGCATCGCGCCGGGCGCCGTGCGCGTGCTGTTCTCGACGCACAGCATTCCGACCGCCGACGCCGAGCGGTCGGGCCCGCGGGAGGGCGACGACCTCCACCGCGGGTTCGGCGAGGGCGGTGCGTACGCCGCCCAGCACCGCGCGGTGGCCGAGGTGGTCATGGCCGCGGTCGCGGCGGAGGTCCCCGGCGCGCAGGACGTGGGTTGGGACCTCGTCTACCAGTCGCGATCGGGCCCGCCCAGCCAGCCGTGGCTGGAACCCGACGTCAACGACGTCATCGCTCAGCTACCCGCTGCGGGTGTCGAGGCGGTGCCGATCGTGCCGCTCGGCTTCATGAGCGATCACATGGAGGTGCTGTGGGACCTCGACACCGAGGCGATGGATGCTGCGGCCGAGGCGGGGCTGCGTGCCGTGCGCACGCCGACGCCGGGGATCGACCCCGCGTTCGTGGCGGGGCTCGTCGATCTCGTGGAAGAGCGCCTGCACGGGACTCCCGCGGCCGAACGGCCACACGCGACCGAGCTCGGCCCGTGGTTCGATGTGTGCCGTCCGGCGTGCTGCGAGAACGTCCGCGCAGGATTCAAGCCGGCGGCGGCCGGCGTCGCGCCGTGACGGTCGGCTGAAGCCGCCCCGCGTCTCTAGGATTGTGCCCATGCGCATCCACATCGCGACCGATCACGCCGGCCTCGAGTTCTCGACGCAGCTGCAGCATCACCTCGCCGAGTCCGGCCACGAGGTGATCGACCACGGTCCCGTCGAGTACGACGCCCTCGACGACTACCCCGCGTTCTGCATCCGGGCGGCCCAGGCGGTCGTGCGCGACCAATCGGCCGGCATCGAGACGCTCGGGGTCGTCTTCGGCGGCTCGGGCAACGGCGAGCAGATCGCCGCGAACAAGGTGCTCGGCGCCCGGGCGGCGCTGGTGTGGAGCATCGCGACGGCAGAGCTGGCACGTGAGCACAATGATGCCAACGTGATCGCCATCGGCGCCCGCCAGCACACGTTCGAAGAGGCCGCCGCGTTCATCGACCGGTTCATCGCGACACCCTTCTCGGGCGAGGAGCGCCACGCCCGCCGCATCGCGCAGCTCGCAGCCTATGAGCAGGACGGCACGCTCGAACCGGACCCGCGCGCCCCGAAGCCGCGGCCGGACGTCCTCGCCGCCGACGACAGCTCGTTCGATCCCGAAGCGGGCTGAGGCGCGATGCCAGAGGGCCACTCCGTCCACCGGATCGCGCGCCAGTTCGATCGCAACTTCGTCGGCCGGACTGTTCAGGCTTCCAGTCCGCAGGGGCGGTTCGTCGAGGGTGCGCAGGTCATCAGCGGACGCTCGGCGACACAGGTCCGCGCGGTGGGGAAGCAAATGTTCCTCGAGTTCGACGACGACCTGTGGTTGCGCGTGCACCTCGGGATGTACGGCGCGTGGGACTTCGCGGGCGAGATCCTGGTCGACCCGACGATCGCCTCGGCGAACGGGCGCAGGGCCCACGCGCCCGGAGGCTCCGCCCGACGCGCCAGCGGCGAGCGGAGTGGGCGTGGGGAGGGTCAGACCAACCAGCGCGGTACCGCGGTGGAGGAAGCGATCCACGACGACGCCGGCGAGAACTCGCTGACATCGATCGGCGCGCCCCGGCGCGCCCGGGTGCACGTGCGGATGTCGGAGCAGACGACCGGGCTGGCGGATGAGGGCGACCAATGGCCGCCTCCGGTCGTCGGGCAGGTGCGGCTGCGGCTGCTCACCGCGACGACCTGTGCGGATCTGCGCGGCCCGACCGCGTGCGAGCTGCAGACACCCGACGAGGTCGCCGCGACGATCGCGAAGCTCGGACCCGACCCTCTCGTCGACGACGTCGCCGAGGGGGAGGAGCGGTTCACCGCCGTCGTCCGCCGCAAGCCGACGCCGATCGGCCTGCTGCTGATGGACCAGAGCGTGGTGAGCGGCATCGGCAACGTGTATCGGGCCGAACTGCTCTTCCGGGCGCGCCAGAATCCCCACACGTCCGGCCGCGACGTGCCTGAGGACGTGGTGAGAGCGCTCTGGCGGGACTGGGTGCGGCTCATCGCGATCGGGGTAGACACCGGGCAGATGATGACGATGGACGATCTCGATCCGGCGTCCTATCGCAAGGCGATGGCCAGTCGCGACGACCGGCACTGGGTCTACCACCGCGCGGGACTGCCCTGCCGCGTGTGCGGGACGTCGATCGTGGTGGAAGAGGCGGCGGGCCGCAAGCTCTACTGGTGCCCTCGCTGTCAGGCGTAGCGCAGCAGACGAACCCTCATAGGCTGAACACATGCGCCAGAACCCCAGCTTCGCGATGACAGATGTGGCCGAGATCCGTCGGCTGATCGCCCAGAACCCGTGGGTCACGATCGTGAGCTCGACCGACACCGGCATGGTGGCCTCGCACTACGCCGTGCTCCTGGACGACGAACGTGACGATCTCACCGTGGTCGGCCACGTCGGCAAGCCCGACGACCTGATCCATGGCCTCGGCGAGCGCGAGCTGCTGGTGGTCGTGCAGGGGCCGCACGGCTACATCTCACCGGGGTGGTACGGCGACACGCCCAGTGTGCCCACCTGGAACTTCGTCTCGGCGCACCTGAGCGGCATCCCCGAGATCCTCACGCCCGAAGAGAACCTGCGCGTGCTCGACAAGCTTGTCGCGCACTTCGAGAATGGGATGCCGCAGCCGCGCCTGCTGTGGGAGCGCCCCAACGATCCCGACTTCGTGACGAGGCTCGAAAGGGGCACAGTTGGATTCCGGCTGACCCCGACGCACGTCGTGGCCAAACGGAAGCTGAGCCAGAACAAGTCCGATGAGGTTGTCGAGACCGTTATCGCGGGGCTCGAGGCCGGCGGCAGCGGCGCATACGCCGACCCGCGGCTCGCCGGCGAGATGCGACGCGACTTCGAAGCCCGCACGTCGGCACGGTGATCCCTTCCCAGGGTGAAACGCCCGACATCATCGCCGGCGTGCGGCTGACCGGTGTCGCGCGGACCGACCCCTTCGGCGACGAGCCCGTCGATGTGCACCTCTCCGAGGGTGTCGTCGCCGATATCGCGCCCGCGGGGGCCGTACCGCGGCGCGGACTCGTGCTCGAGGGCGACGGCCACTGGCTGATCCCGGGCCTGTGGGACCACCACGTGCACGTGGTGCAGTGGGCGCTCGTGGCGCAGCGCGTTGCTCTCGGAGGCGCGACTTCGGCCGCCCAAGCCGCCGCGATCATGGGCTCCGCGGTGCCGCTGCCCGATGGGCGCCGGGTCGGAACGGGATTTCGCGACGCGCTGTGGGCCGACGCCCCCAGTCTCGCCGCGCTCGACGCGGCGACCGGCGAGACCCCGACCTACTTGATCAACGCCGACGTGCACAGCGTGTGGCTGAACTCCGCCGCCCTCCGCCGCGAAGGCTTCGAGCCCGACGGGGTGGGCATGCTCCGGGAAGAGCCGGCGTTCGAGATCTCCCGCCGGCTCAACGCGCAGCCATCCGAGTCGACCGACCCGCTGGTCGCGCGCATGGCGCACGAGGCCGCGGCCCGCGGCGTGGTCGGCATCGTCGACCTCGACATGGCGTGGAACGAGGATGCGTGGGTGCGTCGTCTGGCGGGCGGATTCGATGCGCTGCGGGTGTCTTTCGGCATCTATCCCGAGTTCCTCGACCGCGCTGTCGCCGAAGGGCTTCGGACGGGGGACGCCGCGCGGGGCGCGGAATCCGACCTCGTCCGTGTCGGGCCGCTCAAGGTGATCACCGACGGGTCCCTGGGCACGCGCACTGCGGCCTGCTCGCGTGCCTACCCCGGCGATCCGCACAATCACGGGGTGCTCACCGTCGACGCCGCGACGCTCGTGGAGCTCATGACCCGCGCGACCGGCGCCGGCATCGCATCCGCGATCCACGCGATCGGCGACGTGGCCAACTCGCACGCTCTCGACGCGTTCACCGCGACCGGCGCATGGGGCACGATCGAGCACGCTCAGTTGGTCGCGCACGCCGACATCCCGCGATTCGGGCGTCTGGGCATCGGCGCCAGCGTGCAGCCCGAGCATGCGCTGGAGGACCGCGACCTGACCGACACCATCTGGGCGGACCAGACGGCGCAGCCGTACCCGTTGCGCACCCTCGCCGATTCGGGTGCCACGCTCCTGTTCGGCTCGGACGCGCCCGTCTCGCCGCTGGATCCGTGGGCGGCGATGGCCTCCGCGGTCTTCCGCACGCGCGACGGCCGTGAGCCCTGGCAGCCGCATCAGAGCCTCGAGCCCGAGACCGCGCTGTCGGCCTCGACCCGGGGTGGATCGACGACGCCGGCGCGCATCGAGCCGGGGGACGTCGCCGATCTCGTCCTCTGCGCGCGCGACCCGCTGGGTGCCGACGAATCCGCGATGCGCAGCATGCCGGTGACCGCGACTCTTCTGGGCGGGCGACTCACGCACCTGGCGTAGGTCGGTTGCGATGTGCGGGGGTCAGCCCCCGTGCGGTTCCGGGAGGACGTCGGATGCCGCGCGGGGGCCCAGACGGCGAGGCTGGAGGCACGTGCAGCCACCACCTGCTGTGGCTCGATGACCAGGGCATGATGGGACAGTTCCCGGTCGTCGATCCGGGCCAGCGGCCCGATTACGCGTCCCGAGGAGAAAGCGATGACCACGACCACTGACGCGGAGCGCGCGCCGCAACCGGCGGGCACCGCCACCCCGGGATTCTGGGCCACCTATACGCAGTGGTGGCTGCGCACACCGGGCAGCGCGCTGTACCTGCTGCTGGTATTCGTCCTGGCGATGCTCTCGATCGGCGTACTCGCGCCGTTCTTCTGGACCGGGGTGGGCCTGCTCGTCCTGGTGATCGGGCTGCCGCTGGTCGTGCTGAGTCTGATGATCGCGCGGGGTTTCGGGATCGCCGACCGCTTCCTGCTGCTGGTCACCGGGCTTCCGCGGATCGCCGAGCCGGAGTGGAATCGCGACAAGACGGATGCGACGGGTTTCTGGGTCACGCTCACGCGACCGGTGCGCAACGCCCACTACTGGGTCTACCTCATCCACGGCATGATCCTGAACCCGATCGTCAGCACGATCTCATTCGCGCTGACGGTCGTCTGGCTCAGCGTGGGGCTGGGCGGCCTCACGTACTGGTTCTGGGGGCTGTTCCTGCCGCGCAACTGGAACGAGGACGGCTCCGGCGGGGAATGGGGTCACTATGTCGCGGATGCCGTGCCGTGGCTGTTCGGGGGCTGGAACAGCTGGGCCGTCGAGGTGGTGCTCTACCTGATCGCGGGCGTATTGTTCACCGTCACGATGCCGTGGGTGCTGGGCGGTCTGGCCCGCGCCCACCATGCGATCGCCCACGGGATGCTGGGGCGGTGGGAATCTGATGATCTGGCGGCCGAGGTGCGTGCCGAGGTCGCGGCTCGCGGCGCGGCCGTCCACGCCGAAGACGTGGCACTGCGACGACTGGAACGCGACATCCACGACGGCCCGCAGCAGAGACTCGTGCGCCTGCAGCTGGACCTCGCGGCGCTGGAGCGTCGCGCGGGAGCAGGTGAGACGGGCGCCGCGGCGGATCTGGCCCGCGAGGCCCGCGAGCACGCGAAGGCCGCATTGGACGAGTTGCGCGCTCTCTCGAGCGGCGTCGCGCCACCCCTCCTGCAGGATCGGGGACTGGCAGCGGCGATCGACGCGGTGGCGGCGGCATGCCCTCTCCACGTGAACGTCGACGTCGATCCCGTGGTCGATCGCGTCGTGGGCCCGGAAGTCGCACGCACGGTGTACTTCATCGTCGCCGAGCTGCTGACGAACGCCGCCAAGCACTCGGCCGCAAGCGCCGTGACGCTCAAGGCGTCGCTGCGGCGACCCTTCCCTACGGCCGCGCCGACGCATCTGGACGTGTGGGTCGTAGACAACGGCCGCGGCGGTGCCTTCGCCGCGGGCGGCCACGGCCTGGAGGGGCTTCAGCAGCGGGTCGCCGGCCTGCGCGGCACCCTGGTGATCGACAGTCCGATCGGTGGCCCGACTTCGGTCGGGGCGCACATCCCGCTGGGTGCGGGGCCGGCATGAGTCATCCGTATCCTGAACGGATGGCGTCGGCACCCGCACCCCTCCGTGTCGTCCTCGTGGAAGACTCCGTTCTCCTGCGCGAGGGCCTGGTGCGCCTGTTCGACGAGGCCGGCTACGTGACGGCAGGAGCCTGGGGCGATGCCGAAGACATCGTGGACCGCGTGCGCCGCGCGCAGGCCGACGTGGCCATCCTCGACGTCCGGCTCCCCCCGGGCTTTCGCGACGAGGGCATCCGGGCCGCGTTGACCCTCCGCGCGGCGTTTCCCGAC
Source organism: Microbacterium sp. HD4P20 (assembly GCF_019449275.2). Classification (GTDB taxonomy): domain Bacteria; phylum Actinomycetota; class Actinomycetes; order Actinomycetales; family Microbacteriaceae; genus Microbacterium. The sequence continues at coordinate 216,451 of NZ_JAHZQZ020000014.1, forward strand.
GTCGGGATCCTGGTGCTCAGCCAGTACGTGGAGGGTGTATACGCCCGCGAGCTGCTCGCCGGTGGTGAGGGAGGGGTCGGCTACCTCCTCAAAGACCGCGTCACGTCGCTGGAGGAGTTCACGGATGCCGTCGAACGGGTCCGTGAGCGCGGCACCGTGCTTGATCCGCTCGTCGTGCAAGGGCTGCTTTCTGCCCGCCCCGACCCGTTGTCGGCGCTGACACCGCGCGAGCGTGACGTCCTCGGGCTCATGGCGGAGGGGCGCAGCAACGCGAGCATCGCCGAGCGCCTGTTCATCGGTGTCGGCGCCGTCGAGAAGAACATCAGCGCCATCTTCGCCAAACTCGCGCTGGAAGAATCCGGCACCGAGCACCGGCGGGTCCTGGCGGTCCTCGCGTTCTTGCAGCACCCCTGACAGCACGAAGGCCCCCGGCAGTGCCGAGGGCCTTCGTGCGACGGGTCAGGTCACTCCGCGAGGTGGGCGAAAAGGAACCAGCGGTCCTTCTCGAGGCTCTCCTTGATGCCGATCGCGATGTCCTGGCTCGTGAGGTCGAATTCGTCGAGACCGTCGATGGCCGTCTGCACATCGGCGATCACGGCGTCCATGTCGCCGATCACGCTGCGGATGATCGACTCCCACTGCGTGAATCCGGCCGGCACCGCCGTCGGCGGCGTCTTCTCGGCGACCGTGGACACACGGGCGTCCACCGGGAGTCCGAGAGCGACGATGCGCTCCGCGGCCTGGTCCGCGCCGTCCTGGGCGTGCGCCACGACCGAGTCGAGAAGCTCGTGGATCGCGATGAAATTCGCGCCGCGCACATTCCAGTGCGCCTGCTTGCCGTTGACGGCGAGGGCCTGAAGGCCCAGCACCACGGGGGTGAGGAACTGCGCGGTCGCGGATGCGACGTCGGGATTCGCCGCGGTAGCGGGGATGGTGTTGATCTTCGTCATATCTGTCGCCTCCAGCTTGGGGAGGGCCGCTGCGATCGGCGGTCGTCCTCCTGTGAGAGCAACGCTACTCAGGCAACGGCATTCCGCAAGCAAGAGAAGGCTGGGCTAAACAGGGGTTTCGCCCTGTCGGTTCGAGCGAGCTCCACGACACCGGCTAACGTCGATTCGTGCCCTCCGCCGACCATGACCTCGGACCGCAGCATCTGGACGTTCCCGCCAAGACGGTGACCAAGGAGCCGCGGGACCGATCGCCCGAACACGCCGAGCCCGCGCGGTTCATCCCGCATGTGCAGGGTCTGCGCGCGATCGCCGTGCTGTGCGTCGTTCTTTACCACTTCTGGCCGGCGCGCTTTCCGGGGGGCTACGTCGGCGTCGACGTCTTCTTCGTGATCTCGGGCTTTCTCATCACCGCGCATCTCATGCGCGAGCTCACCGCCACCGGCACCGTGCGTCTCGGCCAGTTCTGGGCGCGCCGCGCGCGGCGCCTGCTGCCGGCATCGCTCCTCGTCCTGCTTTTCTGCGCTGTCGTGGTGATGTCGCCGTACCTCATGCCGACTTCGGCGCTGCCGAACGAAGTGCGCGAGATCCTCGCGTCGACGTTCTACGTCGAGAACTGGTATCTCGCGCTGACCTCGGCGGACTATCTGAACCACGCCGGCGACCCGACGACCGTCCAGCACTACTGGACGCTGTCGCTCGAGGAGCAGTTCTACGTCATGTGGCCACTGCTCATGCTGCTGGCGGCGTGGATCGGCGTGAAGTGGCTCCGCGGCGCGCGGCGGCGCGCCGTGCTCGTCACGCTGGGCATCGTGTCGATCGCGTCCTTTGCGTTCTGCGTCGTGTTCACGATGACCGACCCGGCCCCCGCGTACTTCGTCACCTTCGCGCGCATGTGGCAGTTCGGTGTGGGGGCGATGATCGCCCTCGTTCCTCTGCTGCGCGTGCGCAACGCGGCGGCGAGCTTCGTGCTGGGGTGGGCCGGGATCCTCGTGCTGGTCTACGTCACCTTCAGCTTCGACGGTCAGACCCCGTTCCCCGGGTACATGGCCGCGCTTCCCACGCTCGGCGCCGCCGCCGTGATCGCCGCATCCAACACCGAGCGGTGGTGGTACCCGACGCGCATTCTCGCGCTGCGCCCCGCACAGTTCGTCGGCGACATCTCGTACTCGCTGTACCTGTGGCACTGGCCACTCATCGTGATCGCCCCGTCCGTGCCGTTCTGGGGCCTCACGATCTACCACCGCGTCGCCCTGCTGGCGCTCTGCTTCGTGCTGGCCTGGCTGACGAAGAGATTCGTCGAAGACCCCGTACGCGGGTGGAAAGTGCTCACGTCGCGCCGGGCACGCGTGACGCTGTGGTCGTCGCTGGCGGCCATGATCGTCGTGGCTCTCGTGGCGTCCACGGCGTGGCTCGTGAACGCGCCGCTCTACAACGCGGGCACGCGCGACATCCAGCAGCTTCAGCAGGACCCTCCGGAGTGCTTCGGTGCGGCATCCGTTCTCGATCCTTCGTGTCAGGGCACCGACTTCGGCGCCTCGATCCTGCCCGCGCCCGGCTTCGCCGGCATCGACAGGCCGAGTGACGAGCAGTGCTTCGTGCAGCTCACCGACGCTCGGCCCGTCTCCTGCGAGTTCGGCTCGGAGGACCCCGAAGCGCCCCGTGTGGCGCTCGTCGGCGACAGTCACGCCTATCAGCTGCTGTCGACCTTTCAGCGCATGGCCGACGAGAACGGGTGGCAGCTCGTCACGTGGTTCAAGGGGGCGTGCCCGTGGAACACGACTCCGCTCGCCACGCCCGGTGCCTTCGGCGACGCCTGCACGCAGTGGCGCAACGGTGTGCAGTCGGCACTTGCCGAGGCCGACCTCGACGCCGTGTTCACGGCCGCCATCGCCACGACCCCGTACTCGTCTGCGGGCTACGACTCGTCGTACGATGCTGCCGTGGCCGGCTACCGGGATGCGTGGAGCACCGTGACCGATCGGGGCGTCCCGGTGATCACGGTCGTCGACAACCCGGTGTGGGAGACCGACCCGAACAAGTGCCTGCGCACGCGTGACGTCACCGAATGCGACGCGCCGCGATCGGAGGTGCTGGTGGCAGAGGACCCGCTGCGGGAGGCGGCATCCGGTCTCGAGAACGTCACGCTCCTCGACTTCACCGATGTGTTCTGCGAGACCGAGTCGTGCTCTCCGGTCGTCGGGGGAGCGAACGTGTATCGCGACCAGGACCACCTGACCGTGACCTTCGCCGACACGCTCGCGCCCTGGTACACCGAGGCGATTCAGTCCGCTCTCACGAGGAGTATCGCACCATGACCATCGCACCCGGTGCTTCTGTGCTCACCGCGGCGGGCAGGACGCCCGTCCTGGATCCCACCGCTTTCGTCGCGGCAGGAGCCCGTGTGGTCGGTGGCGTCACGCTCGGTGCCGGCGCCAGCGTCTGGTACAACGCCGTGCTGCGCGCCGACGGCGACACCATCACGGTGGGTCCTGGGAGCAACCTGCAAGACAACGTGTCGGTGCATGTCGACGCGGGGCGCCCGGTCGTCATCGGAGAGAACGTCTCGGTCGGGCACAACGCCGTCGTGCACGGCTGCACCATCGGCGACGGCTCGCTGATCGGCATGGGCGCGGTCGTTCTGAACGGGGCTCGGATCGGTTCGGAATGCCTCATCGCCGGTGGTGCCGTGGTGCTCGAGGGCTCCGAGATCCCCGACGGATCGCTTGTCGCCGGCGTGCCGGCCAAGGTGCGTCGTGAACTCACTGAGGACGAGCGCGACGGACTGCTGCGCAACGCGGAGCACTACCTGGCGCACATCCAAGAGCACATCGACGCCACACCGGCGGAGTGATCGCATGCGCATCGAGTCGCTGAAGCCCGGGGAGGTCTTCGTCTTCGGCTCGAACGCGTCGGGGTCGCACGGCGGGGGAGCGGCGAAGTTCGCGCTCGACCGGTTCGGGGCGATCTGGGGACAAGCGGAGGGGTTGCAGGGTCAGTCGTACGGCATCGACACGATGTCGGGCCTCGACATCTTGCAAGAGCAGGCGCGGCGATTCCTCGAGTTCGCGCGGGAGCACCCCGAACTGCGTTTCCTCGTGACCGAGGTGGGCTGCGGCATCGCCGGATACACCCCCGAGCAGGTCGCCCGTTTCTTCGCCGGCCCGCCCGAGAACGTCGTGCTGCCGAGGTCGTTCCTCGATGTGATCACGCGAAGGTGAGCCCGTTCAGACCGTCGAACCGCCCTTGGGTTCAGGGTGGTGCCTTCCGCGGTGCACCTCGTACAGTCGCACGTGCCCCGGCCATTGCGGGTCGTTCAGGATCGGCCGGTCGTCCATGAACAGCCGGATGACGTGGGCGAGCTGGTCGGGGTGGCTGAAGTTGATCGCGTGCGCGGCGCCCTCCAGCAGCACGACGAGCACATGGCTGTCGGTCTGGCTCGCGACTTCGTCGACGCGGTGGGCGTGGGGGAGCAGCGGATCCCTCTCGCCGAGCACGACGAGCGTCGGAATGCGCATCTCGAGCAGACGCTGGAGGCTCGGGTATCGCGTCAGTGCCCTGAACAGTCGCATCGTGCTGGGGACGCCGAAGCGCACGTAGTCCGGCACCGCGACCCGCGCCATCCGCGTGGGCTCGCGTATCGCATCCGCGGACAGTTGCCCGATCGCCCGCCGAAGCGGCTGATTGTGCAGGCCGCCGGCCGGCGAGACGAGCACGGCTCGATCGATGCGTTCGGGGTAGTGGTGCGCGAACTCGATGATGACGGGGCATCCCATCGAGTTGCCCACGAGCGTCGCCTTCTCGACGCCGCGATCATCGAAGAATGACGCCGTCGCGTGCGCCAGGTCCGGGATGTCGAGCATGTCCTTGCGCTTGCCGCTGCGTCCGAACCCGGGTAGGTCGGGGACGAAGGTATGGAAGTCGTCCGCGAGCCGCTCGGCAGTCGGCAGCAGATAGCGGCCCGAGAGCCCGAAGCCGTGGATGTGCGCCATGACCCGCCCGTCGACGGGAGGGCGCGGCGACTCTCGGTAGAACACGTCGACGCCGTCGATCCGCGTCCACCTCTCGGCCAGCGCGGACGCGGGCCGGCGTGGCAGCTTGCGCGGCTTCGGCGGCCGGGACGGCGAAGTGCTCATGGCGACTCCTGAAGGCGAGGTCATTGCCGTACCCAGTGTGGCGCGTGCGTCACGTCGCCCGATAGTGCGGATCGCGTGATCTTGGAGGCACGAGATGACCGGAAGCGGCCGCCGCGCCCCGGAGCCCATCGTTCGGACGGCATCCAACGCGAATGCCCCGTCAGGGCGACCTTCGGCCGGCCGAACGGGGCAGTGGAGGGATGCCGGGAATCGAACCCGCACCATCAGTTTGGAAGACGTGTCGGCCCACCTGTTAGCCGTTACAGCCCGCAAGTTTCCGCGAGTTTCGATCGGCTCGGTTACCGAATCCGTGCCCAATCAGATGCGTCTAGGGGCATGCGTCGGGCACGAAAGTCGGACTTTCAAACCCCACCGGGTCAGCCCGTCGAAAGGTCACCCGGTGACTAACGCTCACCGTCTTCTTGTGCGGATGCCGTGCGACAGTTATGTCCCACGAATCGACGTGTCGGCGAGATGTCCCACGACTCGCTATGACAACCTGAACGCATGACGCAGGACCCGGGGCTAGCGAGCGCGGTCGCAATCGCTACAATCATCGCCGCCATTGCGACGACGCTCTCAGCCATCGTGATTGCGGTGCAAGCGTGGTACACCCGCAAGGCGGTCGTGGCGTCCGAAGAGTCGACGGTGGTCGCCGAAAGGGCTCTCCAAGAAACCCAGATCGCACGCATCGAATCGGGCGTCCCACATCTGACGGTCACAACGCCCGGCTACGTAGATGCGACGAAACTGAGCGCGGCGATACCCGGGAGTTGGCAAAAGCGCGCCGTCGCTTCCACCGAGACGTTCGTGCTGCCTCGCGATGCCGATCTGCAACTGAGCCTCAGACACAGCGCGACGCTGCTCAACGATGGGCCGGGAACCGCGATGATTCGAGCGCGGGGAACGGACGGCGGCTCTGCGTATGTCCTCGCTGAGCCGGTTCCTCCTGGAGAGTCGCATGAGTTCGTGTTGACGGTGACTCACACGGTGTCCGAATGGGTCGCGCTCCTTGAGCCAGAGGATGCCGCCGCTAAGCCCTTGAGATACCCAGTGAGCGCACGCTTCTGGCTCACCTACACTGGTCCGCGCGACGCCGACGTGACGGAAACGCACCAGATCGTCATTCGTGGTTCAGCGCTGCTCGCGGTGGACGGCGCGAACGGCACGTGGCGCGCAGAGACCTCCGAAGACTTCGGAACAACGCTAGGAGCGCAAGTGCTCCCCGCAACGCGCACATACTGGCGCTCACGGTCGGCCAACGACAAGTTCGACGTTTAGCCCGCGACCGCTACGCGCTCGGATTCGCCAGCAGGCGGTCCCATTCTTCGTGCGTGAAACGGAAGCCGAGCGTGACTTCGAGCGTCCGGAAGTTGGTGTTTCCGGTCGGTACGTCAGCCTTGAAGCCGACAAGATGCACGTTGTCGGGGATGACCAGAGAGGGACGGAGTTCGCTGATGCGCTCCATCAATTCGCCTTCTTCGTACTCGCGCGTGATGTAGGTCATGCGCCCGAACGTATCGGCTCCATCTATCCGCTGCCCAGAACTTAGGCTGGACCTATGGAAATCCTCGGCCAGCCAAGATGCCCGAAGTGCGGCACCGTGCTTCGCGACGCTCCGGGTGGCTTCGAGTGCAAGACTTGCGGGCTGTTCTTCCTGCCTAACTCCGTCTAGAACACTGGCAAGGCGGGTTGGCAAAGAGAAGCCCTGACCACCCGTGTCGGTGGTCAGGGCATACTCTAGGTACTGCGTTCAGCGAATGAGGATAGAGAAGATCACTAGAACGATCACCGGCTGGGCTAACAGCGCGTTGATCTGAGTGATGATCTGGACGGTTGATGATTGCTCGTTCATAGGCATCGTCTCCTCGTTTGAGTGGGGTCCCAGAGTCCGTGTGGCTCTGGGACCCTCACGATAAACGAACCGGGCGACACCCGAGTCGCGATACGCCGGGCATCGGCCTCCGTGATTGCGGTCGCGCGTGACAAATCCCAGCGGAAACTAGCGTGATACCGCACCCTCGGAGTCTGTAAGTCGTGCACTCGTTCGTGTCGAGGATGTCGTGTCGGATTGCGACATGTCCTTGACGCCCTAAATCAGGCCGCGTTCTCGATAGCCCTCTACCCGCGCTTCGTACGCGATCCGCCGCGCACGCTGATACGGGGTCCACCGCTCAGGTTGATCGGTTATGTCTTGCCCGTCCTGGTGGGGGCGCTCCCACTCTGGATCAGACCCAGAGCGGAGGTAGGTGAGTTCGAGCACTTCGTTCACGCCGCGCTCTAGGTACTCGTACGCGCGAAAGTCGAGGTCAGATGAGACGCGTTCGCCTCGTGGCATCGGTCGGTCCTTTCAGGACTCGGAACCGGCCCCCGAGACCGTCGAGATTACTCCGGTCGGACGACAGAGCCGACCAAGCGTTGGGCGATCGTCGTGGAGTCTTCGTCAAGAGCGTCCGCGCTGGCCTTAGTTGTTCTGGATCCAGCCGCTCTTGCGCACCTTGCCGGTCGCGAGTTCAACATCCACCCAGTACCGAGGTAGGCCATAGAACGGTGCGGTCGGCGAGATGTCCGCTTCGAGTTCGAGACTCGATTGTGGCTCCAACCGATACGGCTTGACGTCCGCCAATGGTTCGCCGGGTCTACTGCCAAGGAACATCGCAGGTGCTTCTCTATCCGGCTGTCGGCCGCGACCCGAGGCGAACAAGAGTACATAGTTCACGGTGATCGCGGTCCGTCCGTGATTGCGGATCGAAGTGTGGATGCGCTGTGTCGTCGGGCTGCGCCAGGCGGTGCCCGAAACGTCCACCCTCGCCCCTGAGTGCCGCCACTCTCGTATCGTCCACCAGAGCGCGACGATGGAGACCACGAAGGTCAATGCCGAGATACCTAATGCCCACTGCGATATCACCAGAGCGACTGCAGCATACGGGTCATCGTCTTTGGCCACGAAGATCACGCCCAGACACTAGCGGCACATCACGGCGCGCGGCGGTTCTGTCCCACGAAATCCCATTCGTTGCTGCCAGCATTGGCCCCATGGCATCAACGACGTGCGGCTACTGCGGTCGCTTCTCACACATGACCCGCGTATGGGTGAACTACATCGAGACCCTCATTCCCGCGTCGTTTATCGAGCACGTCGGCACGCTCCCCGCACGCATTGCCTACACGATTCAAGGAGCCGCGACATGCGACAACTGCGGCCGCGTGTCAGTGGCCTTTCGCCAACTCGCGAGCAATGAGGCTCCGTCTGCGGCTGACGAGACCTTTGGCCGGCCAGGTCTGACGTGGCACCCGCCGCAGCAAGCGCCCGACTTTCCCGACGTCCCCAACGCGATCAGACGCGCAGCCAAGGAGGCCCACACGGCTAGCGCGGTCGGGGCGGGGATGGCGGCGATTCTGATGGCTCGAACGGTCGTAGAGGCAACGGCGAAGAACAATGGAATCAACACGGGCGCGCTTGTCGCCAAGATCGATGCCCTCGCATCTCGCAATCTCATTCGGCCGAGCACACAAGAGGCGGCGCACGAGATACGGCATTTCGGCAACGACATGGCGCACGGCGACATTGACGACGAGCCCACCTCAGAAGACGTGGCCGATGTGCTCGCATTCATGGATGAGGTGCTTCAAGAGGTTTTCATCGGCCCCAAGCGCATTGCTCGATTGAAGGAGCGCCGTGAGGCACGTCGCGATGCCGACGCCGGAGGCGAAGCAACTCTAGATGGTTCTGCCGATCAGGACGATTGACGATGCGCGGCGACTCGGCAGCGTGCCGAGCAGTAGACGGCATCTGACCGATAGCCCTTGAGCGATTCGCCGCACCACTGGCAGGGACGGTCTTCGCTCGCTGTCTTCGCGCTCTTGTCGTGGCTGATCTTGCAAGTGTCGCCGACGATCACATGACCGCCGACTGAGCACCATCGATGGCTACCGGCAGGTACGTGTGCCCCGCAGTAGAGAGTGCCGTTCTCGTCGCAGGGTGTGAACTTGCGGGCGTCGAACACGTCGCCGCACTCTGCGCACGTGTAGGTCCAGACGAGGACTGTTCCCGGCTTGGCAGACGGGTGCGGCTGCGCAGAGTGACCGACCCGAAGAACCATGTAACGACTCTACGGCGCGCCCCTACACGGCAGAGATGTTTCAAGGGGATGCCCTCGCCCACTCCGTCCGCTAGAGCGCTACGCGCGCCGCCGCGTGAGTTCAGGCATCCCCGGTCTCGCTCACCAGGTAGCGGCCTCCTGACGAATCTTCTCGCTACTCGCTTCTGCCGTCATGGCGGCGAACTCGACGCGGCGACGCTGTTCAAACCCTTCGCGGCGGTGCTCGGGCGCATATGCCGGATGCCGCGTCCAGACTTCTTCGATGTACTGACGCAGCCCGTCCGACCAGGACCACGATTCGGTTAAGCCCGCAGGATCAGCCGACCGCGACTCCGCGAACAGCCGAAACAACGGCGGGGCGCTGTTGCCAAGAGGCACCGGCCAGCCGGTTGCGGCTTCCACGCCAACCCGGCGCAGGTCATCGATATGCGACGGCCCACCGCGCCGATCCCAGACCGCCGCGCACGCGGCGCAGAACGCCGTGCGTGAGCCGTCAGGCCAGCGCAGGGTGTCGGGTGCCCGCCACCAGTCGCCTACGGCTTCCGCGCGGCCACACATGCCACAGCCGCCCCATTGCGAGGGTCGCGGACTCCGCGCGGCGATGAGGGTCGCCCACGCTTCGCGCAGCCGGCCACGGTCGGCGTCCGACACGTGGTCCCACGGCGTACCTGTGGCGCGACCGTTCGCCTCGGCTGTTACGCCGCCCACGAAACCAGGGCCATCAGGATCGCGGTTCCTCAGCACGCCGATGACTCGGCTTGCTTCGTGCTCTTTCAGATCATGCGAACCGACCACGGCAAGCAAGATTGTGGATGCCGCACGCTTCTCGGCTTCGGCACGAGCGCACATTGCACAGGTGCGCCGCCAACCGTCCACGTCACCGGGCTGCCGAGAGAGCCAGTAGGCGTGGTCTGCCTTGTCGCGGGCATCGGCGAACTCGGGTTCGCGGGTCCTCTCGCCCTCGCCCTTGCGCGCCCAGCCTCCGCAGACACGACACTTGGCCCGAGGTAATGCCCGTTCGCGCTCATCCCGGGCACTCAGCGTCTCCCTCAGTCGCTGAATGGTGGCCGCGCGGTTCATCCGAGCCACCGCCCCAGATCGCGCGTCAGGTGTTCCTGCAGCGTCGTCATGCTCACACCCCCATCCCGTGCGCGCGCAGCATGCCTGCCAGCGTGACCCGTGTCGACCAAACATCGAGGGCGTGCGCGTCCACGTCCGCCGCCGAAGCCGTCAGCGACCGCAGCGGGTACCGGCATGCGGTATGACGCAGTCCTGCCGCCAGCGTTGCCCTCGTAATGGGCATTGGCCCGCCACACTTCACGCACGTTTCGATAGTCATTCGTTTCCCTCCTTCATCTCCATGCACTGAGCGCACATCGCCAAGAACGCGATCACGGAGGCGTTCACGGCGAACACCGCCGCATAGTCGCCGCGAGCCGGATCGACGGACACGCGGCAGCGCCCGCACCGCATGGCGCAATCCAGCAGCCCCGTGGCCTGTGCGCAGTCCGGGCACAGCGCCGACCGCACCGGCATGGCCGTGAATCGCACCTCGGTCGCGTGTCCGCATCCGTGATCCACGGAGGCTAGCCATGCGGCGACGTACTCGCGCGCGCGTCCGGTCAGGCCGAGCGGCCCATGCGTCGGCGCGGTGTCCTGTTCCATCGCGCCCACGAACAGCGTTTCGTCGGCGTTCATGCTCCGCGCCTCTCATCGAGCCAGTCACCACAGACGGCCAAGGGCAGATGCAGGCCGATGCCGCCAAGCGCGGACTGCACCTGTTCGGGCGTGCAACGGCGAATGTCGAGCCGTCCGAGCACCACCCGGGCAGCGTCGTCCACCGATTCGGCCAAGTGACGAGGGGCGACCTTCGCGAGCAGGTTCGGTGTCGGTGCGGCGTTCATCCCAGCGCTTCCTTGAACTCGTCGCTTCCGACCACGCAGCGGGCCAGAATTTCGGTCTGGGGGATGGACGCGCGCGGCAGGTTGGCTGCGACGATCGCCACGATGAGGGCATTCGGCAGAGGCTTGCCGATGCCGCTGCGGACCTTGAACCGGTAGGCATTACGCCGGTACACGACGCGACCGCGAAGCGCCGATGCGACCTCCACCGCGAGAGCCGCCACATCCACGCCGCCCGGAGCGGGCGTCGCACTTGCCGTGCCCATCAGACCAACCCCCGCAGGGCGAAGGTGGCGCGAAGTGATTCGGTCAGGAAGTCGTTGGCGGCCTGGCCGCGCACGCTCTTGAACGGCCAGCGGCCACCGCTTCCGGGGCTCGGGTTGACCGGCAGGTGAGAGTAGGGGGCAGGCCTCATCATGAGCCTGGGGCCGCGCTTCGCCGTGATCGGTCCTGAAGTACCGCCGAGAACGAACGGCGCGTAGTCCTCGCCGACGCCGACCCGATAAGTCGTGGAGAAGACGCCCGAAGGCTGCACGTCGCTCTCGATCGAGTCACGCACGCGGCCTGTGCGCACAGGTGCGTTCGCTTTCGCGATGGTCCGATTCTGACGGCTCATCGAGCGCATTTCGCCGAACACCATGCCACCGGGCTGGAAGGCGGCAGCGATACGGGAGTCGTAGACCTGCACGATGACGGGCATCAGACTGCCTCTCGACTGTCGTTCAGGTATCGGATCAGGTCATCGAGCGGATACCTGACCGTGCGGTGACTGAGCCGTACCGAAGCAGGACCGGTGTTCTTGTCGCGCCAGCGCTGGAGCGTCCGAGGTTCGACGCCGAGAATGTCGGCGACCTCGGCGGGTGTCAGAAGACGCGGCATCCGGTTTCGAGTAGTCATGATCCCTCAGCCCGCCACACTCTCGACCAGACGCCGAACCACGTCATTAGCGGTCCTGCGCGAGTCACCTGCTTCGTTGATGTAGAAGGTGTTGCTCATGGTCCGGCCAGCGGCGACGTGCCCGCCACCTGTCGTGCTCTTGCCCTGTGCGACTGCGGACAGCCAGCGCACGGACGGATCGACCTGGTTCAGGTCGCGGCGCAGAGGAACGATCGCCTCCGGTCCGGCCTCGCCAGCCAGGATGCGCCGAGGGCCGAGAAGAACGCCGCCAGCAGCCATCCCGCCGCCACCACCGCCGCCACCAGGCAGGCGGAGCGCCTTGCCGACAGCGTTCGACAGGCTCTTGCCAGAGAAGAAGTTGAGCACGCTCTGCCACCAGTTCGGAAGCGTGACCGTGAGGAAGTTGCGCAGGCTTCTGCCCCAATCGGCAGCCAGGTCCGCGATCGGATTCCTGCCGTGGCCGATGAGTGACAAGCCGTTGAACCAGTTCGTGATGTCCCTCCACCACGCGGGCAGCGTGACGGCGAAGAAGTTGCGAATCGTCTGACCCCACTCGTAGGCGACATCGGCCCAGGGGTTGTTGCCCGCGCCGATCAGCGTCAACCCGTTGAACCACGTCGTCACGTCGCTCCACCACGCAGGTAGAGTCTCCGTGAAGAAGGCGCGGATCGTCTGGCCCCACTCGTACGCCACGTCGGCCCACGGATTGTTGCCTTCTCCGATGAGCGACAGGCCCTTGAACCACGACGTGACGCCCGCCCACCAGGCGGGCAGCGTGTTGGTGGCGAAGTTCTGCAACGTCGCAGCGACGAGCACGAAGCCTGCGGAAGCCAGAATGGGCAGTTTGGTGAAGAAGGTGCCGAATGCGGCGTCCATACCTGCCAGAGCGCCCATCAGAGCGCCGATGGCCGCACCGACCCCGCCGAAGGCCGAGCCGATGACAGCAAACCCGCCAATCGTGCTCAACAGCCCGGTGATCTTGGTGGACGGGTCGTCCTGTGTCGCGAGTACCAGCCCGCTCCAGGCCACAGCGGCCCCGGTGAGCGCAGCGGAGAACTTGCTGACCTTATCGGTGTTCCGGCCGCTCATCACGCCCATGAATCCAGCCAGCGGGCCGACGATAGCGGTGGTGATCTTTACTGCGGCAATCGCACCCAGAGCGGTGCCGATGCCGACCAGACCGGCGCGGACGGCGTCCGGGTTCGCCCTGATGAAGCCGGTCGCGAAGTCCAGGATCGGCTTCAGCGCGTCGCCGAGGTTGTTGAGCGCGCCGACCACGGCACCAGGAATGTCCAACTGGTCGAAGAACTCGACAAGGCTCTTGCCCGGGCCTTCGAGGAACCGAGCCAGACCGTCGATGAAGTTGTTGAGGTTGTCCGTGCTCTGCTGATCGAACAGCCCGCTCAGGGCGTCGCCCAGGCTTTCCAGCAGCCCGCCGAGATGCTCGAACACCGACGCGCCACGAGTCACCCATTCGCTGTAGCCGGGTCCGTTCACGAAGTTGTCGAAACCTGTCGCGAGGTCGTTGAGCCACCCGGCAAGACCTTCGACGGCCTGCTGCATCGCGGGGTTCGCGAACGCCGCGAGCAAGGCAGCCCCGAACGTCCCTGCGGCGCGCGCGAGTCGGTCGAAGATCGGAGCAGACCCCTCGACAACCTTCGACAGGTTCTCGAAATTCCTGGTGCCAGGAGCGAGGTTCTTCGCGAAGTCTTGGATCAGGCCGTTGACGACATCGGCCACCTTCTCCAGCGGCTTCTGCAACCCTTGCACCGTGTCCGTCAGCGACTTCCACGCCTTCTCGGTATCGCGGAAGACGCGAGCCGTCAGTTCGCCGTTCAGGTCGCTGAGAGTGTCCTTCAGCCGGTCGAAGGCGGCACGCGCGGGACGCACGGCATCCGGCACGTCTTCGATGTCCCCGGCGAAGCGAGCGAATGCCGCGATCGTGACACCGAGTCCGATGCCGACAGACGTGAACGCAGAACCGAGAGTGAGGATGCCCGATGCCGCCGCCGAGGCCAAGGTGACGATCTGCGGGAGAGCGGCGGTGACCGCGCCGACAATGAGGGTCCACTGCCGCGTGTTGTGAGAGAGTCCGCGCCAGCCGTTCGAGAAGTGCTGGAGCGCGCCACCCGTCCGCTTCAGCGAGCCGGTAAGGCGAGTGAACGAGTCGTTCTTGCGGAGCAGGTTGCTCAGCGACCTATTGAACGACTGGCCGAAGTCGCGGCCAGCCCGTTCGCCTGCCCGCCGAGCGATGATCCGCACCTGACGCGGGAGGTCGCGGCCATCAGCATCAACGACGATCGTTGCGTGACCCCACACGGCGGCGATGACTCAGCCCGCCAGATCAGGGAGGCTGAACGCCTCGATAGCCGCCGTGTTCCGCATGTTCTTCACCTGAGTCTCGTGTCAATTCTCGCTGCCCATTCTACCTCGTGGAGCCACTAAAGCCCAGGTCAAACGCATTATGTGGTACACAACGAGACTGGTTCTGAGCCTGTGCTACTCCAGCCAGATCGACTCTGCGATGACGCCGTTCGCCGACCGCGAGAGACGCGCAATCGCGTCGGTCATCTCGTCGGAAACCTCTTCGACCGACACATACGCGCGCTCATGCAGACGCGCGAGCAGCGAGAAGAAGGCGGACGTGGCCTCGATCAACCGCACTCGTTCCTCGTCGAGCGGACCCGCACCGCCATTCACGATCTGTTCGACGCGCCTCTGCTCAGCGGTATCCGCGGCGACCGCAGCCACGCGTGCGGCATCCCAGCCATACGCGTACCAGTCATCTGAAGACGTGACGCGTGCGATCACGAGGCCGTCAGCGTCGTGCACGATGCAGCGGAAGGCATCTGACTGCGCGTCCTGGCTCATCACGTGATCGCTCTCGTTGACGGAAAGTCGGACTTTCCAGCGTGCGTGGCGCGATCGGTCTTAGCCATGATTTTCAGAACGGATCGTCGTCCTTGAATGCGTGAGGCGCATGTGATTCCGCCGCACTCGGAACAGAGGGCCACGGCTCAGCCCGCTTGGAAGCCGCACGTTCGGTATCCGAGAGCCGCCCGTTGAACGCCAAGACCTCGCGTACCTCGCCACTCGTGATCGAAGCGAGCGTGTCCGCTCTATACCTGCGATCGAGCGCGAAGGCATCTCCGCGCATCTCGCGATCGAGGTAGGCATGCCCACAGGTAGCGAGTTCGTACTGCACTGCGGACAGGTCCGGGTTCGGGTCGTCGGCGATCAGGCGAGCAAGGTCGGTGAGGACTTCGCGAGACTCGTCACTCAGTCGAGCCCATGCATCAGTCGGTGACACGGATGCCGCATCAGCGGCAGGAGTGTCACGCTTCGCGACTTGCTCGCGGGAGTTAACTCCGTTAGGGGAGTTATTCCGCAGATTCTGAGGCCTATGGTTATTCCGCAGATTCTGAGGCTCATTTTCTGCGGTTCTCTTCGCCAGCCGACGGGACTGAACCGCAGATTCTGAGGTTCTGTTCTTGGCGATAGCGTCGTCGGTCGCCAGCCATACGGGCACAGCCTCGAAGGCGCTGACCGCGTAGACGTTCTTCTGGTCGCCGTTGCGCCAGACCTTCTTCACGTGCACGAGGCCCGCGTCAGCGGCCTCCCTGATGTAACCGCGCAGTGCGTTCTCGCTCACGCCGAGCCTGCTGCACAGCGTTCTCATCGACGGAAAGCACTCGCCTGTTCTGGTGTTGCGCATCGCCAGCAGCGTGCCGTACGCGGCACGAGCCTGCATGCTCAGCGCACCAGGGCGCACGTCGTTCCACACCCACTCAGGCGTTTTCACGACGGGCTTCCTTGTAGTAGCCGATCCGCAGATCGTGGCGGAGCGCAATGTCATTGCCCGATGCGCGCACCTCGATGCAGCACGGCGTGACGGTGTACGACTCCAAGACGCCGATGCCCGCGAACTCCTTGCCGATGTGATGCGGGCGCAGACCGTCAGCCCTCATGGCCTGCACGCGAGCGATGCGCTCAACGCTCAGCACGTCCGGGCTCGTGGCGACGCCGATCATCGGCCGGCCTCCAGCCGGTCGGCGATGCGCTTCACGGCGCTCTCGATCGAGCGCAGCACGTCGATCACGTCGGTATCAGCAACCGTGCGCGACGGCGGGGGAGTGCGGTGTGCTGTCTCGGGCCATGCGGCATCCGCCCGCGCATGGAGTGAGGCGAGCGGGTCATTGCCCTTCTCGATGTCTGCGACCAGCCCGCGAACCTCATCGGCGGACAGGTTCTTGATCACCCACGCCTTGTCGAGCGGCTTCAGTCTGTGCTCCAACGCCACCTTGTAGAGCCAGCCTGCCTGCTTGTCGGTGGCCGGATGCCGCGCCGACTCGTGACCGCTCTCTGTGCACTCGCGGCCAGCGAAGTAGTCACGGCCAGCCTCCAGAGCCTTGAGTGCCGCGCTGACCTCGGCGTTGTCGAACGGAGCAACGTACTCATCGCACGGCTTCGCCAGGCCACGCTTCTCGGCAGCGGCGGCGAGCATGGCGATCTGCCTTTCGGACGCCATCAGTCACGCGCCTCGATGGCCTCGGCGCGAATGAACTCGCACAGCACGTCCGCCTGTTCGGCAGTGAGCCGCACGTCAGTCTCGGCGAGACGCGTGCGCACGGCCTGCGCGATGTTCGCGACCATGAGCCGCTGATAGGCGAAGGTCGTGAGCGGCCCGCCTTCCGAACCTTCGACGGAGCGTGCCCGTCCGACATAGCCACGCGCGGACGGCGGGCGGAGAATCTCGGTCGCGGGACCGGGGTGAGAGGGCTGCATCAACGTGTCGACCTTCCAACACTCGTGCACGGCATCCGGGGCCGTACTGCCCGCTCTCTCTCGCTCTCAAGTGTACAGGACGACCGCAGACTGTGAGAGCAATAAACGCCAGGTCAAGTTACCAAACTGGTGGACCAGACTGGTGGTGTGGACTGATTCGCGTTAATCTCGCTGTAACGGCTAGGCCTATCAAGGTGCAGACAGAGAGGCGTTACACATCATGGCCAGGAGAAACGGCTTCGGCTCGATCCGACAGATGCCATCGGGCCGATGGCAGGCACGCTGGACGACTGATGCAGGGGAGCGGATGACCGCGCCGCGCACGTTCGACACGAAGCGCGACGCCCAGCAGTTCCTCGCGCAGACGCAGACGGACCTCTCTAGAGGCGCGTTCATCGACCATCGCGCCGGTCAGGTCACGTTCCTTTCGTACGCCACCGAGTTCATCGCGAACGGCGGCACGCGGGGCCGACTCGCACCGAGAACAGCGGAGTTGTACACCGACCTGATCACGCGTGACCTAGAACCGCTCCACCGGGTCACCATCGCCAGCGTGAAGCCACAGGACGTGCGGTCTTGGTACACGAGCCGTGCCGCCCATCCAACGCGCCGCAGGCAGGCGTACGCCCTCGCGAAGGCTGTCTTCGGAACAGCCGTGCGCGATCGACTCATCGCGTCGAACCCGTGCACCATCGTTGGCGCAGGTGTCGCCAAGGCCGATGAACGGCCATACCTCTCACCCGACGTGCTCGCGACCATCGTTGACCGGATGCCGCAGCACTACCGAACCCCTCTGCACGTCATGTTCGGTGCGCACCTGCGGCTCGGTGAACTCGTCGGCCTGCAACGCGGAGACTTTGACGCCGAGGCCGCGACACTGCGCGTCGAGCGTCAGGTGATCGACGTGAACGGGCGACGACTGACGACGCCGACCAAGACCGGCCAGGCTCGCACCGTGGCGCTACCGCCGAGTACGGCAGCCATGCTGAAGGCGCACATTAGCGCGACGAAGGGCGCAGCCAAGAGCCCGATGTTCCTTGACTACACAGGCCGATCTTCGTTGACGAGGAACGCGACACAGCAGGCATGGCGGAAGGCGACCAAGGCTCTCGGCCTAGATCAGTTCCACGTGCACGATGTGCGGCACGCAGGCCTCACGCTGGCGGCGCAGGCAGGCGCGACGACCCGCGAACTGATGGCACGCGCAGGGCACCGAACGACGGCAGCGGCGATGACCTATCAGCACGTCGCCGAGGAACGTTCAGCCCTACTGGCAGAGCGCATGGACGCGCTCTCTGCGGCATCCGCTACGGGCACATATAGAGACGCGTCGGGCACGTATCGGGCACGCGAGGCCATCGTGGCTTGAGCCTGACCTAGCCGAGACATGAAGAAAGCCCCGAGATATCGGGGCATTCTTGTTTGGAGGGGATGACGGGAATCGAACCCGCACCATCAGTTTGGAAGACTGAGGCTCTACCATTGAGCTACATCCCCGCAGCGGCGAGCCGCGGCATCCGCCATTCTATGCCACGAATGCGCGCGGCCCGTGCGCGAGGCGAGTGCCGGGCGCGTCGGCTAGACTTCTCGGGGCCGAATGGCGCATGCACGTGCGCGAACCCGCCCGGGGCGTAGCTCAGCTTGGTAGAGCGCCCGCTTTGGGAGCGGGAGGCCGCAGGTTCAAATCCTGTCGCCCCGACATCACGGCCCACAGAATTCCAACCCCAGACTCAACCGCCGCGCTCGCGCGCGGTCCGATAGAGGAGAACGAACAGGCATGGTGAACAGCACCGTCGAGAAGCTCAGCCCGACCCGGGTGAAGCTGCACATCACGGTCAGCCCCGACGAGCTCAAGCCGTCGATCGCACACGCGTACGAGCACATCGCGCAGGATGTGCAGATCCCGGGCTTCCGCAAGGGCAAGGTGCCGGCGCCGATCATCGACCAGCGCGTCGGCCGCGTCGCCGTGCTCGAGCACGCCGTGAGCGAGGGTCTCGACACCTTCTACCGTGAGGCCGTCACGGCCAATGAGCTGCGCGTGCTGGGCCGCCCGAGCGCCGAGGTCACCGAGTGGCCGAACGAGAAGGACTTCTCAGGCGACCTCGAGGTGCAGGTCGAGGTGGACGTGCGTCCCGAGTTCGAGCTTCCTGCCCTCGAGGGCACGACGATCGAGGTCGACGCCGTCGAGGTCGACGAGGCCGCCATCGACGAGGAGCTCGACCGCCTTCGCAGCCGCTTCGGCACGCTGGTGACCGTCGACCGCCCGGCCGCGACCGGCGACTTCGTCGAGCTCGACCTGGTCGCCGAGATCGACGGGACCGAGATCGACCGCGCCGAGGGCGTGTCGTACGAGGTCGGGTCGGGCGAGCTGCTCGAGGGCATCGACGAGGCGATCGAGTCGCTCACCGCCGGTGAGGAGACCACCTTCCGCTCGAAGCTCGTCGGCGGCGATCACGCCGGTGAAGAGGCCGAGGTCGCCGTCACCGTCAAGGCTGTGAAGGAACGTGAGCTTCCCGAGGCCGACGACGACTTCGCCCAGATCGCGAGCGAGTTCGACACCATCGCCGAACTGCGTGACAGCCTCAGGGAGCGCGTCGGCCAGCAGTCGGTGTTCACGCAGGGCTCCGCGGCTCGCGACAAGCTGATCGAGACGCTGCTCGAGCGCGTCGAGATCCCGGTTCCGCCGCAGCTCATCCAGGACGAGGTGCACAATCACCTCGAGGGCGAAGGCCGTCTCGAGGACGACGTGCACCGCGCCGAGGTCGCCGAGGCGAGCGAGAAGCAGTTCAAGACGCAGATGCTGCTCGACAAGATCGCCGAGTCGGTCAACGTGCAGGTCTCGCAGGACGAGCTCACGCAGTACCTCGTGCAGTCCGCCAGCCAGTACGGCATGGCGCCGCAGGACTTCGTCAACGCGCTGCAGGAGGGCAACCAGCTGCCCGCGATGGTCGGCGAGGTCGCCCGCAACAAGGCCCTCGCGGTGGCCCTCGGCAAGGTCACCGTCGTCGACACCAACGGCGCCACCGTCGACCTCACCGGTTTCGTCGCCGTCGAGGACGAGGAAGCAGCTGAGGAAGAGGTCGTCGAAGAGGCGCAGGAGATCGCGGATGCCGCGGCCGACGCCGACGCCGTGATCGAGGCCGAAGAGGCCGAGGCCGAGGCGAAGCCCGCCAAGAAGAAGGCGCCGGCCAAGAAGAAGGCCGCCGACAAGGAGTAGCCGCTGCGACAGCAGCGACGAAGGGGGACGGATGCTGCGGCATCCGTCCCCCTTCGTCATCGAGGAGCGCATTCGAGCGCGCCCTGATCTGCCCAGGGCGAACACGGCCGGGTCGCGCCGGACGCGCCGGTAGATTCGACGAGGACCCAAGGAAACAGGAGCACACATGGCCGAACCACTTGTCGCGACGAGCGTCTTCGACAGGCTGCTGAAGGACCGCATCATCTGGCTCGGGTCGGAGGTGCGGGATGAGAACGCGAACGAGATCTGCGCGAAGATCCTCCTTCTCGCCGCCGAAGACTCGCAGAAGGACATCTACCTCTACATCAACTCGCCCGGCGGTTCGATCACGGCCGGCATGGCGATCTACGACACGATGCAGTTCGTGCCGAACGACATCGTCACCGTGGGCATCGGCATGGCCGCCTCCATGGGGCAGCTGCTCCTGACCGCCGGCACCAAGGGCAAGCGTTACATCACCCCGAACGCCCGCGTGCTGCTGCACCAGCCGCACGGTGGCTTCGGCGGCACGGCGAGCGACATCCAGACGCAGGCGCAGCTGATCCTCGACATGAAGAAGCGGCTCGCCGAGATCACCGCGGCTCAGACCGGTAAGAGCGTCGAGCAGATCAACGCCGACGGCGACCGCGACCGCTGGTTCGGCGCCGAGGAAGCCCTCGAGTACGGCTTCGTCGACCACATCCGCGAGTCTGCCTCCGACGTCATCGGCGGCGGCGGAACCGCCAACTGAGCGCACCGAAGGCGAAAGAGAGAGAACCCGCAATGCAGACACCCACCTTCGGAGCAGGCGCCCCGCAGGCGCTCCAGATGCCCGGCAGCCGCTACATCCTGCCGCAGTTCGAGGAGCGCACCGCCTACGGCTACAAGCGCCAGGACCCGTACAACAAGCTGTTCGAGGACCGCGTCATCTTCCTGGGCGTCCAGGTCGACGACGCCTCGGCAGACGACGTCATGGCCCAGCTGCTGGTGCTCGAGAGCCAGGACCCCGACCGCGACATCATCATGTACATCAACTCGCCCGGCGGCTCGTTCACGGCCATGACGGCGATCTATGACACCATGCAGTACGTCTCGCCGCAGATCCAGACGGTGGTGCTGGGCCAGGCGGCGTCGGCTGCCGCCGTGCTCCTCGCGGCCGGTGCCCCGGGCAAGCGCCTGGCGCTGCCGAACGCCCGCATCCTCATTCACCAGCCCGCGATGGGTGAGGCCGGCCACGGTCAGGCCTCCGACATCGAGATCCAGGCTGCCGAGATCATGCGGATGCGCACGTGGCTGGAGCAGACCCTGTCGAAGCACTCGAACAAGACGCCCGAAGAGGTCAACAAGGACATCGACCGCGACAAGATCCTCTCCGGCGAAGAGTCGGTGGCGTACGGTCTCGTCGACCAGGTGCTCACCACCCGCAAGCGCGGTCAGCAGGCGCTGACCAAGTAGCCCTCGACGCGCTTCGACGCCCCGTCACCCGGATCCGGGTGACGGGGCGTCGGCGTTCGCCCACTGCGCGTTCTGCTCTGGGCGGACGCCCCTCCACAACGTGCGTCGCAATCCCGCCGGATGTCGCCGCCAGAGGTTAGGCTCGGAAGACAGCCGGGGGACTGGGCCCCACGTCACGAGGAGGAGCCGCATGGCACGCATCGGTGAGAGCGCGGACCTGTTCAAATGCTCCTTCTGCGGCAAGAGCCAGAAGCAGGTCCAGCAGCTGATCGCCGGTCCCGGGGTCTACATCTGTGACGAGTGCGTCGAGCTGTGCAACGAGATCATCGAAGAGCGCATGGCAGAGTCCTCTTCGGGTGTCGTGGCCGAGTTCGACCTCCCCAAGCCGCGCGAGATCTACGCCTTCCTCGAGGAGTACGTGGTCGGGCAGAACGACGCCAAGCGCGCGCTGTCCGTGGCCGTCTACAACCACTACAAGCGAGTTCGCGCGCACGGCACGATCCAGTCCGCCGAGCAGCGCGCCGACGAGATCGAGATCGCCAAGAGCAACATCCTCCTCCTCGGGCCCACCGGCTGCGGCAAGACGTACCTCGCGCAGACCCTGGCCAAGCGGCTGAACGTGCCCTTCGCGGTCGCCGACGCCACGGCCCTGACCGAGGCGGGCTATGTCGGCGAAGACGTCGAGAACATCCTGCTCAAGCTGCTGCAGGCCGCCGACTTCGACACCAAACGTGCTGAGACCGGCATCATCTACATCGACGAGGTCGACAAGATCGCCCGCAAGGCCGAGAACCCGTCGATCACCCGTGACGTGTCGGGTGAGGGGGTTCAGCAGGCCCTCCTGAAGATCCTCGAGGGCACCGTCGCCTCCGTTCCGCCGCAGGGCGGCCGTAAGCATCCGCACCAGGAGTTCATCCAGATCGACACGACGAATGTGCTGTTCATCGTCGCGGGCGCCTTCGCCGGGCTGGAAGACATCATTTCGTCGCGCGTCGGCAAGCACGGAGTGGGCTTCGGCGCGCCGCTGCACAACAAGGGTGACGACCTCACCCTGTTCAGTGAGGTGCAGCCGGAAGACCTGCACAAGTTCGGGCTGATCCCCGAGTTCATCGGCCGCCTGCCGGTGGTCGCGTCCGTGGCGCCGCTCGACCAGGCGGCCCTCATGGAGATCCTCACCGAGCCGAAGAACGCGCTTGTCAAGCAATACCAGCGCATGTTCGAACTCGACGGTGTGACGCTCGAGTTCGACCGGGAGGCTCTGGAGGCCATCGCTGATCTCGCCGTCGCTCGCAAGACCGGTGCGCGCGGGCTGCGGGCGATTCTCGAGGACGTGCTCGGTCCGATCATGTTCGAGATCCCTTCCAGCGACGACGTCGACAAGGCGATCATCACGCGCGCCGCCGTCGAAGAGGGCGCGACTCCCACCCTGGTGCTGCGGCAGAAGCGCAAGAGCGCCTGACACGTCCGCCGCGGGTGTCGGACCCCGCCACTAGCGTCGCAGGATGACCTTGCGACCGTTCACGATCCACGTTCCCGACGCGGAGATCGCCGATCTCCACGAGCGCCTCGAACGGTTCCGCCCGCTGCCGGACTCACCACGTCGTCCTGATTCGGGAATGGACGCCGCGTATCTGCGCGAACTCGTCGACAGCTGGCGCCGATTCGACTGGCGTGCACGCGAAGCCTGGCTCAACGGGCATCCCCAGTTCCTTGCCGACATCGACGACACGACCGTCCACTTCGTCCATCTGCGCTCTGCACGAGACGATGCGCCGCCGCTGCTGGTGATGCACGGCTGGCCGCACACCTTCGCCCTGCAACTCGAGTTCGCCCAGCTGCTCCCGGACTTCCACGTGATCGTGCCGAGCTTCCCCGGATTCGGCTATTCGACGCCGTACGCGTCAGGCCCCATGACCGAGGTCCGTCTGGCTGCGACGATGCACGCCCTCATGACCAGCGTTCTCGGCTACGAGCGCTACTTCACATACGGCGAGGACGTCTCCGCCAACGTCAACGACCTCATCGCGGGCACTTACCCGGAGTCGGTGAGAGGCGTCCTCGTCACGCATTCGCACTTTCCGGCCAGCGCCGAGCGCGAATCCCTCACCGCGCCCGACGAAATCGCGTTCTTCGAGCGTCTGGATCAATGGGGAGGAGCGAACGGGGGGTACGGGCACATCCAGGCGACGAGGCCCGACACGCTCGCTGCGGCGCTCAACGACTCTCCGGCCGGGCTGCTGGCCTGGCTGGCCGAGAAGCTGGTGGAGTGGAGCGACGGGCCCGCGGAGGATCCGCGGGCCGTCGAAAGCCTGATCTCGCGTGAGCGCATCTTGACCGAGGCCATGATCTACTGGACGACCCAGTCGATCGGCTCGTCCTTCCGGCCCTACTACGAGGGTGCCGACCAGCCCGATGCGATGCCGGCCGTCGAGATCCCGGCATCCGTTCACATTCAGCGCCATGAGTGGGATTACCCGGAATCGCTCGCACGGCGCTTCTACCGCGACATCCGCGCCTTCGAGCGCCTCGAAACCGGCGGCCACTTCACGGTCGGCGAGGCGCCGCAGATGATGGCCGACCGCATGCGCGCTTTCGCGAAAGGGCTCGGCGCCATCTGATCGGGCGGCCGCGTCAGTCGGCGAGTCCCCGGCGCTTCAGAAGAGGCTTGATCTCGGCATCCCGCCCACGGAAGTCGCGGTATGCCTCGAGCGGATCCTTCGAACCGCCGACACCGAGCAGCCGCTCGCGGAAGCGATCGCCGTTCTCGCGTCGGAGGCCGCCGTTCTCGCGGAACCATTCCACGGTGTCGGCGTCGAGGACCTCGCTCCAGATGTACGAGTAGTATCCGGCGCTGTAGCCGCCCGAGAAGACGTGCGCGAAGTAGGTGGAGGAATACCGCGTGGGCACGGCGGGGTTGTCTAGCCCGACGTCGGCGAGAGCGGCCGCCTCGAAGGCGGCCACGTCGAGATCAGTGCCCGCCTCACTGGTCGATAGTGAGTGCCACGCCTGGTCGAGCCATGCGGCGGCGAGATACTCGCTCGTGGCGAAGCCCTGGTTGAACGCCTCAGACGCGTGCAGCTTGTCGACGACATCGGCCGGAAGCGGCTCGTCGGTCTCGATGTGACGGGCATAGGCCGTCAGGATCTCGGGCCAGTAGATCCACATCTCGTTCACCTGGCTGGGGAACTCGACGAAGTCCCGGAAGACGTTCGTGCCCGCGAAGTGAGGGTATGTCACGGTCGCAAACAGGCCGTGCAGGGCGTGGCCGAACTCGTGGAAGAGCGTCGTGACCTCGTCGAGCGTGAGAAGCGTCGGACTTCCCGGCGCCGGCTTCGGGACGTTGAGGTTGTTCACGACGATCGGGGCGGTTCCCCGGAGGTGCGACTGCAGCACGATCGAGTTCATCCACGCGCCGCCACGTTTGGTGTCGCGGGTGTACAGGTCGAGGATGAACAGTCCGAGCGCACTGCCGTCGGCGTTGTGCACCTCGAAGATGCGGGTATCGGGGTGATAACCGTGAAGATCACCGCGTTCGGTGAAGTCGATGCCGTACAGCTCGGTGGCGGCGCGGAACACCCCGTCCCTCAGCACGCGCTCGGCCTCGAACCACGGACGCAGCGCAGCGCGGTCGAGGTTGTACTCGGCGGCGCGCACCTTCTCGGTGTAGTAGGCCCAATCGTGAGCGGCGAGCGGGAACGGGTCCGGCTCGGCGTCAATGATCTTCTGAAGCTCGCCCTGCTCACGAACAGCATTGCGGGCGGCGGGGACGGCGAGTCGCCGCAGCAGATCGTGGACGGCCTCGGGGGAGCGGGCGGTCTCGTCGGAGGTCACGTACGCCGCGTGCGAGTCATAACCCAGGAGCTGTGCCCGTTCGGCCCGGAGTCGGACGATCTCGAGGAGCGTCGCACGGTTGTCGTTCTCGTTGCCGCGCGACCCGCGGGAACGAGATGCCTCGAGCAGGCGCGCACGCGCTGACCTGTCGGTGAGGCTCGAGAGGTAGGGGTGCCCCGTGAACAGGGTCAGAGTCACCACCCACTTGCCTTGGAGCCCTCGGTCGGCGGCGGCCCGAGCGGCCGCCGACAGCTCGCCCTCGGTGAGACCCTCGAGTTCTGCGGCGTCATCGAACACCACCGCGAGGTCGTTGGTGTCGGCGAGCAGGTTCTTTTCGAACTGCGTCGTGAGCGTCGACAGGCGCTGGTTGAGGCCGGTGAGCCGCTGTTTGGCGTCATCGTCGAGCCCGGCGCCCGCGTGGGACATCTCTGTGTAGTGCCGCTCCACGAGGTACCGCTCCTCCGGAGTCAGCCCGAGCTGATCGAGCTGCTCGTGGAGGGTCTTGATCCGCCAGTACAGTGCGGCATCGAGCTGGATCGAGTCCTGGTGCGCCGACATGAGGGGCGCCAGCTGCTCGTCGATCGCCTGAATCTCTTCCGTCGCGTCAGCCGACGACACCGTGTAGAAGGTGCGCGCGATATCGCCCAACAGGCGCCCGCTCTCTTCGAGGGGGACCATCGTGTTCTCGAAGGTGGGCATCGAGCGCACTCGTGTGATGGCCGAGATCTCGGCGGAGTGCTCGGCAAAGGCATGCTCGAAGGCGGGGAGATAGTGCTCAGGCCGGATGACCGAGTAGTCGGGCAGGCCGTAGGGGAGCGCGGTGGCAGTCAGCAGCGGGTTGTCCGTGGGCATGCTGTTCAGCCTAGTTGTCGGCGCCAGTCCGGGCAGCGACTCCTTTGCAAACTTCCAATTGCAAACTAATGCTTGCAAAGAAGTCTTTGCATGGCTATCGTGAGAAGCATGACAGACAACGACCCGGCCCAGCCGGCGTCTTCGGACAGCGCTTCGGAACGAGCCGACCGCGTCCTCGACGCGGGGGCGCTGCGCGCACTTGCACATCCGCTCCGTGTCAAGATCTACGACATCCTGAGCCAGTACGGCCCGCAGACAGCGAGCTCACTCGCGGAGCGGCTAGGTGAGTCGTCAGGTTCGACCAGCTACCATCTGCGGGCGCTGGCCAAGCACGACCTCATCCAGGAATGCGTCGACAAGGGGTCGGGGCGCGAACGGTGGTGGGAGCGTCCGGCGGGCGGCGTGTCGTTCGCCAATCCCGAGGCGCTCAAGACCCCTTCCGGCAGAGCCGCCAGTCAGATCGTCATGCGGGAGTTCTTTCAGCTCCGCCACGAGCAGCTCCTGCAGTTCGTCGACCGCGGGGTTCTGGACGAAAACGACGTCTGGCGGAAGGGAAGCATGATCTCCACCGCCACCGCTCGGCTCACCCCCGAGCAGAGCGAGGAACTCGCCGCGAAGATCATGGCGCTCATCGACGACGTCGTGGACAACTACCGAAACCAGACCGGCGAGAACGTCCGGCCCGTCACGATCAGGGCCGATCTCTTCCCGCTTCCCGAACTAGGAGGACAATCATGACCGCCCTCACCGCACACCGCGTCGCTGCGGCAGGCGTGCCTCGCGTCACGTTCCTCGATCGTGCGCTGTTGTCTGCCGCGTCGGCGCTCGACGGCATCGTGGCGGCCCGGGTCTCCCGTCGTCATCGTCCCGAGCGGCGCAGCATCATGGCAGCGCGGGATGCCGCGGCAGCTGCCCGCAGGCACGCCGAGGCGCTGGCATCCGTCGGCATCATGCCGCGATGACCGGCGCCCTCGACACCGCGACGGCGCCGGGACGGCCCGCCGGCCGACCGAAGCGCACGCCGCTCGGCCGCGACTTCGGCAAGCTGTGGACCGCGGCTGCGTTCAGCAACCTGGCCGACGGCCTGGGACGCACCGCGGTTCCGCTCATCGCCACCACGCTGACGCGCGATCCACTCGCGATCTCGGTGATCGGCGCCCTCGCGTTCCTCCCCTGGCTGGTCTTCGGACTCCCGGCCGGCATGATCGTGGATCGCTTCGACCGACGCGTCATCATGGCGGCGGCCAACACACTCCGTGGAGGCGCAGCCCTCTGGCTCGCGGTCCTCACGGCGACCGGCTCTCTGGAGCTCTGGGCTCTGTTCGTCGGAACGCTCATCTTCGGGCTGGGTGAGACGCTGTTCGACAACGCGACGAACGCGGTCATCCCGGGGGTGGTCACCAAGCCGCAGCTGGACCGGGCGAACGGACGAATGCAGGCCGCGCACATCACGATCGACATGTTCGTCGCACAGCCGATCGCCGGGCTGCTGTTCGCGGTCTCGCTCGCACTGCCGTTGTGGCTGGGGGCGGCGGGATACATCGTGCCCATCGTCCTGGCCTTGCTTCTGCCGATCTCTGCGGCGCGCCCGCTCCGCGAGCCGGCGCGCGTCACCGACCCGGGAGCGCCGGATGTGGCGGCCGGGGGCTCCGCGATGCCGGTGCCGGTGCCGCCGTCCCCGAGCAGGGTGACGGCGAGAGAGGCGATCGTCTACCTGTGGCGCAACCGCTATCTGCGTGCGATGGTCCTCTACACATCGCTCGTGGGTAGCGCCCTCTCGTTCGCGCAGGCGAGCACCATCCTGTACTTCCTCGACGACCTGGATGTCGTCCCAGCCGCCATCGGGTTCGTCACGGCGGGCGTGGGCGTCGGAGCGCTCCTCGGATCGCTCGTCGCGCCGCGACTGGTCGAGCGGTTCGGTCGCGGACGCGTCATGCTCGCCGCGAACGTCGGGGCCGCCGTCGGGCTGGGCCTGACCGGCCTGGCCCCCGAAGTGTTCTCCGCCAGCGCCGCCTATGCGCTCGGGGCCTTCTCGATCTCGGTGTGGAACGTGCCCTGGGGCGCCCTCCGTCAGCAGATCGTTCCCACCGAGCTGTTCGGCCGGGTGCTCGGCATCATCCGCATGCTGACGTGGGGCATGTTCCCGATCGCCACTCTGCTGGGCGGCTGGGTGGCGCGGATCGATCTGCGCCTGCCGTTCGTCGCGGCCGGGATCTTCATCCTCATCGCGACCATCCTCGGCTCACGGCTCCTGGTCGTGGGCACCCGCAAGGCGGGCGCGGAGGTCGACGCGGCGCACGCCTGACCCGGCGCACGCCTGACCCGGCGCGGGCCTGGTCGCGGTCAGTGGCCGCCGAACCCGGTCTCGTCGTCGTGGCGGACGACAGCTTCGCCCTCCGCATCGAGCGTGACGATGACACCCGTGTCGAGCTCCGCGATCGGGCGGCCCTCGAGCCAGGTCAGGGTCCAGCGCGGACGCGGCTGACCGAGATCGTCGCCGGGGATCGCCTCGTCGACGTCCCGGATGCTGGGGTGCAGCGCCTCGGGGACGGCGCGCGGCGGTTCGTCGCCGGAAGTCCAACGGGTTCCGAGTTGCATGTCAGTCCTCCTGGGGTGCGAACTGGATGTCGGAGACGGTCAGCTCCTCGGCATCCGCGTAGTGAATCTCGGCAATCCGGCCGACCGCCTTCAGGTCGCCCTCGGCCAGGCGAAGGGCGTCGAGGGATGCCGCCGGAGCTGAGATCGTCACGTGGTCGACGGACGTCTTCTGCGAGACCTTGGCCTCCGTCTTAGCCCGACGGATGCCGATGAGGGCGCTGCCCACGACGCTCAGCACGCCGGGGTCGCCCTCGATCTCGAGCGCCTCGGGCCACGGTGCGGTGTGCACCGAGCCGTCGTTGAACCACGACCAGGACTCCTCTGCGGCGAACACCAGGACCGGCGCGAACAGGCGCAGCATGGTCGACAGCGCGATCCGCAGGGCGAGGGCGGCCGATGCCTGACCCACGTCCGCCTGGTTGTACGCACGTTCCTTCACCAGCTCGAGGTAGTCGTCGCAGAACGTCCAGAAGAACGACTCGGTGATCTCGAGTGCGCGCGCGTGGTCGTAGGCCTGCAGGGCCTTCGTGGCGTCGCGCACGACGCCGTCGAGGGCGGCGAGCATCGACGCGTCGAGCGCGTGGGTGACCTGCGCACCTTCGGGCACCGGGAACGACAGCACGAACTTGGCGGCGTTGAGCACCTTGATGGCCAGACGCCGGCCGATCTTGATCTGCGTCGGGTTCTGCGGGTCGAACGCCGCATCGGTGCCGAGGCGACTCGAAGCCGCCCAGTAACGGACGGCATCCGAGCCGTGCTGAACCAGGATGTCAGCCGGCGTGACGACGTTGCCCTTCGACTTCGACATCTTCTTGCGGTCGGGATCGACGATGAAGCCGGAGATGGCGGCATCCGTCCACGGCGCACGATCGTCTTCCAGCGCACTGCGCAGCATGGTGGAGAACAGCCACGTTCGGATGATGTCCTGGCCCTGGGGGCGTACGTCGAAGGGTGCGACGAGGTTCCACAGCTCGGGGTCGCGCTCCCAGCCGCCGGCGAGTTGAGGCGTCAGCGACGAGGTCGCCCACGTGTCGAAGATGTCGTTCTCGCCCTCGAAGCCGCCGGGCACGCCGCGCTGGTCCTCGGTGTAGCCCGGCGGGACGTCGCTGGACGGGTCCACCGGCAGCGCGGCGGAGTCCGGCGTCAGCACGCGGCTGTAGTCGCGCTCGCCGTTCTCGTCGAGCGCGTACCAGACCGGGATGGGCACGCCGAAGAACCGCTGACGCGACACCAGCCAGTCGCCGGTGAGGCCGTTGGTCCAGTTCTCATAGCGCACACGCATGAAATCCGGATGCCACGACATCTGCTGACCGAGGGCGATCAACTTGTCGCGCAAGGACTCGTCACGAGCGCCGTTGCGCAGATACCACTGGCGCGTCGAGACGATCTCGAGGGGCCGGTCGCCCTTCTCATAGAACTTGACGGAGTGCGTGAACGGCTTGGGATCGCCGTCCATGTCGCCGGACTCCTGCAGCAGCTCGACGATGCGCTTCTTGGCGCTGAACACCGTCTTGCCGGCGAGCTCCGCGTATGCCCCCCTCGCGGCATCCGTCACGATCACATCCGGCGCTTCGGCCAGAACGCGACCGTCCTGTCCGAGGATCGTCCGGTTGGGCAGATCGAGCTCACGCCACCACACGATGTCGGTCACATCGCCGAACGTACAGATCATGGCGATGCCCGAGCCCTTGTCTTTCTGTGCGAGGGGATGCGCGAGCACGGGCACCTCGACGTCGAACAAGGGCGTGCGCACCGTCGTGCCGAAGAGCGGCTGGTACCGCTCGTCGTCGGGGTGGGCGACGAGCGCAACGCACGCGGGGAGCAGCTCGGGGCGGGTGGTCTCGATCACGACGTGACCGCTGCCGTCGGTCTTGTGGAAGGCGACACGATGGTACGCGGCGGGCTGATCCCGATCCTCGAGCTCGGCCTGGGCCACCGCCGTGCGGAAGTCGATGTCCCACAGCGTCGGAGCGAGATCCTGGAAGGCTTCGCCGCGCTCGAGGTTGCGCAGGAACGCGAGCTGGCTGACGCGCATCGTTTCGTCGGAGATCGTCCGGTACGTCTGCGTCCAGTCGACGCTGAGACCGAGCGAGCGCCAGAGCGCCTCGAAGTGCTTCTCATCCTCGACGGTGAGCTTCTCGCACAGCTCGATGAAGTTGCGGCGGCTCACCGGGATCTGGTCGGCGGCTCGGCTGGACTTGTTGTCGCCGCCCTCGTACGGCGGAGTGAACTCCGGGTCGTACGGCAGCGACGGGTCGCAGCGCACCCCGTAGTAGTTCTGCACACGGCGCTCGGTCGGCAGGCCGTTGTCGTCCCAGCCCATCGGGTAGAACACCGTCTTGCCTTGCATACGCTCGAAGCGCACCTTGACGTCGGTGTGCGTATAGCTGAAGACGTGCCCGATGTGCAGGCTTCCCGACGCCGTCGGCGGGGGAGTGTCGACCGAGAAGATGCCCTTGCGGCCGACCTCGGCGGCGCGGATCCGGTCGAACAGATACGTGCCCTGCTCGGTCCACCTCGCATCCCACTTGGTCTCGAGACCCTCGAGGGCGGGCTTGTCGGGAATCTGCGCGTCGGCCATCGGGTCTCCTCGATATGTGCGGCACCGTGTGAGCGTGCCTGAGTGTGGGATGCGGCTCGATTCTACCCGGGTGCAGTCACCAGAGAGAGCGGATGCCGGGGGCCTCCGGCATCCGCTCTCTCTTCCGTGCGATCAGACCGCGGCGGAGGCCGTCTCGGGTGCGGAGGCGAGCTCGGGCTCGGGGCGCCGGCGCGCGGCCAGCCATGCCGAGACCAGGGTCACAGCCGACATGACCGCAAGGATGATGCCCGGATGCCACCACACGAAGCCGGTCGCGGTCCCCAGTTCGAACGTCACGTACGGCACGAAGCCGCTGATCGTGGCCGCGAGGGCATACGCGAACGAGAGCGCCGAGTAGCGGAAGTTGTCGGGAAAGAGGTCGTTCATGAGCCCGCCGAGCGCCGCCCATGCCATCGTCGGGAGGATGCCGCCGACGATCATCGTCCCCACCAGGATGGGGAAGGTCGCGGACTGCAGCAGGTAGTACATCGGGAACGTGATGAGCAGCGTGCCCAGCGCGCCCCACATCACGACCTTCGCCGAGCCGATGCGGCTCGCCCAGGCCCCGAACAGCGGGATGGTGATCAGCTGCAGGAGGCCGCCGATGGTGGTCGCGATGAGGAGATCCTGGAAGCTGAACCCGAGCCGTTCCACACCGTAGTTGACCGTATAGGTGTTCATCAGCGAGTAGGAGCCGATGCCCAGCAGCGCCGCCCCGATCGCGATCGCCATCGCCGCGGGGCGCTTGGCGAACATCGTGACGAACGGGATGCGGTCGCGCCGGCCCTCCGCCACGACGCCCTGGAAGACCGGGGTCTCAGAGATCGTGAGCCGCAGGTACAGCGAGACGGCCAGCAACGGCAGCGCGAGCAGGAACGGAATGCGCCAGCCCCACTCGGCGAGCTGCTCGGCGGGGAGCGCGACCGTCATCACGATGAACACCACGGCGGAGAGGATCGAGCCGACGGGCGACCCGAGCTGCGGGATGGCGGCATAGAACGCTCGCTTGACGGGACCGGAGTGCTCGGTGGCGATGAGGATCGAGCCGCCCCATTCGCCGCCCAACGACAATCCCTGCACGATGCGCAGGAGGATCAGCAGCACGGCGCCGAGCCAGCCGGCTTGCGCGTAGGTGGGGAGCATTCCGATGAGGCCCGTCGCGACGCCCATGATCCCGATGGTCCACAGCAGTGTCGCTCGTCGGCCCAGGCGGTCGCCCATGTAGCCGAAGAGGATCGCGCCGATCGGGCGGACGACGAAGGCGACGGCGATCGTGAGGAACGCCACGCTGGTCGCGCCGATCGGGCCCAGAGGGTCGAAGAACAGCGGGCCGACGAAGAACGCCGAGAAGTACGCGAAAAGGTAGAAGTCGAAGGACTCCAGCGACGTGCCCACCATCGACGCCCACGCGACGCGGCGGGCGGGGGTTGTCGTGGCGGCGGGGGAGGTGTCGGGAGTAGCGCGGGAGCTCACGGTCGTCAATCTTGGCACGAGTCCAGAAACCACGGAGACCCTCTCATCATTCCCTGCTCGCGCGGCAACGGTAGACTCGATGCACCAGCGCTGATCCGGCCATCACCGGGGAGCTCTCGGAAGAACCGGGCCCGTCACGACGAGCCCTTACTAGAACCGAGCGGGGCAGGCCCGTCACAGCCGCAGTGAAAGAGGGCGGATGCCGGTGGATGGCATCCCGTCAATGCAGGGTGGTACCGCGGTCCGCCGGGAGACATCTCCGGGCAGGTCGTCCCGGCAGGACGCACACCAGCGAGCACCTGCGAGAGATGATGACCTACCCGAAGCCCTCACCGTTCGGACCGGCAGCCGATCCAGCACCGGTCGTCCCGAGCCCTCGCTTTCCCGATGTCGAGCGCGAGACGCTGACGTTCTGGGAGGCTGACCAGACCTTCCGCGCCTCGGTCGACCAGCGCGAGGGCGCCGAGGAATGGGTGTTCTACGACGGCCCCCCGTTCGCCAACGGGCTGCCGCACTATGGTCACCTCCTCACCGGCTACGCGAAGGACCTCTTCCCGCGCTTCCAGACCATGCGCGGCAAGAAGGTCGACCGTGTGTTCGGGTGGGACACCCACGGCCTTCCGGCCGAGCTGGAGGCGATGAAGCAGCTGGGCATCACCGAGAAGAGCGAGATCGAGGCGATGGGCGTCGCGGCGTTCAACGCCAAGGCGCGGGAGTCGGTGCTGGCCTACACGCGCGAGTGGGAGGACTACGTCACGCGCCAGGCGCGCTGGGTCGACTTCGAGCGCGGCTACAAGACCCTCAACGTCTCCTACATGGAGTCAGTGCTGTGGGCGTTCAAGACGCTGTACGAGAGGGGCCTGGCCTACGAGGGCTACCGCGTGCTGCCCTACTGCTGGCGCGACGAGACGCCGCTCTCGGCGCATGAGCTGCGTATGGACGACGACGTATACAAGATGCGGCAAGACCCCTCGGTCACGGTGACCTTCCCGCTCGTCGGTCTGAAGGCCGAGGCGCTCGGGCTCACCGGCGTGCGTGCCCTCGCGTGGACGACGACCCCGTGGACCCTGCCCACGAACCTCGCCCTCGCTGTGGGCCCCGAGGTCCGCTACGCCGTGGTCCCCGGCGGCCCGAACGGCGCCGCCGACGTGCACCACACCGCCGACGGGCAGGCCGACGAGCCCGAAGAGGCGTACGCCCACCGCTACCTGCTGGCCGAGGAGCTGCTGGGCAACTATGCCAAGGATCTCGGCTACGACTCGCCCGAGGCGGCACGTGCGGCGGTCGTGCAGACCGTCCAGGGCACAGAACTCGCAGACGTCGCCTACGACCGGTTGTTCGACTACTACGCGGATGCTGACACGTGGGGCACCCAGAACGCCTGGCGCATCCTCGTCGACGACTACGTGACCACTGCGGACGGCACCGGGGTCGTACACCAGGCCCCGGCGTTCGGCGAGGATGACCAGCGGGTGACCGAGGCCGCCGGCATCCCGCTCATCATGAGCCTCGACGACGGCGGCCGGTTCCTGCCGCAGGTGACGGATGTCGCCGGAGAGCTGTGGATGGATGCCAACCGGCCTCTCATCAGGCAGCTGCGCCAGGACGGGCGGCTGCTGCGCGAGGCGAGCTACGAGCACTCGTATCCGCACTGCTGGCGATGCCGGAATCCCCTCATCTACCGCGCGGTGTCGAGCTGGTTCGTTCGCGTGACCGAGGTCAAGGACCGGCTGCTGGCAGGCAACGAGCAGATCACGTGGGTCCCCGAGAACGTCAAGCACGGACAGTTCGGCAAGTGGCTCGAGGGCGCGCGCGACTGGTCGATCAGCCGCAACCGCTACTGGGGCTCGCCGATCCCGATCTGGAAGAGCGACGACCCCGAGCACCCGCGCATCGACGTGTACGGGTCTCTCGAAGAGATCGAGCGCGACTTCGGGCGCCTGCCGCGCAATGCCGAGGGCGAGGTCGATCTGCACCGCCCCTTCATCGACGACCTGACGCGCCCGAACCCGGACGACCCCACGGGTCGCTCCACGATGCGGCGCATCGAGGACGTGTTCGACGTCTGGTTCGACTCCGGGTCCATGCCGTACGCGCAGGTGCACTACCCGTTCGAGAACCAGGAATGGTTCGACGAGCACGCGCCGGCCGACTTCATCGTGGAGTACATCGGACAGACGCGCGGCTGGTTCTACGTCATGCACGTGCTGTCGACGGCGCTGTTCGACCGTCCGGCCTTCACGGGGGTGTCGTGCCACGGCATCATCCTGGGCAATGACGGATTCAAGGCGTCCAAGTCCCGGGGCAACTATCCCGACGTGTACGAGACGTTCGATTCGGACGGCTCGGATGCCACGCGCTGGTTCCTCATGGCCAGCAACGTCCTGCGCGGCGGGAATCTCATCGTCACGGCGGAGGGCATCCGTGCGGGCGTGCGCGAGTTCATGCTGCCGCTGTGGAACGCGTGGTACTTCTTCGCGACCTACGCGAACGCCTCCGGCTCACGCGGGTACGAGGCCTCCTGGCGCACAGACTCCACCGATGTGCTCGACCGGTACATCCTGGCGCTCACGGGCGACCTCGTGCGTGAGGTCGCAGCAGACCTCGACGGCCTGGACTCGACGATGGCGGCGGCGAAGCTTCGAGACTTCGCCGAAGCGCTGACGAACTGGTACATCCGGCGCTCTCGTGACCGCTTCTGGGTCGGCGTGACCGACGATCCGAAGAGCCGCGAGGCGTTCGACACCCTCTACACCGTGCTCGAGACGCTCACGCGCGTGGCGGCGCCGCTCATCCCGCTCGTGTCCGAGAAGGTCTGGCGGGGTCTGACCGGTGGACGCAGCGTGCACCTGCAGGACTGGCCGGATGCGTCGGCGTACCCTGCCGCCGACGACATCCGCGCCGCGATGGACGCCGTCCGGCAGGCATCCAGTGTCGCGAACGCCCTGCGCAAGAAGGAGGGCAAGCGCGTGCGTCTTCCGCTTTCGAAGCTGACGGTGGCGATGACGGATGCCGCGTCCCTCGCACAGTTCGAAGGGATCCTGCGCGACGAGCTCAACGTCAAGGCGGTCGAGCTCGTCGAGCTCGGCGACGACGTCGCGCAGCGCTACGGAATCACCAGCCGCTTGTCGGTGAACGCGCGTGCGGCCGGGCCCCGCCTGGGCAAGCAGGTCCAGCACGTCATCGCCGGTGCGAGGGCAGGTGTCTGGGAGGAGAAGGACGGCGTCGTCGTGGTCGACGGCATCGAGTTGCACGAGGGCGAGTACGAACTCACCCTCGAGGCAGGCGGTGTCGATGAGGGAACCGCGATCGCGCTGCTCGATGAAGGAGGGTTCGTGCTGCTGGACACCACCACGACACCGGATCTGGAGGCCGAGGGCCTCGCACGTGACATCATCCGAGCGGTGCAGGACACCCGCAAGGCCGCCGGGTTCGATGTGAGCGACCGCATCAGGCTGGAGCTGGCATTCGACGACGTCGAGGATCGCGTCGCGGTGGAGTCCGCGTTCGATGCAGCCGGCGTCGCGAGCGAGACGCTCGCCGTGGAGCACTCGCTCTACGGCCCCCGCGGCAGCCGCCCCGTCACGCCGGCTCCGGAGCACGTGGCATCCTTCGACGCCGGCGCCTTCGCCAATTCGGGTCCGTTCGAGGTGGCCGTCACGAGGGTCGAGGCGAACGCATGACCGACCGCGATCGCGCCCGCGCCGACGCCGTCTACGCCGCGCTGCTGGAACGCCAGGGCGAGCGCTGGGTGCAGCCGCGCGTCGAGCGCACCCGGCGCGTCCTCGAGCTGCTGGACGACCCGCAGCGGACCTACCGCGTCGTCCACGTCACGGGGACCAATGGCAAGACCTCTACGAGCCGCGTGATCGAGAGCCTCATCCGTGCCCACGGCCTGAGGACGGGACTGTTCACCAGCCCGCATCTCGAACGCTTCACGGAGCGGATCATGGTCGACGGCGAGCCGATCTCGGACGCGGCCGTGGCCGATGCGTGGGACGAGATCTCTCCTTTCGTCGACCTCGTCGACGCGGAGCTTGCCGCTGCGGACGATGCCGCACTGACGTTCTTCGAGCTGCTCACGGTTCTTGCGTTCGTGGCCTTCGCCGATGCCCCGATCGATGTGCTGGTGCTGGAAGTCGGCATGGGCGGCTCGTGGGACTCCACCAATACCGCCGACGGCGACGTCGCGGTCTTCACCCCGATCGACATGGACCACGCCGATCGCCTCGGCGACACCATCTCCGAGATCGCCGCCGTGAAGGCCGGGATCATCAAGGACGGGGCCGCGGCTGTCTCGGCGCGGCAGAACCCCGCAGCCGAGGCGGAACTTCGGCGGGCCGCCGCTGAGCGGGGCGCGACGATCGCGTTCGAGGGCGAAGGATTCGCTCTGGCTCAGCAGCGCCTGGCGGTCGGTGGCCAACTGATCAGCGTCCGCGGACTCGCCGGCGTCTACGACGACGAGTATCTGCCGATGTACGGCGCGCACCAGGGGTTCAACGCCACCCTCGCCATCGCCGCGGTGGAGTCGCTCCTCGGAGGAGGCACCCAGCCCATCTCGGGGGAAGTGCTCGCGGAGGGCCTCGGCGGCGTGACCTCTCCGGGTCGCCTGCAGTTGGTCGGCGCGAGCCCCACGGTCGTCGTGGACGCCGCGCACAACCCTCACGGTGCGCGCGCGCTCGTGGCCGCGCTGCAGGAAGCGTTCGACTTCGACGAGTGGGGCATGGTGCTGGGCGTGCTCTCCGACAAGGACGCCGACGGGATCGTCGCCGAACTGGCACCCGTGGCCGCGCACGTGTTCGCCACCGCGCCGGACTCCGAACGCGCCAACGACGCGGACGCGATCGCCGACCTGGCTGAGGCCCGCGGCGTTCCCGTCACCGTGCACACCGACCTTGCCGATGCCGCGGAGTCCGCGCGGGAATGGGCGGCGGCATCCGAACGTCGCGCGGTGGTGATCGCCGGTTCCGTCGTGCTCGCCGGCGAGGCACTCGCGCTGTCGTCCGCCGAGGACTGGAAGAGCGGGTGGGCGCGGTGACCGCCGCGGCCGAGCGGCCACGGCGGGCGCGTGGGGCGGCGGAGTCGCTGGGGGCCATCGTGCTCGGATTCGAGTCGATGATCGCGTTCCTCGCCGGTCTCGTCATCTACGGCCTGCGGGCGCTGCCCGAACCGATCGCGCCGTGGTGGGGGATCGTCGGCGGTGCCGTGCTCGCCGTCACCATGATCCTCACCGCGCGAGTGCTTCGCCATCGGTGGGGTATCGCGCTCGGATGGTTCCTGCAGCTCGTCGTGGCGCTCGGTGCGCTCCTCGTGCCGGCGCTCGCCCTCGTCGCCCTCATTTTCGGAGGCATGTATGCGTATGCGACGATCAAAGGAGCCTCGCTCGACCGCCGCAATGCGCAGCGGGCGACGGATCCCCCCACGTCCTGAACACCCTCGACTGTGCCGGTGACGGCGAACGGAGACACCCATGGCAACCGAAGAGACCCTCGTCCTCGTCAAGCCCGACGGCGTTGCGCGCGGGCTGACCGGCGCGATCCTCGCCCGCATCGAGGCGAAGGGCTATGCACTCGTCGACATCCGCCTGGTCGAGCCGGACCGCGAGCGGCTCGAGCGTCATTACGCCGAGCACGCGGGCAAGCCGTTCTACGAGCCACTCGTCGAGTTCATGATGTCGGGGCCCTCGGTCGCGATCCGACTCGCGGGCAACCGCGTCATCGAGGGCTTCCGCTCTCTCGCGGGCACGACCGACCCCACGACCGCCGCCCCGGGAACGATCCGCGGCGACTTCGGCCGTGACTGGGGGCTGAAGGTCCAGCAGAACCTCGTGCACGGCTCCGACAGCCCGGAGTCCGCTGCGCGTGAGCTCGAGATCTGGTTCCGCTGACCTTGCACCCAGGACTCAGAATGCGCGCCCGAGCACGTCCAGCTGCAGTTGGGCGAGGACGGCGATGATCGCGTAGCTCACCACCGTGATGAGCGGCATCCATCCCATCAGCCGCTCCGCGGCGCGACGGACGCCGACCGGCGCGGGCAGCAGGCCCGCCCGTAGCACGTGCAGCGTCACGGCATAGAACGTCGGGATCGTGACCGCCCACGTCACCATGCACCAGGGGCACAGCGTGCCGAGCACGAACAGGCTCTGGAAGATGAGCCAGCACACGAAGCCGAAGGCGAACAGCAGTCCCAGGGCAAACAGCAGCCAGAACCAGCGAGCGAAGCGGGCGCGGGCCAGAAGCGCCATGCCGACCACGACCGGGGCGACCCAGCCCGTGATCCCCAGGATCGGGTTGGGGAAGCCGAAGAGGCTGCCCTGCCAGGATTCGAGGTTCGCAGAGCACTGCACCAGCGAGTTGAAGTCGCACGAGGCTATGGCGTTCGGGTCGGCCAGCTTGTGCAGACGCTCCATCAGGAGGGTGAACGCCGCCCACCAGCCGATGACCCCGGCGAGCACCAGCCACACGGCGAGCACGGTGGGACGGGTGTGGGTCTGACGCTCGGGCATGCTTCGGATTATGGCATCGAGGGCTGGGCGGATGCCGCGTCGCGGGGCCGCCGCGGGCGGACGGCCGGCGGAGTGAGACTCCCGGCGTGCCGTGAATGAGCAATCCGGCGGGGGAAGTGCGATAATGGGGCTCGATGACGCGCGGCCGCGCCGCGATGAGCATCACCGAAGACTTCAGGGCGATGGACGCCCGTGGCAGCGAGAACATCCGCCCAACGCAGGATTCCGCTGCAGACCGAGTGAGTTCGCGGCACCGCAGGTGCGGCGCCGCACGAGATTTCGCCGGGCGGCGCGCGGTGCCGCCCCGCAGGGAGTGCGCCAGTGATGGCAGATGGAAACGATTCAGACCTCAATGCTCAGACCGATTCGGGTGCTCCGCTGACGACGGAGCAACCGGAGACGCCGCTGACGGAGCATTTCGAGGAGCCGAAGTCTCTCGCTGAGGAGCCGCAGACTCCCACTGAGGAGCCGCAGACTCCCGCTGAGGAGCCGCAGACTCCCGCCGATGAGCCGGCGACGGCCGCGAGCGAACCGGCGACCGCCGACGAGCCGCGAGCCGAGCAGCCCTCCGAGGAGGACGCCGACCCTTCGCAGCCGCTCACCGCGGTGAGTCTGGGCCTGCTCCCTGAGGACTTCGTGTCCGCGGTGTCGACTCAGCTCCACTTCTACGCACCCGAGATTCCCCCTCTTCCGCCGTTGCCTGCAGGGGCAGTCGAGCCGGAGGCAGAGCCTGCGTCGCCCGGCGCATCGCGCCGTCGCAACCGACGCCGCGGGGGAGAGGGCAAGGAAGAGGCATCCGCCCCCGACGAAGGCCACCCGCGCAAGCGCGCAGTGGAGCTGATCACCGAACCGCAGCGCATCAAGGGCTCCACCCGCCTGGAGGCCAAGAAGCAGCGGCGCCGTGACGGACGCGAGGCGGGTCGCCGGCGCGCCGTGGTCACCGAGGCCGAGTTCCTGGCGCGCCGTGAGGCCGTCGATCGCGCGATGATCGTGCGCTCGCGCAACGGGCGCATCCAGATCGCGGTGCAGGAGGACAACGTGCTCGTCGAGCACTACGTCGCCCGCAACCAGGACGCGTCGCTCATCGGCAATGTCTACCTGGGGCGCGTGCAGAACGTGCTGCCCAGCATGGAGGCCGCCTTCGTCGACATCGGCCGCGGCCGCAACGCCGTGCTGTACTCGGGAGAGGTCGACTGGGACGCCGTCGAGACCGGCAATCAGCCGCGGCGCATCGAGCTCGCGCTCAAGACCGGCGACAAAGTGCTCGTGCAGGTCACGAAGGACCCCATCGGGCACAAGGGTGCGCGCCTGACGAGCCAGAT
The DNA here is from genome assembly GCF_019449275.2 of Microbacterium sp. HD4P20. Lineage (GTDB taxonomy): Bacteria > Actinomycetota > Actinomycetes > Actinomycetales > Microbacteriaceae > Microbacterium. Next base: position 257,054 of record NZ_JAHZQZ020000014.1, read on the forward strand.
CTCACTTCCGGGCCGCTACCTCGTGTACGTGCCCGGCGGCGCGATGAACGGCATCTCGCGAAAGCTGCCCGACACCGAGCGTGCTCGGCTGAAGAAGATCCTCAAGGAGGTGCTGCCGGAGTCGTCGGGCGTCATCGTCCGCACGGCCGCCGAAGGCGCGACCGAGGACCAGCTCACGCGCGATGTACAGCGCCTCACGAATCAGTGGGAGCACATCAGCAAGCAGATCGAGACCATCCAGGCGCCCGCACTGCTGCATTCCGAGCCCGACCTGCTGGTCAAGATCGTGCGAGATGTCTTCAACGAAGACTTCACGAAGATGCTGATCCAGGGCGACGATGCGCATCACACGATCACGAAGTACCTCGAGTCCGTCGCTCCGGATCTGCTCGACCGTGTCGAGCGCTACGACGGCGACCAGGACCCGTTCGACGAGTTCCGCGTGACCGAGCAGATCGAGAAGGCTCTGGATCGCAAGGTCTGGCTGCCCTCGGGCGGTTCGCTCGTCATCGACCGCACCGAGGCGATGACCGTGGTCGACGTCAACACCGGCAAGTTCGTGGGTTCGGGCGGCAACCTCGAAGAGACGGTCACGAAGAACAACCTCGAGGCCGCCGAAGAGATCGTCCGTCAGCTACGCCTTCGCGACATCGGCGGCATCATCGTCGTGGACTTCATCGACATGGTGCTGGAGTCGAACCGCGACCTCGTGCTGCGACGGCTCGTGGAGTGCCTCAGTCGCGACCGCACGAAGCACCAGGTCGCCGAGGTCACGTCGCTCGGTCTGGTGCAGATGACGCGCAAGAAGCTGGGCCTGGGCCTCCTCGAGACCTTCAGCGAGCCGTGCGAGGTCTGCGCGGGCCGCGGAGTGATCGTGCATCACGACCCCGTCGTCAAGCACCGCCCGACAGGCGGGGGCGGAAGCTCTTCGTCCGGACGCCGCAACCGGGGCGGCTCGACGCCGCCGACGGGTGGCTCGAACGGCACCCATGTGATCACCGAGGGCGTCAAGTCGGCGCTCGCCCAGATCGCGGCCTCCACGATCCATCACGGTGAAGAAGCGGTCGCTCCGGTGGAGCCCGCGGTCGAAGAGCCCGTCGTGGAGCGTCCGAAGAAGGCGCGCAAGAAGCGATCGGATGCCGGGGCCAAGACTCCCAGGACCGAGAAGGACCTGCTTCTTGACTCGGTGCTCAACGCCCTGCCCGAGCCGAAGGCACCCGGTCAGGGCCGGGCGCGCCGCCGGGTGACGACTGCCGCCTTGACCGGGACTCCGGTCTCGCACACTCCCGCGGAAGACTGAGCACGCTCACGCGGGAACGTCGCGGACTCAGCGTCCGCGGCGCTCCCGCGCTGTGACGCGCAGCCCTGAGGCGATCAAGCGACGTACCAGTTCGTGGCCGCTGACGTGTTCCGCACCCGCGGCGACCAGCCGTGCGTGCGCCTCTTCGGGCACGTCGTAGTGATCCAGATCGAAGCCACGCCCGGGGATTCCGTTGGCGGCGGCGAAGGCGTGCAGTTCATGCAGGTCGGAGTCGCTCACCAGATGCGCCCAGAGCCGGCCGTGCGCGGGCCAGCGGGGGTCGTCGATGAGGATAGCCACGTGCAGATCCTATGCACCCGCCCCGCAGTGGGAACGCGTGGGCGCTTTCGCGGAGTGATGCCGCATCTGGTAAAGTAGACCCTTGGTGCGTCGAGATTTCCGCACCGAAACTTTCCTGACGTCCTGAGCGCGTGCGCGTGCTCCTAGAAGAAATAGGTGTGAAGTGGTTTACGCAGTTGTGCGCGCCGGCGGCCGGCAGGAGAAGGTCGAGGTCGGCACGATCGTCGTTCTCGATCGTCAGGCCGCGAAGATCGGCGACAAGATCCAGCTCCCCGCGGTGCTGCTCGTCGATGGCGACGCCGTCACGACCGATGCGGACAAGCTGTCGAAGGTCACCGTCACCGCCGAGGTTCTCGGTGAAGAGCGCGGACCGAAGATCGTGATCCAGAAGTTCAAGAACAAGACCGGATACAAGAAGCGCCAGGGCCACCGCCAGGACCTCACGCGCGTCAAGGTCACCGGCATCAAGTAAGCCCAGGGGAGACGTAGAGATGGCACACAAAAAGGGCGCAAGCTCCACCCGCAACGGTCGCGACTCCAACGCTCAGCGACTGGGCGTGAAGCGCTTCGGCGGTCAGCGGGTCCTCGCCGGCGAGATCATCGTCCGTCAGCGCGGCACTCACTTCCACCCCGGCGCCAACGTCGGCCGCGGTGGCGACGACACGCTGTTCGCTCTGGCAGCGGGCGCTGTCGAGTTCGGCCAGAAGGGCGGCCGCAAGGTCGTCAACATCGTGGCGGCCGCGGAGTAATCCACGGACTCACACATTCTCGAGGAAGGGGCGGGCTTCGGCTCGCCCCTTCCGTCATTACCCTGGGCTTGACCCAGAGCTGAGGGGGACCGCATGGTCACGTTCGTCGATCGGGTGACGCTGCACCTGAGTGCCGGCAAAGGCGGCAACGGCTGCGTGTCGGTGAAGCGCGAGAAGTTCAAGCCGCTCGCCGGTCCGGACGGCGGCAACGGCGGTCATGGCGGCGACATCGTGCTCGTCGCCGATCCGCAGGTGACCACGCTGCTGTCGTACCACCACTCGCCCCACCGCTCGGGTGGCAACGGCGGATTCGGAATGGGTGACCATCGCTCGGGTGCGCACGGCGAATCGCTCGAACTGCCCGTCCCGGTCGGCACAGTCGTGAAGGATGCCTCCGGCGAGACCCTCGTCGACATGATCGAGCCCGGCATGCGGTTCGTGGTCGCGCCCGGCGGTCTCGGAGGCCTCGGCAACGCCGCGCTCTCCAATCCCAAGCGCAAGGCGCCCGGCTTCGCGCTCCTGGGCACGCCCGGTTGGGAGGGGGATGTCCTCCTCGAGCTGAAGACCGTGGCCGATGTCGCTCTGGTGGGCTTTCCGTCCGCCGGCAAGTCCAGTCTGATCGCCGCCGTGTCGGCCGCGCGACCCAAGATCGCCGACTACCCGTTCACGACGCTGCACCCGAACCTCGGCGTCGTGCAGGCGGGCGACGTGCGGTTCACCGTGGCCGATGTTCCCGGCCTGATCGAGGGTGCCAGCGAAGGCAAGGGCCTCGGCCTGGAGTTCCTGCGCCACGTCGAGCGCTGCACCGCGCTCGTGCACGTGCTGGACTGCGCCACCCTCGATCCGGGCCGTGACCCGCTCTCGGACCTGGAGGTCATCCTCGCCGAGCTCGCGGCGTATCCGGTGCCCGAAGGACAGCTCCCACTGCTGGAGCGCCCGCAGCTCGTCGCACTGAACAAGGTCGATGTGCCCGAGGCGAAGGATCTCGCAGAGCTCGTCCGCCCCGAACTCGAGGCGCGGGGCTTCCGCGTGTTCGAGATCTCCACAGTGAGTCACGAAGGACTGCGTCAGCTGACCTTCGCGCTCGGCGACATCGTGGCGGCCCACCGCATCGAACGGGCCAAGACTCCGGCACCGGAGCGCGTCGTCATCCGCCCCAAGGGCTCGCAGAAGGAATTCTGGGTGCGCGTGGAGGGTGGCACGTACGGGAACATCTACCGCATCCTCGGGGAGAAGCCGCTTCGCTGGGTGCAGCAGACCGACTTCCAGAACGAGGAAGCCGTCGGGTACCTGGCGGATCGTCTGGAGAAGCTCGGCGTCGAGGACGCGCTGTTCCGCTCCGGTGCGACACCCGGTGCGACGGTCGTCATCGGCGAAGGCGACGGCATCGTGTTCGACTGGGAGCCGTCGCTGCGATCCACCGCTGAGCTGGCCACTGCACCGCGGGGTACCGATCCGCGCCTGCTGCAAGACGGCCGTCGGACGACGTCGGAGCGGCGCGAGCGCTATCACGACATGATGGATGCCAAGGCGCAGGCGCGCGCCGAGCTCGAGGCGGAGCGGCTGGCAGCGGCGGAGCGGAGCGCGGAGGGCGACGAGTGAGGTCGCTCGAGCGCGAAGGGATCGCCACCGCCCGTCGTGTCGTCGTGAAGGTCGGGTCATCGTCGATCAGCGGCGACAGCGCCCACAAGATCGGCCCGCTCGTAGACGCGCTGGCTGCTGCGCACGCCCGCGGCACGGAAGTCGTGCTGGTGTCATCCGGTGCCATCGCGACCGGGATGCCGTACCTGCTCCTCGACGAGCGTCCGAGTGACCTCGCCACACAGCAGGCTGCGGCCGCTGTGGGCCAGAACGTGCTGATCTACCGCTACCAGGAAGCGCTGCGCCCCTTCCGCATCGTCGCGGGCCAGGTGCTGCTGACCGCCGGCGACCTCGAGAACCCGACGCACCGCTCGAATGCGCGACGGGCCATGGAGCGTCTGCTGGGGCTGCGGATCCTGCCGATCGTCAACGAGAACGACACCGTCGCCACCCACGAGATCCGCTTCGGCGACAACGACCGGCTCGCGGCGATGGTGGCACAGCTCATCGGCGCCGACGCGCTGGTTCTGCTGAGCGACATCGAGTGCCTGTACACCCGGCCGCCGGACGAGCCCGGGGCCGTGCCGATTCCTCACGTCGCGTACGGCGCCGATCTGCACGACTTCGAGTTCGGGTCCGTCGTGGTCAACAGCGTGGGCACCGGCGGAGCAGCCACGAAGGTATCGGCGGCGCGGCTGGCCGCGGCATCCGGAATCGGTGTGCTCGTCACGAGCGCCGACCTCGTCGACGCGGCGCTGACGGGTCAGAGGATCGGCACCTGGTTCCAGCCGAATCCCGAGCCCGCCGCACCGGCAGCCACCGGCCCCGTCCGCACGGCCGCCGATAGGCTGGGATGAAGACCCGATCAGCCCCTCGTCGGCACCGCGGGCGCGTGAGGCATAAACTGGATCAGTCCCGCGCCTGCTGAGGCGAATCCGAACGGAGCACGAATGACACTCGCCACGATCATCGCCCTGGCCGCCGAGGAAACCGAGCACCACGGCAACGTCGCACTCGAGACGGTCGGCTACGGGATCGTCGCGATCGTGGTGTTCGCCGGGCTCGCGCTGGTCACGCTGTCGTATCGGAACGTGGCCAATCGCCACGCGCACAAGGCAGAGGCCTACGCCCGAGCCCACGCGAATGACGTACAGCGATCGGGGCACGGCCACTAGGCCGACCGTATGTCGGCGACGGGTGCCCCGAGGATCGGGGTCATGGGTGGGACGTTCGACCCCATCCATCACGGACACCTCGTCGCCGCCAGCGAGGTCGCACAGTGGTTCGACCTCGATGAGGTCGTGTTCGTTCCCACGGGCGAGCCTTGGCAGAAGGCGGAGGTGTCGCCGAGCGAGGATCGCTACCTCATGACGGTCATCGCCACGGCCTCCAATCCTGGCTTCACCGTCAGTCGCGTCGACATCGACCGCACCGGCCCCACCTACACCATCGACACGCTGCGCGATCTGAAGGCGTTGCGTCCCGACGCGGAACTGTTCTTCATCACGGGCGCCGACGCCTTGGCGCAAATTCTCAGTTGGAGGGACCATGATGAGTTGTGGGACCTCGCCCACTTCGTGGCGGTGTCCCGCCCGGGACACGTCCTCAACACCGACGGGTTGCCCAGCGACGACGTCAGTCAGCTCGAGATTCCCGCCCTCGCCATCTCGTCGACGGACTGCCGAGATCGGGTGAGTCGGGGGCACCCGGTGTGGTACCTCGTTCCCGACGGGGTCGTCCAATACATTGCGAAGCACCACCTCTACCGGAGCAAGGAATGAGCACACCCGAGCAGCCGGCAACGCCACCCCTCACGCGCAAGCAGATGCGCGAGATCCGCAACACGGGTTCGAACCCGGTGATTCCGCCCGCATCGGCATCCGAGCCTGCGCCCGACGCGGGCACGCCCGCCGCCGCGCCAGAGCAGTCGGAGCCCGTCTCGCCGGCCCCGTTGCCGCGACCCTCCACACCGGCCGTCGTGCCGCCCCCGCCCGTGGCCGACTCGGCTGTGGACCTCGGAGTCTCGCCCCTCACACGTCGTCAGGCTCGTCAGCAGGAGCGCATTCGCACAGCATCCGTGCCCGTCATCACCCCCGAGGTCGTGGCCGCCCACGCCGGCGCCCCCGCATCGCCTGCGCCGACCTTCGCGTTCCCCGCCGCCGACCGACCCGTCGAAGACGCCCGATCGGCACTTCTCGCAGAGCCCGAGACCACGGAGCCCGAGACCACCGAGCCCGAAGACACCGCGACGTCCGCCGAAGACACGGATGCCGAGCGCGAGGACCCCGAGACCGTCAGGGCCGACAGTGGCCTTCACTCGGCGTTCGGCTTCTCGGGGCAGCAGCCGGAGCCGCAGCGCGCGCCGGTCGAGGCCGCGTTCCCGTGGGCACAGCACGAAACCGCCGTCGCGCCCGCCGATGCGCAGATGGACGCGGTCCCCGGCGCGGAAGCCGGGGCGACGTCACCGTTCGGGGATCTGCCGTTCGCCCCCGTCGTGGACGCCCCGAACGAGGCTCCCGCTGATGATGAAGTCGACGAGGGAGCGCGAGCCGTCGTCAACCCGCTGCTCGGGGCCGGGCTTCTCGGCACGGCACCCACCGTAGAGCCCCTCGTGGACCTTCCCGCCTCCTTCGATCAGCTCCTCTCACGCTCGACGGGGTCGGTCTCGATGCCGAACGCGCTCATCGTCTCGCAGGCGCCCGAAGTGTCTCCGCTCGTCGGGCCCGTGACGGCCACGGGCGATGTCCTCGTGACGGGGACCTTCAACCTTCCCGAAGGCCTCGGTTCGACCGGGCACGCCAGGGGCACAGCCGACGGCAAGGAGATCGACGCGACACTGGTCGACGGCGAGCTTCCGTCGCACTCGTCGCCCACGCCGATCGCCGCGAGCTCGGCAGTCAGCACGGTCAAGACGCCGGGCGAGGTCATCAAACCGCCCGTGCCCGAGAAGGGCAACCGCCTGATGATGTCGCTCGCGATCACCGCGGGCGTCTTGGCGCTCGCACTCGCGGGCGTGCTCATCCTCGCCTTCGTGACAGGAGTCTTCTGATGACGGCGAGCACGCAGTCCCACGACATGCTGAAGATCGCGGCGGCAGCCGCGGACTCGAAGGGCGGCGAGGATCTCGTCGCCCTCGACGTGTCGGGGCCGCTGCCGCTCGTTGACATCTTCCTGCTGGTCACCGGCCGCAGCGAACGCAACGTCGCGGCCATCGCGGACGAGATCGAAGACAAGCTTCTCGAGGGCGGCCACAAGCGGCTCCGACGTGAGGGCCGCCAGGAGTCGCGGTGGGTGCTGATCGACTTCGGTGACCTCGTCGTGCACGTCTTCCACGAGCAGGAGCGCGTCTACTACGGCCTCGAGCGGCTGTGGAAGGACTGCCCCGTCGTACCCGTCGACGTGCCCGCGTCAGCGGTCACCGAGGACTGACGGTGTGCGGAGCACACTCGCGGATGTTGTAGGCTAGATGAGTTGTCCCGCACGGTTCGGGACGGCATCCGGGCCTGTGGCGCAGCTGGTAGCGCACCTGCATGGCATGCAGGGGGTCAGGGGTTCGAGTCCCCTCAGGTCCACCGAAGCAGACGCCCCGCGCATGCGGGGCGTTTCCTTTTGCGCCGATCCGATCGAAGCCGCCATTGCGCCCGAGGATGCCGTGAGCAAGGGTGAATCCATGACCTCTGTCATCCCGTTCCTGTGGTTCGACGACGCCGCTGAGGAAGCGGTGACGTTCTACACCGGTCTCATCCCCGACTCCGAGATCGTGTCGATCGGCCGCTACCCGGACGAGGTCCCGGGGCTGGGCGGCAAGGTCACGCACGTGCACTTCCGGCTCGCCGGCCGGGACTACCACGCGATGGATGCGGGCCCGCAGTTCCCCTTCACGGAGGCGATCTCGCTCTACGTGTCGTGCGCCGACCAGGCAGAGATCGATCGCTACTGGGATGCGCTCACCGCCGACGGCGGCCAGGAGCAGCCGTGCGGCTGGCTGAAGGACCGGTGGGGACTGTCGTGGCAGGTCATACCTGACCGGCTCGTCGAGCTGATCCGGAACCCCGACCCCGAAATCGCACACCGTGCCGTCCAGGCGATGCTGCACATGCGGCGCATCGACATCGCTGCCCTCGAGGCGGCCGCCGCCCAATCGTGAATCGCCCTGGAAGGTCGAAACCGTGCGTTCGCGCCGCGTTCCCCGCAGCCCTCGTCCTGACGCTGGCTGTGGCATCCGGATGCACCTCGGTACCGCTCTCGCCGGCACCTCCCTCCATCTCGGCGACCGCGGCTCCCGCGCCGACGGCCTCGGATCCCGCGCAGTGGTGGCGGGCAACGGACGATGTCGCGACGCTGGCGGCGGGACTGCAGGCGCCATGGTCGGTGGTGCCCCTCGCCGAGGGCGGCGCGCTGATCTCGCAGCGCGACGACGGCCAGATCCTCGAACTCGCGCCGGGCGGCGCACTGCGCGCCGTCGGCACGGTTCCCGGGGTGGTCTCAGGAGGGGAGTCCGGACTCCATGGTCTCGCGCTCTTCGCGCGCGACGGCGAGATGCTCCTCTACGCGTACTTCGGAGCAGCGGACGACAACCGGGTGATCCGGATGGCGCTCCTCGGTGAACCCGGGTCGCTGATGCTGGGCGAACCGGAGACGATCCTCACCGGCATCCCGCGCGCGAACACGCACAACGGCGGGAGGATCGCGTTCGGACCGGACGGACACCTGTACATCACCACGGGCGACGCGCAACGGCGCGACGCGTCACAGGATCCGGAGGCGCTCGGCGGCAAGATCCTCCGCGTCACGCCGGACGGGGATCCGGCGCCCGGCAACCCCTGGGGCAACGCGGTGTACTCCCTCGGCCACCGCAACGTGCAGGGCATCGCCTGGACGGCCGACGGCACACTGTGGGCGAGCGAGTTCGGCCAGAACACGTGGGACGAGCTGAATCGCATCGAGGCCGGCGGCAACTACGGCTGGCCGCTCGTCGAGGGCGAGGGAGGAGCACCGGAATTCATCGACCCCGTCGCGGTGTGGGCGACCAGCGAGGCGAGCCCGAGCGGGATCGCAGCACGAGACGCCACGGTGTTCATCGCCGGTCTGCGCGGAGAGCGGCTGTGGATGCTCGATACGCGCGGGGGAGCGGCCGCCGCCGAACCCGTCGCGGCGCTGGCGGGTCAGCAGGGCCGCCTGCGGGACGCCGTCGTGGCGCCCGACGGGTCGCTCTGGATCCTGACCAACAACACCGACGGGCGCGGCAGCCCGCGGCCGGAAGACGACCTGCTGCTGCGGGTGGAACTGGCGCCGGCGGAATGAGGCGACATCGTGGCGTTCCTCGTCCGTGCGCGGACGATCGTCGGACGCGGGACGCTACGGTGAGTGCATGACGCCGTTCTCTCGTGGCCAGCGCGTCATCGGCGCAGCGACGCACCACGTCGAGAATCAGCCACCGTGGCGGGTCGATGTCGATGAGTTCGCGCTCAACGCGCCGCTGCGCTCAGCCGTCGACGCGTTCGGCGCCGGCTGGGCGAGCGGTGCGCTCGACGAAGCCGGGGGACTGGTCGGATCTGCAGATTTCCAGCGCGACGCGCACCTTTCCAATGTGCACACGCCCGTCGCCCACACCCACGATCGGTGGGGGTTCCGCCTGGACGAGGTCGAGTACGACCCGTCCTATCACCGTGTGATCGCCGCGGCTCTCGCGCGCGGCGCCCACACATCCGCCTGGGCCGAACCCCAACCCGGTGCGCACACCGCCCGCGCGGCCATGTTCATGCTCTTCGCGCAGGTCGAGCCGGGCCACGCGTGCCCGGTCTCGATGACGCACGCGGCGGTCGCCTCGATCAAGGATTCGCCGTGGATCGCGCAGGAGTGGCTTCCGCGGGTGTACTCGCGCGACTACGAGCCTCGACTGCTGCCCAACGAGCAGAAGCGCAGCGCGTTGATCGGCATGGCGATGACCGAGAAGCAGGGTGGATCGGACGTACGAGCGGGCACCACCGTCGGCACGTCGATGGGCGGTCACGCGTATCAGCTGACCGGACACAAATGGTTCTGCTCGGCCCCCATGTCGGATGGGTTCCTGGTGCTGGCGCAGACGCGGCGCGGAGCGACCGACGAAGGGCTCTCGTGCCTGTTCGTGCCACGGACCCTCCCGCACGGCACGCGGAACGTCTTCCGCATCCAGCGGCTCAAGGACAAGCTCGGCAACCGCGCCAACGCGTCGGCCGAGGTGGAGTTCGACGGGACGGTCGGCCTGGTCGTCGGCGAGCCGGGGCGCGGCGTCCGCACCATCATCGAGATGGTGCAGCGCACGCGTCTTGACTGCGTGCTGGGCACAGCCGCCGGAATGCGGCAGTCCGTCGCCGAGGCGCTGTGGCATACGCGTGGACGCGCGGCGTTCGGTGCGCTGCTGGTCGACCAGCCTGTCATGACGGCGGTGCTGGCCGATCTCGCGCTCGAGTACGAGGCGGCGATGCTCACCGGGATGCGCCTCGCGCAGTTGTTCGAGGATGAGGCATCTGATCGCGATATCGCCTTGCGTCGGCTGGCGACGCCTGTGTCGAAGTACTGGGTCTGCAAGCGAGGCCCGCATCACGCGTACGAAGCGCTCGAGTGCCTGGGCGGCAACGGGTACACCGAGGCGTTCCCGCTCGCGCGGCGATACCGCGAGCAGCCGGTCATGGCGATCTGGGAGGGGTCGGGCAACGTGATCGCACTCGACGTGCTGCGCGCTCTGACACGGGACAGCACCTCGGGCGAAGCGTTCGCCGACGAACTCGCGTCCACCAAGGGCCTGTCGCCGGTGCTCGATGCCCACGCTGCCCGGACCCTGTCGCTCCTGTCCCGGCTGGCCCGCGCGGAGACCGCCGATGCCCAGCCGCAGGCCCGCCGGCTCAGCGAGGACCTCGCTCTCGCGTTTCAGGGGTCGCTCATGCTCCGGCATGCGCCGGTGCACGATGCCGAGACCTTCATCCAGGCGCGTCTGGGCGACGATCGAGGCCAGCAGTACGGCGTGCTCCCCGCGGGAACGGATGCTGCGGCCATCCTCGCCCGTCACTGAGAGCGGGCGGCGGCGGACCGCCTCGACCCAGGCTGGTCAGGTGAGAATTGCACAGCGGGTCGCGGGCGCTGTGATCGCCGGCGCCGCCGTCGTCTGCGCGGCACCGCTCCACCGAAGGACCTCGGTTCGAAGGCGTGACAGCGACGGACGACTCACTCTGGCTGCGGAGGGGCGCGGCTTGACCACGTGCGCGGAGTGGCCCTCGGTCGATTGACGTGCCTCAGCCGGCCGCGATCGCGAGCAGGCGGCGGCGGATCCGCTGCCCGCGGGCGGCGAACCCGCGCTGTTCCCGCACGTACCTCGCCTTGCCCTCGGCGGTCTCGATCGGCACGGGGTCATACCCCCACTCGCTGAGATCGTAGGGCGAGGCCCGCATGTCGAGCACCCGGACGTCGCGCGCGAGGGCGAATGCGTCCAGCAGCAGCTCTCCGGGCACGAGCGGGCCGAGCTTGACGGCCCACTTGTACAGGTCCATCCCGGCGTGCAGGCATCCCGGCTGCTCGTTCTCGGCCTGGCGATCGCGCGCCAGCGTCTCGCGATTGCGGGGCACGGCTTCCGGCGTGAAGAAGCGGAAGGCATCGAAGTGGGTGCACCGCAGATCGTGCGCTTCGACGACGGCGTCCGTCGCCGCCGCGCCGAGACGAAGGGGAATCGGATGGCGGTGCTCGCGGTGTCGGTACACCATCGCCCATTCGTGCAGGCCGAAGCAGCCGAAGCCCGGCGCGCGATCGGCCGTGGCCTGCAGAATCGTGGCGACGTTCGCGAGCAGGCGGCCTCGCTCGGCCCGGAAGGCGGTGCCGTCGACGGCTACGGAGCCGCGCGCCGCGCCCGGGCGATACCATCGCCACCCGCCGCGGGGTGAGTCGGCGGCATCCGCGAGTTCCGCGCCCTCGCCCGGATGCCAGCGACGCAGCACCGACGGCTTGTACGAGTAGTAGGTGAAGAGGAAGTCCTCGACGGGGTGTGACTCACCGCGTCCGGCACGTTCGCGGTGCGCAGCTGAGAGCATGTCGGCGCGTCGTTCGTGCGCGCTCTGGCGGGCTCGCCAGTCCGCGGCGCGGAGTACCGGCACACCGGTGGGAGCAGCGATCGTCACCGTTCGAGGATACGTGCGGCGCTCGAGCGGACACTCACTCCTCGACCGGCTCGATCAGCTCGGGGGAGTTGTTCCGCACGTTGCCCACAGCCTTGGACACGGGGTGGTCCTCGAGCGCGTCGGCCAAGGCCGGCGCGGCGTCGATCGCGGCATCGAGGACATCGCGCACGTTGTCGGTTGTGGGATCCAGCCATGCGTCGGCGTGGTCGGGATCCAGGAACAGGGGCATGCGGTCATGGATCGAGCCGAGATGGCCGATGGAGTCCCGCGTCAGGATCGTGAAGCTCAGCAGCCAGCGCTCGGGATCGTCGTCATTCTTGGTCTTGTCGCGCCACCATTCGTACAGGCCCGCGAGGAACAGGGGCTGCCCATCCGCGGGGTGGATGTAGTGAGGTGTCTTGACGCCGTCGGCGGTCTTCCACTCGTAGTACCCGGAGGTCGGCACGACCGCCCGACGCTTCTCGAGCGCGGTGCGGAACATCGGCTTGTCCTCGAGCTCTTCGGCACGTGCGTTGAACGCGCGCGCGCCGATCTTGGGGTCCTTGGCCCACCCCGGTACGAGCCCCCAGCGGGCGGCTTCGAGCCGCCTGGTGGGAGGCTCGGTCTTGGCCGAGTCGATCACGATCGCCGCCCGATCAGTGGGAGCGATGTTGTACGAGGGCTCCGGCAGGTCGTCGGCCTCCACATCGACCCGGAGCACGCCGACCAGTTCGGAGCCGGCATTTGCCACCACGAAGCGTCCGCACATGCGGCCAGCCTACGCCCGACCCCGACGTCAGCGCGGCGCGTCGGGGCTCAGCACGCCGACGCCTTCCAGCCGCTCGAGGAGACCCGCTCCGTCGCTGTCGGTCACCCACGGCACCTCGGCGGCGGCGTGATCGTTGACCGCCGTGCGGCCGCCGGCGAGCACTGCCTCGGCGGGCGAAAGCCGCCGAATGGCGACCGCCACGACGTTGTGGGGGTTCTCGTCGGTGAAGGTGGTGTAGATCTCGTCGTCGTGCTGTCCGTCATCGCCGACCAGAAGCCACTTGACCTGCGGAAACTCCTGCGCGAGACGGCGCAGGTTCGCCAGCTTGTGGTCCTTGCCGCTGCGGAACCAGCGATCGTGGGTGGGGCCCCAGTCAGTGAGCAGCAGCGCACCCGGCGGGAAGACATGACGACGCAGGAACCGCATCAGGGTGGGCGCGACGTTCCAAGCACCGGTGGACAGGTAGATCAGCGGGGATCCGGGATGGTCTCGCACGACGCGCTCCATCAGGACCGCCATGCCCGGCACCGGCTGCCGCGCGTGCTCATCGACGACGAACGAGTTCCACGCCGCCAGCAGCGGGCGAGGAAGCGCGGTCACCATGACGGTGTCATCCACGTCCGAGACCACGCCGAAGCGGATGTCGGGACCGACGATGAACGCGCGCGTCTCGATCGGCTCGCCGCCTTCGACCGACATCGTGAACGTCTGCCATCCCGGCTCCAGTTGCGCCGGGAGGCGTGTGTCGATCACCCCACCGCGGTCAGCCACGACGACGTGCTCGCTGCCGCCGATCGTCACCGTCACCTGCGCGTAGCCGATGGGGACCGCGACGAAGCTGCGCCAGCCGCGCACGCTCGCGTACTCGCCGGACTCGGTCTGCTTCACCGGGGGCACGATCATGACCCGTCCGAGCACCCGCACCCAGTCGGGCCCGGCGTAGCACGGGAATGGAGTGACCGTCGGCTTCTGACCGCGACGACGGGCACGACGCTCGCGCCAGGAGTGGAACCGGTACTCGAGGCGTGCCAGCCACAGCACCTTCGCGCGAGCGGGCGCGGCAGTGGAATCGGGCATCCCCTCAGTCTTCCACGTCCGTCAGACGGGCCCCGTCCCGTGGCTCGTCCTGACCGTCGTGATCCAGGTGCTTGCGCTCGACGCGTTCGATGACCTTCTTGCTGGCATAGACGAGCACGAGGAACACCACGATGATCGCGACGAAGATGTAACCGGCGTAGTGCAGGCGATCGGCCAGCTCGCGGTACGTGCCGGCCGCGAGAGAGGCCACCGAGATGTACAGCGCCGCCCATACGAGGCACGCGGGAACCGTCCAGGCGAGAAAGCGACGGTACGGGTAGCCGCTCATGCCGACCGTGAGGGGGACGAGCGAGTGGAGCACGGGCAGGAATCGTGACAGGAAGATCGCCGGTCCGCCTCGGCGACGCAGATACCGCTCCGAGCGCTGCCAGTTCTTCTCACCGATCCGGCGTCCCAGCCGGGAATGCTGGATCCGCGGACCCAGGAAGCGCCCGAGCCAGAATCCGATGCTCTCGCCGAGCAGGGCGCCGAGCACCACGGTGATCCCCAGCAGGATGCCCTCCGTGGGCGAGGCCACAGCAGTCGCCGCGACGATCACGACGGTGTCTCCCGGGACCACGAGACCGACGAGGACACTGGTCTCGAGCATGATGGCGACACCGGCCAGCAAAGTCCTGATCACGGGGTCGACGCTCTGCACCGCATCGAGCAGCCACGTGAGGAACTCGTTCACGCCATGAGCCTAGAGGGCTGGCCGCCCTTTAGCCTGAGAACATGTCGGAACCCCTCGTCGCCCTCCCCGTCGAACGGTGGGTGGATCCGGCGTCGGTGTTCGAGGCTCGGTTCGGCACCGACGAGCATGTCTTCTGGCTGGATGCCGGTCCCGAGGCGCGCGAGGGCTGGAGCTGGGTCGGATCCGGTGCGCCCGACGATCCGGCCGCGGTGCGCGCGACGGTGTGCGCCGGCCCAGGGGGAGTCGCGGACTCCGGGCGGTTCGCCGGCGGCTGGGTCGGCTGGGCGGGATACGACGCCGCCGCGGCCCGGGCCGGAGCTCCCTCCAGTCGGGACGACGACAGCGTCCCGCACGAACTGTGGCTGCGGACCGAGCGCATGATCGGTTTCGACCACACGCGCCGCCGTGCGTGGGCGTTCGCACCCGCGCCGGACGTTGCGCGGCTCGCGGCGGAAGTGTCGGCCATCCAGCCGACGGCAGGCGGCGGTGAGGGCACCTCGGCCGCGCCGCGCCGCGTGGCGGAGGCACGCCATCGACCGGACGAGTATGCGCAGCTGATCGAGCGCTGCCGCGAGGCGATCCGTGAGGGCGATGCGTACCAGTTGTGCCTCACGACGAGGTTCGACATCGAGGCATCCGTCGATCCCGTCGCCGTGTATGCACGGCTGCGCGCGGCCACCCCCGCCCACCACGGCGGCTTCATCCGCTCCGGTGGCGTCGCACTGCTGAGCGCGAGCCCCGAGCGATTTCTCGAGGTCGGCGCAGAGGGCGAGGCGGGCATCGTGCGCACGCGGCCGATCAAGGGGACGCGGCCCCGGGGACGGACTCCCGCTGCGGACGCAGCCCTGGTCGCGGAGCTCACCGCGAGCGACAAGGAGCGCGCCGAGAACATCATGATCGTCGACCTCATGCGCAACGACCTGTCTCAGGTCTGCCTGCCCGGCTCGGTAGGCGTCGACGGGCTGCTGCAGGTCGAGTCGTACGCGGCTGTGCATCAGTTGGTGAGCACGGTCTCGGGACGCCTCATGCCCGGCACGACGCTCGACGGGCTGCTGGGCGCGGCGTTTCCCGCCGGGAGCATGACCGGCGCGCCCAAGCTGTCGGCGATGTCGATCCTGCACCGGCTCGAACACGGTCCGCGCGGACTCTTCGCCGGTTGCTTCGGATGGGTCGGCGCCGACGGCGCACTGGACCTCGCCATGGTGATCCGCTCCATCGTGGTCGACCCCGACCGGGCGTATGTCGGGGCAGGCGGGGGAATCACGTGGAGATCGGATGCCGCGGCCGAGGTGGCCGAGGTCGGCATCAAGGCGAGGGGACCTCTGGCCGCTCTCGGCGCCGAACTGCCCTCCGGCTGGTGAGCGCGTCATTCCGCTAACCTGGAGGTCGCGCCTTGCGCGCCCCCGGCATCCCATGATTGGTTCTTCCCCCGTGAGTCAGACCCCCGACACTTCTGTGCCCGCCGACGGCAGCTCGCCCTCGGACGGCGGCTATGAGGCCTTCGCAATCCAGGAGAAGTGGCAGGCTCGGTGGGCCGAGGCCGACCCGTTCCGCGCCGGCGGCGACGAAGACACCCGCCCGCGCAAGTACGTCCTCGGCATGTTCCCCTACCCGTCCGGCGACCTGCACATGGGCCACGCCGAGAGCTATGCGTACGTCGATGTGGTGGCGCGCTTCTGGCGTCATCGCGGCTACAACGTGCTGAACCCGATCGGCTGGGACTCGTTCGGGCTGCCCGCCGAGAATGCGGCGATCCAGCGCGGCGCCGACCCGCGTGAGTGGACCTATTCCAACATCGAGCAGCACAAGAAGAGCTTCCGCCGATACGGCTCCTCGTACGACTGGAGCAGGATCCTCCACACCAGCGATCCCGAGTACTACCACTGGAATCAGTGGCTGTTCCAGCGCCTTTTCGAGCGAGGCCTCGCGTATCGCAAAGAGAGCCCGGTCAACTGGTGCCCCAACGACCAGACGGTGCTCGCCAACGAGCAGGTCGTGGACGGCCACTGCGAGCGCTGCGGCGCGGAAGTGGTCAAGAAGAAGCTCACGCAGTGGTACTTCAAGATCACCGAATACGCCGACCGCCTGCTGGATGACCTGAACCAGCTCGAGGGCTTCTGGCCCCAGAAGGTCATCCGCATGCAGCGGAACTGGATCGGCCGTTCGATCGGCGCCGACATCGACTTCGAGATCGAGGGCCGCGCCGACAAGGTGACGGTGTTCTCGACCCGGCCCGACACCCTCCACGGCGCGACCTTCATGGTGGTCGCTCCCGACAGCGACCTTGCGGCGGAGCTCGCGGCGGGATCGTCGATCGAGGTGCGCCTGCGCTTTCAGGACTACCTCGAGCGTGTTCAGCGCGAGACCGACATCGAGCGTCAGAGCACCGATCGACCCAAGACCGGCGTCTTCCTCGACCGCTACGCGATCAACCCGATCAACGGTGAGCGGCTCCCGATCTGGGCCGCGGACTACGTCCTGGCCGACTACGGCCACGGAGCGGTCATGGCCGTGCCGGCGCATGATCAGCGCGACCTCGACTTCGCGCGGGCTTTCGATCTTCCGGTGAAGGTGGTCGTCGACACCACCGCGCCGATCACTGGCGCGATCCCGGTCATCGAGCTGGATGACGAGGGTGTGCCGATCGATCCGGGTGCCGGCGACTCGCTGTCGGATCTCGACCCTGCCAAGACAGGCATCGCGCTCACCGGTGACGGTCGGATGATCAACTCCGGTTCGCTGGACGGGCTGTCGAAGCGGAACGCGATCACGCGCATCGTCGAAGAGATGACCGCAGCCGGCACCGGCCGCGCCGCGAAGTCGTACCGGCTGCGCGACTGGCTCATCTCGCGCCAGCGATTCTGGGGCACGCCGATCCCGATGATCCACACACAGGACGGTCGCATCGTGCCCGTTCCGCAGGACCAGCTGCCGCTGGAGTTGCCGGATGCCCGTGGGCTCGACCTCGCCCCCAAGGGCACGTCGCCGCTGGGCGGGGCCGCCGAATGGATCCAGACCGTCGACCCCGAGACGGGGGAACCGGCCCTGCGGGATCCCGACACGATGGACACGTTCGTCGACAGCTCGTGGTACTTCCTGCGATTCCTCGGCGCGAACGACCCGACGCAGGCCTTCTCGTCGCGCGAAGCGGACCGCTGGGCGCCCGTCGACTCGTACATCGGCGGCGTGGAGCACGCGATCCTGCACCTGCTGTACGCGCGGTTCATCACCAAGGTCCTCTTCGACATGGGGCTCGTCGACTTCACCGAACCGTTCTCGAGCCTCATCAACCAGGGCATGGTGCTGCTCGGCGGCACCAAGATGTCGAAGTCCAAGGGGAACCTCGTCGAGTTCGCGGCCAGCATGGTCGATCCCGGTGCCGACGCCTCGCGCGTGGCGATCGTCTTCGCCGGTCCCGTCGAGGACGACATCAACTGGGAGGACGTCTCGACGACGGGCGCGCAGAAGTTCCTCGCACGTGCGTGGCGCGTCGCCAAGGATGTCGCCAGCGCCCCCGATGTGGTGTGGGCAGAGGGGGATGCGTCGCTGCGTCGTGTCACGCATCGCCTGCTGGCGGATGCCCCGGGGCTGGTCGAGCAGACCAAGTTCAACGTCGTCGTCGCGCGGCTGATGGAGCTGGTGAACGCGACCCGCAAGGCCATCGACACGGGAGCGGGTCCCGCCGATCCCGCAGTACGGGAGGCGGCCGAGGCCACGGCGATGATCCTCGACCTGTTCGCCCCGCACACCGCGGAGGAGATGTGGGAGATCCTCGGATACGACGGCTTCGTCGGCCTGGTGCCGTGGCGCAACCCGGATCCGACCCTCCTGGTCGAAGAGAGCGTCACCGCTGTCGTCCAGATCGACGGCAAGGTGCGCGCCACGCTCACCGTGCCGGCACGCATCGACGCGGCCGACCTGGAGAAGCTCGCTCGAGCTGACGAGCGGGTCACCCGTTCGCTTGCGGGACGTGAGATCACGCGCGCGGTGGTGCGGCCGCCGAAAGTCGTGAGCTTCAGCACGCACTGAGGCTCCTCCCCAGGCGGTCCGCCGCTGCGGGTCTGCACAGATGATCCGGATCGGGGCCATCCACCCATCGGTGCTCTCTAGCGTGGGTGCGTGACTGGAGCCGACAGCCCCGAAACCGGCGAACGTCGCCGATTCGGGGTCGGGGCGGTGGTCGTCCTCGTGATCGCTGCCCTCGCGATCACGGTCGTCATCGGCATCTTCCGAGGGGCGGCCGCACCGGTCGACGAGATCGTCATCGACCGCACTCCGCCGCCAGGCGCCTCGGCAACCTCGACGGGCGCGGCACCCGCGGCAGGGGCGACGGCAGACCTCTACGTGCATGTGTCGGGCGCCGTCGCCGTGCCCGGGCTGTACGTGCTCCCGGCAGGCTCCCGCGTCGTCGATGCCGTGGCGGCAGCGGGCGGGTTCGCCCCGACGGCGGACCGTGCCGCCGTCAACCTCGCGCGGCAGCTCGACGACGGTGAGCAGCTTCACGCGCCGGTGGTAGGGGAGACGATCCCCGACGCGAGCGGAGCGTTCACCAGTGACGATGACGGCCCGGTGAACCTGAACAGCGCCGATGCCGCGCAGCTCGATACCCTCCCGCGCATCGGTCCCGCCATGGCGGAGCGGATCATCGCCTGGCGGGACGAGAACGGCGGCTTCACGAGCGTCGAGGACCTCCTGGCGGTGCCCGGGATCGGTGACAAGATGCTGGCCTCCCTGCGCGATCTCGTGACGGTATGAACACACGCCTCAGTGCGTCGCTGCGGCTGGTGCCCGTCGCCGCGGCCGCGTGGGCAGCCGGCGGCGCCGCCATCCTGCTGCCCGCCGCGGCCGCCGGGATGGCGGTCGCATTCTGGACGGTCGCGGTGGCGACGACGGCCGTTCTGGCTCTGCGCACTCGCGCCGCGCGAGCGCGCCGCGACGGGCAGGCGGGTGTCCGCCGCACGGCGCTCGTCCTGGTGCTCGCGGCAGCGGCGTCAGCGGCCGTCGCCTCGCACGTCGCTCTCGCCCTGCCCGCGCGCGAGGAGGCCGCAGCGTTCACGAGGGGAGATGGCCGGGCAGTCGCCGTGCTGGCGGATGTTGTGGGCAAGATCGAGCGTCGCGCCGACGGGACTCTCGCGTTCGATGCGACCGCGCTGCGCTGGGCGGCCGGGCCTCGCATGCTGGAGACGCGCGCCGAGGTCGTCGTGCGCGTGGACCCGGCCGCGGTGGATGACTTGGGGGCGCTGGATGTCGGCGCGCGCGTCAGGGTCAGCGGGACGGCGGGACCCGCGCGGCCGGGGGAGCGGGCGATCGCGGCGCTGTGGGCATCGCGTGGTGTGGAGGTGCTCCGGGCGCCCGACGGGATCGCGGGCGTCACCGCGCATCTGCGTCAGGGGCTCGTCCGTTCGGTCGCGGGGCTCCCGGGCGCGGGTGCCGGGCTGGTGCCGGGCCTGGCGGTGGGCGACACGTCGGCGGTGACGCCTGGGCTGGACACCGCCATGAAGGAGTCCTCCCTCTCACACCTGACGGCGGTGTCAGGGGCGAACTGCGCCCTGGTCGTCGGCATCGCGTTCGCCGGTGCGGCGGCCATGGGCGCACCGCGCGCCGCCCGCGTCGGGATCGGGGTGGCGGTGCTGCTCGCCTTCGTCGCCCTTGTCACGCCGGAACCCAGCGTCGTACGGGCTGCCGGCATGGCAGCGATCGCGATGCTCGGTCTCCTGCTCGGACGCACCGGCACGGGAATGGCGGTGCTCTCCATCGCCGTCACCGCCGCGCTGGTCGCAGATCCCTGGCTGGCCGCGTCGCTCGGGTTCGCACTGTCGACGGCTGCCACGGCGTCACTACTGCTGGGCGCCCGGGCCCTCGCCGACGGCTTGGCCCGCGCCATGCCCCGGCCGCTCGCCCTCGCCGTGGCCGTCCCCCTGGCGGCGCAGCTGGCCTGCGGTCCACTTCTCGTGTTGATCGCCCCGCAGGTGTCGCTGCTCGGCGTCGCCGCCAATCTGCTCGCCGGTCCGGCCGCACCTCTCACCACGATGCTGGGCCTGGCGGCCTGCCTGACCGCGCCCCTTCCCTGGATGCAAGCCGGCCTCGCCGCCCTGGCCTGGTTGCCGGCGTCGTGGATCGCCGCGGTGGCCGGCACCGTGTCGCAGATGCCGGGGGATCTGCTGCCCTGGTTCGAGGGATGGCCGGGAGCGGCAGCCCTCGCGGTCGTGAGCGCGGCGATCGCCGCCGTCGTGGTCGTGCCGGGAGCGAGCCGGCGTTCTCGCCGGCTGCGCTTGGCCGCGACCGTCGTCGTGGCGAGCGTCACGGGCGTCCTCCTCGGGGTGGGGGCACTGAGTTCGCTGGCCGGCCGCTGGACGCTGCCTGCCGACTGGACCGTACTGGCCTGCGACATCGGACAGGGCGATGCCGTTCTGGTCCGATCCGCAGGCGCCGTCGCGCTGATCGACACCGGCCCCGATCCTGAGACTCTCGCCGCCTGCCTTTCACGCGCCGGCATCGAGCGGATCGACCTGCTCGTGCTCACGCACTTCGACATCGATCACGCGGGCGGAGTGTCCGCGGTCGCCGGGCGCGTCGACACCGTCCTGCACGGCCCGCCGGACGACGGCGCAGCGGCCGGTCTCACCGTCCTGTCGCACGCCGGAGCGCATGTGGTCGAGGCATCGGCAGGACTGACCGGATCGCTCGGAGACGCGCGGTGGCGAGTGCTGTGGCCCCGGGCCGGGGGCACCGCGTTTCCTCCTGGCAACGACGCCAGCGTGGTGCTCGACGTGCGCGGCGGCGGAATACCGTCCATGCTCCTGCTCGGCGATCTTTCGGAGTCGCCGCAGCGCGCCCTGACCGCGTCCGGCGCACTCGCCGCGCCCTACGAGGTCGTGAAGGTGGCTCACCATGGCAGTGCGGACCAGGATGCCGCCCTCTACGCTGCCGCCGATCCCGCGGTCGCGATCTTCACGGTGGGTGCCGACAACACCTACGGTCATCCGCGTGACGAGATCCTGGATGTTCTCACCCGTACCGGGGCGGTCGTCACTCGCACGGATCAGGACGGGATGATCGCGGTGTGGCCGGGGGACGAGCGACTGTCGGTCTGGCGCGAGCGCGGCGGCTGAGTCGGCGCTGCTGGGTAGGCTGGTGACATGCCGCCCACCCCTCGCCGCCCGTCGGCGAAGACCGCCCGCAGCGCGATCCCACAGCTGTCGTGGCGCGCCCCGCAGCCGGCTCCGATCGTGCTGGTGTCCGGCCCTGAGGAGGTCTGCGCCGAGCGGGCCATCGCAGGCGTCCGGGACTACCTGCGGGCGGAGGACCCAACGCTCGAGGTCTCCGATCTGCGCGCTGACGACTACGCAGCCGGGACTCTTCTGGCCGTCACCTCTCCGTCCCTGTTCGGTGAGCCGCGTCTGGTCAGGGTGACCGGTGTGGAGAAGTGCTCCGACGCGTTCCTCGCCGAGGCGGTTTCGTACCTCGCGGCGCCGCAGGATGGCGCGACGGTCGTGCTTCGTCACACCGGCGCGAGTGTGCGGGGGAAGAAGCTCCTCGATGCGATCCGCGCCGGTGAGGGCGGCGGCGTCGAGATCGCATGCCCCGCGGTCAAGCGCGACTCCGACCGCTTCGATTTCGCAGCGGGCGAGTTCCAGGCTTCCCACAAGCGCATCGCGCCGGCGGCGTTGCGGGCGCTCGTCTCGGCCTTCGCCGACGACCTCACCGAGCTGGCCGCCGCGTGTCAGCAGCTGATCGCCGACGTGCCGGGCGACGTGAGTGAGCAGATCGTCGAACGGTACTACGGCGGCCGGGTGGAGATCTCATCGTTCGCCGTGGCTGACACCGCAATCGCAGGCCGGTACGGCGAGGCACTGATCGCGCTGCGGCACGCGCTAGCGTCGGGAGCCGACCCCGTGCCGCTGGTCGCGGCGTTCGCCATGAAGCTGCGCACGATGGCGCGGGTCGCCGGCAACCGTGAGCCCTCTGCGGCGTTGGCGGCGCGGCTGGGTATGAAGGACTGGCAGGTCGACCGGGCCCGGCGGGATCTCACCGGCTGGAACGAGTCGACACTCGGCATGGCGATCCAGGCGACGGCGAGGGCGGATGCCGAGGTCAAGGGTGGGTCGCGGGACGCCGTCTTCGCACTCGAGCGCATGGTCACCGTGATCGCGACGCGCCTGCCCTACGGTTCCTGACCAGCGCCCTATTCGCGCGCGAAGGACTGCTCTCGATGCGCGAAAAAGCCCGCACCCCGGAGGAGGCGGGCCTTTCGACGGCGTGTCAGAGCGCCGAGACCTGCTTGGCGATCGCCGACTTGCGGTTGGCCGCCTGGTTCTTGTGGATGACGCCCTTGCTCACGGCCTTGTCGAGCTTCTTGTTCGCTGTCGCCAGCGCCTTCTCGGCGGCGGCCTTGTCGCCGGCGGCGACAGCCTCGCGCGTACGGCGCACGTGCGTCTTCAGCTCGCTCTTGACGGCCTTGTTGCGCTCGCGGGCCTTCTCGTTGGTCTTGTTGCGCTTGATCTGCGACTTGATGTTCGCCACGTGTCGACGTTCTTTCGTTCGGAGTGAATCGGATTGAATGTGCCGTTCGGCGAGAGAGGGCGCCTGGCGGCGGTCGTGAGGGACAAACCCACACGCAAGCCAAACAAGGATTCTATCAGGTATCGGACGCGGGCCGTGCCGGGAGCCCTCCCGACGTGGTGTCTCGCTCGATGGTGGCGATCGCCACATCGAGGAGCGCGTTGAACACCGTCGGACGCATCGCGCTCACCAGGTGGCTGGTGCGCGGCACGACGATGAGTTCAGCGTGCTGAGCGACGCTGACGAAGAGTCGCTCATTGACCCGCAGCTGGTCGTACTGACCATTGATGAACCACAACGGCACCTCGATCCTGCGCAGGGCCGCGAGCAGATCGAGCACCGACAGACTGCGCAGCGCCGCGTCCTGGGTGTCGAAGGCGTAGCCGCCGGCGCCGAAGTCCTCGCGCGTCTCGGGCGGGAGCGTGCGAGCGAGCATCCGATTCGTGAACCACATGCCGCGATCGGGCAGTGAGTCGAAACCGCGCGCGAGCAGACGGTAGGTCGCCAGGCCAAGCCCCCGCGGGATCCCCGTGCACGATGCCGCGATGAATCCGGCGACGGGAGGAGGATCCTCCCGCCCGACGTACTCGACGCTGAGCAGACCACCCATCGAATGGCCCACGAGCAACACCGGTCCTCGGGCAGCGGCATCCCTCACCGCACCGTCGATCGTCGCGAAGGCCCCTTCGAGAGTGAAAGTCTCGGCCATCCGCGCGCCATGTCCGGGAAGGTCGAGGGCGTTGACCGGTATGCCGCGTCGCTCCAGGTGGGCGACCTGCGAACGCCACATCGTCGCGGACGTCCGGATCCCGTGCACGAGCACGACCTGAACGACCACCGTCTCAGGGTAGCCGGGCGCCGTGACCTCGCGGGGCGGCATGCCGCAGATCGCTGCCCGAGGGCTCAGCCCGAAAGGCGTCGCCGTGGCGTAGCCGCGAGCGGAGCGGGAGCGGGGACCTGCACCCGTAGAATCGTCTGGACATGTCACCGCGCGCCCTGAAGTCTCTCGAGCCGTCCGCAACCCCTCCTGAGCTGATCCGCAACTTCTGCATCATCGCCCATATCGACCACGGCAAGTCCACGCTGGCCGACCGCATGCTGCAGATCACCGGCGTGGTCTCGGACCGCGATATGCGCGCGCAGTATCTGGACCGCATGGACATCGAGCGCGAGCGCGGCATCACGATCAAGTCGCAGGCCGTCCGGATGCCCTGGCTTGCCGAGGGTTCCACGTTCGCACTCAACATGATCGACACGCCCGGGCACGTGGACTTCACCTACGAGGTGAGCAGGTCGCTCGCCGCCTGCGAGGGCGCGATCCTGCTCGTCGACGCAGCGCAGGGGATCGAGGCTCAGACGCTGGCGAACCTGTATCTCGCCCTCGAGAACGATCTGCACATCATTCCGGTCCTCAACAAGATCGACCTGCCCGCCGCCGACCCGGATCGATTCGCCAGGGAACTGGCCAACCTCATCGGCGGCGATCCCGACGACGTGCTGCGCGTGAGCGGCAAGACGGGCCAGGGGGTCGAGGAGCTCCTGGACCGACTGGTGCACGAGATCCCCGCGCCCAAGGGCGACCCGGATGCCCCGGCCCGGGCGATGATCTTCGATTCGGTGTATGACTCGTACCGCGGAGTGATCACCTACGTGCGGATGATCGACGGCAAGCTCTCGCCGCGCGAGCGGATTCAGATGATGTCGACGACGGCGACCCACGAGTTGCTCGAGATCGGCGTCTCGAGCCCCGAGCCCACCCCGAGTCTCGGGCTCGGCGTCGGCGAAGTGGGGTACCTCATCACCGGCGTGAAGGACGTGCGCCAGTCCAAGGTCGGTGACACCATCACGACGCTCCGCAAGCCCGCCAAGGACGCGCTGCCCGGGTACACCGACCCCAAGCCCATGGTGTTCTCGGGCATCTACCCGATCGACGGCAGCGACTACGGCGAGCTGCGCGAGGCCCTCGACAAGCTCAAGCTGTCGGACGCGGCACTTCAATACGAACCCGAGACCTCGGTCGCGCTCGGCTTCGGCTTCCGCTGCGGCTTCCTGGGGCTGCTGCACCTCGAGATCGTGACAGAGCGACTGGCGCGAGAGTTCGATCTCGACCTCATCACGACGGCTCCGTCCGTGGTCTACGAGGTGACCACAGACACCGGTGACACTGTCACGGTGACCAACCCCAGCGAGTACCCCGACGGTCGTGTGGCGTCGGTGTCCGAGCCGATGGTGAAGGCCGCGATCCTGCTCCCCAAGGACTATGTCGGCACGGTGATGGAGCTGTGCCAGTCCCGCCGCGGAACCCTGCTGGGCATGGAGTACTTCAGCGAGGAGCGGGTGGAGCTGCGCTACAACATGCCTCTCGGCGAGATCGTCTTCGATTTCTTCGATCAGCTGAAGTCGCGCACGCAGGGCTACGCGAGCCTTGATTACGAGCCCAGCGGCCAGCAGGCTGCCGACCTCGTGAAGGTCGACATCCTCCTGCAGGGCGACAAGGTCGATGCGTTCTCCTCGATCGTGCACCGAGACAAGGCGTACGCCTACGGCACGATGATGACCGAGCGACTGCGCAAGCTGATCCCGCGTCAGCAGTTCGAGGTGCCGATTCAGGCAGCGATCGGAGCGCGCATCATCGCGCGCGAATCGATCCGCGCCATGCGCAAGGACGTGCTCGCCAAGTGCTACGGCGGTGACATCAGCCGCAAGCGCAAGCTGCTCGAGAAGCAGAAAGAGGGCAAGAAGCGCATGAAGATGGTCGGCAGGGTCGAAGTTCCCCAGGAGGCGTTCATCGCCGCGCTGTCGGGAGACGTCGAGGGGAAGACCGCGAAGTAGGCTGGTGAGATGCGTCGAGGGACATTCCGGGACGACACCGTCGACTACGCCGCCGTCGGGGCTACCCAGGCGCCGGATCTGATGCACTACCCGCCGGAGCGGAGCCTGCCGGCCGAGGAGTCGTGGCGCATCGGCAGCGGCGAGGCGCGCTTCCACGCCGCCGGCGATGCGCTGCTGTCGTGGACGGCACAACGAGGCGCCGGTCTCGCGCTGACGGACGTGCGCCCGGCGTCGGGACCGATGTACTCCGGTGTGAGCTTCGACGCGGAGGGCCATCCGATCGCGCCGGCGCGCTCCGAGTCCGACCTGCGTTACGACAGCGACGGCACCCCGTACGTCGGCGCCGGTACCACGATCAGGGTCGCGGGTCGCGTCAAGGGGCTGCGGGCGGATGCCGAGCTCAGGGTCATCTTCGCCGTCGAGGAGCCGCGACGCGTGGGGTTCGCCCTCGGAACCGTGGGCGACTCGGTCGTCAGCGGCGAGGAGTCCTTCATGCTGGACTGGTATGACAACGACGAGGTGTGGTTCACGGTGCGGGCTTTCGACGCGCCCCGCGCGATGCTCTACCGTCTGCTCCCGGCGCTGACGCGACGTCGCCGCCGCGAGCTGTTCACCCGCTACCTGCGGGCGATCTCACCGCTCTACGCGACACCGGCCTGAGCCCGATGGGCTCCGCGCTTCCCCTCGGCGAGCCGGTGCCGATCGACGGGCCGCTTCCCCCTGAGCTGCGGGTCGATCCGAACGGCGACTTCAGCGTCTATCTGCACGTCCCCTTCTGCCGCGTCCGCTGCGGCTACTGCGACTTCAACACGTACACCGCGACCGAACTGCGCGGCACCCGTCAGGACGAATACGCCGACACGGTGTTGCGCGAGATCGAGCTGGCTGCCGGCCTGCTCGACCGCGCGGGCGGCCGCCGCGGGGCCGGGACGATCTTCTTCGGCGGTGGGACGCCCACCCTGCTCCCGCCGGGCGACCTTGCCCGCATGCTGGACGGGGTCCGGGCGGGGATGGGCGTCGCCGACGACGCCGAGGTCACGGTCGAGGCCAATCCCGACACCGTCTCGGCGGACGTGGCGGCGCAGCTGGCGGTATCCGGTGTCACCCGCATGTCGATCGGGATGCAGTCGGCCGTACCCCACGTGCTGGCGACCCTTGACCGAACCCATCGTCCCGAGAGCGTCCGCGCCGCGGTGTCGGCCGCACGGGCCGAGGGACTCGACGTCAGCGTGGACCTCATCTACGGCGCACCGGGGGAGTCGCTCGACGATTGGCGCCGATCCCTCGAGGTCGCGATGGACCTCGAGCCGGACCATCTCTCGGCGTACGCGCTCATCATCGAGGACGGCACGAAGCTCGCGCGGCAGATCCGCCGAGGCGAGCTGCCCGCACCCGACGACGACCTGCAGGCGGACATGTACGAGCTCGCCGACGAACAGCTGACAGTCGCGGGCTTCGAATGGTACGAGGTCTCGAACTGGGCGCGCGGGGCCGCTCATCGCTCCCGGCACAATCTCGCGTACTGGACCGGCGCCGACTGGTGGGGCTTCGGGCCCGGTGCCCACAGCCACATCGGCGGCGTGCGCTTCTGGAACGTGAAGCATCCGGCGGCCTATGCGCAGCGGCTGGCGGCGGGGGAGTTCCCCGCTGCGGCGAGGGAGGTGACGGATGCCGCGGCCCGGACGCTCGAGCGGGTGCTGCTGCGCACGCGCATCCGCGAGGGCCTTGCCTTCGCAGACCTCTCGGAGCGTGCGCGCGGGCAGGCCGCCGCGCTCATCGCCGATGGACTCGTCGACGCACCGTCGGCGCTGGCGGGACGCGTCGTACTGACACGACGCGGGCGGCTCCTGGCGGATGCGGTCGTGCGAGCGCTCACCGATTGACGCGCCTTCGGGGATCGTTGTCGCTCATCCGGTAGAATTGGCACTCCAGTCATGCGAGTGCCAGAGGTGTGATCTCCACACCCGGCGCCCAAGCAGCGTGAGGAGGCGGGATGGTCAGCGAACGCGGACTCGAGGTGCTGCGCGCGATCGTCCAGGACTACGTCGACACGCGCGAGCCGGTGGGCAGCAAGACGATCGTCGAGCGACACGCCTTCGGCGTCTCCGCCGCCACCATCCGCAACGACATGGCGCTGCTCGAGGATGAGGAGCTCATCGCAGCTCCGCACACCTCGTCTGGCCGCGTGCCGACCGACAAGGGCTATCGCGTCTTCGTCGACCATCTCGCACAGCTGCGGCCGCTCAGCTCCGCGCAGCGATCTGCCATCGCCGCCTTCCTGGACGGATCCGGCGACCTCGACGACGTGCTGGCGCGATCGGTGCGCGCGCTCACGCGACTGACCGGTCAGGTCGCCATCGTGCAGTACCCCTCCTTCGCCCGCGCGACGGTCACCCACGTCGAGCTTGTGCAGCTGGGCGGCGGACGGATGCTGGTGATCGTCGTCACCGACACCGGTCGCGTGTCACAACGGCTGACGTTCGTGCGCGCCGAGTTCGACGACGCCGATCTCGGGCGGATGCGCGCCGAACTGGGCACCCTGCTCGTCGGCCGCCCGGTCCGCGAGGGCCTGCAGCGGATCGCCGACCGGCTCGCCGCGGCGACACCCGAGCCGCCCGCGCGAGAGGCCGCGACCGATGAGATCGTGAAGGCCGTCGCCGAAGAGCTCGAGGAATTCCGTCAAGACAAGCTCGTGATGGCCGGCAGCGCCAACCTCGCCCGAAGCGAAGCGGACTTCCGCGGCAGCATCTATCCGCTCCTGGAGGCCATCGAGGAGCAGGTGACGCTGCTGCGGCTCATGGGCGAGATGGTCACCGACGAGCACGGACTCTCGGCGAGCATCGGCCGCGAGAACGAGCCGTTCGGACTGGCCGAGGCATCCGTCCTCGCCAGTGATTACGACGCGACGGGCTCGCGGGCTCGCGTGGGGGTCATGGGCCCCACACGGATGGACTACCCCACCAATCTTGCGGCGGTACGAGCCGTCGCACGCTATCTCACGCGGATGCTCGAAGAAGACGAGAGCAGCCGCTGACGCGGACGCGTACACACGATCCCGCGGCGGTGCCGCGGCAGGAAGGCGAAAGTGGCTGACCACTACGAGGTCCTCGGCGTCTCGCGAGACGCCACTCCGGACGAGATCAAGAAGGCCTACCGGCGGCTCGCTCGCGAGCTGCACCCGGATGTGAACCCCGGTGACGACGCATCCGAGCGGTTCAAGCTCGTGACACACGCCTACGACGTGCTGAGCGACCCGGAGCAGCGGACACGGTACGACATGGGCGGCGACACGCCCTTCGGCGGGGCCGGCGGGTTCGGCGGTTTCAACGACATCTTCGAGACCTTCTTCGGCGCCGGTGGCGGATCCCGCGGCGGACGCCCGCGTTCGCGCCGCGAGCGCGGGCAGGATGCGCTCGTACGGGTCACCCTCGAGCTCGGCGACGTCGTCTTCGGCGTGCACCGCGACATCGACGTCGACACCGCGGTGCTGTGCGAGACCTGCCAGGGCTCGTGCTGCCAGCCCGGCACGACTCCCGTCACGTGCGACATCTGTCACGGCACCGGACACGTGCAGCGTCAGGTGCGGAGTCTCCTGGGCAACGTCATCACGAATCAGCCCTGCAACGTGTGCCAGGGCTACGGCACGACCATCCCCTACCCCTGCGCGACCTGCCAGGGCCAAGGCCGGGTCCGCGCCCGCCGCACGGTGTCGCTCGACATCCCCGCCGGCGTCGAGACTGGTCTGCGACTGCAGCTGCCCGGCTCAGGCGAGGTCGGTCCGGCGGGCGGCCCGAACGGCGACCTGTACATCGAGGTCACCGTGGCGCCGCACGAGGTCTTCAGCCGCGACGGCGACGACATCCTGGCGACCCTCGAGGTCTCGATGCCCGACGCGATCCTGGGGACGACGACCACGATCCAGTCCATCGACGGTCCGGTCGACCTCGAGGTGCGCCCGGGGGTCCAGGCCGGCGACATCCTGACGATCAAGGGGCGGGGCATCACGCCTCTGCGCGGCACCCAGCGGGGAGATCTGCGCGTCGGGGTGCACGTCGTGACCCCCACCCGTCTCGACGCGAAGGAGCGCGCGCTCATCGAAGACTTCGCCAAACGCACCAAGGCCCCCGCGCCCAAGCTCGCCGAGTTCCATCAGGGCCTCTTCGCCAAGCTGCGCGATCGCTTCCGAAACAGCTGACGGATGCCGCTGCACTTCCTCGTCGAAGAGGCCGCGGCCGCGCAGCCTGGCGACGCCGTGGCGCTCACGGGCGCCGAAGCACACCACGCCGCGGCAGTGCGTCGTGTCCGCGCGGGGGAGCAGGTGACCGTCGGAGACGGGCGCGGCACGTGGCTGTCGGGCGTCGTGGAGTCCGCCGCGGCGCGCGAAGTCGTCGTGCGGGTCACGTCGCGCGACGACATCCCACCCGTGCGGCCACGACTCGTGCTCGCCCAGGCGCTCGCGAAGGGCGACCGCGACGAACTGGCCGTGCAAGCGGCGACAGAGCTCGGCGTCGACCAGATCATCCCGTGGCAGGCGGCGCGCAGCGTCTCGCGCTGGGACGTGAGCAAGGAGCAGAAGGCCCGTCAGCGGTGGGCAGGCATCGTGCGCGAAGCCGCGAAGCAGGCGCACCGCGCGTGGGTGCCCGACATCGCCCCGCTGCACACCACGAAGGACATCGCAGCGCGGGCCGCGGCATCCGTCGTCCTGGTCCTCGAGCCGTCCGCGTCGGTTGCGCTGTCTGCTATCGGACTCCCCGACGACGGCGACATCGTGCTCGTGGTCGGGCCCGAGGGCGGCATCGCACCCGAGGAGCTGGAGGCACTGGTCACCGGTGGCGGCCGGCTCGTCCGCTTGGGCGACACCGTGCTGCGCACCTCCACCGCCGGTCCCGCGGCGCTGGCGGTGGTGAGCACGGCGCTCGGCCGGTGGTGAGCACCGTGCGGCCATGGCGACCGGTTCGGATGCTCCGCCGATAGACTGGGCCCATGAGCGAACCCTCGATCTTCACGCGCATCCTGGGCGGAGAGATTCCGTCCGAGATCATCGCCGAGACCGAGAACGCGTTCGCGATCCGCGACATCGCGCCCAAAGCGCCCGTCCATCTGCTGGTGATCCCGAAGAGCGAGCAGTACCGGAACGTCGTCGAGCTCGCCGCGGGCGATCCCGACCTCCTCGCCGAACTGGTGGGTCTGGCGAACACCCTCGCCGCCGAACACGCCGACGGCGATTTTCGATTGATCTTCAACACCGGCCCGAACGCGGGCCAGACCGTCTTCCACGTGCACGCCCATGTGCTCGCGGGAGGACTCCAGGAAGAGAGCCTTGGTGCCTGAGGAACCCACGACCGAGCGTGACGGCGCTGTCGAGCGGATCTATGCCGATGGTGTTGCGATGGTGCAGCTGCTCGGCCCCCAGGACCGGCTGCTGCGCGTCGTCGAGAAGGAGCATCCGGACGTCGATGTCCATGTCCGCGGAAACGAGATCACGCTGACCGGGGATGCCACCGCCGTCGCGGCCGCCCGGTCGCTCGTGGACGAACTCCTGGCGATGACCAAGGCCGGTCACGCGCTGGGAGAGGACGATGTGACCTCGTCCAATCGGATCCTCCGCAACGAGGGCGGACCCCGCCCGTCCGAGGTGCTCGGCGAGGCGATCCTGTCGTCGCGCGGCAAAGTCATCCGGCCCAAGACCCTCGGGCAGAAGGCGTACGTCGACGCGATCGAAGAGAACACGATCGTCTTCGGCATCGGCCCCGCCGGCACCGGCAAGACCTACCTCGCGATGGCCAAGGCTGTCCAGGCGCTGCAGCGCAAAGAGGTCAGCCGCATCATCCTCACGCGTCCAGCCGTCGAGGCGGGAGAGCGGCTCGGCTTCCTGCCCGGCACCCTGACCGACAAGATCGACCCGTATCTGCGGCCGCTGTACGACGCGCTCAACGAGATGATGGACCCCGAGCTCGTGCCCAAGCTGATGGCCACGGGCACCATCGAGGTCGCCCCGCTCGCCTACATGCGCGGGCGAACACTCAACGACTCCTTCGTCGTGCTCGACGAGGCGCAGAACACCACGCCCGAGCAGATGAAGATGTTCCTGACGCGTCTCGGGTTCGGCACGCGCATGGTCGTGACCGGTGACATCACGCAGATCGACCTGCCGCAGGGGGCATCCGGACTCCGCCTGGTGACGCGCGTGCTCGACACGATCGACGACATCCACTTCGCCTATCTGACCAGCGATGACGTCGTGCGCCACACGCTCGTCGGGCGCATCGTCGACGCCTACAGCCAGTACGACGAGCGTCGCCTGGCCTCGCGGCGTGAGCGGGACGAGGCATCCGAGTTCGCTAACCGCGCCGAACGGCGCGCCACGCGTCCCGCGGGCCCGCGCGATCACAATCCCAAGCGAGGGCGCTCATGACCATCGAGATCGGCAACGAATCCGGCGTTGAGGTGGACGAGACCGTGCTCCTGCGGCTCATGGAGCACAACCTCGCCGAGCTGCACGTCAGCCCCGAAGCGGACGTGGCCATCCTGCTCGTGGACGAGGGCGCGATGGAAGCACTGCACGTGCAGTGGATGGACGAGCCCGGTCCCACCGACGTCCTGAGCTTCCCGATGGACGAGCTGAGGCCCGGAACAGAGGATGCGCCCGCTCCGGCGGGCCTGCTCGGCGACATCGTGCTGTGCCCGCAGGTGGCTGAGGCACAGGCCGTCGCCGCGAAGCACAGCACCCTCGACGAGCTGATCCTGCTGACCACGCACGGTCTGCTTCACCTGCTCGGGTTCGATCACGGCGAGCCCGAGGAGGAGCGCGAGATGTTCGGGCTCCAGCGCGAGCTCATCGCATCCTTTCACGCGGCAGAACGGCGACGACCCCGCGCATGACCGAAGCACTCCTGCTGGTCGGCGCGGCGCTCCTCCTCGCATTCGGCGCCCTGATGGTCGCGATCGACGCCGCTCTCGGGGTGACCTCGCGCGCCGACCTGGCAGAGCTCGGCGCCGAGGGGCGCAATGCGCGGTCCCTGCAGCGCATCGCTGCGGACCCGGAGGCGCACGCCAATGCCGTGATCTTCATCCGCGTACTCGCCGAGACGACCGCCGCCGTGCTGGTGACCGTCGCCTTCATGCTGCTGTTCGACAACATCTGGTGGGCGATGCTGGCTGCGGCGCTGCTGATGACCGGTGTCTCGTACGTCGTCGTGGGCGCCAGCCCCCGCACCGTCGGACGCCTGCACGCCAAGGGCCTGCTGCGTGGGGCTGCGCCCGTGATCCGGGGCGTTCGCATCTTCCTCGGTCCGCTCGCACACGGGCTGGTCGCCTTGGGTACGCGGATCACCCCCGGCGCGTCACGCGGTTCGTCGTTCGCCTCCGAGGAGCAGCTGCTGAGCATCATCGACGAGGCGGCCGAGAACGAGCTCATCGAGCAGGACGACCGCGAACTGATCCACTCGGTGTTCGACTTCACCGACACGTTCGTAAGGGCCGTCATGGTCCCGCGCACCGATATGGTCACCGTGGATGCCTCGGCCTCGACACGCGAGGCCATGTCGACCTTCCTCGACAGGGGCATCTCGCGCGTGCCGATTGTCGATGACGACGCCGATGACGTGGTGGGCGTGCTGTACCTCAAGGATCTCGTGCAGTTCGGCTTCCGCGATGAGGCGGGCTGGCGCGACGCGCCCATCAGCCGCATCGCGCGGCCGGCGGTCTTCGTGCCGGAGTCGATGAAGGCCGAGACGTTGCTGCAGCAGATGAAGCGGGACGCGGTTCACGTGTGCCTGGTCGTCGACGAGTACGGTGGCGTGTCCGGTCTGGTCACGCTCGAGGACCTCATCGAAGAGCTCGTCGGCGAGATCTCCGACGAGTACGACCCTCGCGGCGACGAGGTGACCGAGCTCGAACCCGGACACTTCCGGGTGAGCGCCCGCATGGGCCTCGACGAGGTCGGGGACCTGTTCGGCATCGAGCTCGAAGACGAGGACGTCGACTCGATCGGCGGCTTGCTCGGGAAGGCCCTGGGCCGTGTGCCGCAGCCGGGCGCGACGGCCGAGTACGCCGGGCTGGTGCTCACCGGGGGCGCATCTCGCGGTCGAGGCCGCGGCATCTCGACGGTCTTCGTCGAACGCGGCGAAGCGCGGCCAGAGACAGGGCGGTTCCCGCGGACCGGCGAGATCCGCACCGTCGGAGTCCGCACCGGCGAGGTGCGCACTCCCAAGAAGGGGGAGAGCCCATGAACGAACCGCACACCCCCGCGATGGAGGAGCAGCCCACGGGGCGCTCGGGCTTCGTCACCTTCGTGGGCAGGCCGAACGTCGGAAAGTCGACCCTCACGAATGCGCTGGTCGGCGAGAAGGTCGCTATCACCAGTGACAAGCCGCAGACCACGCGGCGCGCGATTCGCGGCATCCTGAACCGGCCGGCAGGCCAGCTCGTGATCGTCGACACACCAGGGCTTCACAAGCCGCGCACTCTGCTCGGGGAGCGGCTCAACAACCTCGTCGAGCAGGTGCTCGGCGATGTGGACGTCATCGGCTTCTGTGTCCCCGCCACGGAGAAGGTGGGCCCGGGCGATCGCCGCATCGCGCAATCGCTGGACGGATACCGTCGCGCCAAGAAGGTCGCGATCGTGACGAAGACGGATGCCGCTTCCCGCGAGCAGATCACCGAGCGACTCCTCGAGGTGGACCAGCTGCGCGAGGACTGGGCGGCCGTCATCCCGCTGTCGGCACTCACCCGCGACCAGCTGGACGTGCTCACCGACGAGTTGCTGTCGCTCATGCCGACGGGACCAGCGCTGTATCCCGAGGACGTCGTGACCGACGAGTCCACCGAGGACCGCATCGCCGAGATCATCCGGGAGGCCGCGCTGGAGGGCGTGCGGGACGAGCTGCCGCACTCGATCGCCGTGACGATCGAGGACATGTCCCAACGCGAGACCGGCAGCATGACCGACATCTACGCGAACATCGTCGTGGAGCGCGACAGCCAGAAGGCGATCATCATCGGGCACAAAGGCTCCCGGCTGCGGGACGTCGGAGCCCGTGCTCGCGCGCAGATCGAGCCCCTCGTGGGCACCCGCGTGTTCCTGAAGCTGCACGTTCGCGTGGCGAAGGAATGGCAGCGCGACCCTAAGCAGCTGGGCCGTCTCGGGTTCTAGACCGAGATGCACACTCGGCTGCACGGGTGTAGCCTGAAGCCATGCGTGCACGCTCGCTTCTTCTTAGCTGCCGCGACGAGGCCTCGATCTAGGGCCCTTCTCGTCGCGGAGCTTCGTGGTGGGCCCGCTCATAAGACGAGGAAGAAGCGACACCATGGAGAACACCCAGAGGCCTTCGGGCATGCCGATCCACAAGTATCGGCCGTTCCACGAGCAGATCCGTGTGGATCTGCCCGACCGCACGTGGCCGTCCCGGCGGATCACGCACGCACCGCGCTGGTGCGCCGTCGACCTGCGTGACGGCAACCAGGCGCTCATCGATCCGATGAGCCCGGAGCGCAAACGCGTCATGTTCCAGCTGCTCGTGAGCATGGGCTACAAAGAGATCGAGGTCGGCTTCCCCTCGGCCAGCCAGACGGACTTCGACTTCGTACGCCAGCTGATCGAAGAGGGCCTCATCCCCGACGATGTCACCATCCAGGTGCTGACGCAGGCGCGCGAACATCTCATCGAGCGCACCTACGAGTCGATCGCGGGAGCGAAGCAGGCGATCGTCCACCTGTACAACTCCACGAGCGTGCTGCAGCGGGAGGTCGTGTTCCGCACCGACCGCCAGGGCATCATCGACATCGCCGTGGACGGTGCCCGGCTGTGCCGGCAGTTCGAGAAGCGCATTCCCGAGACGAAGGTGTTCTACGAGTACTCGCCCGAGAGCTACACCGGCACGGAGCTCGAGTTCGCCGTGGACGTGTGCAACCAGGTGCTCGACGTCTTCGAGCCCTCGACCGACCGCAAGGTGATCATCAACCTGCCCGCCACCGTCGAGATGGCCACCCCCAACGTCTACGCCGACTCGATCGAGTGGATGTCACGACACCTGAACCACCGAGAGAACGTCATCCTCTCGCTCCACCCGCACAACGACCGCGGCACCGCGGTCGCGGCGGCCGAGCTGGGCTACATGGCCGGCGCCGACCGCATCGAAGGATGCCTGTTCGGCAACGGAGAGCGCACCGGAAACGTCGACCTGGTCGCATTGGGCGTAAATCTTCTGACCCAGGGCATCGACCCGCAGATCGACTTCGGCGACATCGACCAGGTCAAGCGCACCGTCGAGTACTGCAACCAGCTGCCGGTGCCCGAACGGAGTCCGTGGGCGGGTGACCTCGTCTTCACCGCCTTCAGCGGCTCCCACCAGGACGCCATCAAGAAGGGCTTCGAGGCGATGGAGGCACGTGCGGCGGCCGCCGGCGTAACCGTCGATGACATCGAGTGGGCGGTGCCCTACCTGCCCATCGACCCCAAGGACCTGGGCCGCTCGTATGAGGCCGTGATCCGGGTGAACTCGCAATCCGGCAAGGGCGGCGTGGCGTATCTGCTGAAGTCGGATCATGCGCTGGATCTGCCGCGGCGACTCCAGATCGAGTTCTCGGGCGTCGTGCAGGCCAAGACGGACGCCGAAGGCGGCGAGGTGACGAGCGACCAGATCTGGGCGATCTTCACCGACGAGTACCTGCCGACCACCGTCGCCCACGATCGGTGGGGGCGGTTCGAGCTGCTGGCCACCAGCACGCGCAGCGATATGTCCGGAGACGTTTCGCTGGATGTCACACTGCGCGACGGCGACACCAGCTATGACGCATCCGGGCACGGCAACGGTCCGGTCGCCGCCTTCCTCGAGGTGGTGCGTGCTCAGGGCTTCGACGTCACGCTCTACGACTATGTCGAGCACGCGCTGAGTGCCGGCGGTGACGCGCAAGCGGCGGCGTACGTCGAGCTGCAGGTCGATGGCGAACGCCTGTGGGGCGTCGGCATCGACGGCGACATTTCCACGGCATCGCTCAAGGCGATCGTGTCGGGTGTGAATCGTGCGATCCGCACCCGCGAGCATTCCGGAGCCCTCGCCGGCGTCTGACTCCACACACGAAGGGAGCGGGCTGACGGTCGAGGGGACTTCCTCCCCTCGACCGTCAGCTCTTGACGATGGGGATCGTCGACGTCTCGACCGCGACCTTGCGCCGGTACAGCGCTCGCTGCTCGGGGAGCGAGATGTCGAAGATCACCGCAAGCAGCCGGATGACCGCGGTCACGGCGATGCCGATGACGGCTGCCACCACGACATCCGCTCCAAGCTCGTATGAGCCGGCCAGGACGAGACAGCCGGCTCCCGCCGCGACGGCGTAGAGAGAGCCGACATGCATGATCGCCACCGGAAGACCCATGATCACGTCGCGCAGGATGCCGCCGCCGACGGCGGCGCACACCCCGACGAACACCGCCGGCACGAGGGGCAGGCCGAGCACGAGCGCCTTGCTGGTGCCGAAGGCCCCGAACAGCCCGATCACGAGCGCGTCGAGACCGACGATCACGGCATTGAGTCTCTGAAAGAGTCCCGCCAGCAGCATCCCTAGAAGAGCCGCTCCCGTCGCCGTCAAGAGGTACCAATTGCTCTGGAGCGTGGTGGGTGCCACGTTGAGCAGCAGGTCGCGGATGAGCCCGCCGCCCATGCCCATGACGACGCCGATGATCGCGACGCCGAGCAGATCCAGGCGCCGTTCGCCACGGAAGCCCGACGCGAACAGGGCTCCCTGGATGCCGCCGAGGCCCACGGCGATGAGGTCGGCCCACAGCGGGATCACGAAGAGCGGCTCGTCCACCGTTCCATTGTCGTCGCAGGAGTCGCAGGACGCGGGATCAGGGGATGTGAGTCCGCACTGCAGACATGAAGCCGTCCGGATCGTCCACCCACAGCCGGACGGCGTCGAGCTCGGCCGGTTCGCCGGAAACCTGCGTGATGACGGGGTGCTCGAGCATCACGAGGATGTTGGTCTCGTCGGCGATGCGGATCGCCAGCGTGCGCCCGTGCGCCTCATCGCGGATCTTGGGTGCCTTCTCAGTGACGTCGCGTGATCGCTCGACCGAGGCGACCGCCTCCCATGGCATGTCGATGTCGAGGTCGGTGCCCAGGCGGGCACGGATGCCGTCAGGTCCCACTGCGTGCGGCCGTGTGAGGTAGCCGAGCAAGAGGCCCAGCATCCAGGTGACGCCCCAGATTCCCAGAGCGAGGAGAGGGATCCTCACCCAC
Organism: Microbacterium sp. HD4P20; assembly: GCF_019449275.2. Taxonomy (GTDB): domain Bacteria; phylum Actinomycetota; class Actinomycetes; order Actinomycetales; family Microbacteriaceae; genus Microbacterium. The sequence continues at coordinate 295,283 of NZ_JAHZQZ020000014.1, forward strand.
GGCCATTGGTGGACGATGAGATCCACGATCGGAATCTCGACGGCCGAGAGCACGATGAAGATGACGAGGATCGTCATGATGGGGGAGTGGTACGCGAAGGCGCTCGCCCCCGTCGGCACGCGCGGGCGGCGGAACAGCCAGCGATAGAGGCTCTGCCACACGCCGACCTCCGCGCGCCACGCGGCGCGGGCGATCCGCGTGACGCGGCCGGGTGCCTTCTCGGTCACGACGCTCATCCGACGTCGCTCCGCTCGGCCTGGCGAGCGGCGTGCTCGGCGATCAGGGACTGAAGCCGATCGAGGATGTGCTGCAGCGCGCGGGAGGTGACCTGCAGGTCCTCGTCGTCGAGCCCGGCGACGAGGTCGCCGCCGAGAGCGGTGTGCTCAGCGTCCATGGTCTCCATGATCGACCGGCCCCGTTCGGTGAGGGTCACGAGAACCGCGCGCCGGTCGGTCGGGTGCGGTTCGCGCCGCGCGAAACCGGTGGCGTCCAGGGCATCCACGAGGGCGGTGACGTTGCGCGGGGTGACGCCGATGGCTTCGGCCAGCTGGACCTGGGTTGAAGGCCCGCTGTGATGAAGCACCCACAGCAGGTGCGTGCGGGAGGTCGTCAGGCCGCGCCGCTCCAGCTCGCTCGCCTGATCCGCTTCGAGCAGCTGCGAGATCGCGAGGAGCGTATCCAGAATCTGCGTGCCTGACATAGTGAATAGAATACATAATGTATCTCTGGAGCCGCAAAAGGGCCCGCGCGGACAGCCGGCCGTGCGTCAAACCGAGACCGCGGCGGACCGCCGCCTTCGGCCGCCTCCGGAGATAATTGACGAGTGCCCACCTACCGCGATGAAGTCGTGGTCCTGCGCACCCACAAGCTGGGTGAAGCCGACAGGATCGTGACCATGCTCAGCCGCCGGCACGGCAAACTGCGTGCCGTTGCGAAGGGCGTGCGGCGCACATCCTCCCGCTTCGGATCGCGGCTGGAGCCGTTCATGGTGGCTGATGTGCAGCTGTACCAGGGGAGGTCGCTGGACATCATCCAACAGGCCGAGTCGCTCGGCTCATACGGTGCCGACATCGCGGCGCACTACGACCGGTACACCACGGCTCACGCGATGGTCGAGACCGCCGACCGTCTCAACGAGGCCGAGGCCACACCCCAGCAGTACCTGCTTCTGGTCGGGGGACTGCGCGCGCTCGCGCGCGGTGAGCACGCGTCACGAAGCGTGCTGGATTCCTACCTGCTTCGCGCGATGGCTCTGTCCGGGTGGGCACCGGGTCTCGGTGAGTGTGCCCGCTGCGGGCGCCCCGGACCGCACGACACGTTCGTCGCTCAGCAGGGCGGGGTCGTGTGCGGCGACTGCGCACCCACCGGGGCGGCGCGCGTCGACCGCGCCACGGTCGGGCTCCTCCAGTCGCTCATGGCGGGGGAGTGGGAGCAGGTGGACGCCGCCTCAGCGGGATCCTCGGCGGCGGCATCGGGGCTGATCGCCGCCTACGCCCAGTGGCACCTCGAGCGCGGCATCCGTTCGCTGTCCCATGTCTCCGCACCACAGGAAGGCGCCCGGTGAGTCCGAAGCCCTACACGCATCGCGATGCCGTGCCCTACCGCCCGCTGGACTGGACGGGCGTGTACCCGCCCGCATACGCGAAGGGCACCGTACCCGAGCACGTCGCCCTGGTGATGGACGGAAACGGCCGCTGGGCCAACCGGCGGGGCCTGACCCGCATCGAGGGCCACAAGGCCGGCGAGGCCGCGCTCCTGGACGTCGTCGCCGGTGCGATCCAGGCGGGCGTCAGGCACCTCTCGGTGTACGCCTTCTCTACGGAGAACTGGTCGCGCTCGCCCGACGAGGTCCGCTTCCTCATGGGGTACAACCGCGACGTGCTCCACAGGCGACGCGATCAGCTCAACGAGTGGGGTGTGCGCATCCAGTGGGCCGGCCGCAAGCCACGCCTGTGGGGCTCGGTCATCAAGGAACTGCAGTACGCCGAACGGCTGACGGCGGGCAACGGTGTGCTCACGCTGACGATGTGCGTCAACTACGGCGGACGGATCGAGCTCGTCGACGCGATGCGCTCGATCGCAGACGACGTCGCGGCGGGGCGGCTGAAGCCCTCGGCGGTGTCGGAGAAGCTGATCCAGCGACGGCTCTACCAGCCGGGGATGCCTGACGTCGATCTGTTCATCCGCTCGAGCGGAGAGCAGCGCACTTCGAACTTCCTGCTGTGGGAGTCGGCGTATGCCGAGTTCGTCTTCCTCGACACCCTGTGGCCGGACTTCACCCGCGAAGACCTGTGGCACGGAATCGATCTGTACCTCGGTCGGGAGCGGCGATTCGGCGGTGCCGTGGACGTGCCTGATTCGCCGGCCGGTTGATCCGGGGCGTCCTCACCCACTCCGAGTGATGGCGCCGGGCCGGCGCACCTGGTATGCCGGTTGCAGCGGCTCGTCCCCATCGACGAGCGGCGTGAGACGGTCGTGCACCGGCCGCAGCCGGCCGATCAGGAGGAACACATGCTGCACAAGCGGGAATCCATCCGGGATGAAGTGCTCGACGGCGTCTACACGTCCACCGACCTGTCGGCCTCCATGCCCAAGTACCGCATACCCGACGACGAGCATCTCCCGCGGCACGCCTACGAGGCGGTGGCCGACGAACTCATGCTGGACGGCAACTCACGTCAGAACCTCGCGACCTTCTGTCAGACCTGGCTCGAGCCCGAGGTCAGGAGGCTCATGTCCGAGACGCTCGACAAGAACATGATCGATCGCGATGAGTATCCGCAGACGGCGGTCATCGAGGAGCGATGCGTTCACATACTCGCCGACCTATGGAATGCGCCGGACGCCGAGAACACCGTGGGGACCTCCACGACGGGTTCCAGCGAAGCGGCCATGCTCGGGGGAATGGCGCTGCTGTGGAACTGGCGCGCGCGGCGGCGCGCGGCGAACAAGCCGACCGACCGGCCCAACCTGATCACCGGGCCGGTGCAGGTCTGCTGGCACAAGTTCGCGCGCTACTGGGACGTCGAGCTGCGTGAGATTCCAATGGACGGCGACCGCTTGCTGATGACCCCCGACGAAGTGATCGCCCGCGTCGACGAGAACACGATCGGCGTCGTCCCGACTCTCGGCGTCACCTTCACCGGTGCATATGAGCCGGTCAAGGCCGTCAGTGAGGCGCTCGACGCTCTCGCCGCGGACACGGGACTGGACGTGCCCATCCACGTCGACGCGGCCAGCGGCGGCTTCCTCGCGCCGTTCGTGACACCCGACATCGTGTGGGACTTCCGCCTGCATCGCGTGAAGTCCGTCAACAGCTCGGGCCACAAGTTCGGGCTGGCGCCGCTCGGTGTCGGCTGGATCATCTGGCGGGATGCCGCGGAGCTGCCGGATGATCTCGTGTTCAACGTGAACTACCTGGGCGGCAGCATGCCCACGTTCGCGCTGAACTTCTCACGCCCGGCGGGCCAGGTCGTTGCGCAGTACTACAACTTCCTGCGACTGGGTCGCGAGGGATACCGCAAGGTGCAGCAGGCCGCTTACGACACCGCTACCCACCTGGGCGAGCAGATCGCCGGACTCGGGCCATTCGAGATCATCAACGACGGCCGGCCCGAGCACGGGATCCCCGCCGTCTCGTGGAAGCTGCGCGAAGACCAGGACCACGGATTCACCCTGTTCGACATCGCGGACCGCCTCCGCACGCGTGGGTGGCAGGTGCCCGCCTATACGCTGCCCGCCCATCGTCAGGACCTCGCGGTCCAGCGCATCCTGGTGCGCCAGGGCTTCAACCCGGACGAGGCGTCGCTCCTGATGGACGACTACCGCGCAGCGATCGCCCACTTCGACCGGCATCCGATCGTCACCCCCATGTCAGAGGAAGAAGCCGGGAGCTTTCATCACTGACGCACGCGGCATGCCTTCGACGGAATAGACCGCACCGCGCCCGCTGTTGAGTCCGGTATGACGGATGCCATCAAGATCGACGTGTGGAGCGACATCGCGTGCCCCTGGTGCTATATCGGCAAGCGCAACCTGGAAAAGGGGCTGGCCGCAGCAGCCGCCGACGAGGATGCCCCCAACGTCGAGGTGACCTTCCACTCGTTCGAGCTCTCACCCGACACACCCGTGGACTTCGAGGGCGACGAACTGGACTTCCTCTCGAAGCACAAGGGCATGCCGCGGGAGCAGGTTCAGCAGATGCTGGAGCGCGTCACGGGCGTCGCCGCCGAGGTGGGGCTGGAGTACCGATTCGACCTGCTGCAGCACACGAACACGGTCAAGGCACATGAGCTCCTGCACTTCGCCAAGGAGAACGGCCGCCAGCACGAGCTCGCCGAGCGGCTGATGTCGGCGTACTTCACCGAGGGCCGCCACCTCGGCCGCGAGGACGAGCTGGTGGCTCTGGCGACGGATGCCGGCCTCGAGGCGGAAGCCGCCCGCGACGCCCTGCGCAGCGGGCGATACCTCGACGCGGTGCGCGCTGATCAGGCCCAGGCGCAGGCGTACGGGATCAGCGGCGTGCCGTTCTTCGTGATCGACGGCAAGTATGGCGTCTCGGGTGCTCAACCCGCGGATGCTTTCGCGCAGATCGCTCGGCAGGTGTGGCAGGAGCGGCGAGAGCCCGCCGTCGTCGAGGGCTGACGGGGCCCGGACTCAGCGGGGAGGCCCGCCTCGATGACCCCGGCGATGGCGGGGTCGTCGGGCTTCAGCTGGGTCATAATCCCCAAGCTGGGCCCCGGCATTCAGCCGCGGGTCGGATTGCTATAAGAGAATGGGACAGTGACCATTGCCATCGCCCCCGCGCGCCCCCTGCGCATCGGGCCCATCGAACTCGACGCGCCCGTCGTGCTCGCGCCGATGGCGGGTATCACCAACACCGCCTTCCGTCGCTTGTGCCGCGAGTACGGTGCCGGCCTGTACGTCAGCGAGATGATCACGACGAGGGCACTGGTCGAGCGCAACGCGACCACCATGCGCCTCATCACGCACCACGAGTCCGAGACGCCTCGCTCGATCCAGCTCTACGGCGTGGACCCCGCCACGACCGAGGCCGCGGTGCGTCTGCTGGTCGAGGAGGATCGGGCCGACCACATCGATCTGAACTTCGGATGCCCCGTCCCCAAGGTCACCCGCAAGGGCGGGGGAGCCGCACTGCCCTGGAAGATCGGCTTGTTCCGCGAGATCGTCACCCGGGCGGCCCGTGCCGCCGGCGACATCCCGCTGACGATCAAGATGCGCAAGGGCATCGATTCCGACCACCTGACCTACCTGGACGCCGGGCGGATCGCCGAGGACGCGGGCGTGGCGTCGGTCGCGCTGCATGCCCGGACAGCGGCGGAGTTCTATTCGGGCACAGCGGACTGGTCGGCCATCGCGAAGCTCAAAGAGACCGTGACGAGCATCCCGGTGCTGGGCAACGGCGACATCTGGTCGGCCGAGGACGCCATGCGCATGATGGCCGAGACCGGGTGCGACGGCGTGGTGGTCGGACGCGGATGCCTCGGCCGGCCGTGGCTCTTCGGCGACCTCGCCCGATCGCTCGGGCGGCCCGGCGCAGCCCCCTCGGCGCCCGTCGACGCGACACTGGGATTCGTCGCGGCTGCGTTCCGCCGTCACGCCGAGCTCCTCGTGGACTTCTTCGAGGACGAGACACGTGGCTGCCGTGACATCCGCAAGCACGTCGCCTGGTATCTGAAGGGCTACCCGGTGGGAGGCGAAGCGCGCGCGGCGCTGGCAACCGTGTCGAGCCTCACCGAGATCGACGATCTGCTCGCGACGCTCGACCTCGACGCCCCCTATCCGGGTGCGGCCGCCGAAGGTCAGCGAGGCCGCGCCGGAACGCCGAAACGGCCCGCGCTTCCGGACCGCTGGCTGGATTCCCGGGATCTTGCCACGGAGGAGTCCTGTGCCCTCGCCGACGCGGAACTCGACCACAGTGGCGGCTGACGCCCTGGGCGCCGCTGAGCGCCCGGCGGGCTACGACGACGCTGACGCCGCTCGCTTCCACGCCGAACAGCACCGGTCCCAGCGCGACGACTTCGCGCGGGATCGGGCCCGCGTGCTGCACTCGGCCGCGCTCCGCCGCCTTGCTGCCAAGACCCAGGTGCTGAGCCCCGCCAGCCCCGCCGACTTCGCCCGCAACCGCCTCACGCATTCCCTCGAGGTGGCCCAGGTGGGTCGAGAGCTCGCGACGTCGTTGCGCCTGGCCGCCGATGTCGTCGACACGGCGTGCCTGAGTCACGACCTCGGACACCCGCCGTTCGGGCACAACGGCGAGCGCGCTCTCAATGAGTGGGCCGAGGACTTCGGCGGATTCGAGGGGAACGCGCAGACGCTGCGCATCCTGACACGACTCGAGCCTAAGGTGGTGGACGCCGACGGCCGAAGCTTCGGGTTGAACCTCACACGCGCGAGCCTCGACGCCTCATGCAAGTACCCGTGGACGGCCGATCACCCGCTCCCCGATCCGGGCGGGCGCCTGAAGTTCGGCGTCTATCCGGAGGACGAGGACGTCTTCGCGTGGCTGCGGTCGGACGCGCCGGGGCGAGTGCGGTGCATCGAAGCCGAGGTGATGGACCTCTCGGACGACATCGCCTACTCCGTGCACGACTTCGAGGACGCCGTCGTGAACGGCTATCTCGATCCGGCTCGGCTCGCCGACCCCGCCGAGCATCAGGCGCTGCTCAGCGCGATCCAGTCGTGGGTCGGGTTCGACTTCGCGCGTGATGAACTCGAGGACGCGCTGTACCGGCTCATGCGGATGCCGGAGTGGATCGACGCATTCGACGGCACCCGCGCCTCGCTGGCGCGGCTGAAGAACCTCACGTCGGACCTGATCGGCCGATTCGCCCGCGCGGCGACCACGGCGACCCGCGAGGCCTACGCGACCACGGTCCTCACCCGATACCGCGGGCACCTCGTGGTGCCGCGGGTGGTCGAGGCCGAGATGGCGGTGCTCAAAGGCATCATCGGCGCTGTGGTGGTGTCCATCGAGGGGCGCAAGGACCTCTACAAGGAGCAGCGGCGGGTTCTCAAGCGCCTCGCGACGGCACTGTGGGAGCATCCCGAGGCCTTGGACCGGCTCCACTCCCAGGATCTCGCGCTGGCCGACACGGACCGCGCGCGCCGCCGCGTGATCGTCGACCAGGTGGCGAGCCTGACCGATCAGCTCGCGATCGCGTGGCACGGTGCACTGGTCGGGCCCATCGACGCGGCGTCGCTCGGGGTGTGGGCCCCGGGGGCGCGGCCCGCCGTCGACGAGCGCCACTCCGCATCGACCGTGCGACTCGAAGGCCGCTGATGGCAGGGCGCATCCGGCAGGCCGACGTCGACGAGGTCAAATCGCGGACCAACATCGCCGACATCATCGGAGAGCGCGTCGCCCTCAAGTCGGCGGGGGTCGGGTCGCTCAAGGGCTTGTGCCCCTTCCACGACGAGCGCAGCCCGAGCTTCAACGTGCGCCCGCAGGCCGGCTTCTATCACTGCTTCGGGTGCGGCGAGTCCGGCGATGTGTACTCGTTCCTGCGGGCGATGGACCACGTCACGTTCACCGAGGCCGTCGAGCGCCTCGCCGGACGGCTCGGGTACACGCTTCACTACGAAGACGGCGGCGCAGCCCCCGAGACCGCGGGCCGCTCCCGGCTGTATGCGACCAACGCGGCGGCGGCGGAGTACTTCCGGTCCCAGCTGGCCACACCGGAAGCCGACGCGGCCCGCAGCTTTCTCGGACAACGCGGGTTCGACGCCGGCGCGGCCGCGCACTTCGGGGTGGGCTACGCCCCCAAGGGGTGGTCCAACATGCACGGCGCGCTGCGCCGGCTCGGGTTCAGCGATGAGGAACAGAGCGCCGCCGGACTGGTGTCGCAAGGGCAGCGAGGCGTGTACGACCGGTTCCGCGGGCGGGTCGTGTGGCCGATCCGCGACGTCACGGGTCAAGTGATCGGCTTCGGCGCCCGCCGCCTGTACGACGACGACAACGGGCCCAAATACCTCAACACCCCCGAGACCACCATCTACAAGAAGGCCCAGGTCCTCTACGGTCTCGATCTGGCCAAGCGCGACATCTCCCGCGAGCACCGGGTCGTGGTGGTCGAAGGCTATACCGACGTCATGGCCTGCCATCTTGCGGGTATCACCACCGCGATCGCGACATGCGGCACGGCCTTCGGGTCGGATCACATCACGGTGCTGCGACGCGTGATGGGCGACGATTCCACCGCCGGTGAGGTCGTCTTCACGTTCGACCCGGATGCCGCGGGTCAGAAGGCGGCGCTGCGCGCCTTCGCCGACGCCAAGAGGTTCAACGCCCAGACCTACGTCGCGACGGGACCCGAGGGCCTGGACCCGTGCGATCTCCGCCTCACCAGGGGAGACGGCGCCGTACGCGCATTGATGGATGCCAAGGTGCCGATGGTCGAGTTCGTCCTCGACCAGCGTGTATCCGGTTACGATCTCGCCAGTGTCGAAGGACGCGTGGGCGCGCTGCGCGCCGCCGCACCCGTCGTCGCCGAGCTGCGAGATCCGTTGCTGCAGCCGGAGTACGTGCGGGTTCTTGCTCGTCGCTTGGGCATGGACACCGAGGCGGTCCGGCGCGAGGTCGGCCGCGTCGGGCGCAGCGCCCGCGCGGATGCCGCAGGCGCCGCCGGGCCGTCGCGCGCGCCGGCGGATGAGGTCGCGATGCGCGTCTCTCTCGCGACGCTCCCGCGCAGCCCCGAGGTCGGACTCGAGAGGGACGCACTGATGGGGGTCATGCAGTTCGGCCACCGGATGGACGACACACTCGTCGCGCGCGCGCTCGACCTGCCGTTCCGGCATCCGGCACTGGACGCGGTCCGCGTCGCGACCCAGAGCGCTCCCGATCGACAGCGCCCCGGCTGGGCCGTCGATGCCGTCGCGACGGTGCGCGAGCCGTATCGGTCTTTGGCGGCCGAGCTCCTCGCCGGGGATTTCCCCGCCCTTCACGACGACGAGGCGGTCGCATCCGCGCACGACCTCGTGCGCAGGCTGATCATGCGCGGCCTCGAGAGTGAGAAGAGCGAGCTGCTCGGCGCGATCCAGCGCGTGTCGGCGGCTTCTGACGAGGGACGGCGCGTTCGGCTTCGCCTGCGTGAGATCGACGCGGAGCGCCAGGCTCTGGCCGATGGCTTCTGAAACAGGCCCCGCGCCGACGTGCCGGCTGGCGCACACACCATGCGGCACGGCAGGATGAATTCATGCCTCGACGTCGAGAAGCCGAAGTCGCCGTCCGGTGCGTGGATCTCTCCCTCGCGCGATCCGGACGGGGCGGGGTCGGTCAGCGTGTGGTCGACGGCGTGTCGTTCGACCTTCCGCATGGAGGCACGCTGGCGCTCATGGGTCCGACCGGGGCGGGTAAGTCCTCGCTGGCCGCGGTGCTGGCCGGTGCCGGCGAGCCCGGCCTGAGTGTGGCGGGCGGCTCGGCCGAGGTCGAGGGCATCCCCGTGCGAAACCCCGGGCGCGCCCATCGCCAGCTCACCTACTACGCGGGCTACCTCCCGCAGTCCGCCGGGGCACGGCTTCCCGCTCGACTCACCGTCGGGGACGTGATCGGCGAGCCGATCACGAGCCGCGACAAGCGCGTCAACCCACGCGCACTCGCGGTGCGCGTGGCGACTCTTCTCGACGAGATGCTGCTTCCGCTCGGCGCAGCGGCGAAGTATCCCTACGAGCTGAGCGCGGGGATGCGGCAGCGGGTCGCCCTCGCTCGAGCCCTCGTCCTGCAGCCCCGCGTCCTCATCGCCGACGAGCCGTTCTCGAACCTGGACGTCGAAGTCCGCAAGGCCGCCAGAGAGGCGCTGGTACGCCGCCGGCATGAACTCGGGATGGCGATGCTGGTCGTCACGAACGAGCCTGAGGTGGTGCGAGAGCTCGATGCCGACGTGCTGGTGCTGCGAGGCGGTCATGCCGTGGCGTTCGGTCACGGCACGCGCGACCTGTTGTGGACTCCCAGCGCAGAAGCAGACCGGCGCCTGGTCAGCTGACCCCGCCCGGTGTCACGACCACCCTGCGAGCTTTGCTAACATGGACTGGTTGCCCGCGCCGCGGCGCGGGCCATTCCTCCATAGCTCAATTGGCAGAGCAATCGGCTGTTAACCGATAGGTTCTTGGTTCGAGTCCAAGTGGGGGAGCGAAGGCCTCGAGGCTCCACCCTCGGGGCCTTCCTTCATTCCGCGGCCTCCGGTGTCGTGTGCGAAGCCGTCAACCCTCGAGATCGTCGATCCCGGGAGTCCAGGACTGACCGGGCCTACCCCACCCGCGCTTGCGCGCGATCTTCTGCACGGTCTTCCAGTCGCCGTCGCCGAGGCGGTCGACGTACAGGATGCCGTCGAGATGATCGAACTCGTGCTGCATGATGCGGGCGCGCCAGCCGTCGACCTGAATGCGCACCGGCCGGCCCTCGGCATCCAGGCCGGTCACCATCACCTCGTCCGAGCGGCGTAGCGCGAACCGCTCGCCAGGAAACGACAGGCAGCCTTCCGCCTCGTCGTCGGGGTCCGGGTCGCCGGGTTCGAGCGGGCGCATCCACAGCTCCGGGTTGACGATCACGCCACGCCACGGTGCGCCCTCGTCGTCCGCGTAGGCGTAGGTGTAGATCCGCAGCGGGACTCCCACCTGGGGAGCGGCGAGCCCCACACCGGGCGCGGTATCCATCGTCTCGAACATGTCGGCGATCAGCGTGCGGATCTCGTCGGTGATCTCATCCACCGGCGCGGCGGGCGAGTGGAGGACGGGATCACCCATGATGCGAATCGGGAGAACAGCCACGCCTTGAGCCTATCGACCGGCGTCGCAGGTTAGTGTCGGTGTGTGGTGTGGATGGTGGCCGAGCTCGAGGACGTGGGCGATCAGCTCGTCGGCGCGTTTCAGAACCCCGGCCTGCTCATCGGCATCCCGCTGGCCCTGCTCGGCGCAGTGTTCATGTCGTTCGGCGCACAGTACCAGCACCGCGGCGTCACCAAGGTCGAGCAGCTCAGCGGTGCGACCGGGCACGAGGGGCTGAGCGCCGGGAACCTGTTCAAACTGCTCTCGCGACCGTCGTGGGTGCTCGGAACGGTCATGCTGGGCATCGCGATCATCTGCCAGCTGACGGCCCTCGCATACGCGCCGCTGATCGTCGTGCAGCCGCTCGGGGCGATCGCCCTGGTCATCACCACGCTCCTGAACGCGCAGATCAGCGGTCACAAGCCCACCAAGCGGTCGCTGATCGCAATCGCCGCGTGTGTCGGCGGCATCTTCGTGTTCGTCACGATCGCCGCCCTGTTCGCGACCGAGAGGCCGGTGTCGAACCAGCAGCTGATCACGATCCTCGTGCTGCTAGGCGTGGTCACCCTCGTCTTCGCGGGGCTGTTCATCTGGTTCCGCAAACGCATCGGCCCGCTGTTCTACATCACCGCGGCCGGCGTCATCTATGGTTTCGTGGCAACGCTGGCCAAGGTCGTCATCGTACGCATCCAGCGCGGCGACTTCGAATGGCTCACGATGCTGTGCCTGGCCGCGCTGATCGTGACCGCCATCGTCGGTGCGTATTTCGTCCAGACCGCGTACTCGTCAGGCCCGCCCGATCTCGTCGTCGCGGGGCTGACCGTGGTGGATCCGATCGTCGCGATCCTCATCGGCCTGATCGTCCTGCAGGAGGTCGCCGGGGCGCCACTGTGGGTCTACATCGCGTTCGGCGCGGTGGGTGCCGTTGCGGTGTGGGGCGTGTTCCAGCTCGCCCGCCATCACCCGCAGATCATCAGCGACAGCCAGGAACTCCCAATCCAGCGCGGCAGCAGCGGGCACGGGATGGATGTCGCGGAGCCGCGCACCGGCTCCATCCGCGTCACGGAGGCTGTCGCCAAGGTCTGGCCGGAGCCGCCGGTGAACGACCCGGCGGACGGATCCGAAGAACGCTGAAGCGTCCGCGGCGACGCGCGCGGTAGGCTCGTCTGCGCACGGAGACGTGCGAGGGGCGGTGGCCAAGCTGGTCAAGGCAGCGGGCTCATAACCCGACGATCGTGGGTTCAAGTCCCACCCGCCCTACGAGCGTCCCCGTCCGCCCCAACGGCGGCGGGGACACGCGCAGAGCGAGCCTGCGGACGATGGCCCGCGCCGACGGCATGACGAGCACGCGTCAGCGCAGTTTTTCAGCCAGGAGCGCTGTGCCCTCCGCCTCCAGGTCGCGGATACGCCTCACCTCGTGTGCGAGTTGAGAATACGTCAACGTTCCTGACCCGGCCCGATGCGAGATCGTCCGCCAGTGGCCCGCAGAGCGCTCGAACGCCGCAGCGGCCGCGTCGAGGTTCGCGAGGCGAAGCGTCCGCGCGAAGAGAGGGCGGCCCGCGGTGGGTGCAGTGTGCTCGCGCTCGATCCCGTCCACCAGACGCGTACGCCACACAGGATTCGACCCGAAAAGGGCGGGCCAGTCGTCCCTCCCTACTCCGTCGGCGCGCTGCGCCCACTTCTCCAACCCCGAGAGGCCGAAGTTCACGTCGAAGGAATTGCCGAGCACGGGTCCGGTCATGCCTGCCACACACGCTCGGAGGCCCGCCCTCAGCGGGGTGGCGACATCGAGCTGCGCGCCCGCTGCTTCCTCCACAGCGATGACCGGATGCTTGCGCCGAGACAGCATGTATGCCGTGACGATGTCCTCCACCGACATCGTCTGCGCTGACCCCGACCCATCGAGGACACGACACCCGCCCTCCTCCGCAGGAAGGATCAGGACCACCTGTTCCTCGCGTTCGTCGGCCGACGGGTGCAACCAGTTCAATGAACCGCGCGCGAGAGGAAGGATGACCGGTCTCCGGTCGCGCAAGAGCGCGACGGTGAGTGCCTTCGTCTTGACCTGGACGTGGGGGATGCCGAGCCGATCGAGCATCGTCGGAGCCCATGGCGCGGGATGATGCTGGCAGACGATGGTCAGGAGCGGGTGGTCCACCTCGGCGTAGGTGAAGACCGCGTACATGAAACCGATGCCGCCCCCTACGCCGAAAGCGGCCTCCGGAGCGAGATCCATGCCGTGGGCACGCAAGAGGGCGACCACCAGAGCAGACGCCGGGTGCGCGTCTGCCGGCCTGGCGGGATTCCCCGCCTCCAGCATCGCCGCCGCCTGTGCGTAAGTGCGCCCGGATGCCGACATCTCGGCCCGCACCCGGGCTTTGAAGGCTTTGCGCGCGGTCATCGCATACCGCCGGCGCGTAATGTGTCGTCGTTCATCACTCACAGTTTCCGGCCGGCCGCCGACGTCCCCCACGCATCTCCCGGCGACGACCCGTGTGAATGCACCGTCGACATGTCGTCCGCGATGACCGAGTCACCTTTGCCTGGGATGCCACCGGGCGTGGGCCGGAGGACGGGCTGGCGGGCGGAGCCGCGCGCTCAGCATACCGCCGGGTTCGAGGCTGGTCGAGAAGAAGTGTCCCGGCGTCCGCCGCCGTCACTCACATCGCGTTGCCGATGTAGGAGTACTTGACGAACACCTCGGGCGCCAAGCCCGCCTCTGCGAGGACGCCCTGCACGGCGCTGAGCATGTAGCTGGAGTCCCAGCCCATGTAAAGCGAGTGCTCGTCATCCAATCGGTCCCATTGCCCGTTCCACGATTGCGCCGTGTACACCGGTCCGCCGCGCCCGCGGCTGTAGGCGACGACGGCTTCGCGCGAGTCCGCCCACAGCCGCTTGAAGATGCGGTTGAAGAGGTGCTTGACGTCGTACACCTCCCAATGCTCGCCGCAGTACTCCACGTACGACCACTCACGCTGCCAGCCGGGTGGCCAGCCGCGCCGTCGGATCGCATCGAGGATGGGAGTCAGGCCGTCATCGTCGATGGCGGGTCCACCCGGCCGCTGCCAGATCTCGACGAATCGGCCGGCGAGCTGCGCCGAGCGCGCGGCGATCGCCGCGGTGCTCCAGCTGTCGAGGGTGCCGATCGCCGCCGTGGTGGCCACGGCGCTGCGTGCATAGAGCGCGCGCTTCTCGGGGAAGGAACGGTCGAAGGCGCGTAGGGCGAGATCCTCCTCGAGCAGAGTCAGATTGCCGATCGTGTTGGCGAGGGCCCGGTGGCTGTTCTGCTCGTCCTCGCTGTACGCCGCCCATTCCCGCATGCCGTCACCGGTCCACGCGTCTGAGGGCGCGAGCGGCACGATGTGCTCGAGGTCCATGCCACCGGCGCCGTCCACGCCGGCGATGCGGCCGAGCACGTAGCGGGGGTGCGGGAGGTCGACGTACTTGAGCGCCGCAGCGACGCGCTCGTCCGACGGAGTGATGCGTGAGATCGCCGAGACGAGGGCATCGGCACTGTCGCCGCGGGCGCGACACAGTCGTGCCACGAGTCGCTCGGTACCCGTGCCGACGACGGAGCGCCGAACGAGAAGCGCCTGCACCATCTCGAGCGTTGCGATCAGGTCGTTCCGATCGAGGGCGCCGAGCTCGAAGTCGCGATACGCGAGCATCACGAGCGGGTACATCGTCGTGCCGAACGTGTTCAGATAACCGAGATGACGGCCGACCTCGGGATCCGGCGCGTCCTCCGGGACGAGCATCGTCCGATACACCCGCGAGAGCGCCCGCCACTCCTGCGCGTAGCGAATGAGCTCCGAGTAGTCGAGGCGAGGAAACTCGTGTCGGAACGCGTCGTAGACGCCACGCCCGCCGACGATTGAGACCTCGCGGCCGGTCTTCATGACGAGATACTGACGCCAGAAATCCGCAATCGACTCGCCGGTGTTCTGCTCGATCACGCGCCAGTACTCGGACTCGATCCCGCGCTGCTCGACGTGACCGAGCCCCATGAGCACGTAATTGTGGATGAGCTCGTGGTCGCGCAGCGGCTCACCGGTGGAATTGAGGCTCTCGAAGATCTGTTGCGCGTTGGCACCGGTGCCCAGGGTGATCGCCACATGCTCGAGCTTCTGCAGACCGCGCCAGATGTGGGGCGCCTCGTCGAGGCTGATCTGGCTGCGGAAAAAGGCGTAGTTGTCGTCGAAGCGCGAATCGCGGGACTCACCGGCGGGAAGCGCAAGGTCGAGCACCACTCGCTCGAACACCGACGCCCACGCGTGGTGAGGGCGCAGCTTCGTCAGCGTCGGGTCGTCGGAATGCACGAGTACGCGGGCGAGCTCATCGGCCAGCGCGGGGTCGGACTCACGGACGGTGTGATGCAGTGCCGCGACCAGCAGCATGAGGGTCGTCGTACGCTGCTGGCCGTCGATGAGGACGAGCTCCGCGGTGTCGGTGCCCCCACCCGCGGAGGACAGGATCGACCCGATGAAGTGCATGTGTCCGTCGTCCAGGTCGGCGACCGCGCGGATATCGGCGAGCAACTGCTCGCAAGCGCCGATATCCCACCGGTACTGCCGCTGGTATACCGGGACGACGATGGTCCAATCGGCTGCCGACAGCCACCCGATCGTGTTGACAGCGGTGGCGTCGACATTCGTGGCACTGACCATGGCGTGTCCAGTCTACGGGCCGGGCACGCGCGGACGAGAGTTGCCGGAGCGTCCCGGCGGGCGCCCGGAACCCCGAGGTAGGCTTGCCTAAGTTGGGCCTGTAAAAACGCGCTGGCCCGCTGACCGAAAGGCATGATTCGTCATGGGTTATATCAAGTCCGCCGCGCTCGAAGAGACCGGCTATGTCGTCCTCGACCGCTACAACCAGGAGCTCGACCCCAAGGAATGGCTCGACATCGAGTACAACGATTGGAAGTCCTCGGGCGACACACGATTCGCACCGCTGGCCAGCGCCTTCGGTGAGATCGAGTGCAACGGCTTCTGGAACCACAAGCCGCCGCGCACCGACAAGGACGGCGTGTGGATCGACTCGCAGGTCGAGAAGGCGCCGAACCTCGTGCGCCGCGCACAGGAGCCGGGCGCCAACGTCGGCCGTTGCCGCGTCATCGAGCTGCAGCCCACTCCTTACGGGGAGTGCCTGTACAACCTCCACCAGGACGACAACAACCGGCTGAACCCCGACGGGACCGGCTGGGTTGTACGCGGATTCTTCAACCTCACGGATGACAAAGACAGCTTCTTCGTGCTGCGTGAGAACCGCACCGATCCGGCGGGCGAGGTTCGCATCGCGCTCCCGGCCGGCGCTCAGCTGATCATCGACACGCAGCGCCTGTGGCACGCGGCGACCCATGTGGGCAGCGAGCCGCGCTACTGCCTCATCACCTCGTGGACCTCCGGTCCCGAGCTGGATGCGTACATCGAGAAGCACAACGGTGTGAACAGGGCCGAGAGCGTCGACGTGCCGCAGGACGTGCTCGAAGCGGGCTACGCCGAGCAGGCCCGCAAGGACGCCGCCCGGGCCGCGTACTACGCCGCGAAGGGCCAGCTCGAGGTGCAGGCGATGAGCGAGGCCTGAGCCTCACCGGAGCACCTCGGCAGGGCGGCCGAATCACACTCTTGTGATTCGGCCGCCCTTTCGGCGATAATGGCGACAGCACAACCGAAAAGCACGCTGTGAGCTCAACTCAGTGAGTCAGGTCGTAGGGGAAGACGCACCTGACGAACGGAGAGATCATGGCGACACCACAGGCGCGCGGAGTGATCTACATTCACTCGGCGCCACGGGCGTTGTGCCCCCACCTCGAGTGGGCGGTAGGGCGTGCTCTCGGGCGCGCCGTGAACTTCGACTGGACCGACCAGCCGGTTCTCACGGGCAGCCGCCGGTGCGAGTTCTACTGGGAGGGCGCCGCCGGCACCGGTGCTGCGCTGGCCACGGCGATCCGCGGCTGGGAGCACTTGCGCTTCGAAGTCACTGAGGACCCGACGCCGCGCAGCGACGGCGGGCGGTGGCTGCACACGCCGGGCCTGGGCATCCACTACGCGCAGACCGACTCCGCCGGCAACGTCGTGATCGGCGAGGATCGCATCCGGTACGCCATGGACATCGCGAGCGGCGATGCCTTCGAGTTGCAGCGCGAGCTTCAGGTCGCGCTCGGGGCGGCATGGGACGACGAGCTCGAGCCCTTCCGTCACGCCAGCGACGAGGCCCCTGTGGTCTGGCTGCACAAGGTGGGATAGTCGCCAGCGTGGAGAGACGTCAGGCGGGGCGCGGCGTGACTACCGGATGCCGGTGAAGACACTCCTGGCGCTGAGAAAGCGAATCGCCACCGCCTGAGAACGACAGACGCCCCCGGCCGGCTTCGCCGGGGGCGTCTTCGTGTCGTGTGCCGGCCCTACGCCGATGCGAAGGCCGCGACGGCGTTGTGGCCGCCGAAGCCGAACGAGTTGCTGATCGCCAGCTGCTGACCGTCGCCGAGCGGCGTCGTGGAGCCGGAGATCCGGAACGGAACCTCGGGATCCTGGGTGGTGATGTTGATCGTCGGGGGAGCGACCCCGTCCCGCAGCGCAAGGATCGTGAAGATCGCCTCCAGCGCGCCGGTGCCTCCGAGCAGGTGCCCTGTCGACGCTTTCGTCGCCGAGACGGGGATCTCTTCGACGCGCGCCCCGAACACGGCCTTGAGCGCCTGGTACTCGTTCGGGTCACCGACCGGCGTCGACGTGGCGTGTGCGTTGATGTGCGTGACATCGTCGGGGGAGGCATCCGCCATCGCCAGCGCCATGCGCACGGCACGTGCGGCGCCGAGCCCCTCGGGATCGTTCGCGGTGATGTGGTACGAATCGGCCGTCACGCCGCCACCGACGACCACGCCGTAGATCTTGGCGCCGCGAGCGCGCGCGTGCTCCTCGGTCTCGAGGATGAGCGCACCGGCGCCCTCTCCCATGACGAAGCCGTCGCGGTCGACACTGCACGGCCGGGAAGCGGTCGCCGGGTCGTCGTTGCGTCGCGAGAGGGCCTGCATCGAAGCGAACGACGCGATCGTGATGGGATGGATGGCGGACTCGGTGCCGCCGGCGATCACGACGTCGGCAAGGCCCGCACGGATGTGCTCCACGGCGTTCACGATCGACTCGGTGCTCGAGGCGCACGCACTCGCGACCGTGCGGGCGTATGCGCGGGCGCCGAAGTGCAGCGAGAGGTTTCCCGCGGCGGCGTTCGGCATGAGCATCGGCACCGTCATCGGCATGACCCGCCGCGGGCCCTTCTCACGCAGGGTGTCCCACGCGTCCAGGAGCGTCCAGACGCCGCCGATGCCGGTGGCGAAGTCGACTCCGAGCCTCTCCGGCTCGACGTCGGGGCTTCCGGCATCCGCCCATGCCTCCATCGCCGCGACCAGCGCGAACTGCGACGCCGGGTCGAGACGCTTCGCCACGGGGCGATCCAGGACCGTGTCGGGCCGCACCTTCGCCTGTGCGGCGAACGTGACCGGCAGCTGATACTGCTCGACCCATTCGTGCTCGAGGGTGCTGGTGCCGGAGGCGCCGTCCAACAGCGCCGACCAGCTCTCTGGTGCCGTCCCACCGAGAGGCGACGAAGCGCCGATGCCGGTGACGACGATGCGGGAGTTGCTCATGTGGTCCAGATCCTCGTGGGTGAGCCGGTGGGGGCCGCAGCCCCCACCGGGGCTGCTACGCCTGGTTCGACGTGATGTAGCTGACGGCGTCGCCGACGGTCTTGAGGTTCTTCACCTCGTCGTCGGGGATGGTGACGCCGAACTTCTCCTCGGCGTTGACGACGATCGTCATCATCGAGATCGAGTCGATGTCGAGGTCATCCGTGAACGACTTCTCGAGAGCGACCTCGTCGGCCGAGATGCCCGTCTCATCGGTGATGAGCTCGGCGAGCCCGGCGAGGACCTCGTCGGTGGTGAATGCCATGGTTTCTCCTGTTTCTTGGGGGGTACGACAGCCCGGGCGGGCGGATCTCAGTCTAGAGTCGTGCGGTCCGGCCTCACGGAAGGACGACGACCTGCGCGCCGAACACGAGGCCGGCGCCGAACCCGATCTGCAGCGCGAGGCCGCCGCTGAGACCGGGGTTCTCCTCGAGGAGACGGTGGGTTGCGAGCGGGATGGAGGCGGCCGACGTGTTGCCGGTCGTCTCGATGTCACGGCCGATCGCCACGGTGTCGGGCAGGCCCAGCTGCTTCGCGAACTCGTCGATGATGCGCATGTTCGCCTGGTGGGGCACGAATGCGGCGAGATCGGATGCCTCGATCCCGGCCGCCTCCAGGGCCTGTCGGGCGACCTTCACCATCTCCCACACCGCCCACCGGAAGACGGTCGGGCCCTCCTGGCGGAGCGTCGGCCAGGGAGCGAGGCCGTCCCGGAAGTCGGTGAGGGTGTGGTTCATCCCGACAGCATCTGCCTTCGAGCCGTCCGATCCCCAGATGGTGGGGCCGATGCCGGGCGTGTCGCTCGGCCCGATGACGACTGCTCCGGCGCCGTCGCCAAGCAGGAACGAGATGCTGCGATCAGTGGGATCGACGACATCGCTCAGCTTCTCCGCGCCGATGACGACCGCGTAGTGCGCGGCTCCCGCGCGGATGAGCGCGTCGGCCTGAGCGACGCCGTAGGCGAAGCCGGCACACGCGGCATTGAGGTCGTACGCCGCGGCGGGGTTCGCTCCCACGCGATCGGCGACGATCGCCGAAACGGACGGCGTCTGCTTGGGATTGCTGACGGTGGCCACGATGACGGCGTCCACCTGCGCCGGGTCAACCCCGGACCGCACGATCGCTTCGCGGGCGGCATCCGTCGCCAGATCGATCGCGTCGGTCTCGCGGACCGCACGCGTGCGCGTCACGATGCCGGTGCGCTGACGGATCCACTCATCGCTCGAATCGATCGGACCGACGAGATCGTCGTTGGGGACGGCGATCTCGCCGCGGGCAGCGCCGTAGGCATAGATGCGCGTGTGAGCGGCACCGGTGGGCTGGACGAGCGTTCGAGTCATGATGTCTCCGGTCACACGTCGGCGGCGAGCAGCGCTGCCGCGGCGTCCAGGTCGTCGGGGGTCTTGACCGCCACGGCGGGGATGCCGCGCAGAGCGCGCTTGGCGAGTCCCGTCAGCGTACCTGCAGGGGTGAGCTCCACCAGCCCGTCGATCCCCGCGTCGGCGAACGAAGCCATACACAGATCCCAGCGCACCGGAGATGCGACCTGGTTCACCAGCAGCTCCACGAAAGCCACGCCCGACGTGACGGCCGCGCCATCGCTGTTGGTCCAGAGGGTCACGGTCGGATCGGAAGCGGCGGCCGCTCCTGCAGCGGCGCGGAGCTTCTCGACGGCGGGCGCCATATAGCGCGTGTGGAACGCGCCCGCGACCTGGAGCGGGATCACCCGGGTGCCGGTCGGCGGCTCGGCGGCCAGCGCGCGGAGGCCCTCGGCGGTGCCCGCCACGACGAGCTGACCACCGCCGTTGTAGTTGGCCGGCGCCAGTTCAAGCTCTTCGAGACGGGCGAGGACGGTTGCTTCGTCGCCGCCGATGACGGCGCTCATTCCGGTGTCGGCAGCCGCGGCGGCCTCGGCCATCGCACGCCCGCGAGTGCCGACGAGGCTGAGCGCCGCCTGCTCGGTGAGGACGCCGGCGGCTGCGGCAGCGGCGAACTCGCCGACCGAGTGTCCGGCGACACCGTCGATGCGCTCGCGGCCCGGCAGCGCGTTCCACGACAGCAGACTCGCCGCGACGATCAGCGGCTGGGCCACCTGCGTGTCGCGGATCCGGTCAGCGTCCCATTCGGTGCCCGCTGCGAGGAGGTCGACACCCGACCACTCGGAGTACTGCGCGAGACGCTCGCGTGCACCCTCGACCGCGAGCCAGGGGGCGAGGAAGCCGGGGGACTGGGAGCCCTGACCGGGGAAGACCGCAATTCTCACTGTTCCATCCTGTCAATGTTCACGAGGCGGGTTCTGGCGGTTTCGTCACAAGAATGCGGGCATGCTTTGTGCGTGGCGTCCACACAGTGCACGACTCGGCCCGTCAGGATGCTCCGCGCCGAGCGGCCGTCGGGCGCCGGCGCGTGGCATCCGTGCCGATCGAGCCGAGGATCAGCGCGGTCTGGAGGATCAGCGCCTCCCGTGGGCCGGTCGCATCCCAGCCGATGACTTCCGACACGCGCTTCAGGCGGTAGCGCACCGTATTCGGGTGGACGAACAGTTCGCGCGCGGTGGCCTCGAGAGACCGGCCGTTGTCGAGGTAGGCCCACAGCGTCGAGACGAGGTCAGAGCTGTGCGCCTGCAACGGGCGGTAGATGCGCTCCACAAGGGTCTGCTTCGCGAGTGGATCGCCGGCTAGCGCCCGCTCCGGGAGCAGATCGTCCGCTTCGACCGGACGCGGCGCATGGCGCCATGCCCGCGCGACCGCGAACCCGGCGAGGGCACCCCGTGCGCTCTGTCCGGCGTCGACCAGGGCCGGCACCGTCGGACCCAGCACCAGGTATCCGCTCCCGAACCCGGGCTCCAGGCGTTTCGCGATCTCGTCGAACGGCAGGTCCGCGGCCGGCTCGTCGGCCCGTGCCGACAGCTCGGCGCGGCCGAGCACCAGCACCAGGCGCGAGCCCTGGACGCCGATCAGCACATCGACGCCGAGCTTTCGAGCGGTCCGGCGCAACTGGTCGACATCGAACTGGGGAGGTGTGGTCCCCACCAGCACCGAGACCTCGCCGTGTCCGTGCCAACCCAGAGCGGCGATGCGGCTCGGCAGCTCCTCGTCGGCCTCGCCGGTGAGGATCGAATCCACGACGAGCGCCTCGAGCCGTGCATCCCACAGCCCGCGTGCTTCTGCGGCTCGCGCGTAGACGTCCGCCGCGGCGAAGGCCACTTCGCGGGAGTAGAGCAGGATCGCCTCGCGGAGGTGCTCGCCCCTGCCCGCGACACGCTCCTCGGTCACCTCGACGGTGACTCGGATCAGCTGCAGCGTCTGCTGGAGGCTGACGCTGCGCAGCAACTCACGCGGCGCTGCCGCGAAGATGTCGGAGGCGATCCAGGGAGTGGATTGGGGATCGTCGTACCACTGGATGAACGACGTGATGCCGGCCTGCGCCACCAGCCCGACGGCGGAGCGCCGGGCCGGTGGCATCTCGGCATACCAGGGCAGGGTGTCTTCGAGCCGCTTGATGGTGACGGTCGCGATGTCGCCTGAGATGCGCCGAAGCCACGCGAGCGTGTCGTCTTTGTCCATCGCAGCGGTCGAGGGCATGCGACGCGTCAGCTCTCGCCGCCGGCGTTCCCGCTCGTTCCCGCGGTCACATCGTGTAGACGGTACTTCTCGATGGCCTGTGCCGCCAGACCACGGTCGACGACGCCGTCCGCGGCGAGTGCCTGGAGCGTGCGCACGACGATCGACGGTCCGTCGATCTTGAAGAATCGACGTGCCGCGGGACGCGTGTCCGAGAACCCGAAGCCGTCGGCCCCGAGCGTTGCGAAGCGGTGCTCCACCCAGGGCCGGATCTGGTCCTGCACCGCGTGCATGAAGTCGCTCACCGCGACGACCGGTCCCGGGGTGTCCTTCAGCTTCTGCGTGATGTACGCGGTCTTCGGCTCGGAATCCGGGTGCAAGAAGTTGTGCTCGTCGGCGGCGAGGCCGTCACGACGCAACTCGGTCCACGACGTGACCGACCACACGTCGGCCTGCACGCCCCAGTCGTCCCGAAGCAGCTGCTGGGCCTCGAGCGCCCACGGCACGCCCACGCCGGACGCGAGGAGCTGGGCACGCGGTCCGTCTCCCACGGGGGACGAGATGCGGTGGATGCCGCGGACGATGCCGTCCACGTCCACGTCCTCGGGCTCGGCGGGCTGAACGAGCGGCTCGTTGTACACCGTCAGGTAGTACATGACATTGGGGTCGGGATGGTTCCCGCCGTACATGCGCTCGATGCCGGCGCGCACGATGTGCGCGATCTCGTAGCCGTATGCCGGGTCGTACGACAGCGTGGCCGGATTCGTCGAGGCGAGAAGGTGGGAGTGGCCGTCGGCGTGCTGCAGGCCCTCGCCGGTCAGCGTGGTGCGGCCTGCGGTCGCGCCGATGATGAAGCCACGCGCCATCTGGTCGCCCGCCGCCCACTGCGCGTCGCCGGTCCGCTGGAAGCCGAACATCGAGTAGAAGACGTACACCGGGATGAGCGGCTCGCCGTGCGTCGAGTACGACGTGCCTGTGGCGGTGAATGCCGCGACGGCACCCGCCTCGTTGATGCCGACGTGCAGGATCTGCCCCTGCGGGCTCTCCTTGTACGCCAGGAGCAGCTCGCGGTCGACCGAGGTGTAGTTCTGGCCGTGGGGGTTGTAGATCTTCGCCGTCGGGAAGTAGGCGTCCATGCCGAACGTCCGCGCTTCGTCGGGAATGATGGGCACGATGCGGTGCCCGAAGTCCTTGGCGCGCAACAGGTCTTTGAGCAGCCGCACGAAGGCCATCGTGGTGGCGATCTCCTGCGTGCCCGAGCCCTTCTTCGGAAGCGCGTACGCCTCGTCTCCCGGCAGCTGAAGCCCCACGTGATGCGAACGGCGCTCCGGCAGGAACCCGCCGAGCTCGCGTCGACGATCGAGCATGTACTGGATGGTCTCGTCTTGCGCGCCGGGGTTGTAGTACGGCGGTTCGTACGGGTTCCGGTCGAGCTGCTCATCCGTGATCGGAATCCGCATCGAGTCGCGGAAGTACTTGAGATCCTGCAGCGTCATCTTCTTCATCTGATGGGTCGCGTTGCGGCCCTCGAAGTGGTGGCCGAGACCATAGCCCTTGATCGTCTTGGCAAGGATGACGGTGGGCTGGCCCTTGTGCTCGCTCGCGGCCTTGTATGCGGCGTAGACCTTGCGGTAGTCCAGACCCCCACGGCGCAGGTTGCCCCAGATGTCCTCGTCGGACCAGTCCTTCACGAGCGCGGCGGTGCGCTCGTCGCGTCCGAAGAAGTGCTCGCGGATGAAGGCGCCGTCCTCGGCCCGATAGGTCTGGAAGTCGCCGTCGGGTGTCGTGTTCATGAGGTGCACGAGGGCCCCGTCGACATCCTTCGACAGCAGCTCGTCCCACCCGCTGCCCCAGACGACCTTGATGACGTTCCAGCCGGCTCCGCGGAAGAAGCTCTCGAGCTCCTGGATGATCTTGCCGTTGCCGCGGACCGGACCGTCGAGGCGCTGCAGATTGCAGTTGACGACGAAGGTCAGGTTGTCCAGGCCTTCGTTGGCGGCGACCTGAAGCTGCCCACGACTCTCGACCTCGTCCATCTCCCCGTCGCCGAGGAAGGCCCACACCCGGGAGCTCGAGAGGTCCTTGATCCCGCGGTTGGTGAGGTACTTGTTGGTCATCGCCTGGTAGATCGCGTTGATCGGGCCGAGCCCCATCGACACGGTCGGGAACTGCCAGTACTCGGGCATCAGACGCGGGTGCGGGTACGACGGCAGACCCTCAGGTGCCTTCGACTTCTCCTGACGGAAACCGTCGAGCTGCGCTTCGCTGAGACGTCCTTCGAGGAAGGAACGTGCGTAGATGCCGGGGGAGGCATGCCCCTGGATGAAGATCTGGTCGCCACCGTTGGGGTCGTCGAGCCCGCGGAAGAAGTGATTGAAGCCGACTTCGTACAGTGACGCCGATGAGGCGTAGGTGGAGATGTGGCCGCCGACCCCGATGCCCGGACGCTGTGCCCGATGCACCGTGACGGCGGCGTTCCACCGGATCCAGCGGCGGTAACGTCGCTCGAGTTCTTCGTCACCGGGGAACTCGGGCTCGTTGTCGGGCGCGATGGTGTTGATGTAGTCGGTGGTGGGAACCTGCGGCACGTTCAGCTGCAGCTCATGCGAGGTCTGCAGCAGGCTGAGCATGATCTCGCGGCCGCGGCCGTGGCCCTTGGCCTGCACGAGCTGCTGGAGTGACTCTCGCCACTCAGAGGTCTCATCGGGATCGCTGTCGAGGGGTTCCTGCGAGTACGGATCCTGATCGTTGACAGTCACAGATGACCTTTCGTCGTCTGGCAGATCGTGCCAGGTAATCGCTACCGTGCGGCGCAGGCTTTGTCTGCCGTGCACAACGCACCATCTGCCAGCCTACCGAGTTCGAGGGGCGACGGACGCACCTCGTAGACTGGGTTACGAGGGCCTTTAGCTCAGCTGGTAGAGCGCCACGTTTACACCGTGGATGTCGTCGGTTCGATCCCGGCAGGGCCCACGTGAATGCCAGCCCCGCCGACCAGCGCCGCCTCATCGACCTCGCGCAGCTCGACGCTCGCATCGGTCAGGCGGACAACGCCCGCAAGAACCCGCCGCAGGCAGCTCGCGTGCAGGAGCTGCTGGCGCGTCGTCAGCAGCTCGCGCAAGAGTTGAGCGTGCGCCTCGGAGCGCGCGACGACCTGCGCACCGAGCTGTCGCGGATCGAGTCCGACGTCGCCGTCGTGGACGCGCGCGCCGCTCGCGATACCGAGCGGCTCGCCGCGTCGAGCAACTCCAAGGAGGTGCAGGGGTTCCAGAGCGAACTCGAGGCCCTTGCCCGCCGCAAGAGCGACCTCGAGGACGCGGAGCTCGCGGTCATGGAGCGCCTCGAGGAGGCCGACGCCGCCGTCGCCGAGCAGGAGGCGCTGATCGCGGCGACGAACGCCGAAGGTGCCGATCTGAGCGCAGACGGCAAGCGAGCCGTCGCCGAGGCCAATGCCGTCTTCGAAGCGGCGACGCGCGACCGAGCAGCCGTGGCGGGCGCGGTGCCGGCCGACCTCCTCGCACTGTACGAGAAGCTCGTGGTGCGGACCCCGGGCGCTGCGCTGCTGCGACGGCGCACGTGCGAGGGCTGCAACATGGTGCTGTCCGGAAGCGACCTCAACACGCTGCGCCATGCGGCGGACGATGCCGTCGTGACATGTCCCGAATGCGGCTGCATCCTCGTCCGGGATGAGGAGTCCGGTCTGTGACACACCGTGGGCGCCGCTGACCCGCCCGCCTGGATCGTCCTCGGGCGCAGCGGCGACGGTGTGGTCGCCGTGGAGCTGGATCAGTCCGGTGACGAGCGTGATCGGCACCGCCTTCCGGCATCCGGGCTCGCGGAGTGGGTCGCCGACGAGGAATCCTCGTGGTCTCCCCGGTGGGTCTGGAACGACACACCACCGTGGTATGGCGGCCTCCTCGCTCGGGGCGTACGCGTGGGCCGCTGCCACGATCTGCGTCTCAGTCACGCGATTCTCCGCGGATCCGCGCTCGTGAGCCCGGATGCGGCGGTGCGCAGCGCGGTCGGCTGGGATGCCTCGCCGTACGTCGAGCCGGACCCCGAGGCCCCCGGACTGTTCGACCTCGAGGACGCCAAACCCCCAGCCGGGACTCCCGTGGATGTGGATGCCGCACTCGCGGAGTTCGCGAGCCAGCGCGAGGCCATCGCGGAGAGCACCGATCCGGGACGGCTCCGGCTTCTCACGGCAGCCGAATCGGCGGGAGCGCTGATCGCCGTGGAATTGCGCGCTGCCGGGCTGCCGTGGGACGCCGCCGAGCACGACCGAATCCTGACCGAGACGTTGGGGGAGCGTCGCACCGGCGGCGCTCAGCCGGCACTTCTGGCGGCAGCCGCCGCGCGCGTCCGCGAGGCGCTCGGCGATCCGGCGGTGAGCCTCGACTCGCAGCCGAAGCTGCTGCGCGCGCTTCACCGCGTCGGCGTCCTCGTGGATTCCACGAGCCGGTGGGAGCTGGCCGAGCAGCGGCATCCCGTCATCCAGCCGCTCTTGGAGTACAAGAAGCTCTCGAGACTGCTCTCGGCCAACGGCTGGGCGTGGCTCGACGAATGGGTGCACGATGGCCGCTTCCGTCCGGTCTATGTGCCTGGCGGTGTCGTGACCGGGCGGTGGGCGTCTTCCGGCGGCGGCGCATTGCAGCTGCCGCGTCAGCTGCGCGAGGCGGTCCGCGCCGATCCGGGCTGGAGCCTCGTGGTCGCCGATGTCGCCCAGCTCGAGCCACGTGTGCTGGCGGCGATGTCGGGCGACCATGCCCTCGCCGCGGCGGCGCGTGGTCGCGATTTGTACGCCGGCATCGTCGACAGCGGAGCCGTCGCGACGCGCCAGGAGGCGAAGATCGCACTCCTGGGCGCCATGTACGGAGCGACGACGGGAGAGTCGGGCCGCCTCGTGCCGAGGTTGCGGCGAACGTACCCGCGTGCCATGAGCCTGGTCGACGACGCCGCGAGGATCGGCGAGGACGGCGGGCTGGTCTCGACGTGGCTCGGTCGCACGACCGCGCTGCCCTCGGCCGAGTGGTCTGTCATGCAGTCACAGGCGACACAGGTCGAGGCATCCGGCGCCGACGAGACGCGCGCACGCCGATCGGCCCGTGATCGCGGCAGATTCACGCGCAACTTCATCGTCCAGGGCACGGCGGCCGAGTGGGCCCTGGCGTGGCTTGCCGATCTGCGGGCCCGGCTCGCTGCGCTGCCGGCCGTTCCTCTCGCAGATGCAGCGCCCCGCTCCGGTCCGGTCTTCGCTCGACAGGCGCACCTTGCCTTCTTCCTCCACGACGAGGTCATCGTCCATGCCCCGCAGGAACAGGCTGAGGCCGCTGCGCAGGCGGTGACCGATGCCGCCGCCACAGCCGGCAGGATCCTGTTCGGTGAGTTCCCCATCGACTTCCCGCTGGACGTGCGCGTCGCCGACACCGCACTCAAGGCGTGAGGCGACGCAGTCCGTGGTCAGGGCGCGCCGGTAGACTCGACTGTGCGAATGGGTCGGCTGGACGGTCGCGTCGCGGGCGGTTCGCCGTCTCGCGCCGAGGAACGTCCGGGCTCCACAGGGCAGGGCGGTGGGTAACACCCACCCGGAGAGATCCGCGAGACAGTGCCACAGAGAGCAGACCGCCGGGACATCCGTCCCGGTAAGGGTGAAAGGGTGGTGTAAGAGACCACCGGGGTCGTGGTGACACGATCCGCACGGCAAACCTCGCCCGGAGCAAGGCCAGACAGGGGATGACGACGCGGCCCGCCGAGTCCCCGGGTAGGCCGCTGGAGCGGCACGGCAACGTGTCGCCGAGAGAGATGACCGTCCACGGGGCTTCGGCCCCCGGACAGAACCCGGCGTACAGGCCGGCCCATTCGCACTCTCGTCCGAGGCCGCCCGAGTCAGTCCCGGGCGAGCGCGGCAGCCCCGATGATTCCCGCGTTGTTCCGATGCACGGCCGGCACGATCGGCGTCTTGAGGTCCAGCAGATGCAGGAACTTGTCAGCGTGCTTGGACACCCCGCCGCCCACGACGAAGAGATCCGGGCTGAACAGGAACTCGATGTGGCTGTAGTACCACTGCAGGCGCTGCGCCCATTCCTCCCACGTGAGCTCGTCTCGCTCCATCGCGGAGTAGGCCGCGTACGCCTCAGCATCCTTCCCGTGCTTGGCCCGCTGCACGTGACCCAGCTCGGAGTTGGGGACCAGCACGCCGTTGTACAGCAACGCCGACCCGATGCCGGTACCGAGCGTCGTCAGGATCGTGAGCCCTCGCTGGTCCTTGGCGGCGCCGTAGCGCATCTCGGCGACTCCGGCGACGTCGGCGTCGTTCGCGAAGTGGATGTCGCGTCCCAAGCCCTTCTCGAAGAACTTCTCGGCCTCGAAGTCGATCCACTTCTCCGACACGTTGGCTGCCGACAGCGTCATGCCGTTCTTCACGATGGCGGGAAAGGCCACCCCCAGCGGCACCGTCTCGTCGTCCGCGACGCCCAAGGTCGAGAGCACCTCGGTGACCGCCGCCAGCACGTCGGGCGGCTGGGCGCCCTCGGGCGTGGCGACCTTGACGCGATCGCTGATCAGCTCGCCGCGGTCAAGATCCACGATCCCCGCTTTGATGCCCGTGCCGCCGATGTCCACGCCCACGGCGCGCGTCGCGAGTGATGCCATGCCACCACCCTATCGAGGCGATCGCCCTACGAACCGTGGCCCGTTACTAGGATCGACCAGACAGAGCACCGCAAGCCGTGATGTGAGGAGCGCGCGATGACCAGCGACAGCGAGAAGTACTGGTACAACCTCAAGACCGGCGAGGTCGAGAAGGGCTTCGAGTCGCCCGCGGTCGATCGTGCGGGGCCGTTCGAGACGCCGGAGGAAGCGGCACGGGCACCCGAGATCCTCCGTGAGCGCTCCCGCGCCTGGGCCGAGGAAGAGGCGCGTGACAATGACTGGGGGAGCGGCGTGTCGGGCGACGCGCGCGGCGACCAGTAGTCTGGCATCGGCCGTGCGGCCAGCCCAGCGAGCCGTGCGGGCAGGCCAGCGCAGCGGGCGCCGGAGAGGATGCGATGGACAAGCAGCGTGACTTCGTTCTGAGGACGATCGAGGAGCGGGGCGTGAAGTTCGTCCGCCTGTGGTTCACGGACGTCATCGGCACGCTCAAGTCGGTGGCGATCGCCCCTGCGGAGGTCGAGGGAGCCTTCGGCGAGGGCCTCGGCTTCGACGGCTCGGCGATCGAAGGGCTGACCCGCTCGTACGAGTCGGACTTGCTCGCCCATCCCGATCCGACGACGTTCCAGATCCTCCCCTGGCGGGGAGAGATCGACCCGACCGCGCGCATGTTCTGCGACATCACGACGCCGGACGGACAGCCCGCGGTGGCCGATCCGCGACACGTGCTCAAGCGCACGCTCGCTAAAGCGGCCGACGCCGGCTTCACCTTCTACACTCACCCCGAGATCGAGTTCTACCTGCTGAAGTCCTCGACGTTCGGCGCTGAGGGGCCCGAGCCCGTCGATTCCGCCGGCTACTTCGACAACGTTCCGGGCGGCACCGCGCACGACTTCCGCCGGCGGTCGGTCCGGATGCTCGAGGATCTCGGCATCTCGGTCGAGTTCAGCCACCACGAGGGCGGACCGGGGCAGAACGAGATCGATCTGCGGTACGCCGATGCGCTGGCGACGGCCGACAACATCATGACGTTCCGCACCGTCGTGAAGGAGGTGGCGATCGAGCAGGGCGTGTATGCGACCTTCATGCCCAAGCCCCTCACAGGCAAGCCCGGCAGCGGCATGCACACGCACATGTCGCTCTTCGAGGGCGACGTCAACGCCTTCTACCAGGAGGGTGCGCAGTACCAGCTCTCGAAGGTGGGCCGTCAGTTCATCGCCGGCCTGCTGCGGCACGCCAACGAGATCTCGGCCGTGACGAACCAGTTCGTGAACTCGTACAAGCGGGTGTGGGGTGGCGACGAGGCACCGAGCTTCATCTGCTGGGGTCACAACAACCGCTCGGCGCTCGTGCGCGTTCCGCTGTACAAGCCGAACAAGGGCCAGTCGTCCCGCGTCGAGTACCGAGCGCTCGACTCCGCCGCCAACCCCTATCTGTCGTTCGCGCTCATGCTCGCGGCAGGTCTCAAGGGCATCGAGAACGAGTACGAGCTTCCGGCCGAGGCCGAGGACAACGTGTGGTCGTTGACGGATGCCGAGCGCCGGGCTCTGGGCTACGCACCGCTGCCGGCGAGCCTCGACCACGCGCTGGAGTACATGGAGGAGTCGGAACTGGTGGCCGAAACGCTCGGCGAGCAGGTCTTCAACTACGTGCTGCTGAACAAGCGACGCGAGTGGCAGGAGTATCGCTCCCAGGTGACGCCCTTCGAGCTCAAGAGCAACCTCGAGATGCTCTGACGCCGGCCGACGCATGTCCGCGAGCGAACGACCGGGAGCGCTGACTCCCCTCGCGAAACTCGGCTTCAGCCGCCTGGGCGACGCCGACGACTTCCTGCGCGAGCTCGCCGACGAGGCGCGCGTACCCCGTGACGCGGCCCTGGAAGGGGCGACCTTCGCCGCCGATCCGGACGAGGCCCTCAGCGCGCTCACGCGGCTGGCAAGACGCGATGCGCAGGCCGTGAGGGCGCTCCGCGATCAGCCGCGGGGATGGCGCGCCCTGTGGGCGCTGCTGGGCGCGTCGTCGGGATTCGGCGACTTCTTCTTCCGCCACCCCGAAGAGCTCGCCGAGCTTCAGTACGCCGGGGTGAGCCTCCCGTCCGAGCATGAGATGCGCACGACGCTGCTCGAATCCATCGGAGCAGTGGATGGCTTCGCCGCCGACGGCAGCGAGTCGGCGTGGGTCGCGCTACGCGTGCGCTACCGCCGCGTTCTGGCCCGCATCGCCGCGTTCGATCTGCTCAGCGCTTCGCCGGTGGACGAGATCGCGGCCGTCTCGGCGCGACTGGCCGACGCCGCCGGTGCGGCGCTGGAGGCATCCCTCGCGGTGGCGCGCACGCGGGTCTCGGGCGGTGTCGCCGGAGTGAGCCTCTTTCCCCGCGACCAGGTGGCCCGTACGGGGCTCGCGATCATCGGGATGGGCAAGGCCGGCGCCCGCGAACTCAACTACGTCAGCGACGTCGATGTCATCTTCGTCGCCGGGGCCGACGACGACACGACGCACGAGTTGGGGGAGAGCCGGATCGTCGACATCGCCACGCGGCTCGCGGTGCAGACCATGCGGGGCATTTCGGGGGTCGAGCTGGAGCCACCGCTGTGGGAGGTCGACGCGAACCTCCGGCCCGAGGGCAAGCAGGGCGCCCTCGTGCGCACGCTCGACTCGCACGCGGCGTACTACGAACGGTGGGCCAAGAGCTGGGAGTTCCAGGCGCTCCTGAAAGCTCGCCCGATCGCCGGCGACGAAGCGCTGGGCGGTGCGTACATCGATGCCGTGCAGCCCAAGGTGTGGACCAGCGCTGCCCGAGAGAACTTCGTCGACAGCGTCCAGCGCATGCGCGAGCGCGTCACCGAGCACATTCCGGCGCAGGAGGTGGCGTACCAGATCAAGCTCGGGCCAGGCGGCATCCGCGACATCGAGTTCACCGTGCAGCTGCTGCAGCTCGTGCACGGGCTGAGCGACGAGGGCATCCGACAGCGAGGCACGCTGGCGGCACTGGACGCGCTCGTCGTAGAGGGTTACATCGGCCGCGCCGAGGCATCCGCGTTCTCCCGTGACTACCGTGTGCTGAGGCTGCTCGAGCATCGTGCGCAGCTGCGGCACCTGCGCCGCACCCACTTGATGCCTTCCCGGCCCGAGGAGCTGCGCGTCCTGGCCCGCTCCTCGTCACTCGCAGAAACCGGCGAGGACGTCTGGAAGCTGTGGGAGGCGGTCAAGCGCGAGGTGCGTGACATCCACGTCCGGCTTTTCTACCGGCCACTGCTCTCGGCGGTCGCCGCCCTTCCCGCCGACGAACGGGCCCTGTCCACCGCACAGGCCCACGATCGACTCGCCGCCATCGGTTTCACGGATCCGGCGGGGGCGCTCCGCCACATCGCGGCGCTCACCGGCGGGCTCAGCCGGAAGGCCACGATCCAGCGCCACCTCATGCCCGTGATGATCCGGTGGTTCGCAGACGGCGTCGATCCCGACTACGGGCTCCTGGCGTTCCGTCGCCTGAGCGAGAAGCTGGGTGACACGCATTGGTTCCTTCGCATGCTGCGCGACTCGTCCGGCGCGGCCGAGAGCCTCTCGCGCGTGCTGTCGGGCTCCCGCTACGTCGGCGAGCTTATGGAGTGGATCCCGGAATCGGCGGCCTGGCTCGACGATGCCGCCCTGCTGAGGCCCCGGTCCGGCGTCGCTCTGCAGGAGGAGGCGCGCGCCATCCAGGCGCGGCACGACACGATCGACGACGCGATGCGAGCCGTGCGCGCCCTTCGGCGCCGCGAGCAGCTTCGAGTCGCGATGGGGGCGATCCTCGGCACCATCACCATCGGCGAACTCGCCGCGGCGCTGACGACCATCACGGATGTCACGATCCAGGCCACGCTGCGGGCGGTCCGCCGCGAGATCGTTCCTCCCGCCGACGCCGATCTCGACTTCTCCGTCATCGCGATGGGTCGCTTCGGGGGCGCTGAACTCGGGTTCGGCTCCGACGCCGACGTCATGTACGTCTATCGCGCGAACGCAGTGGAACCACAGCGGGCGCAAGATCTCGCGGTCAAGCTGGTCTCGGCGCTGCGCAGCTACTCCGAGGACCAGCGCGTACCGCTCGAGCTCGACGCCGATCTGCGGCCGGAAGGCCGCAACGGGCCGATCGCGCGCTCGCTCGAGGCGTACGAGGAGTACTACCGTCGCTGGGCAGTCCCGTGGGAGGCCCAGGCGCTGCTGCGTGCCCGGGGGGTTGCGGGCAGTGTGAAGCTGATCGACGCATTCACTCGCATGGCCGATCAGGTGAGGTACCCGACGCGGATCGATGCCGCGGCGGTGCGTGAGATCAAGCGCATCAAGGCACGCGTTGAAAGCGAGCGACTGCCGCAGGGCGTCGATCCGACGCGGCATCTCAAGCTCGGGCCAGGCTCGCTCAGCGATGTCGAGTGGCTCGTTCAGCTGCTGCAGCTGCAGCACGCCCATGCTGTGCCGGCGATGCGCACGACGGCCACGCTCGGCGCGCTCGAGGCCGCTCAGGATGCGGGGCTGATCGCCTCCAGCGCCGCCGATCGGCTCGCCGAGGCGTGGCGGCTGGCCAGCCGCCTGCGCTCGGCCAACACCCTGCTGTCAGGGCAGACCAGCGACGTCCTGCCGGTGGACCGCAACAAGCTCGACGGCATCGGGCGCCTCCTGGAATACCCGGCCAGATCAGCGACACAGGTCGAAGAGGACTACCTCGGCACGACCCGGCGGGCACGTCGGGTGTTCGAGAAGCTCTTCTACGGCTGATCTCGGACACGCCGCACTTCGCGCGGCCACGGCGTGCCGGGTCGCCGGCGGCAAAGCACGAGGGCTCCGGTCTCCGGAGCCCTCGTACTGCGAAACGAACTCAGACGCTGAAGTACAGCTCGTACTCGAACGGGTGAGGACGGGCGTTGAGCGGCTGGATCTCGTTCTCGATCTTGTACTCGATCCAGGTCTCGATCAGCTCGGGGGTGAACACGTTGCCGCGCGTGAGGAACTCGTGGTCGGCGCGCAGCGCTTCGAGCGAGTCCAGCAGCGAGTTCGGCACCTGCGGGATGTTCTTGGCCTCCTCGGGCGGGAGCTCGTAGAGGTCCTTGTCGACGGGCTCGTGCGGCTCGATCCGGTTGATGATGCCGTCGATGCCGGCCATCAGCTGCGCGGCGAAGGCCAGGTACGGGTTGCCCGAGGCGTCCGGCGCACGGAACTCGATGCGCTTGGCCTTGGGGTTGGAGCCCGTGATGGGGATCCGGACGGCCGCGGACCGGTTGCCGGCCGAGTACACCAGGTTGACCGGTGCCTCGTAGCCCTTGACCAGCCGCTTGTAGGAATTGAGCGTCGGGTTGGTGAACGCGAGCACCGCCGGCGCGTGCGCGAGCAGGCCGCCGATGTACCAGCGCGCCGTGTCGGAAAGCTGCGCGTAGCCCTTCTCGTCGAAGAACAGCGGCTTACCCTCGAGCCACAGCGACTGGTGGGTGTGCATGCCCGAGCCGTTGTCGCCGAAGAGCGGCTTCGGCATGAACGTCGCGACCTTGCCCCACTCGAGGGCGGTGTTCTTGACGATGTACTTGAACTTCAGGATGTCGTCGGCCGCGTGCACCATCGTGTCGAAGCGGTAGTTGATCTCGGCCTGGCCGCCGGTGCCCACCTCGTGGTGCGCGCGCTCGAGCTGCAGGCCCGACTCGATGAGCTTCAGCGAAATGTCATCGCGCATGTCGGCGTGCTTGTCGACGGGCGAGACCGGGAAGTAGCCACCCTTGTACGGGGTCTTGTTGGCCAGGTTGCCGCCCTCTTCGACACGACCGCTGTTCCACGCTCCCTCATCGGAGTCCACGAAGTAGAAGCTCTGGTTTTGCTTCACCTCGTAGCGGACGTCGTCGAAGATGTAGAACTCCGCTTCGGGGGCGAAGAACGCCGTGTCGGCGATACCGGTCGAGGCGAGGTACTTCTCGGCCTTCTTGGCGACCTGACGCGGATCCTTGCCGTAGATCTCGCCGGTGCGCGGGTTGTAGATGTCGAAGACCATGATGAGGGTCTTCGCCTCCCGGAACGGGTCGAGGTATGCGGTCGACACATCGGGAATCAGCTGCATGTCCGATTCGTGGATGTTCGCGAAGCCCCGGATGGAGGAGCCGTCGAACAGCTGGCCGACGGTGAAGAACTCCTCGTCGACGGTGGCTGCCGGAATGTTGAAGTGCTGCTGCACGCCAGGAAGGTCCGTGAACCGGATGTCGAGGAACTTCACGTCCTCGTCCTTGATGAACTTCAGCACCTCGGATGAATCTTTGAACATTAAGACTCCAGAGGTAGGGCATTCGGGACCGCCCGCGCGAGGCGCGGACTTGCTGGCAACGTACCGTCAGGGGATTGCCCCGCAGTGTCACCAATGTTTCCGGCATGTTACAGGCGCCTGGATACGCTGGTGTCGTGACACAGAGCGTGCAGGACTATCCCGGGGAGCGGCTCGGCCTTCCTCGAGAAGGCGCCGGCTCGATCGGCCGGCCGGGTCGGCGGATCGGCGCCCTTTTCATCGACTACGGCGCGGCGTATCTCATCTCCGGATTCTTCGGATGGGATCCGCTGGTGATCCTGGCCCTGTTCGCCGCGATCCAGATCGTCTTCCTGCCCACGCTGCAGGGCAGTCCCGGACATCGACTGTTCGGACTGCGCCTGCTGCGCGTGGGTGGCGCCGATCAGGGTGGGGGAGGCTGGGTCGGCCTATGGCGGCCGGTCGTGCGCACGGCACTGCTCATCGTGGTCATCCCCGCGGTGATCTGGGATGCCGATCAGCGCGGTCTTCACGACAAGGTCGCCGGAACGGTGCTCGTACGGTCGTGACGGCCCCCCGAGGCCCCCGAGTGTCAGCGGGGACGGGGTGCGCGCACCTTCGTCGGGTCGACGCCCTTGGGAATCGGCAGTGAGGTCAACGACTGCGAAACGGACTCGATGCGCTTGATGACGGCGGCCATCGTCGCACGATCGATCTTCTTGGGGAGCGCCTTGATCGTCGATGCCAGCTTGGCGATCGGCACCTCGTCGGCGCCGTGCCCGACGTACAGCACCGTGACCGGCACTCCCGAGGCCACGCGCTGAACCTTTGCGCGCTCATCGTTCACGAGCCTGGTGAGACGCCCGCGAGCGCCTTCGCCGATGATGACGACACCGCCGCGTCCGACAGCGCGGTAGACCGCCTCTTGGGTCTTGGGGTTGATGCCGACCGGCATCTCACTGGCCTGCCAGCGGCGGCCGAGAGAGGTGGACAGCACGTGACCGGTCGCT
Organism: Microbacterium sp. HD4P20; assembly: GCF_019449275.2. Lineage (GTDB taxonomy): Bacteria > Actinomycetota > Actinomycetes > Actinomycetales > Microbacteriaceae > Microbacterium. Next base: position 331,217 of record NZ_JAHZQZ020000014.1, read on the forward strand.
CCCGGCATCCCGTCGATCTTCTTGTACATCGCCCGAGTCGACATGCGCGTCATGGTCATGAGCGAACCGAGGACGCCGAGCATGAGTCCCGTGATGCCCCACAGCACCACGCTCCAGGGCGCAACCGGCGGGATGGCGAAGCCGATCCCCACGCCGACGGCGATGCCGAGCAACAGGACGCCGGCCAGCAGGAACGGAAGCCAGCGGAACTCCTTCTGCGTGAAGGTGAAGAGGGTGCGGATCTGCGAGAAGAAGCCGGGGCGTTTCTCGGGCGTCGTACTGCGGGCGGCCATGCCGACAGCCTACCTTTTGCGCAGGCTCGCCTCGGCTCCTCCCCAGGTGGCAATCAGCGTCTGTTCGCCCACAGCTTCGGAAGATGAGCCCGACGGCACCCGGCGGAACGTCGAGACTGGCGCTGTGACTGCCGAAGGACCCTTGAGCGCCCACTATCGGATCGTGCGGGCCGTGCGTGCGCCCGAGGACGGGCCGTGGCCGGGCCGGCTCGTGCGCGCAGCATCGGGCGAGACCGGGGTGCTCGTCGACGCCGCCGTGCTCGGCAGCGCTTGGAGCGGATGGGATGCCGCGGCCGGGGGTCACATCCTGACACCGCTGGACATCGTCCGCAGGATCGACGGACACGACGTGTTGCTTCCCGTGTGCACCGAGCCGCTCGAGGCGTTCCTTCGACGCCGCGCGATCCGGATGCCGGTCGGCGCCGGCGAAGCGGTCACCCTCGCCGTCAGCGTGCTGCGGGGGTGCGCGGAACTGGCCGCGACCCCCGAGATCGCCGGGGAGTGGTGGCTCGATGACACCGGGCGACCGGTGCTCGCCTCCGAGCTCTCGTCCCGGCGCGCGTTGGACGCCGCCGCCGAGGCGCTCCGGTCCGTCGTCGTCGACGCGCGCCTCGAACGCGTCTGGGACCTCGCCCTCCGCGCGATCAGTGCTCAGCGTGTCTCGGCGCGCGAACTGCTCGACGCCGAGGACGCGCTGTTCGCCGCCGCAGCGCCTGAGCCGCTGACGACCGTGACGCTGAGTCCACGCAGCGCCGTCGATGCGGCACCGACATCGCGGGACACCGCCGCGGCCGTGGCCGCGGAACCGCCGCGCAGCACGTGGCAGACGCTCGTCGGCCACGTGGACGCCGACTTCGCAGACACCCTGTCGCGCGTGACGACCGGCATCTGGCGGCGCGCACGTGCCCGTGAACGACCACGGCGCGCGCCATGGGTCGTCGGCGGTGCGGTGGCCGCTGCCGTGCTCGCCGGTGGCGCTCTCTGGCCCGCCGCAGGTGGCGAGATCACCGAGGGGGAAGCCGCGCCGACGGCGCCCGCAGTGGAGCCGGCCCCAACCGGTCCGGCCGGTGCGGGAGCGGCGACGGAGGAATCCGTCCCTGAGACTGCACCTGACGCCACGACCGAGGCGCCCGCGCAGGATCTGGCCGCCGTGGGAGCCGCACTGCTGACGGAGCGCCTCGCGTGCGGTGACGACGAGACGTGCCTCGCGCGGGTCCTGTCCGACCCGTCGACGCCGCTCGGAAGCGGGGCCATCGACCTCGCCGCCTCCGAGCGCGTGGTGACGCTCCTGGACGATTTCGGAGACGTCGCGGTGCTCCGTGTCGACGCAGCGGACGAATCACTGCCGGCGCAGCTCGCCGTGCTCGTGCGCCAAGACGAGGAATGGCTGCTGCGCGACGTGCATGACGTCGCGCAGCAGCCGTAGTCGGACCGCCGGAGCGGATCAGATGCCGAGCTGAGCCTGGAAGTCGGCGGCCTCGAGTCGCGCCTTGACAGCGCCGAGGAAGCGGGCGGCGTCCGCGCCGTCGATGATGCGGTGGTCGTACGAGAGCGCCAGGTACACGTAGGAGCGCACCGAGATCGCGTCCTTGCCGTCCACCACGACGACGCCGGGCTTCTTGACGACGGCGCCGAGTCCCAAGATCGCCGACTGCGGCAGGAACACGATCGGAGTGTCGAAGAGCGCCCCGCGGGAGCCCGTGTTGGTCAGCGTGAAGGTGCCGCCGGCCAGCTCATCGGGCTTCAGCTTGTTGTCGCGCGTGCGGGCGGCGAGGTCGGCGATCTCACGAGCGAACTGCGCGAGGTTCTTGCCGGCGGCATCCTTCACGACCGGCGTGAGCAGGCCGCGCTCGGTGTCGACCGCGATCGAGATGTTCTCGCTGGCCGGGTAGACGATGTCGTTGCCGTCGACGGTCGCGTTGATGATCGGGAACGCCTGCAGCGCTTCGACCGCCGCGACCGCGAAGAACGGAAGGAACGACAGCTTGTCGCCCGTCTTGGCCTGGAAATCGGCCTTGACGGCATCCCGGTAGGCCGCCAGCTTCGTCACGTCCACCTCGACGACCGTCGTGAGCTGCGCGGTCGCCTGCATCGAGGCCACGGCTCGCTCGGCGATGACCTTGCGCAGGCGCGACATCGGCTGAGTGGTGCCGCGCAGTTCCGAGACCTCGAGCGCGGGAGCGGATGCCGCGGCGGGAGCGGGGGCGGATGCCGCCTCCGCGGCCTTGAGCACGTCCTCCTTGCGGATGCGCCCGCCGACCCCGGTGCCCTTGACGGTGGCGAGGTCGACACCCTGCTGCTGAGCGAGGCGACGCACGAGCGGGGTCACGTACGCCACGCCGTCGGAGTCTTCGCTCGACCCGAGCGACGGCGCCGAGGCAGCCGGTGCTGCGGGAGCAGGCGTGGTCTGGGCGGCCGGTGCGGCTTCCTTGGTGGGCGCGGGCGCTGCCTCGGCAGCCGGCGCGGCCTGCGCTTCAGGCTCTGCTGCGGCCTCGGGCGCGGGGGCGGGCTCAGCAGGAGCCTCGGCCTTCGCGGGAGCCGGTTCCTCGTCCGGCGCTGCGCCCGCCTCGCCGATACGGGCGAGCGGCGATCCGACCGCGATGGTCTCGTCTTCCTGGACGAGGATCTCCTGGAGCACCCCGGCGAACGGCGAGGGGATCTCGGTGTCGACCTTGTCGGTCGATATCTCGAGCAGCGGCTCGTCGACCGCAACATCGTCGCCGACCTTCTTGAGCCAGCGGGTCACGGTTCCCTCGGTCACGCTCTCGCCTAGTTCGGGCAGGACGACGTCCTTGCCGTCGGCGGCGGGCGCGGGCGCTTCGGCGGCGGGCGCGGGCGCTTCGGCTGCGGGCGCGGGAGCCTCGTCGGCGGGCGCGGGAGCCTCGTCGGCGGGCGCAGCGGGCTGCTCGGCGGCGGGAGCCGGCGCAGGGTCGGGCTCGGCGGATTCGGCGGCGGGCGTCTCGGGCGCTGCCTGCGCACCGGAGCCGTCCCCGATCTTGGCCAGCACGGCGCCGACCTCGACGGTCTCGTCCTCTTGGACCAGGATCTCCTCGATCACACCGCTGACGGGCGACGGGATCTCCGTGTCGACCTTGTCCGTGGAGATCTCGAGCAGGCCCTCGTCCGCCTGGACCGTGTCGCCGACCTTCTTGAGCCAGCGGGTGACCGTTCCCTCTGTGACGCTCTCACCGAGAGCGGGGAGGACCACGGAAGTGCTCATGACGATGTCTCCTTCGGAATGGATATCGGATCTAGCTTAGTGATGGCGGGGGCGCCCCTGGGCGTCACAGGGCGTGCAGCGGTTTGCCCGCGAGCACGAGGAACGCCTCGCCGAGGGCCTCGCTCTGCGTCGGGTGCGCGTGGATCAGCGGCGCGATGTCTTCGGGGTGCGCCTCCCAGCCGACGGCGAGCTGGCCCTCGGTGATGAGCTCGCCGACCCGGTCGCCGATCAGGTGGACCCCCAGCACCGGACCCGCCTTGGCGCGGACGACCTTGACGAGGCCGCTCGTGCCCAGGATCTCGCTTTTGCCGTTGCCGGCCAGGTTGTACTCGTACGCCACAATCCCTTCAGACCCGTGGGTCTCGGCTGCTTGAGCTTCGGTGAGACCGACGGACGCGACTTCCGGGTGGCTGTACGTCACCTTCGGGATCTGCGCGTCGGGCACGACGGCGGGCGACAGCCCGGCGATCTCCTCGGCGACGAAGATCCCCTGCTGGAAGCCGCGATGCGCCAGCTGCAGCCCCGGAACGATGTCACCGACTGCCCAGACGTGATCCACCGCGGTGCGCAGACGATCGTCGGTGACGACGAAGCCGCGGTCGAGGCCGACGCCCGCCTCCTCGTAGCCGAGGCCTGTCGTCACCGGCCCCCGTCCGACCGCGACGAGGAGATAGTCCGCCTCGAACGACTGCCCGCCCTCGAGGGTCACGGTGACGGCGTCGGCGGTCTGCGCGGCGGACTGGAAGCGCACGCCCAGCGACGAGGCGATGCCGCGGCGCCGGAACGCCCGCTCCAGCCCTTTGCTCAGCGCGATGTCCTCGTTGGGTACCAGGTGGTCAAGCGCTTCGACGATCGTCACCTCGGCGCCGAAGGAGCGCCAGACGCTGGCGAACTCCACGCCGATGACCCCGCCACCGAGGATGACGACGCGACCGGGGACTTCGTCGAGCTCGAGCGCCTGCTCGCTCGTCAGGATCCTTCCGCCGATCTCCAGTCCGGGCAGCGTGCGGCTGTAGGACCCCGTGGCCAGGATGACGTCGGCGGCGCGGTAGACATCGTCGCCTACCCGCACCGACGGTCCGCCCTCGAGCCGGCCCTCGCCGTGCACGACCGTGATCCCGCGCGCCTTGACAAGGCCTTCCAGCCCCTTGAACTTCTTGGCGACGATGCCCTCACGGTAGGCGCGGACGCCGGCCGGGTCGATGCCGTCGAACGACGCACGGATGCCGATGGCCGAGGCATCCCGTGCCGTATCGGCGACTTCCGCCGCATGCAGCAGAGCCTTCGTCGGGATGCATCCGCGATGCAGGCAGGTGCCCCCCACCTTGTCCTTCTCGACGAGGGCGACGGACTTTCCCAGTTCCGCGGCGCGCAGCGCGGCGGCGTACCCACCGCTTCCGCCGCCCAGGATCACCAGGTCGAAGCTGTGATCGGTCATCGGGTCTCCTCTGCAAGGGCCAGGCGGATGAGGCTGCGCACGGTGGCAGCCGTCGGTCCCTTGTCGACGTGGCCGTAAGCGCCGCCCTTGTTCATGCCCACTCCGGCGATGTCCAGATGCACCCACGGGATGCGCGGGGAGTCGGCATCTTCTCCGACGCGTCCGACGAAATGCTGCAGGAACAGGCCGGCGAACAGCGACCCGCCGGCGGGATCGCCGATCTTGGCGTTCTGCAGATCGGCGATCGGCGAGTCGAGCTCGTCGACCATGTGTAGCGGCAGCGGCAGCTGCCAGGCAGGCTCGCTCGCCTCCGCAGCGGCCGCGAGGTACTCGGCGACCGCCTCGTCGTCGCCCATGACGCCGGCGTGGCGCGTTCCGAGAGCGATGGTGATGGCGCCGGTGAGGGTCGCGACATCGATGAGGAGGTCGGGCTTCTCGCGGCTCGCGGCGACCAGTCCATCGGCGAGCACGAGTCGTCCTTCGGCATCGGTGTTCAGCACTTCGACCGTTGTGCCGTCGAGCATGCGCAGCACGTCGCCCGGGCGAGTGGCGCGACCCGACGGCATGTTGTCGGCGATGCACAGCCACGCGGTCAGCTTCACGGGCGCACCGATGGCGGCGACACCGCGCAGCACGGCCAGTACCGTCGCCGCCCCGCACATGTCGTACTTCATACCCACCATCGAAGCGGCCGGCTTCAACGAGAGGCCGCCGGTGTCGAAGGTGATGCCCTTGCCGACGAGCGCGATGTGACGGCGTGCGTCGCTCGGGGCGTATTCGAGCCGCACGAGGCGAGGCGGTCGGTCAGACCCCTGCCCGACACCCAGGATGCCGCCGTAGCCCTGTGCCCGCAGCGCGACCTCGTCGAGCACTTCGATCGTCACCGCGAGGTTCTCGACGGATTCGGCGGCGCGCTCGGCGAAGTCTGCGGGGCCGAGCCATTCAGCGGGCGTCGAGACGAGGTCCTTCACCAATGCGACCGCGGAGGCCGTCTCGATCACGATGGCGAGGGCGCGGTCGTCGGCGGGGGCCGTGCCATGCACGATGACGCGCGAGGCGCGGGCCTTCGGCGGGTCGGTCTTGTAACCGTCGAAGCGATAGCCCCCGAGCGCAGCGCCTTCGGCCGTCGCCGTCCACAGCGCGGCGTCGGCGAACGGCGTGGCGACAGCGACCGTCGCGAAGCCGGTCAGGATCCGGATCGCCGCGCCGATCGCGTCGCGCAGGGCCGCGGCATCCGGTGCGGTGCCGGTCCCCACGACCGCGAGAGGACGAGTGGTCGTCTCCGGGGCGTGGACGCGGACCAGGGCCCCCACTGCGCCGGTGAATCCCACTGCCAGGAGCGCCTCTCGAAGCCCGGGCCAGTCGGCGAGATCCGGGGCCTCGTCACCCTCGAGCGGGGGAAGCCCCAGCACGAGCGCGTCGGCGTCGGTCTCTCGGATCGGGACAGTGCGGTACTCGAGGTCGGGAAACGACATGACGTCCATCCTAGGGACGCGACGTGTTCGCTCTGAGCGCCACTGTCGCGACCCGGCTCCCGCGCGCTGCTCGTACCATGGACGCATGCCCTTTCCCGGTCCGCTTTTCGAGCGTTCGGCATCTGCGCCGCCCGTCCCGCGCGGGCTGCCCTTGGTCATCGCCCTCACCGGATTCACCGACGCGGGCAGCGCCGTCAGCCGCGTGATCGACTATTTCCGAGACGAACTGTCGCCGACGCCGCTCGTGGTGTTCTCCAACGATGCGCTGCTGGATTACCGCGCGCGGCGCCCGCTGGTCTCGTTCGAGAAGGACCACCTGACGGACTACCGTCCGCAGCGGCTCGAGCTGTCGTTCGCGCACGACGCGCTCGGCCAGCCGTTCCTGCTGCTGGCGGGGTACGAGCCGGACTTCGGGTGGGATGCCTTCGCCCAGGCCGTCCTCGACTTCGTCGAGGCGTTCGGCGTATCGACCGTGACGTGGGTCCATGCGATTCCGATGCCGGTGCCGCACACGCGTCCGATCGGGACCACGGTCAGCGGCACGCGCGCCGAGCTGACCGAGGCGCACTCGGTCTGGCAGCCGCACACGCAGGTGCCGGCGACGGCGGGACACCTTCTGGAGTACCGTCTCTCGGCGGCCGGGGTTCGGATCGCAGGGTTCGTCCTGCTGATCCCGCACTACCTCGGCGACACCGAGTATCCCGCCGCCGCGCTGGCGGCCTTGGACAGCCTCACGGTCGCGACCGGGCTCGTGTTCGCCGGCGACGAGCTGCGCGATGAGAACCGGGATTACCTCACGAAGGTGAGCGAGCAGATCGAGGGCAGCGAAGAGCTCGCGCGAATGGTGCAGGGCCTGGAAGAGCGGTACGACGCGTACATGGCCGGCTCGACACTGGCGACGCCCATGGTCCACATGGGAGATCTGCCCAGCGCCGACGAACTGGCCGCTGAGCTCGAGCGATTCCTCGCGACGCGTCCGGGCGACGACGACAAGCGCGGCAGCTGATTCGGAATGCCCCGGCGGGCCAGGGCGTTGCACCTCGAAGAGATAGAGGTGCGCGAGCTGGCAGGGGTGATGCTGGCGGCGCACGGCAAGTATGAGATACTGGATGCCCTGACCCGTTGTCAACCGTCTCGGTGAGGCTTCTCATCGAAACGTGGACTTGACAAGGGTCTTACTAGTGTCCGAAATCGACCGGGGCGTGAGGCGAACGCCCACCGGTGAAAGGCGAAACGTGACTCCAGGCACGAACACCAAGGCCCGCGCGGCCGCGAAGGACACCGAGGCGGAGGAGGAGACGACGACGCCCACCGCGGCGAAGGCTCCCGCCAAGACGCCTGCCAAGAAGGCGCCTGCCAAGAAGGCCGCTGCCAAGGGCAAGGCGACCAAGACCGCTTCCGCGCGCGCCACGAAGACCGACGACGAGTTCGAGGATGACGTCGAGGTGATCGACGAGGACGTCGAGCTCGAGTCGGCCGACGATGTGGCCGAGGTCTCCGCAGACGACTCCGAGCAGCCGGCGAAGGGTGAGGCGAAGGCCGCCGGCGATGCCGCCGGTGCGACCGACGACGACGAGGAGGACGAGGAGAGCACCAAGCCGGCGTTCACCGAGCCTCTTCCCACCGGAGCGATCGTCATCTCCTCGAGCGACGAGGACGACGTTCCCGTCTACTCGACACAGATCACCGGTGCCACCGCCGATCCTGTCAAGGACTACCTGAAGCAGATCGGAAAGGTCCCGCTGCTGAACGCGGCCGAAGAGGTCGAGCTCGCGATGCGTATCGAGGCGGGCCTGTTCGCCGAGGAGAAGCTCTCGCACATGTCGACGGCCGAGAAGTCGTCGCAGCTGGGCCTGGATCTGCAGTGGGTCGCCCGAGACGGCCAGCGCGCGAAGAGCCACCTTCTGGGCGCCAACCTGCGCCTCGTGGTGTCGCTCGCCAAGCGGTACACCGGGCGCGGCATGCAGTTCCTGGACCTGATCCAGGAGGGCAACCTCGGCCTCATCCGCGCCGTCGAGAAGTTCGACTACACCAAGGGCTTCAAGTTCTCGACGTACGCGACGTGGTGGATCCGCCAGGCGATCACGCGCGCGATGGCCGACCAGGCCCGCACCATCCGTATCCCCGTGCACATGGTCGAGGTCATCAACAAGCTGGCCCGCGTGCAGCGGCAGATGCTGCAGGACCTCGGGCGCGAGCCCACTCCCGAGGAGCTCAGCCGCGAGCTGGACATGACTCCCGAGAAGGTCATCGAGGTGCAGAAGTACGGCCGCGAGCCGATCTCGCTGCACACGCCGCTCGGTGAGGATGGCGACAGCGAGTTCGGCGACCTCATCGAAGACACCGAGGCCGTGGTTCCCGCCGATGCGGTGGGCTTCACGATGCTGCAGCGTCAGCTCGAGTCGCTCCTGGACTCGCTCTCGGAGCGTGAGGCAGGCGTCATCCGCATGCGCTTCGGGCTCGGCGACGGACAGCCGAAGACTCTCGACCAGATCGGCGACACGTTCGGGGTGACCCGTGAGCGCATCCGCCAGATCGAGTCGAAGACGATGGCCAAGCTCCGCCACCCGTCGCGATCGCAGTCGCTGCGGGACTACCTCGAGTGAGTGAGGCGAACGCCGGCAAGGCGCTCACCGTCTCGATCGAGGGCTCGTCCTACGCCCGCATCCCGATCCGCACGCGGGTCGTGATGCCGGGTGACGACCTCGATGCATTCGTCCGCGAGTACGCCGAAGAGATCGTGAGACCCGACGACCTCCTCTTCGTCACCGAGAAGATCGTCGCGATCACCCAGGGCCGCTCGTACCTGGTCGACGACATCGAGCCCCGCCGGCTCGCGCTGTTCCTTTCGAAGTACGTCACCCGCACGCCGTATGGAATCGGTCTGGGCATGCCCGAGACGATGGAGATGGCGCTGCGGGAATGCGGCACCATCCGCATCCTGTTCGCGGCTGCTGTGTCGGCCGTCACGAAGGCGTTCGGACGCAAGGGCGACTTCTATCGCATCGCCGGCGACAAGGCCCGCGCGATCGACGGCCCGACCAGCGGCACGATTCCGCCGTACAACAAGGCTGTCGTCCTGGGTCCGGAGCGTCCGCGCGAGGTCGCCCGGCATCTGAAGTCGCTGCTGGGTGGCGTTCCCGAGGTCGCCGTGGTCGACATCAACGACCTCGGCGGCAACATTCTCGGCTCGACGCTCGACAAGGCGGGGGAGAAGCGCCTGGTCGCGATCCTCAAGGACAACCCGCTCGGTCAGGGCCATGAGTCGACGCCGCTGGGCGTCGTCCGCGCGGTCTGACGCTTCTGTCGGAGGGCTGGCCCGCAGTGCTCTGCCCTCTGACGTCAGAAGCCGATCGCGGCGCGATAGCGCGGCTTGTGCCCGGTACGGATGCCGGTGACGCTCGGCTTGTTCTCGTAGACGCCGGCCCCCCAGTTGCCCTCCACGAGCACGGGTCCCTCGGGAGTGACCACGATGTCCCACCCGACGTACTGCACCTGCGGCACGACACGCGCGACCTCGTCGACGAAGGCACGGACTTCGTCGATCATCGGCAGCCGGAAGTCTGCGATGACGAAGCCGCTGTCGGGATGCCGCTCGTGTACATGCCCGTGTGAGTCATAGCCGGGCCCGACGGCTTTCCCGTCGTCGTCGAGCATCGTGTAGAAGCCGCCGAACGACATCTGATCGCTCACGGCGCCACGGCCGAACTTCTGAGCCATCGCCAGAATGTGCGTCTGCTTTCCGTCGAAGAACGCCGTCACGCGCGTGGTGTTGACCGTTCCCGGACAGACGGCGGCGATGTCCTCGTGCTGCCGGATCACCTCTTCGAGCAGCAGCTCTCCACGTTCGAGCAGGCCGCGATGGAACACATCCCAGTCCTCGACCTCTTCGGCCCGATACCGGTGCACCCCGGTTCCGGCTTGGCCGACCGGCTCCTTGGTGACCACGGTGCCGTGGCCTTCGACGAACGCGCGCACGGCGTCGGCATTGCCCCGTTCGACGACCATCCAATCGCGGCGGAGGAAGTCGCTGAAGATACCGTCGAACTCCACCTTGTCCTGGAAGACGTGGCGGAAATCAGGGTGGTCGTACTTCTGCGACAGCTGGTTCGACACCGGGTGCGTCATGTAGGTCTCGCGCTCGGCGCGGCTGAGGATCGCGAAGTCGTAGTCGACGTAGTCCTGGAAACCCACCTGGCGGAAGCCCGCCGACCACAGCATGTCGGCCAGCACGACGGGCGTCCACCGCCCGTGATCGCGAGCGCTCTCTTTGGCGCGGGCGAACACCGACCCGACGTCGATGCGGCGGGCTCGGCCGGCGAGATAGCGAAGGCGGGGCGCGAGGCCGAGGCCGTGAGAGGGCATGCGTACTCCGGGTCGGGAACGGGGGACCCGGATAGTCTAAAGGCGTGAGTTCCCCCGACCCTGGCCGCGACGTGTGGGCGGACAGGGCAGTTGCTTGCAGCTCGCCCGTGGCATGGATCTCACGCTCGGCGCTGTCCGCGAACGCGCGCTTGGCCTGGGGCGATGGCCTGCGTCTCTTCTCGCCCTCGATCGTCGAAGCGGATGCATGGGGGCACGGCGCAGGTCTGGTGAGCGAGGTGCTCGCCTCCGAGGGTTTCGTCCCGGCTGAAGAGCATCGGCGATCTTCTGCCGCTCGCGACTCCCCGCCGCCCGTCGCGGAGCGCGGTGCCACACTCTCGCCCGAGACGCTCTTCGGGCTGCCGGGTGGCTCCGAGGCCACGAGACCGGCCCTGCGGCTGACCGGTACCGTGCTGTCGGTGAAGGACCTGCGTGCCGGTGAAGGGGTGTCGTACGGCTTCGCGTACCGCGCACCTGTCGACACCCGGGTCGCGCTCGTCACCGGCGGGTACGCGCAGGGGATCGTGCGCGCCCTCGGCGGCACGGCGGACGTCGCGATCGCGGGGGAGCGCCATCCGATCGTCGGGCGTGTCGCGATGGATGTGTGCGTCGTGGAGATTCAGGATGCCGCTGCCCGGCGCGCCGACGATGTCCTCTTCCTCGGCGACCCCGCACGGGAAGAGCCATCGCTTGCGGGTTGGGTGCGGGGGACGGGCCTGCGTCCAGCGGAACTGATCACCACCGTGGGTTTGCGGGCGATCCGCCGGGAGGCGCCATGACCGCACGGCTTCACGTCGACCTCGCGGCGCTCGCGGCGAACATCACCCGTGTACGAGCGACGGTGGGCCCCGCCGAACTCATGCTCGTGGTGAAGGACGACGCGTACGGGCATGGGCTGGAGCCCGTCGTGCGTCGCGCCGCGGCGTCGGGCGTCCGCTGGTTCGGGGCGTTCGACGTGCGCACCGGCACGGCTGTACGCGCGGCTGCGGGCGATGACGCCAGGATCTTCGCCTGGATCGCGGCGTCGCGGGCCGACCTCGATGCCGCCCTCGCCGGTCGGCTCGACCTGGGCGTCGGTGACGCCGAACTGCTCGAAGAGCTGGCGGATGCCGCACGCGAGCGCGGCGTGACGGCGCTCGTTCATCTGAAGATCGATACGGGCCTGCACCGCAACGGCGTACGCCCGGAGAACTGGCCGACGTTCGTCGGGCGGGCCGCCGAACTCGAAGCCGAGGGCGTGATCGAGGTGGTGGGCGTCTGGAGCCACATCGCCGAGGCATCCGACGCCGAGGACGACCAGGCGCGCGTCCTGTTCGAAACGGCGCTCGGCCAGGCGTCGGCGGCCGGGCTTCGCCCCGTCCTGCGCCATCTCGCGGCGAGTGCGGCGTCCTTCGCGCGTCCGGAGTTCCGCTACGACCTGGTCCGTGTGGGGGCGTTCTGCTACGGCATCCGCTCCGCCGGGGGACCTCCCGCAGAAGAGCTCGGGCTGGTCCCGGTCGCACGGCTCGAAGCCGATGTGGTCCAGGTGACACGAGACGAGGTACGCGTCGGGCTCGGCGCGCTGGACGGGTTGCCGTCGTCGTTGCAAGGCCGCGCATTCGTGGGTACGCCGGCCGGGGCTCGCTCGCTGCGGTCCATCGGCGACCGCGAGTCTGTGGTCGCCGGCTGGCCGGGCGCGACCGCTACTGACATCGTGACGTTCTTCGGTCCGGGCCGGCGAGGAGAGCAGGCCACGACCGATCTGGCCGAACTGATCGGCACCATCGGGGAGGAGATCGCCGTCAGGATCTCTCCGCTCGTCCCCCGCCACTACGACGGGGACTGAGCCGGATCAGACGGTCTCGGTCAGGCGGGCCGTCTCGTCGTGCCACGACGTGGCGATCGAGCGGAGCTTCTCTTCGTACTTGCGCCCGTGGTGCGCGCAGAACAGCAGCTCACTGCCGTTGACCTCGGCGGCGATGTAGGCCTGAGCGCCGCACGAATCGCAGCGATCCACCGCGGTGAGACGGTATTCGAGGACGGCGGTCTGCTCTTGGGTAGTCGATAGCGTGGTCATCTCGGTGCCTCCTCGTATGCGTAGAACTCCGTCGCGGTCATGAAATACAACCACGTCCAGGTTCGGAGAATGCCCGGAAGCCTCCACATTTCGCTGAGCGCGTACGCGCGGGGCCGCGGACGCGTGTCGCCGCGGTCCCGTCGTCGCCCGCGATTACGATGAGAGATTGTGACCGCCGAGTACTCTGCCCATCATCTCCAGGTGCTTGAAGGGCTCGAGGCGGTCCGCAAGCGCCCGGGCATGTACATCGGCTCGACGGACTCTCGCGGCCTCATGCACTGCCTGTGGGAGATCATCGACAATGCCGTCGACGAGGCATTGGGGGGTCACGGCACACGCATCGATGTAGTGCTCCACTCCGACGGCAGCGTCGAGGTGCGCGACCGTGCCCGGGGCATCCCGGTGGACATCGAGCCACGCACCGGGCTCTCGGGCGTCGAGGTCGTTTTCACGAAGCTCCACGCGGGCGGCAAGTTCGGCGGCGGCTCGTACGCGGCATCCGGCGGGCTCCACGGCGTGGGCGCCTCCGTCGTGAACGCGCTGTCGGAGCGACTGGATGTCGAAGTCGATCGAGGCGGCAAGACGTGGGGGATGTCGTTCCATAGGGGCGAGCCCGGAGTCTTCGCCAACGGCAGCCCCAGTTCGGTCTTCACACCCTTCGAGAAGAGTTCCGAGTTGCGCGTGGTCGGCAAGGCCGCCCGCGGCGTCACCGGCACCCGCATCCGGTATTGGGCAGACCCGCAGATCTTCACCAAGGACGCCGCGTTCAACGTCCAGGAACTCGAGCAGCGGGCTCGTCAGACCGCGTTCCTGGTTCCGGGACTTGAGATCGTCATCAGCGACGAGCGCGGCGAAGAACCCGTCGAGACGAGCTATCGCTACGACGGAGGCATCTCGGAGTTCGCAGAATTCCTCGCACCCGACAGCGCCATCACCGACACCTGGCGACTGACCGGCACCGGCACCTTCACCGAGACCGTGCCGGTGCTGCAGCCGACGGGCGCGATGGTCCCCACCGAGATCGAACGCGAGTGCCACGTGGATGTCGCGGTGCGCTGGGGCACCGGCTACGAGACCGCGACGCGATCGTTCGTGAACATCATCGCCACGCCCAAGGGCGGCACGCACCAGACCGGCTTCGAGCAGGCGCTGATGAAGGTGCTGCGCACGCAGGTGGAGCAGAACGCCCGGCGCCTGAAGGTCGGAAGCGACAAGCTTGAGAAGGACGACATCCTCGCCGGACTCACCGCCGTCCTCACGGTGCGTCTGCCCGAGCCCCAGTTCGAAGGGCAGACGAAGGAGGTGCTCGGCACGCCGGCCGTCCGCCAGATCGTGACCAACGTGGTCACCCGTGAGCTGACGGCACGCTTCACCTCCGCCAAGCGCGACGACAAGGCCCAGACGTCGCTGCTGCTGGACAAGGTCGTCTCCGAGATGAAAGCGCGCATCTCGGCGCGTACGCACAAGGAGACACAGCGACGCAAGAACGCGCTCGAGTCCTCGTCGCTTCCCGCCAAGCTCGCCGACTGCCGCGCCACCGATGTGGGCGAGTCCGAACTGTTCATCGTCGAGGGTGATTCTGCGCTCGGCACGGCGAAGCTCGCGCGCAACAGCGAGTATCAGGCCCTCCTGCCCATCCGCGGCAAGATCCTCAACGTGCAGAAGGCTTCTGTCAGCGACATGCTCTCGAATGCCGAGTGCGCCGCGATCATCCAGGTGATCGGCGCGGGCTCAGGGCGTTCGTTCGATCTCGACACCGCGCGCTACGGCAAGATCATCCTGATGAGCGACGCCGACGTGGACGGCGCGCACATCCGGACGCTGCTGCTCACGCTGTTCTTCCGCTACATGCGCCCCCTGATCGACGACGGGCGCGTCTACGCGGCGGTCCCGCCACTGCACCGCGTGGTGGTGATGAACCCCGGAACCAAGCCGAACGAGACGATCTACACCTACTCCGAGCAGGAGCTGCACACTCTGCTCACCAAGCTCAGCAAGGCCGGCAAGCGCTGGCAGGAACCGGTCCAGCGCTACAAGGGTCTGGGGGAGATGGACGCCGACCAGCTCGCGACCACCACGATGGATCGTGCCGGCCGCACACTGCGGCGCGTGCGGATGCAGGATGCTGAGGCCGCCGCCTCCGTCTTCGAACTTCTCATGGGCAACGACGTCGCACCGCGCAAGGAGTTCATCGTCGACTCCAGCGACCGCCTGGCGCGGGACCGCATCGACGCGTGACGCGGAGGAGCGCTCGCTAGCGGATGCCGGTGCCCACGGCGCCGATGACGCCGTCCAGCGGCACGCCCGAGGCATCACGCTTCGCCTCGCCGGGCGGCAGCGCGCGCGTCGCACCGTCGGTGCCCACGGCCCGCGGTTCGGTTCCGACCCAGGCGAGAGTGAGAGCGTCCTCGCCCTTCAGCAGGCGCTGAGCCCGCACGCCGCCGGTCGCCCGGCCCTTGGCGGGGAACTCACTGAACGACGACACTTTCGCGCTTCCGGCATCCGTCCCCGCCAGGGCGGTCGTGGAACCAGCGACAGTGACGACCACAGCCTCGAAGTCGGACGGACCGACGACGTCGAACGCGATCACCTGCGCGCCGTCGCTCAGGCGGATGCCCGCCATGCCGCCGGCTGATCGGCCCTGAGGGCGCACCGACGACGCGTCGAAGCGCAACAGCTGCGCATCGCTTGCGACGAAGACCAGCTCGGCGCCGTCCGAAGCCGGTGCGGCACCCACCACACGGTCGCCGTCCCTGAGCGCGATGATCTCGATGTCGTGCTTGGTGCCGAGCTCCGTGGCGGAGACCCGCTTGACGATGCCCTGTTGGGTGCCCACCGCGATGGGCGGTGTGTCGGTGAGCGGCACCACCGCGACGACGTGCTCGCCGCCGGACAGCCCGAGGTACTGGTCGGCGCGGGTGCCGGCCGCCAGCTGGACGGAGTTGCCGGGCACCGAGGGCAGGTCGACGGGCGAGAAGCGGATGAGACGCCCCGCGCTGGTCACCGCCCCCACATCGCCACGCGTCGTCGTGTCGACCGACGAACGGACGGCGTCATGCTTCGAGCGGCGCGAGGGCGGCACGATCCCGCTGCTCGCGGCATCCGCCGACAGCACCGCACGCACCATGCGGCCGGTCGCAGAGAGGAAGACGCGGCACGGTTCGTCCGCGATCTGGAGGTCGGCGGCCGCGGCGGCGGCGCGAGAGCGCGGCGCGACCGGTCCACCGTTGAGCAGAAGAGTCCGACGCGGGGTGCCGAACTGCTCGGCCGCGGCATCCAGTTCGCGGGCGACCTGCGCGCGCAGGAGCACGTCGCTCGCGAGCAGCGTCTCGAGCTCGGCGATCTCGGTCTTCAGCTTGTCGCGCTCGGCCTCGAGTTCGATGCGTGAGAACTTGGTGAGCCGGCGCAGCCGCAGCTCGAGGATGTACTCCGCCTGCAGCTCCGACAGATCGAAGACGTCCATCAGGCGTCCGCGCGCCTGCTCGCCGTCGTCGGAGGTACGGATGACCTGGATGACCTCGTCGATGTCGAGGATCGCGATCAGCAACCCCTCGACGAGGTGCAGCCGCTCTTTGCGTCGCGCAAGGCGGAATCGGCTGCGTCGCGTGACGACGCTCAGCCGATGGTCGAGGTAGACGCGCAGCAGCTCCTTGAGTCCGAGCGTCTGGGGCTGCCCCTCGACGAGCGCCACGTTGTTGATGCTGAAGGAGTCCTCGAGCGGCGTGAGCCGGTACAAGTGGTCCAGGACCGCCTGCGGGTCGAATCCCGTCTTGATGCCGATGACCAGGCGCAGACCCTTGTGCCGGTCGGTGAGGTCCGTGACGTCGGCGATGCCCTGCAGCTTTTTCGCGGTCACGGCGTCTTTGATCTTCTCGATGATCCGCTCGGGGCCCACGAGATACGGGAGTTCGGTCACCACGAGCCCGGTGCGGCGGGGCCCCAAGGGCTCCACCGCGACCTTCGCGCGCGTGCGGAAGCTTCCGCGCCCGGTGGCATAGGCATCCTTGATGCCGTCCAGCCCGACGATGATCCCGCCGCCGGGAAGGTCGGGCCCGGGAACGAACTCCATGAGCTCTTCGACGGTCGCGTCGGGATTCTCGAGCAGATGAGTCGCAGCCCCGACCACTTCGATGAGGTTGTGGGGAGCCATGTTGGTCGCCATGCCGACCGCGATCCCGGTGGTGCCGTTGACGAGCAGGTTGGGGAACGCCGCGGGAAGCACCTCGGGCTGCTGGAACTGGCCGTCGTAGTTCGGGATGAAGTCGACGACGTCTTCGTCGAGGTGCTCCGTCAACGCCAGCGCCGACGGCGCCAATCGGGCCTCTGTGTAGCGGGGAGCGGCGGGCCCATCGTCGAGCGACCCGAAGTTGCCGTGACCGTCGACCAGAGGCACCCGCAGCGAGAACGGCTGCGCGAGGCGGACGAGCGCATCGTAGATCGGCGCGTCGCCATGCGGATGCAGCTTTCCCATGACCTCGCCCACGACGCGCGCGCTCTTGACGTGTCCTCGGTCGGGGCGCAGGCCCATGTCGGCCATCTGGAAGAGGATGCGCCGCTGCACCGGCTTGAGGCCGTCGCGCGCGTCGGGGAGCGCGCGAGAGTAGATGACGGAGTACGCGTACTCGAGGAAGGACGTCTGCATCTCTGACGAGACGTCGACATCCTCGATGCGGCCGTGGTCGGCGGGGACGGGTTCGGTGCGGGAAGCGGGCATAGACGAATGGGGCCTCGGGTGACGGAGGAGCGGCAGGGGGCTTCAGGCGGTGTGCGAGACTGGCCCCGATGTCCCTCAGCCTACCCGCGGACCCGCCCCACGCCCGGAGCCTCACCCGTGTCGTGCCCGAGATCTCGGCGGCGCTCGACGGCCGCTCGGACTGGTTCGGCCCGGCGCGCAGCGCGATCGTGTGGGTGCTGGACGGGCTGGGCGCCCACAACCTCGCGGCGCGAGCCGGACACGCTCGATTCCTCGCTGGAGCACGCTCGAAGAAGGATGCCGCACGGACCGTCTTCCCCTCGACCACGGCGGCGGCGCTCACGAGCCTGCTCACCGGTACGATGCCCGGTCAGCACGGTCTGGTCGGCTACCGCGTCCGCGTCCCGGGCACCGACGATGTCGTCAACCAGCTTCGCGGCTGGGACACCGACGGACTGCCGCTGTCGTTCCAGCGCGCCACGTCGCTCGCCGATTCGCTGGGCCGGCCGTTCTTCACCGTCTCACGGACCGAATACGCCGGCACGGGATTCACCGCCGTGACACTCGGCGGCGCCGCGTTCCACGGGGTCGACGATCTCACCGATCGCGTCCGCCTCGCGGCCGACCTCGCGGCGCGGCATCCGGGATCGATCGTCTATCTCTACGCCCCAGACCTCGATTCGATCGGGCACAAGCGCGGCTGGGAGTCGGGTGACTGGATCTCGGTGCTCGAGAGCGTCGACGCCGCCGCGCGGACGCTTGCCGCGTCGCTCGCGCCCGGTATCGGCGTCGTGGTCACCTCGGACCACGGGATGGTCGACGTGCCGCGGCATCGCCACGTGCTCCTCGGCGAGTCGGACGCCCGACTTGCCGGCGTGCGATTGATCGGGGGCGAGCCCCGGATGCTGCACCTCTACGCCGAGCCGGGGGAGGAGGCCGCCGTGCTCGCGCGATGGCGCGAAGCCGAAGGTTCGCGATCGTGGGTCCTGTCGCGAGCCGAGATCGTGGCGTCGGGCCTGATGGGCGTCATCGATCCGAGCGTGATCGAGCGGATCGGCGATGTGGTCGTCGCACCGCGCGCCGGCATCGCGTACTACGACGATCGTCTGGCCGACAAGGCGCCACAGCGGATGGTCGGCCAGCACGGATCGCTGACCGACGAGGAACGGATCGTGCCGCTGATCCGCCTCGGGGCCTTCGCCTGAGGGGGCGCGCGGCGCTCAGTCCTCGGTGCGTGCGCCGAAGACGATCTCATCCCACGAAGGCATCGACGTTCGACCTTTGCGGCGCCCCGCCTCGGCGACCGCGGGGGCGGCAGCGGGGTAATCCGGCGAGGCATCGGGCGACTCGGTCTCGTCCTCCGCGGGCACGCCGTCGTATCCGGGTTCGAGCGCGTCGAACAAGGCGACAGGCGCCGTTCCGCGCGTCGGGGCGGCCATCTCTTCGGATCCGGGGAGCGGCTCGCGCTGACCACGACGACGGCGCAGCGCCTCGAGCAGATCGGCCGTCTCGGCCGAGGTGACGAGAGGCTCGTCTGCGCGCTTGATGGCAGCCTGCTGCACGGCAGGCGCCGTGGGGGCCGGGAGATCGGGCGACTCGAGATCCGCGTCAGGAAGCCGCCGCGGACCGAAGGCGCCGCTGTCGAAGCGGGAGTCGTCTTTCGGCGGCGCGCTCTCGAGGGCGCGCAGGCGCGGTATCAGCCCCTCCGGCAGCGATCCCTGACGCGAGAGCTGGATCGCATCGGCGTTCAGGGGCGACAACGTGCTGCGGCGCGGGTCGAAGCCCCACCGCGCATCGTGCTCGACATCCTTCGAGGCGAACTCCAGCTTGATCACCCAGCCGGTCGGTTCCTTCCAGCTGGTCCAGCGTTCGCCGGTGGCGCTGGCTTCGGCCAGCTTCGCCCGCACCGCCGAGCCGAAGGTGGCGTGGCCCTCGACATCGAAGTCGCCGCCGAGGAGCACCGGCACCGCGAGCGCCTGGCCGACGATGTGCTCACGCTCGGCCAGCACAGGGCCCTCGAAGCGGGTGACGTCCTCGACGCGGGCGCCGAGCATCTCGGCGACCTCTCTGGCCGACAGACCGGCACGGATATGGGCCTGGATCTCACGCGGACTGGGACGATCCGCCTGTGGGTCTGCATCGCGGTCACGACGGGTCCGGCGCAATTCCGCGCGGAGCACCTCGTCGACCACGAGAGAGAACCTGTCGCCCGAGTCGGTCGCCAGGATGAGCTTGTCGTCCTCGGTTCCGATGACCTTGAGCTGTTCCATGCGAAAAGCCCCTCCGATCCCTGCGTGTGGCCCCATGGTGTCACAGCGGGTCGCGTGCGCCGGGAATATCCGGCGCGTGGCGCGAGTTTCACGCCACGCACCGACGAGCCCGACCGGATCGCATTTGCGAAATGACAGGCGGTCGTGCAAACTATCGCCGCCCCGCAAGGGCGAGCGCAACCCGCGATCCCGGAAGTAGAGACCTTCACGAATGGCCACCGATTACGACGCCCCCCGCAAGACCGAGGACGACAGCGAGTCGATCGAGGCTCTGAAGGAGCGCGTGCCCGACAAGCTCTCGGGCTCTGTCGATGTGGAGGACTCCGACAACCCGTCCGGCTTCGAGCTGCCCGGCGCGGACCTGTCCGACCTCGAGCTCGATGTCGTTGTGCTGCCTCCGCAGGAGGACGAGTTCACGTGTGCGAACTGCTTCCTCGTGAAGCACCGCTCACAGCTCGATCACGACAGCGCCGACGGGCCTATCTGCTCGGAGTGCTCCGCGTAACCTGAGCACGTCTCACCGCGGCGGCGAGGCGATCCGGCGTTCGCGACGAGATCGTCCACGCCGTCGTCGGATCGTCGGGGTCGGTCACCGGAATCACGACGACTCCGTCGATCCCGCCCCGGATGAGGTGCCAAGATCGGGGATCCAGGCCCGCGCCGCGGGCGTGGCGCGCGGCATCCCCGAGGTGCACCTCAGGCACGCCGAGGAACTCCACACCGATGTGCGCGCGACCGGTGCGTAGCTCGCCGCCCCGCACTTCGACGACGGGAGACGCCGCGAGCAGCAGTCCGATGATCGCAATGCCGACGACCGCGCCGATCACGAGCGCGATCGTCGTATCGATCGGCGAGAACACCAGCGCAGCCATGGGCGCGGCGATGGCGGCCGAACCGAGGATCCACAGCGATGGGCCGAGCCTCTCACGATAGACGTCGGCTCCCACACTGCGCGCTGTCTTCTGCATTACCCTCGTTGGGTGACTGAAACGGTGGACGTCCCCATTATCGCCCCCGAGGTACCCGCGTACGCCCACCCCGGTGATGCGGGGGCCGATCTGGTGTCATCGGAAGCGCTGCGCCTGGCGCCCGGGCAGCGCGCGCTCGTGGGCACCGGCGTGCGGATCGCCCTCCCCGAGGGCTACGTCGCCTTCGTCGTTCCGCGCAGCGGGCTGGCCGCCAAGCACGGCATCACGGTCGTCAACGCACCCGGAACGGTGGATGCCGGCTACCGGGGGGAGATCAAGGTCATACTGCTCAACACCGACACCGAACACGCACACGACATCGCTGTGGGCGATCGCATCGCCCAGATGATCGTGATGCCCGTGCCACGCGTGCGATTCATCCCGGTGGATTCACTGAGCGAGAGCGCACGGGGCGAAGGCGGCTTCGGCTCCACCGGCTACAAGAAGGACGGAGTCCCCGCATGACAGACCCCACCCCCACCGACGCGCCCCGCAAGGTCGCCCCTCTCGACCGCACCGAAGCGGGACCGTTCGACGAGTCCGAGGCCAACCCGGTGCGGCCCTACATCGACCTCGGGGGAATCAAGATCCTTCCCCGGGAGGGACTGAACCTGCGGCTGGAGGTCGAGGAGCAGACCAAGCGCATCGTGGCGGTCGGCCTCGACTACGCCGACTCCACGCTCCAGGTGCAGCCGTTCGCAGCACCCCGCTCGGCCGGGCTGTGGGAGGAGACGCGCGAGCAGATCCGCCAGCAGATCCGCCAGCAAGGCGGCCGGGTCGAGGAACGCGAAGGCCCTCTCGGGCCTGAGCTCCTCGCCGAGGTGCCGGTCGTCTCGGGGCCGGACGGCACCGCCGGCAAGCGGCTCGCCCGCTTCATCGGGGTCGATGGGCCCCGCTGGTTCCTTCGCGGCGTCATCGGCGGTGCGGCGACGAGCGATGTCCACGCGGCGGCGAAGGTGGAGGAACTCTTTCGTTCGATCGTCGTGGTTCGCGGCGGATCCCCGATGCCACCGCGCGATCTCATCCCGCTGCGGATGCCGGCCACCCCGGGCTCCGCGTGAGCGAGCGGCCCGATGTGACGCCGCCCGGGCCGGAGCCCGAGCCGACGTCGGCGTCCGAGGTGTTCGGAGCGGCACTGGGAAGTGCCGCTCGGCGCGCCGGGCTCGATCCCGCCGAGAACAAGAGCACCGGTCACGTCGTGTGGACCGCGATGGGGGGCTGGCGCGGCATCCTCGAGTCGGTTCTGCCGGGCCTGGTGTTCATCGTCGTCTACACCGTGACGATCGATTCGGGCACCGGCGACGGCAACCTCTGGCTCGCGCTGGGGCTGTCGGTGGGAATCGCCCTGGTCTTCACGGTCGTGCGCCTCCTCTCCCGGCAGCCGGTCACCGCAGCGATCGGCGGCCTGGTCGCGGCCGGAGCCGCCGCTGGCTTCGCCGCGTTCACGGGCGAAGCGGGCAACAACTTCATTCCGGGCTTCATCACCAACGCCTTGTACGGCTCGGCGTTCTTGATCTCCGCCCTCGTGGGCTGGTCGCTGATCGGCCTCGCGGTGGGCTTCCTGATGGGCGAGGGCACGGCGTGGCGCTCCGACCGACGCAAGCGGCGAGCCTTCTTCTGGCTCGCGATCGCGTGGGCGTCGCTGTTCGCCGCGCGCCTGCTGGTGCAGCTGCCGCTCTACCTCGCCGATCTGGCCGGTGAGCCGGGGGCGATCACGGCGCTCGGCACGCTGAAGCTGGTGATGGGCCTTCCCCTCTTCGCCCCGCTGGTGGCGGTCACCTGGCTCGCGGTCCGAGCGCTCTATCCACCCTCGGTGAAGTGATACATTTATCTTGATATCGAGATAAATTCTTCCCCGGCGGATTAGGTCGACCTCACTAGCCGACGACTCCGGTGCGAGGGAAGATGGGGATGCCGGGCTTCGGCCCGATCCCGCCGCCGACGAAGGAGACAGACGTGTCCACGGTTGACAGCTTCGGTGCCAAGAGCACCCTGACGGTCGGCAGCACCGACTACGAGATCTTCCGAATCAGCACCGTCGATGGCTACGAGAAGCTTCCGTTCAGTCTCAAGGTGCTGCTCGAGAACCTGCTCCGCACCGAAGACGGCGCGAACGTGACGAAGGCCCAGATCGAGGCGCTCGGAGCGTGGGATGCCGATGCCGAGCCCAGCACCGAGATCCAGTTCACGCCGGCGCGCGTGGTCATGCAGGACTTCACGGGAGTTCCGTGCATCGTCGACCTCGCTACCATGCGCGAGGCGGTCGAGACCCTGGGCGGCGACCCCAAGCGGATCAATCCGCTCTCTCCGGCCGAGATGGTCATCGACCACTCGGTCATCGCCGACCTCTTCGGCAGCGAGCACGCGCTCGAGCGCAACGTCGAGATCGAGTACGAGCGCAACGGCGAGCGGTACCAGTTCCTCCGCTGGGGGCAGACCGCGTTCGACGACTTCAAGGTCGTGCCGCCCGGCACCGGCATCGTGCACCAGGTGAACATCGAGCACCTCGCCAAGGTGATCTACGACCGCGAAGTGGGCGGCGTGCTGCGCGCCTACCCCGACACGTGTGTGGGCACCGACTCCCACACCACGATGGTCAACGGGCTCGGAGTCCTCGGCTGGGGCGTCGGCGGCATCGAGGCCGAGGCCGCGATGCTCGGCCAGCCGGTCTCGATGCTCATTCCGCGTGTCGTGGGATTCAAGCTCTCGGGCAGCATCCCGACCGGTGTGACGGCGACGGATGTCGTTCTCACGATCACCGACATCCTGCGCCAGCATGGCGTGGTCGGCAAGTTCGTCGAGTTCTACGGCGAGGGCGTGGCATCCGTCCCGCTCGCCAACCGCGCCACGATCGGCAACATGAGCCCCGAGTTCGGCTCGACAGCCGCGATCTTCCCGATCGACGACGTCACGATCGAGTATCTGCGCCTGACCGGCCGCAGCCCCCAGAGCCTCGCCCTCGTCGAGGCCTACGCCAAGGAGCAGCGACTGTGGCACGACCCCGCGGTCGAGCCCGTCTTCAGCGAGTACCTGGAGCTGGACCTGTCCACCGTGGTTCCCTCCATCGCCGGGCCCAAGCGCCCGCAGGACCGCATCCGGCTCTCGGACGCCAAGTCGCAGTTCGAGCAGGACATCCTCAACTACGCGAACGCCAGCGAATCCACCTCGATCGTCGATCTCGAGTCGAAGCACTCGTTCCCCGCGTCGGACCCCGGAACGGTTCCGGGCGAGGAAGAGCCGGTCACGCGCACGGTGCACATCGCCAGCGGCGGACCTGCTGCGGCGTCCAAGCCCGTCACGGTGACGCCGGAGGACGGCAGCCCGTACATCATCGACAACGGCGCCGTCACGATCGCTGCGATCACGTCGTGCACGAACACGTCCAATCCGTCTGTCATGCTCGCGGCGGGCCTGCTCGCACGCAACGCCGTGAAGAAGGGGCTCAAGGCCAAGCCGTGGGTCAAGACGACGCTCGCTCCCGGTTCGAAGGTCGTCACCGACTACTACGAGAAGGCCGGCTTGACCAAGGACCTCGAAGACCTCGGGTTCTTCACCGTGGGCTATGGGTGCACGACCTGCATCGGCAACTCGGGTCCTCTCATCGAGGAGGTCTCGGCGGCCGTACAGCAGAACGACCTCGCGGTCACCGCCGTCCTCTCGGGCAACCGCAACTTCGAGGGACGCATCAACCCCGACGTCAAGATGAACTACCTGGCGAGCCCGCCGCTGGTGATCGCCTACTCTCTCGCCGGCTCGATGCATTTCGACTTCGAGACCGATCCGCTCGGTACGGACCAGGATGGCAACGACGTCTTCTTGAAGGACATCTGGCCGGACGCCGCTGAGGTCCAGGCCACGATCGATTCGTCGATCAGCGAGGACATGTTCACCAAGCAGTACGCCACCGTGTTCGAGGGCGACGAACGCTGGAAGAACCTGCCGACCCCGACTGGCGACGTCTTCGAGTGGGACGAGTCCTCCACCTACGTGCGCAAGCCCCCGTACTTCGACGGCATGACCATGGAGCTCACCCCGGTGTCGGACATCCAGGGGGCACGTGTGCTGGCGGCGCTCGGCGACTCGGTCACGACCGACCACATCTCGCCCGCAGGCAACATCAAGGCCGGGACCCCGGCCGCGCAGTACCTCACCGAGCACGGCGTGGCACAGAAGGACTTCAACTCCTACGGCTCGCGCCGTGGCAACCACGAAGTCATGATCCGCGGGACCTTCGCGAACATCCGGCTGAAGAACGAGGTGGTCGCCGCCGTCAACGACGGCCAGATCGTGGAAGGCGGCTACACCCGCGATTTCACGCAGCCGGACGGCCCGCAGTCCTTCATCTACGACGCGAGCCAGAACTACCAGGCTGAGGGCATCCCGCTCGTCATCTTCGGCGGCAAGGAGTACGGCTCGGGCTCGTCGCGCGACTGGGCGGCCAAGGGAACGAGCCTGCTGGGCGTCAAGGCGGTCATCACCGAGAGCTTCGAGCGCATCCACCGCTCCAATCTCATCGGCATGGGGGTGGTTCCGCTGCAGTTCCCGGCCGGTCAGAGCTGGCATTCGCTGGGCCTGGACGGCACCGAGATCGTCTCGATCGAAGGGCTCGAGCAGCTCAACGAGGGCGTGACGCCCAAAACGGTCCGCGTCACGGCGGCCCCCAGCGAGTTCTCGGCAGCCGGCAAGCAGACCGTGGAGTTCGACGCCGTGGTGCGCATCGACACGCCCGGTGAGGCCGACTACTACCGCAACGGCGGCATCCTGCAGTACGTGCTCCGCTCGCTGGTCTGACAGCCGATTCACGGGGACCGGAGGCGTGAGAGCATCCGGTCCCCGTGTCATGCCCGGGTAGACTTGCAGGGCCCTTCCGGGGCCGGAAAGGAGCCGGGATGTCGTTGTTGCCGTCCATCAGCGGACCCCGTGATCTCGATCCGCTGAGCCTCGACCAGCTCGAGCAGCTCGCGGACGAGATCCGCCGATTCCTGGTCGAGAACGTCTCACGCACCGGCGGCCATCTCGGGCCGAACCTCGGCGTCGTGGAGTTGACCATCGCGTTGCACCGCGTCTTCGACTCACCTGCAGATCCGATGATCTTCGACACCGGGCATCAGTCCTACGTCCACAAGCTGCTGACCGGCCGCCATGACTTCTCGCGGCTCCGTGCGCGCGGCGGGCTCGCGGGCTACCCGCAGCGTTCCGAGAGCCCTCACGACGTCGTGGAGTCGTCGCACGCCTCGAGTTCGCTGAGCTGGGCAGACGGCGTCTCGCGGGCGCTGACGCGCACCGGTCGCAAGGATCGCCATGTCATCGCGGTCGTGGGTGACGGTGCTCTCACCGGCGGCATGACGTGGGAGGCGCTGAACAACATCTCCGACGACAACGATCGCAACCTCATCATCGTCGTCAACGACAACGGACGTTCGTACGCGCCGACGATCGGCGGGATGGCGCGCTATCTGAATCGCGTCAGGACGGCCGAGACGTACCGTTCGCTCCACCGCAGTTCGGACACCCTGTTCCGCAAGCTCGGTCCTGCGGCGCGTGCGGTGTATCGCGGAGTCCGCGGCGGCACCCACGGGTTCCTCTCGCGCTTCACCAACAACGCCGCACTCTATTCGAACCTCGACATCAAGTATCTGGGGCCCGTCGACGGGCATGACCTGCCTACCCTGATCGAGACGCTCGAACTCGCGAAAGAGTACGGCGCCCCGGTCATCGTGCACGCGATCACCGAGAAGGGACGCGGCTATGCGCCGGCGCTCGAGGACGAGGCCGACCAGTTCCACGCCGTCGGCAAGATCGACCCCCTCACCGGTGAGGCCGTCGGCGGTGGCAGCGGCATGGCGTGGACCGATGTCTTCGCCGATGAGCTCGTGGCGATCGGCGACGAGCGCGACGACGTCATCGCCATGACCGCCGCGATGCTGCGTCCCACGGGTCTGTTGCCGTTCGCACAGCGCTTCCCCGACCGCGTCTACGACGTCGGCATCGCCGAGCAGCACGCCGTCGCCTCCGCCGCCGGTCTCGCGTTCGGCGGAATCCATCCGGTTGTGGCGATCTATGCGACCTTCATGAACCGGGCGTTCGACCAGGTGCTGATGGATGTCGCCCTGCATCGGGCGGGTATCACCTTCGTCCTCGACCGTGCCGGTGTGACGGGGCCGGACGGTCCGAGCCACCACGGCATCTGGGATCTTGCGATGCTGCAGCTCGTCCCGCGTATCCGGATCGCCGTGCCGCGCGACGAGGTCCGGCTGCGCGAGGAGCTCCAGGAGGCGGTCACCGTCGACGACGGCCCTACAGTCGTGCGGTTTCCCAAGGGCAACGTCAGCCCGGAGCTTCCCGCCCTCGAGCGTCTCGCGGACGGCGTGGACGTCCTGGTGCGCTCCTCGGCGCAAGACGTGCTGCTGGTCGGGATCGGGCCGATGGCGCACACCGCCGTCGATGTGGCAGGCCGTCTGCGCGCGCAGGGCATCGGGGCGACAGTCGTCGACCCGCGCTGGGTCGTGCCTGTGCAGCCGTCGATCGTCGAGCTCGCGGCATCCCATCGCCTCGTGATCACGATCGAGGACGGCATCCGCGTCGGTGGCATCGGCACCCGCGTGCGACAGGTGCTGCGCGAAGCCGGCGTCGACACCGCGGTCGATGAGCTGGGCCTTCCCGACGAGTTCATCGACCATGGCACCCGCGACGAGATCTTCGAGGATGCCGGGCTCACGCCCGCGAAGATCGCGCAGGACGTCGTTGCCCAGGTGCTGGGCACTCGCATCCCGGTGGCACGCGGAGCCCAGACCGGCGAGCCGACACCGACGAGCGAGATCCCGACCATCGGCGACCTCGCCCGGGCACGCGACGCCCGCGACTAGCCGGCGGTACATCGAAGGGGCACGTTCTCGCTGACGAGAACGTGCCCCTTCGCCCCTTCTGAGTGGCTACGACTCGATGCCCTTGATCACGGGGTGATGGAACGTGTCGCCGAAAACGCGGTCCGAGGCGCCCTCACGATCGAGGTAGGGCGACGCGCCGCCGTCGATGAACGGCCATCCGGCCCCCAGGATGAGGCAGAGGTCGATGTCCTCCACCTCGGGGACGACGCCCTCGTCGAGCATGATCCGGATCTCGTGCGCGAGGCCGTCCTGCACGCGCTGGAGGATCTCCGCGGGGGATGCCGGGGACGAGCCCACCGCGGGCTTCAGGATCTTCTCGGCGGCCTTGGTCCAGCCGGTGACCCTGCCACCCTTGTCTTTCTCGACGACCTCGGGCAGCTCAGCGAGAGCATGGAAGTTCTCATTGGCGTAGAAGCGATCGGGGAATGCGCGGACCATGGTGTCCTGCACGTGAGCGGCGACCTTCCAGCCGACGAGGTCTATGAGCTGGAACGGGCCCATCGGCAGACCCAGAGGCGCGAACGCCTTCTCGACGTCGACGATCGGCGTTCCTTCGTACACCGCGCGCGCTGCTTCTCCCATGACCTTCGCGAGCAGCCGGTTGACGACGAAACCCGGCGCATCGGCGGTGAGGACGGCGTTCTTGCCCAGATTCTTCGCCACGACGAACGCAGTCGAGAGCGCAGCATCCGAGGTCTGCGGCGTCTTCACGACCTCGATCAGCGGCATGACGGCCACGGGATTGAAGAAGTGGAACCCGACCAGGCGCTCCGGGTGCGCGAGTTCGGCGCCGATCTCCTCCACGGACAGCGACGAGGTGTTGGTGGCGAGGATGGCGTCCTCGGCGACGATCTGCTCGATCTCGCCGAACACCTGCTGCTTGACACCGACCTCTTCGAAGACGGCCTCGATCACGAAGTCGCAATCGGCGAAGAGCGCCTTGTCGGTGGTGCCGGTCACCAGCGCGCGCAGCCGATTCGCCGCATCGCCGTCCAGGCGGCCCTTCGCCTCGAGCTTGCCGATCTCGTCGTGGATGTAGGCCACGCCCTTGTCGACGCGCTCCTGATCGAGGTCGGTGATGAGCACAGGCACCTGCAGCTTGCGCACGAACAGGAGCGCGAACTGACTGGCCATGAGCCCGGCGCCGATGATGCCGACCTTCGTGACCTTCTTGGCGAGCTCCTTGTCGGGAGCGCCGACAGGGCGCTTGGCGCGCTTCTGCACGAGGTCGAAGGCGTACATGGACGCCGCGAACTGGTCGCCGGCGACGAGGTCGGCCAGCGCCTCGTCCTCTCGTGCGAAGCCCTCGGCCTTCGTGCCGCTCTTGGCCTTGTCGAGCAGTTCGAGCGCTGCGTACGGCGACCGGGGGACGGTGCCGATCTTCGACTCCAGCATGCCGCGCGCCATCCTGATGGCGATGGGCCACTTCGTCAGGCGCTCGATCTTGCCCGGCTCGTTCTTCCGATCCACCTTGACGGTGCCGTTGAGCACGCCGTCCGTCCAGCGAAGCGAGTCCTCGAGGTAGTTCGCCGCGGGGAACATCGCATCGACGATGCCGTAGTCCAGCGCCTGCTGCGGCTTGAGCATGCGGTTCTGCTTGAGCGGATTGGAGATCACGACCTCGAGGGCGTTCTCGATGCCGATGAGGTTCGGCAGCAGGTAGGCACCACCCCAGCCGGGAATGATGCCGAGGAACACCTCGGGCAGTGCGATCGCCGCGGCCGAGGCATCGACGGTCCGGTACGTGGAGTTCAGCGCGATCTCAAGACCGCCGCCCAGCGCGAGCCCATTGACGAAGGCGAAAGACGGCACCCCGAGATCGGACAGCTTGCCGAGCACGTGGTGGCCGAGCTGCGCGATCAGGCGGGCGTTGTCCTTCGAGCCGACCTTCGAGATGTCGGAGAGGTCGGCGCCGGCAGCCAGGATGTACTGCTTTCCGGTGATGCCGACCGCCTGAATCTCGCCCTTGCCGGCGCGCGTGCGCAGGCCGTCGAGGGTCTCGCCGAGCTCCGTGAGGGTCGCAGGCCCCAGCGTGTTGGGGCGCGTGTGGTCGCGTCCGTTGTCGAGGGTGATGAGGGCGAGCACCTTGCCGGACGCGAGGCGGATGTCGCGCACGCGGGAGCGGGTGATCACCTCGCCGTCGGTCAGGGCCTGGATGGGGGAGAAGTCGATCTGTTCGTAGTTCGTCATTCCTGCGAGCCTTACTTCTTCCGCTTGCCGTCGTAGTGAGGGTTCTCCCAGATGACCGACCCGCCTTGGCCGAGTCCGACGCACATGGCTGTGAGGCCGTAGCGGACGTCGGGACGCTCGGCGAACTGGGCCGCGAGTTGGATCATCAGGCGCACGCCGGACGCGGCGAGTGGGTGGCCGACGGCGATCGCGCCACCCCACTGGTTGACGCGGGGGTCGTCGTCCGCGATGCCGAAGTGGTCGAGCAGCGAGATGACCTGAATGGCGAACGCCTCGTTCAGCTCGAACAGCCCGATGTCGTCGATCTTCAGACCGGCCTTGCGCAGTGCCTTCTCCGTCGCCGGGATCGGTCCGATTCCCATGATCTCGGGCTGCACGCCGGCGAAGGCGAATGAGACCAGCTTCATCTTCGGCGCGAGCCCGAGCTCCTTGACGGCTCCGCCGCCCGCCAGCAGCGACATCGTCGCGCCGTCGGTGAGGGGCGAAGAGGTGCCGGCCGTGACTCGGCCGTGCGGACGGAAGGGCGTCTTGAGGCCCGCAAGGTCTTCCATCGTCGTCTGCGGACGACGTCCTTCGTCCTCGGTCGCGAGTCCCCATGACCCTTCGGCGTCCTTGATCGCCACCGGCACCAGGTCCGTCTGGATCTTGCCTGTGTCGTAGGCCGTCTGGAGCTTGTGCTGGCTCAGCATGCCGAAGCGGTCGGAGCGCTCCTTCGTCAGGTGCGGGAAACGATCGAAGATGCGCTCGGCGGTCACACCCATGTTGAGTGCACCAGGGTCGACCATCTTCTCCGCGACGAATCTCGGGTTCGGGTCCGCGTTGCCGCCGATGGGGTGGTGTCCCATGTGCTCGACGCCACCGGCGAGAGCGACGTCGTACATGCCGACGCCGATCGATCCCGCCATGGTCGTCACACTCGTCATGGCACCCGCGCACATGCGGTCGATGGCGAAGCCCGGCACCGTCTGGGGGAGTCCCGCGAGGATCGCCACGCTGCGGCCGAGGGTCAGGCCCTGGTCGCCGGTCTGCGACGTCGCGGCGATGGCGACGTCATCGATGCGGTCCTTGGGAACGCCCGGGTTGCGCTCCATGAGTCCGATCGTCGCCTTGACGGCGAGGTCGTCCGCTCGGGTGTTCCAGTACATGCCCTTCTCGCCGGCGCGCCCGAACGGGGTGCGCATTCCATCGACGAAGAAGACGTCCGAAATCTCGGCCACTCTGCCTCCAAACATAGGGATGACGCCAGCCTAGGAGGGGCAGGAGAACGGCCGGAATCGGGTAGCGGAAACCTACGAAGCCGTTTCGGACGCTGTCAGCGACTCTTGCACGGATCCCACAAAGGCATCGACGATCAGCTGTGCAGTCTGCTCAATCTGCCATGACCGGGCTCCCAATGCCAGGAGCGATTCCCCGACGGATGCCGCCGTCAGAGGCTGCGGGGGAGTCCAGGCCACCCGCCGCAGCACGTCGGGGGTGAGGAGATTCTCGGTCGGCATGCCGAGCTGCTGCGCCCGCAGCTCGACGACGGGGCGCGCCGCCTTGAGGCGCGTGTCGGCCTCGGGGTTGCGGTCGGCCCACGCACGCGGCGGGGGGAGCGTGTCGCCGCCGGTCGCCCTCTCCAGCGGGAGCTCGGACGACGCGCGTCCTGCTTCGATCGCCGCCCACCATCGGTCCAGCTGCGACCTGCTCGCGCGGCCCGTGAACTCCTTGACGGCCGCGAGCGCGCTCTTGGATCTGGGGTCTGCCAGCACAGCGGCCACGAGGGCGCGATCCGGCACCAACCGGCCCGGGGCGACATCCTGCTCCCGGGCGAACTCCTCACGCGCCGTCCACAGGGAGCGGGCGACGGCGAGGGCCTTGCGGCCCCGCACCGTGTGCAGACCGCTCAGCCGCCGCCAGGGCTCGTCGCGGGGCGGCTTGGGCTCCCGAGTGAGCACGGCTTCGAACTCCTGCGCGGCGAAGTCGGTCTTGCCCTGCTCGGCGAGTTCCTGCACGAGCTTGTCACGGACATCGACGAGGTGCTCGACATCGAGGGCCGCATACTCCAGCCACGCCTGCGGCAGCGGACGCGTCGACCAGTCGGATGCCGAGTGGGCTTTGGCGAGCGTGATGCCCAGGGCATCCTCGACCACCGCCCCCAGGCCGACGCGCTCATGCCCGAGCAGGCGTGCCGCGAGCTCCGTGTCGAACAGCGTCGCGGGTCCCAGCCCGATCTCACGCAGCGACGGAAGGTCCTGGCTCGCCGCGTGAAGAATCCATTCCTCGCCGCCGATCGCCTCCTGCAGCGCCTGGAAGTCGCCGATGGGGGGCGGATCGAACAGGAAGAGTCCGGCGTCGCGCCGGAAGACCTGCACGAGATACGCGCGCTGCGAGTATCGGAAGCCCGAGGCGCGCTCGACGTCGACAGCAACCGGACCATGTCCGGCACCGAGCAGGCGAGCCGCTTCGACCGTACCTTCGACCGTATCGATGACGACGTATTCAGCCACGCGCCGACCTGCGTGAACCCAGCATGGCAATCCCTTCCGAGCCCGGCGGGAGACCCGCGAGCATGCACACCAACTCCGCCCATGCTTCCACGTGCGCGGCGATGGCGCCTTCCGGAGACCAGGAAGCCCGCAGTTCGATCTGCGCGCCGTCGCCTTCCGCGGCCAGCGTGCCGAACCCTTTGGACAGCGTCTTGGTAGCGGTGCCGGAGGCCGCGTGGAAGGTGGCGTCACGGGACTTCAGAGCGTCGGTCAGCCATGCCCATGCGACATCGGCCAGCAGGGGATCAGTGCCGATTTCGGGTTCGAGCGGCGCCTGCGCGAAGCACACGATCCGCCAGGCCCCGTTCCAAGAGGCGGGTTCTTCCGGGTCATGCAGCAGCACCAGCCGGCCCGTGCCGTACGGCGAGTCCACACCCTCGGCGTCCTCCTCGGCGCGCACGTCGCCCGCGATCGCGATGGCGTGCGGGGCGATGCCGGCCGGAGCCGGGATCTCGCGCACAGTCAGATCGGCGCGGAACTTCACTGCGCGCACGTCCTCCGCCGCTTGCGCGAACGAGGACGGTGTCCCGGGGGGACGCTGGTCAGCCACGCCGACAGACTAGGCTGAGGCCTCGATGGTCGTCTCCAGGCGCGCCGCGATGCGCGGCGCCTCACCCGCTCTCGTGGCCGGCGTCAGGGGCGCGCTCACCGTCTTGAGCGTGGCCTTGGCCGGCACGCTCGGGCTGCTCGCCGCCGGATCGGTGCGCATGGCCCGCAAGGTCGTGACCCCAGCCGGGCGCGTCCCCGACACGCGGATCCTGTCGCTCGACACGGTCGCCCAGACGATCACCCTCTCTCGCACACCCGACACAGAGTTGCCGGGGCGCTACGGCCTGTTCACCACCGGTACCGCGGACTACGTCAAGCTCGGGTCGGTGCTCTCCGAGAGCGACGGGAGCGTCACGCGCAAGCTGTTGACGCACGTCGGCTCGGACGCTCGGCTCGCCCCGGACGCTGCGTTCAGCGGCTGGTATTTCGACCGCCCTGAGCAGCTGCACCTGCCCTTCAGCCCCGAACTCATCGGCTCGTCGGTCGGCCCGTGCCCGGCTTGGCTGTTCCCGGCGGGCGACGGAGACGTCTGGGTGATCCAGGTGCACGGGCGCGGCACGAACAGAGCCGAGTGCCTTCGCGCCGTCCCGCTGTTCCATTCACTCGGCATCACGTCGCTCGTCGTGTCCTACCGCAACGACGGCGAGGCTCCGCGGAGCAGGACCGGCGCCTATACCCTCGGCGCGACGGAATGGCGCGACGTCGACGCCGCCGTGGGATTCGCGCGCCGGCGCGGGGCTCGCCGGATCGTCGTGATGGGCTGGTCGATGGGTGGGGCGATCGCCCTGCAGCTGTCGCTGAACTCGGCGCATGCCGACGCCATCGCAGGGTTGATCCTGGAGTCTCCGGTCGTCGATTGGCGCATCGTTCTGGAGTATCAGGCCCGCGCTCAGCGCGTCCCTCAGCTCGTCAGCGGACTGGCCATCGGAGCCCTGAAGTCGGAGTGGGCATCGCCTGTCACACGGACCGGCGGGGCGATCCCGTTCGATCGACTGGATATCGTCGCACGGGCGGCCGAGCTGCGGCATCCGCTCCTGATCCTTCACAGCGACGACGACGGATTCGTGCCATCGGATGCCTCGCACGATCTTCTCGTCGCGCGTCCGGATCTCGTCGAGCTGCAGGTGTTCCACGTCGCCCGTCACACCAAGCTCTGGAACTACGACCAGGAGCGTTGGAGCGAGAGCATCCGGTCGTGGCTCGTCGCTCAGGGCGTCACGTCAGAGGTCGCGACCGCCGGCGAATGACGGGTGGGCGCTCGTGGCGCTCGTCACGCCCCGGTCGGTCGCTTGGCGGCCACCTGCCGCTTGGCGCGCAGGAGCATCCCGGTCATGCCCGAGATCCGCAGCGGCGAGACGACGCGCGTCAAGCCGATGCTCTGCGGGAAGTCCGCCGGGATCGCGAGCACCTCGTCGGCGGTCAGTCCCGTGATCCCCTGCGCCAGGATGCTCGCGAACCCGCGAGTCGTCGGCGCCTCGGCCGGCGCGGTGGCGTGCATCGCGACCCTGTCATCGGCGTCCACGTCGATGATGATGAAGACGGGGGATTGGCACTCCGCGACTCTCTCGTAGAGCTCGGGGTGGTTCTCGTATTCCGGGGGCACCGCAGGCAGCTCCTGCGAGAACTCCAGGAGCAGCTGGAGGCGATCGGGCTCGGGCAGATCGAGGAAGTCGTCGCGGATGCCGGCGAGGGTCTCAGGAAGGGCGTCGGTCATGGTCGCACGCCTGATCCGGCAGAGCCCGGCTCCGCACCCGTGGCGATGGGCACCCGTACGGCACTGCCCCACTCCGTCCACGAACCGTCGTAGTTGCGAACGTCCGCATAGCCCAGGAGGTGTCGCAGCACGAACCACGTGTGACTCGACCGCTCACCGATCCGGCAGTAGGCGACGACGGAGTCGCCCTCGCGCAGACCGGCCTCGTCGCGGTAGATCGCCTCGAGCTCGGCGCGCGGCTTGAAACCGCCGTCCGCGGCGACGGCCCGACCCCAGGGAACGCTCTTGGCCGTGGGGATGTGGCCGGCGCGCAGCGCACCCTCCTCGGGGTACGCCGGTGCGGACGTACGCGAGCCGTCGTACTCCTCCGGCGAGCGCACGTCGATGAGCGGACCCGTGCCGATGTGCGCAACGACGTCCTCCTTGTATGCGCGCAGCACCGAGTCGTCGCGTTCGACGACGGGGTAGTCCGTCGGCTCGGGCGATGACGCGTCGGTCGTGATCGGACGGCCCTCCGCGATCCATCTGTCGCGTCCGCCGTCGAGCAGCCTCACGTCCTCGTGCCCGAAGAGCGAGAACACCCACAGCGCGTACGCGGCCCACCAGTTGTTCTTGTCGCCGTAGATCACGACCGTGTCATCGCGCGCGATGCCCTTGCGACTCATCAGCCGGGCGAACCCCTCCCCGTCGACGTAGTCGCGCACGACGGGGTCGTTGAGCTCGGTGTGCCAGTCCACCTTCACCGCGCCGGGGATGTGCCCGGTCTCGTAGAGGAGGACGTCCTCGTCGGACTCGACGACGACGAGTCCCGGCTGACCGAGCCTCTCCTGGAGCCACGGTGCGGTCACGAGGCGTCCCGGCTCGGCGTACTCGGCGAACTTCTCGGACGACGTGTCGATCTCGACAGGCATGCGCTGCTCCTCGGGGCGGGGACGAAAGTGCGACGACTAGGGTTGAACCGTCTTCTTCGACCATAGATTCCCCGGCGGGCCGGCGCATCACCGCGCCGTACCCGGGTCCGGGCTCCGGCCACCCCTCGACTCAGGACACGCATGACACCCTCCGCCACCCGAACCGGCGTCCTCCATCTCATCGAGCGCACGCCGCAGCTCA
Source organism: Microbacterium sp. HD4P20 (assembly GCF_019449275.2). Classification (GTDB taxonomy): domain Bacteria; phylum Actinomycetota; class Actinomycetes; order Actinomycetales; family Microbacteriaceae; genus Microbacterium. Next base: position 366,973 of record NZ_JAHZQZ020000014.1, read on the forward strand.
CCGGGGCGGGGATGGTCGCAGCGCTCGTCCCCCCACCGCAGTTCGCCGACGCCACCTTCGACACCTATCGGGCAGACCCGGAGTATCCGTCGCAGCAGGAGGCCAAAGACCTCCTCGGGGTGTTCGCCGATGCCGCAGCTCCTGCCAAGGGCGGGTTCTTCCGGCGTGCGAAACGTCCCGAGACGAAGCCGGGCGTGTACCTCGACGGCGGGTTCGGCGTGGGCAAGACGCACCTGCTGGCGGCGGTCTACCACGCGATGCCGGCCCGCCGGAAGTATTTCGGCTCGTTCATCGAGTACACCGCCCTGGTGGGGGCGCTCGGCTACCAGAACACCGTGGACCTCTTCCGGGGCGCTGATCTCCTGTGCATCGACGAGTTCGAGCTCGACGATCCCGGCGACACCATGGTGATGACCCGCCTGCTCGGCGAACTCGTCGCTTCCGGTACTCGCCTGGCCGCGACATCCAACACGCCCCCCAACGCCCTCGGCGAGGGTCGGTTCGCCGCCCAGGACTTCCTGCGCGAGATCCACGCGATGGCATCGAGCTTCCAGACGATCCGGATCGACGGCACCGACTACCGTCATCGCGCCCTCGACGGACACGCGGCGGTGCTCACCGAGCCGGAGTACGAAACGGCCGTCGCGGATGCCGCAACCCGCGGTCTCGTCTCCGACGACCGGTTCTCGGATCTCGTCGCACACCTGGCCCGCGTGCACCCGTCGCGCTACATCACGCTCATCGAGGGCCTTTCGACCGTCGGCCTGCGCGATGTGGCACCGTTCGCCGACCAGTCGGCGGCACTGCGGTTCGTCGCCTTCATCGACCGCGTGTACGACGCAGAGCTGCCCATCCGCGCGACGGGCACGTCGCTGGACCTGGTGTTCCCCGACGAGATGCTCGCGGGCGGCTACCGCAAGAAGTACCTCCGGGCGATCTCGCGACTGGTCGCCTCTACTCTCGCCTGACCCGGCGCGCCGCCTCTTGCGAGCACTTCGGGGGACGCTCCCGCCTGCACGAAACACGATGTTTACGTGCGGCGGCCTCGTGTAACGAGCGGGAAACACGGGGTGGACCGCTGCCGAAACGGCACCTCGCAACACTGAGGGAACCCGACGCTACACCTGCGTCCCTGCAGAGAGGTTCCCCTCGAGATGGATCAAGGAAACACCGCATTCATCCTGATATGCGCAGCGCTCGTCCTGTTGATGACGCCAGGACTCGCGTTCTTCTACGGCGGACTCGTCAAGGCCAAGAGCGTCATCAGCATGATGATGCTCAGCTTCGGTGCACTCGGGCTCATCGGCGTGCTCTGGGTGCTCTACGGCTACGCGATCGCGTTCCCGTCGACGGCAGAGGGCACGATCCAGGCGCCCTGGGCGATCGACTTCAACGAGCTCGGGCTCACGAGCCTGCTCGACGCCGGTGAGGGCGCCTACCCGCCACTCGCGTTCGTCGCCTTCCAGGCAACCTTCGCGATCCTGACGGTCGCCCTCGTCTCCGGCGCCATCGCCGACCGTGCCAAGTTCGGCTCGTGGATGATCTTCGCGCTGCTGTGGGCCACCATCGTCTACTTCCCGGTCGCCAGCTGGGTCTTCAACTTCGGCCTCGCCGAGGACGGCAGCTTCGCGTACGGCGGGTGGATCACGATGGGTCTGCAGGAGTGGTTCGGTGCCGGCGCGATCGACTTCGCCGGCGGAACCGCGGTCCACATCAACGCCGGTGCGGCAGCTCTGGCCCTCGCGCTCGTCCTGGGCAAGCGCCTCGGCTTCCAGAAGGGCGTGCACGTCCCGCACAACCCGCCGTTCGTCCTGCTGGGCGCCGGCCTGCTGTGGTTCGGATGGTTCGGCTTCAACGCCGGCTCCGAGCTCGCCGCCGACGGCGTCGCCGCGCTCGCCTTCGTCAACACGATCGCCGCTCCCGCGGCCGCGCTGCTGGCGTGGCTGGTCGTCGAGAAGTTCAAGGACGGCAAGCCCACCTCGGTGGGCGCGGCATCGGGCGCTGTGGCGGGTCTCGTCGCGATCACCCCCGCCTGCGCGTCGGTCACGCCGTTCTGGGCCATCGTGCTCGGCTTCATCGCCGGCGCTGTGTGCGCCCTGGCGATCGAGCTCAAGTACAAGTGGGGCTTCGACGACTCGCTCGACGTGGTGGGCATCCACCTGGTGGGCGGTCTCATCGGAACGCTGTACATCGGGTTCTTCGCCACCGACGTGGGCCTGTTCATGGGTGGCGGCGCCACGCAGCTCCTCGTCCAGGCGATCGCCGCGTTCGCGGTCATGATCTACTCTTTCGTGCTCGCTTATGTCATCGGCCTCGCGATTGAGAAGACGATCGGCTTCCGCGTCAAGAACGAGGACGAGGTCGCCGGTATCGACACCGTCGTCCACGGCGAGGAAGGCTACGTGCTCGAGGGCACGCGCGCCTGAGTCGAGGATCCCCCCGGGTGGAGGGGCGTCGCGGGAGACCGCGGCGCCCCTCCGCGCTATCGTGCCGGTATGACTGCGCGCCCCGGCATCCTCAGCCGTATCAAGCGGTTCTTGACCGCGACGACGCAGACGGATCCCCCGACGCGGGCGGCGTCGGGATCGACCGCCACCGTCGAGGTCGCACCACCCGCAGCAGAGGCTCTGCGCATCGGGTACACGCCCGATCGCGACGGCGAACCCGACGCGGGCGAGATCGTGTGGACGTGGGTCCCGTACGACGAAGCGGACGGCAGAGGCAAGGACCGGCCCGTGCTGGTGATCGCCCGACAGGACACGGACCGCGTGTATGCCGTGCGCCTGACGAGCAAGGCGCACGACGGAGACCGCGACTACCTCGCGATCGGGATGGGCGACTGGGATCCACGCGGACGCCCATCGTGGGTGGACGTGGAGCAGATCTTCAGTGTCCATCGAGCAGGCATGCGTCGTGAGGCGTCCGCTCTGGATATCGAGCGGTTCGTCCGCGTCGCGGACGCGCTGCACCGCCGGTACGGGTGGGATGTCGGCAACTGACGGGGTGATGATGCCGATCGAGAGTGAAGACCGGGAAGCCGATTCGCCGTACGTAGCGCGTGTGTGGCGTGGGCGCACGTCGGGCGCCGGCGTCATGAACTCGGTGTCGACCTCGACATGGGAGCTCGTCTTCTGGCAGGACGGCGGCGTGATCCGCGCCGCCGCGCGCGGGCCTGAGACCCGACCCACCGAGGTCCGTATCGACGGCGAGTCCGAGTCCATCGGAATCACCTTCTCCCACGGCACGACCATGCCGCACCTGCCTTCCCGCCGCCTCATCGACTCGGACGCCGAAAGCCCGCACGTCGATGGACGCAGATTCGTGCTGCGTGGCGAGGAATGGGAGATACCCGGTTTCGACGACGCAGAGCATTTCGTGCAGAAGCTGGTGCGCGCAGGGGTGCTCACGCGCGATCCGCTCGTGGACGACGTCGTATGGGGCGGCATGGCGCGCGTCGGAACACGGTCGGTGCAGCGACGCGTCGCGGCGGCCACGGGACTGACGGCGGGAGCCATCAGGCAGATCGAGCGCGCGAGACAGGCGGCGGTTCTGCTCGGCGAAGGGTTGCCCATCGCGCGGGTGGTGCACGAGCTGGGGTTCTACGACCAGCCACACCTCGCGCGATCGCTCCAGCGGTTCATCGGGCGTTCGGCCACTGAGCTGCGGCAGCCTGGGGCGGGTGATGCGCTGTCGCTTCTATACAGGACCGACATGGACCATCCTTCGTAGCGTGAGGCATCGCGGCAGTCAGCCGGCGCAACAGCTCACCGTGCCACCACGCCGGAGAACGCAGCGACCGCTCAGCTGCTCGCGGATGAGGTCCGTCTGATCAACTACGACCGTCGCGGCAGGGGCCGGGGTGACGCACGGCGACGCCACGTGGCCCCGCCTCGCCGTGGGTGCGCGAGCGGTCGCCGACATCCTGCCCACCGCGTCGCTGGGTGCGGTGCCGGGGGAGAACCACAGCACGACGGCCGACGTGCTCGCCGACGCGCATGGAACCTTCGTGAGGGAAAGCTGACATGGGTGAGGAGGACTGGTGGTGGGCGATACCAGACTCGAACTGATGACCTCTTCCGTGTGAAGGAAGCGCGCTACCAACTGCGCCAATCGCCCGTTCCCCGAGGGGGACGAGTAACGATCCTACCGGATGCTCGCGTGCCGCTCGCACCACTGCGATGTGACACGCGCGACCGCCGCTCGGTTTTGCAGGACCGCGAGGATCGGCTAAAGTCATTCAAGTGCCCGGGTGCGAATCCGGGAGCGAAATGCGGATGTAGCGCAGTTGGTAGCGCATCACCTTGCCAAGGTGAGGGTCGCGAGTTCGAGTCTCGTCATCCGCTCGAGTGCAGAGGTCCCTCCCTGGGATCGAGGCACGTGGGGTCAAACCACACGCGGTGGCGTGGCCGAGCGGCTAGGCACCGGCCTGCAAAGCCGTTTACACGGGTTCGAATCCCGTCGCCACCTCGCCTGCACAACTGAATAGCCCGAACGGGCGCGATTGGCGCAGCGGTAGCGCGCTTCCCTGACACGGAAGAGGTCACTGGTTCGATCCCAGTATCGCGCACACTGAAACCCCCGGAGACCCCGGGGGTTTATTTGTGCTTTGCGTGAGTTCCGTGCAACAGACGTGCAAGACGCGATCAGCAGGGACCGCCTCGGCGAACCGTCGCCCTCGGGGGCTGGGCCCCTGCAAAATGGCGACGCCGGCGTGCGCTGGGCAACTGTAATCGGGGGTGCAGGCGTTGGCGGAGGCCGCCGTGCGGCACGGGTGCGTGATCTACCAGCCAAGGATCCTGCGTACGAAGGCCCAGATTGCAACGAACACGTCAAACCCCCCACCATTTCCGTTGGACTTCCGATGATCCGGCACGGACGACCCGCAATACAAGACCGCCGTTCACTCGAGGCTTGCCGACCATGCCCCCTCAATTCGAGGTCGTCATGCCAATGGATCTTGTCGGCGACCGAAGCGACGCGGCTCGCGCGCCGGTCGAGATTGGAGCAACAGTGAGCTACGTCGACCGCTTGGGCAACTCGCACACTGATGGCTTCGCGCTCGACCTGGACGATCTCAAGGGCACGCTGAACCTCGATACCCCGGCGCACCACGAGTACCCGCGGAATTCCGCGGGTCTTCTACCTTCTCGAATTGCTCGACGGACGGACGTGCTCGGGACGGATGCCGAGCCCGATCAGGCGCGCGATGAGACGCCGCACGACAGGCGACGCGAACCGCAACGCGGTAACGACCCCACGCGGCAGGAAGCGCCCTGAAGCCGTCCGTCGGGTGATGCCGGCATGGGCTGCGCGTTGAATCCGCTGCATGATGCGCACTGGCGCCGCGCGGCGACGCTGTACGCGGTGCAGGGTGGCAGAGGAGACACCGCCGCGGCGTAGCTCGTCAGTGATCGCGTTCGCGAGGGCGACCGCATCCTGGATCGCGTAGTTCACGCCCACACCTCCGACGGGCGACATCGCGTGCGCGGCGTCCCCGATCGCGATGAAGCCATCGCGGTGCCAGCGGTCGAGACGGTCAAGACGCACGGCGAGCAGCTTCACCTGGTCCCAGTCGGTGAGGGCGCCTACGACAGGCGTCAGGACAGGGGCGATCTCGGCGATCGAGGCTCGCAGCGCCGCGAGGCCCGCAGAATGGAGGTCATCGAACCCGCCTTTGCGGATGACCATTCCCGCCTGGTAGTACTCCCCGCGGTCGATCGTCAGGACCATCCCCTTCGCCGACAAGTACGCGAGCGTCGGGGGAGGGGCGTCGGGGGGGTTTCGGCAGGTGGAACCAGAGGATGTCGATGGGCACACCGAACCCGCGCGGGGTCAGATCCGCGGCCTCGCGCACGACGGAGTGCCGTCCGTCGGCCGCCACGCTGAGCGGTGCGAGGTATTCCACGTCGCCGTCGGGTCCGGCGGCGCGGACGCCCCGGATCCTGCCGTCGTCGATCACGACCCCGGTCGCCTCCGTTTGCATGCGCACCTCGAAACCGGGGTAGGCACGCCCCTCCTCGACGAGGAAGTTCAGCAGGTCCCATTGCGGTGCCAGCACGAGGAAGTCATTGGGTCGGGGGAGTGTGCGGAAATCGACCATCGTGATCCGCTCACCGTCGAAGACCGCATCCAGCGTCGGGAGCCGGGTGACGGGGAGTTGCAGGAAGCGATCACGGATGCCGAGTTCGCCGAGCACCGTAAGCGTCGAGGGATGGATCGTGTCTCCCCGGAAGTCGCGGAGGAAGTCGGCGTGCTTCTCCAGCACGGTGACTCGCAATCCCGCGCGGGCGAGCAGGAACCCGAGCATGACCCCGGCCGGCCCGCCGCCGGCGATCACGCAGTCCCGTTCGACGGTCGTCACAGCAGCGCCCGAATGCCGGTCATGCTCGAACTCTAGTGGCAGGGGGATCCCGCGGCCCGGGCAGCGGCACGAAAGCATGCAACGCGGTTATCGCTGACACAGACATCACCGGCTCAGCGCACCTGGCGCGCCGGGTACACGTTGCGGATATGGGTGGCGAAGAACCGGCCCACGCTGTCGGCGTGGACCAGAGCGCGGTGCACGGACGGCGGAACTGCGAAGTATTGGTAGACGTCGCCAGAGGTGAACTCGAGCTCGAGCAGCGCGGTGGCCGGGTCGTACCCGGCCGACGCGATCACCGTCGACTCCAGTCTCTGGCGCTTCATCGATCCGAGGCTACGCCTTCGAGGCAGGATGGACGGGACTACACTCGTGGGATGGAACTCGTCCGGTCGATCGCCGCTGTCACGCAGGCGACGACTGGTACGCGAACGCTCGGCGCCTGAGCGGGCGGGGCGCGGGGCGCGCCCGAAGCTGAGTAGCCTTGATCCGAGCCACTTCCAGGAGAGTTTCCGTGTCTGACGCCGTGCCCTATCCCGCCGACGGGTTCGCCCTTTTTCCCGACCGTTCCGTGGTCGCCCTCCGTGTCAACGGAGAGCTGAAGGATCTCGCGACGCAGGTTCTCGAGACGGATGCCGTCGAGCCGGTCACGATCGACAGCCCGGACGGTCTCGACATCCTGCGGCATTCGGCGGCACACGTGCTCGCGCAGGCTGTGCAACGCATCAACCCGCAGGCGAATCTCGGCATCGGCCCGCCCGTCACCGACGGTTTCTACTACGACTTCGATGTGAAGGATCCGTTCACCCCCGAGGACGTCAAGGCCATCGAGAAGGAGATGCAGCGCATCGTCCGCGAGGGCCAGCGCTTCGTGCGTCGCGCCGTCACCGACGAGGAAGCGCGTGCGGAACTGGCCGCGGAGCCGTTCAAGCTCGAGCTGATCGGCTTGAAGGGCGGCGCGGACAAGACCGAAGGCGCCTCCGTCGAGGTGGGGGCCGGCGAGCTCACGATCTACGACAACGTCGATCGCGACGGGCAGACGGTCTGGAAGGACCTGTGCCGCGGCCCGCATCTGCCGAGCACACGGATGATCGGCAACGGCTGGGCGCTCCAGCGGATCGCCGGCGCGTACTGGCGGGGGAGCGAGAAGAACCCGCAGCTGCAGCGCATCTACGGCACCGCGTGGCCGACGAAGGAAGCTCTGCGGGCCTACCAGTCGCGGCTCGAAGAGGCCGCAAAGCGCGACCACCGCAAGCTGGGCAAGGAGCTGGACCTCTTCTCGTTCCCCGACGAGATCGGTTCGGGCCTGTCCGTCTGGCATCCGCGAGGCGGTGTCGTGCGCGGCGAGATGGAGCAGCACGCGCGTCGTCGCCACATCGAGGGCGGCTACAACTACGTGTACACGCCGCACATCTCGAAGGAGGATCTGTTCCTCACTTCGAACCACCTCGTCACGTACAAGGAGGGCATGTTCCCGCCGATCGTGATGGACGAGGAGCGCGACGAGCACGGCGAGATCGTCAAGCACGGCCAGGACTACTACCTCAAGCCGATGAACTGTCCGATGCACATCCTGATCTACAAGGAGCGTGCGCGCAGCTACCGCGACCTGCCGATGCGGCTCGCCGAGAACGGCACCGTCTATCGCAACGAGCTCTCGGGCGCCCTGCACGGCCTGACCCGAGTGCGCGGCTTCACACAGGACGACTCGCACCTTTTCGTCACCCCCGAGCAGCTCGAGGCCGAGACCACTCGGGTCCTGGAGTTCGTCGTCTCGATGCTCCGCGACTTCGGGCTCGACGAGTTCGAGCTCGAGCTGTCGATGCGCGACGACGAGAAGGACAAGTGGATCGGCTCGGACGAGTTCTGGGACTACTCGACGAACGCGCTGCGGAACGTCGCGCTGGCCAGCGGGCTCAAGCTCACCGAGGTCCCCGGCGAGGCGGCGTTCTACGGACCGAAGATCGACCTCAAGACGCGGGATGCCATCGGTCGTGTGTGGCAGCTTTCGACCGTGCAGGTCGACCCGAACCTGCCCGAACGCTTCGAGCTGGAGTACACCGATCGCGACGGCCAGAAGAAGCGGCCGATCATGATCCACCGCGCCCTGTTCGGCTCGATCGAGCGGTTCTTCGCGATTCTGCTCGAGCACTACGCCGGGGCGTTCCCGGTGTGGCTGTCGCCCGTGCAGGTGGTGGGTATCCCGGTTGCCGAGGAGTACGCCGACTATCTCGGCGAGGTGATCGCGCAGCTGCGCTCGGGCGGTGTGCGGGCCGAGCTGGACCACTCCGACGATCGCATGCAGAAGAAGATCCGCACCCACACCACGCAGAAGGTCCCGCTGCAGCTCATCGCGGGGGAGCAGGACCGATCTGCCGGCACCGTCTCGTTCCGCTTCCGCGACGGCTCGCAGGAGAACGGCGTGCCGATCGCGGATGCGGTGCGCCGCGTGCAGGCGGCGATCGCCACGCACGCTCTGGTGAACACGGCGGAGGAGTTCGCGTGAGCCCGGTCGACGAGGGCGGGGACGAGGCGCGGAAGACGGATTCCTCGGACCAGTCCCTTGTCGACGCGGCGACGCTCCCCGGAGTGCCGGACGAGTTCCAGCGTCTGTGGACGCCGCACCGTATGGCGTACATCCAGGCGGGCCCCGAGGTGCTGCGCCACGACTGCCCGTTCTGTGAGGCGCCGCGCAAGTCCGACGAGGACGGACTCATCGTCTTCCGCGGCAGCACCGCGTATGCGCTGCTGAACCTCTTCCCGTACAACTCGGGACACCTCCTGGTCTGCCCCTACCGTCACATCGCGACGTACGACCAAGCGACCGACGAGGAGGTCGCCGAGATCGGCCTGCTCACGCAGCAGGGGATGCGCGTGCTCCGCCAGGTATCGCGCTGCGACGGCTTCAACATCGGCATGAACCAGGGTCATGTCGCCGGCGCCGGCGTCGACGAGCACCTGCACCAGCACGTCGTTCCCCGGTGGGCTTCGGACGCCAACTTCTTCCCGATCATTGCGAAGACCAAGGCGCTGCCGCAGCTGCTGGGCGAGGTCCGCCGCGCTGTCGCCGACGCCTGGCCCGGCTGACCCGAGACTCGCCTCAGCGCACCTGCTGCACGTCGAACTGGAGGCGCGGGTGGGCGTACGACTCCTGCGACTCGACCAACTGCAGCTCGCGCTCGCCTGATGCGTGAGTGCGCTCGAGCAGGTCGAACACGCTCGATGTGGTGCGTGCGAGTGCGTCGGCGGGATCGCCGGTGCGGCGCAAGTGCGCGGTGAACAGCGCAGCGGTGACGTCACCCGAGCCGTTGGCCTTCAGCGGGATGCGGGGCGTTTGGACGATCCACGCGCCGTCGTCGGTGACGGCGAGCATCTCGATCGTGTCCTCCGGGCGGTCCGGTCGTTCCACACTCGTCACGAGCACCGTCCTAGGCCCCATGGCGCGGGCGATGTCCACCGACGCGAGCGTCGACTCCAGGTCCGCCGGCTCGGTCTCGGTGAGGAAGCCGAGCTCGAACTGATTCGGCGTGATGATGTCGGCGGCCGGCACCACGCGGTCGCGCAGGAGCACCGGGATGGCGGGCGCGACGAAGCACCCCGAGGTGGCGTTGCCCATTACGGGGTCGCACGCGTAGACGGCATCGGGGTTCGCGGACTTCACACGCGCGACGGCGTCGAGGATGACATCGGCGATGCCCTCGCCGCCCTGATATCCAGACAGCACGACATCGATCTGCCCGAGGACGCCACGCTCCTCGATGCCGAGGATCACGTCGCGCACGTCGTCGGGGCTGATGAGGGGACCGCGCCATGCGCCGTAGCCGGTGTGGTTCGAGAAGTTCACCGTGTACACCGGGAGCACCTCGACGCCGATGCGCTGCAGGGGGAACACGGCCGCGGAGTTGCCGACGTGCCCGAAAGCCACGGCCGACTGGATCGACAGGATCTTCACCGGTCGATCATCCCACCTGTCCGGGCGCCAGTCGTTCCCGCAGGGCGTCCACGGCCGCGGCGATGTCGTCGGCGAGCTGTTCGGCATCATCGTCGTCGAGGTCGTGCACAGTGAGCCGTAGCCGATCGGAGGGCGCGGCGTCCGCCACCAGGAACTCGTCGCCGCTGCGGGCGAGCCAGCCGCGCCGCATGAGCCGGTCGGTCACTGTGCGCGCGGTCACCGGAAGCGCGACCCATAGGTTGAGCCCGTCGCCCGGCTCGGCAGCAATTCCGCGCGCAGTCAGACGTCGGGCGAACGCGGCATTGCGCGCCGCGTAGCGCGCGCCGGCACGGTCGATCGCAGCGACCACGCCAGGGTCGGTCACCAGCGCGAGCGTGAGGCGCTGGAGCAGATGGCTGACCCAGGTCGTCCCAGGGGTCAGGCGCATCGCGAGCCGCTCGGCGGTGTCGGGATCCGATGCCGTCACGGCCAGACACATGTCGGGTCCGAGGAACTTCGACACCGAGCGGATGAGTGCCCAGCGACGGTGCTCGGGACCGATGAGCGAGTGGAACGGACGCTGCGACAGCAGAGAGAAGTGGTCGTCCTCGATCACGAGCACGTACGGATGGTCGGCGAGCACGTCGCGCAGCTCTGCCGCCCGCTGCGCCGACAGACTGGCGCCGGTGGGGTTCTGCGCACGTGGAGTGCACACGACGGCGCGAATTCCCTGTTCGAGCGCGTCGCGCAGCCCGGCGACGGTCATACCCTCGTCGTCCACGGGCACCGGCACCGGCCGATACCCGCCGAGCCGTACCGTGTGGATGCTGGCGAGGAAGCACGGATCCTCGAGCGCCACGGCGTCGTCACGGGTCAGCGACTGCGCGAGGAGTCGTTCGACGGCATCCGCGGCTCCGCTCGTGATCGTCAGTCGCATCGGGCCGGCTGACCCGAGATCGTCCTGCATCCACGAGCGGGCCCAGCTCTCCAGGTCGGGATCGATGACCGGCTCGCCGTACAGCACCGGCCGTCCGGCCATGCTCTGCAGCGCCTTCGATGGGTCGGGGATGAGGTCGGGATCGGGGTTTCCGGTGCCGACGTCGCGCAGCACCGTGTCGGCGGCGAAGCCCTCCTGCGCGACGGGGGAGCGGTGTGCCACGCGCGTCCCGCCGCGGCCTCGTGTGACGACGACACCGGCCTGCGTGAGCTGGCGGTAGGCGGCGACGGTCGTGTTGCGGTTGACCCCGAGGCTTTCCGCGAGAGTGCGCACGGGAGGGAGCGGATCACCGGGCCTCAGCATCCCGCGCTCGACGAGGCCGCGCAGGCTGTCGGCGATCTCCGACGCCGTGCGCCCGCTGATTCCGTGGTTCATGTCACCGTTCATCGCCTTCCCGAGTGTAGGCCCGGTACATGCTATCTTTTGGCCTAGGCCAATCACCACGACTGTCCGTCCGCGTGCGCCCGGGGTGGCGCATCCATCGAAGGGAACCCCCTGTGACCAGTGCCGACACCGGAACCAGCCGCGTCAAGCGCGGCCTTGCCGAGATGCTGAAGGGCGGCGTGATCATGGACGTCGTCACCGTGGAGCAGGCCAAGATCGCCGAGGACGCCGGCGCCGTCGCCGTGATGGCACTGGAGCGGGTTCCCGCTGACATCCGCGCGCAGGGCGGGGTGTCACGGATGAGCGACCCCGACATGATCGACGGCATCATCGACGCCGTCTCGATCCCGGTGATGGCGAAGGCGCGCATCGGGCACTTCGTCGAGGCGCAGGTGCTGCAGGAACTGGGTGTCGACTACATCGACGAGTCCGAAGTGCTCTCGCCGGCCGACTACGTCAACCACATCGACAAGTGGAACTTCACCGTTCCGTTCGTATGCGGTGCGACGAACCTCGGCGAAGCGCTGCGCCGCATCAACGAGGGCGCGGCCATGATCCGCTCCAAGGGCGAGGCCGGCACGGGCGACGTCTCGGAGGCCACGAAGCACATCCGCAAGATCACGAGTGAGATCAACGTTCTGCGTTCGATGACGAAGGACGAGCTCTACGTCGCAGCCAAGGAGCTGCAGGCGCCGTACGACCTGGTCGCAGAGATCGCTGAGACCGGAAAGCTCCCCGTCGTGCTGTTCGTCGCCGGTGGCGTCGCCACACCCGCCGACGCCGCGATGATGATGCAGCTCGGTGCCGACGGGGTCTTCGTCGGCTCCGGCATCTTCAAGTCCGGCAACCCCGCTGAGCGCGCCGCTGCGATCGTGAAGGCGACCACCTTCTTCGATGACGCCAAGGTCGTCGCCGACGTCTCGCGGGGCCTGGGCGAGGCCATGGTCGGAATCAACGTCGCCGACCTTCCCGCACCGCACCGCCTCGCCGAGCGCGGCTGGTGACCACGAGCCGCCTCCGCGTCGGCGTGCTCGCCCTGCAGGGCGACGTGCGCGAGCACGTCCGCGTCCTCGCCGATCGGGGCGCGGAGGCCAGCCTGGTGCGGCGACCGGCCGAGCTGGCGGGCGTCGATGGGCTGGTGATCCCCGGTGGCGAGTCCAGCGTGATCGACAAGCTGTCGCGGGCGTTCGGCATGCGCACCCCGATCCAGGACGCGATCTCGGCGGGCATGCCGATGTACGGCACATGCGCCGGGCTCATCCTGCTGGCCGATCGCATCACCGACGGCATCGAGGGCCAGCAGACCTTCGGCGGCCTCGATGCGACCGTGCGGCGCAACGCGTTCGGCACTCAGGTGGACTCGTTCGAGGTCGACCTCGATGTGCCGGTACTGGGGGAGCCACCGGTGCACGCGGTGTTCATCCGTGCGCCGCTCGTGGAGTCGGTGGGCCCCGGCGTCGAGATCCTGTCGCGCCTCGCCGACCACCGGATCGTCGCGGTGCGCCAGGGACCGCTCCTCGGCACGGCGTTCCACCCGGAGGTCACGGGCGAACACCGCTTCCACGAGATGTTCCTCGACATGGTCCGCGACCGTTCCGTCTGACGGCGCCCGGCGGCAGAGGCACCGCCGCCTCCGGGCGCGCGTGACGGACGGGCTTAGAATAGTCTGCCGGTGGCCGCGCCCCCGGCGATCGCGCGGAGCCGCGCACGCACCGCCGAACAGGATCACAGGAGGACCATGTCCGGGCATTCCAAGTGGGCGACGACCAAGCACAAGAAGGCCGTCATCGACGCACGCCGTGCGAAGTCGTTCGCCAAGCTCATCAAGAACATCGAGGTGGCAGCAAAGATCGGCGGTGCCGACCTGGCGGGCAACCCGACCCTGTACGACGCGGTGCAGAAGGCCAAGAAGACTTCGGTGCCCAACGACAACATCGATCGCGCCATCAAGCGCGGCGCGGGCATCGGCGGCGAGGCCGTCGAGTACACCTCGATCGTGTACGAGGGTTACGGACCCAACGGCGTCGCCCTCATGATCGAGTGCCTCACCGACAACAAGAACCGCGCCGCCGCAGAGGTGCGCACCGCGCTCACCCGCAACGGCGGAAGCCTCGCCGACCCCGGCAGTGTCGCCTACAACTTCACCCGCAAGGGTGTGATCGTCGTCTCGGGCGACGGCACGACCGAGGACGACGTCATGATGGCGGTCCTCGAGGCGGGTGCCGAAGAGGTCGAGCCGCACCCGCAGGGCTTCGAGGTCGTCACCGAGGCCTCCGATCTCGTGAAGGTGCGCTCGGCGCTCCAGGACGCGGGCATCGACTACGAGTCGGCCGACGTCGAGTTCGTGCCGAATCTCAAGGTCGAAGTCGATGCCGACACGGCTCGCAAGGTGTTCCGGCTGATCGACGCGCTCGAAGACAGCGACGACGTGCAGAATGTCTACAGCAACTTCGACCTGAGCGCCGACGTGCAGGCCGAACTCGAGAACGACGAAGACTGAGCAGCGGGCGCGCCTGGCCGGGGCATCCGTCCTCCTCACCTAGCGTGGGGGAGTGACCTCCGGTTCCTCCCGTTCGCCGCTACGTGTGCTGGGCATCGACCCCGGCCTCACGCGCTGCGGCGTGGGCATCGTCGATGTGGCCCCGGACCGCTCTGCGCAGCTGGTGCACGTGGGCGTGGTCCGGTCCGATCCGAGCGAGCCGATCGAAGCGCGGCTGGCGCTGATCGCGACCGGCCTCCGTGCCGTCATCGCAGCGCACCGGCCCGACGTCGTCGCGGTCGAGCGCGTCTTCGCCCAGCACAACCGCCACACGGTCATGGGCACCGCGCAAGCGAGCGGTATCGCCCTCCTCGTCGCCGGCGAGAGCGGGCTTCCGGCAGCGACGCACACACCTTCCGAGGTGAAAGCGGCGATCACCGGATACGGATCGGCCGACAAACGGCAGGTACAGGCGATGGTCGCCCGCGTGCTGCGGCTAGACGCACTGCCGCGGCCCGCCGACGCCGCGGACGCCCTGGCGCTGGCCCTATGCCACGCGTGGCGCGGCGGCCCGGCCGCAGCGGCATCCGGCCCCCTCACTCCCGCACAGCGGGCATGGGCCGACGCGGAGCGACTCAGCCGACGGTGACACGTCCCGCGTCCCGCGTCGCTGAGCGCGTCCGTGAGCGTGTCGCTCGAACAAACCTCCGAACCGACCCGTAGGCTCGACGCATGATCTCGTCAGTCCGCGGCACGGCCGTCCACGTCGATGCGGATTCCGTCGTCGTCGAGGTCGGCGGGGTTGGCCTGCACGTCGCCGTGACACCCCAGGTGGCGCGTGCGACGTCCCTCGGCGAGGCCGTGCTCCTGCATACGACCCTCATCGTCCGCGAGGACGCCCTCTCGCTCTTCGGATTCGAGACGCGCGAAGAACTCGCCGTGTTCACGCAGCTCCTGGGGGTCACCGGTGTGGGACCGAAGTCCGCCCTCGGCGTGCTCGCAACGCTGACCGTGCCGCAGATCGCCGACGCGGTCGCCGCGGACGACGACGCGCCGTTCCGCCGCGTCTCGGGCATCGGCCCCAAGACGGCCAAACTGATCGTGGTGCAGCTCACCGGCAAGGTCATCGCCTCGCGTCCCTCCGTCGCGGGCGGAGCGGATGTCGCCACCGCCGGCGGCGTGACAGCCCAGGTCGTCCAGGCCCTGATAGGCCTCGGGTGGTCGGAGCGCATCGCCGCCGACGCCGTCGAGACGGCAGCTGTCGACGCATCCGAAGGCGATCGCGCCTCGGTGCCTGCACTGTTGCGCCTGACGCTCGCGGCGCTCGGTCCGGCGCGGAAGGAGTCTGTGAATGGTTGACGTCCGCGATGCCGACGAGCCCGCCGACGAGACCGAGCTGGCCATCGAGGGCGCCCTGCGCCCGTCGTCGCTGGCCGAGTTCGTCGGGCAGCAGAAGGTGCGCGGGCAGCTGCAGCTGCTACTGGATGCCGCCCGCATTCAGCAGCGCCCGGCGGATCACATCTTGCTGTCTGGACCGCCGGGGCTCGGCAAGACGACCCTGGCGATGATCGTCGCCCACGAGAGCAACCGGCCGCTCCGGCTGTCGAGTGGTCCGGCGATCCAGCACGCCGGAGATCTGGCCGCGCTGCTGTCGAGTCTGACTCCCGGTGAGGTCCTCTTCATCGACGAGATCCACCGAATGGCGCGCTCCGCGGAAGAGATGCTGTACCTCGCGATGGAGGACTTCCGCATCGACATCATGGTCGGCAAGGGGGCGGGCGCCACCAGCATCCCGCTTGATCTCGCACCGTTCACGCTGGTCGGCGCCACGACCCGCTCCGGCATGCTTCCGAATCCTCTCCGCGACCGCTTCGGTTTCACCGCACACCTGGAGTACTACGAACCCGAGGAGCTCGAGCGGGTCCTCGAAAGGTCGGCTGCGATGCTCGGCGTCGCCGTCCCGCCCGGCCCGCGAGCGGAAATCGCGCGCCGGTCGAGAGGCACACCTCGCATCGCGAACCGCCTGCTGCGCCGCGTCCGCGACTACAGCATCGTGCACGGCAACGGCAGGGGGGCCGATGCGGGCATCGTCGATGCGGCGCTGGACCTGTACGACGTCGACGCGATCGGCCTGGACCGGCTCGACCGCGCCGTCCTCGATGCACTCGTGCGGCGCTTCCGTGGAGGACCGGTGGGGCTGGGCACCCTGTCGGTAGCGGTCGGCGAGGAGTCCGACACGATCGAGTCCGTCGTCGAGCCGTACCTCGTGAGGATCGGCTTCATCGGGCGCACGCCGCGCGGCAGGGTCGCGATGCCGGAGGCGTACGCGCACCTCGGGGTCGCGTCGGCCGAATCGGTGTTCGGGTTCAATGACCTATAATCGCTGGAGGCTTTCGCCCACCCCCCTTGAAAGGCAGCGCCGCCTGGCGTGCCTGAACCGAAAGGTGCTCTCGCCTCCATGGACATCGCTACCTTCCTGAGCAATTACGGCCTCATCATCCTGCTGGTCGTGCTCCTCGTCTTCATGTTCTGGAGCTCGCGCCGTCGGATGCAGAAGCAGAAGCTCGAGCAGGAGCAGAAGGCGCGTGAGACGGTCCCGGGCGCCGAGGTCCTGCTGCAGGGTGGTCTCTACGGCACCATCGTGTCGTTCGACCCCGACAACCTCGACCAGCCGGCGATCGTGCAGCTCGCGCCCGGCGTCGAGATCAAGGTCCACAGCCAGGCCATCCTGCGGGTGGTGAACCCCACCGAAGGCGCCGTCAGCGAGGACGAGTACCTCGCCTCGGAAGAGAGCCACGCCGAGTACGCCGAGGGCGTCGCCAGCGGCGACATCTCCTCGATCAGCGACGACCAGCGCGTCGCCAGCAAGGAAGAGAACGACCCCGACGCCGACTCCGGTCCGAAGTCACGAGACTGACCGTCTGACCGACCGGCCGCACGGCCCTCTCTCCAGAAAGCGAAGACGTGGCGACATCCACTCCCGTCCGGCATGCGTGGCGCGCGCTGATCGGCCTTCTCGCCATCACCGCCGTGCTGTTCGGCATCAACGCGCTCGGCGTGTACGTGTTCAAGGGCAGCTCGTGGGTCCCTGAACTCGCGCTCGACCTGCAGGGCGGCACGCAGATCGTGCTCGAGGCGCAGACCGAGGACGGCGCCGATCCGTCCACCGAGCAGATGCAGCAGGCGGTCACCATCATCCGCCAGCGCGTCGACGCATCGGGTGTCGGCGAGGCCGACGTCACCACGCAGGGCGGCAACCAGATCGTCGTCCAGATCCCCGGTCAGGCCGACGAAGAGACCCGCAACCGCATCGAGGCCTCGGCCCAGCTGCAGCTGCGCGCCGTGCTGGTGGCGGGTGCGCCGACGAACACCTTCATCGGCGAGGACGGCAACGAGACGCCGTACCCGACTCCGGACCCCACGCTCGCCGCGACCCCATCCGTCGCGCCGACCAACGGCAGCGATACGGCATGGGTCACGCCGCAGCTGTCGGCCGCGTACCAGGCGTACGACTGTGCCGACCCCGCCAACGACCCCGCCAGCGCACCGGCCGACGAGCCGCTCATCACGTGCGAGGCCGACGGCAGCTTCAAGTACATCCTCGGACCGGTGGAGCTGGACGGATCGTCGATCGACGACGCGACGTTCGGCCTGCAGACCACGAACAACCAGTGGGCCGTCAACCTGCAGTTCGACGGAGAAGGCACCGAGGTCTTCAGCGAGATCAGCCAGCGCCTGTACGGTGCGCAGCCGCCGTTGGACCAGTTCGCGTTCGTTCTCGACGGCTATGTGCTGACGGCCCCCTCCATGAACGCCCCGATCATCGACGGCCGGCCGAGCATCACGGGCAACTTCACCCAGGAGACCGCGAAGGTGCTCGCCGATCAGCTGAAGTACGGCGCGCTGCCGCTCAGCTTCGCTGTCGAGAGCTCCAACTCGATCTCGGCGACCCTCGGATCACAGCAGCTGCAGATCGGGGTCATCGCGGGCCTCATCGGCCTCGCGCTGGTCGCGCTGTACTCGCTCATCGTCTACCGATCGCTCGGGTTCGTCATCATCGCCTCGCTCGCGGTGATGGCCGTGCTCACCTATGTCGCACTGTGCATTCTGGCCTGGCGCATGGGCTTCCGTCTGTCGCTGGCCGGAGTCGCCGGTCTCATCGTCACGATCGGATTCACGGCGGACTCGTTCATCGTGTACTTCGAGCGCATCCGCGATGAGCTGCGCGACGGCAAGTCCATCACGAGCGCGGTCGAGGACGGCTGGGGTCGCGCCAAGCGCACGATCTACATCTCGAAGTCGATCAACGTACTCGCCGCGGTCGTGCTGTACATCCTGGCCGACTCGACGGTGAAGGGCTTCGCGTTCACGCTCGGTCTCACCACCGCGATCGACGTGCTCATCTTCATACTCTTCACCCATCCGGTCATGCAGCTGCTCGCACGCACGCGCTTCTTCGGGTCGGGGCATCCGCTGTCCGGACTCGACCCGACCGCTCTCGGCGCGGTCTACCGGGGCCGCGCCCAGTTCCGTGCGCCGGTGGCTGATGTCGCGACGACCGCGGCCGCACGCCGTGCCGCCAAGTCCCGTGGTGAGGCGGTCCGCCGCCAGACGATCGCGGAGCGCAAGCAGGCCGAGCTCGCGGCCGGCGGTGCGGGAACCGCACCGAAGCAGAGCGGCCCCAAACCCGCGAAGACCGCCAAGGAGGGGGACGACTGATGCGCTCCATGAGTCAGCTCGGCAATGACCTCTACACCGGCAAGACCTCGTTCCCGTTCGTCGGGCGCCGGCGCCTCTGGTTCCTGATCGCTGCGATCCTTGTGATCGGGTCGGCACTGGTGCCGCTGATCCGCCCGATCCAGTTCTCGATCGAGTTCACCGGCGGCTCGCAGTTCACGGTCAACGGTGTCGCAACCACTGACCAGTTGATGGCGACCGAGGCCGTGCTGTCGGTCGTCCCCGGCGCGACGACGAAGGTCGTCACGATCGGCGACGACGCGGTGCGCGTGCAGACCGACCAGATGACGGATGCCGAGAGCCGAGAGGTCTCGGAAGCTCTCGCCACTGCCTACGACGTACCGGCGAGCGAGGTGAGCTACTCGTTCATCGGCCCGAGCTGGGGTGCCGACGTCACCCGCACGTCACTGTGGGGTCTGGCCATCTTCCTCGCGCTGACCTTCTTGATCCTGGCGCTGTACTTCCGCACGTGGAAGATGTCGGTGTCGGCGATCATCGGCCTGGTGGATGTGCTCATCATCACGATCGGCGTGTACGCGCTGTTCGGCTTCGAGATCTCGCCGGCGGCCGTCATCGGGTTCCTGACGATCCTGTCGTACGCGCTTTACGACACGACGGTCGTCTTCGACAAGATCAGGGAGAACACCAGCGAAGACGGGGAAGTGTCCGGTCGCACCTTCGGGGACTCGGTGAACCTCGCCGTCAACCAGACGCTGGTGCGCTCCATCAACACAACGGTCGTGGCGGTCCTGCCGACGGGGGCGATCCTCTTCCTCGGCCTGCTGTGGGTCGGCGCCCAGACGCTGACCGACCTGTCGCTGTCGATCTTCGTGGGAACCATCGTCGCGGCGTACTCGACGATCTTCGTGGCCGCGCCCCTGTACTCGCTGCTGCGCGAGAACGAGCAGGCGATCAAGACGCGCGACGAGCGCGTCGTCACCGCCCGCGAGCTCGCCGGCACTCCTGCCTGAGATCGCCCCCGGCCGGGCGACCGGCGCGGCGGGCGTAGGATTGTGAGGTCCAGCGGAGGGGAGGCGATCGCATGACCGAGACCGTCCCTCCCGCCCAGACCTCGTCGCTGCGGCGACTCGTGCCCCGCATCTTCTCGCGCTCGGCACGGCGGGACGATGTCGAGCAGCTGCTTCGGACGGTGCGCACGCATCACCCCAAGGGCGATCTGTCGATCATCGAGCGAGCCTATTCCGTCGCCGATCGCGCGCACACCGGACAGACGCGGCAGAGCGGCGAGCCCTACATCACGCACCCGCTCGCGGTGGCGCAGATCCTCGCCGATCTGGGGCTCGGCCCCCGTGCGATCGCCGCCGCGCTTCTGCATGACACCGTCGAAGACACCCAGTACTCGCTCGAGACTCTGAGCGCCGAGTTCGGCGACGAGGTCGCGATGCTCGTGGACGGTGTCACGAAGCTCGACAAGGTCAAGTACGGCGAGAGCGCGCAGGCCGAGACCGTCCGCAAGATGATCGTCGCGATGTCGCGTGACATCCGCGTCCTGCTGATCAAACTCGCCGACCGCCTGCACAATGCGCGCACGTGGGGGTTCGTGCCGCCTGAGAAGGCGCGCAAGAAGGCGACCGAGACGCTCGAGATCTATGCCCCGCTGGCACACCGCCTCGGCATCCAGGCCATCAAGTCCGAGCTCGAGGATCTGTCGTTCGCGGTCCTGCACCCGAAGCTCTACGCCGAGATCGACAGCCTCGTCAAGCAGCGCACGCCGCAGCGCGAGCAGTACGTGCAGAACGTGATCGACGCGGTCGACGCAGATCTGCGGGAACTGCGCATCCGGGGCCGGGTCATGGGCCGCCCCAAGCAGCTGTACTCGGTGTATCAGAAGATGGTGGTGCGCGGACGCGAGTTCGACGACATCTACGACTTGATCGGCATCCGCATCATGGTGGGCAGCGTTCGCGACTGCTACGCGGTGCTGGGCGCCATCCATGCGCGCTGGACGCCATTGCCCGGCCGATTCAAGGACTACATCGCGACGCCGAAGTTCAACCTCTACCAGTCGTTGCACACCACGGTCATCGGCCCGGGCGGTCGCACCGTCGAGATCCAGATCCGCACCAATGAGATGCACCAGCAGGCCGAGTACGGCGTCGCGGCGCACTGGAAGTACAAGGAGCGGCTGGCCGGCGGCAAGGCGGATCCCAAAGCCATCGACACCGACATGGCGTGGCTTGCGCACATCTCGGACTGGCAGGCCGAGACGGCCGACCCGGGAGAGTTCCTCGACTCGCTGCGGTTCGAGATCGGCGCCAAAGAGGTGTACGTCTTCACCCCGAAGGGTCGTGTCGTCGGTCTGCCGGCAGGTGCGACGCCGGTCGATTTCGCGTACGCCGTGCACACCGAGGTCGGTCATCGCACCATGGGCGCGAAAGTCAACGGCCGGCTGGTGCCGCTGGAGTCCGAGCTCAAGAGCGGCGACGTCGTCGAGGTGTTCACCTCCAAGAATCCGGATGCCGGTCCGAGCCAGGACTGGCTGGGATTCGTCAAGAGCACGCGTGCCCGCAATAAGATCCGCGGCTGGTTCACGAAGGAGCGCCGCGAGGAGGCGATCGAGCAGGGCAAGGAGTCGATCGCGCGCGCGATGCGGCGCCAGAATCTGCCGCTGCAGCGGCTGATGAGCCAGGACTCGTTCTCAGAGGTCGCCCACCAGCTGCGCTACGAGGACGTGTCGGCGCTCTACGCCGCCGTCGGCGAGGGCCACGTGTCCACCCAGTCCGTCATCGAGAAGGTCACGGCCCTCGTCGCCGCCAACGACACCACGACGGGTCCTATCGACCTTCCGTCGGTGGGCCGCACACGGTCCGCTTCTCGCGGCGGCGATTCCGGCATCCTGGTCCGCGGCGCTCCCGACATCCTGGTCAAGCTCGCGAAGTGCTGCACGCCGGTGCCCGGCGATCAGGTGGTCGGATTCGTCACGCGAGGGAGCGGCGTTTCGGTGCACCGCAGCGACTGCACCAACGTCGCATCACT
Organism: Microbacterium sp. HD4P20; assembly: GCF_019449275.2. Classification (GTDB taxonomy): domain Bacteria; phylum Actinomycetota; class Actinomycetes; order Actinomycetales; family Microbacteriaceae; genus Microbacterium. Next base: position 388,859 of record NZ_JAHZQZ020000014.1, read on the forward strand.
GATGCAGGATCCGGCGCGCATGATCGACGTCGAGTGGGGGTCCACCACCAAGAGCGTCTTCCTCGTGCAGATCCAGGTCGAGGCGCTCGACCGGTCGGGCCTCCTGAGCGATGTCACCCGCGTGCTCAGCGAGCACCACGTGAACATCCTCTCGGCAACGGTGTCGACGACGAACGACCGGCTCGCGCTCAGCAAGTTCGTCTTCGAGATGGGTGACATCGTGCACCTCGACCGCGTGCTCAACGCCGTTCGGCGCATCGACGCCGTGTACGACGTCTACCGCGTGACCTCGTCCTGACCTGCGGCGGCGAGCACGTCGCGCAAGAGCGCCAGACCGATCCGCTTGTGCGGAAGCACTCCGGCCTCCAGCCGGGCGATCGCCGGTGCGAGTGCATCGGGGAGCGTTCGGCCCAGCAGCGTTGCGGCGCGCGCGTGCCGTTCGTCATCGATCCTGGCCAGATCGATGAGGGTGCGCACCGGAGTGGTCACACGGATGCCGCCGATGATGTGAAGGTCGCTCGCCGGCACCGCGAGGTCGCGGTACACGAGTCGGCGATCGGGCGTGCGGTGCAGGCGGCGGGTGACGGCGCGCTGCACGGTGTGGCGTGACGGTGGCAGCGGCAGCGCCCCGTGGATCCAAGCCGCGGTCAGATGGGTCGCGGCGAGCGAGTCCCCGAGCCTGCGGGCCAGTGATCCGGCCCGCAATGCGGTGGTCTCGACGGCGTCCGCCGGGATGTACGCGTCACCGAGATCGACCAGGTCGCCGTCCAGGCACGCCGCCGAGAGCTCTGCGGACGAGAGCCGGTCGCCGGCGAAGTACAGGAACGGTGACGCCATCCTGGAAGTGTGCCGCACCGCGGTGATCGACGGATGCCTCGACCCGTCGATCTGTGGACAACGTGCGCTGCCGTCAGCCGCCGAGGGCGTTCAGCCACGCGCGGCGCGCTTCGAGCGCCTCCTTCGCCTTCGCGACCGCCTTCGCATCACCCGACTTCTCCGCTGCCGCGACCTCTTCTTCCAGCTTCTCGATCGCGTCGGTGAGCTGGCGCGTCATGTCGTTGGCGCGGGCCTTCGTCTCGGGGTTGTTCCGCTTCCAGTCGGTCTCTTCGCGGGTGCGCAGCGACTGCTCGATCTTGCGGAGCTCGTCGTCGAGGGCGCGCTCGGCGTCGCGAGGGAAGATGCGGCCGATGTCGTCCCACTGCCGCTGGATGCTCGTGAGCAGAGCGCGGGCCTTGGCGATGTCGCGCTCGTCCGGCACCGCCTTGGCCTCTTCGAGCAGCACGCGCTTGGCGTCGATCTTCTCGCGCGAGGCCTCGGCATCCGCGGCTTCTCGCTCGATCCGCGCGCCGTACAGCGCGTCACCGGCAGCCTTGAAACGTGCCCAGAGCGCATCGTCGACCTTCTTGCCGGCCCGACCTGCGGCCTTCCACTCGTCGAGCAGGTCGCGGTACGCCGGGATGCCGTCCTCGCCCCGGGGCGCCAGCGCCTCGGCACGTTCGACGAGTCGCGTCTTGCGGTCTCGCACCGTCTTGTGCGCCTCGTCGAGTTCGGCGTAGAACGCGCGGCGGTGCTTGTCGACGATGGCGCGCGCGTCGCGGAATCGCTTCCACAGCTGCTGGGCCGTCGACTTCGGCAGCCGGGGACCGTGCTGCTGCTGCGCCTGCCACTGCTCGAACAGTGCGTTGAGGTCGGCGGTCGCCTGCTTCCACTGCACACTGCGGGGGTCGCGCGCGGCGAGGGCCTCGGCCTTCTCGACGAGTTCGGTGCGCGCCTTGACCGCGTCCTCGACGGCTTCGCGGGCTGCAGCGGCCTCGGTTTCGGACGCGGCGGCGAGCGTCTCGGTCAGCGCGGCGAGGCGCGCGGCAAGACTGGCGAGATCGCCGACCGCGGCCGCTCCCTCGAGCTTGGCCTCGATGGTGCGCGCGGTCGCACGCAGATCGGAAGCCGACGCGCCGCCCCGGCGGTGGCGCACCTCGAGAAGTGTCACCTCGCTCGCCAGATCGGCGTACTTGCGCTCGTAGTAAGCCAGTGCCTCTTCGGCCGACCCGTCGGGGTACTGTCCGACGACCCGCCAGCCACCGGACTCGCGCACCGACACGGTGCCGTCGTCGTCGACCCGACCCCAGGGCTCGCTCTCTCGCGCGGCAGCCGGGCTCGCCGGCGCCGGGGAGGCCGCGCGTGCCACTGCGGCGGGAGTGGGGACGGGAGGAGCGGGACGGACCTCCGCGGGCGCCTCTTCGACCGTAGGCTCTTCAGCGGGCGCCTCTTCAGCGGGCGCGTCCGCGGCGGCCACGTCGTCTGCCGGGGCGTCGCGAGTCACCTGGTCCGGAGCGTCGTCAGGCTGCACCGCGTCCGGAGCGTCGTCAGGCTGCACCGCGTCCGGAACGTCGTCGGGCGTCACCTCGAGCGGCGCCACGTCTTCGTCGGCTGCGGTCGCGGCGGCCTCGATCTGGCTGGTCTCAGGGCCCTCGGGGGCTTCATTGTCGGCGGTGGGCTCTGCTGCGGCAGTCACGGAAATGCACCTCATCACGGCTTGCGCCGTCTGCGGGAGTTTGGACGGCTCCCCAGCCTAGTACGGCCGGTGCCCCGCATTCGGTGCGGGTTGAGCTGCCTCAGGGGGTGGGCGTGGGCGTGGCGCCGGAGTCCGGCGACGGCGTCGGGGACGTCGGCGTCGTCGATCCGGTGGGCGACGGAGTCGAGGTCGGCGTGGGAGTCGGCTCGGGCGCGCCCGGACCTGCCACGAAATAGACGGTCTGCGAGGCGATCAAGCCCACGATGAGCAGCCCGCCCGCGATGCCGGCGATCAGGTTGTCGCGTGTGCGCCGGCGGATCTGCCGGTCATGGAAGTCACGGCGCGCCTGATACAACCGGGCGCGCTCCCGCTCGGCGCGGGCATCGCGATCTTTTCCTCCGACCGCCACAGGGGCCTCCTTCGCTCCGGTGTCGGCCCGGAGCCGGGTTGATCCTATGGGGCGGCCGTGGTGACGGCCAAACCCTGGGCCGGTCCGGAGTCGGATCCCCGGGATAGCCTGGAATGGTGACGACGCCCGCCCCCTCTCCACGTGCCGCAGGCGCGTCGCGTGGAGCTTCCGGGAGCGCAGGCCCGCAGACCGCGTTGTTCCAAGGGCAGACTCCTCTCGCGGTTCGCATGCGCCCGGTCTCGCTCGACGAGGTCGCGGGCCAGTCGCATCTGCTACGCGCGGGCTCGCCGCTGGTGACGCTGGCGAATCCGGATGCCTCGGCGCGCACCGGCACGTCGGTCATCCTGTGGGGGCCTCCCGGCACGGGAAAGACCACGCTCGCGCAGGCCATCGCGCGCTCGTCAGGACGGCGCTTCGTCGAGCTCTCAGCCGTCACCGCCGGCGTCCGAGATGTCCGGGAGGTCATGCAGGAGGCGCTCACACAGCGGGATCTCTACGACCAGTCGACGATCCTCTTCCTCGACGAGATCCACCGTTTCACCAAGGCGCAGCAGGACGCCCTTCTTCCTGGCGTCGAGAACGGCTGGGTCGTGCTGATCGCCGCGACGACCGAGAACCCGTCGTTCTCGGTCGTCTCACCGCTGCTGTCCCGCTCGCTCCTGCTCACCCTCAAGCCGCTCACCGACGAGGATCTGTGCGTGCTGATCGACCGTGCCGTCGCGGATCCGCGGGGTTTGGCGGGCGCCGTGTCGCTGTCGGACGAGGGCCGGAGCGCCCTGGTGCGACTGGCCTCGGGCGACGCCCGCCGCGCGCTCACCGCGCTCGAAGCGGCGGCATCCCTCGCCGTCCCCGACGAAGCGGACGGCAGTGACGGCGAAGCTCCCGAGATCACCTCGGAGCACGTGGCGCAGGCCGTCGACCGTGCGCTCCTGCGATACGACCGTCAGGGCGATGAGCACTACGACGTGATCAGCGCGTTCATCAAGTCCATCAGGGGATCGGACGTGGATGCCGCGATGCATTACCTCGCCCGCATGATCGAGGCGGGGGAGGATCCTCGCTTCATCGCGCGGCGCCTGATCATTTCGGCAGCCGAGGACATCGGCCTCGCCGATCCGCAAGCGCTGCCGATCGCCGTCGCGGCCGCCGATGCCGTCCAGTTCATCGGCATGCCCGAGGGAAGGATCCCGCTCGCCGAGGCCACGGCGTATCTGGCGACGACGGCGAAATCCAACGCCGCCTACCTGGCGATCAACGCGGCGATCGCCGATGTGCGCTCCGGCGGCTTCGGCCCCGTCCCGGTGCATCTGCGAGACGCTCACTACGCCGGTGCGAAGCGTCTGGGCCACGGCAAAGGGTATGTCTACCCCCACGACGCCGAGATCGGGATCTCTGCCCAGCAATACCTGCCCGACGAGCTGCGCGGACGCCGCTACTACGAGCCCAAGGCGCTCGGCGCCGAGCGCGACGTGCAGGCGCGGCTGGAGAAGATCCGCCGGATCCTCGACGGCCAGTGACTCCGAACGGCCGCCGCGGGGCCCTCTGCTAGACTTGACCGGCTCGAAACCGAGTTTTCGGGCATCCCCTCTCTTCCTCACCACCTTCCGGCATGCCCCGGCGTGCAGTCCGGACAGGGCGAAGACAGGCGATACGCCCGCGAGCCGTGAAAGACACGGCAGCGTCAAGAAAGGAACACTTCGTGGCTACGAAGTCCCAGGATCGCCGCAAGGTGCGTCTGTCGCGCGCCCTCGGCATTGCACTGACCCCCAAGGCGGCCAAGTACCTCGAGAAGCGTCCGTACGCTCCGGGTGAGCACGGCCGCACCAAGCGCAAGCAGGACAGCGACTACGCCGTCCGTCTGCGCGAGAAGCAGCGTCTGCGCGAGCAGTACGGCATCCGCGAGAAGCAGCTGCGCATCCAGTTCAACGAGGCCCGCCGCACCCAGGGTCTGACCGGTGAGAACCTCGTCGAGCAGCTCGAGATGCGACTGGACTCGCTCGTGGTCCGCGCCGGGTTCGCTCGCACCACGGCGCAGGCGCGTCAGCTCGTCGTGCACCGTCACATCCTCGTCGACGGCCAGCTCGTGGACCGCCCGTCGTTCCGCGTGAAGCCGGGCCAGGTCATCCACGTCAAGCCCAAGAGCGAGGGCCTCGAGCCCTTCCAGGTGGCCGCCGCCGGTGGTCACGCCGAGGTGCTGCCCCCGGTTCCGAGCTACCTCGAGGTCGAGCTCGACAAGCTGCAGGCCCGTCTCGTGCGCCGCCCCAAGCGCGCCGAGGTTCCGGTCGTCTGCGACGTCCAGCTCGTCGTCGAGTACTACGCGGCGCGATAAGCGCTTCTGCGAACACGATTCGGGTGGAGGGCGCCGGGGAAACCCGGCGCCCTCCGTCGTCAGCAGCGCTGTCTTCGCGGTTGCCGAGCACGTCGCTCTGCAACGGTGCCGGGACACGCCTACGATGGGGGGATGCCGCGCCCGCGGCCCCTAGCGAGGAGTGATGACATGAAGAACCTGTTCTGGTTCGTGCTCGGCATCGCCGGCGGCTTCGTCGTGGCGCACCTCATGAACAAGGATCCGCGCGGACACGAGATCCTCACCGATGTGGACGCCCGCATCTCGGAGTTCACCGATCGCATGGGCGACGCATACCGCGAGCAGGAGGCCCGGTTCTCGGGTCTCGTCGATGATGTCAAGGACGCAGCGCGGGCGGCGGCATCCGGCGCCACCGATGTCGCGACCGACGCCGTCGACGCCGTCTCCGACGCCGCACGCAAGCTCACCGACTGACCCAGCGGAGCCCGCCCCCGGGTCGACCCGGGGCAATGGCCCGCGCATCTGCGAGGACCCGAATGAAGACCGCCGAGATCGCCCAGCGCTTCCTCGACTACTTCGAGAAGAACGGCCACACCATCGTGCCTTCGGCATCGCTGGTGACCGACGACCCGGCGCTGCTGTTCACCGTGGCGGGCATGGTGCCGTTCATCCCGTACCTCAGCGGTGACGTGCCCGCACCCTACGCCCGTGCCGCAGACAACCAGAAGTGCATCCGGACGAACGACATCGAAGAGGTCGGAAAGACGCCGCGGCACGGCACGTTCTTTCAGATGCTCGGGAACTGGTCGTTCGGGGACTACTTCAAAGAGGGTGCCATCCGCTTCGCGTGGGAGCTGTTGACCGCGGCCGAAGAAGACGGCGGACTCGGCTTCGATCCGAAGGACCTGTGGGTCACGGTCTACGAGGACGACGACGAGGCCTTCGAGCTGTGGCAGACGGTCGCCGGCTTCCCCGAGGAGCGCATCCAGCGCCTCGGCAAGGACACCAACTACTGGAGCACCGGTCTTCCCGGCCCGGCGGGCCCCTGTTCGGAGATCTTCTTCGACCGCGGCCCGGCGTACGGCATCGACGGCGGTCCCGCCACGGACGACGACCGCTACGTCGAGATCTGGAACCTCGTGTTCATGCAGTACGAGATCACCAACGTGCGCTCGAAGTACGACTTCGACATCGTGGGGGAGCTTCCCGCGAAGAACATCGACACCGGCATGGGCCTGGAGCGCATCGCGTTCATCAAGCAAGGCGTCGACAACATGTACGAGACCGACCAGGTCCGCCCGGTCCTCGACAAGGCGGTGGAGCTGAGCGGCCGCACGTACGGCGCGAACCACGACGACGACGTGCGCTTCCGAGTGATCGCCGACCACGTGCGCTCTTCACTCATGCTCATGTCGGACGGCGTCACGCCGTCCAATGACGGCCGCGGCTACATCCTGCGGCGCTTGATGCGCCGCGCGATCCGCTCGATGCGGCTGCTGGGGATGGAGGGCCCGACGTTCGCCGAGCTGTTCGCGGCATCCCGCGACGCCATGAAGGACGCGTACCCGGTCGTCGAGACGGACTGGGCGCGGATCTCGCAGTACGCGCTGGCCGAGGAGGCGACCTTCCTGCGCACGCTGGCGGCAGGGGAGTCGATCCTCGACGAGTCGCTGGATCAGACCAAGGCCTCCGGCGGCACCACCGTCGCGGGTGCCGAGGCCTTCCTGCTGCACGACACCTACGGCTTCCCGATCGACCTGACGCTCGAGATCGCGCAGGAGGCGGGGCTCACCGTCGACCGCGCCGCGTTCGACACACTCATGCAAGAGCAACGGTCACGCGCGAAGGCCGATGCGAAGGCCCGCAAGCGCCAGCTCGCCGACACCAGCGTCTACCGCGACCTGCGCGCACAGGGCGAGACCGTGTTCACCGGCTACACCGACCTCGAGACGCCTTCGCGGGTGCTCGGCGTCCTCGTCGACGGAGTCTCGGTCGATCGAGCCGGCACCGGGCAGATCGCCGAGGTGATCCTCGCCGATACGGCCCTGTACGCCGAGTCCGGCGGTCAGGTCGCCGACAAGGGCGTCATCGTGGGACCGGGCTATGAACTGGACGTCATCGACGTGCAGAAGCCGGTGCCCGGCCTCATCAGCCACACCGTGGAGGTCACCAGCGGCGAGGTCGGCGTGGGGCAGGCCGCCACGTCGATCGTGGATGCCGCGAATCGTCGCGCCGCCCGCCAGGCGCACTCGGCGACGCACCTCGTGCACGCCGCGCTGCGCGACACGCTCGGCCGGACCGCGACTCAGGCGGGATCGCTCAACCGCGCCGGCTACATGCGCTTCGACTTCACGTGGGGTCAATCGCTGTCGGACGCCACCAAGACCGAGATCGAAGAGATCGCCAACAACGCCGTGCGCGACAACCTCGAAGTCACGACGCGCGTCCTCGCGCTGGACGAGGCCAAGTCGCTCGGCGCGATGGCTCTCTTCGGCGAGAAGTACGGCGACACCGTCCGCATGGTCGACATCGGGGGCCCCTGGTCGCGCGAGCTGTGCGCCGGGACACACGTCTCCAGCAGTGCGGAGGTCGGCCTCATCAGCCTGGTCGGCGAGTCGTCGGTGGGCGCGTCCAACCGCCGCGTCGAAGCACTTGTGGGACTCGATGCGTTCCGATCGCTGGCCGCCGAGCGCGCCCTGGTCTCGCAGCTGACGTCCACCCTCAAGACGCCGCGCGAACAGCTTCCCGCGCGGATCGCCGAGCTGACGGCCAGTCTCAAAGCCGCCGAGAAGAAGATCGCGGCCTTCGAAGCGAAGGCCCTGGGCGATCGGCTTCCCGCGCTCGCGTCGACGGCCGCGCGGGTCGGCGGCACCGTCGTGGTCGCCGAGTCCCTCGGCACGGCGTCATCGGCCGACGACGTCCGCTCACTCGCACTGCAGGTCCGCGAGCGGCTCGGGTCGGACGCGGCGGTGGTCGCATTGGGAGCCGAGGTGAACGGCCGCCCCGTGGTGATCGTCGCCACCAACGATTCCGCACGTCGTGCCGGGGTCAAGGCCGGAGTGCTCGCCAAGGGCGCGGCCGCGGTGCTCGGCGGTGGCGGTGGCGGCCGGGACGACGTGGCGCAGGGCGGCGGAACGGATGCCTCGGCCCTGCCCGCCGCACTCACCTCGGTGAAGGACGCCCTCGACCTGTGAGCGGGAGGGGCTGGTGAGCGACTTCCGGCGCGGCGTGCGGCTCGGTATCGACGTGGGCAGGGTCCGCGTGGGCGTCGCGCGCTCGGATCCGGACGGTCTGCTCGCGACTCCTGTCGAAACCGTCCCGCGCGACGACGCGGCCCTCGCCCGCATCCGGGCGCTTGCGGACGAGCATTCCGCGTTCGAGTTGCTGGTCGGTCTTCCGCTCAACATGCGGGGGGAAGACACCGCGTCCACCGAGGACGCACGGACGTTCGCCGCGGCTCTGGCGACAGCATCCGGAGTCCCGGTGCGGCTCGTGGACGAACGACTCTCGACGGTTTCGGCACACGCGGCATTGCGCAGTTCGGGCAGAACCCAGCGTTCGTCGCGTAGCATCGTTGACCAGGTCGCCGCAGTCGTCCTGCTTCAGCAAGCACTCGACGTCGAGAAGAGCACCGGACGGCCCCCCGGAATCCCCGTCTCCCAGGAGCCCGCCTGACATGCCCGATTCACCCTCCGACGATCCGTTCGCGGATCTTTACGGCAAGCTCCCCGACCCCCGCGCGCGCGCGAGCGGTGCCGGCGGCTCGAGCGCCGGCGCCGAAGACGCGGGAGGTTCCGGGACGACGGCGGACGGCGCGCCGCTGTCTCGCCGGGCTGCGCGCGAAGCGGCCGCACGCCGAACCGGGTCGCAGCCGACCGTGCCGGCACAGATACCACCCGCCGCCCGGCCGACAGCGCGCGGTGAACACCCGGCTGCCGACGACTCCGGCAGCGGCTTCCAGCCGGTGCCGCTGCGTGCACCTCGTCCCACCGAGCAGGCCGACGCGCAGGACGAATCCGCCGGCGACGCCTGGATCTTCGCCGATGCGGCAGCAGCCCCTGCTCTGCCGTACAGCCGGACCGGCGCCACCGCGACCGTGCCGGCCCCGGATGCGGCGCGCGACGCGCAGGCCGCCGGCGCCGGCGCCGCTCGTCATCCGGAGCAGAGCCGCGAGACGAGCGGCACCGGCTCTCCGACCGGACACCGCGCCGACGCGGCCAGCACCCGCGAGGTGCGTGGCGGCCGCCGAGGTGGCGCTCCGACGGCGACGCTGGACGACCTCTTCAGCGGAAACGGCTCGACGGACGAGCTCGGCGACGTCCCGCCGCCGAAGAACCGGCGCCGCCGCCGCATCGGCGGCTGGATCGCCCTCGGCGTCGTGCTCGTGATTCTGGGTGGTATCGCGGGCGGGGCCTGGTACGTCTGGACCACGTACGAGGACAACATCCGCGAGGTCATGGGCTGGGAAGAGCCCAAGGACTACGAACCGGGGCTCGCCAACGGCGAGGTCTTCGTGACGATCGCTTCTGGCGACACGGGTTCGCCGATCTCGCAGTCGCTGTACGACGCGGGGGTCACCAAGACCCCCGAGGCGTTCTACGACTACTTGATCGAGACCGGCCAGAACCCGCCGTTCCAGCCCGGCGTGTTCCGGCTGCAGGAGCAGATGACCTCGGAGGCTGCACTCGCGGCGCTCCTGGATCCTGCGAACAAGATGGAGCTCACGGCACAGATCCCCGAGGGCTTCACCGTCGATGGCACGCTGGAGCGGCTCGCTGAAGGCACCGCGATACCGCTGGAGGAGTTCCAGGCGGCCGCGGCCGACCCGGCGGCGTACGGCGTGCCCGCCGACAGCCTCGAGGGCTGGCTGTTCCCGGCGACGTACACGTTCGATCCCAGTGTGACGGCGCAGTCGGCGATCCAGACGCTCGTCGACCGCACGATCCAGTCGCTTGACCAGGCCGGCGTGCCCGTGGAAGACCGGCAGGAGATCCTGACGATCGCCTCGATCATCCAGCGCGAGGCGCGGTTCGAAGCGGACATGCAGAAGGTGTCGCGTGTCATCCAGAACCGTCTCGACCCGAACAATCAAGAGACCTTCGGCCTGCTGCAGATGGACTCGACCGCGCAGTACGGCTACGGCGAGCTGCACGAGGGATCGGCGAGCACCTCGGAAGAGGCCCAGTACGACCCGAATCCGTGGAACACGTACGTGCACGCCGGCCTGCCCATCGGGCCCATCGCCAATCCTGGCGACGTCGCCATCAACGCGGCCATGCATCCCGCGGACGGCCCGTGGCTGTACTTCGTCACCGTGAACCTCGACACGGGCGAGACCATCTTCACCGAGACCTACAACGAGCACTTGCGGTATGTCGACCAGATGCAGCAATGGTGCTCCGAACACCCGGACTCGGGGTGCTGACCGACGCGGCGACGCGCCTGGAGGTCTGGGGCGACCCGATCGCGCACAGCCGATCGCCGCAGCTGCACGCGGCCGCGTATGCCCTGCTGGGACTCGAGTGGACCTACGGGCGCCGCCGCGTGGATGAGAGTTCCTTCGACGCGGAACTGACCGGTCTGGATACCGCCTGGCGCGGGCTGTCGCTCACGATGCCGTTGAAGGGCGCCGCGTTCCGTGCCGCCATAAGCCATGACCGTGCCGCCGCGCTCACCGGCGCCGTAAACACCCTGCTGCTGAGCCCGGAGGGGCCGAGAGGTTTCAACACGGATGCCGGCGGCATCGTGCGCGCGTTGGCGGATGATGCGGTCACGGCGCTGCCGCGGGCCCGTGTCGTCGGTGCGGGCGCGACGGCGACGTCCGCGCTGGTCGCACTCGGCGAGCTCGGTGCTCGAGAGGTCGAGGTGATCGCTCGACGCCCTGAGGCCGTTGCGCCGCTGCACGACCTCGGCGCGCGGCTCGGTGTGCGCATCGTCGCCGGCACGTTCGAGGCATCCGGCTATGACGACGTTCCCGTCACGATCGCGACGCTTCCAGGAGATGCGAGGCTGCCGGACGCCGCGGGCGCTGCTCTCGCACGCGCGGGGGGACTCCTGCTCGACGTCGTGTACGGCCATTGGCCGACCGCGCTCTCCGCGCACTGGGAGGGTCGCGGCGGGAGGGCACGGTCCGGACTCGGGATGCTGCTGTACCAGGCGCTGCTGCAGATCCGGATCTTCCGCAACGGCGACCCGGGTGCGACGCTGCCGAACGAGCGGGCGCTCGTCGAGGCCATGCGCACTGCGCTCGAAGAGCCGCGCCCGGCGTAACGGGCGTCCGGCACGTGGGAGACTGGAGCAATGCTCCGCGTGCTCACGGCCGGCGAATCCCACGGCCCCGAACTCGTCGCCGTCATGGAGGGCCTGCCTGCGGGCGTCCCCATCTCCCGTGCCGCGATCCAGGCAGACCTGGCCCGCCGGAAGCTCGGCTACGGCCGCGGGTCGCGCATGAAGTTCGAAGAGGACGAGCTCACGATCTCTTCGGGCGTCGTCCACGGCTCGAGTCTCGGCAGCCCCATCGCCCTGCGCATCGGCAACACCGAGTGGCCGAAGTGGGTCGAGGTCATGAGCCCCGAGCCCGTCGAGCTCACCGAGCGCTCGCGCGGCCGCGGCGCGGCGCTGACCCGCCCCCGCCCCGGGCATGCCGACCTCGTCGGCATGCAGAAGTACGGCTTCGACGAGGCCCGGCCGATCCTCGAACGCGCGAGCGCCCGCGAGACCGCGGCCCGCGTCGCGCTCGGCGCCCTCGCCCGTGCCTTCCTGGGCGAACTCGGCATCAGCCTGGTAAGTCACACGCTCTCGATCGGGCCGGTGCGCGTGCCCGAGGGCGCGCTCCTTCCCACGCCCGACGACGTCGACGCGCTCGATGCCGATCCGTTGCGCTGCTTCGACGCCGCCACGAGCGCGGCGATGGTGGCCGAGGTCGATGACGCGCGCAAGCACGGCGACACGCTGGGCGGTGTCGTCGAGGTGCTCGCGTACGGGCTCCCACCCGGACTCGGCTCGCACGTGCACTGGGACCGGCGATTGGACGGCAAGCTCGCCCAGGCGCTCATGAGCATCCAGGCGATCAAGGGCGTCGAGGTCGGCGACGGCTTCGTCACCACGACCCGGCGGGGCTCCGAGGCGCACGACGAGCTCCACATCGCGGGCGAGGGCATCACGCGCTCGAGCGACAAGGCCGGCGGCACCGAGGGCGGGATGTCGACGGGCACCGTGCTGCGCGTCCGCGCGGGCATGAAGCCCATCGCGACCGTGCCGAAGGCGCTGCGCACGGTCGACGTCGCCACCGGCGACGCTGCCTCCGCCCACCACCAGCGCTCGGACGTGTGCGCCGTGCCCGCGGCCGGCGTCGTCGCCGAGGCCATGGTGGCCATCGTGCTCGCCGAGGTCGTGCTCGAGAAGTTCGGCGGCGACAGCGTCGCCGAGACCCGCCGCAACCTCGACGGCTACCTCGCGGCCATTCCCGCCCAGCTGCGCACCGCTGCTGCGAGTGACATCGGTCTGGCCGCCGACCCGGTATGAGCCCGCATCCCGAAGCCATCGTGCTGATCGGCCCGATGGGGGCCGGCAAGACGAGCATCGGCAAGAAGGTCGCCCGGGCCCTCGGCATCCCGTTCTACGACTCGGACGTCGCGGTCGTACGCGAGCACGGCCCGATCGAGCAGCTGTTCGCGGAGCACGGCGAGGCGCATTTCCGCGCCCTGGAACGTCAGGCCGTCGTCGGCGGCCTCACCGGCGGAGGCGTCGTCGCCCTTGGCGGCGGGGCTGTGATGGACCCTGCCACGAGAGCCGACCTCCGCGCACACCGCGTCGTGCTGCTCACCGTGTCGCCCAAGATCGTCGCCGGTCGCGTGCGTGAGTCGAATCGGCCGCTGCTGCAAGCAGACGACGCGATCGCCCGCTGGGCCCAGATCTACGACGAGCGCCGGCCCGTCTACGAACAGCTCGCCGACGTGACCTTCGACACGTCGAGCGGACCCCTGCAGAACATCGTCGACGCGATCGTCACGTGGGTGCGGCGCACGGACGCCGGAGAGCTCGCGCGCGACGAGCCCGTGCAAGACCAAGAGGAGCAGCGATGACGGACGCCACGACCATCAGCGTGAGCGGAGACGCGAGCTACGACATCACCGTCGGCCACGGCATCCTGTCCACGCTCTCGGACGCGCTTCCTGCCGCCGCGCGCAAGGTGCTCGTCATCCACCCGCCGACGCTCGCCGAGCAGGCCGAGCGCCTGCGAGCGCAGCTCGTGGGGGAGCGCGAAGTGCTGCTCGCCGAGGTGCCCGATGCCGAGGCGGGCAAGCGCATCGAGGTGGCTGCCTTCTGCTGGCAGGTCATGGGCAAAGCCGACTTCACCCGCACGGACGCGGTCGTCGGATTCGGCGGGGGAGCGGTGACCGATCTCGCCGGCTTCGTCGCGGCGACGTGGCTGCGCGGCGTCGAGATCGTCCAGGTGCCCACGACGGTCCTCGGGATGGTCGATGCCGCCGTCGGCGGCAAGACAGGCGTCAACACGGCAGAGGGCAAGAATCTCGTGGGCGCGTTCTGGACGCCGCGCGCGGTGGTCTGCGACCTCGATCTGCTCGACACGCTCTCGCGCAACGAGCGCGTCGCCGGCTATGCCGAGGTCGTCAAAGCGGGCTTCATCTGGGCGCCCGAGATCCTCGACCTCGTCGAGGCCGACCCCGAGACCGCCGTCGACCCGCGCAGCGACGTCTTCCGGCGCACCATCGAGCTCGCGATCGATATGAAGGCGCGGGTCGTGGGCGAGGATCTGCGCGAGGCCGGCCTGCGTGAGATCCTGAACTACGGTCACACGCTCGGTCACGCGATCGAGCACGCCGAGCGGTACCGCTGGCGCCATGGCGCTGCGATCTCGGTCGGCATGGTGTTCGCCGCGGAACTGTCACGGCTGGCCGGACGTCTGCCGGATGCCGCGGCCCAGCGTCACCGCGACATCCTCGACGTCCTCGGTCTGCCGACGACCTATCGCCCCGGCGCATGGCCCCAGCTCCTGGCCACGATGCAGCGCGACAAGAAGAGCCGCGGCGGCATGCTGCGCTTCATCGTGCTCGACGACATCGCAAAGCCCACCGTGCTGCAGGCGCCGGACGAGTCCCTGCTGTTCGCCGCGTACCAAGAGGTCGCGGGGTGACGCCCCCGCGCGTACGCCGCATCGGCGCTGACGAGTGGGAGCGCGTGAAGTCCCTTCGACTCGAATCCACGAGCGATCCGGATGCGGCCATCGCCTTCCTCGAAAGTCCCGACGAGGTCGCGGCTCGGCCCGACTCGTTCTGGGTCGAGCGCGCCCAGCAGGCGGCCACCGGCGAGACAGCCGCGCAGTTCGTCGCCGTATCGGAGGACGCGTGGGTCGCCAGCCTCTCGGTGCTCATCCGCGCGACCGGGCAGACCGACCACCTGGGCCGCTACATCGACGACCGGCGCGCGGATGTCGTGGGCGTCTACGTCCATCCGACCTATCGGGGCACCGGTGCGGTGGACCTGCTGCTGGACGCCGCCGCGGAGTGGGTCCGCGGCGCCGGCCTCACGATGCTCTCGCTCGATGTGCACCGCGACAACCTCCGCGCCCAGGCCGCGTACCGCCGGTGCGGCTTCGCGCCCACCGGGGAAGAGATCACCGGCCCCATCGGGCCCGAGATCGTCATGTCGCGCACGCTCTGAGAGACTGACGTCGCGCGCCGGCGGAGGCGCCCGTCGGACGGAGCAGCACATGAGCAGCAGCACGGAAGCCCCCACCGGCGGTCGTGTCATCCTGATCACCCTCATCCTCGTCGCCGCGGTGGCGAATCTGCCGCTGTCCGTGGCCAACGTCGCGCTGCCCGACATCGGCAAGGCTTTCGACGCCTCGCAGACCCAGCTCAACCTCGTCGCCGTCGGATACTCGCTCGGGCTCGCCGCCTCGGTGCTGTGGCTCGGCGCCTTTGGGGACCGCTACGGACGCAGGATGATGCTGGTCATCGGGGTCGTGCTATCGCTTCCGGCGGCCCTGCTCGCCGCGTTCGCCCCGTCGATCACGGTGCTGATCCTTGCCCGCGTCGTCGGCGGCATCGCCGCCGGCATGGCGTACCCGACGACGCTCGCGCTCATCACCGCACTATGGTCGGGCCCGCGGCGAACGCGATCGATCGCACTGTGGTCGGCGATCGGCGGCGCGATATCGGCGCTCGGACCCCTGATCTCGGGAACGATGCTGACATTTCTGCCGTGGGGGTCGGTCTTCCTGGTCACCGTGCCGCTCATCGTGGTGGCGTTCTTCATGATCGTGAAGTTCGTGCCGAGTCACGTGAACGAATCGTCCGATCCGGTCGACAACCTCGGCGGCATCCTCTCGCTGGTTCTGGTCGGGGCTCTGATCCTCGCGATCAACTTCGCGGCGGTGCCTGACGCGGGAATGCTCGTGCTCGGCCTGACGGTCATCGGCCTCGCTGCGCTCATCGCGTTCGTGATCCGTCAGCGCCGCGCGCGCAACCCGCTGTACGACCTGAGGATCGCGGCCCGCCCCATCTTCTGGGTCGCGGCCTGCGCCGGTGTCGTCGTCTTCGGATCGCTCATGGGCGCGTTGTTCATCGGGCAGCAGTTCCTGCAGAACGTGCTGGGCTACTCGACCATGCAGGCGGGCTTCGCGGTCTTGCCCGCGGCGATCTGCATGATCCTGTTCGCACCACGCTCGGCGAAGCTCGTCGAGGCCCACGGCGCCCGATTGACGCTCCTGCTGGGCTACGCGGCGGTGCTGCTCGGCTTCCTCACGATGCTGCTGCTGTGGCGCGAGGGTTCCCCGTACTGGGTGGTCGGCGTGGGGTATGCGTTCGTGGGTGCAGGCGTCGGCCTCGCGGGTACGCCTGCCTCGCACGCGCTCACGGGTGCCGTTCCGGTGCGCCGCGCGGGCATGGCCTCCGGCACGGCTGATCTGCAGCGCGACCTGGGCGGCGCCATCATGCAGTCGATCCTCGGAGCGCTGCTGACGGCCGGGTACGCGTCATCGGTCGCCACGCTCGTGGCACAGTCGCCCGACAGCGATCAGGTCACGTCGTCGGTGCAGAGCCAGCTCACCAAGTCGTTCTCGAGCGCCGCGAACATCGCCGAGCAGTACCCGCAGTACTCCGACGCGATCGTGCAGGCCGCAAAGGAGTCGTTCGAGCAGGGCCAGCAATGGGCGTACCTGGCGGGTGTCGTTGCGGTGCTGCTCGGCGCAGCGCTGGTGTTCTGGAAATTCCCCAAGGCCCAGCGCGAGCGTGAGCTGCTGGCCGAGTACCACGTCGAGGACGAGGGTGAGGACGAGGGTGGCGAGCCGCGTGTCGTGCCGCACACGACGCAGTGACGGGCCCGCCGCGGGCCGACCATGGCCCGGCGCACCGCTAGGGTGGGGCGCGTGAGCACCCCCCTGCGCCTCCTGCTCGTCAACGGGCCGAACCTGAACCTGCTGGGGACCCGCGAGCCGGGGATCTACGGGTCGCAGACCCTCGCGGATGTCGAGCGGCTCGTGACGGATGCCGCCGCCACCCGGGGTTTCGAGGTGCGCGCAGTGCAGAGCAACCACGAGGGTGTGCTGCTGGATGCGATCCACGCCGCCCGTGAGGACTGCGCCGGTATCGTGATCAATCCCGCGGGATTGACGCACACGTCCGTGGTGCTGCGCGATGCTCTCGCCGGCGTCGCACTCCCGGTGGCCGAGGTCCACATCTCGGACGTCCGGCAGCGCGAGCCCTTCCGCCACCACTCGTACGTGTCGGACGTCGCCCTCGTCCATGTGATCGGTGAGGGCGTCTCCGGGTACGCGACCGCGGTCGACCTCCTCATCGACGTCATCGCCGGCCAGGCCGACGACTGACGAATCCGATCGCCGATCGGGCATCCCGTAGAATCGAGCGTCGGTCGGCGCGGCAAGCACGACCGGATCACCGAAACGAAACGGAAACTCCACACCCATGGCATCCACCGCAGATATCAAGAACGGCGTCGTCCTGAACATCGACGGTCAGCTCTGGAGCGTCGTGGAGTTCCAGCACGTCAAGCCCGGCAAGGGCGGAGCGTTCGTACGCACCAAGCTCAAGAACGTGATGACCGGCAAGGTCGTCGACAAGACGTTCAACGCCGGAGCGAAGGTCGAGATCGAGAACGTCGATCGTCGCGACTTCACCTACCTGTACAACGACGGCGAGGGCTTCGTCTTCATGGACGTCGCCGATTACGACCAGATCACCGTGGGGGCGGCCACGGTGGGTGATGCCAAGAACTTCCTGCTCGAGAATCAGCAGGTGCAGATCGCGCTCAACAACGGCAACCCGCTGTACGTCGAACTGCCCGCATCCGTGGTCCTCGAGATCACCTACACCGAGCCGGGGCTGCAGGGCGACCGCTCCTCGGCGGGCACCAAGTCTGCGACCGTCGAGACCGGATACGAGATCCAGGTTCCGCTCTTCCTCGAGACCGGCACCAAGGTCAAGGTCGACACCCGCACGGGCGACTACCTCGGCCGCGTCAACTGATCGCGGCAGTGCTGGTCTGATGAGTGCTCGCACCAAGGCGCGCAAACGCGCGCTCGACATCCTGTTCCAGGCCGACGTCCGGGGCGACGAGATCGCGACGATCCTCGCGGCCGAAGCGAAGCGGGCCGCGAACGAGCCCGCTCGGCAGGCCTCGTGGCTGTACGCCCGCGAGATCGTCGACGGTGTGATCGACAACCGCGACGCGATCGACGAGCAGATCACCTCCTTCGCGAAGGACTGGTCGCTGGCACGCATGCCCGCCGTCGACCGAGCGCTGCTGCGGATGGCCGCGTGGGAGATCCTGTACAACGACGAGGTTCCTGCGGCGGTCGCCATCGACGAGGCGGTCGAGCTTGCGAAGGAGTTCTCCACGGACGACTCCGGCTCGTTCGTGCACGGCGTGCTCGCGCGCATCGCCCGGGCATCCTGATCCGGCCCGCTTGTCGGCGGGTCTTGCGAGGATGGATCCCGTGACTGCGCCGGACGGGTCCTCGTGGCGTGATCTCCTCGCACCGCCCGCGGCACCGGCCGCGCGCACCGCGACCGCCCTCGCGCTCGGCGTCGAGCTGCGCCAGCGGATACGCCGGGGACCATCGGGGTGGGAACCGGCACGCGTCGAGACGGCGACTCCGCGCGGGCTGCACCAGCACGGCCACGACGTGCTGGTCGGGCTGCGCCCGCTCGAACGCAGCGTTCGCAGTGATGCCTGGATCAAGGGCGCGGTGTCATGGGACGCACTGCGCCGCCCGAATCTGGCATATGAGCCCGCCCAGGCGCGCTGGTTCGCCGAGCTGTACAGCATCGCGCGGGACATCCGCTTGTTCGGCGCGTTCTCCGATGCCTCGGAGTGGCTGACCCTCGACGATGTCGAGTCGACTCTGCTGTGGCCGCATCTGAAGGCGGCGCCGCAGCACGGCATCTCCCTCGTCCCGACCAAGCGCGCCGCCACGGTCTCTGTCGCCCGCGACGCCTCCGTCACGGTGCGGGCGCAGTCCTCCGCAGCCGGCCTCTCGGTCGAGGCCGTCGTCACGATGGATGGGAATCACGCGGATGCCGGATTCCTGCGTCCGATCGGACGTTCGGGCATCTACCGCTTCGCCGCCCGACGCGACGGCATCGAACTCGTCCTCGCAGAGCTCACCTTGCCCGACCCCGTCCCCGCGCTCCTGTCTGCGCGCGCGCCCGTCATGATTCCGCCGGCTGAGACAGCGGAGTTCGTGCGCGAGCACCTCCCTCGCATCGCGCGCCAGGTCGTCGTCGAGACAGCGGGAGTCGAGATGCCACCGCCCCCGCGACCTGAGCTCGTGGTGACGGTGCGCTTCGCGCCGTCGCATCGCCTCGACTACGCCCTGGCGTGGCGATACGGCGGGGCCGCGCCGGTGCCGTTCACGGTTGAGACCGCGACCGAGACCAAGAGCGCGCCCAGCCGTGACGAGGCGGCAGAAGCCGAGATCCGTGCCCGTGTCGAGGCGCTGTGGGACGAGGCATCGCCGGTCGCATTCGCCGCGACGGCAACGCTCTCGGGCCTGGACGCGGCCGAGTTCGGCGCGCGCACTCTGCCCGCCCTCGAGGCCGACCCCGACGTCCACGTCGCCATCACGGGTGAACGTCCGCGCTATCGCGAACTCGCGGGTGACCCGCGCATCGCGGTATCGACGGTCGAGTCCACGGACTCCGACTGGTTCGACCTGGGCGTGGTGGTGACGATCGACGGCCGCAAGATCCCGTTCTCGAGCCTGTTCACGGCCCTCTCGCGCGGCCGAAAGAAGGTCCTGCTCAGCGACGGCGCGTACTTCTCGCTATCGCATCCGTCGCTGCAGCGGCTGCGCGATCTCATCGACGAGGCGGGAGAGCTCGACGAGTGGGAGACGGGACCGCGCCTGAGCCGGTACCAGACGGATCTGTGGGCCGACTTCGAGGACCTCGCCGACGAGGCCGAGCCGGCGCTGGCGTGGCGCGAGACGGCCGAAGGACTTCGCGACGCCGCCGGCGTCCCCTCGGTTCCCGCGCCCCGGGAGCTGCGGGGTGAGCTCCGCCCGTATCAGCGCGCCGGCTACGAGTGGCTCGCGTTCCTCTGGCGACACCGTCTCGGCGGCATCCTGGCCGACGATATGGGGCTGGGAAAGACGCTGCAGATGCTCTCGCTCATCGCCCACACGCGCGAGGCGGGCGAGCACCGGCCGTTCCTCGTGGTCGCGCCGACGTCGGTGCTGTCGACGTGGCAGACCGAGGCCGCGCGCTTCGCGCCCGGCCTGCGCATCGCGATCGTCGATGCCACACGCGCGAAACGGGGGACGACGCTGCCGGATGCCGCGGCATCCGCAGACATCGTCGTCACCTCGTACACGCTGCTCCGGCTCGACGAGGCCCGATTCGCGCGCGTCGCGTGGGCGGGACTCATCCTCGACGAGGCGCAGTTCGTCAAGAACGCACGGACCAAGGCGTACCGCGCGGTGCAGGCCATGCAGGCCGAAGTCGTCTTCGCCATCACCGGCACCCCGCTCGAGAACAGCCTGACCGAGCTGTGGGCGCTGCTCTCGCTCACCGCTCCGGGACTGTTCCCCTCAGCCCGGCGGTTCCGCGAGGACTACGTCGGCCCCATCGAGAAGGGCAAGGTGCCCGAGAACCAGGACGGCGGCGCGTACCGGATTGCGCGGCTCGCCCGCCTGCGCCGCCGCATCCGCCCCCTGGTCCTGCGTCGCACCAAGGAGCTGGTGGCGGCAGACCTGCCCGCCAAACAGGAGCAGGAGGTGCGCATCGAGCTGAGCGCGGCGCACCGGGCGCTGTACGACACCGTGCTGCAGCGCGAGCGTCAGAAGGTTCTCGGCCTGCTCGATGACCTGGACCGCAACCGCTTCATCGTGTTCCGCTCGCTCACGCTGCTGAGGATGCTCAGCCTCGCGCCCGAGCTGATCGACCCACAGCACGCCCACATCCCGCCGAGCAAACTGACGACCCTGTTCGAACAGCTCGACGAGGCCCTCGCGGAGGGTCATCGGGCGCTCGTGTTCAGCCAGTTCACCTCGTTCCTGGGCCTCGTCTCTGCGCGGTTGGAGGAGCGCGGCATCCCGTACGCGTACCTCGACGGGTCCACGCGCGACCGCGACGCGGCGGTGGCAGCATTCCGCGAGGGAGCGGCCCCGGTGTTCCTCATCAGCCTCAAGGCGGGCGGGTTCGGCTTGACCCTCACCGAGGCCGATTACGTCTTCCTTCTCGATCCGTGGTGGAACCCGGCCGCCGAGGCGCAGGCGATCGATCGCGCCCACCGCATCGGGCAGCACCGGAGCGTCATGGTGTACCGACTCATCGCGAGCGGAACCATCGAAGAGAAGGTCATGGCCCTGCAGCAGCGCAAGTCACGGCTGTTCCGGTCGGTGATGGACGACGATGCGTTGTTCGGCAGGGCTCTGGACGCCGACGACATCCGTGGTCTGTTCGAGGTCTGATCAAGCCGGCGCCTAGAATCGTGTGGGTTCGACGGAACGAGTACCGGAAAGGGGAGCACAGCCCATGCGCATCACGGGCCTCGGCCACGCCGGGATGTTCATCGAGACGGCCGGGGGAAGCATCCTCTGTGACCCGGTCATCGGACCGACCTTCTTCGGGTCCTGGTTTCCGTTCCCCGACAACCGCGGGCTGGACTGGGAGCGATTCGGCAACGCCGATTTCCTGTACGTCTCGCACCGGCACCGCGACCACTTCGACCCGGCGCTGATGCATCGCCACGTCCCGAAGAGCATCACGGTGCTGCTGCCGGATTATCCGACCGACGACCTCGAGCAGGACCTGCGGCGGCTCGGCTACGAGAACATCGTTTACACCCAGGCGGGCGTCCCCCTCGAGTTCGGCCCGCTGAAGCTCATGATCACGCCTCTCCGCGCGCCCAGCGACGGCCCGATCGGCGACTCGTCGCTGAGCGTCGACGACGGCACCGCGAGCATCCTGAACCAGAACGACTCCCACCCTCTCGACCTCGAGAAGCTGCTGACCTTCTCCAAGCCCGAGGCGTACTTCACACAGGTCTCCGGCGCGATCTGGTGGCCCATGGTCTACGACCTGCCCCAGGACGCCAAGCAGAACTTCGCCAAACTCAAGCGCGACGCGCAGAACAAGCGCGCGATGTACTACATCGAGAAGGTCGACGCCGAGCACGTGTTCCCGATGGCGGGCCCGCCGATGTTCTTGCGCGACGAGCTGTTCAAGTACAACGGCTGGGGCCTGGACGATGACGCGATCTTCACCGACCAGCGCCAGTTCTTGCAGCACATGAAGCAGGCCCGGCCCGAGCAGAAGGGCTACGAGTTCCTGCCAGGAACCGTCGTGGAACTCGACGGTGGTGAGCTCTCGGTCACGCAGACGCTGTACACCGATGCCGAGATCGACCGGATCTTCGACGACAAGTGGTCCTACCTCGCCGAGCAGCGCGACACGCGACAGGACGAGATCGCAGCTGAAGAGGCATCTCGCGCTGCGGTGCTTCCGCCTGACGAGATGCTCGCGGCGATCAAGGAGTGGTGGGAGCCGCTGCTGCGCCGCGCCCGGACGATTCGCAACGGCGTCGGAGGCGTGGTGCGATTCCGCATCGGCGAGCTCGACATGGTCGTGGACTTCCCCAAGGCGAAGGTGCGCGAGTACGCGGGTGAGGAGTGCATCTACTGGTACACGATCCCTGCCGACCTGGTCTCCACCAACATCGCCGACGGCGAGATCGACTGGTCGAACTCGATCTTCCTGTCGATGCAGTTCGAGGTCGGTCGCAGCGGAAAGTTCAACGAGTTCCTCACGACCTTCCTCAAATGCCTGTCGCGCGACCGCATCGAGTACGTCGAGAACTGGTACGCCGAGCAGACCGACCAGACCGAGGATGCCCGGCTGGGCGACTGGATCGTGCAGCGGCGTTGCCCTCACCTGCGCGCGGACCTCACCAAGACGGGAAAGATCGAGGACGGCGTGCTCACCTGTTCGCTGCACGATTGGAAGTGGGAGCTCGCGAGCGGAAAGTGCCTGACGAGTCAGGGCCACGCGATCCGCGCCTCGCACGTCGGGGCCGACGCCGAGGCGCCGCAGCCTGCCGCGTGAGCTGAACGTGTCGGTGACCGGTCACCAGGACCGGTAGACTCTCGGGGAATCACAGCAACCTTTAACCCCGTCCTGTGAGGCGGAGAAGGGAGCGGCGGATGAGCACGCGCACCGTGCTGCACGAGGCCGACATCGCCCGAGCCCTGACTCGGATCTCCCACGAGATCCTCGAGTCCAACAAGGGACCCGACGGCCTGATCCTCCTCGGCATCCCCACACGCGGGGTGACGCTCGCCCACCGGGTCGGCCGCCTCATCGGGGAGTTCTCCCACGCCGCCATTCCAGTGGGGGCACTGGACGTCACGATGTACCGCGACGACCTGCACCGCAACCCCACGCGCGCACCGCAGCCGACGCAGATCCCTCCTGGCGGCATCGACGGCAAGGTCGTGGTGCTCGTGGACGACGTCCTGTTCTCCGGCCGCAGCATCCGCGCGGCACTCGACGCACTGCAGGACATCGGGCGCCCGGCTGCGGTGCGGCTGGCGACGCTCGTGGACCGCGGCCATCGGGAACTGCCGATCCGCCCGGACTTCGTGGGCAAGAACCTGCCCAGTTCACGCGACGAGCGGGTCAACGTCCATCTGGCCGAGATCGACGGGCGCGAGGAGGTGACGATCGAGTCATGAGACACCTTCTCGACACCAAGTCGCTCTCGCGGGACGATGCGCTGCGCATCCTCGACGTCGCCGAGGACATGGCCGACACCCAGCGTCGCGAGGTCAAGAAGCTCCCGACATTGCGGGGCAAGACGATCGTCAATCTCTTCTTCGAGGACTCCACGCGCACGCGCATCTCGTTCGAGGCCGCCGCAAAGCGGCTGTCGGCCGACGTCATCAACTTCTCTGCCAAAGGCTCCAGCGTCTCGAAGGGGGAGTCGCTGCAGGACACCGCCCAGACCCTGCAGGCGATGGGGGCGGATGCGGTCGTCATCCGCCACGGCGCCTCGGGTGCGCCGCGCACGCTGGCCACGAGCGGCTGGATCACCGCCGGTGTGGTCAACGCCGGCGACGGCACGCACGAGCACCCGACCCAGGCGCTGCTCGACGCCTTCACGATCCGAAAGCGCCGCTTCGGCGACGACAGCCGCGGGCGCGACCTGGCCGGCCTGTCGGTCACGATCGTCGGCGACATCCTCCACTCGCGCGTGGCGCGCTCGAATGTCTGGCTGCTCCACTCCCTCGGCGCGCAGGTGACACTCGTCGCCCCGCCGACGCTCATTCCGCAAGACGTCTCGACGTGGCCGGCGCGCATCTCGTACGACCTCGATGCCGCGATCGGCGAGGCTCCGGACGCGCTCATGATGCTCCGAATCCAGCTCGAGCGCATGAACGCCGCCTATTTCCCCACTGAACGGGAGTATTCGCGGCGCTGGGGCCTGGGCGCGGACCGCCTTGCCGCCCTGCCGCCGGATAGCATTGTCATGCACCCCGGACCCATGAACCGGGGCATGGAGATCTCCGCCGAAGCCGCCGACTCACCGCGTTCGACAGTGCTCGAACAGGTGGCGAACGGCGTGTCGGTGCGCATGGCCGCGCTCTACCTGCTGCTGGCAGGCGCGGAGGAGCAGCCGAACGGCCACAGCCGCACGCCGAACGAGAAGGGGAGCATGAGATGAACGTGTCTCGATTCGCCGCAGACGCGGCCTCGCCACCGGAGACCTTCCTCTTCCGTGGGGCGTCGATCGAAGGTTCGGACGCCGCTGACATCGTCGTCCAGGACGGCGTGATCGCCGAGATCGGCATCGGGCTCAGCCGAACGGGAGCGACCGTCGTGGACGTCGACGGCCTCATCGCGCTGCCCGGCCTGGTCGACCTTCACACGCACCTGCGCGAGCCCGGCTACGAGGCATCCGAGACGATCCTCACCGGGTCGCGCGCCGCCGCCGCCGGCGGCTACACCGCGGTGTTCGCCATGCCGAACACCTCGCCTGTCGCCGACACCGCCGGCGTCGTCGAACAGGAGCTCGCGCTCGGCGAGGCAGCCGGTTTCGTGACACTGCAACCCATCGGCGCCGTCACGGTCGGGCAGAAGGGCGAGCGGCTCGCCGAACTGGGCGCCATGGCGGATTCGCGGGCTCGCGTGCGGGTGTTCAGCGACGACGGCTTCTGCGTCTGGGACCCGCTCATCATGCGGCGAGCTCTCGAGTACGTGAAGGCGTTCGACGGCGTCATCGCCCAGCACGCGCAGGATCCGCGTCTCACCGAGGGCGCTCAGATGAACGAGGGAGCCGTGTCGGCCGAACTGGGCCTGGCCGGCTGGCCGGCTGTGGCCGAGGAGTCCATCATCGCGCGCGACGTCCTGCTGGCCGAGCACGTCGGCTCGCGTCTGCACGTGTGCCACCTGTCCACGGCGGGATCGGTCGACATCATCCGGTGGGCCAAGAAGCGGGGCGTGAACGTCACCGCGGAGGTCACACCGCACCACCTGCTGCTCACCGAAGAGCTCGTGCGCGACTACGACGCGCGCTTCAAGGTCAACCCGCCGCTGCGGCGCGAAGAAGACGTCCACGCGGTGCGCGAAGGGCTGGCCGACGGCACCATCGACATCGTCGCGACCGATCACGCCCCCCATCCCGCCGAAGCGAAGGCATGCGAGTGGCACGCCGCCGCCAACGGGATGGTCGGGCTCGAGAGCGCACTTCGCGTCGTCCACCAGGCCATGGTCGACACCGGCCTGCTCACGTGGGGCGACGTCGCACGTGTCATGTCGCGGGAACCGGCCCGTATCGGACGGCTGGCCGGACATGGCACACCGCTCACGGTGGGACACCCGGCATCCCTCGCCTTCTACGACGCGTCGCCGGCTCGCCCCTTCACGGCGGGCGATCTGCGGGGCCGCAGCACGAATTCGCCGTATGTCGGACGCGAGCTGCCCGGCGAGGTGCGCTGGACCCTGCACGGCGGCACCGCGACCGTCGCCGACGGCGCGCTGCTGACGCAGCCGGGGGTGCGCGCATGAGCCGCGGGGGCGCTCTCGCGATCATCGTGCTCGTCGCTGTCCTGCTCGTCAGCGCAGGGGCGTGGGCGTGGTGGCGCCGCACTCGACGGGACGCGCAGCCGCTCGTGCTGGCGGGGAACCTTCCGGTCGGCGCACGAGTGCGCGCGACATTCGACGTGCTGTACGTCGCGACGACCCGCCACGACGCTCCGCTGGAACGCATCGCGGCGCCCGGCATGGCGTTCCGCTCGAGGGCGACCGTCACCGTCGCCGACGAAGGCGTCGCCGTGGCCATGACCGGCCAGGAGCCCTTCGTGCTGCGCCCTGACCGCATCGTCGACGTCGGCCAGTCCACGGTCGCGATCGATCGCGTCGTCGAAGCGGGCGGCCTGACCAGACTCAGCTGGCGCACCGAGCTCGGCTCGACCGTCGACAGCTACTTCCGACCGCAGGATGCCTCGGCCCGCGCCCTCGCCGATGCCGTGGCCGGCATCCTCACCCCGAACCAGACGGGAACCGACGCATGAACCCTCTCTTCCACACCGAACCGGCCGTGCTCGTGCTCGAGGACGGCACCCGCCACGTCGGCCGCGCCTACGGCGCGCGCGGCACCACCCTCGGCGAGGTCGTCTTCGCCACCGGAATGACCGGGTACCAGGAGACCCTCACCGACCCGTCCTATGCCGGCCAGATCGTGCTGCAGACCGCACCCCACATCGGCAACACGGGCATGAACGACGAGGACCCCGAGTCCCGGCGCATCTGGGTGGCGGGCTACATCGTGCGCGATCCCTCGCGCGTCGTGTCGAACTGGCGCGCCGACGAATCCCTCGACGACGCGCTCTCGCGCGATGGAATCGTGGGCATCAGCGGCATCGACACGCGCTCCGTCACGCGCCATATCCGCTCGGCAGGCAGCATGCGCGGCGGGATCTTCTCCGGCGACGCCGCGGCGATCGACCCCGAGGTGCAGGTGCGGCTGGTGAGCGAGGCGCCGCAGATGGCGGGCCAGAACCTGTCGGCGGCGGTCTCGGTGGCGGCGGCGCAGGTCACCCGCGCGACCTCGGACCGGATCGGCAACCTCGCGGTGCTCGACCTCGGCGTCAAGCAGGCGACCGTCGACAACCTCGCTGCCCGTGGGTTCGACGTCCACGTGCTGCCGCAGGATGTGACGATCGATCAGATCCGCGCGATCGATCCGGTGGCGGTGTTCTACTCCAACGGTCCCGGTGACCCGGCGGCGTCGGGGGACCACGTCGAGCTGCTGCGCGGCGTTCTCGACGACCAGCTGCCGTTCTTCGGCATCTGCTTCGGCAATCAGCTGCTGGGCCGCGCGCTCGGGCTGGGCACCTACAAGCTGCCGTTCGGGCACCGCGGCATCAACCAGCCCGTGCTCGACAAGTCCACCGGCCGCGTCGAGATCACCGCGCACAACCACGGCTTCGCCGTCGAGGCCCCGCTGGACGGTGAATTCGACAGCCCGAACGGCTATGGCCGCGTCGAAGTGAGCCACATCGGTCTCAACGATCGCGTCGTCGAGGGCCTCCGCGCCCTCGACATCCCGGCGTTCTCGGTGCAGTACCACCCGGAGGCGGCGGCCGGCCCGCACGATGCCAACTACCTGTTCGACCGGTTCCGCGACATGGTCGTGGCGCACCTGGAGAAGAAGAATGCCTAAGCGCTCAGACATCAACTCCGTCCTGGTCATCGGCTCGGGCCCGATCGTGATCGGCCAGGCGTGCGAGTTCGACTACTCGGGCACCCAGGCGTGCCGCGTGCTGCGCGAGGAGGGCGTGCGCGTCATCCTGGTCAACTCCAACCCCGCCACGATCATGACCGACCCCGACTTCGCCGACGCGACGTACATCGAGCCGATCACGTGGCAGGTGATCGAGACGATCATCGCCAAGGAGAAGCCCGACGCGATCCTGCCGACGCTCGGCGGTCAGACGGCCCTCAACGCCGCGATCGACCTGCACAACCACGGCATCCTCGAGAAGTACGACGTCGAGCTGATCGGCGCGAACTTCGAGGCGATCAACAAGGGCGAGGACCGCCAGATCTTCAAGCAGCTCGTGCTGGACGCGGGCGCCGACGTCGCGGCATCGCGCATCGCCCACTCTATGGACGAGGTGCTCGCGGCCGCGGACGAGCTGGGCTATCCGCTCGTCGTGCGCCCGTCGTTCACGATGGGCGGCCTCGGATCGGGCTTCGCGTACGACGAGAAGGATCTGCGCCGCATCGCCGGCGCGGGACTGCGCGACTCGCCCACCACCGAAGTGCTGCTCGAGGAGTCGATCCTCGGGTGGAAGGAGTATGAGCTCGAACTCATGCGCGACACGGCCGACAACACCGTCGTGGTGTGTTCGATCGAGAACGTCGACCCGGTCGGTGTGCACACCGGAGACTCGATCACCGTTGCGCCGGCGCTCACGCTGACCGACCGCGAGTACCAGAAGCTGCGTGACATCGGCATCGACATCATCCGCGCCGTGGGCGTGGACACCGGCGGCTGCAACATCCAGTTCGCCGTCGATCCCGCCAGCGGCCGCATCATCGTCATCGAGATGAACCCGCGCGTCTCGCGCTCGTCGGCGCTGGCATCCAAGGCCACCGGGTTCCCGATCGCCAAGATCGCCGCCAAGCTGGCGATCGGCTACCGCCTCGATGAGATTCCGAACGACATCACGAAGGTGACGCCGGCGAGCTTCGAGCCGACGCTGGACTACGTCGTGGTGAAGGTGCCGCGGTTCAACTTCGAGAAGTTCCCCGCCGCCGACACCACACTGACGACGACCATGAAGTCCGTCGGCGAGGCGATGGCGATCGGCCGCAACTACGCCACCGCCCTGCAGAAGGCGCTCCGCTCACTCGAGAAGCGCGGGTCCAGCTTCCACTGGGGGGACGAGCCGCGATCGGCGCAAGAGCTCCTCGACATCGCCAAGCGGCCGACGGATGGCCGCATCGTCGTGCTGCAGCAGGCGCTGCGCAAGGGCGCCACGGTCGCGCAGGCGTTCGAGGCCACCGGCATCGACCCGTGGTTCCTCGACCAGATCGTGCTCATCAACGAGGTCGCCGAATACGTGCGGCACGCCGGCGAGCTGGATGCCGCGACCCTGCGCATCGCGAAGGAGCACGGCTTCAGCGACGTCCAGATCGCACAGCTGCGCAGCGCGTCGGGCGAGATCGGCGAGACCGAGATCCGCGGCATCCGTCATGCCCTCGGCATCCGTCCGGTCTACAAGACGGTCGACACGTGTGCGGGGGAGTTCCCGGCGCTCACGCCCTACCACTACTCGAGCTACGACTTCGAGACCGAGGTCTCGCCGTCGGAGCGCACCAAGGTCGTCATCATCGGCTCCGGCCCGAACCGCATCGGGCAGGGCGTCGAGTTCGACTACTCGTGCGTGCACGCGTCGTTCGCGCTGTCGGACGCCGGCTACGAGACGGTCATGGTCAACTGCAACCCCGAGACCGTGTCGACCGACTACGACACGTCAGACCGTCTGTACTTCGAGCCGCTCACGCTCGAGGACGTGCTGGAGGTCCTCCACGCCGAGGCGCAGTCCGGCACGATCCTGGGCGTCGTGTGTCAGCTGGGCGGCCAGACACCGCTGGGCCTGGCCAAGGGCATCGAGGACGCCGGGTACACGATCCTCGGCACCAGTCCGGCCGCGATCGATCTGGCCGAGGAGCGCGAGCAGTTCTCGCATCTACTCGACGAGGCGGGGCTGCTCGCGCCGCGCAACGGCACGGCGATCGACGCCGAAGGCGCCGTGACCGTGGCCGAAGAGATCGGGTACCCGGTGCTGGTGCGTCCCAGCTTCGTCCTGGGCGGGCGCGGCATGGAGATCGTCTACTCGACCGATGCCCTGCGCGACTACTTCGTGCGCATCGCCGATCAGGCGATCATCGGCCCGGGAATGCCGCTGCTGGTGGACCGCTTCCTCGACGACGCGATCGAGATCGACGTGGACGCGCTCTTCGACGGCACCGAGCTGTACATCGGCGGTGTGATGGAGCACCTCGAAGAGGCCGGCATCCACTCCGGCGACTCCAGCTGCACACTGCCGCCGGTGAGCCTCGGTCGCACCGACATCGATCGCGTGCGCGTCGCGACGCACGCCATCGCCGAGGGCGTGGGTGTGCGGGGCCTGCTCAACGTGCAGTTCGCGATCTCGGCGGGCGTCCTCTACGTCATCGAGGCCAATCCGCGGGCGAGCCGCACCGTGCCGTTCGTCTCGAAGGCGCTGGGCATCCCGCTGGCCAAGGCTGCGTCGCGCATCATGGCCGGCAGCACCATCGCCGAGCTGAAGGACGAGGGGATGCTGCCCGTGCAGGACGGCTCCCGCGTGCCGCTGGACGCGCCGGTGGCCGTGAAGGAGGCCGTGCTGCCGTTCAAGCGCTTCCGCACCGCCGACGGGCAGACGGTGGACTCGGTGCTCGGGCCGGAGATGCGCTCGACGGGTGAGGTCATGGGCATCGATCGTGATTTCCCGACCGCGTTCGCGAAGTCCCAGGAGGCCGCCTACGGCGGTATGCCGCTCGAAGGCACCGTGTTCATCTCAGTCGCAGACAGCGACAAGCGCGCGGTCATCCTCCCGGCGCATCGCCTGCAGGAGCTGGGCTACGACCTCGTCGCCACCGAGGGCACCGCTGAGATCCTCGCCCGAAACGGCATCGCGGTACGCGTCGTGAGCAAATACTCCGAGACGCAGGAGTCCGGCGGCACCAACATCGTCGACCTGATCAACGCCGGCGAGATCGACATCGTGGTGAATACCCCGTCCGGGGGGTCGGCCCGTGCCGACGGCTACGAGATCCGCGCGGCAGCGGTGGCCGGCGACAAGGCGCTCTTCACGACGATGGCCGTGCTGGGCGCCGCGGTCAGCGCGCTGCCCGTGCTGCGCGAGGGCTTCGCCGTGAAGAGCCTGCAGGAGTACGCGGCCGACCGGCTGGCACGCCGATGACCGATCCCGCCACGACCTCGTTCGGCGAGCGGCTGCGCACGGCGATGGCCGCTCGCGGACAGCTGTGCGTGGGGATCGATCCCCACGTGCACCTGCTCGAGGACTGGGGATTGGATGCCTCGGCCGCCGGCGCCCGCGAGTTCGGGCTGCGCACCGTCGAGGCCGCGGCCGAGGCGGTGGCCGTCGTGAAGCCGCAGGTGTCGTTCTTCGAGCGCTACGGCTCGGCTGGCTTCGCCGCGCTCGAGGAGGTCCTCGCCGCCGCGCGCGCGGCCGGTCTTGTGGTGATCGGCGACGCCAAGCGCGGCGACATCGGCACCACCATGGACGCCTACGGCGAGGCGTGGCTGACTCCGGGCTCGCCGCTCGAGGTCGACGCGGTGACGGTCAGCCCCTTCCTCGGGGTCGGAACCCTCGAGGGCACCTTCGCCCTCGCCGAGCGGGAGGGCAAGGGGGCGTTCGTCCTGGCTGCCACCAGCAATCCCGACGCGTTCACCGCACAGCGCGCGCGCCTGGAGTCCACGACGCAGTCGGGGTCCGAGACGGTGTCGGGCGCGATCGTCCACGAGGTGTCCGCGCGCAACGCGCGCGTGACGCCACCGGGGGAGTGGGGGAGCATCGGGTTCGTCATCGGCGCCACGGTGGACTGGGCGGATGCCGGCCTCGAGCCGTTCGCGCCGACCGCGCCGATCCTCGGTCCGGGCTTCGGTCATCAGGGCGCCGAGCCAGCGCAGCTGCGCTCCCGCTTCGGCGCACTGGCCCCCGCGGTGATAGCGTCAGAGAGCCGCAGCATCCTGGCTGCCGGACCCGACCGGCTCGCCGCGCGCATCAAAGAGCGCGCTCTTCTCTACCGTGGTGACTGACATGCCTGATTCCCGCACTCCGCCCGAAGTAGATCGGGTCGCAGCATCCCGCCGCGCCGTCGCCGCTCGTCGCGAGCGGGCCGCCCTGAAGAAGGACGTGGCGATGCGGGTCATCACGCCGCAGGAGCTGCTGCGTCGAGCACTGGCCGATCCGTCCGCGCCGGTCGCCGCGATGCGCGTGCCGGAGTTCCTCACCGCGATCCCGGCCATCGGCGAAGGCAAACGCGACCGCATTCTGAAAGAGCTCGAGATCTCGCCGGTGAAGCGGCTCGGCGGACTGGGGTCGCGGCAGCGCGAAGATCTGCGCCGCTTCCTCGACGAGCGCTGGCCCGAGCTGCAGCCGCGAGGCAACCGAAGCCGCCTGGTGGTCCTGGCGGGGCCCACCGCGGTGGGCAAGGGGACCGTCGCGTCGCACATCAAGGAGCATCACCCCGAGATCCACTTGTCGGTGTCGGCGACGACGCGCAAGCCCCGGCCGGGCGAGGTGGACGGTGAGCACTACTACTTCGTCGACGATGGCGAGTTCGACCGCATGATCGCCGCCGGCGAGCTGCTGGAGCACGCGACCGTCCACAACGCCTCGCGCTATGGCACGCCGCGCCGCCCGATCGAGGCAGCGCTCGCGGCGGGCCGCACGGTCCTCCTCGAGATCGACCTGCAGGGGGCGCGGCAGGTGCGCGCGGCCGACTCGTCGGCGACGCTGGTGTTCCTGCTGCCGCCGAGCTGGGACGAACTGGTCCAGCGACTGGTCGGGCGGGGCACCGAGGACGCGGCCGAGCGAACCAGGCGCCTGCAGACCGCGAAGGCCGAGCTCGCCTCGCAGGGCGAGTTCGACTACCGCGTCGTCAACGACGACGTGGCCCGGGCGGCAGACGAAGTCGCCCGCCTTGCGCGCTGAGCGTCCAGCCTCGCGTAGAATGAGAGGATGCCTCGGCACGCCGAGGCCCGAAAGACTTCCATCCCGTCATCCGATCCAGGAGGTTTCGCCATGGCCGGAACGAATCAGGGCATCATCGAGCCCCCCATCGACACTCTTCTCGAGAAGGTCGACTCGAAGTATCAGCTCGTGATCTACGCGTCCAAGCGGGCGCGTCAGATCAACGACTACTACTCCGACCTGCACGAGGGCAACCTGTTCGACAACGTCGGCCCGCTCGTGGACTCCACGGTGGAGGACAAGCCGCTCACCATCGCACTTCACGAGATCCACGAGGACAAGCTGCGTCTGCGCCACACCGAGTAGCAGACCGCCGTCACGTCCCGATGCCCCCGAAGCTGACATGTCCGCTCTCGGGGGCATACTGGTGCCCGCACCCTTCCGATCTGGAGCATCGATGACCGACCTGCGTCTGTTCACGTCCGAATCCGTCACCGAGGGGCATCCCGACAAGATCTGCGACCAGATCTCGGACTCGATCCTCGACGCGATCCTGACCGAGGATCCGGATGGCCGGGTCGCCGTCGAGACGCTCGTGACCACTGGCCTCGTGCACGTGGCGGGCGAGGTGTCGACGTCGGCGTACGTCGAGATCCCCGCGATCGTTCGCGACGTGGTCAATCGCATCGGCTACACCTCCAGCGAGACCGGCTTCGACGGCGACTCGTGCGGAGTGAGCGTGTCGATCGGCGCGCAGTCCTCCGACATCGCCGCCGGCGTCGACAAGGCCTTCGAGCGCCGCGAGGACGGGTCCGAAGACCCCCACGACCTGCAGGGCGCCGGCGATCAGGGCATCATGTTCGGCTACGCCACCACCGAGACGCCCGAGCTCATGCCCATGGCGGCGTGGACGGCGCACCGCATGGCCGAGCGCCTGGCTGAAGTGCGACGCTCGGGTGCACTGCCGTTCCTGCGCCCCGATGGCAAGACGCAGGTCACGCTCGGCTACGACGGACAGACGCCGAAGACCGTCGAGTCGGTCGTGCTGTCGACCCAGCACAATCCCGACATCTCGCAGAAGGCCCTCCGCGCGGCCGTGCGCGCCGAGGTCATCGATCCGGTTCTGGAAGCGACTGGGCTCGATCTGCCCGATGTGCAGTTCTACATCAACCCGGCGGGCCCGTTCGTGATCGGCGGCCCGAAGGGCGACGCCGGCCTCACCGGCCGAAAGATCATCATCGACACGTACGGCGGTGCGTCGCGGCACGGCGGCGGAGCATTCAGCGGCAAGGACCCGTCGAAGGTGGACCGCTCGGCGGCCTACGCGATGCGCTGGGTCGCAAAGAACGCCGTCGCCGCCGGCCTCGCCGAGCGCCTCGAGGTCCAGGTGGCCTATGCGATCGGCAAGGCGAAGCCCGTCGGCCTGTACGTCGAGACCTTCGGCACCGGACGTGTGTCGGACGAGGCGATCACGCGCGCGATCCTCGACGTCTTCGATCTGCGCCCGAAGGCGATCATCGACCAGCTCGATCTGCTGCGCCCGATCTATGCCCAGACAGCGGCATATGGGCACTTCGGCCGTGAACTGCCCGAGTTCACGTGGGAGCGCACCGACCGCGCCGAGGCCCTGCGCGCGGCCGCGGGGCTCTGAAGACCGCCGCGTGAGCGCGGTGCGTGACGCAGCAGGCCCGGGGAGGCGGCGGTGACCGCGCGTCGTGTGGCGAGAGTGCTCATCGACTCCCCGCTTCCTCAGCTCGACCGTCTCTTCGACTACTCCATCCCCGACGAGCTCGCGTCAGATGCGGTGCCCGGCGTGCGGGTACGTGTGCCACTGCGCAGCGCGGGTCGGGTCGTGGACGGCTATCTGGTCGAGATCGGTGAGCCGGACGCGTCGGACCGCCCGCTGTCAGAGCTGGACGCCGTCGTGTCGCCGGTCCCGGTGCTGACTCCGGGCCTCTACGCGCTCGCCCGGCGGGCGGCCGACCGCGCCGCGGGCTCGGCGAGCGACATCCTGCGGCTGGCGATCCCGCGGCGCATGGTGCGCGCCGAGAAGGCGTGGCGCGCGGCCGAGGCGCCGGCGACGCCTGCGGTGTCTGCCGAGTCCTCAGCCTGGGCGCTCGAGGTGCTCTCGGCGTATCCGGGACTGGACGAGGCCATCGACGCCGGCGAGCGCCTCGCCGTGGACGCCCCGCCGAACCCGGCGCAGCTGCCCGACGGCACCCCTGTCGGGTCGTGGGCGGTCCTGCTGGCCGCGTCCGCGGTGCACGCCCTGGCCGGCGGGCGCAGCGCGATCGTCGCCGTGCCGGATCATCGCGACCGCGCACAGCTCGAGGCGGTGCTCGCGGCTCACGTGCCCGCGGATGCGCTCGTGCGCGATGATGCGAAGCGCAGCGGCCCCGAGCGCTACGCGGCGTTCCTGCGCACGCTGGCCACCGCACCCTGCATCGTCATCGGCAACCGCTCGGCGGTGTACGCCCCGGTCGCCCAGCTCGGCCTGGTCGCACTGTGGGATGACGGCGACCCGCTGCTGGCTGAGCCGCTCAGTCCGGGCGTGCACGCGCGGGACGCCGCGCTGCTGCGTCAGGAGCTCGACGGAGGCGCCCTCGTCTTCGCCGGTCACACCCGCACGACCGACGTCGAGCGTCTCGTCACGGTCGGGTGGGTGCG
The DNA here is from genome assembly GCF_019449275.2 of Microbacterium sp. HD4P20. Lineage (GTDB taxonomy): Bacteria > Actinomycetota > Actinomycetes > Actinomycetales > Microbacteriaceae > Microbacterium. Next base: position 423,990 of record NZ_JAHZQZ020000014.1, read on the forward strand.
CGATCTACCCGCCGCGCGCCGACGCAGTCCGCGCGTCGTGCTGACCGCGACCCGCGAGGGCGAGTCGCGCGGCGCGAGGGTGCCCTCGTCGGCCTTCGCCGCGGCCCGCGAGGCACTCGAAAGCGGACCCGTACTGGTGCAGGTCTCCCGGCCCGGCTACGCACCCGTGCTGGTGTGCGCCCAGTGCCGGCATCCCGCGCGCTGCGCGCACTGCGGGGGCCCGCTCCACGCAGCCCGCCAAGGTGCGGTGCCCGCCTGCACGTGGTGCGGCAGGACGGCCACGCGCTGGGCGTGCACCGAGTGCTCGGCCACGCTGCTGCGCATGGCGTCGTCGGGCAGCGAGCGCACGGCGGACGAGCTGGGCCGCGCGTTCCCCGGGACGCGCGTGATCGTCGCCGACGGCGACCACCCGGTGCGGCAGGTCGATGGCCGGCCCGCGCTGGTCGTCGCCACTCGCGGGGCCGAACCGCCGGCGGTCGGCGGCTACCGCGCCGTCATCCTGCTGGATGGCGACCGGATGCTGCTGGCCGAAGATCTGCGGATCGCGGAGTCCTGCCTGCGCTGGTGGTCCAACGCTGCGGCGCTCGCGGCGCCCGGCGCCCCGGTGCACCTCGTCGGGGTGGGCGGCGCGGTCGCCCGGGCTCTGGCGACATGGACGCACGCGGCGTACGCGCGCGCCGAGCTGGCGGATCGCGCCCCGCTGCGGATGCCGCCGACGGTCCGGGTCGCGGCCATCGACGGGGCGCGTGCCGCGGTCGAGGCCGCGCTCGTCGAGCTGCGCCGCGCTGTGCCCGAGCTGGACGCCGAGGCCGTGCTCGGACCGCTGCCGCGCGGCGAAGCGACGCGCGCACTGGTGCGGTTCGAGTACGGGCTGGGGGCACGGGTGGCGCAGAGTCTTCGGGCGTCCGTCGTGGCGGCAGCGGTGAAGGGTCGCCGCCCCGCGAAGGGACGGGCGGCGGGCACCGCCAATACACTGAGAGTCCGGGTGGACGTGCCCGACCTCGATCTCTGATCCGCCACGCTGGGAGCTTCATGCGCCTCGTCTTCGCCGGCACGCCGGCGCCCGCCGTCCCGTCGCTGCGGCGGCTCGCGGCATCCCATCACGAGATCGCGGCGGTGATCACGCGCGCCGACGCTCCGCTCGGGCGCAAGCGCGTGCTGACGCCGTCGCCGGTCGCAACGGAAGCGGAGGAGCGCGGTTTCGAGATCATCCGCGCCGATCGCCTGGACGCGGGCGTCACGGAACAGGTCACGGCGCTGGCTCCCGACCTCGGGGTGATCGTCGCTTACGGCGGACTGGTGCGCGAACCGCTGCTGTCGGCACCTGCCCACGGCTGGATCAACCTGCATTTCTCGCTCCTACCCCGCTGGCGAGGGGCGGCGCCCGTTCAGCACGCACTCATCGCCGGAGACCAGCGCACCGGCGCGAGCGTTTTCCAGCTCGTCCCCGAGCTGGACGCCGGTGACGTCTTCGGTGAGGTCGCGATCGACATCCCGTCCGACGCGACCGCCGGCGACCTCCTCGGTACGCTGGCCGCCGACGGCGCCGACCTGCTCGTCGACGTGGTGGATCGCATCGCACAGGGCACCGCGATCGCGCGACCACAGCATGGCGAGCCGACGTACGCGTCCAAGCTGGGTGACGAAGACGCCCGTATCCGCTGGCCCGAGCCCGCCGAGGCCGTGCTGGGCCGCATCCGCGGCGTGACACCGGAGCCCGGAGCGCACACGTCCGTCGACGGCGGTCGTCTCAAAGTGCTGGCCGCGCGTCGCGCCGACCCCGACGCGCCGGCGCTGCCGCCGGGCGCGCTCGCTCTTCACGGTCGCGAGGTGATCGCGGGAACGGCCTCCGCCGCGATCCTCCTCGAGACCGTGCAGCCGGCCGGCAAGGGTCCCATGAGGGCAGCCGACTGGTGGCGCGGACGTCGCGACACCGATGCGGTGGTGGCGGCGTGAGTGCCACGGTGGCGGCGCGCCGCGTCGCGTATGAGACCATCCGGGCCGTGCACGAGTCCGACGCATACGCCAACCTGCTGCTGCCCACGTCGATCGTGCGGGCGGGCCTGGCCGGTGGCGACGCCGCGCTGGCCACCGAGCTGACCTACGGCACCCTCCGCCGCCAGGGCACGTACGACGCCGTGATCGCCATCGCCGCCGACCGTCCGGTCCACGAGATCGATCCCGCCGTGCTCGACGCCCTGCGTCTGGGCGTGCACCAGCTGCTGTCCACGCGGGTGGCCTCGCACGCCGCCGTCAACGAGTCTGTCGAGCTCGCGCGGGCCGCCGCCGGCCGGGGCGCGGCGGGCTTCGCGAACGCGGTGCTGCGACGCGTGTCGCGCGATACTCCCGGCGACTGGATGACACACGTCGCGGCGAGTGCACGGTCGGACGACGAGCAGCTCGGACTGCTGTTCTCGCACCCGGTCTGGGTGGTTCGCGCGTTCCGGCGCGCTCTGGCCGCCGAAGGTCGCGCCGATGAGCTGGAGGCACTGCTCACCGCTGACAATGCTGCGCCGCGCGTGACGATGGCGGTCCTGCCCGGACTCGCCGACGCGCCCGAAGACGCCCGACGCACCCCGTTCTCGCCGATCGGGTTCCGCCTCGGCGGCGGCGACCCCGAGGGAATCATCCGCGGCTCGGGCGGTCGCATCCGCGTCCAGGACGAGGGTTCGCAGCTGGCGGCGCTTGCGCTGACCCGCGCATTGCCGGTCGTCGAGGGGGAGCGGTGGCTCGACCTGTGTGCCGGTCCTGGCGGCAAGACGGCCGTCCTGGCCGCCGAAGCGCTCACCCACGGCGCGTCCCTCGACGCCAACGAGATTTCGCCGGCGCGCGCGGGGCTCGTCCGCCGGGCGCTCGAGGGCGTGCCCCTGGAGGTGCCGGTGTCGGAGCAGGATGGGCGCGTCCGGGCCGCCGAGGCACGTGGGGCATACGACCGTATCCTCGTCGACGCGCCATGCACGGGCCTGGGCGCGCTGCGCAGGCGCCCCGAAGCGCGATGGCGCAAGGCGCCCGGCGACCTCCCGTCCCTGACCGCGCTGCAGCGCGAGTTGCTCGACGCCGCCGTCGGGGCCCTCCGGCCCGGCGGTGTCGTGGCGTACGTGACGTGCTCGCCACACCTCGCCGAGACCGCCGGAGTCGTCGCCGACGTGCGCCGGGAGTGGGGCGCGGCGCTCGAGGAGTTGTCGGCCCGCGATGTCATCGCGCAGCTCTCGGATGCCGACCCCGGCCTCCCCGCGCAGGCCGACGGCAGCGGCCGTGCCCAGCTGTGGCCGCATCGGCACAACACCGACGCGATGTCGGTCACCCTGCTGCGTCGCGTGTGAGCGAGAGGTCCGGGCCCGGCGCGGGAGCGGCCCTCGACCATAATGGACGCGTGCTTCCCACTGACGAGACCGCCCGCGAGGTCGGCATCCGGATCAATCCCAGCATCCTCGCCGCCGACTTCGTCAACATGCAGGCCGAACTCGCGCGCATCGCGACGGCCGACTTCGTCCACGTCGACGTCATGGACAACCACTTCGTGCCGAACCTGACGTTCGGCCCGCAGATGGTCGAGCGCATCCAGGCCACGAGCCCCGTGCCGCTGGACGTGCACCTGATGATCTCGGATCCCGACAGATGGGCGCCCGGCTATGCCGAGCTCGGCGCCGCCTCGGTCACCTTCCATCTCGAGGCAGCAGCCGAGCCGGTCGCCCTCGCGCGGCGCTTGCGTTCGATCGGCGCGCGAGCGGGCATCGCCGTCAAACCGGCGACCGCCGTCGACGGGCTGTTCGACCTGCTCGAGGACTTCGACCAGATCCTCGTCATGACGGTGGAGCCCGGCTTCGGCGGACAGTCGTTCATGCCCGAGACGATGCCGAAGCTGCAGCGCCTGGCACACGAAGCGCGCCGGCGTGGTTCATCGGTGTGGCTACAAGTCGACGGCGGGATCGGCGAGTCCACCATCGCCCAGGCCGCGGAAGCCGGGGCCGACACGTTCGTCGCGGGCTCGGCCGTCTTCGGCGCGGACGACCCTGCGAACGCGATCGCCGGCCTCCGCGCCGCCGCGAGCCGGCATCTGTGATGAGCGGCGACGGGGCTCCCGCGCGTGGCAAGCGTGGGTCGGTCCTCGACGCGGACACGTCACGCAGGTCCGTGCCGCCTCGCCGGGGCGATAACCTGGCTTGGTGAAGACGTTCGACACGCTGTTCGCCGAGCTCGCCGCGAAGGCGGCCGAGCGTCCCGAGGGATCGGGCACGGTCGCGCAGTTGGACGCCGGCGTGCACGCCATCGGTAAGAAGATCGTGGAAGAGGCCGCCGAGGTGTGGATGGCGGCCGAGTACGAGTCGACGGATGCCGCAGCCGAGGAGATCTCGCAGCTGCTGTACCACCTGCAGGTGCTGATGCTCGCGAAGGGGCTGAGCCTCGAGGATGTCTACCGACATCTCTGAGCGCGCATCCTCGTCCGCCCTCGAACCCGAAAGCCCCGCTGCCATGCTGCGAATCGCCGTGCCGAACAAGGGCTCGCTCGCCGAGACCGCCTCCGACATGCTTCACGAGGCCGGCTACACCGGCCGCCGCGACCCGAAGGACCTTCACGTCATCGACCCTCAGAACGAGGTCGAGTTCTTCTATCTGCGCCCCAAGGACATCGCCACCTACGTCGGCTCCGGCGCCCTCGACGTCGGCATCACGGGCCGTGACCTGCTGCTCGACGCCCGCATGCCCGGGGCACGCGAGATCGAGGCGCTGGGCTTCGGCGATTCCACGTTCCGCTTCGCGGGCCCGCCCGGCCGATTCTCGACGGTGCAGCATCTCGAGGGCGTGCGCGTCGCGACCGCGTACCCCGGACTCGTCGACGGCTTCCTCGACGACCACGGCGTCGCCGTCGACCTCGTGCCGCTGGACGGCGCTGTCGAGTCCGCCGTGCGCCTCGGCGTGGCGGATGCCGTCGCCGACGTGGTGTCGACCGGAACCACGCTCCGTCAGGCCGGACTCGAGATCTTCGGGCCGGTGCTGCTGCAGTCCGAGGCGGTGCTGATCGCCGGCCCGACCGACGTGGACGCGACACAGACGCTCCTGCGGCGCCTGCGCGGCGTCATGGTCGCCCGCCGCTACGTCATGGTCGACTACGACCTTCCCGCCGAGCTCGTCGACGAAGCGGTGAAGATCGCCCCTGGCGTGGAGTCGCCGACGATCTCGCCGCTGCGCGATCCCGCATGGGTCGCAGTGCGCGTGATGGTGGCCCGCGCCGGCGTCAACCACGTGATGGACGCGCTGTACGCGATGGGCGCGCGCGCGATCCTGGTGACGGCGATCCACAACGCGAGGCTGTGATGAGTCTGGTCTGCCGTGTGATCCCCTGTCTCGATGTGGCCGCGGGCCGCGTGGTCAAGGGTGTGAACTTCCAGAATCTGCGCGACATGGGCGACCCCGTCGAGCTGGCGGCGGAGTACTTCCGTCAGGGCGCGGACGAGATCACGTTCCTCGACGTCACCGCGACGGTGGACGACCGCTCCACCACGTACGACGTGGTGCGTCGCACCGCCGAGGAGGTCTTCATCCCGCTGACCGTGGGCGGGGGAGTGCGCTCGTCCGACGACGTCGCGCGCCTGCTCGCGGTGGGGGCCGACAAGATCGGCGTCAACTCCGCCGCGATCGCCCGTCCCGCCCTCCTGGACGAGATCGCCGACCGGTTCGGCGCGCAGGTGCTCGTGCTCTCGCTCGATGTCAAGCGCACCGAGGGCACCGAATCGGGGTTCGTGGTCACCACCCACGGCGGTCGGACCGAGACGACCCTCGACGCCCTCGCGTGGGCGCGCGAGGCGATCGAGCGCGGGGCGGGTGAGCTCCTGGTGAACTCGATCGACGCTGACGGCACGAAGCAGGGATTCGATCTCGAGCTCGTCGCGCTCATGCGCGAGTTGTCGAGTGTTCCCGTCATCGCTTCCGGGGGCGCCGGGCGCGCAGCCGATTTCGGACCGGCCATCGCGGCGGGCGCCGACGCCGTCCTGGCGGCATCCGTCTTCCACTCCGGTCAGCTCACGGTGGGTGATGTCAAGGCCGCCATCGCCGCCGACGGCATCGCGGTGCGGGAGGTGACGACGTGACCGAGTCCGTGGATGACCGCATCGGCCGTGTGGCCTTCAACGACGACGGCCTGGTCGCCGCCATCATCCAGCAGTGGGACTCGCACGAGGTGCTCATGCTGGGATGGATGGATGCCGAAGCGCTGCGCCGCACGCTCACCGAGGGGCGCGTGACGTTCTGGTCCCGCTCCCGCCAGGAGTACTGGCGCAAGGGCGACACGTCGGGCAACATCCAGCTCGTGCGGGGTGCGCGACTGGACTGCGACGGCGACGCCATCCTGCTCGAGGTGGAGCAGATCGGTCCTGCCTGCCACACCGGCACGAGGACGTGCTTCGATGCGGACGACCTCGACCCGGTCGTGGCGGAGCGGCCGGCGTGATCCGTAGCGCGCGCCTGCTCGCCGTCGTCGTCATCGTGGCATGCGGCGCGATCGGCGTCATCTCGTCCACACAGACATGGCTGACGGCGGTCCTCGACGACGGCGTCGGGCATGCGCTCGAGGTCCCCGGCGCGTCGGCGATCCCGGTGCTCGCGCCGCTGAGCCTCGCCGTGCTCGCGCTCGGCGCCGCCCTGTCGATCGTCGGCCTGGTGCTGCGGTACGTGTTCGGCGTTCTCTCGGTGCTCATCGGCCTGACGCTTGCCTGGCTGAGCGCCCACGTGGCCTTCGGGCATCCGGTCTCGGCCGTGGCATCCGTCGTCACCGAGTCCACCGGCATCGCGGGCGAGTCGTCGGTGGCGGATCTGGTCGCCTCGATCACGGCGACGCCATGGCCCGGGATCACCCTCGCGACGTCGGTCGTGCTCGTCGCCGCAGGCGCATTCACCCTGGCCGGCGCACGACGCTGGGCCGCCACCGGGCGGCGCTACCGCACCGACGAGAGCACGCACGCTGCGACCGGCGGATCGCGCCCGCACGACGCCATCGACGACTGGGACGACCTGTCGCGTGGCGAGGACCCCACCACCTGACCGCTAGACTGGCGGCATTCCGCGCTTTTCCAGGAGGACACCCATGAGCGACAACATCGGCGACCCCGGCCACGGACACTCGCCCGCAGCCTGGACAGCCGTCGTGATCATGCTCGTCGCCGTCACTCTGGGCGTCGTGTTCTACTGGTTCGACATGCCCGCCCTGGTGTGGGCCTCCGCCGGGCTCCTCCTCGTCGGGCTCATCGTCGGCTGGGCCCTGTCGAAGGCCGGGTACGGCGCGAACGGCTCGAAGTACACCCCGAAAGAGCACTGATCGTGCTCGCCGACCTCACGGCCGGCGCGGTTGAGGATGCCGAGCTCCGCGCGTCGGCACGCCCCGTGGCGGCGCTCGAGGCCGCGGCCCTCGGGCAGCCGCCCGCCCGCGACGCCCTCGCCGCGCTCGCCCCGGCCGATCGCGTGAAGATCATCGCGGAAGTCAAGCGTGCGAGCCCTTCGCGGGGCGACCTGGCCGACATCCCCGATCCGGCGTTCCAGGCCAGACGATACGAGGAAGGCGGCGCTTCGGCCATCTCGGTGCTGACCGAGGGACGACGGTTCAAGGGCAGCCTCGCCGATCTCGAGGCCGTCACCTCTGCCGTATCGGTGCCCGTGCTGCGCAAAGACTTCATCGCCACCGAGTACCAGGTGCTCGAGGCGAGGGCCTCGGGCGCGGACCTCGTGCTCCTCATCGTCGCCGCACTCGAGCAGGAGGTGCTCGAGCGACTGCACGCGTTCACCCTCGCGCTCGGCATGACACCACTGGTCGAGACGCATTCGAAGTCCGAAGTCGACCGCGCCGCCGACATCGGCGCGCGGCTGGTGGGAGTCAACGCGCGAGACCTGTCGACGTTCGAGCTCGACCGCGACCTCTTCGGCCGCCTGGCCGACCGCATCCCCGCCGACGCCATCAAGATCGCCGAGTCGGCGGTGCTCGCACCCGCCGACGTCGCCCACTACCGCGCGGCGGGCGCCGATGTGGTGCTCGTCGGGGAGGCCCTCGTGACGAACGATCCCGTGTCCACCCTGCACACGTTCCTGGAGGCCGGAGCATGAGTCTTCGCGAAGCGCCCGGACCCCTCTTCGGAGAGTTCGGCGGACGCTACATGCCCGAATCGCTCATCGCGGCGATCGACGAACTGACCGAGGAGTACGAGGCCGCCAAGGCCGATCCCGCGTTCCAGTCCGAGCTCGTGCGCCTCCTGCATTCGTATGCCGGACGCCCGTCGCCGATCACTGAGGTGCCGCGGTTCGCCGCACACGCCGGCGGGGCGCGCGTGTTCCTCAAGCGGGAAGACCTCAATCACACCGGCTCGCACAAGATCAACAATGTCCTCGGCCAGGCGCTGCTCACCAAGCGTCTCGGCAAGACGCGCGTCATCGCCGAGACGGGCGCCGGGCAGCACGGCGTGGCGACCGCCACCGCGGCCGCGCTCTTCGGCTTCGAGTGCACCATCTACATGGGCGAGGTCGATACTGAGCGCCAGGCCCTGAATGTCGCCCGCATGCGCCTGCTCGGCGCTGAGGTCATCCCCGTCACGACGGGGTCGCGCACCCTCAAGGACGCGATCAACGAGGCGTACCGCGACTGGGTGGCCAGCGTCGAGACGACCAACTACATCTTCGGCACGGCTGCCGGTCCGCATCCCTTCCCGGCGATGGTGCGCGACTTCCAGAAGGTGATCAGCGAAGAAGCGCGCGCGCAGCTCCTCGAGGAGGCCGGGCGGCTTCCGGATGCCGTCCTGGCATGTGTCGGCGGCGGTTCCAACGCGATCGGCATGTTCGACGCGTTCCTGGACGACGACGGCGTCGCGCTGTACGGCGTGGAAGCTGCCGGCGACGGCGTCGACACCGATCGGCACGCCGCCTCGATCGAGCGTGGACGCCCCGGCGTCCTCCATGGCGCGAAGACGTTCGTCCTGCAGGACGAGGACGGTCAGACCGTGGAGTCCCATTCGATCTCGGCAGGGCTGGACTACCCGGGAGTGGGTCCCGAGCACGCGTGGCTCGCCTCGATCGGACGCGCGCAGTACATCCCCGCCAGCGACGACGAGGCGATGCAGGCACTGCGGCTGCTGTCCGAGACGGAGGGGATCATCCCGGCGATCGAGTCGGCGCACGCTCTCGCGGGGGCCTTGCGCATCGGGCGCGAGCTGGGGGCGGACGCGATCCTCGCGGTGTGCCTTTCGGGCCGGGGCGACAAGGACATGGACACCGCCGCACGCTACTTCGAGCTGTACGACGCGACGGTCGTCGGTTCCGCGCCGTCGGATGATGCCGCCAAGGGAGAGGGCACCAAGCTATGACCTCGCGGGTGGCGGCGGCGATCGACGCCGCACACGCCGGGGGACGAGGCGCCTTGATCGGCTATCTGCCGATCGGCTTCCCCGATCTGCAGGCGAGCATCGATGCCGCGGTGACCCTGGCCGAGAGCGGCGCCGATGTGCTCGAACTCGGACCGCCGTACTCCGACCCGGTCATGGACGGCACGGTGATCCAAGAAGCGACGCAGGCCGCGCTCGCGGGCGGGTTCCGCCTGCGCGACACCTTCACGGCGGTGCGCGAGATCACCCGGCGCGTCGATATCCCGGTGCTCGTGATGACCTACTGGAACCCGGTGCTGCAGTACGGGGTCGACCGCTATGCCGATGACCTCGCGGCCGCCGGCGGCGCAGGACTCATCACGCCCGACGTCACGCCGGAGGCGGCGCCGGAATGGATCGCCGCCAGTGAGCGCACCGGCCTGGACCGGGTGTTCCTGGCCGCCCCGACATCCACCGACGAACGTCTCGACTTGATCGTCGCCAACTCGACCGGCTTCGTGTACACCGTCTCGACGATGGGCATCACAGGTGAGCGGGAGCAGCTGGATGCCGCCGCCCGCACACTCGTCGCACGTCTTCGCGATCGCGGCTCGGCGAGCCCCGACGGCATCGTCCGCGCGTGCGTCGGCATCGGGATCTCCAACCCGGCGCATGTGGCCGGCGTCCTCGAGTACGCCGACGGCGCGATCGTCGGCACGGCGCTCGTGCGCGCGCTGCGCGACGGGGGCCAGGACGGTCTCGCCGCAACCGCTCGCGCGCTCGCTTCGGGCACCGCGCGGACCTCGAACTAGACTTCTGAGGTCGGCCGCCGCCGAACTCTCACCAGCAAGGACACGGTTCTCCCATGATCAACGCCGCCGCGAGCGTCGTCGCCAGCATCCCGAGCCCGTCGATCAGCTACATCGACCTCGGTCCACTGCGCATCCACTTCTACGCACTGTGCATCATCACGGGCATCATCATCGCGGTGTTCCTGACGAACCGTCGCCTCACCAAGCGAGGCGCAGAGCCGTGGGTCGTCATCGACATCGCACTGCTCGCGGTGCCGCTCGCGATCGTGGCGGCTCGCATCTACCACGTCGTCACCCACTGGGACTTCTACTTCGGCGAAGGAGCGAACCCACTCTCGGCGCTGTACATCTGGGAGGGCGGCATCGCCATCTACGGCGCCCTCATCGGCGGGGCGGTCGGCGCATGGCTCGGATGCCGGTGGACCGGCATCCGGTTCTGGACCTTCGCCGACGCACTGGCTCCAGGACTCCTGCTCGCACAGGCGATCGGCCGCTTCGGCAACTGGTTCAACCAGGAGCTGTTCGGACTCCCCACCGACTTGCCGTGGGGACTCGTGATCGACTACCCGAACCCGGCGTGGCCGATCGGGCTGCCCGAAGACACCCTCTTCCACCCGACCTTCCTGTACGAAGTGCTGTGGAACGGTCTGGGCGTGCTCGTGCTGCTGTGGGCGGGCGCACGCTTCCGGTTGCAGTGGGGCCGCCTCTTCGCCCTGTACCTCGTCTGGTACAGCGCCGGGCGCATCGTGTGGGAGTCCATCCGCATCGACCCGAGCGACATCTTCTTGGGCATCCGCACCAACGTGTGGGCCGCGATCGCGGGAGTCCTCCTCGGTCTCGTGATCTTCTTCGTGCAGAAGCGCCGCCATCCCGGATACGAGCCGTCGCCGTATGTCCCCGGACGCGAGTGGACCCCGGAAGGGGCTGTACAATCGCAGGACACCGACGACTTCGTCGACGTCACCGACCCCCCGACGTCCGTCGTCGACGAACGGGCGCCACAAGCGCAGCCGTGAGCCGGGTTCTCACTCAGAGCCGCCACGATCAACGCGATCTTCTCCCGAGAACGCGCCCCAGGGCCGACGTCGTCCCATCTTGAGCATCAACGTGAGGACGGTAGGTATGGCTTCGAGCCCCCGTCGTCTCGCCTCAGTGAAGGCGAACACCCCCGCTGCTTCGGCCCTCGCGGGCCTTCCCGAGAAGCAGGGCATGTACAACCCTGCGTTCGAGAAGGATGCGTGCGGCCTGGCGATGGTCGCGACCCTGCGCGGACACGCCGGACACGACATCATCGACCTGGCGCTCACGGCGCTGCGCAACCTCGAGCACCGCGGAGCCATCGGCTCCGACGCCGGGACCGGCGACGGTGCCGGCATCCTGACGCAGATGCCCGACGCGTTCCTCCGCGCCGTCGTCGATTTTCCGCTGCCTCCGGTCGGAGAGTATGCGGTGGGAATGGTGTTCCTTCCGCGGGACGATGAGGCGCGGGCGACTCAGAAGGCGGGGATCGAGCGGATCGCGGCATCCGAGGGCCTCACCGTGCTGGGGTGGCGCGATGTGCCGACCTCGGACGAGCACCTGGGCAAGCTCGCGTTCCAGGCACGGCCGGCGTTCGAGCAGCTGTTCGTCTCGCGGCCCGCGGAGGGCGACACCCCGGCGCTGTCGGGCATCGCACTCGACCGGCGTACCTTCCGCCTGCGCAAGCGGGCGCGCACCGAGCTCGACGCGTACTTCGTCTCGCTGTCGGCTCGTACCCTCGGCTACAAGGGCATGGTCACCACGCTCCAGCTCGAGCCGTTCTATCCCGACCTCCAGGACGAGCGCTTCGCCTCCGAGCTCGCCGTCGTCCATTCCCGTTACTCCACGAACACCTTCCCGTCGTGGCCGCTCGCGCAGCCGCTGCGCATGCTCGCCCACAACGGCGAGATCAACACGGTCAACGGCAACCGCAACTGGATGCGTGCGCGCCAGTCGCAGCTCGAGTCCGAGCTGCTCGGCGACATCCGCCCGCTCCTGCCCATCTGCACGCACGGTGCCAGCGACTCCGCATCGTTCGACGAGGTGCTGGAGCTGCTGACCCTCACCGGTCGCAGCCTGCCGCACGCGATCTTGATGATGGTGCCGGAGGCGTACGAGAAGCAGGCCGACATCGATCCGAAGCTGCGCGCGTTCTACGAGTACCACTCCATGCAGATGGAGCCGTGGGACGGCCCGGCCGCCCTCATCTTCACCGACGGCACGCTCGTGGGCGCGACGCTGGACCGGAACGGACTCCGCCCCGGCCGCTGGACCGAGACCACCGACGGTCTGATCGTCATCGGCAGCGAGACCGGCGTTTTGGACTTCGAACCCGAGCGCATCAAGCGGCGCGGGCGACTGCGTCCCGGACGGATGTTCCTCGTCGACACGGCGCAGCGGCGCATCGTCGAGGACGACGAGATCAAGGAGCAGCTCGCTGATCTGGCGCCGTGGCAGGAGTGGCTCGACCACGGCCGTGTGCGCCTGGCGGATCTGCCCGAGCGTGAGCACATCGTCCACCCGATCGCCTCGATCACGCGACGTCAGCGGACGTTCGGCTATACCGAGGAAGAGGTGCGGATCCTCCTGACGCCGATGGGTCAGACCGGCGCGGAGCCCCTGGGCGCCATGGGCAGCGACACGCCCGTAGCCGTGCTGAGCGATCGCCCCCGACTGCTCTTCGACTACTTCACGCAGCAGTTCGCGCAGGTCACCAACCCGCCCCTGGACTCCATCCGAGAAGAAGTGGTGACCTCGCTGTCACTCGGACTCGGGCCGGAGCGAAACCTGCTCGACTGGGGCGCCGACCACGCGCGGGCGATCACGCTCGATTTCCCCGTGATCGACAACGACGAGCTGGCCAAGCTCCAGAACATCGACAAGGCGCTTCCGGGACGCCGTTCCGTGACGATCCGCGGGCTCTACCACCTCGACTCGGCCGCCGGCGCGATGAAGGCACGCATCGACGAGATGTGCGCCGAGGTCGACGAGGCGATCGAGAACGGCGCGGAGTTCATCATCCTGAGCGACCGGGACTCGAACAAGGACCTGGTGCCGATCCCGTCGCTGCTGATGCTCTCGGCGATCCACCATCACCTGATCCGCCGCGAGAACCGCATGAAGGTCGGACTGGTGGTCGAGGCGGGCGACGTGCGCGAGGTGCACCATGTCGCGACGCTCATCGGCTACGGCGCGTCGGCCGTCAACCCCTACCTCGCGATGGAGACAGTCGAGTATCTCGTCCGCGCGGGCTTCATCACCGGCGTCTCGCCCGAGAAGGCCGTGAAGAACCTGATCTACGCGCTCGGCAAGGGTGTGCTCAAGATCATGTCGAAGATGGGCATCTCGACGGTCTCGTCCTACGCGGGCGCCCAGGTCTTCGAGGCCATCGGCCTGTCGCAGGAATTCGTCGACACCTATTTCACCGGCACCGAGACCAAGCTCGGCGGGATCGGGATCGAGCAGATCGCCGCCGAGAACCAGGCCCGGCACGACTTCGCTTACCCCGAGGACGCCGCCGTGCGCGCACACGAGCGACTGTGGACCGGCGGCGAGTACCAGTGGCGACGCGACGGTTCGCCGCACCTGTTCAATCCCGACACCGTCTTCCGGCTGCAGCACTCCACACGCACCCGGCGCTACGACATCTTCCGCGAGTACACCAAGCTCGTCGACGACCAGGCGAACGAGCTGAAGACGCTGCGTGGCCTCTTCCGGTTCAAGACCGAAGGACGCACCCCGGTGCCCATCGACGAGGTCGAACCGGTGTCGTCCATCGTGAAGCGGTTCTCGACCGGCGCGATGAGCTACGGCTCGATCTCGAAGGAGGCGCACGAGACCCTCGCGATCGCGATGAACCGCCTCGGCGGCAAGTCCAACACCGGCGAAGGCGGCGAGGACGTGGACCGGCTGCTCGACCCCGAGCGGCGCAGTTCCATCAAGCAGGTGGCCTCGGGTCGCTTCGGTGTGACCAGCCTGTATCTGACCGAGGCCGACGACATCCAGATCAAGCTCGCGCAGGGCGCCAAGCCCGGCGAGGGCGGCCAGCTGCCACCGACCAAGGTGTACCCGTGGGTCGCGCGCACGCGGCACGCGACGGCGGGTGTGGGCCTGATCTCGCCGCCGCCGCACCACGACATTTACTCGATCGAAGACCTCAAGCAGCTGATCTTCGACCTGAAGCGCGCCAACCCGGGCGCCCGCGTGCACGTCAAGCTCGTGAGCCAGTCCGGCATCGGCGCGGTCGCGGCCGGCACCGCCAAGGCCCTGGCCGACGTCATCCTGGTCTCCGGCCACGACGGCGGCACGGGTGCGAGCCCCCTCAACTCGCTCAAGCACGCCGGAACCCCGTGGGAGCTCGGCCTCGCCGAGACGCAGCAGACCCTCATGCTCAACGGCATGAGAGACCGCGTGGTCGTGCAGGTCGACGGTCAGCTCAAGACCGGTCGCGACGTCGTCATCGGCGCGCTGCTGGGCGCCGAGGAGTTCGGCTTCGCGACGGCACCCCTGGTGGTCTCGGGCTGCATCATGATGCGCGTGTGTCACCTCGACACCTGCCCGGTGGGCGTAGCGACGCAGAACCCGGTGCTGCGGGAGCGCTTCAACGGCAAGCCCGAGTTCGTCGTGAACTTCATGGAGTTCATCGCCCAGGAGGTACGCGAGTACCTCGCCGAGCTGGGCTTCCGCTCCCTCGATGAGGCGATCGGGCGTGCCGAACTGCTGGACGTGAACGGTGCGGTCGAGCATTGGAAGGCCAGCGGCCTGGACCTCACGCCAGTCCTCCAGGGCCCCGTCTTCTCCGAGGACGAGTCGCGCCGCAACACCAAGCCGCAGCTGCACGAGCTCGACGCGCACTTCGACGTGCAGCTGCTCGAGCGGGCGCGCGAGGTCATCTCACACGGCGGACAGATCACGATCGACCTGCCGATCCGCAACACCGAGCGGGCCGTCGGCACCCTCCTCGGCCACCACGTGACGCGCGCGCGGGGCGAGAACGGCCTGCCGTCGGGCAGCATCGTGGTCAACCTCACCGGCTCGGCGGGCCAGTCCCTCGGGGCCTTCATGCCGGCGGGCATCACGCTTCGTCTCGAGGGCGACTCGAACGACTACGTGGGCAAGGGCCTCTCGGGTGGCCAGATCGTCATCCGACCGCCGCGCCGCGCGGCCTTCGATGCGTCGCAGAACGTGATCGCCGGCAACGTGATCGGCTACGGTGCGACGCAGGGCACGCTGTTCCTGCGGGGCGTCGTGGGGGAGCGGTTCTTCGTCCGCAACTCGGGCGCCACCGCGGTGGTCGAAGGTGTCGGCGATCACGCGTTGGAGTACATGACCGGCGGTCTGGCGGTGATCCTCGGTGCCACCGGGCGCAACCTCGGCGCCGGGATGTCGGGCGGCACGGCGTACGTGTACCGACTCGACCGCAAGCTGGTCAACCGCGAGGCCCTCGCGACGGGCGAACTCGAGCTCGGCGAACTCGGGTCAGGGGATGCCGCGATCCTTCGCGACCTGCTCGTGCAGCACATCGCCGAGACCGACTCGACCCTGGCCCAGGCTCTTCTCGATGACTTCGAGAGCGAGCTCGACAATTTCGTGAGGGTCATGCCGCGCGACTACGCCGCCGTGCTGCAGACCCGTCAGAACGCGGTCGCCGAGGGGCTCGACCCCGACGGCGACGTGGTGTGGAACCGCATCCTGGAGGTGACGGGTGGCTGATCCCAAGGGCTTTCTGAAGGTCACCGAGCGCGAACTGCCGCCGCGGCGGCCCGTGCCGGTGCGCATCATGGACTGGAAAGAGGTCTACGAGCCCGGCGACTCCGCCGTGCTTCGTCGCCAGGCCGGGCGCTGTATGGACTGCGGCGTGCCGTTCTGTCACAAGGGCTGCCCGCTGGGCAACCTCATCCCGGAGTGGAACGACCTGATGTGGCGCGGTGAGGGCCGCGCCGCGATCGAGCGCCTCCACGCGACGAACAACTTCCCCGAGTTCACCGGACGCCTGTGCCCGGCGCCGTGCGAGAGTTCGTGCGTCCTGGGCATCAACCAGCCCGCCGTCACCATCAAGCAGGTCGAGGTCTCGATCATCGACGAGGCCTTTGCGAGCGGCTGGGTCGAGCCGGAGCCGCCGGGGCGTCTCACCGGCAAGACGGTCGCCGTCGTCGGATCGGGGCCGGCCGGCCTCGCCGCCGCGCAGCAGCTGACACGTGCCGGGCACACCGTGGCCGTCTTCGAGCGTGACGACCGCATAGGCGGACTCCTGCGCTACGGCATCCCCGACTTCAAGATGGAGAAGAAGCACCTCGAGTCGCGCCTTCGCCAGATGCAGGACGAGGGCACGCGCTTCCGCGCCGGCGTCGAGATCGGCAAGGACATCTCGTGGAGCGATCTGCGTGCGCGCTACGACGCGGTCGTGGTCGCCACCGGCGCAACCGTGCCTCGTGATCTGCCGATCCCTGGTCGCGACCTGGCGGGTGTGCACTTCGCGATGGAGTACCTCGTCGAGTCGAACAAGGCGGTCGCCGGCGACGCGGTGCCCAACCAGATCACCGCCGAGGGCAAGCACGTGGTGGTCATCGGCGGCGGCGACACCGGCGCCGACTGCATCGGGACCGCCCACCGCCACGGCGCGCTCAGCGTCACGAACCTGGCGATCGGGCGTCGCCCTCCGGGCGAGCGTCCGGAACATCAGCCCTGGCCCATGACCCCGACCCTCTTCGAGATGCAGTCCGCTCATGAAGAGGGCGGCGAGCGCTCGTTCCTGGCCTCCTCCGTCGAGTTCCTCTCGAACGACGTGGGGGAGGTGCGTGCGCTGCGCGTAGCCGAGACCGAGTTCGTCGACGGACGTCGTGTGCCCAAGAGCGGCACGGAGCGGGACATCCCGGCCGACCTCGTCCTCATCGCGATGGGCTTCACCGGCCCCGAGCAGGCGTCTCTCGACGAGCAGCTGGGAGCGCAGTTCACCGACCGCGGCAGCCTGCTCCGCGAGGACGACTACCAGACGACGACTCCCGGCGTCTTCGTCGCCGGCGACGCCGGCCGCGGACAGTCGCTCATCGTGTGGGCGATCGCGGAAGGACGCGCGGCCGCCGCGAGCGTCGACCGCTACCTCATGGGCCAGACCCAGCTGCCCTCGCCCGTCCGCCCGCAGGATGTCGCCATCGGCCTGCAGCCCGCGTAGGCTGGCCGAGGCATTCGCCCCCTTCACACCCCACCCGGAGAAAAACCACGGATGAGACGCGCCAAGATCGTCGCCACCCTGGGACCCGCCACGTCGACGTATGAGATGGTCCGCGCGATCATCGACGCCGGCGTGGATGTGGCCCGATTCAACCTGAGCCACGGGGACTACTCGGTCCACGACAACAACTTCGCCAACGTGCGCAAGGCCGCGGATGACGCCGGTCGCGCCGTTGCGATCCTCGTCGACCTGCAGGGCCCCAAGATCCGCCTCGGCAAGTTCGAGAACGGACCCCACGAGCTCTCCGTCGGCGACATCTTCAAGATCACCACCGAAGACATCCTCGGCACCAAAGAGATCGTCGGCACGACTTTCAAGGGCCTTCCGAACGACGTCAAGGCCGGCGACTTCCTGCTCATCGACGACGGCAAGGTGCGCGTCGAGGTCATCGAGACCGACGGCACTGTCGTCACGACCAAGGTGATCGTCGGCGGCCCGGTGTCGAACAACAAGGGCATCAACCTGCCCGGTGTCGCGGTCAACGTGCCGGCGCTGTCGGAGAAGGACGAGGCCGATCTGCGCTGGGGCCTCCAGGCCGGCGCCGACATCATCGCGCTGTCGTTCGTGCGCAGCGCGAAGGACGTTCAACGCGTCCACGTGATCATGGCCGAAGAGGGGCGCCACGTCCCGATCATCGCGAAGATCGAGAAGCCGCAGGCCGTCGACAACCTCGAAGAGATCATCGACGCATTCGACGGCATCATGGTCGCGCGCGGCGACCTCGGCGTCGAGCTCCCGCTGGAGGCGGTGCCAATCGTCCAGAAGCGCGCGGTCGAGCTGTGCCGCCGCATGGCCAAGCCGGTCATCGTCGCGACGCAGATGCTCGAGTCGATGATCGAGAATCCGGTGCCCACGCGCGCTGAGACCAGCGACGTCGCCAACGCCGTGCTCGACGGCGCGGACGCCGTGATGCTGTCCGGCGAGACAAGCGTCGGCAAGTACCCGGTGACCGTGGTCGAGACCATGGCGCGCATCATCAACTCCACCGAGGAGCACGGCCTCGAGCGCATCCTGCCGCTCACGACGAAGCCGCGCACGCAGGGCGGTGCCATCACGCTGGCTGCGATGGAGGTCGCGGAGTTCGTCGAGGCCAAGTTCCTCTGCATCTTCACCGAGTCCGGCGACACCGCGCGGCGCATGTCGCGCCTGCGTCCCCGCATCCCCATGATCGGGTTCGCGCCCGACCCGGCGATCCGCCGCCGCATGGCCCTCACGTGGGGCGTCCGCTCGACCCTCGTCGAGCACGTCGCCCACACCGACCTGATGTTCATCCAGGTCGACGACTACCTGCTTGCGAACGACCTCGCAAAGGTCGGTGACAAGGTCGTCGTGATCTCCGGATCGCCTCCCGGGATCATCGGCTCGACGAACGACATCCGGATCCACAAAGTGGGCGACGCCGTCCACGGCAAGGCGCCGATCTACAAGACACGGGACTGAGAGACCTCCGGGCGGGCGGTTGCGACCACTACTGTGGGTCGCACTCGCCCGTTGGTCTGTGAAAGGTGTCCCGATGTCCCTCTTCGGTGAACTGTTCTGGTTCCTGCTGTGGAGCTTCTACTTCGTCGCCTACCTGTACGTCGTCATCGTTATCATCACGGACCTGTTCCGCGACCACGAGCTCAACGGCGGGTTCAAGGCGCTGTGGATCATCGCGCTGGTGTTCGTGCCATTCCTCACCGCACTGATCTACATCATCGCCCGCGGCAAGGGCATGGCGCAGCGTGCCCAGGCCTACGGTCGTGGCGTGGTGCCCGAGTCCGACGACTATCGTCCGGCTGCCTCGGCGAGCCCGGCCGACGACATCGCCAAGGCCAAGGCGCTCCTGGATGCCGGCACGATCTCACAGGGGGAGTTCGACGCCCTCAAGAGCAAGGCGCTCGGAAACCAGTACTTCGGCGCGTAGCAGCCGATCACATGAGCGGATGCCCCGGCCCGGGGCATCCGCTCATCGCTGTCGTGAACCGTGCCGGTGGTGGGAGTCGAACCCACACGCCCTTTCGGGCAACCGAGTTTGAGTCGGTCGCGTCTGCCATTCCGCCACACCGGCCGGCGCCTCGCGGCGCGTCCGCGAACGACCATACCGTAGGATTCAATGGTGACTGAGCAGGAACAGACCGCCGCATCGACGGCTTCCACCCCCCGTCGTGTCGTGGTGGCCGAGGACGAATCGCTGATCCGACTCGACATCGTCGAGATCCTCCGCGACAACGGATTCGATGTCGTCGGCGAGGCCGGTGACGGCGAGACCGCGGTGGCGCTGGCGACCGAGCTGCGACCCGACCTCGTCATCATGGACGTCAAGATGCCGCAGCTGGACGGCATCTCGGCAGCCGAGAAGCTCAGCAAGAACCACATCGCCCCTGTCGTGCTGCTGACCGCCTTCAGCCAGAAGGAGCTCGTCGAGCGCGCGAGCGAGGCAGGCGCCCTCGCCTACGTCGTCAAGCCGTTCACGCCGAACGATCTGCTGCCGGCCATTGAGATCGCGCTGGCCCGCTACGAGCAGATCATCACGCTCGAAGCCGAGGTCGCCGACATGGTCGAGCGGTTCGAGACCCGCAAGCTCGTCGACCGCGCCAAGGGCCTGCTCAACGAGAAGATGGGCCTGTCCGAGCCCGAGGCGTTCCGCTGGATCCAGAAGGCGTCCATGGACCGCCGCCTCACCATGCAGGATGTCGCTAAGGCGATCATCGAGCAGCTCGCGCCCAAGAAGGGCTGAGAAGACTTCGAGAACGCGGATGCCTCCAAGGGGGCATCCGCTTTTCTCATGTCTGCGGCAGATCCTTGATGTGGTTCGTTATGCGGACGGTGGAACAGCGTCGTCCCTGATCGTCGGAGACGACGATCTCGTGCACCGCAAGACTGCGACCGAGGTGGACAGGGGTGCAGACGCCGGTCACATATCCGCTCGTGGCTGATCGGGTGTGAGTGGCGTTGATGTCGACCCCGACCGCCAGGCGGCCGGGCCCGGCGTGATAGTTCGCATGCATGGATCCCATCGACTCGCCCAGCACGACGTATGCGCCGCCGTGGAACAGCCCGACCGGCTGGGTGTTGCCCTCCACCGGCATGCGGGCCACCGCCCGCTCGGGCGTGAACTCGACCCACTCGAAGCCCATCTTGTCTGCGAGTGTTCCCAGTCCGCGGCCGAGAGCCCACTCGAGGGCGTCCTGATCTGCGAGGGAGTGTTCGGGCATGAAGACACCTTCGGTCTTGCGCGGTCCTGGGGGAGATCTGGCTGTCCGCGGGCCTGGCTAGGCTTGCAGGGTGACGGACTCCGCAAAGCCTACCCTTCTCGTCGTGGACGGCCATTCGCTGGCGTACCGCGCGTTCTACGCCCTTCCGGTCGACAACTTCTCGACGAAGGACGGCCAGCACACCAATGGGATCTACGGATTCCTGGCGATGCTGATCAACCTCATCAAGGCGGAGAAGCCCACCCACCTCGCGGTGGCGTTCGACACGTCGCGGCAGTCCTTCCGCAGCAGGGAGTATCCCGAGTACAAGGCGAATCGGTCCGAGACTCCGTCCGAATTCAAGGGACAGATTCCGCTGCTGCAGGAATGCCTCGCAGCGATGAGCATCCGCGTGCTTCAGCAGGAGGACATCGAGGCCGACGACATCCTCGCGACACTTGCCGCCCAGGGCGCCGCCGACGGCTTCCGCGTGCTCGTGTGCTCGGGCGATCGCGACACCATCCAGCTGGTCAACGACGACATCGTCCTGCTCTATCCGAACGTGCAGGGCGTATCGCAGCTCAAGCGTTACGACCGCGAGGCCGTGATCGAGCGATACGGTGTGCCGCCCGAGCAGTATCCCGACATCGCGGCGCTGGTCGGCGAGACCAGCGACAACCTGCCGGGCGTCCCGAAGGTGGGGGAGAAGACCGCCGTCAAGTGGCTCACGCAGTTCGGGTCGCTCGACGCACTCCTCGAGGGCGCGGACTCGATCAAGGGCGTGGTCGGCAACAACCTGCGCGAGCACGTCGAGGACGTGCGGCGCAACCGCATGCTCAACCGTCTGATGACGGACGTGGACCTGCCGCTCGGGCCGAGCGACCTCGAGGTGCAGCCGATGGACGCGCAGGCAGTGCGCGACATCTTCGCGCGTCTCGAGTTCAAAACGCTGATTCCACGCGTGGCCGAGCTCGCCGGGATCGAACAGCAGATGGCCGCCGTGACTTCTGCCGCCGCGATGCTCGCCCCGACGGCGCAGGAGCTGCCGCCGGGCGAGCTGGCGTCGTGGCTCGATGACGCCACGGGCGACGTCGGCGTCACGGTGGTCGTCGAGGGCGGCCGGCCGCGGCGGGTCGGATTTGCCACGAACACTCCCACGGTCTCTGCGGTCGAGGCGACGCTCACGCCCGAGGTGGAGCAGGCGATCGCGCCGTGGCTCACCTCGGACGCGCCGAAAGTCTTCAGCGACGCCAAACCGCAGATCAAGGCCCTGCGCCGGGTCGGCCTGGGCATCGGCGGCCTGGCGTTCGATGTGGTCGTCGCCGGCTGGCTGCTGCGGCCGAGCTTTCCCGACAAGACACTCGCGCACCTGGTCGACCGGTACCTCGACGAGAAGCTTCCCGAGGCCGACCCGACGCAGCTGGTTCCCGAGACCGAGGGTGCCACTCCCGGCCAGCTGTCGTGGTACACGCTGCGGGTCGCAGAAGCCGTGCGGGCCGAGATGGCTCCGAGTGTGGCCGCTGTGCTCAGCGACATCGAGCTGCCCACGCTGAGGGCCCTCGCCGACATGGAGCTGGCGGGCGTCGCGGTCTCGCACGACACTCTGGCCGAGTTCTCGGGCGAGCTCGCACAGCGCGCGGACGCCCTCGCGCAAGACGCCTACACGGCCATCGGACGCGAGGTCAATCTGGGGTCGCCCAAGCAACTGCAGGAGGTGCTGTTCGACGAGCTGCAGCTGCCCAAGACGCGCAAGACGAAGACCGGGTACTCGACGGACGCGGCGGTGCTGGCCGACCTGCAAGAGACCAATCCCCACCCCTTCCTGGATCTGCTGCTGCAGCACCGCGAGGCGACCAAGCTGCGCCAGATCATCGAGTCGCTCGACAGCGCGATCGGTGGCGATGGGGCGATCGGCCCCGACGGCCGCATTCACACCACGTATGTGCAGACCGGCAGCCAGACCGGGCGCCTCTCGAGCACCGACCCCAACCTGCAGAACATCCCCATCCGCACCGAAGAGAGCCGTCGCATCCGCTCCGCGTTCGTCGTAGGCGAAGGATACGAGACGCTGCTCACGGCCGACTACTCGCAGATCGAGATGCGGATCATGGCGCACCTGTCCGAGGACCCCGGGCTCGTCGAGGCGTTCAATTCGGGCGAGGATCTGCACCGATTCGTCGGTGCACGCGTGTTCGCCGTGGCGCCCGAAGACGTGACCTCCGCGATGCGCACCAAGGTCAAGGCGATGTCGTATGGCCTGGTCTACGGATTGTCGGCGTTCGGGCTGTCGAAGCAGCTGCGCATCGAGCAGTCCGAGGCCAAGCAGCTGATGATGGAGTACTTCGCCCGCTTCGGCGCCGTGCGGGACTACCTGCGCTCCTCCGTCGAGCAGGCGCGGATCGACGGCTACACCGAGACGATCTTCGGCCGTCGACGCCCGTTCCCGGACCTCGCGAGCCCCAACCGCGTGCTGCGAGAGAACGCCGAGCGTGCCGCTCTGAACGCCCCCATCCAGGGCAGTGCCGCCGACATCATGAAGATCGCGCTCTTCCATATCCACGACGACTTCGCCGATCGCGGGATGCTCTCGCGCGTGCTGCTGCAGATCCACGACGAGCTCGTGATCGAGGTGGCTCCGGGGGAGTGGGATGCCGCGGAGCAGATCGTGCGTGAACGCATGGGCGATGCCGCCGACCTCTCGGTGCCTCTCGAGGTGCAGATCGGGCGCGGCGGGGATTGGAACTCGGCCGGGCACTGACCACACCCGCGCGCTCGTCAACGGCCCTCACGCCACCGGGACGCGCGTTTGTCGAGATCCCGTGTCGTCTCTAGGCTCAGACGCATGACTGAAGAATCCCGCACGCCCACGCAGATCGACACGATCGCCGATGCATGGGTGGACACACTCGCCGAGCTCGAGCCGACGCTTGCGACCTACATCGGTCGCGCAGAGTTCAACGATCGCTTCGGCGACTACAGCCCTGCCGGCCAGGAACAACTGATCGCCGAGGGCCGCAAGACGCTGTCGGAACTGACGGCCGCCACCCCGGTCGACGACATCGACGCGGTCACCCAGGAGGATCTCGCGCGCGAGATCCAGCTGGGCCTCGACCTGCACGACGCGCAGTGGCACCTGCGCGACGTCAACGTGATCGCCTCGCACGCGCAGGACATCCGCCAGGTGTTCGACCTCATGCCGACCGCGACCGCCGATGACTGGTCGGTCATCGCCACGCGGCTCGGCGCCGTCTCGGGAGCGGTCGACGGATACGTCGAGTCGCTGCGTGAGGGCATCGCCCGCGGGGTCGTCCCGGCTCGACGTCAGGTCGTCGAGGTGGTCAGCCAGATCGCCCGGTACACCGAGGAGGGCGGCTTCTTCTCCGCGTTCGCGGCCGAAGCGGCGCCCGAGGAGGGGCAGCTTCCGGCCTCTCTCGCCCGCGACCTGGCCGACAACGCCAACGCGGCCCGCGTTGCCTACGACGCTCTCGCGCAGTTCCTGTCATCCGAACTGGCGCCGGTCGCGACGGAGAAGGATGCGGTCGGTCGCGACCTGTACGCGTTGCACTCGCGACGATTCCTGGGCGCCACGGTCGACCTCGACGAGACGTACGAGTGGGGCGTCGAGGAGCTTGCGCGCATGGTCGCCGAGCAGGAGTCGATCGCGAACGAGATCAAGCCCGGCGCCACGGTCGAAGAGGCCGTCGCGTTCCTCGAGAAGGATGCGAGCCGCAAGCTGCGCGGCACCGATGCCCTGCAGAAGTGGATGCAGGAGACGAGCGACCGCGCCGTCGCCGAGCTCGGCCGGACCCATTTCGACATTCCCGAGCCCATCCGTCGCCTCGAGTGCATGATCGCGCCGACGAAGGAAGGTGGCATCTACTACACCGGTCCGACCGACGACTTCTCACGCCCCGGCCGCATGTGGTGGTCAGTGCCCGAGGGCGTCGAGGAGTTCGACACCTGGCGTGAGCTCACGACGGTGTACCACGAGGGCGTGCCCGGACACCACCTGCAGATCGGCCAGGCCGTCTACAACCGCGCGCAGCTCAACTCCTACCGGCGCCTCCTCGGCGGCACATCGGGTCACGCCGAGGGGTGGGCCCTGTACGCCGAGCGCCTGATGGAGAAGCTGGGCTACCTCGACGACCCTGCAGACCGCCTGGGGATGCTGGACGGTCAGCGTATGCGCGCCGCACGCGTGGTCCTCGACATCGGCGTGCACCTCGAGAAGCAGCGACCCGACGGCGAGGGCACCTGGGATGCCGAGTTCGCACTGGAGTTCATGCGACACAACGTGAACATGTCGGATGAGTTCGTGACGTTCGAGGTCAATCGCTATCTCGGCTGGCCCGGCCAGGCGCCCTCGTACAAGGTGGGCCAGCGGATCTGGGAGCAGCTGCGCGACGAGGTCGCCGAGCGCGAGGGCGCCGACTTCTCGATCAAGAGCTTCCACAAGCGCGCGCTCGACATCGGCGGCGTCGGGCTCGACACGCTGCGCATGGCCCTCATGCGATGACGACGCGACCCGGTTGCTGAGAGTGTCCGACACTCTCAGCGACCGGGGTCCGAACCGCGCAGCAGCTCGACGACCTGCTCGTCCGTGGTCTGGGTGAAGTCGTCGTAGTACTGGCCGACCGCCCAGAAGTCGTGCTCGCGGTTCGGGCAGACGAACTCGTCCACCGCGTCCGGCGGCGGTTCCCACCGCGCCGGCGCCACCGGCACCGCCAGCACGATCCGCTGCGGTTCGCGTGCCCTCAGGGCGCGGCACGCAGCGACCGCACTCGATCCCGTGGCCACGCCGTCGTCGACCACGATCGCCGTGCGACCGGTCACCGCGGCGGAACGGGCACCGAAGGCATCCGTCCGCCGCGCGAGCTCATCGCGTTCGGCCGCCTCGACGGCGTCGAGATCCCGCTGCGACATTCCCGCCCATTGCATCGCGGACGGCGTGACGATGCGCACGCCGTCGGCGATCGCGCCGACGGCGAACTCCTCGCGACCCGCCGCACCCAGCTTGCGGACCACCACCACATCGAGGGGGAGCGACAGCTCCGTGGCCACGGCGGCAGCCGTGACGACTCCGCCGCGCGGAATGCCGAGCACGACGGCATCCGTCCCGCGCCACTTCCCGAGCGATTGCGCCAACGCGTGGCCCGCATCGACCCGATCGGCGAACAGTGCCATGCTTCCACGCTACGCTCGCGGCCGTGGCGTGTCTCCGGGTGTCGGCCCGGCAGGTTGCCGCTCTGTGACGGCCGCGTTCCGCGCCGGGCCCCGCTTCCGTAGCATGAGCGCATGACGGATGCCGCAATCCCGGCCGCCTCCACGGCCACGACATCGGAGCGCCTGGATCGCCTGCCGTTCACCCGGCAGCATCTGCGGGTCCTCACCGGCTCGGGCATCGGCTGGGCACTGGACGCGATGGACGTCGGGCTGATCTCGTTCGTCATCGCGGCGCTCGCGGCGCAGTGGTCGCTGGCGCCGACCGAGACGGCCTGGATCGCGTCGATCGGCTTCATCGGCATGGCGGTCGGCGCGTCACTGGGCGGGCTGCTGGCGGACAGGTTCGGACGCCGGCAGATCTTCGCGGTCACGCTGGTCGTCTACGGCATCGCGACCGGTGCCAGCGCCCTGGTCGGCGGGCTTGCGCTGCTGCTGGTCCTGCGGTTCTTCGTGGGTCTGGGGCTCGGCGCGGAACTTCCCGTAGCCAGCACGTACGTCAGCGAGTTCGCTCCGGCGCGCATGCGGGGCCGCCTCATCGTGATCCTCGAGGCGTTCTGGGCCGTCGGGTGGACCGCGGCGGCGCTCATCGGATTCTTCGTCATCCCCGGGTCGGACGCCGGGTGGCGCTGGGCGTTCGCCCTCGGCGCGATCCCTGCGGTGTACGCGCTGATCGTTCGCTGGGGCCTTCCCGAGTCACCGCGCTGGCTCGAGCTGCGAGGGCGTCACGACGAGGCGGACGCGATCATCCGCTCGTTCGAAGCATCGGCCTCGGTGACCGCGCAGGCTCGGCGCCGGCTCACCACCGGCGCGATCGAGATCGTCCGCCCGGCCGCCGCGACGGCGGGGGAGCGCCTCGCCGCATTGTGGTCGGGAGAGTTCCGTCGCCGCACTCTGTCGCTGTGGATCGTGTGGTTCTGCGTCAACTTCTCGTACTACGGGGCGTTCATCTGGATCCCATCTATCCTGGTCGCCCAGGGCTACGACTTGGTGCGCTCCTTCGGGTTCACGCTGATCATCACGCTCGCTCAGCTTCCCGGCTACGCCGTCGCTGCCTGGCTCATCGAGGTATGGGGCCGCCGCTTGACGCTGTCGGTCTTCCTCGTCGGCTCTGCGACCTCGGCGGTGTTCTTCGGCACGGCGTCGAGCGAGGCCGTGGTCCTGGCTGCCGGGATGGCCCTGTCGTTCTTCAACCTGGGCGCGTGGGGCGCCCTCTATGCCGTCACTCCCGAGACGTACCCGACGTCACTCCGCGCGACCGGCTCTGGCTGGGCCGCCGGCGTCGGCCGCATCGCCTCGATCCTCGCACCCCTGTCGGTGCCCGTGCTGCTCGCGGCCGGAGGCGCCCCGCTGCTGTTCGTCGTCTTCGCGGTCTTTTTCGCCGTGGCCGCTGCCGCGACGTGGGGCCTCGCCGACCGTCGCGGCGCCGCACTGGACGACCGCTGACGCGGCATAGGCTGGGGCGGTGGCATCCGTTCGATATGTCGCCATCGGCGACTCCTTCACCGAGGGCGTCGGCGACGAGCTTCCCGACGGTCACGTGCGCGGATGGGCGGATCTGGTCGCGCAGGGGTGGGCGGATGCCTCGGGGGAGCCGATCGACTATGCCAACCTCGCGATCCGCGGCAAGCTGGTGTGGCCGATCGTCGAGCAGCAGCTCGAACCGGCACTCGCGCTGAAGCCGACTCATCTGTCTTTCAACGGCGGCGGCAACGACATGCTGCGGCCCCGCACCAGCATCTCTCGCGTCGTCGAAGCCTTCGATCACGTGCTGCGCCGTTGTGATGAGGAAGGTGTCGGGCTCATCGTGCTGGCTGGAGCGAACCCGTCCGGCCAGCTGCCTCTGAGCCGCTTGATCCAACGTCGCGGAGATCTGCTGTCGGACGCTGTGGCTTCGCGCCTGCGCGGGCGTGACGACGTCGCCACCGCGTTCAACTGGTATGACCGGGAGCTCTCGACCCCGCCGTACTGGTCGGAGGATCGGCTGCACATGAACTCGCGCGGCCATCATCGCGTGGCCGCGCGAGTGCTGACCGCGCTCGGCATGGAGCCGCCGACCGACTGGTGGTCACTGCCCCCGCTGCCTGCCGGCGCGCCACGCGGTGTCGCGTACTACCGCGACCACGTGGGTCCGTGGGTGCGGCGGCGACTCACCGGCACGTCGTCGGGAGACGGCCGTGCCGCGAAGTTCGGCGAGTGGACCCCGATCGTGCCCTCCGTGGGCTGAGCCAGCCGGGGGAGGAGGGCTCGTCAGCTCGGCGGGCGCACCGAGTAGACCAGTTCGGCGAACTGCCCCGCCTGCCGTACCCAGTCCAGGCGCAGCCGGTCCGATTCGAGCCGGCGGGGTAGCAGCGGCCGTCCCGAAACCAGAGTGACTGGGGCCACCGAGACCCTCACCTCGTCGAGAAGGCTCGCGTCGGCGAACTGACCGACCAGGTCGCCGCCACCCACGAGCCACACGTCACCGTCGGCCGCAGCATCCCGAATCTCATCCCACGCCGCGGAGACATCACCCGAGCGGAACCGGATATCGGCGCCGGGCACGCCCGGCAGCTCACGTGAGGACAGCACGAACGACGGTTTGTCGCCATATGCCCATCGTTCGGGATGCTCGAGCAGCTTCTCGTGGGCGAGGATCCACTCGTAGGTCGTTGATCCCATGACGAGGGAGCCGATCCCTTCGAGGAAGTCTCCGAAGTCGTTCTCGGCATCGTCGGCCCCCGGGACCGCGAAGAGCCACTCCAGCGAGTCGGCGTCGTCGGCCAGGAAGCCGTTGAGGGTCGTGGCGGTGTTGAAGATCACGCGAGTCATGGCCGCAAGGGTAGCCAGGGGTTCCGACTCAACGCCGTCCTCGGGGTACGCGCGGCCCTCGCGGGGGGTCGATACCGAGCCGGATGCGGGTGCGCTTGCGTTCGGTCACGATGAACGCCGTCCCCAGCAGCCACAGCGGCAGCTGGGTGAGGAACGCTATGCGGAACGCGTCCAGCGAGTACGTCGACGGCGTACCGGCCCCTTGCAGGTCGAGGGCGAGCCCGATCAGCAAGATCGCGACGAGGGCCGCCAAGAACCCGCCCGCGTTGGTCACGCCGGTCGCCGTGCTGAGCCGATGTGACGGGTTGTGCGTGCGTGCATGGTCGAACGCGATCATGGACGCGGGTCCGCCCATGGCCAGGGCGACGGCCAGCGCGAACAGGAGCCACAGCGGCGCAGGGCCCGGATAGGCGATCACGGCGAGCCACGCCACGACCTGCACCGCCACCGCGGGGAGCACCAGCGCTTTGGATCGCAGATGCGGGCTGCGTCGCGAGAGCTCGCCCATGACCGGGCCGAACAGCATGCCCACCACGACATAGGTCGACATGATCGTCGCGGCTTCGGCGACGGTGCGGCCCTCGCCGGCGGTGAGGAAGGGCATGCCCCACAGCAGCACGAAGGCCGTACCCGCGAACGGCGTCGTGAAGTGCGACCAGAAAGCGAGTCGGGTGCCCGGATGCGCCCACGCGGCACGGATGCCGACGCCCGTGTCGACGGCTGAGGTGACGACACGGATGGCGCCGGTGTCGGTGTCGACCGATACGTCCTCGTCGCGGTCCGGCGGATGGTTGCGGATCAGCAGAGCGACCAGGATCGCGAACAGCACGCCGAGACCCGCGATGCTGCCGAAGGTGATCGTCCACGTGGTGGCGTGAACCAGCGCCGCCAGCGGGATCAGCGCGATCAGTTGGCCGGTCTGGCCCACGATGCCCGTGAATTGCACCATCATCGGTCCGCGCTGGGCGGGGAACCATGTCGCTATCAGCCGCAGCACCCCGGGAAAGACCGCGGCATCGCCCGCCCCGAGCAGCATACGGGCGATGATCGCGACGCCGACGCTGGGGGAGAGGGCCATGGTGAGCTGACCGACTGCCATCAGCAGCATCCCGATCGTCATGATGGGGCGCGCGCCGAAACGATCCAGCAGCACTCCGATCGGGATCTGCATGCCGCCGTACACGGCGAGCTGGACGACGGCGAACAGCGACAAGGTCGCGGCGTCCGCGTCGAACCTGGCGGCGGCATCGACGCCGACGGCGCTGAGCGAGGATCGGTTCGTGATCGCCAGCACGTAGGCCGACACACCGACGAGCCAGATGAGCCATGCCCGGGCTCCCGGACCGGCGAGGGGAGTCCGGGTCGCGCGCTGCACCCCTCCACAGTAGCCAGGCAGCTCCTGTCAAGCCCTTCCCTGTGAGCCGGCAGGTAGGTCACTGTGTATGCGGGACGATTCCGTCCCGAAACAGGGGAGGGCTTGTCGCCGCGCCCCGGAAAGGATCCTGGCATGAGCATTGGAGCAGGCATTGCGCTGTTCGCAATCGGCGCCATCCTCGCGTTCGCGGTGAACGTGGAGGTCTCATGGGTGAACCTGGACATGGTCGGGTACATCCTGATGGCGGCGGGAGCTGTGATCTTCGTGATCGGAATCGTGCTGATGGCGCGCCGTCGGCGTACCGAGTCGGTGACGCACACCGCCGTGGACCCGTCCGCAGGAGACCGTGTGACGCGTCGCTCGACGAGCGCGCCGGACGACTCGGTCGGTATCTGACACAAAGCTGACCCCGGGGCGGCACCGCGCGGTGCCGCCCCGTCTTTGCGTAGCGTGGGATTGTGACGCTTCTTCCCGACCCGGTGTGGCCCGTGGTCGTTCTCGCCGCGATCCCGCTGGTGGATGATGGCGCCGATCAAGTTCGCCGCCGCCGCAGGCCTGACTCTCGGGATTCGGATCCCCGGACTGGCCGCCCTGACGACCGCATGCCTCGTCGCCTACTTCATCGTGGCGATCACGATGCGCACCAGGGGCGCGAGACTTCGATCGCAACCTGTTCGTGAACGCGATCGGCATGCTGGTGCGGTGCGCCGCGACGGGCGTGTACTGCTTCCTGATCTGAGCGGGGAAGCGGGAGTCAGGAAGCAGACGAACCGGATGCTGCGACCTGCGCGCGGAACCCTTCGATGCCATACATCTCAACGGGTGTGCCGAGGAGCTCCGCGTGCTGGGATCGGAGCGACTCCCAGCGCTCATGCGACATCGTGTACCGGTGGTGCGGCACTGCGGCTCCCTCGCGGGCGACGTTGACAGTGCCGTCGTATTCATAGTCGATTCGACGCGAGACCGCGTTGGACGGGCCGTTGTCTGCGAACGCACCGGACGTCGCCTCGCGCGCATTGAGGCCGGCGAAGATCAGGTGAAGCGCGAGGACGCGCATTCGAGTTCCGATGCCGCTGCCCTGGTGGGTCATGCCGAGCCACGAGCCGGTCTGCACGCGCCGCAGCACGCTCCAGTCATCGGCGACGAGCCCTTGGACTCCGACGGGCACGCCGTCGCTCGTGACCGCGAACTCGAGCGCGAATCGGGACGGCGACACCTGGGAACGCAGATTCCACTGATACGTCAGCACGCTGCGTGCCACCTCATCCGGCGTTCCTCGCGTCCACGGGTGCTCGAACGGCATCGCGTCGGGGCCATGGATCCCGCGGGACGCGAGCGCGGCGAGTTCGACCAGCAGATCGTCGTCCATCCAGCGCAATTCGAGGTCGCCCGCACGCACGCGGACGGCGGAAGCGGGCCAGAGTCTGGCCAGTACATCGGGATGCGACATCCCGGCAGTCTGCCAGAAGCCGACGACGGGAGCGGAGACCACAGACGCAAGACATCTGCCATGTCAACCACCCATTGCGACATCCGCGGCTGGGGCCGCCGCGGCTGACGGTGCCTGCGGTTCGTGGTGTCAAGAGCGGCGCTCAGGCGCGGGTGCGCGTGGCCGCGGCAGCGCGTGGCTCCCGTTCAGCGGCGGAGCGCTCGTTTCAGAAGGGTGCGTCGGCGACGGAGTGGTCGCGGGGTGTGGTGAAGGCGGGGACGCGTCGTTCGGGTTGCACGATGTACCGCCGCCCGGCGGGTGAGAGCCATTGGATGGCGCCGCCGCTGCCGGGGATTTGGGTGACGGTCCAGTCCGAGTTGTCTTTGACCAGGTGATGGCCCTTGCACAGGGGTGTCAGGTTGCGCAGGTCGGTGTCGCCGCCGTCACTCCACCGGATGGTGTGGTCGACCTCGCACCTGCTGGCGGGGAGGGTGCAGCCGGGTCCCATGCACCGGTCGGCGCGCCATTTCACCAGTTTCCGGAGTGCAGCGGGGGGTTCGTACCGGTCGCGGCCGACGGAGAGGACCATCCCGGTCTCGGGGTGGGTAAGCACCCGCATCCAGGTGGTATCCCCACCGCACAACTCCCGCGCCCGGGGCAACGGGATGGGGCCGATGCCTTCCACCACCGGCGGATCACAACTCTCCGCCACCTCATCGTCCAGCAGGGCCAGGGCGGGGACGGTGACGACCACGGTGGCCCGGATCCCCCGCGCCGCGGCGGGGACCGCATCGGTGGTGCCGTCGATGAGCAGATCACAGACCACATCCGCGCGCACCTGATCCAACGTGCGCGTTTCCTCAGCGTCGCGGTCGGTCTTGTCGTCGTGGCGGTGGCGGCCGGTGATGGTCTTGGCGATCGCGGTCACCCGACCGTGGATGGCCTGCACCTCCACCAGGGGTGCGTACACGCACAGGGTGCCCATCCCGTCCCGCCCGGGCTCGACCCAGACCCGCCGGTCCCGCACCGCGTCCCGGTGCCGCTCTTCCAACGTCGACGCCTGCACCGTCTGAATCAAGCTCCGCAAGGCCCGCCGGAACGATCCCACCGGCTCCGCCTCCGCCAACCCCACCGCCCGATCCACAACCTGGCCGCGCAGCTCTGTCGGGATCTCGTCGATCAGGTCCACGAACACCTCGGCATGCTTCTCCGTGATCCGCCCCGCCGACAACGACGCCAACACCCCCGGATACCGCCCCGTCAACGCCTCTGCGAGCACCAGGAGTCTGCCGGCGGTGTACTCGGTGACCCGCATCGCCGCAGCCAACTCCAACCGGATCGACCGCTCCACAATGTCCAACACCCCGACACCACGACCGACCGCCTCGGCCAGCATCTCCCGCCGCATCGCATCGATCCGCACCAGCCGTTCCGCGGCGAACACCGACAACATCGTCGCCGTCTCCGTCACCAGATCCACCGCATCCGGGATCGGCATCCACTCGGCAGCATCCGGAACACCCTCCCAACCCCACAGGTCCGAAGGATCAACCGAAGAAGCATCCGCCATACCCCAACAGTAGTAATTACCTACGACACTGATGACCCGGATGAAGGGTCGCGCCCAAATCTTCTTGCGCAAGGTGCGGTCTCTTGCCTCGCAACGACACCACTCAGTCGAGGAGGTGGCGGAGGTAGCGCTCGGGGGCGGCAAGGTAGGACCGCCAGTGCTGGACGAGCTCCAAGTCTTGCCACTGAGCCTCACGCAGACCCCACTCGCCGACCTCCACGATCTTCGCTCCGGGGAGCGACGCGAGGACAGGGGAGTGGGTCGCGCACAGTACCTGTCCTCCCTCTGCGGCGATGCGATGCAAGGTCGAGATCAAGGTCAGTGTGGAGGCGAATGACAGTGCTGCCTCGGGCTCATCGAGACAGTAGAAGCCGGGGGAGTCGAACCGCGTGTCCAGCACCGCCAGGAACGACTCTCCGTGGCTCATCTCGTGGAAGACCGGCTCCACGCGGGCCGACGGGTTCTCCTCGAGGTACGTGTAGAAGGAATGCATGGTCTCCGCACGGAGGAAATAGCCCCACCGTGGTGCCCCGATTCCGCGCTGCAGCCGCAACCAGTCAGACAGCAGCGATTCGCTGCGTCGCGTGCTGTGGCGTGCCGACGTGGAACCGCCCTCAGGGGCGAACCCGTAGGCCATCGCCACGGCCTCGAGCAGTGTGGACTTGCCGGACCCGTTCTCTCCGACGAGAAACGTGACGCCGGGAGCGAGCTCAAGACCCTCGTCGAGCACTTGCGCCACAGCCGGGATCGTCACCGGCCATCGGGTCCGATCAACCGTTGCGTCGTCGTCGTGCCGCGCTATCGCGACGACAGGGGGCTGTCGAAAGTCTGCCGGGCGCACACACGCAGTGTCGCATGACCCGGCGACCCCGCATCGCCGCGGTGCTAGACCGAAAGCAGGCGCTCGCGAACCTCGCGGCGCAGGACCTTGCCGATGAGCGACCGGGGCAGGTCATCGACGGCGACGATCCGCCGTGGCACCTTGTACGCCGCGAGCCGGGTGCGGCAATAGTCGCGCAGCGCCTCGACGTCGAGATCGGCACCTTCGCGGAGGACGACCGCCGCTGCGACATCCTCGCCTCCGCTCGATCGCAGAAGCGCCACGACGGCCGCTCCGACGACGTCGGGGTGCGCCTCCAGCGCGTCCTCGACCTCCGTGGGCGACACATTGAAGCCGCCGGTGATGATCAGTTCCTTCAGCCGGTCGACGATCGTGACGAAGCCGTCCGCCGAGACCGTGGCGATATCGCCGGTTCGCAGCCAACCGTCAGGCAGCAGAGTCGCCGCAGTGTCACCGGGCCGGCCCCAGTACCCCTGGAAGACCTGAGGCCCGCGGATGAGCAGCTCTCCCGCCTCGCCGAGGGGCCGATCGACCGTGGGGTCGTCGGGATCGACGACGCGGATCTCGGTGCTGGGGAACGGAACCCCCACCGCGCCGGGCCGGCGGGTCGGGCCGATGGGATTGCCGAGCGCGACGGGGGAGGTCTCGGTCATCCCGTAACCCTCTACGAGAAGGCCGCCCGTCGCCTCCTCCCAGCGGTCGACCGTTGCGACCGGAAGGCTCATCGCACCCGAGATAGCGAACCGGACCGTCGAGAGGTCGAGTGTGCCGCGGGACGCGGCGCGGGCCAGCTGATCGTAGATGGGAGGCACAGCTGGAAGGAACGTCGGGGGAGTGTTGCGCGCAGCATCCTTGACCAGATCCAGGTCGAACTTGGGGAAGAGCACGAGTCGGGCGCCGATGCTCATCGCGAAGGTGAGACACAGCGTCATCCCGTACGCGTGAAAAAGCGGGAGCACGCCGTAGAAGACCTCTTCGCCCTCCACAAGTCCCGGCACCCACGCGCGGCCCTGCGTCGCGTTGGCGAGCAGGTTCGCGTGCGTCAGGATCGCACCCTTCGGGGTTCCCGTGGTGCCGCTGGTGTATTGCAGCAGTGCAATGTCGTCGACGTCGGGCCCTGCGACATTCCGCGAGATACGACGGTGGCCGAGCAATCTGCTCCAGCGCACCGCGCCCCTGGTCGTGGGCACACTCGTCAGCTGCGCTCGCGAAGCGCGGGCCCGGGGGAGGGGGGCACGCAGCAACACGCGTTTGACCAGGGGGAGAGCTTCCGTGATGTCGACGCTGACGATCCGCTCCAGTTTCAGATCGGACGGGAAGTCCGCCAGCGTATCCACGGTCTTGTCCCACGCGATCGCGATGCGCGCGCCGTGGTCCTCGAACTGGTGGCGCAGTTCCCGCGCGGTATAGAGCGGGTTGTGCTCGATCACGATCGCACCGAGACGGAGCGCGGCATAGAACGCCACGACATGCTGCGGGCAGTTCGGCAGCACGATCGCCACCCGATCGCCCTTGCGGACTCCGAGCCGGCGCAGACCCTCTGCGGCGCGTTCGATCTGCTCGCCGAGATCGCGGTAGCTCGTCACCGCACCAAAGAATTCGAGAGCGGGCCGCCGCCCGAAGGTGCGCACGCTCTCAGTCATCATCTCGGTCAAGGTCTGCGTCGGCTCGCCGATCTCGGCGGGAACACCGTCCGCGTACGCGGAAAGCCACGGCCTTGACTCAAAGGGGTTGCTCGACATGCTTCCATCCTGCCGGGATATCCACGGCATGGTCGCCGCGTGCCGGCAGGGACGCCCTACGCCTCTCGCCGCGGCGAGAGGCGTAGGGCGTCCAGAGCACCCGCCACGTGGGATCGCCGACGGATGCCGCTGGCGCTGTCGGCGCCCACGTTCAGGGCATCGCCTCGCGCTCGCGTGCCTCGCGCTCTCGTGTCACGCGCTCTCGTGTCACAGGCTCGCGTGTCACAGGCTTGGCTGTCACAGGCTCGCATTCACTCGTCGATGTACCACGGGCATTCGTCTGAGTCGCTCCGCTGTTCGGGCTCGAGTCCTCGCAGATACTCCAGGCATCCACCCAAGACGGGTACTTCCTCGGCGACCGGCTCAGAATCTCCGGCCTGAAACGACATACGCACCATCGATCCCGCCGCGGCATCCATTCCCTCGATCAAGGGAGGATCCTCCAGGCTGTCGCGCTGCCCGTAGCTCACGGTGGACTCGGCGGGGACCGGTATCTCGAGAGCGGCGTCGGATTGCTCGCCGACCTCGATGCGCAAGACCTGCGGCTCGTCGCTGTTGTTGACGATTGCGGCGACGAGATGCCCCTCGGTGCCCGCGTCGTTCGCGACGACGAGCACGTTGCGGACGCTGAGGGGCCCGACTCCCTCGATGTTGACTCCATCGCCCGCGGAGGGGCGATAGGCGTTCTCATCAACGAAGAATCCGCAGCCGGTCGCGCCCATCAGCACAACGACGCTCATCACCAACGTGGCGAGGAATCGCGGGAGCGTCGCGCGCGGCCTTTCCGCGCCAGGGGGAGAGTTCGGGAGGCTGATCGTCATCAGCATGCCCTCACCGACCGGTCGGGGGAAGGTTGTCCACGCCGTGCCGGTTCGGAGGCTCCGGTTCCTTGGCGGTCTCGGGAGACACGGCCGATTCACGCGAGGGCTCGCCGGTGTCGGGATACTGCGGCTTGTCGAGCTCGCTCACGTCTGCGTGTTCTTCCTCCGGAGGAAGATGGTCGAGGGGTTGCTTCCTGTCGTCTCGATCAGTCATGACTCCAGCCTCGGAATGAATCCGCATCTGGGGCAGGGGGTTGTCAACAAGGCGCTGACGTGATCCACGAGCCGGAGGTCCACAGGTGCCCCGCATACTTGACCTGCGGGGAAACCGCGCTACCCGTTTGTTGTCTATTCCGAGTTGGCGGTCGGCGCATCCTCGCAGAGGAAAAGTGCGTGAAGCGGGGGAGGGCGGCCCTGATTTCAGTGGAGGCGTCATCAATGACGACGGCAATCGCAACTAAGAGCGCATCAGCGTTCCTTACGGGGGGAGAGAATCCCACTCCGAGGCGATGAGCCACCAGCGGAGCGAGCGCGAAGCCTCTCGCTTCGATCCCAACCACAACGTCGACCTGTTCTTCTTTCAGCAAGTCGGCGAGGCCAGCCACAATTGCAGCAAGTGAGTTTGCGTTGCGAAGCATCGACCGGGTGTCCGCATCACGGTCGATCCAGCGAAAGTGTTGAAGAACGTGTGAGCGAACAGCCGCGATCGCGTGAACGATGGGTGCTCTACTCTCGAACGTGTCGTGGGTGTTTGCGCTCGATGCGCTTACGGCACGTATGTCTGGGAGAAGTAGTCCGCTCGCAGTTCAAGCGAGTCCTCACGCGGAACTGCCCGCACGCTGATCGTGCGCGGGTCCAGGAGGTTGCCCGAAATCTGGAGTTGCGGTGTAGCGCCCATTGCGGTCGCGAGTTCCGCGGGCGACTGCCCGTGCGGAGGCGCGACCTGCAGCACTAAGGTGCATCCGCCGCTGGAACAGGACTTTTCCTCGCTCAGGATCTGCGCCTCGTCGGGCAAACCAACCGACGTAGCCGCCGGCGTGTCCCCCTCCGTCGCACCCATGAACAGTAGGCCCACGTGTGCTGCATAGAAGAGGAGCAGGACGGCGAGAACCGAGAAGATCAGACCAGCGGTCATCACCGGACGGCCCCTAGCGGTGCGTTCAGGCGCCTGTGTCCCCTCGCGCTCAGCGTGCTGCTCTGCCCGGGCGCTACTCATATTGCCCAGTCTGGCACCCTCAAAGTCGATTGCGAGGTTCGCACACAGATTGCAAAGGTCGACGGTAGAACCCCTGAAACGCAATTCCGCGATCGCGGCGGTGTCGGCATCGGGTTCAATCCCGATCGTCTTAGGAAAGACTTCCGACAGCCGTCGCAGCAGGTTCCCGGTGCCGCATCCGACGTCGACCGCAGTGTCTCCGCCATGGCGTCGCACCGCCCGTGCGTGCCTGAGTACAAACCTCACGTAGGCGTCATTGTGCGACCAGGGGTGAGCTGCGTTGACACGGCCTAGTGCCGCCAGGAATCCCATTTCACTAGCCTAAGAAAGCGCCATCCTTGGCGGATGGCAGCGATTGCAATTTCTGCAATGGCAATTGCGAAAGTGCTGGTCAGACAGCACCAACGGGGGAGCCACCGTGCAATGGTATGGTTCGAGTTGACATAATGTGGATTATCGGCGATACCGTCGGAACCCGGTGCGACTCTGGGACGACGCCATGCCGGACTCCGCTCAGCGAGTCGGTGCGCTACTGCGCCGCTGCGTCTGTCCGGAGAGTTCGGCATCGAGCGTCTCCTGCGCGATGCGCATCTGCTCTGCGTACCGCGGTTCTCGCAGGCGCTGCCACATCACGTCCTCCGGAACGTCCTCGACGTGGCTCACAACCCACCAGATGTTGCCGAACGGGTCCTTGATGCGTCCTCCGCGCTGTCCGAAAGCGCTGTCGCTGAGTTCCGTCACGATCGTCGCGCCGTTCGCGAGCGCCCTCGCGAACGCTTCGTCTGGATCGGGCACCCACACGCGGAGCAGGCTGGGCATCCCTGGCCACTCGGGACGACGGTCGAAAGCAAGGACGACCGTGTCGCCCACCCTGATCTCTCCATGACCGATCGAACCGTCCTCCGTGGCGACGCGCGCCAGTTCCTCGCCGCCGAATGCTCGCGCGATGAAATCGAGCAACGCGCCCGTGTCATCGGTGACCACCCACGGCGCGATGCTCGTGTAGCCGGCGGGGGCAGTGTTCTGTGTGTCCATCATCGTCCGTTCCCATCTGTCGAATTCGTGCTGCTGGAACCAACGGTAAAGACGAAATAGGACAGTTCTTGTCCTGCGCGTGAGGAAAGATGAGGACATGCCCGGGCCCACCTCACGCCTTCTCAGCCTCTTGTCGCTGCTGCAGACCCCGCGCACCTGGGCCGGCAGCGAACTCGCTGAACGTCTGCGGGTCACCCACCGCACGGTGCGACGTGATGTCGACCGCCTCCGCGAGATGGGCTATCCCGTCGAAGCGGATCTCGGGGTCCACGGAGGATATCGCTTGGTCGCGGGCACATCGATGCCGCCGCTTCTCTTCGAAGATGACGAGGCGGTTGCGGTGGCACTGGGTGTTCGGACCATCGCCGCGCAAGGTCTCCCCGGACTTGAGGACGCCGGTCTTCGCGCCCTCGCCAAGCTCAGCACGTCGCTTCCCTCTCGACTGCGGCACCGCGTCCGGAATCTGGGTGGGACCGCGATGACGTGGCGCGTTCGCGCCGACTTCCCCACCGATCCGGATGTCCTCACGATCCTCGCGTCCGCAACCTCGAATTCAGAGCGCGTGCGCATGCAGTACGAGCGTCGCGACGGAGAGCGCGGAGCGCGCCACATCGAACCGCGCCGGCTCGTCAGCTCACACGGACGCTGGTACCTCGTCGCGTTCGACGTGGAGCGAGACGGATGGCGCACCTTCCGCGTCGATCGCATCCGCGAGCCACGCCCGACGGGCGCGCCCGCACGCAACACGATGCCGGATGAGGATGTCCTGGCGCATCTCGAGGCGAGCGAGCGAGCGATGGAATCGACCTACCGCGCCGACATCATCCTCCTGCTGCCGCTGAACGTCGCCAGGGAACGGCTGCGCGATCACGTCGGCGACGGCGATCTCACCGCCGAAGGAGACGTTACGCGCTGGCGCAGCGCTGAGGACACCGCCCCCTGGCTTGCCATCCGCCTGCTGCTGCTCGGTTGCGCCTTCCACGTCAACTCGCCCCCAGCCCTCCGGACATACCTCGACGCCGTTCATGAACGAACCGCGCCCATCCCCCTCTGAAGCCGCTGGCGCGACGAGGACGCCGTGTCAGGAGCCGTCGCGCAGATCTGCCGGTGCTCGGTTGCTCAACGCGATCTCGTCGAACCGCGCATCGCAGGACGCACCCAATGGCGCCTGTGACATGAAGCCCACCAGCGCCGTGGCGCGCGTGTGCATCCGGAACACCCGGACGAAATCCCAATGCGCGCCATCGGCTGACGCGTGGAACGCGTATGCCGACCCGAGTCGCGATACCCGGAGATGGACGAGCGGCTGCTCGACGATCGTCGAGTTGCAGTCGTCGGAGAACTCGTTCGTGACGACGCTCACCACCATCGCCTGACCGGCGGGAGAGAATTCGAAGCAGAGCTTCGCCCAGTGGTCCTCGTCGAACCAGAGCCCGAGGACGGCCGCGTCGAAGGTCGACCGCGGTCCCTGCACCCTGACGCGAGCGCTGAGGGCGAAGTCGCCCTCGGGTCGGAACCCGAGCAGGGTCGCACCATGCTGACTCGGCCCGCCG
The DNA here is from genome assembly GCF_019449275.2 of Microbacterium sp. HD4P20. Taxonomy (GTDB): domain Bacteria; phylum Actinomycetota; class Actinomycetes; order Actinomycetales; family Microbacteriaceae; genus Microbacterium. Next base: position 464,178 of record NZ_JAHZQZ020000014.1, read on the forward strand.
AGTGGGTCATTGCTCCAGTCCACGCCGGCCGCCGCCTCCAGGCGCAGCTCGCCCGCATCGCGGTCGAAATGGGCCGGTGATGGTCCATTCGTCCACTCGAGGCCGGGAAGTCCATCAATGTGCATCGTGCTCTCCTCGTCCGGTCGAACCATCAGACGGTCCACGCGCCGCCGCGCATGAGCACCCGGCCCGCGAGTTCGTTCGTCTCACGCCACGCCTGGATCTTCCTCGGTCGCAAGATGAGGAAGACGTAGTTCGCGAGTCCGCGTGGGTCCCAATCCGCCTGCCGGGCGTACGCCTCGCCGATCGCCGTGTCGGCGTCGACGCCGACGGAGCGCTCGAGCTCGGCGTCGATCAGCACGACGTCACGCGTCGGGCCTAGGGCGAGACGCGCACGACCACCCGCGAGGATGTTGCGCGCCGTCACCGAGCCGGCCTCCAATGCGATCACGGCGCGATCACCGATCCACGCGAGCGACAGCGGCACGAGGTGAGGCTCGCCGCTCCCCGACGCGGTCGAGACCCACGTATCCGCAGCGGGCGCGGTCAGCATCTCGAGCGCATCGGCCTTGCGGGCGGCTCCATCACGGGGCTCCGGCATCCGTCACGTCCTTTCGTCGACGCGTGTCATTCTGACAGAGCCGCCCCGCCGATTCGGACGCGCGACCGCCTTGTCTCTACGCTCGAACCATGCTGGAATCGCTCACCGGGTTCGTCGTGGTGGGCGTCGCGATCATCGTCGGCTGGATCATCGGGCGCATCGACCTGCTCGGCGAGCACGCGCGTCCGGTGCTGGCGCGTCTCACCTTCTTCGTGCTGTCGCCGTTTCTGCTGTTCGTCGTCCTCGCGCAGGCGGACGTGCGCACGCTCTTCTCGGCCCTGCTGCCGGTGTCGGCCATCGCCGCCGTCGCGGTGATGGTCGCCCATGCCCTCATCGCACGCCTCGCATGGCGGCGCTCTGTCGGCGAGACGGTGATCGGCGCCCTCAGCGCCGGCCAGGTGAACTCCAACAACATCGGCATCCCGCTGTCGCTGTACCTGCTCGGCAGCGCAGCGTATCCCGCGCCGGTGATCCTGATGCAGCTTCTGGTCTTCACGCCGGTCACGATGGCGATTCTGGATGCCGTCACCACGGCGCGCTCGTCATTGTGGCGGGCGATCGCCAAGGTCCTGACCAACCCCATCGTTCTCGGCTCCGTGCTGGGCACGCTGGTGTCGGTCTCGGGAATCGAACTTCCGCCCGTCGTGATGGAGCCGGCGCAGCTGCTCGCGAACGCCTGCGTGCCGCTGCTCCTCATCGCCTACGGGATCTCGCTGCACGGCCAGCGCGTGCTCGGCCCCTCCGGCCGACGGCGCGACATCATGCTCGCCACGACACTCAAACTCGTGGCCATGCCTGTCATCGCGTGGGCGGTCGCCGAGTTCGCCTTCGGGCTTTCGGCTCACGACGTCCTGATCGTCACCGTCTTGGCGGCGCTTCCCACGGCGCAGAACGTCTTCAACTACTCGCAGCGCTACGACATCGGCGAGACGATCTCACGCGACACCGTCTTTCTCACCACCGTGGGGTGCGTACCTGTGCTCATCACCATCACAGTGCTCCTCGGGTGAGGCGACACCTCACTCGCGGACCAGTTCGCGCAGACTTCCGATGATGAGCCGCACCCCACCGTCGGCGCGCACCACCGTCATGAGGGTGTGCGTGCAGCCACGGCACCGAATGATGGCCGCCGAGTCGTCGAGTTCCACGACTGTCTCAGCGAGCGGAGCCGCCACGCCGCACGTGCCGCACTGGCATCTCATCGTTGTGACGTCGACCGTGAAGACCTCGGCAAGCAGTCCCGCGACGGCGTTGCCGTCGACGTGACTCCCCGCGTTTCGAATCTGCATCACGCACCTCCGAATCGTTCGGTCCTGATGCGCGCAGGCGCATGCCCGAGCCCCACCAGCGTGTCGGCGACGTGTTCGACGAAACCTGTCGGGCCGCACACGTAGATGATCGGTTCGCGCTCCGGCTCCCAGATTGCGGCGCGCAGCGTCGCCGCGTCGAGCCTGCCGGCACGACCACCCCATCCCGCGGGCGCCTCTCGCGTGTACGCCCACGTCACCGCCACTCCCCCGTCGGATTCGCCGGCGACGAGCTCATCGCGATATATCGCGTCACCGGCGCGCCGGACGGAGTAGACGAGCCGGAAGGATGCCGTCGCCCCGGCATCCTTCGCTGCACGCGCCATCGCCATCAGCGGTACGATCCCTGACCCGCCTGCCACGAGCTGCACTGGAGCCTCTCCCCCGGCGCGCCACACGAAGTAGCCGCCGAGAGGGCCCTTCACCTCGAGCTCATCACCGATCGCGACATCGTGCACGAGGTACGGCGACACCTCTCCATCCGGCACTTCGTCGACGGCCAGTTCGATCACGTCAGCGGGGCCGTACGAGCCCAGCGAGTACGAGCGCACCGCCTGGTAGCCGTCCTCAGCGGTCAGCCTCACATCGACGTGCTGCCCCGCCTCGTTGCCCGGCCATCCGCCCACGGCGAGACGAAGCACACGAGCAGAAGGAGTCGCGGTGACCGTCTCGACCACACGGGCCATGTGCCAGCCGCCGACGGTCACCAATACCGCTCCTCAGTCCACGGGTCGCCGTGCATGTTGTAGCCGTTCTGCTCCCAGAATCCGGGTTCGTCGTTGTCCATGAGGGTCAGCCCACGCACCCATTTCGCGCTCTTCCAGAAGTACAGGTGCGGAACGAGCAGTCGGGCGGGTCCGCCGTGCTCCGGGTCCAGCGGTTCGCCCTCGAACTCGAACGCCACCCAGGCCCGTCCGCGCACCTCGTCGAGCGGGATGTTCGTGGTGTAGCCGCCATACGAATGCGCCATGGCGTACGAGGCATCGGTCTCGACGTGTTCGAGCAGCGATTCGAGCGGGACCCCGCGCCACGACGTGCCCAGCTTCGACCACCGCGTCACGCAGTGGATGTCGGTGTGAACGTCCTCGACGGGCAGTGACAGGAACTCGTCCCAGGACCACGACACCGACTCGCCCGACTCGGTTCGGATGTCGAACCTCCATTCGTCCGGATCGATCCGCGGCGTCGGGCCGGCCGATAGGACGGGAAAGTCCTCGGTCAGGTACTGCCCCGGCGGGAGCCTCGGATCACTCTCACGCCGACGGGCTCCGAATCCCCTCGAGATGACCGCCATCTGCGTACTCCCTCCGCGCGACCTGTCGCACGCTCACGGTAGCGCGCTCGTCGCGACACACGCCGGCACTGGCGCAAGAGTTCGACTTGGGGTCTAAGCTTTAGCCGCACCACGTTCAGGGAACTCTCAGAAAGGACCCTCCCATGTCCACCGAATACGCGGCCGAGAAGTCGGCCGTCAACGGCATCCGCACCGCCCTCGGGATCGGCGGCGTTCTCGCGGTGATCGTCGGCATCCTCATCCTCGTCTGGCCCGGCAAGACCGCCATGGTGGTGACCGCGATCATCGCGATCTACGCCATTGCAGCGGGACTCGTCTACGCCGGTCTCGGAATCTTCTCCAAGACGAAGGGCGGGTGGGCTCGTGTCGGGCACATCCTGCTCGGCATCCTGTTCATCATCGGCGGCGTGGTCGCCCTGTTCAACCTGGGTCAGACCGCGGTCTGGCTCGCACTGTTCATCGGCATCCTCGTCGGCATCATGTGGATCGTCGAAGGCATCGTGTCGCTCTCCACGCTCGGCGACGCCTCGTCGAAGGGGTGGACGATCTTCTTCGCGATCCTCAGCATCATCGCGGGCATCGTCGTGCTGTTCTCCCCGATCTGGGGCACCATCGTGCTGTGGTGGCTGCTGGGCATCTCGCTCGTCGTCCTCGGCATCATCAACATCGTCCGCGCCTTCACATTCGGCAAGGGCGACCTCTGATCTACGCCTGATCGAGAACGGCCCCGGAAGCAAGGCTTCCGGGGCCGTTCTGCGGTGTCTTGCGATCAGGACACGGGCAGGTGACGCTGCCACCAGTCGAGGACGGCCTCGAAACGCTGCACGCGGTGACGAGGCTGGCCCGAGCGCGTGAGTTCGTGGTTCTCGCCCGGGAACACCAGCATCTCGGCGTCGGTGCCTTGGCGCTTCAGCGCCGAGTAGTAGCGCGTCGCCTGCTCGAGCGGGCATCGGAAGTCGAGCTCGCTGTGGATCACGAACGTGGGCGTCGTGACGTCGCCGACCACCGCCATCGGGCTCTGCCGCGCGATGTCGTCGCCCGACGGGCCGACGTACTCGTCCCCGAAGAAGGTGCCGATGTCGCTCGTTCCCTGGAAGGTGGCCGGGTCGAGGAAGCCGCGCTCGACGATGGCTCCGGCGAACCGCTGATCGTGCGCGATCACCCACGCGGTGAGGTAGCCGCCGTACGAGCCTCCCATGATCCCGACGCGCCCGCCGTCCAGGCGAGAATCGTCGGCGAGAGCTCCCTCGAGGAAGTCGATGACGTCGTCGAAATCGAGCGTGCCCATCTGCTGACGGATGCTGCGCCCGTGCGCGCGTCCGTAGCCGGCGGAGCCGCGGGGGTTGCAGTAGACCACCGCGTACCCCGCGTCGACGAGGACCTGCGTCTCGTCGAAGAGATGGATGCCGTACGAGGCATACGGTCCGCCGTGGATCTGCAGAATCACGGGGAAGGGTCCGTCTCCTTCGGGCGTGGCCACCCAGCCGTGCACGGGATAGCCCTCGCGCCCGGTGACGGTGAGCTCCCGAGGGACGACGATTCCGGATGCCGCAGCGCCGGCGCCGAACGCGGTCAGCGTGCGCGCCTCGCCCGATTCGATGAGAACGAGCTCGCCGTGCGAATCCGGTCGCGCGACGGCCGCCACGACGCGCTCGCCGGCCGCCGCCTGGCCACCGACCTCGACGTCGCCGCCGAGCACCTCCGAAACCTCGCCCGCGCGGGTCACGCGGAGCAAGGTGACGCGGCCGCGCGTGCGGTGCTGCACCAGGAAGTCGTCGTCGACCGGTTCGATGTGACTGCCGACCTCGCCGAGGTCGATCGTCTCGGCATCGGTGAGTCGTCGCGGGCCGCCCTCCTCGAGCAGCCACAGCCCCACCCCAGGTGCGATGAAGTCGATCCCTTCGTCGCCGACTTCGTGGCCGAGCACGGCGATGGCGCCGTCGCCGGCGGTCTCGACGCCGTACAGCGAGAGTCCGGCATCGACGGCGAGGACCTCGCGCACGCCTGACCCGTCCGTGGCGACGGCGACCAGACGGGAGCGCAGATCCCGCCGGTCCGATTCGATGGCGTCCGGCACGGTGAGAAGCTCGCGGCCGTCGGCCGTGAAGACGAGCCCGCCGTGCGAGGCATCGCCCGTGGTGAGCTGCCGGGCCTCGGCCGCGACGATCGTCTTTGCAGGGGCCTTGGAATCCTCGGGGAGGACGGCCGCGGCCGGCTCGTAGAAGGGCTCGCCGTCGACAGATGGCGCGGCGATCACGAACACGTGCGCGGGACGGTCGGCGACGTAGCCGAGACCATTGGCATGCCAGCGGATGCCGGTGATGTGACGGGGAGCCTCGGCCGCGGCATCCAGCCCCTCCACGCTCCCATAGCGACCCTTGTCAGGCACGCGAGCAAGGAAGCCCAACGTCGTTCCGTCCGGCGACCATGCGAAATGCTCGACGCCGAGCACCGCATCGGTGGCCTGGACCGGCTCCCCACCCGCGGCTGCGACGACGTGCACCTGCGGCTTGCCTTTCGCGTCGAGCCGGAGGAACCCGATCCGCGAGCCGTCCGGCGACAGCCGCGGCGCGGCATCCGCCACTCCCCTCGTGAGCCGTCGGGGCGCACCGTCCGGAAGATCGACGCGCCATACCTGGCCCACTCCCCGATTGGCCACGAGGTCGGGGCGCGACGTCGCGAAGACCGCGAAGGATCCGTCGGGAGCGATATCGGGGCGTCCGACCGAGACGAGCTTCTCGATGTCTTCGGCGCGCACGGTCACTCCCCTGCGAACGACGACACGTCGCCGACGAGGCGCGTGTTGTCAGCGGGAACCGGATCGAGCGCCGCGGCAGCGACCTCTGCGGCGAACTCCCCCACGTTGTACAGCTTGCCGGCGTCCTCGCGGCGCGCCGCGATGGCACCCGGGTTGGCCCGCTCCAGCAGAGTCGCGGTGATGGTGCCCTCGATCATGTCGCCCGAGACCACGACGAACTCGACCCCGCGTTCGGCGAGCGTCGGGATGCGCTCGCGGAGCGCGTCCTCGCCGGCGCGCTTGGACAGCGCGACCGGCTCGTACTCCGGCATCGTCGCGGTGCTGCGGATGAAGTGGGCCTGATGGCTGGTGACGAACACCACGCGCGATCCCTCCTTCAGCAGGGGCAGGGCCGTCTCGAGCACGCGCACCTGCGCGTCGCGGTTCAGCTGGAGCGCGTAGTCCTCGGCCATGCCGGACTCCATGCCGCCGGACGCGTTGAGCACGAGGATGTCGAGTCGGCCGAACGTGCGCTCAACCTCGTCGAACATCGCCTGGACCGAAGCGGAATCGGTCAGGTCGGCGCCCACGACGAGCACCTCGACACCGAGTTCGCGCAGCTGCGCGCCGAGCTTCTCGGCCCGCGGTGCCTTGTTGCGGTAGTTGATGACGACGTTGGCTCCCGCCTCGGCGAGATAGCGCGCGGTGTCGGCGCCGATGCCGCGCGAGGAGCCGGTCACGAGAGCCGTCCGGCCGCTCAGCGAACCGGCGGGAAGCGGTGGGGATATCGGGTCGTTTGACAGGGTCACCCAACGACCCTACCTGGTAGGTTCGAGGCAAGAGGAGGCGCATCGTGGAGCTCATCCAGACCATCGAGCAGTGGGCGTGGATCGGCTGGCTCGTGCTGATACTCGCGTTTCTCGTCATCGAGATGCTCACGCTCGATTTCACGTTCCTGATGCTGAGCATCGGCGGCCTCGCCGGTCTCGGCGCCGACCTGCTCGGCGCACCGCTGTGGCTGCAAGTCATCGTCGCCGCGGGCGTCGCAGCCGTACTCGTGCTCTTCCTGAGGCCTCCGCTGTTGCGGCGGCTCAGGCGGGGTGAGGATCCGGCGCTGTCGAACGTCGATGCGCTCGTCGGACTGGCCGGCACGGTCGTCTCGACGGTCAGCGGTCACAGCGGCCAGGTCAAGCTCTCCAACGGAGACCTGTGGACCGCGCGCGCGGAGTCCGGCGAGCTGGACCCCGGAACGCCTGTGCGCGTGAGCCGCATCGATGGCGCGACGGCCTTCGTGCGCTCCATCGCCCCGACAGGGACGATCCTGCCGCCCGCCACCGAGGAGCCCCGGCCATGAACGATATCGAAGCCTTCATCCCCACCGCGATCGGCTGGCTCCTCGCGATCGCGGTCTTCATCTTCGTACTGGTCGTCATCGCCCGCTCGATCCGGATCATTCCCCAGGCGAACGCCGGGATCGTGGAACGTCTCGGCCGCTACCACAAGACTCTCACTCCGGGCCTCAACCTCCTCGTCCCCTTCATCGACCGGCTCCGCCCGCTCATCGACATGCGTGAGCAGGTCGTGTCTTTCCCGCCGCAGCCGGTGATCACCGAGGACAACCTCGTGGTGTCCATCGACACGGTCGTCTACTTCCAGGTCACGGACGCTCGAGCGGCCACGTACGAGATCGCCAACTACCTGGGTGCCGTCGAGCAGCTGACCACGACGACTCTTCGGAACGTGGTCGGCGGGTTGAACCTCGAAGAGGCGCTCACCAGTCGCGACAACATCAACGGACAGCTGCGCGTGGTGCTCGACGAGGCCACCGGCAAATGGGGCATCCGCGTCGGTCGCGTCGAGCTCAAGGCCATCGATCCGCCGCACTCGATCCAGGACTCGATGGAGAAGCAGATGCGGGCCGAGCGGGACCGGCGTGCTGCGATCCTCACCGCAGAGGGGTCCAAGCAGTCGCAGATCCTCGAGGCAGAGGGCCGTCGGCAGGCCGAAATCCTCCGCGCCGAGGGTGACAAGCAGGCGGCCGTCCTTCGCGCGCAGGGTGAGTCCGAGGCGATCGAGATGGTCTTCAACGCGATCCACGTCGGTGATGCTGACGAGAAGCTCCTCGCGTACCAGTACCTGCAGACGCTCCCGAAGATCTCCGAGAGCCCCTCGAGCAAGCTGTGGATCATTCCCAGCGAGCTGACCGAGGCCCTCAAGGGCATCGGAGACGCCTTCGGTGGTCGCACGTCCACGTCGTCGCCCTCGGCCACCCGGGCCACCCGTGACCGCGAACGTTCGAGCGCGGCCGCCGACGAGGCTCTGGCGGAAGCCCAGGCAGCCGCCTCCACCGCCGATGCCATCGCCGCGCAGGCCAGGGAGTCCACGCCCGGTGCTACGGGCGGCGAGATCCCGCGCTGAACCAGGGATGCCGCACCCCTGGTTCGAAGGCATCACCACGCCGCGCGTGCTCGCGCACCGGGGACTGGTGACGCCGGATGATGCCGCTGCGGGAATCGCCGAGAACTCGTTCGCGGCGGTGGCAGCTGCCCACTCGGCCGGCGCGGAGTACATCGAGTCCGACTGCCACCTCACCGCCGACGGCGTGGTGGTGCTCTTCCACGACGACGACCTTTCGCGCGTCACGGGAGACCCGCGGCGCATCGCGGACGTGTCTTCGCGCGAGCTCGAGAGCCTGATGGCCGATCGCGGCGGTCTCATCACGCTGCAGCAGGCGCTCGAGTCGTTCCCCACAGTGAGGTTCAACCTCGACGTGAAGGCCGAAGTGGCCGCTGTCCCGGTCGGAAGGGCGGTGGCAGCCCATGGTGAGCGCGTGCTGCTGACGAGCTTCTCAGACGCTCGGCGCCTGACTGCGCTCGCCGCCGCGCAGGACGCGGGCGGCAGCATCCGTCCGGCGACATCGGCGGGCACCGGCACGACAGCCCGCGTGCTGGCCGCCGTCGCGTCACGCTCAGACAGACTCGTCGCCCGCGCCCTCGGCGCCGTCGATGCCCTGCAGGTGCCCGAGCGTCAACGCCGTCTCCGGGTGGTCTCACCTCGTCTCATCGCCGCCGCGCATCGGCACGGCGTGGAGGTGCATGTGTGGACCGTGAACAGCCCGGACGACATGCGTCGGCTCGTCGCCATGGGCACGGATGGTATCGTGACGGATTGCGCTGATGTCGCCCTTGCGACGCTAGCCTGATCACCCCCGACCGGCGGCGTCCCGCGCCCGCTGTGCATCCACTGTGAAACGCCGCTCAACGCGGCCGCTTCGGATGATCCCCACAGGTGGCTTCGTTATACCTGTACAGCGACGAGAGGACCACAAAATGGCAGACCGCAGTCTGCGCGGCATCCGACTCGGCGCCCAGAGCCTACAGAGCGAAGAGGGCGTCGTGTTCCATGAACGCGCACAGCACACCTACACCTGCACGTCGTGCGGACGTGACACCATCCTGACTTTCGCGGCAGACGCCGAAGTCCCGCCGGCCTGGGAGTGCCGCACGTGCGGCGCCGAGTCGCTGCTGCGGGTCGGAGACGGCACCGCGACGGTCGATCACTCCGGCGACAAGACCCCGCGCAGCCACTGGGACATGCTGCTCGAGCGCCGCACGATGCCCGAGCTCGAGGAGCTCCTCGAGGAGCGTCTTGCGTATGTCCGCGCGCGACGCGGCGCGGGCGAGGACATGACGGTCGACAAACTCAGCGCCTGACCCTTCGCGATTGCGCGACGCCGGCCCTACGGGGCCGGCGTTTTCGCGTGCCGTCGCGCGCTCAGGCGTACGGTGACGCCCAGTACGAGCAGCACCGCGACGCTTCCCCACGACAGCACCGCATCCACCCACGGCCCGACAATCGTTGCCGGAGTGAGGCCGGTGCGCAGCGGCACGTCCGTCAACATATGACCGGGTTCGTCGGCGGGAAGCCCCTCGATGGTGCTGCCGTCCGCCGCGATCACCTGGCTGGTCCCGACGGTTGAGAGGTTCACCACGGCGCGTCCGGTCTCGATGGCCCGCAGCCGGGCGACCGCCAGCTGCTGGAGGTTCTCGTCCGTGCCACGGAAGTCGGCGTTGTTGGTCTGGAAGAGGTAAACCCTCGCGCCGTCGCGCGCACCCTCCCACACCAGCGCGTCGTAGATGACGTCGAAGCAGATCGCCAGACCTGCGAGCGTGCCGTCGATGTCGAACACCGGTGCGTTCTGACCCGGCGTGTAGTCACGACCGATCATGCGGATCAGGTCAGGCGCGATGGCGTCGTAAAAGCTCCGATCAGGGACGTACTCGCCGAAGGGCACCGGGTTGCGCTTGTCGTACGTCTGCTCGATACCCTCCCCCGCCCGCCACAGGAACGACATGTTGAAGTACGCGTCGCCGCGCTGGTCGATGCGGTTGGCGAGAAGCGGCGCGTCCAGCTCCCGTGAGACCCTGTCGAGGGCGGATGCCGCGGCCGGCGATTCCGCCGGATCGAGGTCGACGCTTCCCTCGGGCCACAGCACGACGTCGACGTCTTCTTCGCCGAAGAGCGGCATGGTGGCCTCATACTGCGACTCGAGGATGTCCCCGGCCGCGCGTTCGTCGAAGTACCCCGCCGGGCCGTTCCCCTGCGCGCTCGCGACGCGCATCGTGCCGGCCGGCGTCGTCGGCCATGCGGGCACGAGGGTCAGAACGGCCACGATCGCCGCAAGAGCCGCCGCCGGGAGCAGATTGCGATACCCACCGGACCGGCCGCGGCGCGGCATCCGGATCATCTCGATCGCGGCCGCGACGACCGCGACGACGACGAACGTCAGCCCCGCGGTTCCCGTCCACGACACGACCTCGATGAGCGGCCCGCTCACCTGACTGGTGCCCACGCGGCCCCAGGGGAATCCGCCGTAGGGGAAGCCGCCGGTAACGGCCTCGCGAGCCGTCCACAGCCCTGCGACGAGCACCGGGAGCACGACCAGCCGTGCGCGGCGCCCGGGAACGAGACGCGGCACCCAGCGATACGCCAGGGCGATGACCGCCGCGCCCGCCGCGACGAACAGGGACTCGAACGCCGAGAGCGCGATCCAGGGCAGCGGCCCGACCCACTCCGCGGTGAAGTCCACATTCATCAGATAGAACGCCAGTCCGTAAGCCAGCCCCGCGAGCAGCGCGCCGCCGACCTGTCGTCCGATCAGTGCGACCAGCCCCAACGCGATCGAGGGGAACGCCATCGGCCACCAGCCGACCGACGGGAAGGCGACGTCCAGCAGCAGGCCTCCGGCCGCTGACACGGGCACGGCCGCCCACAGCGGGAGCAGCGGGCGCGGTGCGGCGTCGGGGGGCACGCAGTCCACCCTAAGCGAGCTGAGGAGACCTTCCTGTGCGCATCCCCAGCAGTGACGGGTCAGACCGTCGAATACGCGACGATCCCGCGCCGCACGGCGTCGAGCGCCCTGCGGGCAGTGGACGCGACCGGCTGGTCTGCCACCAGCGAGAGCTGGTCGAGCAGGTCGATCGTCTGTTTGGTCCAGCGCACGAAGTCGCCGGCCGCCATGTCGGCCTCGCTCAGCACCGCATCGAGCGTGCCGCCCCGCGCCCACGCGTGCATGGCCGGCGCGAGGCTGGCCGACGGCGCCTCGGAGCCGGGAAGCCGGTGCTCTCGTTCGAGGTCGTCGAGCGACTGCCAGAGGTCCGATGTCGCGGTGAACGCCGGGCGGAACGGTCCGCGCGGCAGCCCCCGCTCCCCCGGGCCCGCATCGTCGCGGCGCGGCTCGTACACGAGCGAACACGCCAGCGCGGCCAGGGCTGGGGCATCCAGCTGCGTCCAGAGCCCTCGCCGCAGCGACTCGGCCACCAGCAGATCTCGTTCACCGTAGATGCGCCGCATCGTCCGGCCGGCGTCCGTCAGCGTGTGCGTGCCGTCGTCGGCGGCCCGCACGTAGTCGAGCTCGGCCAGGACATCCACCACGCGGTCGAATACCCGCGCGACGGTACCGGTGCGCATCTCGATCTGCTGGCGGATCTTGCCGATCTTGCGCTTGAGCGTGAAGTAGCGCTCACCCCAGCGCGCGTGCTTCTCGCGGTCGGGGCACTGGTGGGACGGATGCCGCACCATCCGCTTGCGCAGGCTCGCGATGCGGCGCTGACGTTCGTCGCGGGTGCGGCGCGAGGCGTTCGCGTCCTTGCGGTTGAGTTTCTCGAGGTCGCTCAGCTCGCGACGGATCCCCGCGTACTCGGCGAAGTCTCCGCGATCGCAGGTCATCGCCTTCTCGTAGCCGGCGAGGGACTCCTCCTGCTCGCGCACCTCGCGCGCCAACCCGACAACCGAGCGGTCGGCTTGGAACTGCGCGAACGACGACTCCAGGATCTCTCTCGCGCGTGGCCGGCCGAACTGATCGATCAGGTTGACCGCCATGTTGTACGTCGGCCGAAAGCTGGAGTTGAGCGGATACGTGCGCCGCGAAGCCAGTGCCGCCACGGCCTGGGGATCGAGCCCTTCGGTCCACTGGATGACCGCGTGGCCCTCGACGTCGATGCCGCGGCGACCTGCTCGGCCGGTGAGCTGGGTGTACTCCCCCGACGTGATCGCGACGCGTGCTTCGCCGTTGAACTTCTCGAGCTTCTCGAGCACCACGGTCCTCGCCGGCATGTTGATACCCAGCGCGAGGGTCTCGGTCGCGAACACCGCCTTGACCAGCTTGCGCTGGAACAGCTCCTCGACGACCTCTTTGAAAGCCGGCAGCAGCCCGGCGTGGTGCGACGCCACGCCGCGTTCGAGGTTGTCGAGCCAGTCCCAGTAGCCCAGGACCGCGAGATCCTCTTCGAGCAGGTTGCGCGTGCGGTCCTCGACGATCGCCCGGATCTCGCGACGCTCGTCCTGCGACGTCAGGCGCACCCCGGCGCGTCGCACCTGCTGCACGGCGCCGTCGCAGCCGACGCGACTGAAGATGAAGAAGATGGCCGGCAGCAGGTTGGAACGCGAGAGCAGCTCGACCACGTCAGGACGGTCGAGGCGCTCGACGCGCCGGACGTTCGCCGAGCGCACCGGCCGCTGCATCCCCCGCTTCGGACGGCGGCGGGATGCCTCGTATCCGGCGTGGCGCGCACTGTTCGCGGCCTGCACGCGACGGTTGTTGTCGAAATGCGAGTCCGTGAACGAGCGGATCCGCATCAGCTCCTGGTTGACCTGAGCGGTTGCCACGCCCGCGCGGTCATCGAACAGCGGCAGCAGGTCGCCGCGCACCAGCACGTGCTGCTCGAGCGGCACCGGGCGCGTCTCCGACACGATCACCTCGGTGTCGCCACGTACGGTGTCGAGCCAGTCGCCGAACTCCTCGGCGTTCGAGACGGTCGCCGACAGCGATACCAGGCGCACGGTGGGTGCGAGGTGGATGATGACCTCTTCCCACACCGCGCCGCGGAACCGGTCGGCGAGGTAGTGCACCTCATCCATGATCACGTAGCGCAGTCCGCGCAGCGCCGGAGAGTCGGCGTACAGCATGTTGCGCAGCACCTCGGTCGTCATCACGACGACCCGGGCGTTGCCGTTGATGTTCGTGTCGCCCGTGAGCAGACCGACCTCGTCGGCGCCGTAGACATCCTGCAGCTCGCGGAACTTCTGGTTCGACAGTGCCTTCATCGGCGTCGTGTAGAACGCCTTGTCGCCGTAGCCGCCGACGACGGGCTCCCGCATCGCGAGGTGCACGGCGAACTCGCCCACGATGGTCTTGCCGGCACCGGTCGGCGCCGCGACCAGCACGCTGCGTCCCTCTTCGAGGGCCTGGCATCCGGCGATCTGGAACGGGTCGAGGGTGAAACGCTGGGATGCCGCGAACGCCGCGGTGATGGGGTGGCTCCGGTCCAGCTGGGCCGCGTCACGCGCTCGCGCGTATCGCTCGGCTGGGCCGGGATCGGTCATGCGCCCGCCCCAGGCGGCAGGAGCGTCAGATCGCGCTTCGCCTTGCGCCGATCGAACAGCAGGGACAGTCCCGCGGCGGCGAAGAACAGCACGACCAGGATCCCGGCGAGCATCAGCATGCTGACCACGTCCGCGGCAGGCGTTGCCAGGGCGGCGAACGCGGTCGCGATGAGAACAGCGACGCGCCAGCCCTTCAAGATGGCACGTCCGGAGATGACCCCCGCGATGTTGAGGGCGACCAGAAACACCGGCAGCACGAAGGAGACGCCGATCACGATCATGAGCTTGAAGACGAAGTCGTAGTACTCCGGCGCGTTGTAGAAGTTGACTCCGCCCTGGGGCGTGAAGCTCCACATCAGCTCGATCACGTGCGGAACGATGAGCACCCCGACGTAGCAACCGGCGAAGAACAACGGGACTGCCGCGGCGACGAATCCGATCGTGTAGCGGACCTCTTTCCGGGTGAGGCCGGGCATGATGAACGCCCAGATCTGCCACAGCCACACCGGGGCTGACAAGAAGATGCCGATCGAGAAGGCGATCCTCATCCGCATGTCGAATGGAGACGTCACCGAGGTGAAGTTCAACGCCGCGAAATTGTCGCCGCGTTCTTCGGTGATCTCGCGGATGGGGCCTGTGATCCAGTGGATGATCGGATCGGTGATGATGAACGCCACCACCATGCCGATGACGAGCGCAATGGCGGCGATCATGAGGCGCTTGCGCAGCTCCACCAGGTGCTGGCCGAGCGACATGCGCTTGTCGCGCTTCGGCGCCTCCGGCCCGTCCATGGGCACGGAACCGGCTGTTGCCACCATGCCGCTAGGGCTTGGGATCTGGCGTGCCGTCGATCCGGGGCGCGGAGGCGGCAGCGGAGGTCGAGTCGACCGTGGAGGCCTGGTCGTCAGCGGGCTTGTCCTCCTCCTTCATGGCCTTCATCTCACCCTTGAACACGCGGGCCGACTGCCCCATGCTTTTCGCGAGCGCAGGGAGCTTCGCCGCACCGAACAGCAGAAGGATGACGAGCAGCAGGATCACAAGGTGCCAGCCGTTGAGATTAGCCATGAGGTGCTCCGTTGTTCGCGTCAGCCGGGGATCGCCCCAATTCTAACCACGTAGTGCCCACGTGACGACCGATCAGCGATACTGCGCGAGTCCTGCCTCTGCCCAATCGACGACCGCGCGTCTCGCCGCCACGGGCTCGAGCACCTCGAAGCCGCCACCACGGCGGGCCGCCACACGGCGCAGGCTCAGCTCGTCGGCGACCCGCATGGTCGCCACGACGGTGGCATCGGGCCCGGAGCCGTCGACCGACTCGATGGTGGCGCGGTCGAGGTAGTCGCCCAGCAGCGGTGCGACAGCCTGTGGGAACCGCACCCGGGCGACGACGTCGCCCTCGCCGGACTGGAACCATCCAGAGCCCGGGTCTCCGGTGTGGGTGATCGGGATGTCGGTGAGCTCGAGGTCGCTGACTCGGTCGAGGTGGAAGGTGCGCATGGCCTCGCGCAGGTGACACCATCCCTGGAGGTACCACTGGTCCCCCGCGATATGCACCTTGGTGGGATCCACGGTGCGCGTGGTGGGCGCGGCATCCGGAGCCTTGTAGGTGAACGAGACCGCCACGCCGCGCCGCACCGCCGTGGCCACCCGGTCGCGCGCGGCGTCGACCGGCTCGGGCGCGACGATCACCTCGGCGGGCGTGCCGGACGCGCCGCGTGCGAGCTTCGCCAGGAGTCCGGCATACAGATCGGTGTCGCCCACTCCAGGGATGGAGCGCGCCAGCTGGAGTCCTGCCAAAAGGGCCGCCGCCTCGCGGGCGGTGAGCTTGGGGGCGCGCTCGAGGGCGACGGAGTTGGTGATCACGATGAGATCCCGCTCGTCGAGCAGATCCCAGTCGATGTCGAACAGGTCGTTGGCCATCTGCCAGTAGCCCTGCTCGCCGGGCAGACCGATCACGGTCAGCTTCTCGACCATCGCACGCATCTGATCGGTCGACACGTCGAACTCGTCGGCCGCCTCGGCGAGCGAGACCTCGCCCTTGCCGATCAGATAGGGCACGAGCTGGAGCATGAGGGCGGCCCGGTCGGTCGCCACGAGCGGCTTGCGCGCGGTCATGATGCCTCCCCCGTCATCGCGTCCCGGTGGAGGTCTCGCACAGCGGCAAGGCGGTCGATCACGCGGTCGCGCAGATCCAGCGGCTCGACCACGCGCACCTCCGGACCGTAGGACGCCAGCTCGTCGGCGAAGATGTGACCGTCGACGTACGGCACCCGGATCCCCTGCTCGGCAGGCTGCGCGCGCCGGGCCAGCCGCAGAGCCGCCTCGGTGCCGGGGTTGACCTCGAGCAGCGCGGTGTGGCGTGCCGCGACCTCTTCCAGTCCCGCAAGCGCGCGCTCGCCCGCACCCTCGCGCAGCGCCGCATCGAAGGATTGGCGGGTGACGGTCACGGGTCCCACGATCCGCGAGAGCAGGAACGTCCGGTCGGCCGCGACATCCAGATCGATTCCGAACACGTGCCAGCGGCCTTCGTACTCGACGAGCGCGAGCGGCTGCACGCGCCGGGTGCGGGGTGCCTCCTCGCCCGGCTTGAGATACGGGAAGGTGACGACGCGACTCTGCTCGATCGCCTGCTGCAGCAAGGGGAACGACGGGTCATGCAGGCTCAACCGCGGCGAGAACCCGATGATGGGCTCATCGACGAGATCTCCGAGTGCCCGGATCTTGCGCAGCCCGCTGCGCGCGTCGTCCGACATGGAGCTCTCGCTCCACACTCCGCCCGCGAGGTTCAGCAGCGCGAGCTCGGCGGCGGTGAACTCGATGTCGTCGGGCAGTTCGTACTCGGCCGTAGGGATCCGGTAGCGCGCTTCACGAAGGTCGTCGGGATCGGCCCAGTCGCCGATGGTCTCGATGGGCACACCGAGCCCGCGCAGGCTCTCTTTGTCGCGCTCGAACATCTTCTCGAGCGCATCCTTCGACGCGCCGGCATCGCTCTGCTCCCGGTATCCGGCGACGGAGGACAGGATGGTGTCCTTCGTCAGCCCCTGGTCGGTTGCGATGAGCGCGACCACGAGATTGACGAGCCGCTCTTCGGGCGGGATCTTCGCGGGAGCGGTGGCAGGCACTCGCCCATCTTAGGTCCGCCGGACGGCCCAGATGCGGTGGACGCCTACGATTGCGGCGCGGCGTCCAGACCCAGGATGTCGATCACGAACACCAGTGTGGAGTTCGCCGGGATCGAGCCCTGCTCCTGCTCGCCGTAGCCGAGCTCGGGCGGGATGACGACAAGCACCTGGGAGCCCACGGTCTGCCCTTCGAGCGCCTGGGCGAACCCGGGGACGACACCGTCGAGTGTCATCGACGCCGGCTGAGCGTCCCACGAGCTGTCGAAGGGCTCGCTCTCGCCCCAGACCACTCCCGTGTAGTGCACCCGCACCGGTTCGTCGCCGGTCACCTCAGGACCATCGCCCTTCTTGATGGTCTGGATGGCCAGCTCGTTCGGCGGAGCGCCCTCGGGGATGATGAGGCCCGGGTGGCCGTCGGGAGCCCGCACGACCGTGGGCATGCCCGTCCCGCTGTTGAACTGGTCCGCTCCGTTCGCGGCGCGCAGATACACCTTGCGCACGTCCACGACGGCAACGGCCGAGTCGTCCTCCGCGAGCCCGAGGCTGGCGGCCGACTCGGCTTCGATGTCGCCGGGGGCAAGTGCGATCGCGACGCGCGAGCCCTCGGTCGCGCACTGCAGCGCCTCATCGAAGCCGGGGAAGTTCTGCGCCCACTGCGACACCGGGTAGACCTGCGACAGGTCGCCGTCGTAGGGCGTCGCCACGAGCGGCTCGCCCGTCTGACCGCTGAACAGCGCGACGTCCACGACGACCAGCTGGTCGGATGCCGTGATGGCGGTGCCGTCACCGGTCTCGACGTCTTCGAACGCGAGGTGGGGCGCGCGCAGCGGCGTGAAGACGTCGACCTCGGGCTCGGCATCCGTGTCGCCCGTCACCTCGATGAGGTCCATCACATCCGCGTCGGAGACCGCGGGGCGGGAGCAGTCTGCGGAGTTCGGCAGGGAGCAGCCGGCGAGGCCGACGGTCACCAGTCCCAGGACGACGAGGGCAGCGGGGTAGGAGCGCACCGGAACAGTTTAGGCGGACTCGGAAGACGGTCGCGAAGCGGCCTCCTCCGGTGCCTCGTCGGCCGGCTCTCCGCCAGGGAGCTCGGCGGCCTGGCGTGCGCCTTCGGCGGCGCGTTCGGCCTCGCGCACGCGCTTGCGGAGATTCTTGTCGGTGATCTGCCGGTCACCGACGGCGCCGGGCGTCCACAGTTCGACGTCCTCGTCGCTGAAGCTCGTCTTGGAGGCGCGTCGCTTCACCTCGGGTGGCACGGCTCCGGGGGCGAGCCGACGCGCCCAGATGAGGAAGCCGGTGTGGGCCACCATGCGGTGGTCGGGGCGCACTGCGAGGCCCTCCACGTGCCAGCCGCGCACCATGGTCTCGTTGGCGTCGGGGTCGGTGAACAGCCCGGTACTGCGGATGTACTCGGCCACCCGGCTCAGCTGCGTCGCTGTGGCGACGTAGCAGACGACCACGCCGCCGGGGGTGAGCGCCTCGGCCACCGCATCGATGCACTCCCACGGCGCCAGCATGTCGAGCACCACACGGTCGACGGATGCCGGGGCCACCGCGTGCGGCAGGTCTTCGGCGAGATCGCCGACCACGACGTCCCAGTTCGCGGGCAGCTCACCCACGAAGGTCTCGACGTTGGCGCGGGCGACCGCGGCGAAGTCTTCGCGGCGCTCGAACGAGACCAGCCGCCCCGCCGGGCCGATGGCCCGCAGCAGCCACAGCGACAGCGCACCCGAGCCCACGCCCGCCTCGACGACCGTTGCGCCGGCAAAGACATCGGCCTGGGCGAGGATCTGCGCGGCATCCTTCGGGTAGACGATCGCGGCGCCGCGCGGCATCGACATCACGAAGTCTCGCAGTAGCGGGCGGAGCGCGAGGTACTCGTGGCCGCTGCTGTTGGCCACGACCGACCCGTCGGGCAGGCCGACGAGGTCACCGTGTCGCAGCACGCCGTGGTGGGTATGCAGTTCACCATCCTCGCGCAGCGTGATCGTGTGCAGACGCGCCTTCGGGCCGGTGAGCTGGACGCGGTCCCCGAAGCGGAACGGGCCGCTCATGCGCGCCGTCATCGCGCCGCCTCCGCGAGACTCGCGTGATGGGCGCTGTGGAAAGCGACCAGGTCGTCGGCGGTGCGACCGTCGAGGCTCGGCCACACCGCGTGCGCGCCGGCGCCTTCGACCGAGAGCATGAGGGGGACCCCGATCGCCGCTGCCCCGGACGCCACCGCCGAGCGCAGTCCGTTCGGCGAGTCCTCGATGGCGACCGTCTCGGCCGGATCCACTCCGAGCGCTTCGCATGCCTGCAGGTAGGGGTCGGGAAAGGGCTTCGGCCGGGTCGCGTCGTCACCGGCGATGATCACGTCGAATGCCGCAAAGTCGATCAGATCCACGACCGCGGTGGCCATCCGGCGCATCGACATCGTGACGAGCCCGGTCTTGATACCCGCCTCGCGCAGGTTCGCCAGCAGCTCCCGTGCGCCGGGCCGGAACGGGACGCCCGTCACGGCGAGCTGGCGCATGACCTCATCGGTGAGGTGGTCGATGATGGCGTCCACGCTCATACGGACGCCAGCTTCCTGGAAGATGCGCGCGGAGTCCTCCAGGCCGAGCCCTACCAGCGCCAGCGCCTGCTCGTGCGACCAGGTGCCGCCGAAGCTCTCGACGAGCGGGGTCTCGGCAGCCATCCAATACGGCTCGGTGTCGACGAGGGTTCCATCCATGTCCCACAGGACAGCGGCGAGGCGCGGCGCATTCACCGTCCAAGCCTACCCGGGGGCGGCCGGGCCTATTCTGGAGGGAACCCGCTGGGCGGGTGGAGGAGGTCTCGTGGACGGACTGGGTCGCCGTGTACTCGTCGCCGGATTCGACGGGTGGAACGATGCGGGTGAAGCCGCGTCGTCCGCCATCACGCGCCTGCGTGAAGGCGGCGCATATGAGCCGGTGTTCTCCGTCGACCCGGAGCTGTACTTCGATTACCAGTACACGCGGCCGCAGGTGGTCGCCGACGGCGAGGGCAAGCGCACGCTGCAGTGGCCGGAGGCCACGCTGCTCAAGCCGGTGCGCGCCACCCGTGGCACCCAGCTGTGGCTGCTGACGGGCGTCGAGCCGGCCCGCGCGTGGCAGGCGTTCGCCTCGGAGTTCATCGACGTGGCCCTGCGCGAGGACATCACCGGGTTCGTCTCGATCGGCTCGATGATGTCGGACGTGCCGCACACCAGGCCGATCTCGGTGTTCGGGGGCAGCGACAACGAGGCGCTGCGCACCGCGCTCGAACTCGAGCGGAGCACCTACGAAGGCCCCGTGGGCATCCTGAGCGTTCTGGGACACGCCGCCGACACGGCGGGGATCCCGTCGGCGAGCCTGTGGGCGAGCGTGCCTCACTACGTCGCCGGCCACACTCCGTCACCCAAGGCCACGCTCGCGTTGCTCGACAAGCTCGAGGACATCACGGGCGCTGCCGTCCCACGCGGCGATCTCGCGACCGAGGCGGCCGCGTGGGAGGCATCCATCGATGCCGCCGCCGCCGACGACGAAGAGATGACCGAGTACATCCGCCAACTCGAGCGCACGCGCGACACGTGGGACTCCCCCGAGGCGTCCGGCGATGCGATCGCGCAGGAGTTCGAGCGCTACCTGCGCCGTCGCGGGGACGGGCCGAGCAAGCCCGGGCGCGACGACCCTCGTCGCTGACCCGGCCGCTAAGCCTGGATCGCTCCCATGCTCAGCAACACGAGCAGCAGCGAGCCGAGCGCCACGCGGTACAGCACGAACGGCAAGAAGCTGTGCTTCGAGATCCAGTTCATGAAGAACGCGATCACACCGAGGGCGACCACGAACGCCACGCCGGTGGCGAGGGCCGTCTCGCCGAGGGTGAACACGCCCGGAGTATCCCAGTTCTTGAACAGCTGGAAGAAGCCGCTGCCGAACACCGCCGGGATCGCCAGCAGGAACGCGTAGCGTGCCGCCGCGGCCCGCTCGTAGCCCATGAACAGGCCCGCCGTGATGGTGCCGCCCGACCGCGACACGCCCGGGATGAGCGCGAGTGACTGCGCGAAGCCGAAGATGACGCCGTTTCCGACGGTGATGTCCTTCAGCTTGCGCTTCTTCGCCCCGACGTGGTCGGCGATGCCCAGCAGCACGCCGAAGAAGATGAGCATCCCCGCGACGAGCCACAGCGAACGCAGGGTGGTCTCGATCTGATCCTGGAACAGCAGACCGAGCACCACGATCGGGATGCTGCCGACGATGATGAGCCAGCCCATCTTGGCGTCGGGATCGTTGCGCGGGATCCTGCCGACGAGCGCTCTGCACCAGTGCCCGATGATCCGCACGATGTCGCGCCAGAAGAACACGACGACCGCCGCCTCCGTGCCGATCTGCGTGATCGCGGTGAACGCGGCGCCGGGATCCTGGGCCGAGGGCAGGAACTCCCCCAGGATGCGCAGGTGCGCGCTCGACGAGATCGGGAGGAACTCGGTCAGGCCCTGGACGAAGCCGAGGATGATCGCCTCGAGAAGCATGGGCGCCTTTCAGCCGTGGGAGACGGATGCCGCGGGCCGCGGCATCCGTCGGTCATTTCAGTACGTTCGCAGCAGGTCGGTGAGCACCGACTGCCCGAAGACCAGCGCGTCGATCGGAACCCGCTCGTCCACGCCGTGGAACATGCCGGTGAAGTCCAGCTCGGCGGGAAGCCGCAGCGGCGCGAAGCCGTAGCCGGCGATGCCGAACGCGGCGAGGGCCTTGTTGTCGGTGCCCCCGCCCATGAGGTACGGGATCACCGGGGCACCGGGGTCGTGCCGCGAGAGAGCGCCGACCATCGCGTCGACGATGCCGCCGGAGAAGGGCACCTCGAGTCCGATGTCCTGGTGGACGATCTGCACCTCGACACGGTCGCCGACGATGCGGCGGATGTCGGCGAGCGCCGCCTCCTCGGTACCCGGCAGTACACGCACGTCGATGAGCGCCTCGGCGCGATCGGGGATGACGTTGTGCTTGTAGCCGGCGACGAGGCCGGTCGGGTTGGTGGTCGTGCGCAGGGTGGAGCGCAGGAAGCCGGACGCTGCGCCGGTCGCCGCGGCGACCGCGTCGGGTTCGGCCGTGCTGTGACCGGTGAGCTCGGCGAGGCGCTCCACCATCTCGCGCGTGGTGTCGGTCAGCGTCACCGGCCACTCGGTGCGGCCGAGCGCCGCGACGGCCTCGGCCAGCGCGGTCACGGCGTTGTCGGCGTGCAGGCTGGAACCGTGCGCGGCGCGACCGCGAGCGACGAGGCGGATCCAGACCAGGGCCTTCTCACCCACCTGCAGCAGGTACACGCGGCGCTCACCGAGCGCGATCGAGTATCCGCCGACCTCGCTGATGGCCTCGGTCGCGCCCTCGAACCACTGTGGCCTGTCGTTGACGACGAGCGCGGATCCTTCGACGCCGCCGTTCTCCTCGTCGGCGAAGAACGCCAGCACGAGGTCGCGCTCGGGCAACTCGCCGGCGCGCAGGATGTCGGCCACCGACGTCAGGATCATGGCGTCCATGTCCTTCATGTCCACGGCCCCCCGGCCCCACAGCATCCCGTCTTTGACGACGCCCTCGAACGGGTCGACGCTCCAGTCCTCGGCGATCGCCGGCACGACGTCCAGATGGCCGTGCAGAACCAATGCGGGCTTGTCGCGATTGCGCCCTGGCACGCGCGCCATGACATTCGTGCGCCGGTGGATGGGCTCGTAGTACTCCGGCGTCAGCCCGAGCTTCTCGAGGTAGGCGCCGACGTACTCTGCCGCTTCGCGTTCGCCCGCAGCCCGGCCGCCGCCGTGATTCGTGGTGTCGAAGCGGATGAGATCGCGTGCCACCGAGGCGACTTCGGGAAGACCGAGATCGGGTGAAGGCATGAGGTCAAACCTACCTCGGCGCGGCTGCTCGACGCGTCCTGGGGCGGCGCCGCGTGGCGCCGCCCCAGGACCTCTCTCCCGTCGCCCGCTCAGTGGACCGCGGACATGGCGCCGCTGACGACGAATGTCAGCAGGGTCGTCCACGCGACGATCGCGAGCCCCTGCCAGAACAGGATGCGCGCGGGCCGGACGCCTGCCCCGGCGAGCAGCGTCGCGGTGAACTGCGTGGGCAGCAGAAGGGGTCCGAGCAGGCTCACGCCGGGGACGCCGTAGCGTTCCAGAGCCCGCTGGAATTTCGCCTTGCGGGCCGTCCCGCGCCCGCGGTCGCCGTCCGCCGGCGCGGCGGTTTCGGTGATCTCGGTCCCGCCGGCCGCGACGAGGCGGCGCTCGCGGGTGCGTGTCACGACCGCCACTCGTGTGCGGGCCGTGAGCAGGACGAGCACGGCGACGCACACGAAGTTGCCCACGATGCCGGCCACCGCGGCGATCGCGGGATGGATGCCGCCGATGATCCCGATCGCCGCCGCACCCTCGCCCTCGATGAACGGCACCGCACCCGCGGCCGCGACGATGAGTGGCTGGACGAGCGCGGGCACCTGGGCCACGAGGTCCTGGAAGATCTCGATGAGATTCATGACGTGCTCCTGTCGGTCGATGCGGGCGAGTTCTCGATCGGCGACGGCGCCCGGTATCCGTTCGTCGCAAAACAAGTCCATCGACACAGGAGAGATGCCGGAAGTGCCGTGTTGTCACCGGATTCCGGGTGCTTCGCACCTCCCGGGCATGACATGTGTCATGGACTTAGGGTGGGACGCATGACGAGCCCCGCCGCGCCCGCCGACACCGAGACCGCGGCGCAGCGACGAGGAAGGCTGCGCCTGACCCGCGGCATCACCGCGACGTGGTGGTACACCGTCTCAGCGGTGGTGTTCCTCGAGCTCATGATCGTGGTCGTCTGGGCGGCAGCGCTCGCCGAAGCCGGCCGCGGCCTCCCCGCCATCGCAGCCGTCGGTCTGGGCGGCCTGGTGTGGTGGGGGGCGACCTTCCTGCTGCTGCATGAGTACCGACAGCGGGACGAGGACGAGCGGCTCGCGCGGGGGCCCCGCATCATCGTGCCTCTGCTCATCGCCGCATGTTTCGGCGGCGTCGCCGGAGTGGTGTCGGGACTGTGGCTGCTAGCCGTGCTCCCGGTCGTGCAGGCTCTGATCCTGCTCAAGTGGCCGCCGGGGATCCGAGTGCGCGCGGTGATCGCCGCAACGGCGCTACTGGCCGTGCTGTGGTTCGTCGATGGCCGCCTGAGCGTCTCGAACGCGGGATCCAGCTGGTGGGTGCTCGGGTTCTTCTCGGTGTCGCTTCCCGGCATGACGGTGCTTTCGCTGTGGTGGTGGGACGTCTTGATGACTGTGAACAGCGCCCGCGCCTCCGAAGCGCGCCTGGCGGCGACGCAGGAGCGCCTGCGTGTCGCGACCGACGTCCACGACCTCCAGGGTCACCACCTGCAGGTGATCGCACTTCAGCTGGAGCTGGCAGAACGCCTCATGGCGGACGATCCCGGCGCCGCGCTCACACACCTCCGCGCTGCCCGCAAGAGCGTCGACGACGCGCGCCAGGGCACACGAGACCTCGCCCTGCGCTTCCGCTCCGTTCCGCTGACGGATGAGATCGAAAACGCCGCCGATCTGCTCCGCGCCGCTGGCACGTCGGTGCACGTTGCGGTGGATGCCGACGCCGACCGCGCACCCGCATCCGTTCTGGGTCCCGTCATCCGCGAGACCACGACGAACGTGCTGCGTCACGGCGGTGGCCGGTGGGCTCGACTCTCGCTCACGCGCGAGCCGGAGGCGTGGCGCTACGAGATCGCGAACGACGCTCCGGATGCCACGCCCAGCCCCGACGGAGCCGGGATCGAGGGGATCGGTCGACGCGTGGAGGACGGCGGCGGGACGGTCGAGGTCCGGCGCGAGGCGCAGGAGTTCGCCGTGATCGTGCGCGTCCCGCTGACTCCGCAGCCGTCGCCGTGATCCGGGTGCTTCTCGCCGACGACGAGGCGATGATCCGCTCGGCTCTGGCGGCCTTGCTGCGGTTGGAGCCCGACATCGAGGTCGTCGCGGAGTGCGCGGACGGCGAGGAGGCCGTCGCTGAGGCGCTGCGCCTGGTTCCCGACGTGTGCCTCCTCGACCTCGAGATGCCCGGTCTGGACGGCGTGGAGGTCGCGGCGCGGGTCACGCGGACGGTCGCCACGCGGTGCATCGTCGTGACGAGGCACGCGCGCCCGGGCGTGCTGCGGCGAGCGCTCGCATCGGGGGTCTCGGGATTCCTCCCCAAGTCCCGGGGGGCCAACGAAGTGGCCGAGGTCATCCGCCGCGTCGCATCAGGAGGGCGCTACGTCGACCCCGAGGTCGCCGCCGACGCCTTGAGCGACGAACGCTGCCCGCTCACCGATCGCGAGCTTGATGTGCTGCGCGCCGGACGGCGGGGCGAGACCACCGGTCAGATCGCACGCAGCCTCTCGCTCGCACCCGGCACGGTGCGCAATCACGTGTCGGCGATCCTCAGCAAGCTCGCGGTGGGCACACGCCAGCAGGCTGTCCTGCTCGCCGAGGAGCGCGGCTGGATCTGACGCGCCGAGGCTCGCCGGAAGACGAAGAAGGCCCCCTTACGGGGGCCTTCCACATGTGTGCGCGAGGGGGGACTTGAACCCCCACGCCCTTAACGGGCACTAGCACCTCAAGCTAGCGCGTCTACCTATTCCGCCACCCGCGCAGGTGGTTTGCGGTTTCGCAACCGAGGAACGACATTACCACGTCACCTGTCGTTCAACGAATCAACGGATCACCCCAGCGACACCCCGAAGACCAGTCCCAGGAGGTACGTGATGAGCGCCGCTCCGTACCCGATCGCGAGCTGGCGCAGCGCCCGCCGCAGCGGCGATCCGCCCGACAGGACACCCACAGCGGCACCCGTGCACAGCAGGGCGATGCCCACCAGCACCAGCGCCGTGACGACCGCGGCGAGCCCTGTCATCCCGAAGATCCATGGCAGGACGGGGATGATCGCGCCGGAGGCGAAGAACAGGAAGCTCGACAGCGCCGCACCCCAGGCCTTACCCACCACCTCGTGCTCGTCCGCGATGCCGATCAGGCCGGTGTCGGCGCCGACACTGCCCGACGCTCGCGCGGCCGACACGATCCCGTGCGCCCGCGCGAGCGCCTCGGACTCGGGCATTCCGCGCGTGCGATAGACGAGCGCGAGCTCGTTGGCATCCAGGTCCAGATGCGGGATCGCGCCGTCGGCGTAGTCGCTGGGCTCGGTGGCCGCGAGCAGCTCGCGCTGCGACCGCACCGAGACGAACTCGCCCGCCCCCATGGACAGTGCGCCGGCGAGAAGGCCGGCGATGCCGCTGAACAGCACGAACTGCGCCGGCACCCCGGTGGCACCCACGCCCATGACGAGCGCGAGGTTCGACACCAGCCCGTCGTTGGCACCGAAGACCGCGGCGCGGAAGGTGCCCGACAGCCGTCGCCGGCCGCGGGCGGCCAGGCCACGCACGACCTCGTGGTGCACCTTCTCGTCGGCAGCCATCGCGGCGGGTGCGAAGGGCTCGTCGTCGTACGGAGACCGCGCCTCGGCGTTCTGAGCCAGGGCGAGGACGAAGATCGACCCGAAGCGCTTGGCCATCGAGCCGAGCAGCACGGTGCGGACGTCGGGTCGAGGCAGCCGTGCCGGCTCGCCCCCGAGCAGCGTGAGCCAGTGGGCCTCGTGGCGACCCTCGGCGTCGGCCAGCGCGAGCAGGATCTCACGCTCCTCGCCGGTACGCCGCGCCGCCAGTTCGCGGTACACGCGAGCTTCCGCGCGCTCGCTGACGAGATACCGCGCCCACCGCTTGCGGTCGCGGGCGGTCGGCTCGACGGGCGGGCTCACACGGGCCTCCTGTGGGCTGGTTGGGATCTGGTCAACGCTAGCCAGCCCCACGCTCCCGCACCGGCCGGATCCGCCGATTGCCAGCATTTCGGGGATCCGAACGTCCCTGCTCGTGGTGAGCCGGCAGCAGACGGGGGCCTTCACGGTGCCCGGCCCGGCGGATCCGCCTCAAGAGTGCACGCGCTTGCGCAGCACCTCGATGCGGGCCTGCAGTTGCGCCACCGTGGCGTGCGAGACCGCCGGTCCCCCGCAGATCCGCCGGAGCTCGGCGTGCACCAGCCCATGTGGCTCGCCGGACTGGCGTGCGTAGAGGCCGACGAGGCTGTTGAGCAGCTGACGCTGCTCCTTGAGCGTGCGGTGGAGGGCCTGTGGCGGCGCTGCCGGATCGGGAGCGTCCGCATCCTCGCCCTCGCGGGCGGTCCTCGCCTCGCGGACCTGCCGGTGCCGGCTCTGCCGGGCCTGCCGCTGCAGGAGCAACTCATGCACGTGCTCGGGCTCGAGCAGCCCCGGGAGCCCCAGGAACTCCTCCTCCTCGGGCGTTCCGGGCACCGCCAGCTGGCCGAACTCCTTGCCGTCGAACAGCACGCGATCGAAGTGCGCGAGCGATCCGAGCGCTTGGTAGGTGAACTCCTCCGTGAGCGCGTCGGATGCCTTGTCCTCGCGCTCGGCCGCGTCCATGAGGTCTTCTTCGGCGTTCCACTCGTCGTCGCCCGAGTCGCGGTCCAGCGCGTGATCGCGCTGCCGCTCCATCTCGTTGGCAAGGCCCAGCAGCTGCGGCACGTTCGGCAGGAAGACGCTCGCGGTCTCGCCGCGTCGGCGGGCCCGCACGAAGCGGCCGATGGCCTGCGCGAAGAAGAGCGGCGTCGAGGCGCTGGTGGCGTACACGCCGACGGCGAGGCGCGGCACATCGACACCTTCCGACACCATCCGCACGGCGACCATCCAGCGACTCGTCGCCTTCGCGAACTCCTCGATGCGGCCGGATGCCTCGGCCTCGTCCGAGAGCACGACGGTCGGCGCTTCGCCCGTGATGCCCTGCAGGATCGCGGCATAGGCTCGAGCCGCGGTCTGATCTGTCGCGATCACCAGGCCGCCGGCATCCGGAACATGCTCCCGCACCTCGCTGAGGCGCCGGTCGGCCGATCGCAGCACGGCGGGGATCCAGTCGCCCTCCGGGTCGAGCGCGGTGCGCCAGGCCTGCGCCGTGATGTCCTTCGTGTTGTCCTGCCCGAGCTGCGCCTCCATCTCGTCGCCGGTCTTGGTGCGCCATCGCATGTGGCCGGCGTAGACCATGAAGATCACAGGCCGCACGACGCCGTCCTCGAGCGCGCGCCCGTACCCGTAGGCATAATCCGTGCGTGAGACGCGGATCCCCTTGGCGTCGGGGTGATACTCGACGAACGGGATCGGCGCGGTGTCGCTGCGGAACGGGGTGCCCGACAGCAGCAGGCGTCGCGTCGCGCGGCTGTATGCCTCGCGCAGGGCGTCGCCCCAGCTGAGCGCATCGCCGCCGTGGTGCACCTCGTCCAGGATCACGAGGGTACGCGCGTCCATCGTGAGGCGCTGATGGACGGATGCCTTCACCGCCACCTGCGCGTAGGTCACGGCGACACCGTGGTACTGGCGCGCCGGCACCGCGTGGCGGTTGCTGAAAGCGGGATCGAGCTTGATCGACACGCGTGCCGCGGCATCCGCCCATTGCGTCTTGAGATGCTCGGTCGGGGCGACCACGATGATGCGGTCGATGATCCGCCGCCGCAGCAGCTCGCTGGCCAGCCGCAGCGCGAAGGTCGTCTTGCCGGCCCCGGGCGTGGCCGCGGCGAGGAAGTCGCGCGGACCGGCGCCCTCCCCGTCGGGGCCGTCCAGCGAGAAGTAAAGGTCGAGCGCCTCGGCCTGCCACGCGCGCAGCCGCTGCGCCGTGCCCCACGGGGCACGCTGAGGATACGTCGGCGAGAGGTGCTCCGCCGCGAAGCTGCCGATGTGGGGCTCGCCGTGGCGCGCATCGAGCACGGCTTCGTCGGTCACCGAATGCACCCCTCCCCGTGGACAACGAGTCCCTACGATAAACGAACCGCACGACACCCGGCCCGCGATACCCTGGGCATCGGTCACGAGCCGAGGAAGATGTCGATGCGCACCAGCGAAGATTCCCGCACCCCGTACGTCCCCAATGCCGGACCGCACCCGTGGCGCCGCTACGTCGCCATCGGAGACTCGTTCACGGAGGGCGTGGGCGACCCCGACCCCTCGGCGCCGAACGGCCTGCGCGGCTGGGCGGATCGGGTGGCCGAGGTGCTGGCGCAGCAGGTCGAGGACTTCGCGTACGCGAACCTCGCGATCCGCGGGCGCCTCATCAGTCAGATCGTCGCAGAGCAAGTCGAGCCGGCGATCGCCCTCAAACCCGATCTCGTGACCTTCTCGGCGGGCGGGAATGACGTCATCCGCCCCGGTTCGGATCCGGATGCCGTGGCCGAGCTGTTCGAGGACGCGGTGGTGCGCCTCTCCCAGGGTGGCGCGACAGTCGTCGTCTTCACCGGCATCGACACGGCGTTCACGCCGGTCTTCCGCGGCATCCGGGGCAGGGTCGCGATCTACAACGAGAACATCCGCGCGATCGCCGATCGCTACGACTGCATCGTCGCCGATCAGTGGGCGCTCAAGGAGGTGCAGGACATGCGATTCTTCGATGACGACCGCCTGCACTACAACACCCTCGGGCACCACGAGGTCGCACGCATGGTGCTGCGCGCACTGAACGTGCAGAACGAGCTGCAGCCCATGCAGCCCGACGCGATCCCGTTCCGCACGTGGCGCGAAGCCCGCGCGAACGATCTCGTGTGGGCGCGCGAGTACTTCGTGCCGTGGATCCTCCGACGGGTGCGGCATCAGTCCTCCGGCGACACGGTCACCGCGAAACGGCCCGCCCCGAGCCCCGTGCACCTCGCGGCGCCGCCCGGTGTGGACCTCGACGCCGCGAACGACGACGAGAGCGGGGCCTGAGCCATGACGACGCATCTGATCACCGGCGCCGGCTCGGGAATCGGCGCCGCGCTGACCGAGAAGCTCGCCGCCCGCGGCGACGAGCTCTGGCTTCTCGCACGCGACGCCGGGAGGGCCTCCCAGTTGCGGGAGCGCTACGCCGGCGCCCGCACCCTCGTCGGTGATCTCGCAGAGCCCGCACGGCTGTCGTGGGCATTCGGACACCAGGAGCTGCCGTCACGGCTGGACTCGCTGGTCCACGTCGCCGGCATCGTCGAGCTGGGGCCGGTGGCCGAGACCCCCGTGACGACCTGGCAGCACCAGCTGAATGTCAACGCGATCGCACCCGCCGAACTGACCCGGCTCCTGCTGCCCGCCCTCCGGGCGGGTCGCGGACACGCCGTCTTCGTCAACTCCGGTGCGGGGTTGCGCGTCCACCCCGAGTGGGGCTCGTATGCGGCGAGCAAGTTCGCGGTGCGGGCGATCGCCGATGCCCTGCGTGAGGAGGAGCGACCGCACGGGGTCCGCGTGACCACGGTGTATCCCGGCCGGACTGCGACGCCCATGCAGGAGAAGGTGCATCAGCAGGAAGGCGCCTCCTACGACGCCTCCCGCTGGATCGACCCGGCCTCGGTCGCGACGACCATCCTCGCGGCGCTCGACCTGCCGCGAGATGCCGAGCTGACCGAGCTCATGGTGCGTCCCGGCGCCTGAGCCGGTCCCGGCGGCTCGTCAGCGGGCGCGCAGGTGCCAGAGCGCGACGGCGCTCGCGGCGGCGACATTGAGGGAATCGACCCCGCCTGCCATGGGAATCGTCACGACAGTATCGGCGGCGGCGAGCGCGGCACGGCTCAGGCCGTCGCCCTCCGCGCCGAGCAGCAGCGCGACACGTTCCCGTCCCGTCCCGTCGAACGCGTCCAGCGGCACGGCGTCGTCACCGAGTGCCAGCGCGGCCAGATGGAACCCGGCGTCGTGGAGCGCCGTGCGCGCCTCGCCCCACTCGGGCAGCCGGGTCCACGGCACCTGGAACACCGTCCCCATGCTCACCCGCACGCTGCGGCGGTAGAGCGGGTCCGCGCAGCGCGGGCTCACCAGCACCGCATCCGCGCCGAGCCCGGCGGCGGCCCGGAAGATCGCGCCGACGTTGGTGTGGTCGACGATGTCTTCGAGCACCACGACCAGCCGCGCGCCGGCCACCGCCTCGGCCACCGACGGCAGCGCGGGCCGGTGCATCGACGCGAGCGCGCCGCGGTGCACGGCGTACCCCGTGAGACTCTCGGCCACCTCGGGTGTGACGACGTAGATCGGCACAGCGGGTGCACGGGCCGTGGGGACGGCCACCAGCATCCGGATCTCATCCAGCCACTTCTCCTGCACCAGCACCGAGCGCGGTCGGTGACCGGCCGCGATCGCGCGGGCGATCACCTTCGCCGATTCGGCGATGTACAGCCCGCCCTCGGGTTCGAGCACCCGCCGAAGTGCGACGTCGGTCAGGTCGCGGTAATCGGCCAATCGGGCATCCGCCGCCGAATCGACCCACTCGATGCTCACCCGACCACTCTCGCAGAGTCCGTAACCTCCCCGAAAACCGCGCGGCTTACACTCGAGCGAGGGGGTGAGCTGTGACCACGACGATCGAGAGCGACTTCGACGCCGCGACGACGGATGCCGTGGCCGCTGCCGTCGCCGCGCTCGCCGGGCGCCGCATCGGCGTGCTCACCGGCGCCGGCGTGTCGACGGACTCCGGGATCCCCGACTACCGCGGCAACGGCGCGCCCCGGCGCACCCCCATGACGGTGGAACAGTTCCTCTCCAGCGAGACCGCCCGGCGTCGCTACTGGGTGGGCAGCCACTTGGGCTGGCGCGCGTTCGCGGCCGCAGAGCCCAACGCCGGGCACCGCGCGATCGCCGATCTCGAGGCGGCCGGTATCGCCACCGGCGTCGTCACGCAGAACGTCGACGGGCTGCACGTGCGCGCCGGCAGCCGCCGGGTGGTGGAGCTGCACGGCACGATGCGCCGGGTCTTCTGCACCCATTGCGGTCAGGTGTTCGACCGTCGCGACCTCGCCGCGCGCGTCGAGGCCGAAAACCCATGGATCCTCGTCCCCGAGAACGTCCCCCTGGGCCCCGACGGCGATGTGCTGCCCGAGAGCACCGACGGCTTCCGCATCCCGGATTGCAGTGTCTGCGGGGGAATGCTCAAGCCTGACGTGGTCTTCTTCGGCGAGTTCATCCCCGCCGGCAAGTTCCGTGAGGCCGAGCAGCTGGTGCACACCAGCGAAGGGCTCGTGATCGCGGGGTCATCCCTCGTGGTCAATTCCGGCATCCGGCTGCTCGAGCGGGCGCGGCGCCGCAAGCTGCCGATCGTCATCGTGAACCGCGGTGTCACCCGGGCCGATGCCCGCGCGAGCGTGAAGGTCGACGCCGGCACCAGCGAGGTGCTCCGCGCCCTGGCATCCGCCCTCCCCCCGTTGCGCTCCTGAGCCTCGCGCTCCCCCGCTCCTTCGCCGAGCATGTCGCTCCCGCGCCGAGCATGTCGCTCCTTCGCCGAGCATGTGTGTTTCGCGCCGAGCATGTGTGTTTCTCGCCGAGCATGTGGGGCATGGTCGCGGAGAAACAGACATGGTCGCGGAGAAACAGACATGGTCGCGGAGAAACACACATGGTCGCGGCGAGACGGACATGGTCGCGGAGAAACAGACATGGTCGCGGAGAAACGCACATGGTCGCGGAGAAAAAGACATGGTCGCGGCGAGACGGACATGGTCGCGGCGAGGGGTGCTCAGAGCGCGGGTAGGCTCGAGGAGTGACCGCGCTGATCCTGATCCGCCATGGCGAGACCGACTGGAATCGCGACCGGCGCATCCAGGGGGCGACCGACATCCCCCTCAACGACACCGGCCGCGCGCAGGCCCACGAAGCGGCCACGGCGCTGCGTGAGCGCCTCGACCTGGTGGGGGTCACGGTCGCCTCGAGCGACCTGGCGCGGGCACGCGAGACGGCGGAGATCATCGCCGGCGACCTGGGCCTCGCCGTCCCACGCACCTATCGCGGCCTGCGAGAGCGCTCCTACGGCGAGGCGGAGGGCTTGGACGTCGACGAGTTCCGACGCCGCTGGGGCGACTGGCACTCCGCCGAGGTGCCCGGCGCCGAGCCGTGGCCGGACCTGCGGAAACGCGGTATCGCGGCCCTGGGTCAGGTGGTGCGCGACCACCGCCGCGCCACCGCCCCGACGGCATCCTCCCTCATCGTCGTCGGCCATGGCGCGTTCATCCGCGAGATCATGCGGCACGCGACGGCCGGCGAGCTGCCCCCGGTGGGCGAGCGCCTGGCGAACGGGTCGGCCCACGACTTCTTCTACGAGCCGGACCGCCTGCGGCTCGTGGCGTATGCGGGACTGGTCGCCTAGGAGCCGTCAGCGACTCGCGCGCTCGAGCACTCGCCGCGCGTGACGAAGCACCGGCTCATCGACCATGCGGCCGTCGAGCGAGAACACGCCGCGTTCGCTCTGGGCGGCGGCCAGCACGCTGCGCGCCCACGCCACCGACCGCTCGTCGGGGCGGTACGCGTCACGGATGATCGCGACCTGGCTCGGGTGGATGCACGCGGTGGCCGAGAATCCGGATGCCGCGGCATCCGCCGCCTCGACGGCCAGGCCCTTCGCGTTGTCGATGTCGAGATGCACCGCGTCGATGGCCGCTTTTCCGCGGGCTCCGGCCGCCAGCAGCACTCGTGAGCGGGCGTACCGCGCGATGTCGCGATAGCGACCGTTCGCCTTGCGGCTCGACGTGCCGCCGAGACTCGCGACGAGGTCCTCGGCGCCCCACATCAGCGCGACGACGTTGTCCAGCGCCGCCAGGCGATCGGCCTGCGCGACCCCTTTGGCCGTCTCGCACAGGGCGACGACTTCGAACCGCTGATCGATCTTCGCCGTCCGCTTGGCGGACTCGGCCTTGGCCAGCATGATCCGGCGATAGTCGGTCTGCGAGAGCGTGGCGAGGTCGGCGGTGAAAGCGGGGGTGTCGGCGGGGTTGACTCGCACGATCACCCGCGCTGGGTCGAGCTCGGATTCGATCAGGTGGCCGCGCGCCGCGGTCTTGTCGCCGGGTGCGACGGCGTCTTCGAGGTCGAGGATCACCGCGTCGGCGCGCTCGAATGCCTTGCGATAGCGTTCCGGGCGGTCGGCCGGGCAGAAGAGCAACGCGGGTCCGAGGTCGAAGGTCATGCCGTGGCCTCCGAACCTGCCGGGGTGCGCCACATGAGCGCGACGCGGGTGGCGACCGCGACGGTCTCGCCGCGCTGATTGCGACCGGTGTGCCGCAGCGTCACGATCCCCTGACCCGGGCGCGAGGCGGACAGTCGCTTGTCGACGACCTCGGTCTCGGTGTAGAGCGTGTCGCCGTGCAGCAGTGGCGCGGGAAAGGAGATGTCCGAGAGACCCAGCTGCGCGACGAGCGTGCCCTGCGTGATCTGCGAGACGGATGCCCCGACCATGGTCGCGAGGGTCCACATCGAGTTCATCAGGCGCTCGCCGAACGGCTGCGTCGCGGAGAACGCGGCATCCAGGTGGAGCGCCTGCGTGTTCATGGTGAGCGAGGAGAACAGCACGTTGTCGGCTTCGGTCGCAGTGCGGCCCGGTCGGTGCAGATACCGCGCCCCGACCTCGAGTTCGTCGTAGTACAGGCCCCGCTGCACGATCGCGGGACCGGCGTCGGCAATGGTGTCGTCGCTCACGATCGCCACGCTACCCTCCAGCGACGCCGAGCGCCCGGGCGATGACGAGCAGCTGGACCTCGCTGGTGCCTTCGCCGATTTCGAGGATCTTCGAGTCGCGGTAGTGCCGCGCGACGGGGAATTCGTTCATGAAGCCGTTGCCACCGAAGACCTGCGTCGCATCGCGGGCGTTGTCCATGGCGGCGTCACTCGCCGTGAGCTTCGCGATCGCAGCTGCGGTCTTGAACGGCTTGCCCGCGTCGCGCAGGCGGGCGGCGTGGTGCCAGGCGAGACGCGAGACGTGCACGCGCTGTTTCATGCGGGCCAACAGGAACTGGATGCCCTGGCGCGTGGAGAGCGCTTCGCCGAACACGGTGCGCTTGCCCGCGTAGTCGACGGCGGCTTCGAGGCATCCCTCCGCCGCGCCGGTCGAGAGAGCGGCGATCGCGATACGACCCTCGTCGAGGATGTGGAGGAAGTTCGCGAAGCCCCGGCCGCGCTCGCCGAGGAGGTTGCCCTCGGGAACGCGCGCGTCCTGGAAGGTCAGCGGGTGCGTGTCGGATGCCCGCCACCCGACCTTGTCGTATCCCGGCTCGACGGTGAAGCCCGGAGTGCCGTTGGGGACGATGATCGTCGAGATCTCCTTTCGGCCGTCGCTCTCTCCCGTGACCGCGGTGACGGTGACGAACCGTGTGATCGACGTGCCCGAGTTGGTGATGAACTGCTTCGAACCGTTGACCACCCATTCGCCACCGCCTTCTGCATCAGCACCGACCAGGCGCGCGGTGGTGCGAGTGGCACCGGCATCCGATCCCGCTTCCGGCTCGGTCAGGCCGAAGCCGGCGAGCGCCCGGCCGGCGAGCAGATCGGGCAGCAGCTCCTGCTTCTGCTCCTCGGTGCCGAACCGGAACACCGGCATGGCCCCGAGGCTCACGCCGGCCTCGAGCGTGATGGCGATGGATTGGTCGACGCGGCCGAGCGCCTCGATCGCGAGGCACAGTGCGAAGTAGTCGCCGCCCTGGCCGCCGTACTCCTCGGGGAAGGGCAGGCCGAACAGGCCGAGCTCCCCCATCTGCGCCACCACGTCCATCGGCAGCGTGTGCGTGCGGTCCGCCTCGTACGAGCGGGGCGCGACGATCTCTTCGGCGAACGCGCGCACCATCCCGGCGAGCTCGCGCTCGTCCTCGTTCAGGTCGTACTCGTCCATGATGCTCCTCAGGGTCGGGAGGTGGGAACGGATGCCTCGTGGGCGGTGTCCGCGTGTGAACGGTCAGCGGGGTCGGAGTCGCCAGGCCCCTGGGCGGGAGGCGCGACGTGGGCGAGCACCTGGTCGCGGCGCACCTGCTCGCCCGGCGAGACGTCCACGCGGACGACGCCGTCATGCGGGGCGAGCACGGGATGCTCCATCTTCATCGCCTCGATCGTGACGATCCGCTCGCCGGCCGCAACCGCGGTGCCGTCGGCCACGTGGAC
Organism: Microbacterium sp. HD4P20; assembly: GCF_019449275.2. Lineage (GTDB taxonomy): Bacteria > Actinomycetota > Actinomycetes > Actinomycetales > Microbacteriaceae > Microbacterium. The sequence goes on from NZ_JAHZQZ020000014.1 coordinate 500,084, forward strand.
CGCGACGACAGCGCCCGGCATCGGCGCGCGCAGCTCGGGGTGGGTGGTGGCGGTGGCGCGCCCTCGGGCTGCAAGGCGGCGACGCATGGCCTCTCGCCTGCTCAGCGGCCGAAGTCGGTGCGTCGCGCCGTCGGCGTGCACCCACACCGCGCCCTCCGTGTCCGCGGCGGTGACCGTGCCCGCCGGCATCGCTCGTCCGATCTCGCGCGCGTGCGACCGAGAGGAACCCGTCGACACGACGGCCCCGATGCCGCCCGGGACCGCGGCGGACAGCAGCGCGCCGGCATCCGTCTCGAAGGTGCATTGCGGCCGCACCGCCTCGGCCCCCGGGCGCCACCCGACAAGCGCACTCCACACGGCACCGGAATGCACCGGTCGTGTGCTCTCGCCGAGTGCCCACGTCGCGCGCGACGGCGACGAGTGCTCTCGATGAGCGGACGTGACGACGGATGCCGCGGCCGCCAGCGCACGCTCGCTCGGCGCCGGCGCCGCGAAGGGCGGCAGCCGGTCGATGAGGCCGGTGTCGAGGTCGCCCGCGCGAACGGCCGGGTCGGCCAGCAGCGCTCGCAGGAACGCGATGTTCGACTCGACGCCCAGCAGCACGGTGTCGGCGAGCGCCGCATCCAGGCGCGTGAGCGCGCCCTCGCGATCGGGAGCGTGCGCGATCACCTTGGCGATCATCGGATCGTAGTCACTGGTCACGACGGATCCGGCCTCGACCGCGGAGTCCGTCCGCGCCTCGGAGGCCGCGCGCCACGCGAGGACTTCTCCCGCGGCGGGCAGGAATCCCCGCTCGGGAGTCTCGGCGTATACGCGCGCCTCGATCGCGTGACCGTCGAGCTGCACGTCTTCCTGAGTGAAGCCCAGCTCGTGCCCCGCGGCGATGCGGAGCTGCTGTTCGACGAGATCCACGCTCTCGTCCGTCCCGATGCGCGCCACCAGTTCGGTCACGGGGTGCTCGACCTGCAGCCGTGTGTTCATCTCGATGAAGAAGAACTCCTCCGGCCGGTCGGCGGCGACCAGAAACTCGACGGTGCCGGCTCCGCGATAGTCGACGGATGCCGCGGCCGCACAGGCGGCCCTGCCCAGGCGCTCGCGAGTCGCGGCGTCGACCACCGGCGAGGGCGCTTCTTCGATCACCTTCTGGTGGCGACGCTGCAGCGTGCACTCGCGCTCGCCGAGGTGCACGACGTGACCGTGCTGGTCGGCGAGCACCTGCACCTCGATGTGGCGCGGGCGCTCGATCAGTCGCTCCAGCAGCAGTGCGTCGTCGCCGAACGCGGCCGCGGCGACACGCCGGGCGGTCGCGAGGGCATCGGGCAGCTCGGCGGCGCTGCGTACGACCTGCATGCCTTTGCCTCCGCCACCCGCCGAGGGCTTGAGTAGCAGCGGGAATCCCGCACCTTCGGCCGCCGCCGCGATCTCGCCGTCGGTCATCCCGATCGCACTGAATCCCGGAACGGTCGGGACCTCATGCGCTGCGACATGGTCCTTCGCGCGGATCTTGTCGCCCATGATCTCGAGGGCGCGCTCCCCCGGCCCGATGAAGACGATGCCGGCGTCGGCGCACGCGCGTGCGAACGCCACGTTCTCGGAGAGGAAGCCGTATCCCGGGTGCACGGCGCCGGCGCCGCTCTCGCGTGCCGCGGCGATCACCGCGTCGATGTCGAGGTACGAGGCGCTCGCGGCGGCCGGCCCGATGCGCACCGCGACGTCCGCCTCGCGAACGTGCGGGGCACCCGCATCGGCATCGCTGTAGACGGCGACGGAACGGATGCCGAGGCGCCGGAGCGTACGGATCACCCGGCGGGCGATCTCGCCCCGGTTGGCGACGAGGACCGCCTCGAAGAGCCGGTCGGGCTGAGCGGGAGCTGACATGGGCATCACATCCGGAACAGGCCGAATCGGGGCTCGGGAAGCGGCGTGCGAGAGACGACATCCAGCGCGAGGCCGAGCAGGTCTCGCGTGTCGAGCGGATCGATGATGCCGTCATCCCACAGGCGCGCCGTCGCGTAGAAGGGGTTGCCCTGTTCTTCGTACTGCGCGCGGATGGGCTCCTCGAAGGCCGCCTGGTCCTCGGCCGACCACTCCTCGCCGCGCGCCTCGAGCTGATCGCGTTTGACGGTGGACAGCACCGAGGCGGCCTGCATCCCGCCCATGACGGAGATGCGGCTCGCCGGCCACGTCCACAGGAACCGGGGAGAGTATGCGCGCCCGCACATCGAGTAGTTTCCGGCGCCGAACGATCCACCGATGACGACGGTGAGCTTCGGCACGCGCGTGGTGGCCACCGCGGTGACCATCTTCGCGCCGTCTTTGGCGATGCCGCCGGCTTCGGCATCCCGTCCGACCATGAAGCCCGAGATGTTCTGCAGGAACAGCAGCGGCACGCCGCGCTGGTCGCACAGCTCGATGAAGTGCGCGCCCTTCTGGGCCGACTCGCTGAACAGCACGCCGTTGTTGGCCACGATGCCGATCGGGTGGCCGTGCAATCGCGCGAACCCCGTCACCAGCGTCTGGCCGTACTCGCGCTTGAACTCGTGGAATTCGCTGCCGTCGACCAGACGCGCGATCACCTCGCGCACGTCGTAGGGCTGATTGACGTCCACCGGCACGACGCCGTAGAGATCCGAAGGATCCGCGGCGGGCGGTATGCCGGGCACGACCTCCCATGCCGGAGCCGTCGGTGGCGGCAGTGTGGCGACGATGTCGCGCACGATCTCGAGGGCGTGCTCATCGTCTTCGGCGAGGTGATCGACCACGCCCGAGCGGCGCGCGTGCAGCTCGCCTCCGCCCAGCTCCTCGGCCGTCACCACTTCGCCGATCGCCGCCTTCACCAGTGGCGGCCCGCCGAGGAAGATGGTCCCCTGGTCACGCACGATGACGGTCTCGTCGCTCATCGCCGGCACGTACGCACCGCCCGCGGTGCACGAGCCCAGCACAGCGGCGATCTGCGGGATGCCCGCCGCTGACAACCGGGCCTGGTTGAAGAAGATGCGGCCGAAGTGATCACGGTCGGGGAAGACCTCGTCCTGCTTGGGCAGGAACGCTCCCCCGGAGTCGACGAGATAGATGCACGGCAGGCGGTTCTCGAAGGCGATCTCCTGCGCGCGCAGGTGCTTCTTCACAGTGAGTGGGAAGTACGTGCCACCTTTGACCGTCGCGTCGTTGCACACGACCATCACGTGCCGGCCGTGCACGAGTCCGATTCCCGCAATGACTCCCGCAGCCGGTGCCTCTCCCCCGTACAGGCCCTCCGCCGCGAGCGGCGCCACCTCGATGAACGGGCTGCCCTCGTCGAGCAGCCGTGTGACGCGATCGCGAGGCAGCAGCTTGCCGCGGGCCACGTGCCGGTCACGCGAGGTGGGAGGACCGCCGAGGGATGCCTCAGCCAGGCGCGCTCGCAGCTGCTCGGCCAGAGTGCGCTGGGCCTCGAACGTCCGTCGGAAGACGTCGTCGCGGACGGCTGTCACGGCCAGCACGCTCATGTCGTCTCCTTCGCGCATCTTCGTCGACGTCACGATCGGATCACACCTGTTGTCGAGGCGGGAGCCGATTGGTTAGTGTTCACTAACTGAGGTTCAGGTTAGCGAGCCTTAACTGAAATGACAAGTGGAGCACGCGTATGACCGGCGGTGTCACGGACCGAGAGCGCGCCAAGGCGGATCGTCACGCCTCGATCCTGCAGGCGGCTGCGGGGCTGTTCGCCGAGCGCGGCTTCAGCGGCGTGAGCCTGGAAGACATCGGCGGCGCCGTCGGCATCAGCGGGCCCGCGCTGTATCGGCACTTCGCCAACAAGCAGGCCCTCCTGGGAGCGATCCTCATCGAGGTCAGCGAGCGTCTCCTCGCCGGGGGGCACGCCGTGACCTCTGCGCACACGGCGGCCGGCGAGCAGCTCGACGCGCTCATCGCATTCCACGTCGAATTCGCGCTACGCGACGCCGACGTCATCCGCGTGCAGGACCGCGACCTCGCCAGCCTCAGCGACGACGACCGCCATACCGTGCGGCGGCTGCAGCGCGAGTACGTCGAGGTGTGGATCGGCATCCTGGCGGCGCTTCACCCCGAACGCGACCACGACGAGCTACGCGTGCGCGCGCACGCGTGCTTCGGCCTCATCAACTCCACGCCGCACAGCGTGCGCGCGCAGCGCTCGGCGCCCGCAGACCGCGACGTGCGCGGCATCCTGCGTTCGATGGCACGCGCCGCCCTCATCACATGACGCACGTTCCTGCCCTAGTCTGAACGCACCATGGCGGGGCAGAATCACACGGACGACGCAGACGGGGCGGGTCGCGTCGAAAAGCCGCAGACGCCATCGCCCTCGCGTGCGAATGGCGGTGCAGACGCCGACATCAGCTCGCGTCGCGACTTCCTCAAGCTGGGCGGGCTCGCCGCCGCCGGGCTGGTCGTGGGCGGCGGCGTCGGGGCGGCGGCCGGCACTTCGATCGGGTACACGCTGGGCTACCGCGAGGGTTCGCTCGACATCGGAGCCGTTCCGGCGCGGTCCGAGCCGGGCTTCGATCACGTCGTGGTGGTCATGGGAGAGAACCGCTCGTTCGACAACCTGCTCGGCTGGCTCTACACGCCCGATACCGTGCCCGAGGGCGAGACCTTCGACGGACTGGCGTTCGCGGACTACGCCAACCCGGCCCCGACCGGCGAGCGCATCGCGGCCCATACCTACAGCGGTCCGACCGACGAGATCATGGGGCGGCCCAACCCGGATCCCGGCGAGGAGTACCCCCACGTCAACACCCAGCTCTTCGGCACGGTCGCTCCCGCCGCGAACGCGACCCGCCAGGTCGACGGCATGACGTCACCGTTCAACGCGCCGCCGCCGGGAACGAAGCCCACGATGGACGGATTCGTGCGCGACTACGCCAACAACATCGAGCGGCATGGCAAGAAGCCGACCGTCGACGAGCTCTCCCACATCATGGGGGGCTTCTCGCCCCAGCAGCTCCCGGTGCTCTCGACCCTCGCGAAAGGCTTCGCGGTGTTCGACGCGTGGTTCGCGGCCGTCCCGTCTCAGACGTACTGCAACCGGTCGTTCTTCCATGCGTCGACGTCGCACGGCTACGTCACGAACAAGCACGGCGGCGGCTACGACAAGTGGCTGGACGCGCCGCCGACGCCGACCATCTTCAACCGCCTCGAAGAGGCGGGCATCTCGTGGAAGATCTACTTCGACGAGCAGCAGCTGGTGTCGATGACCGGCATGATGCATGCCCCGGTGCTCGAGGAGTACTGGCGCACCGGCCGTTTCGGCCACATGTCGGAGTTCTTCGAGGATGCCGCCGCCGGTCGACTGCCCGCGTACGCGTTCATCGAGCCGCGCATGGTGTACAACCACAACGACTTCCACCCGCCGTTCGGTGTGTTCCGCGAGAGCGAGGTCGATGGGCAGCTGGTGCTCGATTCGGCCGTCTCGGACGTGCGCGCCGGCGAGAGGCTCGTTGCCGACGTGTACGACGCCGTCAAGCACAGCGCCACGCCCGACGGCTCGAACGCGATGAACACGCTGCTGCTCATCACCTTCGACGAGCACGGCGGCACGTACGACCATGTCCCTCCCCCGTCGGCCACGCCCCCGGTCGCCGGGGAGGAACCGGGCGAGATGGGCTTCGCGTTCGACCGGCTCGGCGTTCGCGTACCGGCCATCGCCGTCTCGGCGTACACGCGATCGGGCACCATCGTGCACGACGAGCTCCACCACGCTGCCGTCATCGCGACGCTCACGCGGCTCCACGGCCTGCGGCCGCTCACGCGAAGGGATGCCGAGGCGGGCGACCTCTTCTCGATCGTGAACCTCGACACACCGCGCGACCCGGCGACGTGGCCCGTGGTGCACCCGATGTACGTGCCGCCAAACCCTCATGAGGATCAGCACATCGACCTCGCACAGGGTGCTCACAAGGACAAGCCGCTGAGCCCTCCGGGGCGGGGTCTGCTGGGCCTGCTGCTCGCGCGGTACGGCCCACCGGGCGTGCCCGAACCGACCACGTACGCCGAGGCGTACGACGTGCTGCAGGCGCACGGTCTCGGATTGTTCTACCCCAAGATCGACTGATCCCTTCAGCGCAGCAGCATCGCTCGACCCGGCTCGCGCAGGATGTGGGCCACCTCCGCAAGGAAGCGCGACCCCTGCTCGCCATCGACCAGCCGATGATCGAACGACAGGGCAAGCGTCATGACATCGCGCAGCGCGATCTCGCCCCTGTGCTCCCACGGCTGACGGCGCATCGCGCCGAGGGCAAGAATGCCCGCTTCACCCGGGTTGATGATGGGGGTCCCGGCATCCACGCCGAACACGCCGACGTTCGTGATCGAGAACGTGCCGCCCCTCATGTCGCCCGGTGCGGTCTTGCCCGCCCGGGCGGTTTCGGCCAGCTCGCGGATCGCGTCGGCCAGCTCGGCCAGCGTGAGTTCGTGCGCGTCACGGATGTTCGGCACGACCAGCCCACGTCCGGTCGCCGCGGCGATCCCCAGATTCACGTAGTGATGCTCGACGATCTCGCCGGCTTCCTCGTCCCAGCGGGAGTTCAGCGCGGGATGGCGAGTGAGGGCGAGGCACACCGCCTTGGCGGCGACCGCGAGGATGCCGATCCGGTGATCCTGGAGCGATCTGTCGGCCTTCAGCGAGGCCACCAGCTCGCTGGTGGCGGTTACGTCCACGGTGAGGAACGTCGTCACGTGCGGCGCTGTGAAGGCGCTGCGCACCATCGCCTCGGCTGTGGCCCGCCGGACACCGCGGATCGGGGTACGAGTGACACGCTCGGCGGACGGCGCCGTGGGCGACGGTACGGCAGCTGACGAGGGTGTCATCGGTGACCCGGCCGTCGCGCCGACCCGAGCGGCATAGGTCTCGACATCGGAGCGTGTGATGATGCCGGCGGCGCCGGTGGCCTCCACCAGCGCCAGATCGACGCCGAGCTGCTTCGCGAGCTTGCGCACCGGAGGGGTCGAGCGCGGCCGTTCGGCGGGCCGATCGGCGATCTCGCCGATCTGGATGGCGTCGTGGGGAGCCGCCTCGAGGACCGCGGTGTCGGAGGGGGTCGCGCGCGTGCCCACCGCGCGAGCTCGGCGGCGGGGGCGCTCTCCGCTGCGCGCGGCGGCCCCGTAGCCGACGAGATTGGGCTCAGCGGCGGACGCGTCCGGCGTGGCTGCCTCTGGCGCGGTCGCCGCTTCTGAAGCTGCCTGATCTGGGGCGGTGGCTTGTGTCAGTGCGGCGTCACGTGCCGGGGCATCCCCCTCCTCCGTGTCGAAGGAGATGAGCACCGACCCCACCGTGATGACGTCGCCGGCGGCGGCGTGCAGCTTGGTCACGGTGCCGGCGTGGGGCGAGGGCAGCTCGACGACGGCCTTCGCCGTCTCGACCTCGGCGATCGTCTGGTTCAGTGCGACGGTGTCGCCCTCGGCGACGAGCCATTGCACGAGCTCGGCCTCGGGAAGACCCTCGCCGAGGTCGGGAAGCCGGAAGTCCTGGGCCATTATCACGCCTCCACCAGACCGGACAGGCTGTTCGGCCGGTCCATCACGCGGTCGACGGCATCCATGATGCGGTCCAGGTCGGGCAGATGGTACTTCTCGAGCTTCGCCGGCGGATACGGGATGTCGTGCCCCGTCACCCGCTGCGGCGGCGCCTCCAGGTAGTGGAAGCACCGCTCGGTGACGCTCGCGACGAGCTCAGCGCCGACGCCCGCCTCGCGCGCGGCCTCGTGCGTCACGACGACGCGACCGGTCTTGCGGACGGATGCCGTCACAGTGCGGTAGTCCACCGGGGAGAGCGATCGCAGGTCGACGACCTCGATCGAGATGCCGTCGTCCTCCGCCGCGGTTGCGGCATCGAGCGCGATCGCGACCTGCGAGCCGTACGTGAGCAGCGTCACGTCGGTGCCCTCGCGCACCACCCGTGCCAGCCCCATGGGCGCGGCGTCGGCCAGCTGGAGATCCAGATCGACCTCGCCCTTGGTGTGATAGAGCCGTTTCGGCTCGAAGTACACCACCGGGTCGTCGGAGGCGATCGCCTGTCGCAGTGCGACGTACGCGTCCTGCGGGTTCGACACGGCGACGACCCTGAGGCCCGACGTGTGCACGAAGTACGCCTCCGGCGACTCGGAATGGTGCTCGGCGGCACCGACGCCGCCGGCCCACGGAATCCGGATCGTGATGGGCATCTTGACGTTGCCGCGCGTCCGGTAGTGCAGCTTGGCGACCTGGCACACGATCTGGTCGAACGCCGGATAGACGAAGCCGTCGAATTGGATCTCGACGACCGGCCGATAGCCGCGGAACGCCAGCCCCACAGCCGTGCCGACGATGCCGGCCTCGGCGAGGGGCGTGTCGATGACACGCTGGGCGCCGAACTGATCCAGCAGGCCGTCGGTGACGCGGAAGACCCCGCCCAGCTTGCCGATGTCTTCACCCATCATGAGCACCTTGGGGTCATCCGCCATGGCACGACGGAGGCCTTCGTTGATGGCCTTCGCCATCGTGAGCTGCGTCATCGCCCGACCCCCTCCGGTGCCGTTTCGGACTCGGCGCCGGCGAAGCCGCCGAGGTACGCCGAGAACCAGGTGCGCTGCTCTTCGAGTCCCGAGTGCGGCTCGGCGTAGACGTCGTCGAGCACGGTGACCGGCTCGCGCGTCACCGCGGTCATCGCCGCGTCGCGCACCTGGGCGGCAAGCGCGTCGGCGTCGGCGTCGACAGCCGCGGCGAACTCGTCGTCGAAGTCCCCCGTCGAGCGCAGGAGAGCTTCCACGCGGGCGATCGGATCGCGCCGGCGCCAGCTCTCGACCTCGTCCTTGTCGCGGTAGCGCGTGGGGTCGTCCGATGTGGTGTGCGGGCCCATGCGATAGGTCACCGCCTCGATGAACACCGGCCCCGCGCCGCGCCGCGCGTGGTCGAGCGCCCAGCGCATCGCGGCGAGGCACGCCAGCACGTCATTGCCGTCCACGCGCAGGCTCGGGATGCCGAAGCCCGGCGCCCGGCCAGCGATCGGGAACTTGGCCTGCACGCTCACCGGCTCGGAGATGGCCCAGTGGTTGTTGGTGCACACGAACACGACGGGGGCACCGAACGACGAAGCGAAGACCATCGCCTCGTTGACGTCGCCCTGGCTGGACGCGCCGTCCCCGAAGTAGGCGACCGACACCTGGTCCGTGCCGTCGCGCTGGATCCCCATCGCGTAGCCGACGGCGTGCAGCGCCTGCGCCCCGATGATGATCTGCTGCGACGCGGTGTTCAGATCGTGAGGGTCGTAGGTGGAGTGTTCCTCGCCCCGCCACGCGAGCACGTAGTCCGCGGGCTTCGCCCCGCGCGCGTAGACGACCCCCGTCTCGCGGTAGCTCGGGAAGGCGAAGTCGTCACCGCGCAGCGCGCGGGCGGTGCCGATCTGGGTGGCCTCCTGCCCTTGGCAGGGCGGCCACAGTGCCAGCTGCCCCTGGCGCTGCAGGGCGACCCCCTCGGTGTCGATGCGGCGCACCAGCACCATGTCGCGATAGAGATCCCGCAGTGCGGCGGCGTCGATGTCCGCAACCCAGCGGTCGAGCTCGGGATCGGTGAGGCGCCTGCCGTCCGGCGTCAGGAGGCGCGCGACATCGTCGATGTCGGCGGCGAGGTCGGCTGTCGGAGTCAGGGTGTGCGTCATCGTCATCACTCCTCGTGCGAGGCTCCCTCGTGAGGAGCCGCGTGGTGTGGCCGGCGTCGTCACCGGCTAAGCCCGAGGGTACGTCCGCGTCGCACATGGCTCAAGCATGTGCCGCGTCCTTGAGCATGTTGACAACCGAGACACCCGCAAACCGTGCTAACGTTTCGCACTATGGGTGCTCTCGATCACGTCGACCTGGAGCTGCTGGCAGCGCTCTCCGCCGACCCGCGCGCGACGGTCGTCGCGCTCGCCGAGCGTCTCGGCATGTCGCGCAACACAGTCCAGGCGCGCATGGCCCGTCTCGAGCGCTCGGGCGTGTTCCTGTCCTACGAACGCGCCATCTCGTCGGCCTCGCTCGGCTTCCCGATCGAGGCGTTCATCAGTGTCACCGTGCGACAAGCCGAGCTTCCGCGCATCGCCGACGAACTGGCCCGCGTGCCCGAGGTCGTGCAGGCGCACGGGCTCTCTGGCCAGGTCGACCTCCTGGTGCGCGTCGCCTGCCGCGACACGCAGCACCTCTTCGACACGGACGCCCGCATCCTCGCGATCGGGGGCGTCGAGCGGACAGAGACGTCTCTGGTCATGGGCGAGGTCATCCCCCATCGCGTCACGCCGCTCATGGAGCTCGCGCGCCGCGAGCCGTAGCCGCCGATCTACGGCAGCGGGACGGATGCCGCGGCCCGCACCGCAGGCCGGGAGCGCAGGTCGTCCACTTTCACCAGGACGACTCCGGCGAGGATCAGCGCACCGCCGACGAACTGGATGGGCGCCGGCACCTCGGCGAGGAAGACCCAGGCGAAGCCGAGCGCGAACAGCACTTCCGACAGCCCGACGAACGAGGCGACGCGCGAGCCGATCCGCGGCACCGCCATCACGCCGAGCGCGTAGCCGAGCGTCGTCGCGATCGCCGCGACCCACAGCAGCGGCACCCACCAGGGCACCGCGGCGCCGGCCAGCACCACCGAGACCGCCGGGGCGCGGAACGGCATCACCCCCACCAGGCACAGCACCGCCATCACCACCGCGCCGGTGAGCAGTCCGCTCGCCGCGAGGGCGAGCGGGGGCAGGTCGCCCCCGGCGCGCTCGGAGATGATGAAGTACGCGCACACGCACACCGCCGCCGCCAGCGCGAAAAAGGTCCCGAGCAGGTCGAAGGACGCGCCCGAGATGTCGACGACCAGCACCAGCCCCGAGATCGCGACCGCCGAGCCCCACAGGACGAGCGCCGATGGCGCCCGCCGCGTCCGCAGCCAGACGAAGAGCACGAGCATGACCGGCGCGAGGTATTGGATCAGCAGTGCCACCGCCACCGGCATCCGCTGCATCGCAGAGAAGAAGAAGAGCTGACACCCGAGAACGGGCATGAGCCCGAACCCGACGATCAGCCGCCAGTGCCGGCGGAGGAATCCGCGCTGACGGCGCATGGCGAGGAACAGAGCGGGTGACAGCACGAGGCCCGCGACGCCCATGCGCACGAGCAGAGCCGCACCGAGCGACCACCCCGCCTCGAGCAGGGGCTTGACGAACGGCCCGCTCGACGAGAACGCGAGAGCGGACGCGACCGCGAGCACGAGACCCGTGGTGCGCTGCCGCGTCGACGCGGATGCGTGACCCAGGCCGATGATGGGAAGGGACGCGGTAGAAGCGGTCATGGCGGCATCCGGATGTCAGGAGTGAATGTTGCTTACACTGGTGACAGTAGGGTTTCGACAGTCAGGAGTCAACATGGTCTTCATCCATGACACCGAACAGAATCTCAAGGCGGCCGCTTACCTGGTCAACACACTGCCCGGATTCGACTCCGAAGACACCCTCACGTCGCTCGAGGACCTCGAGGCGTACCTCGCCGAGAACCCCTATACCGGGGTGATCCGCCGCGATCACGCCGAGCTCGCCGCTCTCCGCGAGATCCGGCCGCGCCTGCGCCGGCTGTGGGAGGTGGACCGCGAGCACGCGGTGCCGCTCGTGAACGAGATGCTCCACGACGGACACGCGCTCCCGCGTCTGATGAAGCACGACGGCATCGACTGGCACATCCACGCCACGTCCGACGATGCGCCGCTGCCGACGCGCGTGCTGGTGGAGGCTGCCCTGGCGTTCGTGGACGTGATCCGCGCCGACCAGTACGACCGCATCCGGGTCTGCGCGGCCGACGACTGCGACTCGGTGTACGTCGACTACTCGAAGAACGGATCCAAACGGTACTGCGACACCGGCAACTGCGGCAACCGCATGAACGTCAACGCGTACCGGCGTCGGAAGGCGCGAGAAACCGCGTGATCGCGTCGGCTGCGGGAGCCGGCGTCTCATAGTGGATCAGATGCCCGACGTCGGGGATCTCGACCAGCATCGCGTCGGGGAACATCGTCGCCAGCCGTCGCTCGGCCTCGATCGGCGTGATGTCGTCGCGCTGCGCGGCCACCAGCAGCGTCGGCTGCGCGATGCGCGGCGCGAACTCGCGCACATCATGCGCCACCGACGCAACGAATGCGTCGTGCAGCACGTCGCGGTCGGAGAAGCGGGAGAAGTAGGTGTCGTGCTGATCGTGGACGAACCGACGGATGCCGGGATCCTTCGTCTTGGCCATCGTCACGCTCATCACACGCACGATGAGCCCGTTTCGCAGCAGCGCATCGCCGAGCCGCCGGGGAAGACGCGCGCCCGCCCAGTAGTAGAAGATGGCCAGCCGCGTGAGGAGCCCGCGTGGTCCTTCCAGCGCGGGTGCACCGATCGGGTTCACCAGGATGACCCGGGGCGTGTCGAGTCCTTCGGCGACGGCGGCCGCGACCACGATGGAGCCGAACGAGTGCCCGAGGATCACGGCTCCGGGAGCCACGGCGCCCGCGAAGGCGCGCAGCCACTCGGAGTAGAGAGCGAGATCGTGGGTCCTGCCGGTGATGGGCGCGGTCTCGCCGAAGCCGGGCAGGTCCGGCGAGATGACGCGGATGCCGGGCAGATGGGCGACCACGGGCTCGAGTCCATGGTGCTCGCCGCGAAAGCCGTGCACGGCAACGATCGTGATGTCGGCGTTGGCGGGCCCGTATTGCCAGTACGCGGTGGACCCGCCCAGCACCCGTACCTCATGCCGCTCGACCGGGATGGCGCCGAGCAGCGGGGCATAGGGGTTGGGGGCGGTCACCCGTCGAGTCTACGAGGCCGCCGTCCCGCGGAGCGCCTGCGCCAGGATGTCGGATGCCACGCATACCGTGATCGGCATGAAGTCCTCGCCCGCCGATCAGCTCGCACTGTGGGACGTGCCGGACTGGGTGCGCGTGGTGGGTGTCTTCGATCTCGAGACGACCGGTATCGACGTGACGACCGACCGCATCGTGACGGCGCATGTCGGCCTGCTCGACGGATCCGGCTCGGCGATCCGCGCGCGCGACTGGCTCGCCGATCCCGGTGTGGAGATCCCCGAGGGCGCGAGTGCCATCCATGGGATCACGACCGAGCACGCGCGCCGGGACGGGCGCCGGGCGCCGGAGGTCATCGCGGAGGTCGTCGAGGCGCTCCGCGGACTGCTCGAAGCCGGCATCCCCGTCGTCGCCTACAACGCGCCCTTCGACTTCTCGCTCCTCAAGTACGAGGCGATCCGTCACGGCATCGCCCCGATCATCGATCCGGCCCCGGTGATCGATCCGCTCGTCGTCGACAAGGCGTACGACCGGTGGCGACGCGGCAAGCGCACGCTCGAGGTCGTGGCCGCGCACTACGCGGTGCGTCTGGACGGCGCCCACGAGGCGGCGGCCGACGCCGTGGCAGCCGGGCGCGTCGCGCAGGCGCTCGCCGAGCGCTTCGCCCCATGGCTCCCGGGCACCGCCGCCGAACTGCACACCCGCCAGATCGGCTGGGCGCGGGCCCAGGCCGCCAGTCTGACGGACTATTTCATCCAGATCGGTCGGCTCGATCCCGACGAGCGCCTCGACGGCAGCTGGCCGATCCGCTGAGCCGCACCGCAACGAGAAAGACCCCGCCCGAGGGCGGGGTCTTTCGTCGCGGAGAGGCTACTTGGAGCCGCCGAAGTTCTTGAAGCGCTGGTTGAACTTCTCGACGCGGCCGGCCGAGTCCATGATGCGCTGCTTGCCCGTGTAGAACGGGTGCGAGGCGGACGAGATCTCGACGTCGATGACGGGGTACTCGACGCCGTCGAGCTCGATCGTCTTCTCGCTGGTCACGGTCGAGCGCGTGAGGAACGTGTCGCCCGAGCCGAGGTCGCGGAACACGACCGCACGGTAGTCGGGGTGGAGGTCTGTCTGCATGATGGTCCTTTGAAGGTGGTGCCCTGGATTTTGCCAGAGCGGTCAAAGTCTGCGGTGCGAGCGCACCAAAGGTCGATTCTAACAGCCCACGGCCGAAGCCGGGAATCGCCCGTCGTCAGTGCGCGGCGCGCGCCGCGTACCGGCCGTCCTCCGCAGAGAGGCGGATGCGCGCGCCGAAGGTGTCGGTGAGGGTCTGCTCCGTGAGCGTCTCGCGGATGGGACCGGATGCCACGGCCTGTCCGTCGCGCAGCAGCAGCACGTGCGTGAAGCCGACGGGGATCTCCTCGACGTGGTGGGTGACCATGATCATGGCGGGCGTGGTCGGGGCCTGCGCGTATCCGCTGAGGAGCGTCAGGAGTTCCTCGCGCGCGCCCAGGTCGAGGCTCGCGGTGGGCTCGTCGAGGAGCAGCAGCTCAGGGTCGGTCATGACGGCGCGCGCGATCTGGACGCGCTTCTGCTCGCCGTCGCTCAGCGTGCCGAAGGTGCGGTCGGCGAGGTGGTCCAGCTTCCACTCCGCCAGCACGCGAAGCGCGCGTCGCTCGTCGATGTCTTCGTAGTCCTCGCGCCACCGACCGAGCACCGAGTACGCCGCCGTGAGCACGACGTCCAGGACAGTCTCTTCGGGCGGCACCCGCCGAGCCATCGCCGACGAGGCGAAGCCGATGCGCGGGCGCAGTTCGAACACATCCGTGCGCCCCAGCCTCTCGTCGAGAATGCTGACCGTCCCCGACGTCGGATGAAGCAGCGTGTCGGCCATCTGCAGCACCGTGGTCTTGCCCGCGCCGTTGGGTCCGAGGATCACCCAGCGCTCGTCATCGCGCACGCTCCAGTCGAGGTGATCGACGATGTTCCGGGCGTTCCGGCGGACGACGACGTCGGAGAATTCGAGCACCTGGGGCATGCCGCTAGCCTATCGGCCGGCCGCGAGCACCTCGTCGTACAGCGCGGCGGTCTGCACGGCGATCCGGTCCCAGCTGAAGTCGTTCGCCGCCCGCTCGCGGCCCGCGGCGCCATAGGCGCGAGCCTGCTCGGGGTCGCTCACCACCTCGGTGAGGACGCGGGCCAGGTCGGCCACGAAGCGCTCTGGATCAGTGGGGGTGCCCGTGCCGTCCTGCTCCTGCGCGATCGGCACCAGCCGACCGGTGACGCCGTCGACGACGACCTCCGGGATGCCGCCGGTCGCCGTGCCCACGACCGCGGCGCCGCATGCCATCGCCTCGAGGTTCACGATGCCCAGCGGCTCGTAGACCGACGGGCACACGAACGTGGTGGCCGCGGTGAGCAAGGTGCACAGCTCATGCCGGGACAGCATCCGGTCGAGCCACACGACACCGTCCCGTGTGCCCTGCAGCCCGCGCACGAGCTCTTCGACCTCCGACATGATCTGCGGCGTGTCGGGGGCGCCCGCGCACAGGATCACCTGCACATCCGCCGGCAGGCGCTGGGCGGCGCGGAGGAAGTACGGCAGCCCCTTCTGACGGGTGATGCGGCCGACGAACACGACCGAGGGCCGGTCCGGATCCACGCCGAGCCGGGCCAGCAGTGCAGGGTCTTCGACGGGATGCCACGCCGCCGTGTCGATGCCGTTGTAGATGACCCGCACCCGCTCCGGCTCCAGCGCCGGGTAGCTGCGGAGGATGTCGGCCCTCATCCCCTCGCTCACCGCAACGATCGCGGCTGCGCCCTCGTACGCGCTCTTCTCGATCCAGCTCGACACGGCATAGCCGCCGCCGAGCTGCTCCGCCTTCCACGGGCGCAGCGGCTCGAGGCTGTGGGCCGTGACGATGTGCGGGATGCCGTGAAGGAGCGACGCGAGATGGCCGGCGAGGTTGGCGTACCACGTGTGGGTGTGCACCACGTCGGCGCCGGCGACATCGGCGACGATCTCCAGATCGATCCCGAGCGTCTGCACCGCGGCGTTCGCCGAGGCCAGCTCTGCCGGCACCTCGTACGAGGTGGTGCCCGGTTCGTCACGATCAGCGCCGAAGGCCCGCACCCGCACGTCCACGAACGAACGGAGCGCCTTGACCAGCTCGGCCGCGTGAACGCCGGCCCCTCCGTAGATCTCCGGCGGGTACTCCTTCGTGACGATGTCGACGCGCATGTCTCGAACGCTAGTACACCGGCCGGAACGCGTCATAGTGTGGTGCCATGCCAGCAGCTCCCAAGGTCTTCGGAATCATCCTCGCCGGCGGAGAGGGCAAGCGGCTCATGCCGCTGACGGCGGATCGCGCCAAGCCCGCGGTCCCCTTCGGCGGCCAGTATCGCCTCATCGACTTCGCGATCTCGAACCTCATCAACTCGGGGCTTCGGCAGATCGTGGTGCTCACGCAGTACAAGTCCCACAGCCTCGACCGTCACATCTCTCAGACGTGGCGGATGTCCGCCCTCCTGGACTCGTACGTCGCCTCGGTCCCGGCGCAACAGCGACTGGGCAAGCGCTGGTTCTCCGGCTCGGCCGACGCGATCCTCCAGAGCCTCAACCTGATCAACGACGAGCAGCCCGACATCGTGGTCGTGATCGGTGCCGACCACGTGTACCGGATGGACTTCCGGCAGATGCTCGCCGCTCACATCGACTCCGGAGCGCGGGCCACGGTCGCCGGCATCCGTCAGCCGATCTCGCTCGCCAACCAGTTCGGCGTCATCGACGTCGACAAGGACGACCCGACGAAGATCAACGAGTTCCTCGAGAAGCCGCTCGACGCGACAGGGCTCGCCGACGCGCCCGACCAGGTGCTCGCCTCGATGGGCAACTACATCTTCGACACCGAGGCGCTCATCGAGGCGGTCGAGGCGGATGGCGAGCTGCCCACGTCGAACCACGACATGGGTGGCGACATCGTGCCGTACTTCGTCGGTCGCGGCGAAGCGGGCGTGTACGACATGAACCGCAACGACGTTCCCGGCTCGACGGATCGGGACCGCTACTACTGGCGCGACGTGGGAACGATCGACTCGTTCTTCGACGCGCATCGCGATCTGATCTCGACGCTGCCGATCTTCAACCTCTACAACACCGACTGGCCCATCCACTCGCAGGCGGTGAACTCGCCGCCGGCGAAGTTCGTGCGCGATTCGGTCGGACGAATCGGCAATGCCATCGACTCGATCGTCTCGCTGGGATCGGTGCTCTCGGGGACGCATCTCGAGCGCAGCGTCGTCGGACCGTGGACGCTCGCGGGCGGAGGCTCGACGATCACCGACTCGGTGCTGTTCGACCACATCCACGTCGGCGCCGGCGCACGCATCCATCGTGCGATCCTCGACAAGAATGTCGTGCTCGACGAGGGTGCGACGGTCGGTGTCGATCGGGAGCGGGACCTCTCCCGCGGCTACACCGTCACCGACAGCGGCATCACGGTCGTCGGCAAGGGCATTCGCGTCGAACGGTGACGGCGGCGGTTCGTCGGCCGCCTCCAGCGCCCGCTAGCGTTTGAGGATGCCCGCCGCGACCGCCCGATTCCTCGTCGTGCTCGACGCCGACTCCACATTGATCCGCAACGAGGTCATCGAGCTCATCGCCGATGAGGCCGGCCGCGGCGCTGAGGTCGCCGCAGCCACGGAGGCTGCCATGCGGGGCGAGGTGGACTTCGCGACGAGCCTGCGCTCGCGCGTCGAAGCTCTCGCCGGTGTGCCGGTCTCGGCGTTCGCGCGGGTGCTCGCGCGCATCGAACCGACGCCCGGCGTGCGCGAGCTCATCGCGGCAGTCCACGCTCGTGGCGGCGCCGTAGGCGTCGTGTCGGGCGGCTTCCACGAGATCCTCGACACCGTCGCTCCGGACCTCGGCGTCGACGTGTGGCGTGCCAATCGCCTGGCGACGGTGGACGGCGCACTCAGCGGCGTCGTGTCGGGTGGCATCGTGGATGCCGAGGGCAAGGCCGAGACGCTCGGCGAATGGGCGGCCCAGCACGGCGTGCCGCTGAGCCGCACGATCGCGATCGGGGACGGCGCGAACGATCTGCTCATGATGGCCGCCGCGGGGCTCGGAGTCGGCTTCAATGCCAAGCCCGCGGTGCGTGCCCGCGCAGACGTCGTGATCGGGCCGGTCGACCTGCGCGAGGTCATCCCGCTGCTCCCCTGACCTGTGTCGGAAGGGACCGCTACCGTCGAGGCATGCACATCATCCTCGTCCCCGGACTCTGGCTCGACGCCGCGACATGGGGTGAGGTGACGCCCGCCCTCGAGGCCGCCGGTCACCGCACCCACCCCTTGACGATGCCGGGTGTCGGCGCTCCGGCCGCGCAGTCGAGCGGAATCGGCATCGCCGACTGGGTGGCCGCCGTGGTCGCCGAGATCGACGCCCTCGACGGCCCCGTGGTGCTCGTCGGTCACTCCGGCGGCGGCAACGTCGTCTACGGAGCACTCGATGCCCGACCGGAGGAGGTCGCGCACGTCGTGTTCCTCGATACGTTCCCTCCGACGGACGGCAGCTCGATCTGGGAGTTCCCCGTCGTCGATGGCGTCGTCCCGTTCCCGGGCTGGGATTCCTTCGACGAGGGAGAGGTCGCCGATCTCGACCCTCAGACGCGGGCGGATGCCGCCGCCCGCGCGAAGTCGGTGCCCGAACGCGTGCCCACCGACCCGCTCAGCCTCTCGAATGAGCGGCGTCGCGCGGTGCCCATGACGATGATCACCAGCACGATGCCGGCGGACGACATCCGCGCGATCATTCGCGAAGCACCCGCATGGGCCGCCGAGCTGGCCGCAGCCGAGAAGCTCGAGGTCGTGCAGCTGCACGGCGCCGGCGAAGCGACGGGGCATTGGCCGCAGTTCTCCCGGCCGGGGGCCGTCGCCGAGGCGATCCTGCGAGTGCTCGACTGATCGCGGCCTTCGCGGTGCTGCTCCCGCTCAGTGCCCCATGCCGAGGCCGCCGTCGACGGGGATGACCGCGCCTGAGATATAGGCGGCGTCGTCCGAGGCGAGCCATGTGACGACACCTGCGACTTCGTCGGCGGTGGCGAAGCGTCCGGCCGGAATGCTCTTCTTGTATTCAGCCTGCGTCTCCGCCGTCAGCTCGGCGGTCATGTCGGTCTCGATGAAGCCCGGTGCGACGACGTTCGCGGTGATGCCCCGTGCGCCGAGCTCGCGGGTGAGCGAACGCGCGAAGCCCACGAGCGCGCTCTTGGACGCCGAGTAGTTGATCTGCCCGGCCGAGCCGTAGAGGCCGACGACGCTCGAGATGAGGATCACCCGGCCCCAGCGCGCGCGCAGCAGACCCTTGGACGCGCGCTTGACCACCCGGAACGCACCTCCGAGGTTGGTCGCCACGACTGAGTCGAAGTCTTCCTCGGTCATCCGCAGCAGGAGCGTGTCCTTCGTGATGCCGGCGTTGGCGACCAGGACCTCGACGGGACCCAGTGTGTTCTCGACCTCCGAGAACGCGGCATCGACGGCCGCGGCATCCGTCACGTCCGCCCGCACCGTCAGGGTCCCCTCGGGCCCCTCGCCGGAGCGCGCGGTGACGGCGACGCGGTAGCCCTGAGCGACGAAGCGCTCGGCGATTGCACGGCCGATGCCGCGGTTTCCGCCGGTGACGAGGACGACGCGATCGCTGGACATGGTGTGGCTCCCGGGGTGTGGCGGACCGCCCCAGCCTACCGGCGGCAGGGATGGTCCCCCGGCTCGCCCGCTGTGCAATTGACACTGCGGGCATCCGCTGGAACGCTGGACCCGACTTCGACGAAAGGCGCCCCGTGAGCGACCACACCCCCGACGCACCCGTGCCCGGCCCGACCGGACAGCCCGCTCCCCCGTCGCCGCAGCCCGGACAGGGCCAGTACCCGGCTTCGCAGCAGGGCGCGCACCCGCAGCCGGGCGCGTATCCGCCGCCGGCGCAGGGCGCCTACCCTCCGCCGGCACAGGGCGCTCAGCCTCCCGCATACGGCGCGCCCGCGTACGGAGCCCCGTACGGTACTGCACCGGCGTACGGCTACGGCGCGCAGCCGAAGACCAACGCGCTGGCGATCGTCTCGCTCATCGCCTCGATCGTAGGCTTCATCGGGATCCTTCCGATCATCGGCTCGATCGGCGGCGTGATCACCGGCCATATCTCGCTGAATCAGCTCAAGACAAACGGTGAGAACGGTCGCGGCATGGCCCTTGCCGGGACCATCGTCGGTTACGTCGGACTCGCGTTCTGGATCATCGGCGGGATCGCGCTGTTCTCGTTCATCGCGTGGGCAGCCAGCCAGAGCTCGCAATACGGCTACTGACCGCGACCGCACGGCGCAACCGGCGTACCCTGGAAGCACCGTGAAGAGTTCGACCCACGCCCCTTCGGCGACATCGCTGCCGCGCGCGCCGCGCGACGAGGCCGGCGCGCGCTCGACCCGGTACCTCCTCATGATGGCCATCCGGATCGCCTGCCTGATCCTCATGGTCGTGATCACCCCGTACGGCTGGTACACGTGGGTGCTCGGTGCAGCCGCCATCTTCCTCCCCTACGTCGCGGTGGTGTCCGCCAATGTGGGTCAGGAGGCGCGAAGCAACCGCCGCGAAGACCCCGAGCCGTCGTTGCCGGCCGCCCCGACACCACTCGAGCCGCCGGCCGCCGGCCGCGTGATCCGCATCCAAGAATCGCGTCCCGCACCATCCGAGCACCAGGAACCGCACGCATGAGCGCAGCACCGCGCGAGCCCGTCGCCGATGCGACCTGCTCGCGCGCCGGATGCCGCGCTCCGGCCGGCTGGCGCATCGACTGGCGCAATCCCCGCATTCACGGCGCCGAGCGCATCAAGACGTGGGTGGCCTGCGGCGAGCACCGCGACTATCTGCGCGACTTCCTCGCCGCGCGAGACTTCCCTGTGGCGGTCGCGGCCCTCGCTCCCACACCCGCACCTGCGAAAACACGGGCGGGTGTCGGCGACACGCCGGAGTCGGATGCATCGGACCGGCGTGTCGCGTCATCGACTGGTGTTTTCGCATCGAGCGCCGAGCCCGCGAGGCAACCAGGCAATGAGGCATCGCCGTGAGCGCCCGCCGAGAGGTGAGCATGCAGCGACTGCCGCGGGCAGGCCGCTGGGCCATTTACATCGGGTTGGCTGTCGTGTTCGCCATCGCGTGCGCGTTCCTATCGAATTGGCAGTTCTCACGCAACGAGGAGCGCAGCGCGCAGCTGGCTCTCGTCGCGCAGAACTACGACGCTTCGCCCGTGCCGCTGGCCGAGCTGATTCCGACCGGCAGCGCGCTCGATCCACAGGACGAGTGGCGTCCGGTGACCTTGACGGGCCGCTACGTGAGCGAGGACCAACTGCTGGTACGAAACCGGCCGCACGGCGGCACCTCCGCCTTCGAGGTGCTGGTGCCGTTCCGGCTGGACGATGGGCGCGTGCTGCTCGTGGACCGCGGCTGGGTCCCCCCAGGCGAAAGTCAGCCCGAGCCCGACGCCGTGCCCGGCCCACCGTCTGGTGAGGTCACCGCGGTCGTGCGGCTTCGACCGGGCGAGCCGCTCCCGGCTTCGGGACGGTCGGCGCCAGAGGGCCAGGTGCCCACGATCAACCTGTCGCTGTCGGCCGATGCCGTCTCGTCCGCCACCGGCGAAGCGATGGAGCTGAGCGCCTACGGAGTGCTCGTGTCGGAGAATCCCGCGGCCGAGAACACGCCGAACGCCCTCGAGTCGCCCTCGGAAGATCCGGGACCCCATCTGTCGTATGCGATCCAGTGGATCCTGTTCGCCGCGATGGGATTCATCTTCATCGGCTACGTCATCCGCACTGAGCGTCGCCATCGGCGAGAGGACGCCGAAGACGCAGCCGAACAGCGGTCGGACGGGCCGCGTCCGGGATCTCCTCGACGTCGCGATCGCGACGCCGAGGACGAGGATGCCCTCCTGGACACAGCCGGACGCTGAACGGCGTCTACGCGAGGCTGATGAGCTCGGCGTAGTCGCGGCCCCAGATGTCTTCCACACCGTCGGGGAGGATGAGCACACGCTCGGGATTGAGCGCCTCGACCGCGCCCTCGTCGTGCGAGACGAGCACGACCGCACCCTCGTAGTGCGAGAGCGCTCCGAGAATCTCCTCCCGCGAGGCGGGGTCGAGGTTGTTCGTCGGCTCGTCGAGCAGCAGCATGTTCGCGCTCGAGACCACCAGTGTCGCCAGCGAGAGCCGGGTCTTCTCTCCGCCCGAGAGCACTCCCGCCGGCTTGAGCACGTCGTCGCCGGTGAAAAGGAATGAGCCGAGCACCTTGCGAGCCTCGGTCGCCGTGATGTCGGGCGCGGCCGACATCATGTTCTCGAGCACGGAGCGAGAGACGTCCAGATTCTCGTGCTCCTGCGCGTAGTACCCCACCTTGAGGCCATGGCCCGGCTCGATCTGACCGGTGTCGGGCTTGTCGACGCCGGCGAGGATCCGCAGGAGCGTGGTCTTGCCCGCACCGTTGAGCCCGAGCACGACGACCTTCGAACCGCGGTCGATCGCGAGGTCGACGTCGGTGAAGATCTCGAGGGATCCGTACGACTTCGACAGTCCGGATGCCATGAGAGGCGTCTTGCCGCAGGGAGCGGGCTTGGGGAACCGCAGTTTGGCGACCCGGTCCTCCTGCCGCACGTCGTCCAGGCCGGACAGCATCTTCTCGGCGCGCGCCACCATCTGGTGCGCCGCGGCGGCCTTGGAGGCTTTGGCGCCGAAGCGCGCGGCCTGCAGCTGCAGCGCTGTGGCCTTCTTCTCGACGTTGACCCGCTCCTTCTTGCGACGTTCCTCGTCGGCGACCCGCTGACGCAGGTAGTTCTTCCAGTTCATGTTGTAGACGTCGATGACCTGGCGATTGGCGTCGAGGTAGAACACACGGTTCACCGTCTCGCCGACGAGCTCGACGTCGTGGCTGATGACGATGAGGCCGCCCTTGTAGCCCTTGAGGAATTCCCGCAGCCACACGACGCTGTCTGCGTCGAGGTGGTTCGTCGGCTCGTCGAGGATCATCGACTCGGCATCCGAGAACAGGATGCGGGCGAGCTCGATGCGTCGTCGCTGACCACCCGACAGCGTCTTCAACGGCTGGTCGAGAATACGGTCCGGCAACGACAGATTGTGCGCGATCGAGGCGGCTTCCGCCTCGGCCGCATAGCCCCCGAGCGCCTCGAAGCGCTCCGTGAGGTTCCCGTACTTGCGCATGGCACGGGCCGCGGCATCCGCGTCATCATCCCCCATCGCCAGGGATGCCTCGTGCATGCCGATGGCGATCGTGCCGAGCCCTCGCGCGTCGAGGATGCGCGTGCGGGCGAGAATCTCGGGGTCTCCGGAGCGCGGGTCCTGCGGCAGGTAGCCCAGCTCCCCGATGCGATCGACCTTGCCGTCGGAGGGAATCACGTCACCGGCCAGCACCTTGGTGAGCGTGGTCTTCCCGGCGCCGTTTCGGCCGACGAGGCCGACCTTGTCGCCCGCCGACACGCGGAACGACACGTCCGACATCAGCACGCGCGCGCCTACGCGGATCTCGAGGTCGTGCACGGCGAGCACAGCGATCGTCCGTTCCGTTGGTGGTGAGGGGGCATGGCCGAACGGCCAGCCTCCCAGTATAGGCCGCGGGAGCGCACGCCTGGCCCCACGTCGCGCGGTCACCGGCCTGTCGGATGCCGACAGGCCGACTGCCCATCATTGGTGGACGTCGACCAATAAGTCGACCCAGCGTGCCCCTAGGCTGAGTGCCATGTCATCCATCGCCGCTGCGCCATCCGCCTCCGCCGGGTCTCGTCGAGTGCTCGCCGACGTCATCGTCCGTCCGTCCTCCCGTGCTCGCGCATTCGCGCTCGACGCGGGCCTCGTCATCGCCGGCGCCGCGATCGTCGCACTACTCGCGCAGGTCGAGATTCCGCTGTGGCCGGTCCCGATCACCGGACAGACGCTCGGCGTCATCGTGGTCGGCGCAGCGCTCGGCGCATGGCGCGGCGCCGCCGCGCTGACCACCTACATGCTCGCCGGACTCGCCGGGCTGCCGGTGTTCGCCGGTTTCACCGGCACGATCGCCGCCGTGGCCAAGCCCAGCTTCGGTTTCGTGATCGGTTTCATCTTCGCGGCGTTCCTGGCCGGCTGGTTCGCGCAGCGCGCGTGGGATCGCCGCCCCGTTCTGGCGTTCGCGGGTTTCGCCGCCGCCAGCGTCGTGCCGTTCCTGTTCGGCATCCCGTACATGGCGTTCATCCTCAACGCCCTGCTCGGGCTGGACCTGTCGTTCCTCGAGATCCTGCAGGCAGGCCTCTTTCCGTTCATCGTCGGCGGCCTCGTGAAGGCCGCGCTCGCTGCCGCGATCATCCCCAGCGCCTGGGCGCTCGTCCGCAAGGCCGACGCGTCCAAGGATTGACGCGCAATCGACGCGATCATGACGAAGCCCCGGCCTCGGCCGGGGCTTCGTCATGTTGCGACAGATGGATTCGCACGACGGAGCACTCCCAGGTAATGTAAGGCTGTCCTTACTTCCCCCCTCACCTCTCGGAGGATCACCGTGCCCCGATTCCGTCATGCCGCCGCGGCCACCACAGTCGCCGCCCTCACCGCCCTCGCGCTGGCCGGCTGCTCCAGCGCCGGCGCAACCGATGCCGCCGGAGAAGACGGCGGGGCCTCCGACGCCTCGGGATCGTTCCCGGTGACAATCGAGCACGCGTTCGGCGAGACCACGATCGAGGCCCAGCCGGAGCGTGTGGCGACAGTCTCGTGGTCCAACCAGGAGGTTCCGATCGCGCTGGGTGTGGTTCCGGTGGGCATGGCCGAGGTGACGTGGGGCGACGACGACGCCGACGGTGTTCTGCCGTGGGTCGAGGAGAAGCTGGAAGAGCTGGGCGCTGAGACGCCCGTCCTGTTCGACGAGACCGACGGCATCGACTTCGAGGCCGTGGCCGACACCCAGCCGGATGTCATCCTCGCCGCATACTCGGGGCTGACGCAGGAGGAGTACGACACGCTTTCGAAGATCGCGCCGGTCGTCGCCTATCCCGAGGTCGCGTGGGGCACGTCGTACGAGGACATGATCCGCCTCAACGCCACCGCCCTCGGCCTCGGCGACGAGGGCGAGGCCCTCATCGAGGAGTTGCAGGCAGAGGTCGAGACGGCGCTGGCGCAGCATCCCGCACTCGCGGAGTCGACGGTGCTGTTCTCGTACATCGACCCGTCGGACTTCAGCCAGGTCGGCTTCTACACCAGCCTCGACACGCGGCCTGGCTTCCTCACCAGCCTGGGGCTCCCCGAGCCGGCCGTCGTCACCGAGGAGTCCGAGGGCAACGATGCGTTCTTCGCCGAGATCAGCGCCGAAGAGGCGGACCGCTTCGCCGACGTCGACGTCTTCGTGACCTACGGCGACGCCAGCGGCTCGATCATCCCGCTGCTGCAGGCCGATCCGCTGCTGTCACAGATCCCCGCGATCGCCGAGGGCCGCATCGCGATCCTCGAGGAGTCGACGCCGCTGGCCGCGTCCGCCAACCCGTCGCCGCTGTCCATCGGCTGGGGCATCGACGAGTACTTCGCGCTGCTGGCCGGCGCGTTGGACTGAACACCCGGCTCCCCTCCGACGACCGCGAGATCCGAACCGTGAGTGCCCTGCAGACGGAGACGCCGCTGCCGGATGCCGCTACCCTGCGGCGTCCGGCGGCGGTGCGACTGATGTGGCTCGGGATCGGCATCGCTGTCCTCGCCGCACTCTGCATCGCTTCCGTTGCCTTCGGCGCTCGCGACGTCTCGCTCGCGGATGTCGTCGCCGGCCTCGCCGGGAGCACCGGCGATGTCAGCCAGGCCGCCGTGGTCGCGCGCCTGCCCCGCACCGTGCTGGCGCTGATGGTGGGCGCGGCCCTCGCGATGGCCGGCACCGCGATGCAGGCGGTCACTCGCAACCCGCTGGCCGATCCCGGCATCTTGGGCATCTCGGCCGGCGCCGCCCTCGCTGTCGTCATCGGCATCGCCTTCTTCGGAATGTCGGGGCCGTACGCGTTCATCGTCGCGGCGGTCACCGGCGCCGCCGTCGCGGCGGTATTCGTCTACGCCGTCGGCTCGCTCGGGCGGGGCGGTGCGACACCGCTCAAGCTCGCGCTCGCCGGTGCCGCCGCGACGGCCGCGTTCATGTCCCTCGTGAGCGCCATCCTCCTCCCCCGCGCCGACATCTCGGAGATGTTCCGCTTCTGGCAGATCGGCGGCGTGGGGGGCGCGACCTGGGACCGGATCTCGGTCGTCGCCCCGGTGCTCGCCGTCGGCGCGATCGTGTGCCTCGCGTGGGCGCGAGGGATGAACTCCCTCGCTCTCGGCGACGACGTCGCGGCCGGGCTCGGCGAGCACGTCTTCCGCACGCGCCTGGTCGCCTTCGCGGGTGCGGTCGTCCTTGCCGGCGCCGCCACCGCCATCGCCGGCCCGATCGCGTTCGTCGGCCTCGTCGTGCCCCACATGTGCCGGCTGCTCGTCGGCACCGATCACCGCTGGCTGCTGCCCTTCTCGGCCATTGCCGGCGCGGCGCTGCTCGTGGCGGCCGACATCGTGGGCCGCGTGATCGCGCGTCCGGAAGAGATCGAAGTCGGCATCATCACGGCGCTGATAGGTGCACCGTTCTTCATCTGGATCGTCCGCCGCCAGAAGGTGCGGGAACTGTGAGCACATTCATCGAGGCGGATCGGCCGCCGGCGATCGCCGAGCGCACCGCGGCGGTGATCGCCGGGCGGCGGCGCCGCGTGCGGCGCCACGCGGTCGTGACGAGCATCCTGGGCGTCGCCATCGTGGGCGTCTTCCTCGTCTCGCTCATGGTGGGCAAGTCGTTCTATGGTCTCGATGAAGTCGCCCGGGTGGTGCTCGGCGAAACCGTTCCCGGTGCCTCGTTCACCGTCGGCGAGCTACGACTGCCGCGCGCCAGTCTCGCGGTGCTGGCGGGCTTCGCCTTCGGGGCGGCGGGTGTGACCTTCCAGACCATGCTCCGAAACCCGCTCGCCTCGCCCGACATCATCGGCATCACGTCCGGGGCCAGTGCCGCGGCCGTTTTCGGCATCGTGGTCCTCTCGCTCAGCGAGACGCTCGTGGCGCTGCTCGCTGTGCTGGGCGGCCTGGCGACGGCGCTCGCGATCTACCTGCTGTCGAACAAGGGCGGCTTCACGGGAACGCGCCTCATCCTCATCGGGATCGGTGTCGCGGCGATGCTCGATGCCGCCGTCACTTACACCCTCTCCAAGGCGGCGGTGTGGGATCTGCAGTCGGCGCTGCGATGGCTGGCCGGCAGTCTCAACGGCGCGACGTGGTCGATGGTCGTGCCGCTGGCCCTCGCGAGCGCCGTGCTGGTCCCGATCCTGCTCGCACAGGGCCGCGGGCTCGGCGTCATGCGCATCGGCGACGATGCCGCTGCCAGCCTGGGCGTGCGCCTCAACGCCACGCGGGTGATCGCGATCGTCGCGGCAGTCACGCTGCTGGCGTTCGCGACGGCGGCGACTGGCCCGATCGCCTTCGTCGCGTTCATGGCCGGCCCGATCGCGGCCCGCATCGTCGGCCCGGGCGCCTCGCTGCTGCTTCCGTCGGGTCTGGTCGGTGCCCTGCTGGTGCTCGTCGCCGATCTGCTCGGGCAGTTCGCGTTCGACACCCGGTATCCGGTCGGCGTCGTCACGGGCGTCCTCGGGGCGCCGTATCTCATCTACCTCCTCATCAGGATGAATCGCTCCGGAGGGTCGCTATGACCGCATCCCACAGCCTGTCGGCCCACGCGCTCACTCTCGCCTATGGCGACCGGGTGATCGTCGACGACCTCGAGTTGGAGATCCCGCCCGGCCGCATCACCGCCATCGTGGGGGCGAACGGATGCGGCAAGTCGACGCTGCTGCGCGCGCTTGCTCGTCTCATCTCCCCGAAGGCCGGGCAGGTGGTGCTCGACGGCAAGGCGCTCCACGCCCGCCCCTCCAAAGAAGTGGCGCGCACGCTGGGCCTGCTGCCGCAGAGCCCGATCGCCCCCGAGGGCATCGCCGTGGCCGACCTCGTGGGGCGCGGCCGCCACCCGCATCAGAAGCTGCTCGCCCGCTGGAGCGCGCGCGACTACGAGGTCGTTGCGCAGGCACTCGCGGCAACCGGCACCGACGACCTGGCCGACCGCTCGGTGGACGAGCTGTCCGGCGGGCAGCGCCAGCGGGTGTGGATCGCGATGGCGCTCGCACAGGAGACCGACATCCTCCTGCTGGACGAGCCCACAACCTTCCTCGACGTGGCGCACCAGATCGAGGTGCTGGATCTGCTCACCGACCTCAATCGCGATCGCGGCACGACGATCGTCATGGTGCTGCACGACATGAATCTCGCAGCTCGCTACGCTGACCACCTCTTCGCCCTGCGCGCGGGCCGGGTGGTCGCCAGCGGCGCCCCGGGCGAGGTCATGACGGGAGAGCTGATCCGCGAGGTTTTCGATCTCGACGCGCTCGTCGTGGCCGACCCGGTCTCCGGCGCCCCCATCGTGCTCCCCCGCGGTCGCCACCACGTGACGGCGTCCGCGCCGGAGCCCCTCCCGCAGCTCGCCGGCGCACGCGCCGCTGCAGCCGATCAGACAGGAATCGCCGATGGCCTCCCCCACTGACACGAACCGCTTCTTCCGTGCGCGGGTAATCGCGATCACCGACCTCACTCCGAGCTTCCGGCGCTTCACGTTCGGGGGCGACGATCTCGCCGACTACGGCGACCCCGGCTTCGATCAGCGCGTCAAGATCGTCTTCCCGACACGATCCATCGATCTGAACGCAATGCCGACGGGCGAGGACTGGTACGCCCGCTGGCGCGATCTGCCCGAGGACCAGCGCCCGCCGTTTCGGACCTACACCACGCGCTACGTGCGCAATGAGCGGTGCGAGGTCGACGTCGACATGGTCTCGCACGACGTGCTGGGTCCGGCGTCGGACTGGATCGCGCGTGCGCAGGTCGGCGATGAGGTGCTGATCTTCGCCCCGACCAGGGCCCACACCGGCGTCAGCTACGGCATCGACTTCGTGCCCCCGGCGCAGGTGGAGAGCATCCTGCTGGCGGGCGACGAGACGGCGGCCCCGGCCATCGCCGCGATCCTGGAGCAATTGCCCGCCGATGCGACCGGCGTCGTCGCGCTCGAAGTGCCGCACATCGGCGACCTGGCCTATCTCCCGCACCATCCCGGATTCGAGTACCGGGTGGGCGCGCGTGACGCCGGCGCCCGGCACGGGCATCTGGTCTCGTCGGTGACGGATGCCGCAGCCCATCTCGCACCGGCCGGTCGCGGCGCCGACGTCGAAGAGGTCGACATCGACACCGACATCCTCTGGGAGGTGCCGCGAACGGCGAAGGGGGGCGCGGCGCTCAAGAGCGCGCGTCTGTACGCGTGGCTGGCCGGCGAAGCGGGAGCGATCAAGGCGCTGCGACGCCACCTCGTCGCCGAGCGCGGGGTCGACCGCCGCGCCGTGGCGTTCATGGGCTACTGGCGACTCGGCCGCGCCGAGAATTGATGCGACTCGGATCAATGCGACGAAGGAGCGTTGATCCTCAGTCGCATCAAGGTTGAGCGAGCGAAGCGAGCCGGAACCTACGATGCTTCCTGCGCGCGGCCCATCCGCAGCCCTGGAATGAGGGCCACGAGCGCCAGCAGCGCTGCGACGGCGAACACGGCGGGGAATCCGGCATCCGTGCCCGCCAGCGCAGTGAAGACGAGGCCCAGCATCGCGATCGCCGACGCCGCGCCGATCGAGTCCGAGATCGAGAGCGCCGACGAGTTGAACCCCTGGTTCTGCGGTGTCGAGTAGGCAAGCGTGAGCACCGTCAGGCGCGGATACATCAGGCCCATGCCGGCGCCGGCGAACGCCCACCCGCCGATGAGCACCGCGGGATGCAGGTGCCCGACCGCGGTCACGGCCGCGATCACCAGCGACGCGACGAGCAGGGAGCCGCCGGTCAATGTGATGCGGGCGTTGCCGATGCGGTCGCCGAAGCGCCCCTGCACGTCTGCGGCGGCGGCCCAGGCCAGCGCGGCGGCGGTCAGCCCCAGCCCTGCCCACGTCGGCGAAAAGCCGTACTCGTCGATCAGGAGGTACGGCACGTAGATCTCGGCTCCGAACAGCGCGCCCGCGATGAGCCCGCGCATCAGGACCACGCTGGGCAGGCCGCGCGCGGCACGGAGGGTTCCGCGCGGCAGGAGCGGTCGGGCAGCGAGCCCGATGACCACGACCGACGCGACGACCGCGGCCCACGCCCAGCTTCCGAGTTCACCCGCCAGGCTCAAGCCGAGCGCCCCCGTGGCCACGGCGATCGCGCAGACCAGGCGCGGCCACACGCGGCCGGACGCAGGGTCGTCGGTGGACAGCGGCTGGCCATGCAGGCGCGCCACGACGAGCGCGAACGCCACGACGGTCAATCCTGCGACGCCGAGGAATACCCATCGCCAATGCAGGAACTCCGTGACCGCTCCGGCGAGGAACGGTCCGATGAGCGAGGGCACCACCCACGCGGCAGAGAAGGCGGCAAAGACGCGTCCGTGCAGCGCGGGCGGATACACGCGCGCAACCACGACGTACAGGGCGACGGTCTGACCTCCCGTCCCGAGCCCCTGCACGAGACGTCCGAGAACGAGGAGGGGCATCGTGGGTGCGAGCCCCGCGATCAGCAGACCGACGACGAACAGCACGACGGCGGTCGTGAGCGGGGCGAGCACGCCCCCGCGGTCGCACCACGACCCCACTGCGACCATGCCGATCACACTGGTCGCGAGTGTTCCGGCGAAGGCGACCGCATAGAGCCGGTCGCCGTCGAGGTCGGCGCTCACGACCGGCATCACGGTGGTCACTGCGAGGGATTGGATCGCCGCGAGGAAGATCAGGGCGACGGCGCCGACGGTCACCCACACGAAGCGCGATTGCCAGATGCTCGCCGATTCGGAGCGGTTCACGGCCGGCGATGTCATCAGGCCAGGCTAGCCGCCGCCGACGCTGCCGCCTGGCCGCGATGTGCGCGTCATCGCGAGATCTGTGCGATGCGCTGCACGGCTTCGCGCAGGACCTCGGGCGAGCACCCGAAATTGATGCGGACGTGGCCACGACCCTCTTCGCCGAACAGCGGACCGAGGTGCAGCGCGACGCGCGCATCGCGGAGGATCTTCACCGCCGGGTTGTCGCCCCACCCGAGATCGCGCAGGTCGACCCACGCGAGGAACCCGGCATCCGGGATGCGATAGCGGGCTGCAGGAAGATGCGCGGCCAGAAGATCGGCCAGGAGCATGCGGTTCTCATCGAGGGCTGCGAGCTGCGCGTCGAGCCAATCGTCGCTCTCCGGCGAGAAGGCCGCGACGGCGGCGATCGCGCCGAAGAGCCCGGTCCGCCATTCGACTTCGGCCGGCAGCGCACGCACGACTCCGGTCGTCTCGTCGGCGGCCGTGACCATGAGGGCGCACTTCAGCCCGGCGAGGTTGAACGCCTTGCTCGCGCTGACGACCGCGTACCCGACGCGCGCCGCGACGGGTGACGCATTCAGGAACGGTGTGAACGCCGCGTCCCGGTGTGTGAGTGGGGCATGAATCTCATCACTGATCACCACGGCGCCGAAGCCGGCCGCGATGTCGGCGAGAGCTGCCAGGGTCTCGCGGGAGTGTACGGTGCCGGTCGGGTTGTGCGGGTTGCACAGCAGGATCGCCCTGGCCCCGCCGGCGAAGGCCGCTTCGATGGCGAGCAGATCGAGTTCCCACGACGTGCCGGTGTCACGAAGCGGCACCCGTTCCACGACGGCGCCAGCCTCTGGGACGCACTCGAAGAACGGCGGGTACACCGGGGTGGTCACGATGACCCGATCGCCAGGCTCCACAACGCGGCGCAGGATCTCGACGACGCCCATCATGACGTCGCACGTCGTGCGGACCCTCGAAGGATCCACCTCCCATCCGAAGCGCCGCGCGGCGAATCCCGCGTAGGCGGTGACGATCCCCGGGTCGGGGGGCGTGTAGCCGGTGTCGCCGAGTGCGACGGCGCGGCCGAGCGCCGCCGTTATCGCCGGTGCCGGCGCGAAGTCGGTCTCGGCGACGAACAGCGGCAGCACATCGTCGCCATACGTGCGCCACTTGGTGCTGGACCGCTGTCGCAGCTGATCGAGGGGAAGGGCCTGAAGTGGGGTGACGCTCACCGTTCGACCCTACCGAGCAGCGCAGCCCGTGAGCCGCTCCGCGTCACTGTGTGAAGGTGCCCAGCCCGTGCTGGTCGAAGTACTCGAGCACGAGAGTGGACCCGTCGAAGGTCGCCTTCGAGATGCTGCCTGCGGTGCCGTTCTCGCCCGTGAGACGGAAAACGAATTCGTCACCCGACCAGTGCTCGAGCGACCATCGTCCGGTGGGGCCTATGGCGAGCTCGAGCTCGCCGCCGACGACGCTGACCGTCGCCGGCCCGAAGTAGTCGTTTCCGTAGGTGCCCGCGTAGGACGCGAGGTCCGCGGCGGGCGCGGCGTCGGTCGGCGGGTCCTCCCCCACCAGTTCGCCGAACGGCGCCATCTGCCGCTCGAATACCGACGTGTACAACGCCAGCCAGTCGCGGCGCTCCGCTCCGAACTGCGCGATGTCTGCGAACCGCGCGGCGATCGCCTCGGCAACGCCGTTGGCGCTGGCATTCGAGAGCACGACGATGCCGAGTCCGGCACCCGGGAGCATCTTCACGATCGTGCCGGCGCCCAGCGCGAATGCTCCGGAGTGGTTCACGTCGACCAGCCCGCCCACCGTCGTTCCCACGTTGAAGCCGTAGCCGTAGGTGCTGGCGCGCGCGCCGAACGCGCTCGGCGGCCCCACCACCATCTGCGGCGACATCGCCGGCAACAGCGACGCGGGATCTACGAAAGTCTCGCCATCGTGTTGGCCAGCAGCCAGCAGCATCGTCATCCAGGTCGTCATGTCCGTCAGACTGGAGCTCGCACCGCCGGCAGGAGACTGCGCGTCGGGCTGGCGCGGCTCGGGCGTGACGATCCACTCGCCGTCCTGTTGGACATGCCCGAGCGCCCGATTCTCGCGTGCTTCCAGGTCTTCGAAGCGGGAGCTCGTGGACGCCATCCCGAGGGGCTCGTAGAGCAGTCGCTCCGACAACGCCGCCCATTCCTCGCCGGCGGCACGCGCGACCGACTCACCGGCGGCGGTGATGTCGAAGTTGCCGTAGTGGTACACCGAGCGGAAGGGCTCGAGCGGAATCAGTCGCAGCCGTTCCAGGATGGCCTCGCGGTCGTAGCCGATGTCCTCCAGCTCATCGCCCGCATGCTCGAAGAGTCCGGAACGGTGAGCGAACATGTCGGCGATCGTGACGTGCGATCCTGCATAGGGGTCCGACAGTGTGAAGCCCTCGAGATGCTGCGAAACAGGGGTGTCCCACGTGACCAGCCCCTCGTCGATCGCCCGGGCCACGACCGTTGCCGAGAGCGACTTCGACACCGATGCCAGCGCGAAGACGGTGTCGGTGTCGACGGGTTCGCCGCTGTCGACGTCGCGGACGCCGAACCCCTCCGCGAAGAGCAGTTCACCTCGGTAGACCACGCCCACGACGATCCCCGGCGTGCCGGTCGCGTCCATCGCCGTGGCGACGGATGCCTCCAGATCGGCGATCGCGGCGTCCACGCCGTCGGGCGTCACTGTCGCCAGCGCGTCGGCGCTCGGATCCTCGCTCACCGTCGGCGCGGTCGATGGCGACGGGCTCGTCGATGCGGGTGCACCGAAGCTGCACCCGCTCAGCGTCGCGAGGGCCGTGACGGCCCCGATGGCAGCAATGATGGAGCGTCTCCCGCGAATGCGCATGGGCTGAGTGTGTCATGCGCTCGGGGGTCCCGCGAGGTTAGGTCCCGAACAGATTCCGGGATCGCCGGGTCAGATGGCGAAGCCGAGGGCACGCATCATGTCGCGGCCGTCGTCGGTGATCCGCTCAGGGCCCCACGGCGGCATCCACACCCAGTTGATCCGGAACCTCTCGACGACCTCGTCGAGGGCCTGTGCCGTCTGCTCCTCGAGCACGTCCGTCAGCGGGCAGCCCGCGGACGTCAGCGTCATGTGGATCACCAAAGCGTCGTTCTCGTCGTCCCACGCCAGATCGTAGATGAGGCCGAGGTCGACGACGTTGATCCCCAGTTCGGGGTCCATGACGTCCTTGAGAGCCTCGGTGACCTCGTCGAACTTCTCGGGTGTGAGCGTTGCGGTCATATAACGATCCTACGCTTCGGTGGCGACGGGAGCCTCGGCAGGCTCTTCGGCGCCCGCAGGGAGGAAGCGGTCGTAGCCTTCGTCCTCGAGCCGATCGGCGAGCTCGGGCCCGCCCTCTTCGACGATGCGGCCGCCGACGATCACGTGGACGAAGTCCGGGTGGATGTAGCGGAGGATCCGCGTGTAGTGCGTGATGAGCAGGACGCCGAGGTCGCTCTCGGCCTTGGCGCGATTCACGCCCTCCGAGACGACCTTGAGTGCATCCACGTCCAGTCCGGAGTCCGTCTCATCCAGCACGGCGATCTGGGGCTTGAGCAGCTCGAGCTGCAGGATCTCGTGGCGCTTCTTCTCGCCCCCCGAGAAACCCTCGTTGACGTTGCGCTGCGCGAACTTCGGGTCCATGCGCAGGGCCTTCATCGATGCCTTGACGTCCTTGGTCCAGCTGCGGATCGAGGGCGCTTCTCCCTCGATGGCGGTCTTCGCGGTGCGGAGGAAGTTCGTGACCGTCACGCCGGGAATCTCGACGGGGTACTGCATGGCGAGGAACAGCCCCGCCCGGGCGCGCTCGTCGACGGACATCGCGAGGACATCCTCGCCGTCGAGCGAGATAGACCCGCTCGTGACGGTGTACTTCGGGTGACCGGCGATCGTGTACGCCAGCGTGGACTTGCCAGAGCCGTTGGGGCCCATGATGGCATGAGTCTCGCCGGTGCGGATCGTCAGGGTCACGCCGTTGAGGATGGGCGTGGTTCCGGCATCCGTCTCGACCGTCACGTGGAGGTCGCGGATCTCGAGGACAGACATGTTCAGTACCTTCTTCAGTTCGCTTCGATTGTGACGGTCGGGTCGATGAGCACATCGTCGCCGTCGATCGTGACCGCGAACACCGGGACCGGTTCGTACGCGGGGAGGTTCAGGGGCTTGCCGGTGCGCAGCGAGAACGCCGACCCGTGGGCCCAGCATTCCAGCGTCTCACCGTCGACGAAGCCCTCGGCGAGCGAGATGTCGCCATGAGTGCAGGTGTCGCCGATCGCGTGCACCTCGCCGTTGGAGTCCAGGACGACGGCCATGGCAACGCCGTCGATCTCGACGCGATGGGCTTCGTCCTGCACGAGGTCGCTGAGAGCGCACGCCCGCTGCGCGGTCATCGGGCGGTCTCCGCCGCCACGAGGCCCTGGGCGAGCTCCGTCTCGATCGCCGCGAAGAGCTCGGATTCCAGGTCCGCCACGCCGATCTTCTGCACGATCTCGGCCAGGAAGCCGAGCACGACGAGCCGACGTGCCTCGTCCTCACGGATGCCACGGGCCTGCAGGTAGAACAGCTGCTCGTCGTCGAAACGACCGGTCGCGCTGGCATGGCCGGCTCCGCGGATGTCACCGGTCTCGATCTCGAGGTTCGGGATCGACTCGGCGCGCGCACCGTCGGTGAGCACGAGGTTGCGGTTCGCCTCGTACGAGTCGGTGCCCACGGCATCCGGGCCGATGAGGACGTCGCCGATCCACACGCTTCGCGCGCCCTCGCCCTGCAGTGCGCCCTTGTAGAGCACATCGCCCGTCGTCTCGGCGCCCTTGTGGTGCAGGTACACCTGACTCTCGAGGTGCTGCCCCGAGTCGGAGTAGCTGAGGCCGTACAGCTCACCGCGCGAACCGGTGCCGGCCAGCTCCACGCTCGGGTTCACGCGCACCACGCCGCCGCCGAAGCTGACGACGATGTGCCGCAGCGTGGCGTCGCGCTCGACACGGGCCTGGTGGGATGCCGCGTGAACGGCGTCATCGTCCCACTGCTGCACGGTCACCAGCTCCAGGTGAGCGCCCTCGCGGACGATCACCTCGACGTTCTGGGCGAACTGGGCGGATCCGGTGTGCCGCAGCACGACCTGGGCGCGGCTGTGGCGAGAGGCCTCGATCACGATGTGCGCGTGCGCCAGCAGTTCGGCGCCGGCACCGCTGAACTCGACCACGACGGGCTGAGCCAGCTCGGCCTCGACCGGGATCGACACGTACAGTGCCTCGGCGGATCGGTTCCACACGACGGCGGCGGGAAGGTCTTCGGGCACGAAGACCTCGCCGCGCGGTGCGGTGCCGGTCGCAAGCCCCGCGGCGGCGACCGGGCCGGCCACGGCGAGCGAGATCGCGCCTTCGTCCCCGGCGGCGTCGGCGAACAGTCGCGACATCCGCGCGACGGGGGTGTGCTTCCAGTTCACCTCGCGGCCGGTGGGCGTCTCGAAGGCCGCCGGGTCGTACGACCGGAGGCGCTCGGATCGGGTCTGCACCGGCACGAAGGCACCGGCACCGTCGGTGTGGCCCTTCGCACCCGGGATGGTTGCGGGGGCCTGTGTCACGGAGCTCACTAGCCGACGGATCCTTCCATGCCCATCTCGATGAGCTTGTTGAGTTCGAGCGCGTACTCCATGGGAAGCTCGCGTGCGATGGGCTCGATGAACCCGCGCACGATCATCGCCATGGCCTCGTCTTCGGGCATGCCCCTGCTCATGAGGTAGAACAGCTGCTCTTCGCTGACCTTCGACACCGTGGCCTCGTGACCCAGCTGCACATCGTCGACGCGGATGTCGATCGCCGGATAGGTGTCCGAGCGGGAGATCGAATCGACCAGGAGCGCATCGCAGCGCACGGTGTTGGCCGAGTGGTGGGCGTTGGCGTCGACGCGGACCTCGCCGCGGTAGCCGGCGCGCCCCCCGCCACGGGCGATGGACTTCGACACGATCGAGGACTGCGTGTACGGCGCCATGTGCACCATCTTGGCGCCGGCGTCCTGGTGCTGCCCGGGGCCGGCGAACGCCACCGAGAGGGTCTCGCCCTTGGCGCGCTCCCCCATCAGGAAGATCGACGGGTACTTCATCGTGACCTTCGAGCCGATGTTGCCGTCGATCCACTCCATCGTCGCGCCCTCATGGGCGACGGCGCGCTTGGTGACGAGGTT
This sequence comes from Microbacterium sp. HD4P20, assembly GCF_019449275.2. Taxonomy (GTDB): domain Bacteria; phylum Actinomycetota; class Actinomycetes; order Actinomycetales; family Microbacteriaceae; genus Microbacterium. Next base: position 537,035 of record NZ_JAHZQZ020000014.1, read on the forward strand.
GTAGACGTTGTTCGACCAGTTCTGGATGGTCGTGTAGCGGACCCGCGCGTTCTTCTTCACGATGATCTCGACCACGGCCGAGTGCAGCGAGTCGCTCTTGTAGATCGGCGCCGTGCAGCCTTCGATGTAGTGCACGTACGAGCCCTCGTCGGCGATGATCAGCGTCCGCTCGAACTGGCCCATGTTCTCGGTGTTGATGCGGAAGTACGCCTGCAGCGGGATCTCGACGTGCACTCCCGGGGGCACGTACACGAACGAACCGCCCGACCACACCGCGGTGTTCAGCGCGGCGAACTTGTTGTCGCCGGCGGGGATGACGGTGCCGAAGTACTCCTCGAAGAACTCCGGGTGCTCGCGCAGCGCGGTGTCGGTGTCCATGAAGATGACGCCCTGCGCCTCGAGCTGTTCGTTGATCTGGTGGTAGACCACCTCGGACTCGTACTGCGCGGCGACTCCGGACACGAGCCGCTGGCGCTCCGCCTCGGGGATGCCGAGCTTCTCGTAGGTGTTGCGGATCTCCTCGGGGAGCTCCTCCCACGATCCGGCCTGCTTCTCGGTCGAGCGCACGAAGTACTTGATGTTCTCGAAGTCGATCTCACTGAGGTCAGCGCCCCACGTGGGCATCGGTTTGCGACCGAAGAGCTGATAGCCCTTGAGCCGGGTCTTCAGCATCCATTCGGGCTCGCTCTTGAGCGCCGAGATGCCGCGCACGACATTCTCGTTGATACCTCGCTGCGCGACAGCGCCCGCGGCATCCGTGTCATGCCACCCGAACTCGTAGACCCCCAGGCTTTCCAGCTCCGGGCGGTCGATCAGCACATCAGACATCGTCTTGTTCTCCTCCGGGTCCTGCGGTGTCATCCGCCCCGGCATCCCGCTCCTCTGGTGGAGATTCCGGAGGAGGATGCCGCTTTCTGGCCCTCTCAGTGGCGCCGGCCATCGCGCCTAGACTGTCAGTGGTGCGCTGCGCACCATCCACATGGTTGGGTGCGCGCGCCACCGACCCCTCGATTCTACAGGTTCCACCCTGCCCGGGACGCGCTGCGTCACACGGCGGATGCTGCGCCCGATGCGCGACCGAAGCGTGGAGCAGCCTCAGGAGGCGACGACCAGCATGTCCGCGGACCAGGCGACACCATTGACCACGACACCACGCCGCGGCTTCGCACAGCGTGCGTGGGACTGGCTGCCCGATCGCGTGGACCGGCGGGTGATCGCGGCGGCGTGGGCGACCCTGGTCGTCCAGATCGGCATCGTCGGCACCGGAGGGCTGGTGCGGCTCACCGGTTCCGGGCTCGGCTGTCCCACGTGGCCGCAGTGCACCGCGGACTCGCTGGTGCCGACCGAGGAGATGGGGATCCACGGCGTCATCGAATTCGGCAACCGGCTGCTGACGTTCGTCCTGGTCATCGTGGCGATCGCCACGTTCCTGTTCGTGGTGCGCATGCGCCGGCAGCGACGGGATCTGTTCTGGCTGAGCCTCGCCATCGGCCTCTACGTCCCGCTGCAGGCCATCATCGGCGGCATCACGGTGCTCACGAACCTCAATCCATATGTCGTCGGCCTGCACTACTTCGCGTCGGTGATCCTCGTGGCCCTCGCGGCCGTCCTCGTCGTCCGCGTCTATGCGGTACCGGGGCCGCGCGTCCTGGCGGTCCCCCGCTGGTATGCGGCGACGACGCACGCGACGAGCGTGTTCGTGCTGATCACCGTGGTCGTCGGAATCCTCGTCACCGGCTCCGGGCCGCACGCCGGCGACGGCGGCGCCGCCCGCAACGGCTTGAACCCCGAGTTCATGCAGCACGTCCACTCGTGGCCGGCCTACATCACACTCGCCCTCACTCTGGTACTCGTGAGCGGCTCGTGGCGCACGCCCCCGGCGCTGCGGCTGCGCCTGTGGACCGTGCTTCTGCTGGGCGTCGAGATCGCACAGACCGGCGTCGGTCTGTGGCAGGCACGCGCAGGTCTGCCGATCTGGCTGGTCAATATCCACATGGTGCTGGCCGTCGTGCTGGTGGCCGCGATGACCGCGGTGGTCATGAACCTCAAGGCCCCTCTCGGGGCACCCATCGACCAGGGCCGCTGACGGCGGCCGGCGCACAGGCGATCCATAGGAGGCGCATCGCTCCGGCACGGGGTGGCTTGCGAGGGTGGGGATGCAGCGGCCGCCCGGGCCGCGCCCCGAGGAGTGATCCACCCATGTCCACGCGACCCCCTCTCGTCCGTAGCGTCCCGTTCTGGGGCCTCGTCGCCGTCTCGCTCGCGACCGCCGGCACCGGCGCATACCTCCTGAGCGACAGACTCGGCAGTATGGCGACGACTCTCACCGCCGGCACGGCGACCACCGTCGACGTGTACGTCGGGCAGTCCGTCGCCGTCTCGGGCGCGATCGTGCTCGGTGCCGGAATCGTCGGCCTGCTGCTGGCTCTCGGCATCGCCGCGCTGTCGACCCTCCGCCCGCACGCGGTGGCCCCGGCCGTCGAGCCCAGCGACTCGCCGCACGAGGCCTCCCTCGACGACGACACGGAGCACGACCATGGCTACGAGCACGGCCTCGGCTACACCGAGGCGATCGTCACGGCCCCGGCCGACGAGGACGCCCCGGTACCCACGCGCTGACGCCGCATGAACGACGAGACCCCCCGCGCCTGCGGGGGGTCTCGTCGTTCATGCGGCGCTTCGCGCCACCACGTCAGAAGGGCAGCAGCGGGTCGACCGCGATCGCCACGAAGATCAGCGTCAGGTAGGTGATCGAGGCGTGGAAGACCCGCATGGGACGCGGCTCCGTACCGCGTACCGCGCGGTTGTACAGCCGGTGCGACTCATAGATGAACCAGCCGCCGAAGACCAGGGCCGAGACCGAGTACACCATGCCCATTCCTGCCACCGGGACGAGCAGCAGCGAGCACACGACGGTCGCCCACGCGTACAGGATGACCTGCAGGCCGACCTGTGACCCGTTGCGCGTAGCGCCGAGCATGGGCACGCGTACCTCTTCGTACTGCTCCTTGTACTTCATCGACAGCGGCCAGTAGTGCGGCGGGGTCCACAGGAACACCAGCGCGAACAGGATCACCGGCGGCCACGCGAGCGACCCGGTCACGGCGGTCCAGCCGATCAGCACCGGGAAGCAGCCGGCGATACCGCCCCACACGATGTTCTGCTCGGTGCGGCGCTTGAGGATCATCGTGTAGATCACGACGTAGAAGAAGATCGCGCTCGCCGAAAGCGTCGCTGCCAGCCAGTTCGTCGTGAACCACAGCCAGACGGTGGAGCCGACTGCGAGACTCCACGCGAAGATCAGCGCGCCGCGCGGTGACACCTCGCCGGTCACGAGCGGCCGGTTGACCGTGCGCTGCATGTGGGCATCGATGTCGCGATCGAGGTACATGTTGAACGCCGCCGCCGAGCCCGCGCTCGCCGTGCCGCCGATCACGGTGGCCAGCACCAGCCAGAGGTTCGGGAATCCGCCCTGAGCGAGGATCATCACCGGCACAGTGGTGACCAGCAGAAGCTCGAGCACGCGCGGCTTCATCAGTGCGACGTAGGCACGAACGGTTCGGCCGAGGCTCTGGCCGGTCGGGCGGGACTGGTCGGCAGCGGATGCGTCGGCCCCAGCCGTCGCAGCGGATGCGTCGGCCCCAGCCGTCTTCATGTCGTCCATCGCCCCCGCAATCGCCGCCTGCAGAACTCGCCAAGTCTATTGCATCGCCTCCACGGCCCCGGCGCGACGGCGGATGGCCGTCTCACACCCGCTCGACGTGCCGCGTGAGCAGAACGTGACCGCCACGACACGATGCCGACACGGAACCGGGCGCCCCGTTCGCAAGACTGCGTCACACAGAGGGATCGCATGGCCTGCGCGGCACACCGCTTCGCTATGCTGAGACCACACGCGCGCCCGCCGCCGATTCCCCTTCTCCATCCGGACAAGGGCCGCGGACCGGCACAGTTCTGCGGGCGCACCTCCTCGAGAAAGGCGGCCCGGTGTCGGTTCTGCGTTGGGATGAGATCGATCGGCGCGCGGTGGACACCGCCCGTGTCCTTGCCGCGGATGCGGTGGAGAAGGTGGGCAACGGCCACCCCGGCACCGCGATGAGCCTGGCGCCGGCGGCGTACCTGCTATATCAGCGGGTGCTGCGCCACGACCCTGCTGACACGCACTGGCTGGGGCGCGACCGGTTCATCCTGTCGGCCGGCCACTCGTCGCTGACGCAGTACATCCAGCTGTACCTCGGCGGCTTCGGCCTCGAGCTGGACGACCTGAAGGCGCTGCGCACGTGGGGCTCGAAGACTCCCGGCCACCCGGAGTATCGGCACACCGCGGGTGTGGAGATCACGACGGGCCCGCTGGGTCAGGGCTTGGCGTCCTCGGTCGGGTTCGCATACGCGGCCCGGTACGAGCGGGGGCTGTTCGATCCGGAGGCGCCCGAGGGCCAGTCCCCCTTCGATCACCACATCTATGTCATCGCCAGCGACGGCGATCTGCAGGAGGGCGTGACCAGCGAGGCGTCGAGCCTGGCCGGGCACCAGCAGCTGGGCAACCTCATCGCGATCTACGACTCCAACCAGATCTCGATCGAGGACGACACCGACGTCGCCTTCACCGAGGACGTGCAGAAGCGGTACGAGTCGTACGGCTGGCAGGTGCAGGTCGTGGACTGGAAGAAGTCCGGCGAGTACGTCGAAGACGTCGCCGAACTGTTCGCCGCGATCGAGGCGGCCAAGGGCGAGACCGACAAGCCGTCCCTGATCATCCTGCGCACCATCATCGGCTGGCCCTCGCCCGGCAAGCAGAACACCGGCAAGATCCACGGCTCGGCACTCGGCGCCGACGAGCTGGCGGCGACGAAGAAGGTCCTCGGTTTCGACCCGGAGCAGTCGTTCGTCGTCGCGGACGACGTGCTCGCGCACACGCGCTCGCTGAAGGACCGCGCTGCCGAGGCGCGCGCCGAGTGGCAGAAGTCGTTCGACGCGTGGGCTGAGGCCAACCCCGAGCGCAAGGCGCTGCTGGACCGCCTGGAGGCGGGCGAGCTGCCCCAGGATGTGGCATCCGCTCTGCCCTCGTTCGAAGCCGGCAAGGACGTCTCGACCCGCGCGGCATCGGGCCTCGTCATCAACGCACTGGCGGCGAAGCTCCCGGAGCTGTGGGGCGGATCGGCCGACCTGGCCGAGTCGAACCTCACCACGATCAAGGACGCGAAGTCGTTCATCCCGACCGAGTGGTCCACCGACGAGTGGTCTGGCGACCCGTACGGTCGGGTGCTGCATTTCGGCATCCGCGAGCACGCGATGGCCGCGATCGTCAACGGGATCAAGCTGCACGGCCCGACCCGGCCCTTCGGCGGCACGTTCCTGATCTTCAGCGACTACATGCGCCCCTCGGTGCGTCTGGCCGCGCTGATGGACATCCCGTCGATCTTCGTGTGGACCCACGACTCCGTCGCGCTCGGCGAGGACGGCCCCACGCATCAGCCGATCGAGCAGCTGGCCACGCTCCGCGCCATCCCCAACTTCACCGTCGTGCGGCCCGCCGACGCCAACGAGACGGCCGCCGCCTGGCTGGAGCTCCTGCGCCGCCAGGGTGGCCCCGCCGGCATCGCCCTGACGCGCCAGAACATCCCCGTCGTCGCCCGCGGCGACGGGGAGGCATCCGGTGAGGTGTTCGCCTCGGCCGACAACGTCGCCAAGGGCGCATACATCCTCGCCGAAGCTGCCGGCGGCACCCCGGATGTGATCCTCATCGCCACCGGCTCGGAGGTGCAGCTCGCCGTCGCGGCGCGCGAGACGCTTGCTGCCGAGGGCGTGAACGCCCGTGTCGTGTCGGCGCCCTCGCTCGAGTGGTTCGCCGAGCAGGACGAGGCGTACCGCGAGAAGGTTCTCCCCGCCGCCGTCAAGGCGCGCGTGTCGGTCGAGGCCGGCTCCGCGCTCACGTGGCGCGGCATCGTCGGCGATGCCGGCCGGTCCGTCGCGATCGACCACTTCGGTGCGTCGGCCGACTACAAGACCCTGTTCCAGAAGTTCGGCATCACCGCCGACGCGGTCGTCGCGGCGGCCCGCGAGACCATCGGCGCCGCGGCAGCGGCGGCCGAATAATCCGAGGAGAAGGCACCATGAGCACCCCCACCGAGAAGCTGGTCTCCGAAGGCGTGAGCATCTGGCTCGACGACCTGTCGCGTGAGCGGATCACGTCGGGCAACCTGACCGAGCTGATCTCGACGCGCAACGTCAGCGGCGTCACCACCAACCCGACGATCTTCCAGGGCGCCATCGGCGGCGGCGGTCACGCCTACGACGAGCAGATCACCGCGCTGGCGCGGGCGGGTGCGTCGGTCGACGAGGCGATCTTCGCCGCGACGACCGACGACGTGCGAGACGCGGCCGACATCTTCCGTCCGGTCTTCGACGCGACCGACGGAATCGACGGCCGCGTGTCGATCGAGGTCTCCCCCGACCTCGCCCACGACACCGAGGCGACGATCGCGCAGGCCAAGGAGCTGGCGGCCACGGTCGCGCGCCCCAACGTGCACATCAAGATCCCCGCGACCAAGGCCGGCCTGCCGGCGATCACCGCGGTGCTGGCCGAGGGCATCTCGGTCAACGTCACGCTGATCTTCAGCCTGGAGCGTTACGCCGAGGTCATCGAGGCGTTCCTCGCGGGCATCGAGCAGGCTCAGGTGAACGGCCACGACATCTCGACCATCCACTCCGTGGCGTCGTTCTTCGTCTCGCGCGTGGACTCCGAGGTCGACAAGCGCCTGGTCGCGATCGGCACCGACGAGGCGCTCGGGCTGAAGTCGCTCGCCGGCGTAGCGAACGCGCGCCTGGCCTACGAACTGTTCGAGAAGGAGTTCGCCACCGACCGCGCGAAGGCGCTGACGGATGCCGGAGCCCACGTCCAGCGTCCGCTGTGGGCCTCGACCGGGGTCAAGGACCCGTCGCTGCCCGACACCCTGTACGTCACTGAGCTGGTGGCGCCCGGAACCGTGAACACGATGCCCGAGAAGACGCTCGAGGCGACGTTCGACCACGGTCAGGTGGCCGGCGACACCGTCACCGGCACCTACGAGGCGGCGCACAAGGTCTTCGCCGATCTCGCCGCCGTGGGCGTCGACTTCGACGATGTCACCCAGGTACTCGAGGACGAAGGCGTCGACAAGTTCATCGCCTCGTGGCACGACCTCCAGGCAACGGTCAAGACGGCGCTCGAGGGCGCCGTCGAGGCCGCGCGATGAGCTTCGACATCCATCTCAGCGGCCACGTCAAGTCGGTCGTCGAGGCGACGCTTCCCGGGCTGGTCGACAGCCTGGTGGCGTCGGGGATCACAGCGGGTGACGGGAGCCTGTGGGGTCCGGCCGCCGAGGACGAGGCATCCCAGCGCCTCGGCTGGGTCGAGGCCGTCAGCGTCTCGCGTCCACTCGTCGCCGAGATCGAGGCGCTGCGCGTCGAGCTCCGCGCGAAAGGCGTGACGCGGGTGGTCCTCGCCGGTATGGGCGGCTCGTCGCTTGCTCCCGAGGTCATCGCACAGACCGCCGGCGTGCCGCTGGTCATCCTCGACTCGACTGCGCCGGGCCAGGTGCTCGCCGCCATCGACGGCGACGCCGAGGCGGGCGACCTGACCCGCACGGTGCTCGTGGTGGCGTCCAAGTCGGGATCGACCGTCGAGACCGACTCGGCCAAGCGCGCGTTCGAGGCCGCCTTTCGCGACCTCGGCATCGACCCGCGCGAGCGCATCGTCGTCGTCACCGATCCGGACTCACCGCTCGACCAGTCGGCGCGCGCCGACGGCTACGCCGTTTTCAACGCCGACCCCACGGTCGGCGGCCGTTATTCGGCGCTGACCGCGTTCGGCCTCGTACCCACCGGACTCGCCGGCGTCGACATCCGCGAACTGCTGGACGAGGCCGAGGCGACTCTCCTCGAGGTCGCGATCGACAGCCCCGACAACCCCGCACTCGTCCTTGCCGCGGCGATCGCCGGCGGCGAGCCCCGGCGCGACAAGCTGGGCCTGGTCACCGACGGCACCCACATCGTGGGCCTGCCGGATTGGATCGAGCAGCTCGTCGCCGAGTCGACCGGCAAACAGGGCACCGGCATCCTGCCCGTCGTCCTTCTGCCGGTCTCGCCCGAGCTCGAGAGCCGCCCCGCGGATCTGCAGGTCGTGCGGATCGTGGACGAGGCCAAGCAGTTCCACCTGTTCGAGCAGCACGAGGGCGAAGTGCTCATCAGCGGCTCGCTCGGCGCGCAGTTCGTGGTGTGGGAATACGCCACGGCCATCGCCGGACGGATGCTGGGGATCAACCCCTTCGACCAGCCTGACGTGGAGTCCGCCAAGGTGGCCACCCGCGGTCTGCTCGACGCGCGACCGGAGCCGACGGCTCCGGTGTTCACGGCGGACGGCGTCGAGGTTCGCGTGTCGGACCCCGAACTCGCAGCATCCGGAACCGTCGCCGGTGTCCTCGACGCCTTGTGGGCGCGGCTGCCCGAAGACGGCTACGTCGCCATCCAGGCCTACGTGAACCGCCTCGAGCTGCCCCAGCTCGCCGGACTGCGCGAGCTCGTCGCCGCCGATTCCGGGCGCCCCACCACGTTCGGCTGGGGCCCGCGGTTCCTTCACTCCACCGGTCAGTTCCACAAGGGAGGCCCGGCGAACGGGGTCTTCCTGCAGATCCTCGAGCAAACCGATGTCGACCTCGAGATCCCCGACCGTCCGTTCACGTTCGGCCAGCTCATCCAGGCCCAAGCCGCCGGCGACGCCAGCGTTCTGGCCGAGGGTCACGGCCGCCCCGTGGTCACCCTCACCCTGACCGACCCCCAAATCGAAGTGCTGTCGCTGTTCGAAGCGGCCCAGTAGGAGCCCATCGCCCCATGACCGTCGAGATTTCGCGCGGGCACAACCCGCTGCGTGACCCCGAAGATCGACGCCTCAACCGCATCGCCGGTCCGAGTGCGCTCGTCATCTTCGGTGTCACGGGAGACCTGTCCCGCAAGAAGCTCATGCCCGCCGTGTACGACCTCGCCAACCGGGGGCTCCTCCCCCCGGGCTTCGCGCTCGTCGGGTTCGCGCGCCGGGACTGGGAAGACCAGGACTTCGCCAAGGTCGTGTACGACGCGGTGCGACAGCATGCGCGCACCGAGTTCCGTGACGAGACGTGGCAGCAACTGCTCGAGGGCATCCGCTTCGTCTCGGGCGAGTTCGACGACCCGGACGCCTTCCGCAGGCTGCGCGAGACGGTCGACCGCCTCGACACCGAGCGCGGGACGATGGGCAACCACGCGTTCTACCTGTCGATCCCGCCGAAGGCCTTTCCCGTCGTCGCCGAGCAGCTGAAGAGCTCGGGGCTCGTCGACGACACCGCCGATCGCCCCGACCGGTGGCGACGCGTCGTCATCGAGAAGCCGTTCGGCCACGACCAGGAGTCCGCGACGGCGCTGAACGACGTCCTGCGTTCGGCGTTCCCGACCGACTCGATCTTCCGCATCGACCACTACCTCGGCAAGGAGACGGTCCAGAACATCCTGGCGCTGCGCTTCGCGAACGAGCTGTACGAGCCGATCTGGAACCGCAACTACGTCGACCACGTGCAGATCACGATGGCGGAGGACATCGGGGTGGGAGGTCGTGCGGGCTACTACGACGGCGTCGGCGCGGCTCGCGACGTCATCCAGAACCACCTGCTGCAGCTCATGGCGCTCACCGCCATGGAAGAGCCGATCTCATTCGACGCGAAGCATCTGCGTGCCGAGAAGGAGAAGGTGCTCGCCGCGGTCACTCTGCCGGACGACCTCGCCCGCTCCACCGCACGCGGACAGTACGCCGGCGGGTGGCAGGGCGGCGAGAAGGTGCTGGGCTTCCTCGAAGAGGACGGCATGAACCCGCAGTCCACGACCGAGACGTATGCCGCGGTCACCCTCGAGGTCAACACCCGCCGCTGGGCCGGGGTGCCGTTCTACCTGCGCACCGGCAAGCGCCTGGGCAGGCGTGTGACCGAGATCGCCGTGGTCTTCAAGCGTGCGCCCGAACTGCTGTTCTCGCGCAGCCAGACGTCGGGCCAGGGTCAGAACGCCCTCGTCATCCGCGTGCAGCCCGATGAGGGCGTGACGATCCGGTTCGGCTCGAAGGTGCCCGGCGCCGGCGCGCAGGTGCGCGACGTCACCATGGACTTCGGTTACGGCCACGCCTTCACCGAGGCGAGCCCCGAGGCGTACGAGCGACTGATCCTCGATGTGCTCCTCGGCGACCCGCCCCTCTTCCCCCGCCACGAGGAGGTCGAGCTCTCGTGGAAGATCCTGGACCCCATCGAGCGGTTCTGGGACGAGCAGGGCGGACCCGTTGAACAGTATTCGCCCGGGTCGTGGGGCCCGGCATCCGCGGACGAGATGCTCTCCCGCGATGGACGCAGCTGGAGGCGCCCGTGATCGTCGATCTTCCCGACACCACCGTCAGCAAGATCTCGCGCGCGCTGGTGAGCGTGCGCGAGGAAGGCGGCGCGGTCGCGCTCGGCCGCGTGCTGACACTCATCATCCTGACGCGCGAGGGCGCGGTGGAGGAGGTTATCGAAGCCGCCAACGACGCCTCGCGCGAGCACCCGATGCGCGTCATCGTGCTCATGATCGGCGACGGTCTCGAGGCGGATCCGCGCCTGGACGCGCAGATCCGGGTGGGCGGCGATGCCGGAGCCAGCGAGGTGGTGACGCTGCGCGTGTTCGGCGATGCCGGCAATTCGAACCTCGAGAGTCTCGTGACCGGCCTGCTCCTGCCCGACGCACCTGTCGTGGTGTGGTGGCCGAACCGCACACCCGAAGGCATCTCGAAGACCTCGATCGGAAGGATCGCGCAGCGCCGGATCACGGATGCCGCGACCAAGGCAGACCCGTCAGCCTTCGTCGCCGGGCTGGGCGGGCAGTACGCGCCGGGCGACACCGACCTGTCGTGGACGCGCCTGACCCGCTGGCGGGAGCAGCTCGCGGCGATCCTCGACCAGCCGCCATACGAGCCTGTGACCGCCGTCCGTGTGAGGGGCGCCTCGGATTCTCCCTCGACGGCGCTCCTGGCCGCCTGGCTGCGGCTGACGCTGGATGTTCCGGTGGACTGGGACTATCTCGACCCCGCGGAATGGCCGCACGGCATCAAGTCGGTCGCCCTCGAGCGCGCCAGCGGCGAGGTGCTGCTGGAGCGTCCCACCCCGGGGCGCGCCACTCTCACCCAGCCCGGACAGCCCAGTCACGAGCTCGCGTTTCCCCGCCGCACACTCCGCGAATGCCTCGCGGAGGAGCTTCGTCGCCTCGACCCGGACGTCCTGTATGGTCGAGTCATCACGGAGGGCTGGGAGCTGCTGGACCCTCCGGCGACGAAGGAGACGCCAGACGTATGACGAGTCGTTCGGGTGAGTGACGCGGATGGTTGAGGCCTGGGCAGAGAAGCGGGTCGTCATCAGTCCCGATCCCTCGACGCTCGCGGATTCGGTCGCCGCCCGGTTCCTCAGCCGGGTCGCCAAGCGGACGGGCGAGGGCAAGCTGGCCCACATCTCGCTGACGGGCGGCTCGATGGGCGCAGCGGTCCTGGAAGCGGCGGCACGCCACCCCCGCATCGACCGCATCGACTGGTCGTTCGTGCATTTCTGGTGGAGCGATGAGCGCTTCCTGCCCGCGGCCGACGAGGAGCGCAACGAGAAGCAGGCGCGCACTGCCCTGCTGGATGCGATCGATGTGCCGACGGCCAACATCCATGCCATCGCCGCCGACGGCCAGAGCGCGGACGCGGATTCCGCGGCCTCGGAGTACGCCGCAGAGCTCGCGCGCTATCCCGGCCCCGACGGACCGTGGCCGGCGTTCGACGTGTGCTTCCTCGGAGTCGGACCCGATGCGCATATCGCGTCGCTGTTCCCGGACCGGCCCGAGATCCAGATCAAGGACCGCTCTGTCGTCCCGGTGCACGACTCCCCCAAGCCGCCCGCCGAGCGGGTGACCATGACCCGCCCCGTCATCAACGGCTCCAAGAGAGTGTGGATGGTGGTCTCCGGCGCCGACAAGGCCTCAGCGCTGGGCCTGGCTCTGGCGGGCGCGAGCTACGCGAGCGTGCCGGCCGCCGGCGCCAAGGGCCGCAAGCGCACGATCTTCTTCGTCGATGAGGCGGCGGCCTCGCAGGTGCCGCCCGAGCTCATCGATCGCGAATACTGACGCCGGTCAGCTCTGGCCGCGTCGCTCGCGCAACTGCTTGAGAGCGTCGTCGAGGAGTGCCTCGGCCTCTTCCTCGGTGCGGCGCTCCTTGACGTACGCCAAGTGCGTCTTGTACGGCTCCGTCTTGGCCACGGCGGGAGGATTCTCTTTGTCGCGGCCCGCCGGCAGGCCGGAGTGCGGCGAATCGATGGTCTCGGGGATCTCCTCTTCGGGGATCCCGGCCGCGAAGTAGCGCACCGTCTCGTTGCCGAGCGCGTCCCAGTATGAGACGGCGATGCGGTCGGCGTGGAAGCCGTGGTCCTGCTCGCCCATCGGCCCGGCGCCGACGCGGGTGCCGCGGATCGCGTTTCCCCCGGTCGCCATCAGAGCGCCTGGAACTTCGTGATGAGGCCGAGCGCGACGATGGCCGCGAACCAGGCGAGGGCGAGCACGACCGTGAAACGGTTGAGGTTACGCTCGGCGAGGCCGGACGAGCCGAGCGCCGATGTCATGCCGCCTCCGAACATGTCGGACAGTCCGCCACCGCGCCCCTTGTGGAGCAGGATCAGAAGGGTCAGCAGGAGGCTCGTGATGCCCAGGAGCACCTGCAGGACGAATTCGAGGATCTGCACAGTCGTAGAAGCCTTTCGCAGCGATCGGACGCCGATCGCACAAGGGTCCAGTATAGCCATCTGGCCGTTTTGTCTCGCCCCGGTCGCTCAACGCCCGCGCGTCGAGCGACCGGAGGCGAGACGGAGCGTTTTCACACGCCGACGTGCTTCTGGTACCGGATGATCGCGGCGAACTCGTCCACGACGAGGCTCGCACCACCCACAAGGGCACCGTCGACGTCGGGTTCGCGCATGAAGCTGGCGATGTTGGCCGCCTTCACCGAGCCGCCGTAGAGCACGCGGGTCTTCGTCGCGGCATCCGGCCCCAGCTTCTCGGCGACGACCGCGCGCAGCGTGGCGCAGACATCCTGCGCCTGCTGTGGAGTGGCCGCCTGACCCGAGCCGATGGCCCACACCGGCTCGTATGCGACGACGATCTCGGCATCAGCCTTCACGCCGGCGAGGGCCGCCGACAGCTGCGCGACCGGCACCGCGCTGGCGCCGAACTGCTCGAGGTCTTCGCTCGTCTCACCCACGCAGATGACGGGCACGAGGCCATGCCGAAGCGCCGCCTGCACCTTCGCCGCCACGACGTCGTCGCCCTCGGCGTGGTACTGCCGGCGCTCGGAGTGGCCGATGATGACATAGCGGTTGTCGAGCTTCGCGAGGAAGGCACCCGACACCTCACCTGTGTAAGCACCCGCGTCATGCGACGACAGGTCCTGCGCGCCCAACGCGAACGGGATCTTATCGGCATCGAGCAGGGTCTGGACCGTGCGCAGGTCGGTGAACGGCGGGAACACCGCGACCTCGACCGAGCCGTCCTCGTGCTTGGCGTCCTTCAGCGTCCAGTGCAGCTTCTGGACGAACGCGACCGCCTGCAGGTGGTCGAGATTCATCTTCCAGTTGCCCGCGATGAGCGGTGTGCGTCCTGCTACTGCCATCCGAGGACCTCCAGTCCGGGAAGCTTCTTTCCTTCGAGGAACTCCAGGCTGGCGCCCCCGCCGGTCGAGATGTGCCCGAACTCGTCGTCCGCGAAGCCGAGCTGGCGCACGGCGGCGGCGGAATCGCCACCGCCGACGACCGATAGCCCATCCACCTCGGTGAGCGCCTTGGCGACGGCCTTCGTTCCGGCGGCGAAGGCGGCCATCTCGAACACGCCCATGGGTCCGTTCCAGAACACCGTCTTCGAGTCGCGCACGGCATCGGCGAAGATGACAGCGGTCTCGGGACCGATGTCGAGCCCGAGCCCGGATGCACCGAAGGCGGTCGCTTCGATCGCCGAGGCCGGTGCGACGACGTGGTCGGCATCAGCCGAGAACGACGCCGCGACGACCGCGTCGACCGGGAGGACGAGTTCCACCCCGAGCTCCCGCGCCTTGGCCATGTACCGCGTGACGGTGTCGAGCTGGTCCTTCTCGAGCAGGCTGGATCCGACCTTGTACCCCTGCGCGGCCAGGAACGTGAACATCATGCCGCCGCCGACCAGGAGTCGGTCCACTCGCGGGAGCAGGTGGTCGATGACCCCGAGCTTGTCGCTGACCTTGGAACCGCCCAGTACGACCGTGTAGGGCCGCTCGGGCTTCTCGGTGAGGCGGTCGAGGACCTCGACCTCCTTTTCGATGAGAGACCCGGCGGCGGACGGCAGAATCTGGGCGAGGTCGTACACCGACGCCTGCTTGCGGTGCACGACACCGAAGCCGTCCGAGACCAGCACGTCGCCGAGCTCGGCGAGCTGCTCGGCGAAGGCCCGGCGCGCGGAGTCGTCCTTCGCGGTCTCGCCCGGGTTGAATCGCAGGTTCTCGAGCACCGCGACGTCCCCGTCCTCGAGGGCGGCGACGGCCTCGTGGGCCGACTCCCCGACCGTGTCACGCGCGAAGGCGACCGGTTTGCCCAGCAGTTCGGCCAGCCGCTGGGCGACCGGTGCGAGGCTGAACGCGACGTCGGGCGCCCCGTCCGGGCGACCGAGGTGCGAGCAGACCAGGACGCGTGCGCCCTGGTTGATCAGAGCGTTGAGCGTGGGGAGCGTGGCCCGCACACGGCCATCGTCCGTGAGACGTGCGTCCTTCAGGGGGACATTGAGGTCAGCACGGACGATGACGCGCTTGCCGGCCAGCGGACCCAGGCTGCTGAGGGTGCGCAGGGCCATGGCGGGTTACAGGCGCTCGGCGACGTACTCGGTCAGGTCGACGAGGCGGTTCGAGTAACCCCACTCGTTGTCGTACCAAGCCGAGACCTTGACCAGATTGCCGCTCACGTTGGTCAGCTCCGCGTCGAAGATCGACGAATGCGGGTTGAGCTGGATGTCGCTGGAGACGATCGGGTCCTCGGTGTACTCGAGGTAGCCGGCCAGGCGCCCGTCTGCGGCGGCAGCCTTGTACGCCCCGTTGACCTGCTCGGCCGTGAGGCCCTCGGTGGGCGTGACGATCGTCAGATCGACGATGGAGCCGGTGGGAACCGGAACGCGGTAGGACGAGCCGCTCAGCTTGCCGTTCAGCTCGGGCAGCACTCGGCCGATCGCCTTGGCGGCACCGGTGGAGGCGGGAACGATGTTGATCGCGGCGGCGCGAGCGCGACGCAGGTCGCTGTGGGGGCCGTCCTGCAGGTTCTGGTCGGCGGTGTAGGCGTGCGCGGTCATCATGAAGCCGCGCTCGATGCCGAAGGCGTCGTTGAAGACCTTCGCCAGCGGGGCGAGGCAGTTCGTGGTGCACGAGGCGTTCGAGATGATGACGTGGTTCTCGGGGTCGTACTCGCCCTCGTTCACGCCCATGACGATCGTGACGTCATCGCCGCTGGCGGGAGCAGAGATGAGAACTTTCTTGGCACCGCCCGCGATGTGCTTCTTGGCGTCCTCGGCGTTGGTGAAACGGCCGGTCGACTCGATGACGATATCGACGCCCAGGTCGCCCCACGGGAGGTT
Source organism: Microbacterium sp. HD4P20 (assembly GCF_019449275.2). Classification (GTDB taxonomy): domain Bacteria; phylum Actinomycetota; class Actinomycetes; order Actinomycetales; family Microbacteriaceae; genus Microbacterium. The sequence continues at coordinate 552,725 of NZ_JAHZQZ020000014.1, forward strand.
GGCGGGGTCGCGCTCTTCGAAGACCTTGATGGACTTGCCGCCCACCGTGATGGAGTCGCCGTCGTACGAGACCGTCTCGCTCAGCGGGCCGCCGACCGAGTCGTACGTCAACAGGTGCGCGAGCGTCTTGTTGTCGGTGAGGTCGTTCACCGCCACGATTTCGAGGTCTGCGCCCTGCGCGAGGGCCGCGCGAAGGTAGTTGCGTCCGATTCGGCCGAAGCCGTTGATGCCGATCTTGACAGCCACGGAGTTTCTCCTGAGATGTGTCGTGCGCGAGTGCGCGGTTTGGTGCGATTCAGACGGGGACAACGGCGTCCCGGCGGGCGCACCCGCCGGGACGCCTCGCCAGCTAAGACAGTACCAGCAGGCCCGCGGTCTTCTGCCGGGCGGCGTCGAGGCGCAGCGCCACGTTCTGCCAGTCCACGATGTTCCACGCCGCCTTGACGTAGTCGGCCTTGACGTTGAGGTAGTCCAGGTAGAACGCGTGCTCCCACATGTCCAGCTGGAAGACGGGGATGGTGCCCTGGGCGGTGTTGCCCTGCTGGTCGAACAGCTGCTGCACGATGAGCTGCTCGCCGATCGGGTCCCAGCTCAGCACGGACCAGCCCGAGCCCTGAATGCCCATGGCCGCCGCCGCGAAGTGCGCCTGGAACTTGTCGAAGCCGCCGAAGAACTCGTCGATCGCGGCACGCAACTCGCCTTCGGGCTCACCGCCGCCGTTGGGCGACAGGTTGGTCCAGAAGATGGAGTGGTTGACGTGACCGCCGAGGTGGAAGGCCAGATCCTTCTCGAGCTTGTTCACGTTCGCGAGGTTGCCGCTCTCACGCGCTTCCGCCAGCTGCTCGAGGGCGGTGTTCGCACCGGTGACGTAGGCCTGGTGGTGCTTGCTGTGGTGCAGCTCCATGATCTTGCCGCTGATGTGCGGTTCGAGCGCGGCGTAGTCGTAGGGGAGGTCGGGCAAGGTGTACTTCGCCATATTCTCTTCTTCCTGTCGGCGCGCGCCGAATTCCTCGGCGCAGCGAGGGTGACGGGTTCATCCTACTGAGGCTCAACGCCCTGGCGCGGGGGTTGCTTCCCTTGATGACGTCGAGTATCCGGATGCCCCGGCTCAGTCTTCCAGGCCGGCGGGAACAGCAGCGTCGGTGCCCGGCACGCCGTCGGTCTCGGCCTTCTTGTCGGCCATCGCGAGGAGCCGGCGGATGCGTCCGGCCACCGCGTCCTTCGTCAGCGGCGGATCGGCGTGGTGACCGAGCTCGTCGAGGCTCGCATCCCGGTGGGCGAGCCTGAGGTCGCCGGCTTCGCGCAGGTGCTCGGGCACTTCGTCGCCGAGGATTTCCAGCGCGCGCTCGACCCGCGCGCAGGCGGCCACGGCCGCCTGCGCCGACCGGCGGAGATTGGCATCGTCGAAGTTGACGAGCCGGTTGACGCCGGCACGCACTTCTCGCCGCTGGCGCATCTGGTCCCAGTCGGACGCGGCGCGGACGGCACCCATGGCGGCCAGCGCGGCGCGGATCGCTTCACCCTCGCGCACCACGACGCGGGGCACGCCGCGCACCTCGCGGGCTTTGCCGGCGATGCCCAGCCGATGGGCAGCCCCGACCAGTGCCATCGCCGCCTCAGACGACGGGCATGTGATCTCGAGGGCTGCAGAGCGTCCCGGCTCGCTCAGCGAGCCCGCCGCCAGGAACGCACCGCGCCAGATCGCGGCCAGATCGCCGCGAGAACCGGTCGTCAGCTTGTTGGGCAGGCCGCGCACGGGGCGCCGACGCTGGTCGAGCAGACCGGTCTGACGCGCAAGGGTTTCGCCGCCCTCGATCACCCGCACGGCGTAGTGGCTGCCGTTGCGCGCGCCCGAGCCCTGCACGTGGACGAGTTCGGGGCGGACGCCGTACAGCTCCACCAGGTCGCGCGCGGTGCGGCGTGCCAGCACGTCGGAGTCCACCTCAGCCTCGACCGCCACGCGGTTGGCGATCGAATGGAGCCCCCCCGAGAACCGCAGCAACGAGGTCAGCTCTGCCACGCGGGCCGTCGGGCGCGGGTCGCGCACGGTGATCAGCTCGGCCTTCACGTCAGCAGTGAGCGACACGGGTCTCCTTCGCGGATGGGTCTCGGAACGAAGGACAAGCCTACTCGGCGGAAGTCATTCACGCCCGAGGTCGCGATGCTTCACGCGCACCGCGACTCCTTGCGCCCCGGCCAGGCGGTCGGCGAGCTCCCGTGCCATCACGACGGACCGGTGCTTGCCGCCGGTGCAGCCCACCGCCACGACCGAGTGCCGCTTGTTCTCACGCTGGTACCCGGCGAGCACCGGGCGCAGGGCGGCGGCGTAGGCCTCGATGAAGTCCTCGGCGCCCTCCTGATCGAGGACGAACGCCCGCACGTCGGCATCCTCGCCGGTGAGCGGCCGCAGTCGTTCGTTCCAGAACGGGTTGGGGAGGAACCGCATGTCGGCGACGAGGTCGGCATCCGGTGGCAGCCCGTACTTGAAGCCGAAGCTCAGGATGGTGAGCGTGTGCCGCGCGGCGTTCTCCTCGGAGAAGAGGTCGCTCACCTGCGTCGCCAGCTGATGGATGTTGTACCCGGAGGTGTCGATGATCACGTCCGCGCTCTCGCGCACCGCAGTGAGCCGTGCCCGCTCCAGGCGGATGCCGTCGAGAATGGTGCCGTCGCCCTGGAGCGGATGCGGCCGGCGCACGGCTTCGAACCGCCGTACGAGCACCTCGTCCGAGGCATCCAGGAACATCAGCCGGATCTGCCGCCGCTCCCGCAGCGAGCGCATCGCCTCGGGCAGATCCGAGAACAGGTCTCGTCCCCGCACATCCACCACGACCGCCACGCGAGGGAGCACGCCGGCCGCGAGTTCCGTGAGATCCAGCAGCGGCTTGAGCATCTGCGGAGGAAGGTTGTCGACCACGTACCAGCCGAGATCTTCGAGCGCGTTGGCGGCGGTCGAGCGCCCCGCTCCCGACATTCCCGTCACGATGAGCACTTCGCCGCTGCGGTTCGGCTCCGCGCTCACGACCGTGCCGTCCTCGCTCTCGCCGGCCTGAGCCGTACTGTCGCGACCTGTCGCCTCGGTCATGACCACCCCCGTCGCTCCCAGCCTATCCGTCAGCCCGTGAGGTGCAGGTGGATCGCCGCGGCGAGCTTCGGCCCGACACCGGGGAGTTGCGCGATCTCGTCCGGCGTCGCCCGCTTGAGCGCCGCGACGGATCCGAAGTGCCGCAGGAGGGACTTGATCCGCGCCTCCCCCAACCCGGGCACCTCGGCCAGCACGCTCTGGATGTCGCGCCGGCGCCGCTTGCGCTGATGGCTGATCGCGAAGCGGTGCGCCTCGTCTCTCAGCCGCTGCAGCAGATAGAGCGCCTCCGACGTGCGCGGAAGGATCACGGGGTACTCCTCCCCCGGCAGCCAAACCTCCTCGAGCCGCTTGGCGATGCCGCACAGTGCGATCTCTTCATGGCCGGCGTCGCGAAGTGCGCGTGCCGCGGCCTCGACCTGAGGCTTGCCGCCGTCGACCACGAGCAGCTGCGGCCGGTAGGCGAATCGGGGGCGCTTGCGGCTCGTGACCACTTCGGCATCGGGGTCGGTGACGATCTCAGCATCCGGTGAGACGACGGATGCCGCCAGCTCGGTGGCATCGTTCTCCTCGGGTCGATCGAGGTACGCCAGACGGCGCGTGAGCACCTGATAGAGCGAATCGGTGTCGTCGGTCGTCTCGGCGACCCCGAACGAGCGGTACTGGTCCTTGCGCGGCAGGCCGTCTTCGAAGACGACCATTGACGCCACCACGTTGGTGCCGCCGAGATGCGACACATCGAAGCACTCGATGCGCAGCGGCGCCTCGGCGAGATCGAGGGCCTCCTGCAGATCGGTCAGCGCCTGGCTCCGCGCGACGTAGTCACTGGTGCGCCGGGTCTTGTGCAGCATGAGAGCTTGCTGGGCGTTCAGCTTCGCGGTCTTCATGAGCTCGGCCTTGCGTCCGCGCTGGGCCACCTGGATCGTCACGGACTTCCCGCGCCGTTCCCGCAGCCACGCCTCGAGCTCGACCGCATCGTCGGGCATCGAGGGGACGAGGACCTGACGCGGGATGTCGACGCTCGACGCGTTGCCGTACGCGCGCTGCACCACTTGGTCGACGAGGTCTCCCCCCGAGATGTCGAGCTCTTTCTCGATCGTCGTGGCCCGGACGCCCCGCACGCGACCGCCGCGGATCACGAAGTGCTGCACGGTCGCGGCCAGTTCGTCCTCGGCGATGCCGAACAGATCGGCGTCGGTGTCGGGGGCCAGAACGAGTGCACTCTTGTTGAGGACCGCGTCGATCGCCTGGAGCTTGTCGCGATAGACCGCGGCCGCCTCGTAGTCCATCGCGGCCGCCGATTCGCGCATCCGTGCCGACAGCTCCCTCGTGAACCGCTGGTCACCGCCGGCCATGAACGCGACGAAGTCGTCGACCATGGCGCGATGCTCCTCGATGGTCACCTTCATCGAGCACGGGCCGCCGCAGCGCCCGATCTGACCGGGGAAGCAGGGCCGGCCGCTGGCCATGGCCTTCTTGTACGACGCGTCGCTGCACGTGCGAATCGGAAAGACCTTGATCATGAGGTCGATCGTGTCGTGCACCGCCCACACCTTGGGGTACGGGCCGAAGTACTTCGCGCCTGCGATCCGGCGATTTCGCGTGACGATCACCCGCGGCGCTTCGTCGGCGAGGGTGATCGCCATGAACGGATAGGACTTGTCATCCCGATAGCGCACGTTGAACGGCGGATCGAACTCCTTGATCCACTGGTACTCCAGCTGCAGCGAGTCGACGTCCGTCGCGACAACGGTCCACTCCACGGACGCCGCGGTGGTGACCATGCGGCGCGTGCGCTCATGGAGCGTGTGCAGCGGCGCGAAGTAGTTCGACAGGCGCGCGCGCAGGTTCTTCGCCTTGCCGACGTACAGCACGCGACCGGAACCGTCACGGAACCGGTAGACGCCCGGATTGGTCGGGATCTCGCCGGGCCGCGGCTTGTACGAGACCGTGGGCACGGACCTGACCATCGGGTCAGCCGGCCTTGCGCGCCTCGACCAGGTCGGCCGACGCCAGGCCCAGGACCTCCGCGAGGAAGGCGCCGGTGTGGCTGCCGTCGACGCGAGCGACCTGCTCGGGCGTGCCGGTCGCCACCACCTCGCCACCGCCCGCGCCGCCTTCGGGCCCCAGATCGATCACCCAGTCCGAGGACTTGATGACGTCGAGGTTGTGCTCGATCACGATGACGGTGTTGCCTTTCTCGACCAGCCCGTTCAAGACCTCGAGCAGCTTGCGCACGTCCTCGAAGTGCAATCCCGTCGTGGGCTCATCCAGCACGTAGATCGACCGGCCGTTCGTGCGGCGCTGCAGCTCGGTCGCGAGCTTGACGCGCTGCGCCTCGCCTCCCGACAGGGTCGTCGCCGACTGCCCGAGCCGCACGTACCCGAGCCCGACGTCAACGAGAGTCTTGAGATAGCGGTGGATCGCCTGGATCGGCTCGAAGAACTCCGCGGCCTCGGCGATGGGCATCTCGAGGACTTCGGCGATGTTCTTGCCCTTGTAGTGCACGGCGAGCGTGTCGCGGTTGTACCGCTTGCCGTGGCACACCTCGCAGTCCACGTACACATCGGGCAGGAAGTTCATCTCGATCTTGATCGTGCCGTCACCCGAGCAGGCCTCGCAGCGCCCACCCTTGACGTTGAAGCTGAAGCGCCCCGGCAGATAGCCGCGCACCTTCGCCTCGGTCGTCTCGCTGAACAGCGTGCGGATCCGGTCGAACACGCCGGTGTAGGTGGCGGGGTTCGAGCGCGGCGTCCGGCCGATCGGCGCCTGATCGACGTGCACCACTTTGTCGAGGTTGTCCAGGCCTGTCACTCGCGTGTGCTTTCCTGCCACCCGCCGAGCGCCGTTGAGGCGCGTCGCGAGCACCTGGTACAGGATGCCGTTGACCAGCGAGGACTTGCCCGACCCGCTCACGCCGGTGACCGCGGTCAGGACACCGAGAGGAAAGCCGACCGTGACGTTCTTGAGGTTGTTCTCGCGGGCGCCCACGACCGTGACCTGGCGCGTCTTGTCGATCTTGCGCCGCCGCTTCGGGATGGGGATCGCGCGCCGGCCCGACAGGTAGTCGCCCGTGATCGAGGACCGATCGGCGAGAAGTTCGGCGAGCGGACCGGAGTGCACCACGTCGCCGCCGTTGACGCCCGCGCCGGGCCCGATGTCGACGAGCCAGTCGGCGGCGTGGATCGTCTCCTCATCGTGCTCGACGACGATGAGCGTGTTCCCGAGATCGCGTAGCGCGACCAGCGTCTCGATGAGACGGCGGTTGTCGCGCTGATGCAGGCCGATCGACGGCTCGTCCAGCACGTACAGCACGCCGGTCAGGCCGGATCCGATCTGCGTGGCGAGCCGGATGCGCTGCGCCTCACCGCCCGAGAGCGTCGCAGCAGCACGGCTGAGGCTCAGATAGTCCAGCCCGACGCGGATGAGGAAGTCCAGGCGCAGCCGGATCTCGCGCAGCACCTGCGCGGCGATCGTGGCCTCGCGCTCGGTGAGCGTCAGCTTCGCGAAGTACTCGCGGGCTTCGCCGAGGCTCAGGCGCGAGGCATCCGCGATGGAATGCCCGTGCACCAGCACCGCCAGCACTTCCGGCTTCAGCCGGTCGCCGTCGCAGACCGGGCACGGCACCTCGCGCAGGTACTCGGACCACCGCTGGCGCTGCGTGTCGGACTCGGCCTGCGTGTACTGCCGCTCGATGTAGGGCACGACCCCCTCGAAGCCGGACGAGTAGCGCATCTCGCGCCCGTATCGGTTCTTCCACCGCACGGTGACCTTGTAGTTCTCGCCGCGCAGCACGGCCTCGCGCACGTCGGCGGGCAGCTTCTTCCACGGCGTGTCGAGCGAGAAACCGAGATCGTTCGAGAGCCCCTCGAGCAGACGCTCGTAGTACTGGAACAGCCCCTTGCCCTGCGTGGTCCACGGGATCAGCACGCCCTCCCGGATGGAGAGGTCCTCGTCGCCGAGCATCAGGTCGACATCGACCGACATGCGGGTGCCGAGTCCTGAGCAGGTCGGGCACGCCCCGAACGGCGCGTTGAACGAGAACGTCCGAGGCTCGATCTCGGTCAGCTGCAGCGGATGCCCGTTCGGACACGCCAGCTTCTCGGAGAAGGACTGCCACGCGGCATCGCCCTCCTCGTCGACGAAGTTGACCTGCATGAGGCCGCCGGCCAGCGAGAGCGCCGTCTCGACGGAGTCGGTCACGCGGTCCAGGATGCCGGGAGCCGCCACCAGCCGGTCGACCACGACGGCGATGTCGTGCTTGTAGCTCTTCTTCAGGGTCGGTGGCTCGGCGAGCTGGATCAGCTCGCCGTCGACGATCGCACGCGCGTAGCCCTTGGCGCCGAGCTCTTTGAAGAGGTCGACGAACTCGCCCTTCTTCTGAGAGACGATCGGGGCGACGATCTGGTAGCGCGTGCGTTCGGGAAGCTCGATCAGCTGATCGGCGATCTGCTGGACGGTCTGGCGCTGGATGACCGCGCCGCACTCGGGACAATGCGGTACGCCGATCCTCGCCCACAGCAGGCGCATGTAGTCGTGGATCTCGGTGATCGTGCCCACCGTCGAGCGGGGATTGCGGTTGGTCGACTTCTGGTCGATCGAGACCGCAGGGCTCAACCCTTCGATGAAGTCCACATCCGGCCGGTCGACCTGGCCGAGGAACTGGCGGGCGTAGGCGCTCAGGGACTCGACGTACCGGCGCTGACCCTCGGCGAAGATCGTGTCGAACGCGAGACTGGACTTGCCGGAACCCGAGAGGCCTGTGAAGACCACGAGGGAATCGCGCGGAATGTCGAGATCGACGTCCTTGAGATTATGGACACGGGCACCGCGGACGCTGAGTTTTCCGCTGTTGTTTCCGGCAGCGTTTCCGGGCATGGCGACAGGGACGATGGGCACCCGACAAGTCTAGGTGGGGCCTCCGACATGGGACCTGGGAGCCGGACTCGGTCGGCGAAGACTCAGGATGCCGCGGGGCGCTCGGCCCCGCGGCATCCGTCTGTCACCGGTGGCTCTCCCGATCAGGGAGCGGGAGGAATCGTGAACGAACCGACCGGACCGAACCGGCGGTACGTGTCGTTCTCGATCGTGAGGTCCGGGTAGTTGGCCGCCGTGATGGTGCCCACCTCGGCCACCCAGTCGGCCAATGCGGTCTGGTACGTCACCCCGAGCGTCGTGAACGGAACATCGTCCAGCGGGTAGTTGTCGCCGCCGCGGAACGTGAAGTCGTTCGTCACGAACCAGAACGTCTCGTCAGGGGCGACGACGACACCGCCGGAGACGACCGTGACGCGCGTGCCGTCGGCCTTGGTGACCACGGCCTCGCGGATCCGCTCGCCCGGCGTGACGATCGTGGTGGGCGCCTCGAAGACCTGTGCCTGAGCCGCCGGGTCGTAGACGAACTCCACGCCACTCCACTGTCCGAATCGGCCGTTGCCCGTCGCCGGCAGCGACGACACACTGTGCTCCAGTACCTGCTTGAGCTTCTCGCCGTCGATCTCGGCGATCGACACGAGGTTGAAGAAGGCCCCGATGTCGAACGTCGTCAGCTCGGTGACGTCGGAGCCGGGGGCGACCTGCACGTTGTTGCGGATGCCGCCGCTGTTGAGCAGTGTGACATCGGCCTGGCCGACGCCGTATTCTCCGGCCCGGTCCCGAGCGGCCTCCATCATCGCGTCAGTGAACAGGTCGCCGACGTTGGTCTCGCGGAAGCGGACCGGCGGGTTCGCACCGTCGAGCCACACCTCGGTGGTGGCGAGGACGTTGTCGGCGAGGGCCGATACGTACTCGGCGACCGGCGCCTCGACGTTATCGGCGATGAACGGGTCGCGCGGACCGTCCAGCGGCACCGGAATCAGAGCCGACTGCTCCTCGACGACGTCGATGACCTCGCCCTGCTTGTCGAAGCGCAGCACCAGACGGCCGATGTCGCGGTAGTTGCCCACGGTCGTGACGACGGGGACCGGGTTGCCGTCGGCGTCTGTCGCGGTCGCGGGGAACGGGTCCAGCCGCTCGACGCCGCCGCCGGCGATGGCGGCGTCCACACCGGTGATCTCACCGATGAGCTCGACATCGCTCGCGATGCTCTGCAGGTGGCTGGACAGGATGATGATGTCGACACCATCAGCCGTCAGCGCGTCCACTTCGGCCTGGACAGCCTCGGCGGCATCCGACGTGGTGACGTTGCGAGGGCTCGAGATGGACCGCAGGTCCTCGTAGATCGCACCGACGACCCCGATCTGACGGCCATCCTTCTCCACCACGGTGCTGCCGGCGATGCGCCCCTCGTCTTCGAGTGCGGCGAGCCGTGGCTCACCCGAGACGTCGAGGTTCGCCGAGACGAAGGGGATGTCACCGGTCGCCTCGATGAAGTCCGCGAGCAGGTCGGGGCCGAGGTCGAACTCGTGGTTGCCGATCGTGATCGCGTCGAAGCCGCCCTCGGTGTAGACGAGCGCGTCGTAGAACGTGCCGTCCGGGCTGTTGAGCGAAGCGTTGAGCCTCGGGCCCGAAAGGTAGTTGTCGCCAGAGGAGATCGTGATCGCCGCGCGCGGGTTCAGCTTCTCATGCACCTGCTTGGCGCGCGGGCTGGCCTGAGGGGGCAGAGTGCTGGCAGCCGGGGCTTCGCCCTCGGCTTGCAGGTTCTTGAGGTCGGCGACGAACCGGGCAACGCCGGGGTCGGAAGCGGTCGGCAGGAGCGCGGACTCACCGTCATTGATGTGCAGCACTGTGAGCTCGAAGGTCCCGGCGGCGGCGGGAGGAGGGCCGCCGTGCCCGTTGCCGTTGCCACCGGGATTGCTCGGCGGCGCCGCCTGGGCGGGGGCGATACCACCGACCGCGAGGGCCAGGGCGGCGACGCCCGAGAGGGCCCCGACGGCGAGATGCCGGCGGACGGGATTGGGGTCGGACTTTGACCGAGATCGCATGGGGTTTCCTCTTCATCGGACCGGGTAGGACGATTCGGCGTGTGCGAAGGGGTTCGACGCCTCACGCCAGGGCGAGCCTAGGAGTTTCCCGTGAGTATGCCAACGGTCATGAGAAGGAGCTCATCGAAGGGCAACGCAATCGAGACCCGCTCGTCGGTCGCGGACCCAAATCAGAGGGTGCCGCCACCGGCGAAGCGGACCAGTGCATCGCGCAAGCCCGCAACCTCGGCGGCATCCATTCCGGTCGCCGCCATCACGCGCCGCGGAACATCGAGGGCTTCGCCTCGGAGCGCCAGTCCTGCCGGAGTGAGATCGATGTCGAGGATCCGCTCGTCGGTGGCACGGCGGGTCCGCGTGACCCTCCCCTGCACCTCCAGGCGCTTCACCAGGGGCGACAACGTGGCGGGTTCCAGCGCGAGCGCGGCCGCGAGGTCTCCCAGCGAGCGCGGCGAGTCTTCCCACAGCGCGAGCATCACCAGGTACTGCGGATGGGTGAGGCCGAGCGGCTCGAGGATCGGTCGGTAGATGCCGACGACATTGCGTGCGGCGGTGACCAGGGCGAAGCACACCTGGTTGTCGAGTTTGAGCAGGTCGTCCGGGGAGGGTGTTGCGGCAGTCACCAGTGAATCCTAGCGACCTAATCATTAGTACACTAACTATCATGACGAATCCGGATGACCCTCGCACCAGCAGACGGCCGCTCCGCGAACGGGTGCGGGAGGCAGGCGGGTGGTATCAGTGGATCAACGCGACGCTGATCCGGGCTGCGGGCCCCCCCGCCGTCGGGCCGTACGAGGCGGCTCCCCCACCCTCGGCGGCGGAACGCGCCGAACGCGCGTGCCCACTATGCGGAGCCCCGATCTCGCGGCACGATATCGACCGGTCCGGTCCGAAGCCGCTCATGCACTGCCCGTAGCGGCCGGGCGCGCGCTCGGCGTCAGGCGTGGCCGGCGCGCTCCATGGCGCGCAGCTCCTTCTTGAGATCCTGCACCTCGTCACGCAACCGCGCCGCGAGCTCGAACTTCAGCTCGCCGGCGGCTGCCAGCATCTGCGTGCTCAGGTCGGCGATGGTGGCCTCGAGCTGCTCCGCTCCTTCGGCGGCGATCCCCTCGCGTCGCAGCTGCGGCGTCGGAGACTTGCCCTTGCCGGACTTGTTCTTGGCCGCCGCCTTGCCGCGCAGCATCCGGTCGGTGTCGGAGGCCTCGCGGGCGAGCACCTCGGTGATGTCGGCGATCCGCTTGCGCAGGGGCTGCGGATCGATGCCGCGCTCCTTGTTGTACGCGACCTGCTTCTCGCGGCGCCGGTCGGTCTCTTCGATCGCGTTGCGCATCGAGTCGGTGATGCTGTCGGCGTACATGTGCACCTGGCCCGAGACGTTGCGCGCTGCGCGACCGATGGTCTGGATGAGCGACGTGCCACTGCGGAGGAAGCCCTCTTTGTCGGCATCCAGGATGGCAACCAGCGAGACCTCGGGAAGATCGAGCCCCTCGCGCAGCAGGTTGATGCCGACGAGCACGTCGTACACCCCGGCGCGCAGTTCGCTCAGCAGCTCGACGCGTCGCAGAGTGTCGACGTCGGAATGGAGATAGCGAACGCGGACGCCGTGCTCGCCCAGGAAGTCGGTGAGCTCCTCGGCCATCTTCTTGGTCAGCGTCGTGACGAGCACCCGCTCGTCACGCTCGGTCCTGATGCGGATCTCTTCCAGGAGGTCGTCGATCTGCCCCTTCGACGGCTTGACGATGATCTCGGGATCGACCAGGCCGGTCGGGCGGATGATCTGTTCGACGACGCCGTCGGCGATGCCCATCTCGTAGCGGCCCGGCGTCGCGGAGAGGTACACCGTCTGCCCCACCCGCTCCTTGAACTCGTCCCAGCGCAGCGGGCGGTTGTCCATCGCGCTGGGCAAGCGGAACCCGTGCTCGACGAGTGTCCGCTTGCGCGAGGCATCCCCCTCGTACATCGCACCGATCTGCGGGACGGTGGCATGCGACTCGTCGATGACCATGAGGAAGTCGTCGGGGAAGAAGTCCAGCAGGGTGTGCGGCGGCTCGCCGGGCATGCGGCCGTCGAGGTGACGGGAGTAGTTCTCGATGCCCGAGCAGAAGCCGAGCTGTTGCAGCATCTCGAGGTCGAAGGTGGTCCGCATGCGCAGACGCTGCGCCTCGAGGAGCTTGTTCTGAGACTCGAGCTCGTTCAAGCGCTGCTCGAGCTCGTGCTCGATGGTTCCTATCGCGCGCTGCACCGTCTCGGTCCCCGCCGCGTAATGCGTCGCGGGGAAGATGGGCACCGAGTCCATGCGCTGCAGGACGTCGCCCGTCAGCGGATGCAGCATGTACAGCGCCTCGATCTCGTCGCCGAACATCTCGATGCGGATCGCGTACTCCTCGTACACCGGGATGATCTCGATCGTGTCGCCACGCACGCGGAAGTTGCCGCGCGAGAAGTCCACGTCGTTGCGGTTGTACTGCATCGCGATGAACTTGCGGATGAGCGCATTGCGGTCGTAGCGCTCCCCCACCTGCAGCGCGACCATCGCGCGCAGATACTCCTCGGGCGAGCCGAGACCGTAGATGCACGAGACCGTCGAGACCACCACGACGTCGCGGCGCGAGAGCAGCGAGTTGGTCGTGGAGTGCCGGAGCCGCTCGACTTCGGCGTTGATCGAAGAGTCCTTCTCGATGAAGGTGTCGGTCTGCGGGACGTACGCCTCGGGCTGGTAGTAGTCGTAGTAGCTGACGAAGTACTCCACCGCGTTGTGCGGCATGAGCTCGCGGAACTCATTGGCCAGCTGTGCGGCCAGCGTCTTGTTGTGCGCGAGCACGAGCGTCGGCCGCTGCACGGCCTCGACGAGCCACGCCGTGGTCGCGGACTTTCCGGTTCCGGTCGCACCGAGCAGCACGACATCGGTCTCGCCCGCGTTGATGCGGGCGGCGAGCTCGGCGATCGCTTGCGGCTGGTCCCCCGACGGCTCATAGTCGCTCACGACCTCGAACGGCCGCACGGATCGCGTGGTCTGCACACCTCAAGCGTAGGCGGCCCCTCCGACATCGGGGCCGGCAGACGCATCGCAGCGGGCGTGGGGGCCCACGCCACCGGCCGCGCCGACGAGCGGTCAGCCTCCGAACCCGCCTCCGCCGTCGAACCCGCCGCCGAAGCCTCCGAATCCTCCGTCGAACCCGCCGCCCATCCCGCCGTCGGCGCCGCCGGCGCCCGCCGCGCCGCCGTCGAAGCCGGCACCCGGATCGTAGGTCTCACCGATCCAGCCGGGCTCGGACGCGAGGTGGAGCGATCCGGCACCCATCGTGTAATAGGTCATCACCGCGGTGGAGGCGAGAACGTTGTTCGCCATGAGCAGCATGACGCCGCTGCTCGCGAGCAGTCCGCGCACGTCCAGGCCGTCGCGCGCATCGACCCACGGGAGGTCGTCGCCCCGAGGGTCGGCTCGCGTCGCCGTCGCCGTCACCGTGCCAGACCCGTCTCCGCCCCCGGCCGCTCGCCGGGCGCGGTGCTCCTCCGCCCGGCGGACGAGCCGCGCCAGCACCGTCGGGTCGTCCGTGGCGGCATCGCGCTCGGAATCCGCCATGAACGGACGCAGCTGCTCGAACATCGCGCGGCGCCGCTCGGCGGGCACTTCTCGGAACGCAGAGGCGTGGGCACTCTCGATCACCGACGCCGGCAGTGTGTTGAGCAGGTAGACGTACCGCGCGATGCGCTCTTCCTCGCTCAATGCCTGGTACGGCGTCCGGCGCCGCCGGAATCTCGAAAGCACGCCCATGTGAACCTCCGCCTGTGCGAGAAAGCCTACGCCTCGCTCGCTGCGGCGCGGGCCGCGATGTGCTCATTCAGCCGCTGCCACACCTCGTCGACCTGCCGAAGGGTGTCCTCGAGCGCACCATCGGTGTCGATGACGACATCCGCCACAGCCAGCCTGTCCTCGTCCGATGCCTGCGAGGCGATGCGCGCATCCGCGTCGGAGCCGCTCATGCCGCGCAGCTCGACCAGCCGGCGCCGTCGCACGTCGGCCGGTGCGTGGGCGACGATGACGAGCTCCCACGGATCGCCCACGCGGGCTTCGACGAGAAGCGGGACGTCGTACACCACGACGGTCGCGGGGTCGTCGGCCAGGGCCTCCGCGAAACGCCGTGCCGACTCCGCGCGCACTGCCGGGTGCACGATCGCGTTCAGCTGTGCGACCGCGGCCTCGTCGCCGAACACCCGAGCCCCCAGTGCGGCCCGATCGAGCGACCCGTCGGTTCGGAGCATCCGCTCGCCGAATTCCGCCGCGATCGCGGCGAGCACCCGCGAGCCCGGCTGTTGCACGTCGCGGACGAGCTGATCGGCATCGACGATCACGGCTCCGTGTTCGGCGAGCCGCCGGGCGATCGTGGACTTACCCGACGCGATGCCGCCGGTGAGTGCGACGAGAGGCATGATTCGAGGATGCCACGACCGCACCCCTGGGGCGCGCACACGCGGCCACGGATCCTGGGCGCTTCCTGAGCCGGGCTTGAGCCTGGTCTGAGGACGCGGCGGTACCGTCGAGGCACCCGAGAAGACAGGCCCGCCTGCGGACCTGGGGAGGGCGCGGCACAACCGTCGGAGGTGGCGAAGTGACGTCTGGCGACTGCCCGTCCTATCGCACGCGCCGTGCCGGCATCAGGCGCGGCGGGGTCTGTTCTGGGCACGGCGGAGCGGCGACCGTGGGGGCGGTCGCCGCTCCCGCCGATGCGCGCCGGTGCGCGGGGCGGGACAAGGGGAATGGTCCCGCCCTCCACGGCGCCTATCCGGAGGGAGCGCGCTGATGCCCGGTGTGGAGCACCCGTTCCGCGCCGTGTTCTGGGATATCATGGCCGACGACATCCAGGATCCGGTGAGCGAGTCACCGGATGCGGAAGGTGCATCGGTGGAAGAGTCGCGCGTGGCCGTCGTCATCGAAGACGAGGAGGACATCCGCTCGCTCCTGTCGACCGTCCTCGCTCAGGCCGGATTCGACGTGCACGGCGCCGGAGACGGGCCGACCGGCATCGAGCTGGTGCGCCGGCATCTCCCGCTCGTCACGACCCTCGACGTCAACATGCCCGGCATCGACGGATTCGAAACCGCCAAGCGCATCCGGGCGATCAGCCCGACCTATATCGTGATGCTCAGCGCCCGCACCGAGGAGATCGACGCGCTGCAGGGACTCGAGGCGGGAGCGGACGACTACGTCGCCAAGCCTTTC
This sequence comes from Microbacterium sp. HD4P20, assembly GCF_019449275.2. Classification (GTDB taxonomy): domain Bacteria; phylum Actinomycetota; class Actinomycetes; order Actinomycetales; family Microbacteriaceae; genus Microbacterium. The sequence continues at coordinate 567,948 of NZ_JAHZQZ020000014.1, forward strand.
CGGCCCCGTGAGTTGCGGGCGCGCATCGACGCCATGCTCCGGCGCCCTCGCCACGTGGCGTCGGGCGGCGGCGGCGCCGCCGTGGAGCCCGCCTCAGGCTGGCGGGAGCATCATGGCCTGCGGCTGAACGCCGAGACGCGGCTCGTGACCGTCGACGACGAAGATGTCGATCTCACCCGCAGCGAGTTCGACATCCTCGCCGATCTTCTGGCGGCCGGGCGCCGCGTGCGTGCCAAGTCGGACCTCGCACTGATGCTACGAGGCGAGCAGCACACCGGCTTCGAATTCGTGAGCGACAGCGACGCCCGCGCGATCGAGGTGCACGTCGCGAATCTGCGCCGCAAGCTCGGCGAGTCGCCGTCCCAGCCACGATGGATCGAGACCGTCCGCGGAGTGGGCTACCGGCTGACCGCGTGAGGGTTCCGGCCGGGGATACCGCTACGGCGCGTCACCCATGAGCACCGACGTCTCCACATGGCGGGCCGCGCGACCGGCAGCCTCGCGGGCCGCGCGCATCAGTCCCTCCGGCTCGTCGTCTCCGCTCTGGCTCAGAGCGACCCCGACGCCTACCACCGGGATCACCCCTCCGCCGACCCGTCCCAGATCATCGAAGAGTCCACGGTAGATCGCCGCGGCGTGGTGTCGTGCCTCGTGCGCGGAAGGCATCGCAACGGCGACGAGCAGGCCGGTGACGCCGTCCTCGGCGACCATGGCGTTCGTCGGGGCGTGCGTGCGCACGCCGGCTCGTGCGGCCTCGCCGAGTGCTGCGGCGACCTCGCTGCCGAATGCGGTCGATATCTGCTCGAGGTCTTCGACACGGACCGCGATCACCGCAACGGTCTCGGAGCGCGTGGCGGCGCGCTGGCACAGGCGGGCGAGCCCGGCACCGAACTCGGCCGCCCCGCCGATATCGGCGGCGGATTCGGCGGAGCGCCGCAAATACCCGCGAACCGGCGCACGTGTCGCACGCAGCACAGACGTCACCACGACGGCGACGATCGTGAGGGTCACGGTGAGGAAGCTGGTGCTCAGTGTCCCGAAGACCGACTCGAACAGTTCGCTCCCCGGTCCCGCCATGACGAACACCGTCGTGCGCACCACGTAGTAGAGGGACTGCACGCCCAGGACGGCGCCCAGTACCCAGGCCGTCCGCGACTCTCGCAGCGCCCCCCGCAGGCACTCCGCCGCTCCGGCGCCCGCGAACACCACCAGAGCGATGAACATCCACAGCGCGCCCGCCCAGTCACCACCCTGGCGCCCTTCGACGGTGACAGCGAGGGCGGCCGCGGCGACGGCGCCGGTCACCAGCAGCGACGGCCAGATCATCGGCCGCCCGTTGAAGCGCCGGCATCCGAGCCACATGCATCCGGTGGCGGCGACGAAGGCGGCGTTTCCGACGGCGATCGCCCACCACCCGTCTTCGGATCGTGCCCACACCATGTACGCGAGCGTGGTCAGCATGCCCGAAAGGAAGCCGACGGACCAGATGCGGCCCGCCCCCTCGTCACGACGCAGGAACGTCTCGAGGATGAACAGGATGCCGCTGACATTGACCACGAGCGCGGTCATGACCGTGACGCTGGCGAGGTCGAGGCTCATGAGGTGCTTTCCTCTGTCTCGCGAGCCGGAAGCTTCACGATGAAGGTGGTGCCCGTCCCGAGCGCGCTGTGCAGACCGAGCTCGCCGCCGTGCGCGCGCACGATGTCACGCGTGATCGCCAGGCCGAGCCCGGTTCCCGATCGCCGCCCGCCGCCCGCCTTGTAGTACCTCTGGAAGAGCCGCGAACGGTCGGCCTCGGAGATGCCCACGCCCGTGTCGCGCACCAGGATCCAGCTCGATGCGCCGTCGGTCGTGGTTCCCAGGTAGACGACGCCGCCGTCCTTGTTGTATGTGATCGCATTGGCGACGAGGTTGTCGACGACCTGCCGCAACCGAAGCGGATCGGCCCACACGGGCGCCGGTTCGAGGCCGGTCGTGTCGATCGTGATCCCGCGCGTCTGGGCGCGCGGCACGGCGGCCTCGGCCGCGGGCAGTACGATGTCGCGCGCGTCGACGTGCTGGGGAGCGAGGGATGCCTCGACCGACGAGGGCGAGAAGCTCGAGGCGGTCAGGATGTCGGCGACGATGCGCAGCAGGCGCTCCGCGTTGCGCTCGGCGATGTCCAGATCGGCGCGGACCGTCTCGGGAAGCCCGGGATCCTCGATCGCAAGATCGAGGTATCCCAGGATGGACGTCAGCGGCGTGCGCAGCTCGTGCGAGACCGACGCAATGAGTTCGTCGCGCGCCCGGAGCGCGTTCAGCTCGGACGTGACGTCACGCGAGACCACCACCGCGCCGGCATCTGCCCCGTCGGGATCGGTGAGTCGCCGGGCGCTGATCGTCAGCGCACGTCGCGTCGCCGGATCCGACCCGAACCACACCACCTGGTCGTCGAACGACTCGCCACGCCGGGCGCGCTCCACGGGAAGCTCGCCGGCCGGCAGTCTCGTCGTCCCATCGTCACGGAACGCGGGCTCCACCGACTCGGTGTCCAGAGCCTGCTGCAACCGGGCCTGCGCGTCGTTGGCGACCGTGATCGCGCCGTCCGCGTCAATGCGCACGACACCGAAGTCGACGGCGTCGAGCATCTCGGTGACCACCTGCTCCTGCCGCCGCGTCTGGGCGAGCACGCTGCGCAGCAGCTGCGACTGCTTCGCCAGCAGCATGCGCTGGGCATCGGATCGGCGGGTGATGAGGTGGCTGGTCGTCGCGACCGCGAACAGCACGAGCGGAAGCAGGAGGGTCCGGTAGGTCGCGTCGGCGGCGCTCAACGCGGTGAGCACGCCGGTGATCCCCGCGATGGAGACCGCGGCGGCGACCAGTCCGAGCAGCCCGAAGCTGCCGGCCAGCCACGTCGTCGGAAAGATCCACAGCAGACCCAGCGCCGACTCCGGCGCGGCGATCTGCATGACGGTGATCGCCAGGACATCAAGCGCCGGCACGGCCGCGACCCAGCCTCGAGCCAGCCGGTTCCACGGCACCAGCAGCGTCGCACCGGTGACTGCCATCACAGCCACGACACCGGCGAAGAAGAGCACCGGGTCGCCGGGGAACTCGCTGACGGCGATGAGCGCGCCGAGCACGAACACGACCGACGTCAGCAGCAGCTGGTTCAGGGTCGCGGTGCGATCTCGCGTGCGGTCGACGACATCCGGATCCGGTTCCCGCGCGCGCCATCGCCCGAGAGCCAGTCGGGCAGGCGCGTGCGGGGCGTCCTGCGTGGCGGCACTCATACCGTGACCGTAACGGATGCCGCGCCCCGACGTCAGGACCGGAGGGCGATGGCCTCGCTCACCCACCTGGCGTAACGATCCCAGGGATCGATGTCACCCGCTCGCACGTCGCCGACGTGAGCGAGCAGTCGATCGGATGCCCGGAACCACTCCGTGCCTCCGTGGCGTTCCTGGGCGAACTGCTCGTGCCGACGCCGTTCCAGAGCGCGATCCCCTCGCTCGAAGGCGAGCAGATCCTCGTGCCAGATGGCGGCGAGGCGCTGCCGGGGATTCGCCGATGTGCCGATCTTCACGCGATCGGCGTATCGGAGGTAGTAGACCACGTCGACGCGAGGCGGCGGCAGCTCGTGATCGGGGACCTCGCCATGGCGCCACTCGCACACCGCACACTGCCACCCGGACCGCCAGTGCACACCGAGCCGCGAGCCGCACAGCAGGCACGGCGAGGGCAGCAGATCAGTGACTCCGTGCTCGGCCTCAGACCACTCCGCCACCATGGTGACGTGCCGGTCGCACAACGGTACCGGGACGCCGCCGCGCACGGCGCCGCGGCATCCGTCGTCGTCCACGAGGCATCGCGGCGGTCGTTGCGCGCTCACGCGACGACCCTACGCGCAGCCATCCCCACGAACGGCGAAAGGACCGCCACGCGAGGTGACGGCCCTTTCGGCTGTGCGTCGCAGAGGCGACGGACGGATCAGCGACCCGAGAGCTTCTCGCGCAGCGCAGCGAGGGCCTCGTCATCGGCGAGAGTGCCACCCGACCCGGTCTCAGACGAGAACGAGCTGGAGCCGGTCTCTGCCGGAGCGGCGGCTTCGGCCTCCTGAGCCTTGATGACGGCAGCCTTGTGCGCCTCCCAGCGCGAGTGCGCAGCGGCGTACTCCTGCTCCCACTTCTCGCGCTGCTCGTCGAAGCCTTCCTTCCACTGGTTGGTCTCGGAGTCGAAGCCCTCGGGGTACTTGTACTCCCCGTTCTCGTCGTACTCCGTGACCATGCCGTAGAGGGCCGGGTCGAACTCGGTGCCGAAGGGGTCGACCGACTCGTTCGCCTGCTTGAGCGAGAGCGAGATGCGGCGACGCTCGAGATCGATGTCGATGATCTTGACGAAGACCTCTTCGCCCACCGACACGACCTGCTCGGCGAGTTCGACGTGCTTGCCCGACAGCTCCGAGATGTGCACGAGACCCTCGATGCCGTCCGCGACACGCACGAAGGCGCCGAACGGGACGAGCTTGGTGACCTTGCCCGGCGCGACCTGACCGATCGCGTGCGTGCGGGCGAAGACCTGCCACGGGTCCTCCTGCGTCGCCTTGAGCGACAGCGAGACGCGCTCGCGGTCCAGGTCGACCTCGAGGATCTCGACCGTGACCTCCTGGCCCACCTCGACGACCTCGGATGCGTGCTCGATGTGCTTCCACGAGAGCTCGGAGACGTGCACCAGGCCGTCCACGCCACCCAGGTCGACGAACGCGCCGAAGTTGACGATCGACGAGACCGTGCCCTTGCGGACCTGGCCCTTGTGCAGGTTGTTGAGGAACGTGGTGCGCGACTCGGACTGCGTCTGCTCGAGGAGCGCGCGCCGTGAGAGCACGACGTTGTTGCGGTTCTTGTCGAGCTCGAGGATCTTCGCCTCGATCTCCTGGCCGAGGTACGGCGTCAGGTCGCGGACGCGGCGCAGCTCGATGAGCGAGGCCGGAAGGAAGCCGCGGAGGCCGATGTCGACGATGAGGCCACCCTTGACGACCTCGATCACGGAGCCGGTGACGACACCGTCGGTCTCCTTGATCTTCTCGACGTCACCCCACGCGCGCTCGTACTGCGCGCGCTTCTTGGAGAGGATGAGGCGGCCTTCCTTGTCCTCCTTCTGGAGAACGAGGGCTTCGACCTCGTCGCCGACCTTGACGACCTCGTTGGGGTCGACGTCGTGCTTGATGGAAAGCTCACGCGAGGGGATGACGCCCTCGGTCTTGTAACCGACGTCGAGGAGGACCTCGTCGCGGTCGATCTTCACCACGGTGCCCTCGATCAGGTCGCCGTCGTTGAAGAACTTCAGAGTCTTCTCGACCGCGGCCAGGAAGTCCTCGGCAGATCCGATGTCGTTGATCGCGACCTGCTTGGTGGCCGGGGCGGTCGTTGCGCTAGTCATGTAGTGGGTTGTCCTTGTTGGGTTGGGTGTCGGGCCTCGGCACGTCGCGGTGTCTTGCTTCAGAACGCTGAGCGAGCGAAGCGGGACGAAGCGCGAGCCGAGGCGAAGCGGATTCTTTTCGTGCGATGTCACATGGTCCTTGCGGATCCTCGGCGCCGGTGTCGACCGGTCGCCTAGGCGTGGCGAGATAGCCACACGAGTGACGGTCCAGGGTACCAGAACGCAGGGGTCCGCCGCGATGTTCCGTCCCGTTGCGAATCGGGCCTGCCACGATGGAGGCATGTGGATCGGGTGGATCGAGTTCGACCTGCTGCTGGGCGATGTGCACTCCCTCAAGGAGAAGCGAAGCATCCTGCGCCCGATCATCGCCGATCTGAGCCGGCGGACCGAGGCCGCCGTCGCGGAGGTCGCCGATCATGATCTCCACCGGCGCGCCGTCGTCGGCGTGGCTGTCGTGGCATCGGGGTCTTCGCACGTGCGGGACGTTCTCGACCGCGCCGAGCGGACGGTGGCCGACCGGCTGGAGATCACTCTCCTCTCGGCGCGGCGAGGCCTGCACTCCAGCGACGATTGACCCTCAGCCGGCGACCGCGCGGCCGATCGGCTCGTTCCCGCCGCCGAAGCGGATCGTGCGCCCGATGGTGGAGTCGTCGGCGATCGTCGCCGCGATCACGGCGGCCACATCGGCGCGCGACACCGCACCGGCACCCTCGGGATCCACCTCGATGCGCCCTGTCGCCGGCTCGAGCGTGAGCGAGCCCGGCGCCAGGATGGTCCAGTCGAGCCCGGACCCGGCCAGATGCTGGTCTGCCTCCCACTTGGCCTGCGCATAGGGGAAGAACGTCGAATCTGCGGGGACTCCATGGTCGGCCCGGGAGCCGATCCACGAGACCATGACGTAGCGCACCGCCCCGGCAGCCGCTGCGGCATCCATCGTCCGGACCGCGGCGTCGCGGTCGACGGCATACGTGCGATGCGGATCGCCGCCGCCGGCCCCGGCGGACCACACGACGACGTCGTTGCCGCTGATGAGGTTGGTCAGCTGCTCGAGGTCGAAGGACTCGATGTCGGCCACGAGCGGCTGAGCGCCCGTGCCGGCGACGTCGGCCTCGTGGGCGGGATTGCGCACGACAGCGGTCACGGTGTGCCCGCCTGCCACGAGCAGCGGCTCGAGCAGGAGGGCGACCTTGCCGTGCCCGCCGAAGATCAGGATGCGTGCCATGGGGTGTCTCCTTCGTCGCCGGGTGCACCGTCGCCCTCGAGCCTATGCCGACGCGCAACGGCCGCGAGATGCTCTGGAGGAAACCAACCGTCCGCTGCTAGCGTGCCAGGGGCAGGGCCGGTTCGACCGGCAGGACCGCTGAAGGGAACGAAGACGTGACCGACGCCGAAGGCTCCCCCGCAACCCGGACGACCGCCGCGAAACCGCGCGAGGAATGGACCGGCCAGCTGGGATTCATCCTGTCCGCCATCGGCTCGGCCGTGGGCCTGGGCAACATCTGGCGATTCCCGGGCGTGGCCTACGAGAACGGCGGCGGCGCGTTCCTCATCCCCTACCTGGTCGCGCTGCTCACCGCCGGCATCCCGATCCTCTTCCTCGACTACGCACTCGGCCATCGCTTCCGCGGTGCGGCGCCGACGGCGTTCCGTCGGGTCGGAAGGGCCTTCGGTCGCTGGACCGAGTCACTCGGCTGGTTCCAGGTCGCCATCGCCTTCGTCATCGGGCTGTACTACACGGTGGTGATCGCGTGGGCGCTCAGCTACTTCGTGTTCTCTTTCGACCTTCGCTGGGGCGATGACCCGGCCGGGTTCCTCACCGGCGAATACCTCCGCGTCGGCGAGCCGGGGATCAGCTTCGAGTTCGTGCCGAACGTGCTGATCCCCCTGGCGATCGTGTGGATCGCCGCGATCGTCGTGCTCGCCGCCGGCGTCGCGAAGGGACTGCAGCGCGTGAACGTCGTGTTCCTCCCGCTCCTGGTCGTGGCGTTCCTCATCCTGGTCGTTCGTGCGCTGTTCCTGGACGGCGCCGCGGAAGGACTGAACGCGCTGTTCACCCCGAACTGGGCAGCCCTCGCCGACCCCAACGTGTGGATCGCGGCCTACAGCCAGATCTTCTTCTCGCTGTCGATCGCGTTCGGCATCATGATCACGTACGCCTCGTACCGTCGCCGCCGGTCCAACCTGACCTCTCCGGGCCTCGTCGTCGCCTTCGCGAACTCGTCGTTCGAGATCCTGGCGGGCATCGGCGTCTTCGCGACCCTGGGCTTCTTCGCCTTCCAGCAGGGCATCGCGGTCGCAGAGCTCGAGGGGCTGACGGGCGTCGGGCTCTCATTCATCACATTCCCCGCCATCGTGTCGCAGATGCCCGGAGGTCCGCTGTTCGGCTGCCTCTTCTTCGGGTCGCTCACCCTTGCCGGATTCACTTCGCTGATATCGGTGCTGCAGGTGGTGTCGGCGGCGATCCAGGAGAAGTTCCGGCTGTCCCGGCGCGCGGCCGCGGTGGGTATCGGAGGCGTGTCTGCTGTGCTGTCGCTGCTGCTGTTCTCCACGACGACCGGCCTGCTCGCCCTCGACGTCACGGATCAGTGGGCCAACAACATCGGCATTGTGGCGTCCGCCGTCATCATGACCATCCTGATCATCTGGGTGCTCCGTCGAGGACAGGAGCTGCGCTACCACCTCAATGCCGTCTCCACCTTCAAGGTGGGACGCATCTGGATCGCGCTCGTCGGCGTCGTGGCACCCGTGGTGCTGGGATACATGCTCATCTCCCGCATCGTCGCCCTCATCGTGGAGGGCTACGCGGACATGCCGAGCTGGTACCTGCTGCTCTTCGGATGGGGCACCATCGCGTTCCTCGTCGTCGCTGCGATCGTCATGACCGCGCTCCGGTGGCGCGAGTCCCCCGATGACTTCGCCCCGTGGCCGGAATATCCCCCGGCGTCCGAACCCGCCGCGGCGACCGACAGGAAGGTGTCGTCATGACCCCGCTCGCGATCACGTTCCTGGTGCTCGCCGTCGTCGTCGTGTGGGGCGGACTGGTGGCCAGCACGCTCTTCTTGCGCCGCCGTCCCGACGTTGCGGAGTATCCGCCGGGCGCCCCCGACGATCATCGGCAGGATGACGCGCCGGTCGTGCACGACACCTGACCCGTCGCCCACCCCGGGCGGCTCACGACGGGTTCGGTGGAGCCGGGACGCTCAGTTGAGACTGCGCGTCGACGCCGGGATCGCACCGTCGCGGTACAGCTCGGCCGCGACATCCTGCAGCGCCGTGAGCGCGACCCGCTGCGGCATCGGTCCGTACGAGACCCGGGCAACGCCCAGTGCCTCGTACTGCGCGGCAAGCAGAGTGCCGGGCAGCCCGATCACACTGACCTTGCGCTCGCCGATCCCGTCGACCAACCGGCGGGTCACGTCGGCATCGAGAATGCCGGGTACGAAGATGAGGTCCGCTCCTGCGGAGAGATACGCCCTTCCCCGCTCGATCGCGTCGTCGACGGACGCCTCGACCGGTCGGTCGCCCGCGCGGACGAAGGCATCGGTGCGGGCGTTGAGCACGAACGGGACGCCTTCGGCCTCTCCGGCAGCGACGATCGCCTCGATCGCCGCGACGGACTCGTCGAGGGGGCGTAGCCGGTCCTCGACGTTCGCACCGACGATTCCCTTGTCGATCGCGCGGCGCACCGTCTCTCCGGGATCCCCGAATCCGGCGTCCAGGTCGGCGCTGACCGGCAGGTCGCCCACGGACTCGACGATGCGGCCGACCATGTCGAGCATGAGATCCCTCGGGATGTTCTCGCCGTCGGCGTAGCCGAACGTCGCGGCGATGGCGTGACCCGCCGTGGCGATCGCCCGGGTCTCGGGGAGTGCCGCGATCGCCTTGGCCGACACGACGTCCCACACGTTCACCATCCGCAGGATCTCGGGGGCGGCGTGCAGTCGTGCGAGGGTCTGTGCCTTCTCGGCCTGAGTGGTCATGTCTCAACGCTAGCGGGCACCGGCGGACCGGAGGCGCGCAGATCAGATCGCCGTCACCTGTCCGTCGACGTACCACCAGCTGCCGCTCTGCCGCACGAAACGGCTGCGTTCGTGCAGCTCGCCCTGTTCTGCCCCGTGGCGCCAGGTCGCACGGAACTCCACAGTCCCGCGCGCATCTTCCGGGCCGCCGGCCTGCGTCTGGACGATCTCGAGCCCTGTCCAGCGCAGCGCGGGGTCCAGCGTCACGTCGTCCGGTCGTGTGCCGGGATGCCATGACGCAGCGAGATACCGCGCGTCACCCACGACGAACGCGGTGTACCGCGACCGCATGAGCCGCTCCGCGGTCCGCGCGGGCCTCCCCGCGAGGACGGCGCCGCAGCATCCGTCGAACCACTCCCCACTGCCGCAAGGGCAGTCCGCCCCGGCCGCGACACGGGCGAAGCCCTCGCGTGGCACGCCGGACGCCGCCCGACCGAAGGACACCTCAGGCCCCCGCCTTCTCGGCGCACGTCACGCAACGCGTCGCGAACGGACGGGCGCGCAGACGAGCGATCGGGATGCCACGACCGCAGTCGACGCAGACGCCGTAGGTGCCGGCCTCCCACCGCTGCACGGCGTCGTCGATCTCCGCGCTCTCGCGGCGTGCGGCGTCCTGCAGACCCACCGCGCGTGCCCACTCGCCCGACAGGGTCACGCCCTCGGGGTCGTGCTCATCGTCGGCCACGGCCGAGCCCCTGTCCTCCCGGAGCTCGGCGATCGTCGCATCCATCGCGACCAGGCGCGCGTTCGCGTTCGCGCGGAGCTCGTCCAGGAGCTCTCGGAGCTCGGTCCGATGAGCAGCGGTGGTCATCGCACGACAGTACGCCGGATCCGGACCGGGCAGTCGGAAACGAGCCGCATCACCCCGAGACCTCCACGGTGAAGGTCACGTCCTGGATCCCGCCGTTCTCGTTCGACAGGACGACCGTGGTGGTGCCATCGGCCAGAGCCTCGACCCCCGGGTTGTACGTCGCCCCTCCCTCTTCGCGGCCGGCGACGAAGGTCGCGACCTCGGGATCGGCGACTTCGCCGCGGTAGCTGTCGACGGCGAGGTCGCCGGTGTCGATGTTGAGCACCTGCCCGACCACGAGGTCCACCGTCGCACCCTGGAGTGTGCCCACGTCACGTGTCACCGGGGCGACGACCGGCGCCGGGGATGCGCACCCGGCCAGGAACAGCCCCGAACCGGCGGCGGCGAGGACGAGGGCGATCAGGCGCGTCGAGGTGGTCATGCCGTCATGATGGCAGGCCGTCGCCCCCGTGGCCAGCATGAGGCGAACGTCGGGGAGGGCCATAAGGATCTCCCAGGTCTCGGTGGAATCCTGACGCAGGCGTCGCCGTGCGAGACACCCGAATCTCGCCGGCGACGCTCACGGGAGAGCGAGCCCCTTCCTCGTGTCCGACCCCCCGGGCACGAGGGGTGGTCTCATCGACCGCCCGGAGCCGGCGATCCGCGAACCCCCCACGCGGTCGCCGGCTTCCTCGGGTCGCAGATGCCGCCCTGCGCTCACGCTGCGGGTTCGGCGCTCCGACCGAGCACGAACGTGCGCCGCGCCCGATGCACGAGGCGCACGACGGCCCGCACCGGGACGCCGATCGTGTAGGCGATCGCCCCCGAGGCGGATGTGTCGCTTCGGCCCAAGGCGACGCGGCGTTCCCACGCGTCGCGCAGTGCTCCCCCGCGTCGTGGCAGCGCCGCACGCGGCGGCAGTTCTCCCGCTCGCCGCCGTGTGATGAGCTCGGCCGCCACCTCTTCCCAGTCGTCGGCCTCGGCGGGGTGGAAGTAGTTGTCATGCAGCCAGCCGGCGGCGGGATGCCGCAACCGTCGCGCCACGATGTCTTCCTCGCTTCCGAGCAGACCGGCGTCCGCGAGAGTCTCGTTGATGAGGGCCCGCGACACGCCGAACGTGTCGAGCGCGATCACCGGAAGGCCGCGCGCGATCGCCTCGATCGCGGCGGTCGAGCTCACGGTGACGAGCCCTTGGGCCGTGTCGAGCGCTCTGCTCATGGGCGCCGTGGAGGTCACCAGGTTCGGGGGCAGCGGACCGAATGTCGCGAGCAGCTCGGGATAGCCGTCATGCTCGATGTGCGTCTGGTGCTCGCCGTCCGCCGCGCGCAGCTTCACCACGACCCGGCGCGACGGGTCGGCCTGTGCCGCGCGGACGAGCATGCGGGCGATGCGCAACCGGTCGGTGCGGGTGGCGGGCACCCGCGCCTGGGCCGCGAAGACCAGGTCGGTAGGGGGTCGCTCCCCGCTTGCCTGCGATGCCTCATCGCCGACCGACCCCGCACCGCCACCGGTGCGGGCGAACGGCAGCGTCGCCAGCGCGAAGCGCGCGCCGAAGCCGGTCCGCTCCGACAGCGCCGTGAACTCCCGCAGCTCGCGCCGCGAATGCACGATGAACTGGTCGCACTGGGTCCGGTAGACGAGCGCCTTCCGCGTCGCAGGGATGGAGATCCCTGGAAGACCGGTCACGATCACCGGTCGCGGCCGGAGCGCGGCGACGTCGCGAGCCAGCACGCGCACCAGCGGCCCCCGCGCGGCCAGCAGCACGGCATCCGGCCGCAGTTCCCCCAGCCGCGCCGACAAGCGCGCGTACGGGATTCGCTCGACGTCGTGCGTGGCGAGCCCGGAGTCGCTCAGCGCGGCAGCGCGCTGCGACTCGCTCACGACGAGCGGGGTCTCGAGCACCAGCAGAGTGACATCGTGTCGGTCGGCGACGGTGCCCAGGAGAGCCGCCGCCCACTTCACGTACGAATCGGTGTCGGCGATCGCGATGATCCGCGACCGGACGCCCGCGCGTGAACCGCCCCTCACGCCGGGACGCGGCGCAGCTTCGCCATGGGTGCGAGCTCGCTCTGGTAGACGCGCTTGACGCCGTCGCCGAGCGCCGCCTCGATGACACGGATGTCGCGCACCAGGTGCTGCAGGCCCGTGGGCTCCAGCGAGGCGGCGTGGTCCGAGCCCCACATCGTGCGGTCGAGGGTGATGTGGCGCTCGACGGCGACGGCGCCCAGCGCGATTGCCGCCAACGAGATCTGCAGGCCGCGCTCGTGTCCGGAGTAGCCGACGGGCACGCCGGGGAAGCGCTCGCGGAGCGCCGGGATCATCCGCAGGTTCGCCTCACCGGGCTCCATCGGATACGTCGACGTCGCATGCATGAGCAGGAGCCGCTCGGTGCCGAGCACGTCGATCGCCCCGTCGATCTCGGCGATCGTCGACATGCCGGTCGAGAGGATGACCGTCTTGCCGGTGTCGCGCAGCGCCCGCAGCAGATCGTGGTCGGTCAGCGAAGCGGACGCGACCTTGTGGGCGTGCACACCGAGGTCTTCGAGGAACGCGACACTGGGCTCGTCCCAGGGCGAGGCGAACCACTCCAGGCCGCGGAGCATCGCGTGATCCGAGATCTCGATGTACTGATCGCGGTCGAACTCCACGCGGTACCGGTACTCGAGGTACGTCATGGTGCCCCACGGCGTCTCGCGCGGGATGTCGCGCATGTGCTCGGGCGTCGCGATCTCGGGAGTGCGCTTCTGGAACTTCACCGCGTCGGCTCCGGCGTCCGCCGCGACGTCGATGAGGCGCCTGGCCAGCTCCACGTCGCCGTTGTGGTTGAGTCCGATCTCGGCGATGACGTAGGCGGGGCGCCCGCCTCCGATGACGCGGGAACCGATCGTGACGGTCATGATGCCTCCTGTGGTGCGGTGAAGGGGTCGGTCAGGGCAGGTGCTGCGGAGCGCGCGGCGAGGACGCGTTCGGCGAGGTCGCGCACGGCGCCGTCGCCGCCGGGACGATCGAGCACCACGCGCGCGGCGGCCAGAACGAGTGGATGCGCGTCGGGCACGGCCACCGGCCACCCGACGATCTCCAGGCAGGGCAGGTCGTTGACGTCATTGCCCAGATAGGCGATGCGAGAAAGCGGGATACCGCGCGCCGACGCCCACTCGCGCAGCGCCGTCGCCTTGTCGCCGGCGTTCTGCAGCACCTCCACGCCGAGCTTGCGCCCGCGCGCGGCGACGACCGGGTTGGACTCCGTCGACAGGATGAGCAGCGGGATGCCGGCCGCGCGCAGCAGCGAGACGCCCATGCCGTCGGCGCGACTCACGGTCACCGCCTCGACGCCCGCCTGATCCACACGCACCGTGTCGTCGGTGTGCACGCCGTCGAAGTCGGTCACCACCGCATCCGCTCGCACGGGTGCAGAACGGTCCACGAGCGGTGCCAGAGCCCGGGCGACGTCGAGCTCCTCCGGGGTGTCGATCTCGATCGCGGTGCGAGGCTCCACCTCGGCGATGCCGACGCTGCCGAAGAAGCGGTGCCCCCCGGCACGGAAGCCGGCGGCACGCAGCACATAGAAGGCGCCGGTCTCGAGATAGTGCGGATCGCGGTCCTGCCGGCGCGGTCGCACATCCATGTCGTGATTGATCGCCTGCGCGGCGCCGCCGGCACCCTTCTCCCACAAGAAGCCGTACGTCTCGATCGCCGAGAAGACGCTGTCGCGACGCCTCGATCGCACGAGCTGGACCGCATCGGTGAGGGCGTCGATATCGATGAACGGCGAGGTCGGCTGCAGGAACGCGACCACCCCCACCTCCACGCCCCGTGCTTCCAGCTCGCCGATGGCGTGCAGTAGCGCACTCTCGGACGACGCCTGATCGTCGGCCAGCCGGCCGGGCCGCTCGACGATCTCGGCGCCCCACTCCTCGGCGACCGCAGCGATGTCGCCGTCGTCGGTGGTGACCACGACGCGGTCTATCGCCGCACAGCGCTGCGCAGCATCCACCGCTCGCGCCACCAGCGGCACACCGCCCACGCGTCGCAGATTCTTGCGCGGAATCCCCTGTGATCCTCCACGCGCAGGGATGATCGCCACGACCTCGCTCATGCGCTGACCACCCCTGTTGCCCCGCGCAGTACGCGCGTGTGCAGACGCGAGCCCGTCCCGGCCAGGACGAGCGGAATGGTCGTCGTCGTACTGGAGGGCAGCGTGTGGATGTCGAGGGGTTCACGCGCACCCGCAAGCACCAGTTCCACCGGGAGCCGCGTCTCGCGGATGCGAAGCCCGGGGGTCGCGGCGACCGCAGAGAGCTGCTCCGGCGTCTCGCGACGATGCGGCAGATAGACCGCGTCTCCTGCTGTGACCTCCCTGACCCAGGCGAGGTAACCCGCGAGAGGCATCCGTCCGTCGACCGGCCGCGCGCTGCCCAGCACGATACGACTCCCGAGCTCGGGGGCCGCCGGCGCACTGGCGCGGGTCCACGCGAAGTCATGGCGACGGATGCCGAAACCCCGGTCGGACAGCGCGTCCAACCGGTCCTCCCCCAGATCGAAGGCGGTGAAGATCTCAACACGCCGGGCTGCCGCCCGCCGGCGCACCATCTCTGCGGCAAAGGGAGCGGCCACGGTCGTGAGGCCGCGCTCGGCGATCGAGGGGCGGGCGTAGGGTCGGCGACCGAGCAGCGTGTCGGCGTACGCGAGCGCGAGGGCGCCGTCGTCGAGGAAGCTGATCCGGTGCGGCCTCAGCACGCTCGCGGCCAGCCGGAACTGTCCCGAGAACCCGTCGCCCACGAGCCAGTGCCCGTGGCGGGCGAGGAGGCTCCACGGAATGCCGAGGTACGGCTCGAGATCGCGGAACCGCGCGCCGCGGGAGACGAGCTCATCGGCGGTCTCGGAGATCTGCGCCGTGAGACGGCCCGCGACGGGGATCGTGATGCGGTGGTCGGCGGCCCACTCGGCGGCGCCGAGCAGCTGCAGCGGCGATTCCACCCATGCCAGCACGTCTTGGGTGCCCATGTCGCCTCCTCCGACGCCTCAGCGGCTGCGCGGCCGCGCGCCGTCTCCCCACGGTGCGCGGGACATGTGAACACAATCGGTCCCGGCAGGCGACCGGCGGCCGGCGGGCAGGTGAACGGAAGGTGCGCCGTCCGCGGCCGATCCCCGTGCAATGCGTCAGAGCCGCGTGCCAGTATGAAGCGGTGACCGACCGCCTCATGCTGCTCGACTCGGCGTCCCTGTACTTCCGCGCGTTCTACGGTGTGCCCGACACCGTCCGGGCGCCCGACGGCATGCCGGTGAACGCGGTGCGCGGCTTCCTCGACATCATCACGAGGCTCGTCACCACCTATCGGCCCACCCACCTCGTGGCGTGCTGGGACGACGATTGGCGGCCGCAGTGGCGCGTGGATCTCATCCCGACGTACAAGACCCACCGGGTTGCCGAGGTCGTCGCCGTCGGGCCCGATGTCGAGGTCGTGCCCGACCCGCTGGAGGCGCAGGTACCAGTGATCCGCGACACCCTGGATGCGCTGGGCCTGCGGATCCTGGGCGCACCCGCGCACGAGGCCGACGACGTCATCGGCACGCTCGCGACGACGGCGACCATGCCCGTCGACATCGTGACCGGCGATCGGGATCTCTTCCAGCTCGTCGACGACGCGCGCGACGTGCGCGTCATCTACACGGCGCGCGGCATGAGCAACCTCGAGGTCGTCACCGACGCGACTGTCGTGGCGAAGTACGGCGTGCTGCCCGGGCAGTACGCCGACTTCGCGACGCTGCGCGGCGACTCCTCCGACGGCCTGCCGGGGGTCGCGGGAATCGGGGATAAAACCGCGGCCGCCCTGCTGGCTGCGCACGGCGACCTCCCGGGGATCCTCGCTGCCGCAGAGAGCGGCGAAGGCATGTCGGCGGGGGTGCGTGCGAAGCTGCTCGCGGGGCTCCCGTACCTCGCGGTCGCTCCGCAGGTCGTCGCCGTCGTACGGGACCTGCCGCTGACGGTGCCCGACACGCGGCTACGACCGCTCGATGACCAGGGCAAGGCTGATGCGGCAGCGCTCGCCGAGCGATGGGCGCTGGGCACGGCGATGACCCGCATCGTCGACGCCCTGGACGCCTTCTGACGCGCCGAACCACTCTTCGGCGCCGCCTGTCATGCGAGCGGACGGTCACCCGCCGTGCGAGCGGACGGTCACCCGCCGTGCGAGCGACCGGTCCACTGGCGGAGCCGGTCCAGCCCCCACGTGGTGACGATGCGCTCGGGTGGGATGCCGATCCGCTCGGCCCGCTCGGCGCCGTAGTCGAGCAGCGACAGCTGCCCCGGAGCATGGGCGTCGGAATCGATCGAGAAGAGGCATCCGATCTCGAGAGCCAGCGTCATGAGCTCGTCGGGAGGGTCCTGACGCTCGGGCCGCGAGTTGATCTCCACCGCGACGCCGTTCTCGGCGCAGGCCTCGAACACCGGTCGCGCATCGAAGGTGGATGGCGGCCTGGTGCCGCGCGAGCCTTCCACCAGCCGTCCGGTCACGTGGCCGAGGACGTCCACGCGCGGGTTGGATACCGCCGTCACGAGCCTGCGGGTCATCGGCCCGCGCTCCATGCGCAGCTTCGAGTGCGCCGAGGCGACGACGACATCCAGCTCGTCGAGCAGATCCGGATCCTGGTCGAGCGTGCCGTCGTCGAGGATGTCGACCTCGATGCCCGACAACAGCGTGAAACCGTCCCCGCTCATGCCCGGCACCACATCGAGCTGGGCACGAAGCCGCTCCGCCGACAGGCCGTTCGCCACGCGCAGACGCGGCGAGTGATCGGTAAGTGCCAGGTACTCGTGGCCGAGACGGCGCGCGGCGTCGACCATCAGTTCGATCGTCGTGAGTCCGTCGGACCAGTCGCTGTGCGAGTGCAGATCCCCGCGCAGCGAACCCCGCAGGTTCGATGCCCGCTGCACGCCCGCCCGTTCCCGAAGGTCGGTCAAGTACGACGGCACGCCCCCGGCCAGCGCCTCCTGGATCACGGCGAAGGTTGAGTCGCCGACACCCTTTCGTCGTCGCAGGGAAGCGGCATCGCGAAGTTCGGCATCCGACAGTCCCGCGATCGCGTCGGCCGCCGCGCGGAACGCCTTGGACTTGTAACGCGACGACCGCTCGCGCTCGAGCAGCGTCGCGATCTCGGTGAGCGCCTCGTGCGGATTCACGCGTTCTCCGGCTTCGGACTGGGCGCCAGGTCAGACGGCTCCATCGATCTGTCGACCGCGGTGGTGAGCGCCGTCATCGCGTCCTCCTGAAGGTGGCTGTTCAGGCACACGCTAGCGGGAGGCGGCGACGGCGTGGAAGACGGTGGCCCGCGCGCGGGGTCGTGGTCAGCCGGCGAGTTCGTGCGTGGTCGTCACCCAGCGATCGAGGGTCGCCGCCGCCGCGCCCCCGTCGATGGCGGCGGCAGCCTCGTCTCGGGCCTCGGCGAGTCGCTCGAGGATCGGGCGCTGCACCTCGGTCGCATCCCGGAACAGGCGATACGCGACGATTCCCGCCGCGGCGTTGAGCAGCACGATGTCGCGGACGGCACCACGCTCCCCCTGCAGGACCTGGTGGACGACGGCGGCATTGTGGGCGGGGTCGCCGCCCAGCAGGTCGCCGATCTGGGCCAGCGGGATCCCCAGATCGCGCGGATCCAGGTCGTGCTCGTGCACGTCGCCGCGGCTGACCTCCCAGAGCCGGCTGTGGCCCGTCGTGGTGAGCTCGTCCAGGCCGTCGTCGCCGCGGAAGACCAGTGCGGTCGCACCGCGCGTGCGGAAGACGCCGGTGATCAGTGGCACCCGGTCCAGGTGCGCGACTCCGACCGCGTTGGCCTCCGCGCGCGCGGGATTGCACAGCGGGCCCAGGAAGTTGAACACGGTCGGCACCCCCAGCTCGCGGCGCGACGGACCCGCGTGGCGGAATCCGGGGTGGAACGCTGTGGCGAAGGCGAACGTGATCCCCGCGCGTGAGAGCGTCTCGGCGACCGCCTCGGGCGAGAGCGTGAGGTCGATTCCGAGGGCGCCGAGCACGTCCGACGAGCCCGAGGCCGAGCTCGCGGCCTTGTTGCCGTGCTTGACCACCGGGACACCGGATGCCGCGGCCACGAGCGCGGCCATGGTGGACACGTTCACCGTGCCGAAGCGATCTCCTCCGGTTCCGACGATGTCGAGCACGGCGGCGTCCACCGGCAGGGGCAGCGCCGCCTCGAGGATGGCATCGCGGAAGCCGACGATCTCGTCGACGGTCTCGCCCTTCGCGCGAAGCGCCAGCAGGAAGCCCGACAGCTGCGACGGCGTCGCCGTGCCCGACATGATCTGGCGCATCGCCCACGTCGACTCCGACACGCTGAGGTCGCGCCGATCGAGCAGCGCGGTCAGGATTCCCGGCCAGGTGTAGAGCTCCGCCATAACCGAGAAGCCTAGCGGCGGCGTGGGATCGCAACGCTTTCGTGACGCCTCGGCCCGCGCGCCAGACGATCGGCGTGTTCACCGCACGTTCACGGTGGACTCGCGGGGTTCTCTTAGGGCGTCCTAAGTTCCGGCGGCGGCAAATCGAGCCCTCCGATGCGAAAATCACCGCGTCGCATCGGCCATAATGGGGTGTGTGACGACCTCCACAGCGACCTACTCCCAGGCCATGCGGTCCGTCAAGCGGCCGGATCCGGTCGCTGTCGGCACGATCGTGTGGCTCGGCAGCGAGGTGATGTTCTTCGCGGGCCTCTTCGCGATCTACTTCACCCTCCGCAGCACCTCCCCCGATCTGTGGGCGGAGAGCACGCAGCTGCTCAACGTTCCGTACGCCCTCGTGAACACCATCATCCTGGTGCTCTCGTCGGTCACGTGCCAGATGGGCGTCTTCGCGGCCGAGCGGTTCCAGCCCTACACGGTGAAGTCCAACTCCTTCTGGCAGCGCTGGGGCATGGTCGAGTGGTTCTGGCTGACCTTCGCGCTCGGTGCGATCTTCGTCTCGGGCCAGGTGTGGGAGTACGCGCAGCTCGTCGCCGAAGGCATGCCCATCGACGCGAACGCGTACGCGTCCGCCTTCTATCTGACGACCGGCTTCCACGCCCTGCACGTGACCGGCGGTCTGATCGCCTTCCTGCTGGTGATCGGCCGTGCGTACGCCGTGAAGAACTTCGGGCGCAAGGAGATGACGTCTTCGATCGTCGTGTCGTACTACTGGCACTTCGTCGACGTCGTCTGGATCGCCCTGTTCGCCGTCATCTATTTCTTGAAGTAAGAGCGGAGCTGATTCACCGACATGGCACGAGAGACCACGCGCCGCTCGAATGGACGCCGGAGCCCCTGGGCCACCGCCGCGCTCATCGGCCTCGGACTGCTGATCACCGGCGGCGTCTACGCCGGGGCATCCGCCGCGATGGCGGCCACCGCACCGCAGACGACCGTCGACTCGGCGCTCACCGTCGAAGACGGTGAGCGGCTGTTCCAGGCGAACTGCGCCACCTGTCACGGGCTCGACGTCCAGGGAACCGACGACGGCCCGTCGCTCTACGGCGTCGGCGAGCTCGCCGTCCACTTCCAGATGAGCACCGGCCGCATGCCCCTGCAGATGCAGGGACCCCAGGCCCCGCAGAAGCCTGTCCAGTTCACGGATGAGCAGATCGCCGCGATCGGCGAGTACATCCAGTCGATCGCTCCCGGCCCGAGCTTCCCCGACGAGGAAGTCCTCGACGGCGAAGGCAACGCTGCCGAGGGAGGCGAGCTGTTCCGCATCAACTGCGCGATGTGTCACAACGTCGCCGGCGCGGGCGGCGCACTGACCGAGGGCAAGTACGCTCCGGCTCTCCACGAGGTCACTCCGCTGAACATGTACGCGGCGATGGTCACGGGTCCGCAGAACATGCCGGTGTTCAACGACATGACGCTGACGACCGAAGAGAAGCGCGACGTCATCACCTACCTGCTCTATCTGCAGGACAACCAGTCGGCGGGCGGATTCTCGCTCGGCTCGTTGGGGCCGGTGTCCGAGGGCCTCTTCATCTGGATCTTCGGGATCGGTTCGCTGATCGCACTGACCGTATGGATCACGGCGAAGTCCAACTGATCACGAACCAACACGCAACACTGACGAGGAGCAGCATGGCACACGAGGACGACCCGCTCGAGCACGAGAGGGCTTCCTGGAAGCCCTCCCCCGGGCTCGCCGTCGCGGTGAACGACCCGGTGCGCAACCCGGAGCTCCCCCCGCACCGCGAGCGGATGACCGACAAGGACCCGGTCGCCATGAAGCGCGCGGCCCGCACGGTCTACACGCTCTTCTACCTGTCGATCGCGGGCAGCATCTGGGCCATCGCGGCATACATGCTGTTCCCGATCGAGAGCGGCCGGATCATCGACATCCGCCACAACAACCTCTTCATCGGTCTGGGAATCGCTCTCGCCCTCCTCGCGATCGGCATCGCCGCGATCCACTGGTCCAAGGCGATCATGTCCGACAAGGAGTTCATCGAGCCCCGCCACGCCACGCGGGGACGTGACAGCACCCGTGAGGCCGCCATCGGGGCTTTCGCCGCCGCGAACGAAGAGTCCGGGTTCGGGCGTCGCGTCATGATCCGCAACTCGATGATCGCGGCGCTGGTCGCATCCGTGGCTCCCGGCATCGTCCTCTTCCGCGGTCTGGCCCCGTTCAGTTCGCCCGAGCACCCGCATGCCGGTGACCCGGTCTACCTTCTCGAGCACACCATGTGGAGAGAAGGCGAGCGGCTCGTCCATGACCCGAGTGGCGAGCCCATCCGCGCAGCAGACCTCACGCTCGGCTCCGCCGTGCACGTCATCCCCGAGTCCCTTGCCGAGCTCTCGCACCACGACGGCTACCTCGAAGAAAAGGCCAAGGCCATCGTCCTCGCGGTGCGGCTGCTCCCTGAGCAGCTCACCGAGTCGGAGGAGCGCCGGGAGTGGTCGTACAACGGCATCGTCGCCTACTCCAAGGTGTGCACGCACGTCGGCTGCCCCGTCGCGCTCTACGAGCAGCAGACGCACCACCTGCTGTGCCCCTGCCACCAGTCGCAGTTCGACGTGACCGACCACGCGAAGGTCATCTTCGGGCCGGCCGCGCGCCCGCTGCCGCAGCTGCCCATCACCGTCGACGACGAGGGCTACCTCGTGGCACGCAGCGACTTCCACGAACCCGTCGGCCCGAGCTTCTGGGAGCGTCATTGAGTACCGCCACTCACCCCACCGAGAACGTCACTCGGGAGCCGGCCTCGTCTTCGGAGCCCATCCCGGCGCGTGACAAGCCGCTGGGCGGCCGCTTCATCGGCGCCACCGCGAACTACATCGATGAGCGCACGAGCCTGTCGGGCTTCGTCAAAGAGCTCGGACGCAAGATCTTCCCCGACCACTGGTCGTTCATGCTGGGTGAGATCGCCCTGTGGAGTTTCGTCGTGGTGCTCCTGTCGGGCACGTTCCTCACGTTCTTCTTCCAGGCGTCGATGGTCGAGACGCACTACTACGGCGCCTTCCTGCCGATGCGTGGCATCGAGATGTCCGCCGCCATGGCGTCCACCCTCGAGATCTCCTTCGACATCCGCGGCGGTCTGCTGGTTCGTCAGATCCATCACTGGGCCGCGCTCGTGTTCGTCGCCGGCATCGGTGTGCACATGCTGCGCATCTTCTTCACCGGCGCCTTCCGCAAGCCCCGCGAACTGAACTGGGTGATCGGCTTCATCCTGTTCATCCTCGCGATGGCCGAAGGATTCACCGGCTATTCGCTGCCCGACGACGTGCTCTCGGGCAATGGCCTGCGCATCATCGACGGCATGATCAAGGGCATCCCGCTCATCGGCACCTGGACCTCGTTCCTGCTGTTCGGCGGCGAGTTCCCCGGCACCGCGATCGTCGGACGCCTGTACACCCTGCACATCCTGCTGCTTCCGGCGATCCTCGTCGCTCTGCTCGTCCTGCACCTGATGCTCATGGTCATCAACAAGCACACACAGTTCGCGGGTCCGGCCCGCTCGAACAGCAACGTCGTGGGCTACCCGATGATGCCGGTGTACATGTCGAAGATGGGCGGCTTCCTCTTCATCACGTTCGGCGTGATCGTGCTCGTCGCCTCGCTGTTCACGATCAACCCGATCTGGAACTACGGCCCGTACGACCCGTCTCCGGTGTCGGCCGGTACGCAGCCGGACTGGTACATCGGCTTCGCCGACGGCATGCTGCGCCTCATCCCGCCGGGCTGGGAGTTCGTCTTCCTCGACCGCACGTGGTCCTTCAACATCCTCGTGCCGCTCGGCGTGATCGGCATCTTCCTCGTTCTCGTCCTGATCTACCCCTTCATCGAGGCGTGGGTGACGGGCGACAAGCGCGAGCACCACATCGCGCAGCGCCCGCGCAACGCCGCGACGCGCACCGCGATCGGCGCGGCCGGTGTGACCACGTACGCGGTGATGTGGGCCGCGGCGTCGTCGGACATCATCGCCACCCATTTCTGGCTCACGATGGAAGGTGTCATCCACACCCTCCAGGCGCTGCTGATCTTCGGCCCGATCGTCGCCTACTTCGTCACCAAGCGCATCTGTCTCGCGCTGCAGAAGAAGGATCGCGAGATCGCCCTGCACGGCTACGAATCGGGCCGCATCGTGCGCCTCCCCGGTGGCGAGTACATCGAGGTCCACCAGCCCGTCGACGAGTACGACCGGTACAAGCTGGTCGACCACGAGATCTACGAGCCGCTCGTCGTGCGCCCGAACGCCAAGGGGAACATCCCCTGGCACGAGAACCTGCGCGCTTCGATCTCGCGCTGGTTCTTCGAGGACCGGCTCTCCCCCGTGACGCAGACCGAGCTCGATGCGGCACTCGCGCATCAGCACCACGCGCTGGACCACATCGCGGAGGAAGAGCACGCTGAGCTGCAGGCCGCGCACGAGCGCGCCGGCGTTCCGGATGCACCACACACGCCGATCGACGACGGCCACAACTCCGAGACGGCGGTGCGCCCGTCGAACGTGATCGTGCCGGAATCTCAGCCGGGGACTCGCGCGCCGCGCGACGGCGACAAGGAATCCGACGCCTAGCACGTCGCGTCGAGCGAGCCGGATGCCCGGCACGACCCTCACCGGTCGTGCCGGGCATCGCTCGTCGTACGCGAGGGGGCGGAATATGAAACGGCAGGATTCCGCCGCTGGATGTCGGCCGCAGCGCCCGGGCATGACGGGCCGGTCCGTAGGGTGAGAGCATGACGGACGCCTTGACCTACTACTCCACGAAGCTCGCCCTCGAGACGGATGCCTCCGACGTGTACGCCGCCCAGAAGGCCGGTGAGGATTTCGTGTTGGTCGACGTCCGGAGCGACGAAGCGTGGGCGCAGGGACGCATCTCGGGCGCCGTCCACATGCCGTACCGCGAGATCGCGGAACGTGCGACGGTGGAGATCAACCGTTCGACGCCCGTGGTGGTGTACTGCTGGAGCCCGGGCTGCAACGCGGGGGCGAAGGGAGCGGTGGAGTTCGCAAAGCTGGGATACGCCGTACGAGAGATGATCGGCGGCTACGAGTACTGGGTGCGTGAGGGTCAGCCGACCGAGAACGACGGCGGCGGGCTGCCCCGGGTATTCGATCCCCAGGTGATGGTCGTGCGCGGCGCAGCAGTCGGCTGAGCGTCGCTCAGGCCGACTCGAGCCCCTCCATGAACCGGGCCCTCGCCGCACCGTAGAACGTCGTCTCGTGCGGGGGTGCCGCCGTGGAACGCCCCGGGACCACGTCCGCGACGATCACGGTGACGTTGTCGAAGGTCCCGGCGTCCAGGGCGAGCCCGACGCCGGCCGTGGCGGCATCCTCGACGCGGTCGTGAGCCGTCAAGAGCGCATGGATGTCGGCATCCGGCACATAGTCGGTCAGACCATCGCTGCACAGCAGCCATCGATCCCCCGCGCGGGGCTCGTGCTCCACGATCGTGGGCGCGTCGCGTTCCGCACCGCTGAGCGATGCGGTGATCACGTTGCGGCGCGGATGGGATGCCGCATCCTCTTCGGCGACGATGCCCCGATCGACGAGCACCTGCACCAGGGAGTCGTCACGCGTCTGCCGCGTCAGCACTCCGTCCCGCAGGCGATACGCGCGGGAGTCCCCCGTATGGGCGAGCAGCAGTGACCTCGAACCCGCCACGAAGATGCCGGTGAACGTGGTGGCCATTCCGGTCAGCGCGGGATCACGCTCGACGTGGGCACGGAGATCCCAATTGGCAGCGCGCACGCTCGCGGCCAGCTGTTCGGCCCCCAGCCCGGTAGGCCGCCCGGCCGCGAGCCGGTGCACGAACGCCGCGGACGCGAAGTCGCCTGCCGGTCCCCCACCGACCCCGTCGGCCACCGCGGCGCCCCACGCGGCGGTGAACGCGGCGTCCTGATTGACCGGGCGATGCGCCCCGACATCGGAGACGGCGGCCGCACGCAGAACGACGTGAGGCTCCATCATCGATGAAACCTCACGTCTGCGAGCCTGCACGGCGGAGGGATGTGGTCCGGTGCCGGATCAGCGTGCGAAGTAGCCGCGGTAGTACTCGTACACCCAGCCGACGATCGCAACGACGAACACCGCGATGCCGATCGGCATGAGCCAGGCGCCGACGGCGAGACCGATCATCGCGAGAGCCGCCGAGAAGGCGAGGACGATGGGCCACCAGGACCACGGGCTGAACTCTCCGAGCTCCGGGTCGCCGTCGTCGATATCGGCCGTCAGAATGTCTTCGGGCAGCTCACCGCCCTGCGCCTTGTGCACCTTCGCGATGTAGAAGGCGATCAAAGCGGCCATGAAAGCCGTGAACAGCAGCGCGACGCTGCCGACCCATTCGATCGACAGGGTCATCGTCTCCCAGTAGGACTGGCCGCCTGTCGCGTTGGTGTCCCAGTGCGAGATCAGATTCCAGACGGTGTACATCACCGCCACGAGGAAGAAGAAACCGGCGAGCAGCCACCACAGTCCCGCGTTCGTGCGCACTTACTTCACCTTTCCCTCGGCCACGTCGGCAACCGGGGCTTCGGGGGCGTCCTTCGCAGGTCCGACGCCGACAGGGATGCCGGCTTCGGGGTGGTTCAGGTCGAACGCGGGCCGCTCGCTGCGAATCCGCGGGATCGACGTGAAGTTGTGCCGCGGCGGCGGGCACGAGGTCGCCCACTCCAGCGACGCGCCGTAGCCCCAGGGGTCGTTCACCGTCACCTTGGGCGCCTTGCGCGTGGTGATCCATACGTTGAACAGGAACGGGATCATCGAGGCGCCGAGCAGCATCGCGCCGATCGTCGAGACCTGATTCTCCCAGGTCCAGCCATCGGCCGCGGAGTAGTCCGCATACCGGCGGACCATGCCGTCCACACCGAGCCAGTGCTGGATCAGGAAGGTCATGTGGAACCCGATGAACAGCATCCAGAAGTGGACGTAACCGAGCCGCTCGTTGAGCATCTTGCCCGTCCACTTCGGCCACCAGAAGTAGAAGCCGGCGAACATCGCGAACACCACGGTGCCGAACACGACGTAGTGGAAGTGCGCCACGACGAAGTACGAATCCGACAGATGGAAGTCCAGCGGCGGCGAGGCCAGGATGATGCCCGTCAGACCACCGAAGACGAACGACACGAGGAACCCGAGCGCGAACACCATGGGCGTCTCGAAGGTCACCGACCCGCGCCACATCGTGCCGATCCAGTTGAAGATCTTCACGCCCGTCGGCACCGCGATGAGCATCGTCATCAGCGCGAAGAAGGGCAGCAGCACGGCACCCGTGACGTACATGTGGTGCGCCCACACCGCGACCGACAGCGCCGCGATCGCGATGGTCGCGTAGACGAGCGTCTTGTACCCGAAGATCGGCTTGCGGCTGAACACCGGGAAGATCTCCGACACGATGCCGAAGAACGGCAGCGCGATGATGTACACCTCAGGATGCCCGAAGAACCAGAACAGGTGCTGCCACAGCAGAACGCCGCCGTTCGCGGGATCGTAGATGTGAGCACCGAGCACGCGGTCCGCCGCCGCGGCCAGGATCGCCGCGGCGAGCACGGGGAACGCCATCAGGATCAGGATGCTGGTGACCAGCGTGTTCCACGAGAAGATCGGCATCCGCCACATGGTCATGCCGGGCGCACGCATGGTGATGATCGTCGTGATGAAGTTCACGGCGCCGAGGATGGTGCCGAAACCGCTCATACCCAGGCCCAGCATCCACAGGTTACCGCCGGCACCCGGCGAGAATGTCGCGCTGGCCAGTGGCTGATACGCGAACCAGCCGAACGACGCGGCGCCCTGCGGCGTCAGGAAGCCGGCCACGGCGATCGTCGAGCCGAAGAGGAACAACCAGAAGGCGAACGCGTTCAGGCGGGGGAAGGCGACGTCGGGGGCACCGATCTGCAGCGGCAGGATGGCGTTCGCGAAGCCCGCGAACAGCGGGGTGGCGAACATCAGCAGCATGATCGTGCCGTGCATCGTGAAGAGCTGGTTGTACTGCTCCTTCGTCGGCACGATCTGCATCCCGGGCTCGAAGAGCTCGGCCCGGATGATCAGGGCCATCACCCCGCCCAGCAGGAAGAAGATCACCGATGCGATGAGGTACAGGTAACCGATCGTCTTGTGGTCGGTGGAGGTGATCCACTTGACGATGATGTTGCCCTTCTGCTCGACGCGCGTGGCGCTGAGCAGTGCGGCTTGACGCGGCGGCAGGGTGGTCGGGCGACCCTGCGTCGTCTCCTCGAGCGGAAGCGTCGTCGCCATGATCAGTTGTCTCCCTCTTCGTCCTCAGGGGTCCCACCTGTGCCCGGCATGTTCTGCAGGCGGTCGTAGGCGTCGTTGATGTCGCCCGTCTGATCGGCGTCGCGGAGTGTGTCGAGGTAGTCCTCGTACTCGTCCGCGCTCACGACCTCGACGTTGAACAGCATCATCGAGTGGTACTCCCCGCACAGCTCTGCGCACTTGCCGGCGTACGAGCCCTCCCGGGTCGGCGTGAAGGACCAGTAATTGTCCTTGCCGATGTACATGTCCTTCTTGTACAGGAAGTCGATGATCCAGAACGAGTGGATGACATCGCGGGACTGCAGCTTGATCTTGACGCTCTGGTCGACAGGGAGCACCAGGGTGGGCAGCTCGCTCGTGATGTTGCCCTGGTCGTCGGTCTGCGCCTGGACACCCATGGTCCAGACGGTGTCCTCTTCGGTCTCGCCGTCGTACTGGAAATCCCACGACCACTGCTTGCCGATCGCGGTGATCTCGACATCCGGGTCGTCGTACTGCGTCTCGAGGATCGTCTGGTCACGCGCCGTGAAGGCGAAGAAGCCGATCACGAGGATGAGCGGCACGATCGTATAGAAGATCTCGATCGGCATGTTGTACCGCAGTTGCACCGGCAGTCCGCGCTGGCCCTTGCGGCGGCGGTAAGCGATGGCCGCCCAGCCCATCAGGCCCCACGTGATGACGCCGACGGCGAGGAGGACGATCCACGAGTTGACCCACAGCCCGGCGACCATGTCGGTGCGGTCGGTGGCGGGCTCGCCGCTCTCGATGAAGCCGGGAAGGTAGCCGTGCAACTCCGTCGGGGTGCATCCGGCGAGGACTGCAGCCGTTGCGATCCCGAGTGGGAGAACGGCCCAGCGGATACGGCGTTTCGAAGGCACGGTGCACCTTTCCGGATCGCGAACAGGACTCTCGCCAGTCTAGGGCAAGCGCCCAGTGGATTCAGGCCATCCGCCCAGGTTGAGTCGGCCGCCGAGAACGGAAAAAGGCGGGCCCGGACGCCTTTTCAAGCGCCCGGGCCCGCCGGAAAAGTACCGCGTCGTCAGCGGGTCAGTGGAAGCTGTCGCCGCATGCGCAACTGCCGGCGGCGTTCGGGTTGTCGATCGTGAAGCCCTGCTCCGAGATGGTGTCCTTGAAATCGATCATCGCGCCGTCGAGGTACGGAACACTCATGTCGTCGACGATGACCTCGACGCCGTCGAAGTCGACGGTCTTGTCGCCGTCGAGCGAGCGCTCGTCGAAGTACAGCTGGTAGATCAGGCCGCTGCATCCGCCCGGCTGGACGGCCACCCGCAGTCGCAGGTCGTCGCGTCCTTCCTGCGAGAGCAGGCTCTTGACCTTGAGCGCGGCGGCGTCGGTCAGCTGCACACCATGCTCACGGCTGGGCGCCTGAGTCTGGTCAGTCGTCAGTGCGGTGTCGGTCATGGCACTCCTCCGGACGGGCCGCCCGGGATGATGGGTCCGTGAGGGCGGCGGGATGCTTCGATTCTACGCGCGCCGACCGTGAGGCGGCTCCGAACCGGGTGTGTTCACGAATCCGACGTGCGGGCGTCCAGCTTCTCGAGCAGCAGCGCCTCCGACAGGACAGCGTTGCGGAAGGTCTCCAGGTGCAGCGACTCGTTGGGGCTGTGGGCGCGCGCGTGCGGGTCCTCCACCCCGGTCACGAGGATCTGCGCGCGCGGGAACTCGCGGACAAGATCCGCGATGAACGGTATCGAGCCGCCCACGCCGATGTCGACCGACTCCACGCCGTATCCCTCGTGAAGCGCCTCGCGCGCGGCGGCGACGGCCCAGCCCGACGTGTCCACGAGGAACGCGTCGCCGCAGTCCTGGTCGAAGAACTCCAGCTCGGCTCCGAACGGCGCGTGGGCGCGCAGGTGCGCCTCGATGGCGGCGTACGCGTCGCGCGCGGCCTGTCCCGGCGCGATCCGCGCGCTGATCACGACGGAGATCTCGGGGCTCAGGGTGTTGGAGGCGTTGACGACGCTCGGCGCATCGATCCCGGTCACCGTGATCGACGGCTTGTTCCAGATCCGGCTGAGGATGCTGCCGCGACCGACGGGCGAGACGCCGTCCGGTAGGCCGGCTTCGTCGCGCAACGTCTCTTCGCTGTACGGCGGGGTCTCGGAATCCCGTTCGGTCAGTCCCGCGACGGCGACGGCGCCCTCGTCGTCCCACAGGGTCGACAGCAGGGTGACGGTGGCCATCATCGCGTCGGGCACCGCCCCCCCGAACATGCCGGAGTGCGAGGCATGCTCGAGGGTCTTCACGCGCATCGTGAACCGGGCGTTGCCCCGCAGCGAGACGGTGAGTGCCGGCGTCTTGTCATCCCAGTTGCCCGAGTCGGCGACGACGATCACGTCGGCGCGCAGCGCGTCGGCGTTGTCGCTGAGGAACTGACCGAACGAACGCGACCCCGCCTCCTCCTCGCCCTCGAAGAAGAGCGCCACGCCCAGGTCGAAGTCCTCACCCACGGCTTCTTTCAGTGCCCGCAGGGCGGCGATGTGCGCCATGATGCCCGCCTTGTCGTCGGCCGCGCCCCGCCCGTACAGGCGACCGCCGCGAACGGTGGGCTCGAAGGGCGGCGACTCCCACAGCGTCTCGTCGCCCGCCGGCTGCACATCATGGTGCGCGTACAGCAGGATCGTCGGCCTCCCGTTGCGCGCAGCCCGCGTGGCCAGCACCGCCGGGTTGCCTTGCTCCCCCGTGCCGGGGATCGCCGCGGTGCGGATTTCGACGTTCTCGAACAGTCCCGTCTCGCGCACCAGGGCGGCGACCGCCTCCGCACTGCGCTGCACCTCGCCGGGGTCGAACCCCGGGAAGGCGACGGACGGGATGCGTACCAGCCCGCCCAGATCGGCGAGGGCGGAGGGGATACCGGATGCCGCGGCTTCGCGCACAGCATCCTGTCGGGAGAGCTCAGAGGTCATGCGGGTAATCTTAAGGCGCACCCCATTTCCTGACTCCAAGGAACACTCGTGGCCAAGACACCCGCAGCATCCGCCTCGAACGAGGCCCCTTCCGAGGGACCCGTTCTCAACGGCGCACCCGTCGGCGGCGCCACGACCAAGGGACGGCCCACCCCCAAGCGCTCCGAGCAGGAGGCCGCCCGCAAGCGCCCGCTCGTCGCCGACACCAAGGAAGCCAAGGCCCGCGCCCGCGCGGACCTCGCCGCTCAGCGCGAGAAGGCGCGCCTCGGCATGGCCGCGGGCGACCCCCGCTACCTCCCGGCGCGCGACCAGGGCGCGCAGCGCAAGTTCGTGCGCGACTGGGTCGACGCCGGCTGGCACCTGGGCGAGGCCGTGATGCCGGCCATGGTGGTGGTCATCCTCGCGACCTTCATCCCGGCTCCCGCCGTGCAGTACTACGCCTTCATCGGCCTGTGGATCTTCATCCTCTTCGTCATCGGCGACATGGTGATCACCTCCATCACCGTCAAGCGCGCCGTGAAACGGAAGTTCGGCGAGGGGAAGATGGAGAAGGGCCTCGGCTGGTACGCCGCGATGCGCACCGTTCAGATGCGCTTCCTGCGTCTTCCGAAGCCCCAGGTGAAGCGCGGCAAGAAGCCCGCCTGACCGGTTCCGGGTCGGCGAGCAGTCGCTCAGCCCAGCTTCGCGAGCCCTCGGTTGATCTGGCGCGCCCAGAGCGGCCCGCGGTAGAGGAACCCGGTGTACCCCTGCACCAGGGTGGCACCGGCATCCATCCGCTGCTTCACATCGGCGGCGGTCTCGACACCGCCTACCGAGACGACGCAGAAGTCCGACGGAACTACCGCTCTCACGAGGCGGAGCACTTCGAGTGAGCGGGCCTTGAGCGGCGCGCCCGACACGCCGCCCTCGCCCGCGGCCGCAATGGTCGCAGAGTCGGTCACGAGGCCGTCGCGCGAGATCGTCGTGTTCGTCGCGATGAGGCCGGCAAGGCCGAGTTCGACGGCCAGCTGGGCGATCGCCTCGACCTCGTCGTCTGCCAGATCGGGCGCGATCTTCACCAGGAGCGGAGTCGCGCCCGCAGCGTCGTGGACGGCCCGCAGCAGCGGGCGAAGCGTCTCGACGGCCTGCAGACCTCGCAGCCCGGGGGTGTTGGGCGACGAGACGTTCACGACGAGGTAGTCCGCGAGCGGCGCGAGCAGGGACGCGCTGCGGACGTAGTCGGCGGTGGCGTCGGCCACCTCCACCACGCGGCTCTTGCCTATGTTCACGCCGAGCACGGCCCGCCGAGAGCGGCGCCGGATCTTCCGCAGTCGCTCGGCGGCCGCCTCCGCGCCGTGATTGTTGAACCCCATGCGATTGACCACGGCGCGGTCCGGAATGAGCCGGAACAGCCGGGGACGCGCGTTGCCCGCTTGCGGGATCGCTGTGAGAGTCCCGACCTCGACATGGCCGAAGCCGAGCGCGAAGAGGCCCGCGGCGCCCTTCACATCCTTGTCGAAGCCGGCAGCCACGCCGAAGGGTGATTCGAAGCGCAGCCCGAGCGCGGTGGTCGCCAGCTCCGGTGCGGGCCGGGTCAACGCACGCGCCGCCCACGAGAACGGCGGGAGGCCCAGCATCCGGATCACCGCCATCGCCGCATGGTGAGCCGACTCGGGATCCATGCGCGACAGTACGGTGCGGAACAGGAGCGGATACATCGCGTCCAGGCTATCCGGTCGCACCGCGCGCTCAGGACTCTGGCGGGGGCTGCCCGAGGGGGATCAGTCGCCGGCGGGGGCGTCCGCGCCGCCGGCGGGACGCGCCTGACCGTGGTCGACCCGCAGCTGCTCGATCGCGGCCTCGAAGTCCTCGAGCGAATCGAACGCCTGGTAGACGCTCGCGAACCGCAGGTATGCCACTTCGTCGAGCTCTCGCAGCGGGCCTAGGATCGCCAGTCCGATCTCGTTCGCGTCCAGCTGCGACGCGCCCGTCTGCCGGATGCTCTCTTCGACGGTCTGCGCGAGCACCGCCAGATCCGCCTCGGTGACCGGACGGCCCTGACAGGCCTTGCGCACGCCCGACATGACCTTCTCGCGGCTGAACGGCTCGATCACACCGGAGCGCTTGATGACGTTGAGACTCGCCGTCTCCACGGTGGTGAAACGACCGCCGCACTGGGGGCACTGCCTTCGGCGACGGATGCTGAGGCCGTCGTCACTGGTGCGGGAATCGATCACGCGGGAATCGGCGTGGCGGCAGAACGGACAGTGCATGGCAGAGACAGCCTACGCCGTGGCGCCGGACGGGCTCCCGGTCTGGCCCACCGTGGAGTCTGCCGCGTCGAACCGGGCCGTGATCGCCTCACCGTGGGCGGGCAGCGCCTCGGCCTCGGCGAGCGTGACGATCGCGTCGCGCACGACGGCGAGGGCGGCGCGGTCGTACTCGATGACCTGCTGGGGCCGCAGGAACGTCGCCGCCGAAAGGCCGGCCGAATACCGGGCCTGACCGCCGGTCGGCAGGACGTGGTTGCTGCCGGCGAGGTAGTCGCCGAGGCTCACGGGCGTCGCGTCGCCGACGAAGATCGCACCCGCGTGCACGAACACCTCCGGGCGAGGGTCCGCGACGTGGAGCTCGAGGTGCTCAGGAGCGTAGGCGTTGCTGAATGCCGTGGCCGCGGCGAGGTCGTCGACGAGCACGATCGCGGACTGCGGGCCCGTGAGCGCCGCCGACACGCGAGCGGCGTGACGGGTCGCCGCGGCCCGGGGACCGATCTCGTCCTGCACGGCCGAGGCGAGGCGCATCGACGGGGTGACGAGCACCGCGGAGGCCTGCTCGTCGTGCTCGGCCTGGCTGATCAGGTCCGCCGCGACGAGGCGGGCGTCGGCGCTGTCATCGGCGACGATGAGGATCTCTGTCGCGCCGGCCTCGGCATCCGTACCCACCAGGCCGGCCACCGCCCGCTTCGCGGCGGCGACGAAGTTGTTGCCCGGGCCGGTCACGACATCGACGGGTTCCAGGCCGAGGTCGGGTACGCCGTGGGCGAGCGCGCCGATGGCGCCCGCTCCCCCCATCGCGTACACCTCGACGACGCCGAGGAGGCGTGCCGCCCCGAGGATGACGGGGTGCACGCGGCCGCCGAAGTCGCGCTGCGGCGGCGAAGCGAGGGCGATCTCGGAGACACCGGCGACCTGCGCCGGCACGACGTTCATCACGACGCTCGACGGGTAGACGGCCTTGCCACCGGGCACGTAGAGGCCGACACGGCGCACCGGCTGCCAGCGCTGCATCACGCGGGCGCCGGGGCCGAGCTCGGTGACCGCGGGAGCGGGCACCTGTGCGGCCGAGGCCTCGCGCACGCGTTCGATCGCCTGCTCGAGTGCTGACCGCACCGCCGGGTCGAGCGACTCGAGGGCCTCGTCGAGGTGGACCGCAGGAACCCGGACGTCGTGGCCCGTGACGCCGTCGAAGCGCTCGGACTGCTCGCGCAGCGCGACAGTCCCGCGTTCGGCGACGTCCTCGACGATGCGCGCCGCGGCGACGAGGGCCTCTTCGCGTGCGGCGGTGGCACGTGGCACGGTCGCGAGCAGTTCGGCGGGCGTCAGCTCGCGCCCGCGCAGATCGATCGTCCGGAGCATCCTTCTACGGTATCGCGGCGGCCGGCCGCCGTCGGATCGAGCAGACAGCCGTTCAGCCTCGGGTCACCCCGGAGACGTCGTGAAGGTAGCCGATGCGGCCGTCCTCGTGCCGCACCACGAACACCTCGCCGCGATCCTCGATGACCAGCGCCCACGCGGTCGGACCGATGCGGAACACCGGGATGCCGATCTCGTCGACGACATCGCGCTCTTCGGGAACGAGCGCCCAGAACGCCTGGTGGCGCGCCTGGCCTGTGGAAGCAGCCGACGCGGCCGGATCCGACCCGGCGGATGTCGGCTCCCACTCCTCGGCCTCAATGACCGTCGTCTCCGTCGTCTCGGACGCGGGGGGTCCGGACGCAGCGGTGGAATCGGCATCCGGCGCCGTCTCTGCGGGCGCAACGTCACGGGCCGTTCCCGAGTCGGCTGCATCATCGGCAGCCGAGGGGTAAGGAGCGGGCGCGGCGGGCGGCGCAGGCGCCTCATCGTCCCCGTACGCGCCCTGGGGCGCGCGCTCCGCGGGGGCGGTGACCGGGCGCGGTGACACCGGACGGACCGGACGGGCGGCGCGGTGCGCGACCGTCTCGGGCCGCCCGCTGAAGTCCTGTGCGAACGGCGCGATGAAGGGCGCGAGCACGGTGAGGAACACGCCGGCGAGCATGAGGAAGAACTCGACCCACACGACCCACGTGCCAGGGAAGAACCGCTGGTTGGCAAGCGTGATGAACGAGTTCCAGATCGTGGTGAGCCACAGCACCGTCGAGACCGAGAACGCTACCGAGGCGAACTGGTCGATGCCGAGGGAGCCCACACGGCGAATGCCCTCCGGCGAGAGACGGCGCAGCACGATGAGGAAGACGGCCGCGGTGGGGACGCCGATCGTGAGCACCCAGTCGATGCCGTTGCTCCATACGGACGGGCCGCGGCCGACTTCGCCGTAGATCGGGAAGAACGAGACGACGAACGCGACGAGCCAGGTGCCCATCAGTGCGACCTCGCGGATCGAGAACGGCCCCAGACCGTACTGAGGCGCCTCCTCGGCGGTCGCCGCGTCGTTGTTCGGTTCCCTCTGGTCCTCAGTCACGTTCGTCCCTTCCGGCGGGCTTACGAGGCCCGCGCCGTCCTGATCCTACCCACGCCGCATGAGACCGCCATGAGATCGCAGGCTCCTTCACACCGTCACCGATGGCACACGTGCATGACTCAGCCGAGACACTGCGGCCCCAGCAGCCCCTTCAGCTCGCCGTAGAGATCGGGGGTGATGCGAACGGGATGCGGGACCTCGAAGACTTTGGCGACGTTGCCGCTGTGCAGCTTCATCGTCACCTCCGTCCCTCCCTTGTGCCGTTCCAGCATCTGAAGCAGCTCGCCGATCAGTGCCTCGTTTGCGCGACGCTCCGGCATCACGAGCACGAGGCTCCCGGCTTCGTCCATCGTGCCCAGATCCGGGCTGAACGTGGACTGCGCATGGAGGTTCATGCCGTCGTCTCGCCGAGACACCCGCCCGCGCACCACGAGGATCGAGTCGGCCACGAGCATCGGCGCGAACTCGGTGTAGGTCTTGCCCATGAACATCACGGTGATCTCACCGTCGAAGTCCTCGACGGTGATCATGCCGTAGGGGTTGCCGCTCTGCTTCGCGACGCGGTGCTGGACGCTCGTGACGAGACCGGCGATCGTGACCTGATCGCCGTCGCCGACGTCCTCTGAAGCCAGCAGGTCGTGGATGCTCGTCGAGGCATGCTTCGCCAAGGGGATCTCAAGGCCCGCCAGCGGATGATCCGAGACGTACAGGCCCAGCATCTCGCGCTCGAACGCCAGCTTGTCCTTCTTGTTCCATTCCGGCCGATCGGGAACCTTCGCCGCCCGCTGCGGTTCGTCCTCGCCCCAGAGCGAATCGAAGTCGAAACCTACCTCGCCGTTGGCTTCGCGGCGCTTGTCGAGCACGGCCGCCTCCGCGGCATCCTCGTGGATCTCCATCAGGGCGCGCCGGGTCGATCCGAGCGAGTCGAATGCTCCGGCCTTGATGAGCGACTCGACGGTGCGCTTGTTGGCGACGTGGACGGGCACCTTCGCGAGGAAGTCGTGGAAGCTCGTGAAGCCGACGTCGGCGCGCGCGGCGACGATCCCGTCGACGACGTTGGTGCCCACGTTGCGCACCGCGCCGAGCCCGAAGCGGATGTCTTCGCCCACGGCGGCGAAGTACCGGATCGACTGGCCGACGTCGGGCGGGAGCACCTTGATGCCCATGCGCCGACATTCGTTGAGGTACACGGCCATCTTGTCTTTGGAGTCGCCGACGCTCGTCAGCAGCGCCGCCATGTACTCGGCCGGGTAGTGGGCCTTCAGGTAGGCCGTCCAGTACGACACCAGGCCGTAGGCAGCGGAGTGCGCTTTATTGAACGCGTAGTCGGAGAACGGCAGCAGGATGTCCCACAACGCCTTGATGGCGTCCTCGCCGAAGCCGTTGTCAGCCATGCCACGGTGGAAGCCCTCGTACTGCTTGTCGAGCTCGGACTTCTTCTTCTTGCCCATCGCCCGGCGAAGGATGTCGGCTTGGCCGAGGCTGAACCCCGCCACCCGCTGGGCGATCGCCATGACCTGCTCCTGATAGATGATCAGGCCGTAGCTGGTGTCGAGGATGTCTTTCAGCGGCTCTTCGAGCTCGGGGTGGATCGGGGTGATCTCCTGCTGGCCGTTCTTGCGCAGCGCGTAGTTGATGTGTGAGTTGGCGCCCATCGGTCCCGGGCGGTAGAGCGCGATGACGGCAGAGATGTCTTCGAAATTGTCGGGCTTCATCAGGCGCAACAGCGATCGCATCGGCCCGCCGTCGAGCTGGAACACGCCCAGCGTGTCACCACGCGTCAGCAGGTCGTACGAGGCCTGGTCGTCCAGCGACAGATCCTCGAGCACGAGCGGGTGGCCGCGGTTGGCCTCGATGTTGTCGAGGGCGTCATTGATGATCGTGAGGTTGCGAAGCCCCAGGAAGTCCATCTTGATCAGGCCGAGCGACTCGCACGCGGGGTAGTCGAACTGCGTGACGATCTGGCCGTCCTGCTCGCGCTTCATGATCGGGATGATGTCGATCAGCGGCTCGCTGGACATGATGACGCCGGCGGCGTGGACGCCCCACTGGCGCTTGAGGTTCTCCAGGCCCACCGCGGTGTCGAAGACGGTCTTGGCCTCGGCATCCGTCTCGATCAGCGTGCGGAATTCGGAGGCTTCTTTGTAGCGGGGATGCTGGGCGTCGAACATGCCCTCCAGCGGCATGTCCTTGCCCATCACGGCCGGCGGCATCGCCTTGGTCAGGCGCTCCCCCATGCTGAACGGGAACCCCAGCACGCGTCCCGCGTCCTTGAGTGCCTGCTTGGCCTTGATGGTGCCGTAGGTGACGATCTGCGCAACGCGCTCGTCGCCGTACTTCTCGGTGACGTACTGGATCACCTCGCCGCGTCGGCGGTCGTCGAAGTCGACGTCGAAGTCGGGCATCGATACACGGTCGGGGTTGAGGAACCGCTCGAAGATCAGACCGTGTTGCAGCGGATCGAGATCGGTGATCTTCATCGCGTACGCCGCCATCGAGCCCGCGCCCGAGCCACGACCCGGTCCGACCCGGATGCCGTTGCGCTTGGCCCAGTTGATGAAGTCGGCGACCACGAGGAAGTACCCCGGGAATCCCATCTGGGTGATCACGCCGGTCTCGTACTCGGCTTGCTTGCGCACCTCGTCGGGGATGCCGTTCGGGTAGCGCTCGTTGAGGCCGTTCTCGACCTCCTTGATGAACCAGGACTCCTCGGTCTCGCCCGCGGGGACCGGGAACCGAGGCATGTAGTTCGCGCTGGTGTCGAACTCGACCTCGCACCGCTCCGCGATCAGCAGCGTGCTGTCGCAGGCCTCGGGGTGGTCACGGAACACCTGCCGCATCTCAGCCGGCGACTTCACGTAGTAGCCGTCGCCGTCGAACTTGAATCGCTTCGGGTCATCCAGCGTCGAGCCTGACTGCACGCACAACAATGCGGCGTGGCTTTTCGCGTCGTGCTGGTGCGTGTAGTGCAGGTCGTTCGTACCGACCAGCGGGATGTCGAGGTCCTCCGCGATCTTGAGCAGGTCAGCCATGACCCGGCGCTCGATCGAGAGACCGTGGTCCATGATCTCGGCGAAGTAGTTCTCCTTGCCGAAGATGTCCTGGAACTCCGCGGCCGCCGCGCGCGCGGCGTCGTACTGCCCGAGCCGCAGCCGGGTCTGCACTTCACCCGAGGGGCAGCCGGTCGTTGCGATGAGCCCCTTGCTGTACTTCTGCAGCAGTTCACGATCCATGCGGGGTTTGAAGTAGTACCCCTCGATGCTCGCCCTCGACGACAGCCGGAAGAGGTTGTGCATGCCCTCCGTGGTCTCGGACAGGAGGGTCATGTGCGTGTACGCACCCGAGCCCGACACGTCGTCGTCGGACTGCTCGGGCGTGCCCCAGCGCACACGGGCCTTGTCGGAGCGATGCGTGCCCGGCGTGACATAAGCCTCGATGCCGACGATCGGCTTGATGCCGGCATCCTTCGCGGTCCGGTAGAACTCGTAGGCCGCAAAAGTGTTGCCGTGGTCGGTGACAGCGATCGCCGGCATGCCCAGCCGCACCGCCTCTTGCACCATCGGGCCGATGCGGGCTGCCCCGTCGAGCATCGAGTACTCGCTGTGCACGTGCAGGTGAACGAAGGAGTCGGATGCCACGGATCGAGTCTACGGAGCAGCTCCGACGTCGCTGCCGGTCAGGGCGGGTGTCGCCTGCCCTCCCGGGAAGGTCGCTTCACCCTCGAGTCGAGGGTGAGGGTCGGGGCGCCGCGCCCGGAATCGGATCCGTAGGCGCGGATCTCTGCGGCGACACGCCGGGCGCGCTGTCGGCGAGCCCGGCGTGTCGTACGGCGGGTCCGCAGGAGCGGATCCGATTCTGTGTCGGCGGTGCCGGCGACCGGGTGGAACGGATGCCCCGCCCGGCGTCGTCGGAGTCTCGGTGACGTCACTCGGTGGCGGGCACGTGTCGCGCCGCGCAGCGAGTGCTCCGATCCCCCGCGCGTGCCGTTCGAAGAGCTCCGCGAACACCGCGGGGACATCGAAGGACCGGCGGATGATCTCGCTGTCAGTACTCACATCGAGTATTGCCGGATGCCGCGCTGATGGTTCACACGGACTCAGAAGTCGGTGTCCAGCGCGTACTGCTGCTGCCACGAATCCGGCCGCTCGATGCCGAGGCCGTACAGATAGCGGATGAGCTGGCCGTGGTGCTGCGTCTCGTGTTCGAGCAGGGCGATCACGTACCGCAGCGAGTCCTCGTCGTCCGTGGCGACGCCTGCCACCCACTCGTCCACGTCGGACGCCGTCTGGACGAAGGCGGCGCGCAGGGCCGCGGCATCCGTCGTCTGCTCATGCGTGACCGGACTCGAGAAGCCCTGCCAGTCGCCGGCGCGTGCGGCGCGGGGAAAGCTCTCGCGAGCGCCCAGCACGCACCACAGCTGGTGGCCCACCGTGTCGGACGGCAGATCGGCGAGGTGCGAGCCCAATTGCTCGGACGTCACCGTATCGACGAAATCGAGGTAGAGCGTGTTCGCGCGGTCGAGCCGGCGGCGCAGCAGGTCGTTCACGGTCTCAGGTTAGGTCGCTCAGCGCAGTTCTCGTCGCATGAGCACGCGCGGGAACCCCGCCAGCACCGAGCTGGTGTCGGCGGCCTTCGCGAAACCGGCGTGCTCGAACAACCGGCGCGTGCCGACGTAGGCCATCGTGAGATCGACCCTCGCGTCGCCGTTGTCGACCGGATAGCCCTCGATCGCCGGGGCGCCCTGCTCGCGTGCGAACACGACCGCACCGTCGATGAGCGCGTGCATGACACCCTTCTTGCGATGCCCTGGGTGCACCCGGAAGCACCACAACGACCACACGTCGGCGTCGTCGACGTACGGGATCTTGCGGAACGTCGCGAAGTGCGTGCGGGACCGTGGCGCCACGGCGGCCCAGCCGACGACCTCGTCGCCGTCATACGCGAGCACTCCGATCGGGTACTCCTCTTCGACCATGAGCCGTCGCACACGCTCGGCCCGCTCCGGACCGCGCAGCGCGTTCGCCTCTCTGGAAGGGATGCGGTAGCTCAGGCAGAAGCACACGCTCGACTCGGGCTTCTTGGGGCCGATCACGGTGGCGACATCGTCGAACACGGTCGCCGGTCTCACATCGATCGCCATGCGCCCAGTGTGGCCGCGGCATCCGACATCGTCCCGCATCGTAGGGTGACAGCATGCCGACCCCGGATTTCGTGCTCGACCTTCGCCGACAGATCGGGACTGCGCCGCTGCCGCTCGTCGGCACGACGGCCATAGTCCTGCGCGAGAACCTGATCCTGCTGGGGCGACGCAGCGACAACGGCGCGCTCACGCCCATCACGGGCATCGTGGACCCGGGCGAGGAGCCGGCGGACGCCGCAGTGCGTGAGACGCTCGAGGAGGCGGGCGTGGTCTGCCGTGTGGAGCGCCTGGTGTGGGTTCACCAGCTGCCCCGGGTCGTTTATCCGCACGGCGACCAGGTCGATTACCTCGATCTGGTGTTCCGCTGCGCGTGGATCTCGGGCGAGCCGCATCCCGTCGACGGCGAGATGACCGAGGTCGGCTGGTTCGACGTCGGCGGGCTGCCCCATCTCGAGTTGCCCGACATGCGCCGCCGCATCGAACTCGCCCTCGCGCCGGAGGGCGTCGCGCACTTCGAGGGCGGACTCTGACGACGGGGCCCGGCTAGTCTCCCCGCAGCACCTCGAGCGCGTGCGCAAGGTCGGCAGGGTACGGCGAGACGAGCGTCATCCACTCCCCCGTCGCCGGGTGTGAGAACGAGAGCTCGTGCGCGTGCAGCCACTGGCGGGTGAGTCCCAGCCGGGCCGACAGTGTCGGGTCGGCACCATAGAGCGGATCGCCGACGCACGGATGCCGGTGCGCAGCCATGTGCACCCGAATCTGGTGCGTGCGACCGGTCTCGAGATGGATCTCGAGCAGGGAGGCCCCGCGGAACGCCTCGAGCGTCTCGTAGTGCGTGATGGAGTCCTTGCCGTCGGGGATGACGGCGAACTTCCAGGAGTGGTTCGGGTGACGTCCGATCGGCGCGTCGATCGTCCCCGCGAGGGGATCCGGATGCCCCTGCACGACCGTGTGGTACACCTTGTCGACCTCGCGCTCCTTGAAGGCGCGCTTGAGTGCGGTGTAGGCCCGCTCGGACTTGGCCACCACCATCAGCCCGCTCGTGCCGACGTCGAGACGGTGCACCACGCCCTGCCGCTCGGCGGCTCCGGTCGTCGCGATGCGGTATCCGGCGGCGGCGAGGGCGCCGAGCACGGTCGGACCCTCCCAGCCGAGCGACGGGTGCGACGCCACGCCCGAGGGCTTGTCGACCACGACGATCTCGTCGTCGTCGTAGACGATGCCCAGGTCTGGCACGGCGAGCGGCACGATCCGCGGCTCCTCTTTGGGAGCCCACGACACGTCGAGCCACGCGCCGCCGCGCAGCTTGTCGGACTTCGCGAGCGTTCGTCCGTCCATCACCACGCCGCCCGCTTCGGCGACGTCGGCCGCGAACGTGCGCGAGAAGCCCAGCATCTTCGCCAGCGCGGCGTCGACCCGCGCGCCGTCGAGACCGTCAGGGACGGGAAGGCTTCGCGACTCCATGTCAGGCCTTCGAGGCGTCGGTCGGTCCGCCGTCCGCCTCCGATGGTGGTGCCAGCGGGTCTGCAGCGACGGTGCCCGATGTCTCGGACGCAGCCGAGAGACCGGACGTGGCATCCGTCGAGCCTTCGTCGTGGTCGTCGGTGGTGCGGCGCTCCCGCGTGCCGTCGAGATGAATGCCGACGAGCACCAGGATGGCCACGCCGATCATCATCGAGACGATGAAGATGTCGGCGATGTTGTAGATGGCCGGCGACATGCCCGGGAAGAACCACATCCAGGGCGTGTTTATGAAATCGACGACGTGGCCGACGGCGAAGCCGGGCTCACGCAGGATGCGGTCGGTGAGGTTGCCCAGAACGCCGCCGAGCAGCAGACCCAGCGCGACCGCCCACAGGCGCGATGTCACCCGAGTGGCGGCAAGCCACACGATCACCCCTGCGACCACTGCCAGTGCGATCGTGAAGATCCAGGTGACACCCTCGCCGAGCGAGAAGGCCGCGCCAGGGTTGCGCGTGAGATAGAAGCTCAAGAAGTCCCCGAAGACCGGGACCGTCTCCTGGTAGGGGAGGTTCTCTAGTGCGACGTGCTTTGCGAACTGATCGGCGGCCAGCACCAGCACCGCGAGAATCGCGATGATGGCGCCGGCCGCCGCGTGACGACCCTTCGACGATCTCAGGGGCCGAGGTCGGTCTGTCAACGCCTAGAGGCCGATGGCCGACACCGGCTGTGCGCCGGACGTCGTCGCGGTCGTCTCGAGGTCACGCAGCTTGCCCTCGATGTAGCTCCGCAGCTGAGCGCGGTAGTCGCGCTCGAAGTTGCGCAGCTCCGAGATGCGGCCTTCGAGCGACGAGCGCTCGCGGTCGAGCTTCGCGAGCTCTTCGCGGCCGCGCGTCTCGGCTTCTGAGACGATCGAGGCCGCCTGGGCCTTGGCGTCGGCGATCAGCTGGTCGCGCTGGGCGATGCCCTCGGCGACGTGCTCGTCGTGCAGGCGCTGTGCGAGCTCGATGATGCCGGCGCTCGCGGCGGGCGCGCCCGCACCGGTCGCAGCGGCCGGGGCCGGAGCAGGTGCCTCGGCGATGACCGGGGCGGGGGCCGGCTCGGCAGCGGGGGCGGGAGCGGAACCAGACTCGTACGCCGCCAGCTTCGCCTTCAGCTCATCGTTCTCGGCGATCGTCTTGCGCCACTCGACGACGATCTCATCAAGGAAGTCGTCGACCTCATCGGGGTCGAAACCCTCCTTGAAGCGCACGTGCTGAAATTGCTTGGTGACGACGTCATCGGGGGTCAATGCCATGGTGATTCCTCTTTCGAGCGTCTGGTCGCTGGCCGATGTCGGGGCCGCCGGCTGACGGCCGACGGTATCAGGCAAGCATAGTCGTGGCGTCCGAGAGTGTCGAAGGAGTACGTGCTCGGCGCCCCGCGCGTCACGCGGCGATGGCGCGAGTGACGCTCAGCAGGATGAAACACAGCAGCATCGTCAGCGCGAAGCCGAAATCGATGGCGATGGCGCCGACGCGGAGGGGCGGGATGAAACGACGGAAGAGCTTGATCGGCGGGTCGGTGAGCGTGTAAACGATCTCGGCGGCAACGAGCCCGGCACCCCGAGGACGCCACTCCCGGTTGAAGAACGGGATCCAGTCGAGGATCAGCCGCGCGAGCAGTACGAAGACGTACAGGAGCAGCGCGAGGTTGAGGACCGATGCGATGAGTTGGACGACAGCCACTTAGCCAGACTACGGCTGTGCGAAGGGAACGGATTCCGCGTCGGCATGCGCCACGCCGCCGTCGCCCGAGACGGCGACGTTCTCGGGCGAAAGCAAGAAGACTTTGCTCGTCACACGCTCGATGCGGCCATAGAGGCCGAGTGACAGGCCACTCGCGAAGTCGATCAGCCGGCGCGCGTCGGCGTCGCTCATCTGCGAGAGGTTGATGATGACCGGGATGCCTTCCCGGAAGTTCTCGGCGATCACCTGCGCGTCGCGATACTGCTTCGGGTGCACCGTGAGGATCTCGCTCACCGCCTGCGGCGCCGGCTGGCGCACGACGGTGGGCCGGTGGATCGGCGTCACCGGGGCAGCGGGCTTGTCCAGGGCCTGCTCGGTCTTGCGACCGCGCTGCTGGGGGGCCGGCTCTTCGTAGACCTCTTCCTCATCGGCGAGGCCCAGGTACACCATGGTCTTCTTGAGCGGGTTCGACATCGCATCCTCCGTAGTGCTCATCTGTTCCGAGGTTAACCGTGATCCGGCCTTGGGCCCGTGATTGCCGACCCGATCCGCAGGTGTGTCGCGCCCGCCGCGATCGCTTCCGCGAAGTCGGCGGTCATCCCTGCCGAGATCCAGTCGGCGTCCGGGACCACCCGGCGCACCGTTTCGGCGCAGCGGCGGAGCCGTTCGAATGCCGGCGCCGGCGGCTCGTCGAGCGGGGCCACCGCCATGACGCCGCGCACGCGCAACGTCGACAGCGCAGCCGTGTGCGCAGCGAGGGCTTCCAGCTCGCCCGGGGCCACCCCGCCCCGGCCCGCGTCGTCGGTGAGGTTCACCTGGAGCAGCACGTCCAGCACCGCATCGCCCGGTTCCCCGGCACCGTGCAGCGCGTCGGCGAGACGCGGCCGGTCGACGGAGTGGACGACGGATGCTGCGGCCCGGATCGCGCGAGCCTTGTTGGTCTGCGCCTGCCCGATGAAGTGCCAGCGCAGGCCGTCCAGCGCGGCGGCGTCGGCAGCCTTGCGCGTGAACTCCTGCTGGCGATTCTCGCCCACGTCGCGCACGCCGAGCCGGTAAAGCTGCTCGACGAGC
Source organism: Microbacterium sp. HD4P20 (assembly GCF_019449275.2). GTDB lineage: Bacteria > Actinomycetota > Actinomycetes > Actinomycetales > Microbacteriaceae > Microbacterium. The sequence goes on from NZ_JAHZQZ020000014.1 coordinate 611,936, forward strand.
GCGACGGGATGGAACTTCGTCACCACGATGCGTGTCAGCTCGGACGGATCGCGACCGGCCGCGCGCGCGGCATCCGCTATCCGCTGATCGACCTCGGCGAGGCGTGCGGCGAGATCGGTCATCAGGGTGACTGGCTGATTGCTGTAGTGCCGACGCGCTTACTTCAGGAAATCCGGGATGTCGAGGTCGTCGTCGCCGAAGGCCGAGTCGTACGACGTCTCGGACATGGCGCCCACCGACACCGGCACAGCGGGAGCGACAGGCTCGACGTCGCGGTCCTTGGCGGCGTCGTCAGCGGTCGTCGACGGCAGCGCGGGCGCTGCCTGCACGCGCGACGCCGTGATCGGCTCGATGCGCTGCTGCGGCTCCCCGCCGTCGAAGCCGGCGGCGATGACGGTCACTCTCACCTCATCGCCGAGGGTGTCGTCGATGACGGTGCCGAAGATGATGTTCGCCTCGGGGTGCGCCGCCTCTTTGACCAGCTGCGCGGCGTCGTTGATCTCGAAGATGCCGAGGTTCGAGCCGCCCTGGATCGACAGCAGCACGCCGTGCGCGCCTTCGATGGAGGCCTCGAGCAGGGGCGATTCGACCGCGAGCTCGGCGGCTTTGATCGCACGATCCGCGCCACGCGCGGATCCGATGCCCATGAGCGCGGATCCCGCGCCCTGCATGACCGACTTGACGTCGGCGAAGTCGAGGTTGATCAGACCCGGCGTCGTGATCAGGTCGGTGATGCCCTGCACACCGGCGAGGAGCACCTGGTCGGCCGTGGCGAACGCCTCGATCATCGAGATGCCGCGGTCGCTGATCTCGAGCAGGCGGTCGTTCGGGACGACGATGAGGGTGTCGACCTCTTCCTTCAGCTTGCCCACGCCGGTCTCGGCCTGCTGCTGGCGTCGGCGACCCTCGAACGAGAAGGGCTTGGTCACGACACCGATCGTCAGCGCTCCGATCGACTTGGCGATCTTCGCCACGACGGGAGCGCCGCCTGTGCCGGTGCCGCCGCCCTCGCCCGCGGTGACGAACACCATGTCGGCGCCGCGCAGAGCCTCTTCGATCTCTTCGGCGTGGTCTTCGGCGGCGCGACGACCGACCTCGGGATCGGCTCCTGCGCCGAGTCCGCGCGTCAGCTCGCGACCCACGTCGAGCTTGACGTCGGCGTCGCTCATCAGCAGTGCTTGGGCGTCGGTGTTGATCGCGATGAACTCGACACCGCGCAGGCCGAGCTCGATCATGCGATTGACGGCGTTGACGCCGCCTCCGCCGACACCGACCACCTTGATGACGGCGAGGTAGTTCTGGTTCTGGCTCATGCCGGCCTCCGTAGCCCTGGACCTGTTAACCTTCAACCTCTAGTAGAGGTATAAAGAATTGCCCGGTATGCAATTCCCGTTGTGACGAAAGTAAGCGGATGCCGCGCACGCGGCCGGACCCGGACGGCGTGTCGCGCCAACCCGGCCTCAAGAGCGCCTGATCGGACGACGACGGATCAGCGGATGACGATCGCGTCGGGTGACGAGACGTCGTAGCTGATGACGCCCGCGGGCGGGTGCGAGATCATCGCTCGAGCCAGCACGAGCGCCTTGTTCGCGGATTCCTCGGCGCTCCCCCACACCACCTGTGCGTTCGATTCGCCGAGCGAGAGCGTGACGTCGTCGGGCGTCGTCGCCGACACCGCGGTCACCTGTGCGCGCAGCTCATCGGGCAGCGACCGCATCACCTGACCCACAGCCGAGAACGCATCGGAGTCCGCTCCGCCGGTGATCGACAGCAGAGGCGTGCCGGGGCTGGGCTGGGCCGAAGTCGACAGCGCGACACCCGCCGCGTCGACGAGGGTATAGCCGGCGCGAGTCTCTATCAGGCCGATCGGGGTGCGCTCCACGATCCGCACCACGAGGTCGTGCGGGGGCCGGGCCTCGAGCGTGTACGACTCCACCAGCGGGAACGCGACCAACTCGGCCTTCACGGCGCTCTCGTCGACGAGCGGCAGCGGCGTGCCGACCTGGCCCTCGAGCGCGTCGACGATCTCAGCGGCATCGAGCTGCTCGACGCCGACAACCACGACGCGCTCCACCGCGAACAGCGGACTGTAGGCGGCGCCGATCGTCGCCAGGGCGAGGATGACGACGGATGCTGCAGCGCCGAGCCACAGCGCACGGCGGCGCCGCTGACGCACGGTGAAGCGCCGGACTTCTGCGCGCAGCGCCTTGCGGCGCGCACGCGCGGCCCGCCAGACGTCACGGAACCCGACATCTCCCGACGCGGATGAGTCGGCGGTGTCGCCCGAGGTCCCGGGCTCAGATCCGGGCAACGGCAGTGGACTCCCGAGCGGGATGACGGGCGCGGTGAGGTCGTCGCCGTCTTCGGCGACGCCGGCTGCGGCCGCGGCGATGGTTGGCTCGGTGGGCTCGGTGGAAGGGCCGGAACGACCCGCACCAGCGGCAGCATCCTTCGTCGTCTCGCCGCGCGGCGCGCGCGCGTCGCGACGGCCGCGAGGCGAGGCATCCGCCTGCTCCGCCTCTCGCGCGGACGGCTGCGGCAGCGGCGACGGACGGCGCATGCGGCGCTACTCCCCCGTGTCCGAACGCGGGTTCGGCGCGGTTCGGCCGAGGGCCTCGAGCACCTGCGGGATGATCAGGTTGACGTTGCCGCAGCCGAGAGTGATGACGTAGTCGCCCTCGCGGGCGACCGTCGCGGTGTAGTCGGCGGCCTGCTGCCAGTCCGGGACGAAGTGGACATGCGACGGATCCGCGAACGCGCCGCTGACGAGCTCGCCGGTCACACCGGGCACCGGATCCTCGCGGGCTCCGTACACGTCGAGCATGACGGTGTGATCCGCGTACTGCTCCAGAACGTGCGCGAACTCGCGATACATCTCCTGCGTGCGGGAGTAGGTGTGCGGCTGCTGGATCGCGATGATGCGTCCGTCGCCGACCACCGTGCGGGCAGCCGCGAGGGCGGCAGCGACCTCCGTGGGGTGGTGTGCGTAGTCGTCGTAGACGCTCACGCCCCGTTCGACCCCGTGCAGCTCGAAGCGGCGGATCGTGCCCGCGAAGCCCTCGACGGCGCGCACGGCGGGCTGGAGTCCGTGCCCGAGAGTCAGGAGGACGGCGACGGCACCCGCGGCGTTGATCGCGTTGTGCGCTCCCGGCACAGGCAGCCGGGCCTCGACAGTGGCGCCGTCGTAGGTGAGACGGAAGGTGACCGGACCGTCGGTGACGATGTCGCTCACGCGCACGGTCGCGTCCGCCGACTCGCCGAAGGTGACGACACGCGGGTGGGTCAGCTGCGAGGTCACGATCTGAGCGCCCGGGTCATCGGACGAGATCACGACGGCCTCGCGCGCGTCGTTCGCGAACCGCGCGAACGCCGCGTAGAACGCGTCGGCCGAGCCCCAGTGATCGAGATGGTCCGGGTCGACGTTCGTGACGAGAGCGATCGACGTGTCGTACAGCAAGAAGGTGCCGTCGGACTCGTCGGCCTCGATGACGAACAGGTCGTCCGAACCGCTCGCGCTCGAGACGCCGAGCTGGGAGATGACCCCGCCGTTGACGAAGGCCGGATCGGCGCCGAGGTCGCGCAGCGCCGTGACGATCATGCCGGTGGACGTGGTCTTGCCGTGGGCGCCGGCGACCGAGACGAGCCGTCGTCCGCCAATGAGCCAGTACAGCGCCTGCGACCGGTGGATCACGTGGAGCCCGCGCTCCTTCGCGAGCAGGAACTCCGGGTTCTCGGGCCAGATGGCGCCGGTGTGCACGACCGTGTCGACGTCGTCCGCGAGGTTCGCAGGGTCGTGGCCGACGTAGACGGTGGCGCCGAGCGCCTCGAGATCGCGGAGCCCCGGGCTGTCGGCGCGGTCCGAGCCCGAGACACGGATGCCGCGATCGAGGAACATGCGCGCGAGGCCCGACATGCCGGAGCCGCCGATCCCGATGAAGTGGGCGGCCTCGATGTTCTCGGGGATGGGAAGGCTGAGGTCGGGTCTGATCATGACCGTCCAATCCTAAGTTGGGCGCCGCTCCCTCGGCCCCCGGCGCGCGGGCCGCCCTCGCGCCCCCGCCCTCGCACGACGTCCGCGCCCTTCCACCCCGCCCGGTTCGTTCGCCACATATGTACGCCGAAACCCGCGATTCGCGTACATATGTGGCGAATGAACGGTCGGGCTGGCGCGGTTTGTGTTGACACATTGCCACAACGCGTAGCACAATGTGTGCATGGAGCCGGACTGGGAGTACGTACGGACCATGAACGTCGTCATCATGGGGGTCTCGATCGTCGTCTGCGCGGTCGTGGTGATCCTGGTGAGCACGAGGTCGTCGGCATACGCCCGCGCCGACCGGTTCTCGCAGCAGATCCGTCTGCCATACGGCTCGGCACGGACGCGGGAGTCCGTGGTAGCGCGGGTGCAATCGGCTAGCCGCGCGAGCGCGCTCGCGATGCTGGTCGGGATCCTGGCCGCCGCCTGGCTCCTCCTCACCCCGCTCGCAGCCACCCCCGCCTTCCCGCTCTACGTGATCTTTCCCGTCCTGATCGCGACGGCGATCGTGTCCGCCCTCGCGAGCGTGCGCGAGCGCCTCTTCCATCCCGCGCCGAACGCCCCGCGCGTCGCGCGCGCTCGGGCTGTGGGCGTCGTCGACTACCTCGATCCCGTCCGAAGGATGCTCCCCTGGCTGCTCGCGTGCGCCGCCGGGGCGTCGGTCGTTGCACTCGGCATCGCGCTCGCGCGGACGCCTGAAGGCGTCAACGGCGTGCTCGCGACGGCAGCCTTCGTCTTCGCAGCCGTCGCCGTGGCGACTCTGGTCGTGGTGCCTCCGTTGGAGAGACGGGTGCTCGCTCAGGCGCAGCCTGCGACCGACACTCTCGAGCTCGCCTGGGACGATGCGTTCCGCTCCACGACGATCGGCCAGCTGCGCCTCTCGATGGCGTTCGCGGCGTGGGGGGTGATCGCGTCGTCCGTCGGAGCGATATGGATCGGCGCCGACGGCGCCTTCAGCGGGCTGGCCTGGCAGTTGCCGACCCTGGGACTCATCGCGCTGCAGTTCGTCTACCCCGGCACGGGCCGACGCCTGCCCGCCGCGCTCTATCCCGACTGGCTCCGCCGGCCGGCCACGGTCGGAGGAACCGCATGATCGTCATCGACCCTTCGTCTCATGTCCCGCCGTTCGAGCAGTTGCGCGCGGGGCTCCTTGACGCCGTCTCGTCGGGCGAGCTCGCCGCGGGCGAGCGGCTGCCCACGGTGCGGCGGCTGGCCGAAGACCTCGGCGTCGCGCCCGGTACCGTCGCCCGTGCGTACCGCGAGCTCGAGGCAGCCGGGATCATCGAGACCCGCGGACGCAACGGCACCTTCGTGTCGTTCCACGGCGATCCCGCCCACCAGCAGGCCCAGCGGGCGGCGGCGGCCTTCGCCGAACAGGTGCGCGCGCTGCGGCTCGACACGGACGAAGCCCTGGCCCTCGTGGCAGCGGCCCTGCGCGCCGGCGGCACCGCGCCGGCCTGACCCTACGGCACGAGGGCCTCGTCGATCATCGCGACGACGTTCTCGGTGCCGTTGCGGGTGCCGACGGATGCCGCGGCCGCCGTCATCGCGGCACGCCGGGTCTCGTCGGCCAGCAGCGGCACCACCTCGGACCGCACCCGATCGCCCGTGAACTCGGCATCCGGAATCAACACCGCCGCCCCGGACCGCACGGCGGACGCGGCATTCAGGGCCTGTTCCCCGTTGCCGACCGCGTATGGGACGTACACCGCGGGGATACCGAGGGCGCTGATCTCGCTGACCGTCGCCGAACCAGCGCGAGACACGATGAAGTCCGCCAGCGCGAAGGCGAAATCCATCCGGTCCAGGTACCGACGCACCGCATAGCCGTCCACGCCGGGATCGGACAGATCGGACCGCTCCCCCGTCGCGTGGAGAAGCTGCCAGCCGGCGTCGAGGACGTCTCGCCAGGCCCCACCGTGCCCATCGCCGAACGCCTCGTTCAGCCGTTGGGCCCCCAGCGACCCGCCGAACACGAGCACCACGGGCCGGGATGCATCGAGGCCGAAGTACGTAGCCGCCTCGCGGCGGACTGCCCCGCGGTCGAGATCGACGATCTCGCGCCGCAACGGCATGCCGACCACGCGAGCCCCCTTGAGCGGCGTGCCCTCGAACGCGACGCCGGAGCCGGCCGCCCAGCGCGCACCGAGCACGTTGGCAAGACCCGGCCGGGCGTTGGCCTCGTGCACGACGAACGGCACCCCGGCGCGCCGCGCCGCGACGTAGGCGGGGGCGGAGGCGTACCCGCCGAACCCGACGACGACATCCACGCGGCGGGCCGCGATGTGCTCCCGCACCTGTGCGATCGCGCGCCGGAACCGGTTCGGGAACGCCACGGCCGCGCGGTTCGGCCGCCGCGGGAAGGGCACCTTGTCGACGAAGAGCAGCTCGTAGCCGCGCTCGGGCACCAGACGCGACTCGAGTCCCTCCCGCGTGCCGAGCACGAGCACATCGGAGGCGGGTTCGCGCGCACGCAGCGCGTCGGCGACGGCCAGGAGCGGGTTGACGTGCCCGGCGGTGCCGCCGCCGGCCAGAAGGTAGGTCGTCATCCGCACGATTCTCCCACGGGCGCGTCGGCACACCGTGACGTGACGGACAGGGGACGGATGCCGCGCCCGCCGGATCCGCGACTCAGCCCCGCGTAGCGGCTTCGCGTGTGCGGCGAGCGCGCGCCTGCGCGATCGCGGCCTCCCGCCGCGCGACCGAGGCGGGCAGCGTGCGGGCGAACGAGAGCAGCACACCGCACGCGAGCAGCACCGACAGCAGTGACGTCCCGCCCTGCGACATGAACGGGAGCGGCACACCGAGCACCGGGAACACACGCAGCACGACGCCGATGTTGATCAGAGCCTGGCCCACGATCCACACCGTGATGCCGCCGGCGGCGATGCGCACGAACGGGTCGTCGGTCTTGCGGATCACGTGGAACGCCCCCACCGCGAAGAGCGCGAACAGTGCCAGCACAACGGCGCACCCGATGAGGCCCAGCTCTTCGCCGACGATCGCGAAGATGTAGTCGTTCGCAGCCGCCGGAAGCCAGTCGTACTTCTCACGCGAGTTGCCCAGGCCCAGCCCGAAGATGCCGCCGCTCGCGAGGCCCCAGATTCCGTGGAGGGGCTGATAGCAGTCGTTGAAGTAGTCGTCGAGGCAGTTGGGATTCAGGAAGCTCATGAACCGGCGCATACGGTCCGGGCTCGTGAGGAAGTAGAAGGCGACGAACCCGGCGGCGGCGAGGGCGGGGAGAACGAAGACCCGAAGCTTGACTCCGGAGAAGAAGAGCGCGCCGAGCACCACCAGCACCAGGATCATGGCGGTGCCGAGGTCCCGACCTGCGATGACCGTGGCGATTGCCAGGCCGGCGACCGGAACGAGTGGGATATACACATGGCGCCAGTCGGCAAGGAGTGTCCGCTTGCGAAACAGCACGAAGGCGACCCACAGCGCGAGGGCGAGCTTGAGGAACTCCGACGGTTGCGCCTGGAAGCCGCCGATGTTGATCCAGTTGCGGTTCCCATCGGCCTCCTCCTGGCCTAGAGGAGTGAACACCAGCAACTGCAAGACGACGGCCAAGATGAGTGCCGGCCACGCGATCCGCTTCCAGAAGCTCAGTGGGAAGCGGCTGGCGATGAGCATGAGAGGGATGCCGATGATCGCGAAGAGCCCCTGCTTGAGCACGATCTCCCAAGGCGCCTCGCCGCGGGCGGTCGCCGTCGCAGACGTCGCCGACAGCACCATGACGAGGCCGAAGACGGTCAGCAGCAGGGTGGTCGAGGCGATGAGGAGGAACTCGCTCGGCACGGGAGCGAACACCCGCCCCAGCGACACGCGGGCCGCAAGGCCGCGCTTGGCGGATGGCTCAGGCTGGCCCGGCCGGACCGGTCGGGTCTCGGTGGTCGTCATCCTCAGCCCCCGCCCCGATCCGTTCCTTCACCGCTGCCGCGAACTTCTCGCCGCGATCCGCGTACGACGCGAACTGATCGAAGGATGCTGCGGCGGGAGCGAGCAGGACCACGTCCCCGTCACGTGCCACCCCGACCGCCAGCTCGACGACCCGCGTCATGACTCCCTCAGTCTCATCGGCCTCGACCTCGAACACCGGCACCGCCGGCGCGTGTCGTGAGAACGCCGCGATCACGGCGTCGCGCTCGGCGCCGATAACGACGGCGGCCTTCACCGATGACCCGCGTTCGGCGACGAGGTCCGAGATGTCGACGCCCTTGAGGAGCCCGCCGACGATCCACACCGCGCCGGGGTAGGCCGCGAGTGACGAGGCCGCCGCGTGCGGGTTGGTCGCCTTGGAGTCGTCCACCCACGTGATGCCCGCATGACGCGCCACGACCTCGATGCGATGGGGGTCGAGACGGAAGCCCCGCAGTGCGTTGCGAATGGCCGCCGGCGCGACGTCGAGCGATCGCGCCAGGGCGGCCGCCGCGAGGATGTTGGCCGCGATGTGCGGTGCACCCAGGCCTTGAGCGGCGAGGTCGGCGACCGTCGTCAGCTCGAGCGCGCTGGTGCGGCGGTCGTCGAGGAAGGCGCGGTCCACCAGGATGCCGTCGACCACACCGAGGTCGCTCGGCCCGGGGACGCCGAGATCGAACCCGATGGCACGCGCGCCCTCGACGACGTCGGCGTCCTCGACCATGTGGCGGGTGGCCGCATCCGCCTTGTTGTAGACGCAGGCCACGCGCGTGTTGTCGTACACGTGCGCCTTGGCATCGCGGTAGTCCTCGAACGAGCCGTGCCACTCGAGGTGGTCGTCGGCGAGGTTCAGGCACACCGCGGCGTGTGGCGACACGGGGTCGGGGCCGACCTGCAGCCCGAGGTACCACAGCTGGTGACTCGAGAGCTCGACGACGAGCGCATCGAACCCGGCAGGGTCGCGTACCGCGTCGAGCACGGGCGTCCCGATGTTTCCTACGGGGGCCGCACGCAGCCCGCCGGCGACGAGCATCGTCGCAGTCAGCCGCGTCGTGGTCGTCTTCCCGTTCGTCCCGGTGACGAGGATCCAGTCCGCGAGGGCGCCATCGGCGCGCACCACCTTGTCGCGCACGCGCCACGCCAGCTCGATGTCTCCCCACAGCCCGATGCCCGCCTCGCGGGCCCACGCGATGACGGGATGCCGCGGAGGGAACCCCGGCGATGCCACGACGACCTCGGGGGCGAACTCCGAGAGCTCGGCGGGGACGGCGTTCAGTGCGCCGGTCCACAGGCGGGCGCCGATGACGGGCAGCAGACGCGCGTACTCCTCATCGGCCTTCTCGGTGAAGACGAAGACGTCGGCGCCGAGTTCGGCGAGGGTGTCGGCGACTGAGAACCCGGTGACCGACAGCCCCAGCACGGCGACGCGCAGGCCCTTCCAATCGGCGTTCCAGCTCGTGAGCCCGGCGAGTCGGTCTGAGGTCATGTCCGCGAGAGCCATTCGACGTAGAAGAATCCGACCCCCGAGACGGCGAGCAGGCCGGCGATGATCCACATGCGCACGACGATGGTGATCTCGGACCAGCCGCGCATCTCGAGGTGGTGGTGCAGCGGGCTCATGAGGAACAGGCGCTTGCCCCGCGTGATCTTGAAGTAGATCCGCTGGAGGATGACCGAGCCCGAGGCGATGACGTAGACACCGGCGACCAGGATCAGCAGGAGCTCGGTGCGCGTCAGGATCGCCATCGCGGCGATGACGCCGCCGATCGCCATCGAGCCCACGTCGCCCATGAAGACGTTCGCCTTCGGCGCGTTCCACCACAGGAACCCGATGAGGGCGCCGACGAACGAGGCCGAGACGATGGCGAGGTCGAAGGGGTCGCGCGTCGGGTAGCAGGCGGCCTGCGCGGCGGTCGACAGGGCTTCCCCTCCCCAGCACGCCTGGTTGAACTGCCAGAAGGCGATGAGGCTGTATGCGCCGGTGACGAAGATGCCCGAGCCTGCCGCCAGGCCGTCGAGCCCGTCACTGAGGTTGACCGAGTTCGACGTGGCGACACCGATGATCGAGATCCACAGCAGGTAGAGGATCCAGCCGACGATGAGACCCAGTGCCATGAACGACAGCGCGGGCACATCGCGGAACACCGAGACGAACGGCGATGCCGGGGTTTGCTCCCACCGGTTGGGGAAGTTCAGCGAGACGACGCCGAACGGCACCAGCACGAGGATCTGGCCGACGATCTTGCGCCAGCCGCTGAGCCCGAGGCTGCGCTGACTGCGCACCTTCATGTAGTCGTCGATGAAACCCACGGCGCCGAGCCCGACCATCATCCACAGCACCAGCCAGCCCGAGATGGTCGGCGGGTTGTTGCCGGTGTACGCGCCGACGAGGTAGCCGACGATCGTGCCGGCGATGAAGATCGTTCCGCCCATCGTGGGCGTGCCGCGCTTGGCCTGATGACTGGGATTGTGGACGTTCTCTGGGGTCCGGATGACCTGGCCCCAGCCCCACGCCCGGAACAGCCGGAGGAACACCGGAGTGAGGAAGAGCGTGAAGGCCAGCGAGATCGCAGCCGCAGTCAGGAGTGATCTCACGAGAACGATTCTCCCAGACGATCGCCGAGGAACCGCAGCCCCGCGGAGTTGGATGACTTGACCAGCACGCGGTCGCCGTCGCGCAGCTCGCCACGCAGATACTCGAACGCGTCGTCGGCGGTCTCGAAGAACACCGCTTCGTTGTCCCACGACCCCTGGGCGACGGCCTCGAGGTACATGCGGCGTGCCTCGGTTCCGACCACGACGATGCGCTGGATGCCCAGGCGCACCGCCAGCAGACCCACCCGGTCGTGCTCCTCCTCGGCGTACTCCCCCAACTCGCTCATGGCGCCGAGCACGGCGACAGTGCGCTCACCCGGTCCGGTGATCTGTGCGAGGGTGCGCAGCGCTGCCGCCATCGAATCGGGGCTGGCGTTGTAGGCGTCGTTGATGATCCGGACCCGGTCGGAGCCGAGCGGCTGCATGCGCCATCGCTCGGCGATCTCGACCGTCTCCAGGCGCGCGACGGCGTCGGCGAGGCTCACACCGAGCGCGGTCGCCGCCGCGATCGCCGCGAGGGCGTTCATGACGTGGTGCTCACCGAGCACCCGGAGCCGCACCGGAAGCGTCGCGCCGTCGGCGGTGACGACGAAGGACGTCCCGGATGCCGTCACCGCGACATCATCGGCACGCACATCGGTCGCTGCCGGCCCGCGCCCGAACCACCGCACTCCGGCGGCCTTCTCGGCGGCGATCGGCGCCATCGCCGCGACACGGGCGTCGTCGGCGTTGAGGATCGCCAGTCCCCCGGGGCGGATCGCCCGCACGAGCTCCGACTTGGCGTGAAAGGTCGCCTCGATGCCGCCGAAGCCGCCGGCGTGCGCCATGCCCACCATCAGCACGATCCCGACATCGGGATCGACCAGCCCCGCGAGCCGCGCGATCTCGCCGGGCGCGCTCGCGCCGAACTCGCTCACGAGGAACCGTGTCCGCTCGGTGACGCGCAGCATCGTCAGCGGAGCCCCCACCTCGTTGTTGAACGAGGCTTTCGGGGCAACGGTCTCGCCGTCACCCTCCAGGATGCGGGCGAGCAGATTCTTGGTGGTGGTCTTTCCGTTCGACCCCGTGATGCCCACGACTTTCAGGCCCGTAGCGTCGACCGCCGCGGCATCCCTCGCCCGCTTCACGACCTCGCGCGCGAGATCCGCGAGCGCGGCGACGGCGTCCGGCACCACCACTTGCGACACGGCTGCTTCGACCGGCCGCTCCACGATCGCAAGGGCAGCGCCTGCCGCGGCTGCGGCGCCCACGAAGAGATGCCCGTCGGTGGCCTCGCCGGGCTTGGCGACGAAGATGTCGCCCGGCCCGATGAGCCGCGAATCGGTGTCGACCGCACCCGAGACGAGGGTCTGCGGAGTGTCCCCCGCGGTCGGGCGGGCCTCGCCTCGGACGGCGTGGGCGAGTTGAGCAATGGTGAGCGCGATCATGGGTCTCCGGCCGGTGAGGAGGCTACCCGAACTTGGGCAGCAGCTCCGGCGCCGTCGTCGAGGGCATGACGCGGTAGGTCTTGAGCACCTGAGTCATGGCCTTCTGGAACGCGGTCGCGTTGGCCGCAGACGATGTTACCTTCGTCGGCTCGTCGAGCGTCACGACGACGACGTACTTCGGGTCGTCGGCGGGAGCGAAGCCCACCATGGTCGTGTAGTAGACGCCCTGCTTGTAGCCGCCGTTGACGAGGTCCGGCTTCTCACCGGTACCCGTCTTGCCGCCGATGCGGTACCCGGGAATCTCGACCGACTCGGCATACGGCGCCTGGAGGAAGACGTTCTCGAGCATCGCGCGCATCTGCGCCGACGTGCCCTCGCTGATCACGCGCTCGCCCTCGGGCCGCTCCGGCTCGACGACCGTGCCATCGGGCAGCGTGCACGACTCGACGATCGACAGCGGCATCTTGACGCCGTCGTTCACGATCGCTCCGTATGCGCGGGCGAGTTCGGGCATCGTGGTCGCGACACCCTGTCCGAACGAGGTGTTGTACTTCGTCTGGGCGCCCCACTGGTCGACGGGATGGATGACGCCGACGCCCTCTTGCGGATAGCCCGACGAGGTGCCGTCGCCGATGCCGAATCGCTTGAAGTAGTCGTAGCGCACCTGTGGGCTGACGGTCTCGCTGAACTTCGAGATGCCGGCGTTCGACGAATCGATGAGCACCCCGGCGAGCGTGTACTCGTATGCCGGGTGCTGGAACGAGTCGCGCACCCGTGCGCCGTCCTCGAAGTTCTCGAGACTCGACGCGACGACCGTGGACTGTGGCGACTGACCGCCCGCGTCGATCACGGTCGCGGCGGTGAGCGCCTTGAAGGTCGATCCCGGTTCGAACGAGCCCCGGAAGATGCGGCTCGTCCGCAGCTCGGCCGCGGTGGCATCGACCTGGTTCGGATCGACCGTCGGGTACTCGGCCGCGGCGCGCACCTTGCCGGTCTCGACCTCGTAGACAAGGATCGCGCCCTGCTGGGCACCCATGTCCTGCGTCTGCTCGGCGATGAGCTGCTGCAGGTACCACTGCAGATCGCGGTTGACCGTCAGTTCCAGCGTGCCGCCGTCGGTCGCCGGTCTTTCGACCGCCGTTCCCGGGATCACGACGCCGTCCTTGCCCTTCTGGAAGAGCCGCTCGCCGTTCGTCGCGGCCAGGCAGTCGTCCTGCGTCTGCTCGAAGCCCTCGAGCGGCACTCCGTCACTGCCGACGAAGCCGACGAGATTGCCCGCGACAGCACCATCGGGATACATCCGCGCCGGATGCTGCAGGCAGTCGATGTACGGCATGCTCAGGTCGGCGAGTGCACGGTAATGCTCTGTCGACACACCCTTTTTCAGGTAGACGAACTGCGACTCGGGGCGCTCCGCCAGCTCCGCCTCGACGATCCCGCGCACCTCTTCGGGCGTCTGTCCCGTGATCTCGGCGACGTCGACCGAGACGTCCGCCCACAGCGGGTAGTCGGACTTGCCCTCGAGCACCTCCGCGTCGATCTGCGTGATGAGCAGCGGATCGAGCTGGCAGTCGTAGCGAAGGATGCTGCCGGCGAGCGTCTGGCCGTTCTCGTCGACGATCTCACCTCGGGTGCCATGCAGCACCTGCTCTCCGCCGAAGGCTCGGTCCAGGGAGTCCTCGATGTGCTCACCCGCGTTGACGACCTGGATGTCGACGAGACGCACGATGAATCCGGCGAGCACCGCGAGCACGACCGCCAGCGCCACCACGGTGCGGCGGCGCGGGCTTCTCGTGCTTCGGGTCGTCATGGATTCAGTGTGTGCTCGGGGTGGGCAGTCCGTCGGTCAGCGGCGGCGGAGTGTTCGATACTCCGCTGTCCGTCGACGCGTCTGCGACCTCCACCGGCACGCCGTCGATGGTGGCATCGGGCACGGTGACCAACGGCGTGTCAGCGATCAGGGCGTTGGGGACGGCGCCGCGCCCGATCGCGTCGATCGACGACGATCCCATGGCAACCTCGGAGGCGCCGAGAATGGCACCGTCGCTCAGGCGCAGGTAGGACGGCGACTCGTCGATGACCATCCCCAGCGCGGCTGCGTTGGCCGCCAGGTACTGCGGTGAGCTGAGCCCCGCGACGTCGTCGTAGAGGATCTGCTTGTCGTAGGTGAGCTCGCGCTGCTGCTGGGCGAGGGCCGACAGCTCGTACGATCCCTGCGTCGTCATGATCGACAGCGCCATCTGTGCACCGGCGATGAGGAATGCGCCGAGCACCGCCACGACACCGTAGAGCAGTTTCGGCCGCCGTCGACGCGCCGGTGCTTCGACAGCGCGGAGCCGCCGATCGGGGGCATCCCGCCGGTCCGGTGCGATGCGTCCGCGGGGACCCGGGGCGGTCGCGAGCGCGTGCGAGGTCGTGCTCATACGTCCTCCCTCACTCGTTCTGCGGCGCGCAGACGCACCGGTGTGGCCCGCGGGTTGGTGGCGCGCTCCTCATCGGAGGCGAGCTCGGCGCCCTTGACGAGCAGTCGGAATCTCGGGGCGTGCTCGGGCAGTTCCACCGGCAGCCCCGCCGGCGCCGTCGAGGCCTTCGCCTCGGCCAGCGCCCGCTTGACCAGACGGTCTTCGAGGGACTGATAGGCGAGCACGACGATTCGTCCGCCGACGGGCAGGATGCCGAGGGCCGAGGGGACCGCGCGCTCGAGCACCGACAACTCACGATTGACCTCGATGCGCAGCGCCTGGAACACCCGCTTCGCGGGGTGCCCGGTGCGCTGTGCCGCGTACGGCGTCGCAGCGATCAGGATCTCGACGAGACGGCCCGAGCGCTCGATCGGAGCCTCCGCGCGCGCCGCGATGATTGCGCGCGCATAGCGCCCGGCGAGTTTCTCCTCGCCATAGCGCTCGAAGATGCGGCGCAGGTCGCCCTCGCCGTAGGTGGCCAGGACGTCAGCGGCGGTGGTGCCGGAGGACTGGTCCATGCGCATGTCGAGCGGCGCGTCCTTCGAATACGCGAATCCGCGGTCGGCGACGTCGAGTTGCAGCGACGAGACGCCGAGATCGAACAGGATGCCGTCAGCCTTCGCGAGGCCCGCCGACGCGACGGCATCCGCGATCCCGTCGTACACCGTGTGCACGAGCGTCACGCGATCGCCGAACCGGGCGAGCCGCTCGCCGGCGATACGCAGGGCATCGGTATCGCGGTCGAGGCCTACCAGGTGCAGTCCCGGGAATCGCTCCAAGAACGCCTCGGAGTGGCCGCCCATGCCGAGCGTCGCGTCGACGAACACCGCTCCGTCGCGTTCGAGCGCGGGTGCCAGCAGTTCGATGCAGCGGTCCAGAAGGACAGGCGTGTGGATGTCGCGGAGGTTCATGATGTCAGGGCCTCTGCCGTGCGTCTTCCCCAGATCCTGATCCCCATCCGCTCTCTGACCTGGCGCCGGGGAAGTGCGTCAGGGTGTGAGCGGCTGGGAGTCAGGACCGAGGGCGTCAGAACAGGCCCGGGATCACCTCCTGCTCCAGCTCGGCGTAGGTTTCTTCGTTGGCTTCGGCGTAGGTGTTCCACGCGGTGGCGTCCCAGATCTCGGCGTGAGCGCCGACACCGGTGACGACGAGGTCGCGCTCGAGGCCCGCGTAGGCGCGCAGCGGCGGCGGGATCGTGATGCGGTTCTGGCTGTCGGGCTTCTCAGCGCTCGCCCCCGAGAGGAACATGCGCAAGAAGTCGCGGGCCTGCTTGTTGGCCAGCGGTGCTTCGCGGATGCGCTCGTGCACCCGCTCGAACTCCTCCGTGCTGAACACGTAGAGGCAGCGGTCCTGTCCGCGCGTCACGACGACACCGCCGCCGAGGTCATCACGGAACTTCGCCGGGAGGATGACGCGACCTTTGTCGTCGAGCTTGGGAGTGTGCGTGCCCAAAAGCATCGGTCCACCACACCCCCTTCGTCCGGCCCCCCGGGTTGCACGCCACTTTACTCCACTCTCCTCCACTTCACCACCATTGAACCGTTCCGCCACTCCCTGGCGCCCCCCAGTGACGTTCGGGCCACCGCTCGGAGGCAACAAAAAAGCACCGACCCGAAGGTCGGTGCTCAATTGGCCGATGTCAGCCGGCGTGGAGGCTCAGCTCTCCCCTTGCCGCCTGTCCCAGCGATCATTCATGCGATCCATGAAGGAGGAACTCTTCTGAGGTGCTCTCGCGGTCTGATCGGGTTCGGTCCGGACCCGCCCCGGACCTCGTCCGGGGGTGACCGCCAGAACCACGCCGCCGAGCATGATGACGAAGCCGATCACGCCGACGACGATGAGTGGCACCGATACCCCGACGATCAAGCCGCCGAGGCCCAGCAGCACGAGGATCGTGCCGTAGACGATGTTGCGATAGCTCAGGCTGCGTCCGCCCTGGGGCGCGCTGACGACATCTGCGTCGTTGCGCATGAGATGGCGCTCCATCTCGTCGAGCAGGCGCTGCTCCTGTTCGGAGAGTGGCATGCATCCCCCTCTGTACTTCCGTTGGCTCGATTCTACGCGTGCCGTAGATCACTAGGCTAGGCCCGTGTCAGGCCCCGCAGAGACGATCGAAGCCATTTCCCAGCGACTCGACACCTTCGTCTCGGCTCAGCGGTCGGATATCGCGGATGCCGGAGCCGAGGCGGCGCTCTTCGTCGACTCGGCCGCACGCGCGACATCGGGCGGAAAGCGACTGCGCGGAAGGTTCTGCGTCGCCGGGTGGAGCGCAGTGGAGGAGACGTCCGGCCGCCCCGCCGCGCTGTCCACCGCCGTGGTGACCGCGTCGGCCGCGCTCGAGCTCTTCCACGCAGCGGCACTGGTCCACGACGACCTGATCGACAACTCCGACACGAGGCGGGGTCGCCCATCGACCCATCGCGCGCTCGAGGCCGCGCACCGCGATGCCGGATGGACCGGCGACGCCGCCGCTTTCGGCAGGTCGTCGGCCATCCTGCTCGGCGACCTCCTCGTGGCGTGGAGCGACGACCTCTTCGAGGAGGGACTGGCGGCCCTCCCTGCCGACCGTGCGGTCGCCGCGCGATCCGAGTACGCCACGATGCGGCGCGAGGTGACCCTCGGGCAGTTCCTCGACGTCGCCGAGGAATCGGCCTTCCTGTCGGAGCCCGACGACCGGCACGCCGAGCGTGCGCTGCGGGTGGCATCCTTCAAGTCCGCCCGATACAGCGTGCAGCAGCCGCTCGCCGTCGGCGCCGCTCTCGCCGGTGCCGACGCCGCGCAGGCCGCCGCCCTTGCGGCCTTCGGCCACCCGCTGGGTATGGCATTCCAGCTGCGTGACGACGTGCTGGGTGTCTTCGGGGACGAGCGCGAGACCGGTAAGCCGTCCGGGGACGATCTGCGAGAGGGCAAGCGCACCGTGCTGATCGCGTACACGCGCGAGGCGGTGCCGTCGACGTCGCGGCGCCTCATCGACGAGCTGGTGGGCGATCCGTCGCTCGACGCCGGGCAGATCGCGTCGCTGCAGCGGACCATCGCCGACAGCGGCGCGCTCGAGCGAGTCGAGCAGCTCATCGCGCGCTATGCCCACGAGGCCGATCGCGCACTGTCGGGTGCACGGCTCGGAAACGCCGCGGTGGGCGAGCTGCGCGACCTGGCGCGTGCGGCCACCGTGCGGGTGGCCTGAGGTTCAGGCGAGCGTCTGGGCGACGCGTCGCACCTCGCTCTTGCGGCCGGCACGCAACGCCTCGATCGGTGCGATGCCGATCGACTCCTCCGCAGTCAGCAACCAGTCGATGGCCTCGTCGTCGCTGAAGCCGGCGTCGTGCAGCACGATGACGGTGCCGCGCAGCGACGCGATCGGGTGGCCGTCCCTGACGAACAGCGACGGAACCTTGAGCGCCCCGTCGCGACGCGATCCCACGAGATGAAAGTCGTCGAGCAGGCGCCGGACTCGACCCAGCGGTTCACCCAGCACCTCCACCAGCTCGGGGAGGGTGAGCCATTCGGTCTCGATGCGGGAGGCGTCGTCAGTGGTCACACAGCAACTATCTCAGATCGCACATGGCCGGAGCCACGCCGGCCTCCGCTCGAATGAAGCCCCAGTAACCCCATCTACCCCAGAAGCCACACATATAACACCTGTTGACAGTAATTGACATCCGTGACACGGTTTTCGGAGTCGACTGAGGGGGGAAATCTCGTGCGACAGACCAGCCGCACCCGTCGCCAGGGTGTTCCGCGTCCACTCCTGACCGGCGTTCCCATCGCCGTCGTCGGCTCGATCGCGCTGTCGCTCACCACCGCGCCAGCCCACGCCGTTCCTGGCGGCGCGGAGCCTCGGACCACCCCCGACCGCGCGGCATCCGGCATCCGGCCGCACGCGATGAAGTCCGGCAACCCTGCGGTCGCCGCGGTCGAGCAGAGCACCTACACGGTGCAGGCCGGCGACACGGTGAGCGCGATCGCCTCGCGATTCGGCGTGCGCACGGCCGACCTGCTCGCCCTGAACGGCCTCGGGTGGAAGTCGATCATCTACCCGGGCCAGGTATTGACGCTCGTCGGCGGCGCCGCGGCTCCGACTGCACCCACGTCGGCGACGGCGGCGAGCTACACGGTCCAGCACGGCGACACCGTGAGCGCGATCGCCAAGCGCCACGGCGTCAGCACGCACGCCGTGCTGGCGGCCAACGGCCTCGGATGGTCGTCGATCATCTTCCCCGGACAGACCCTGGCGCTGCCGGGCAACACCGCACCTGCCGCCGCCGCTCCGGCGCCCGCGCCGGCGCCCGCGCCGTCACCGCCGGCTGGTACCACTTACACGATCGTGGCCGGCGACACCATCAGCGCCATCGCGAAGCGGCACGGAGTCGGCACGGACGCCGTGCTCGGCGCCAACGGCTTGGATCGGTCGTCCATCATCTATCCGGGCCAGACGATCGCCATCCCGATCGCGGCCGTGGCCGCTTCCGCACCTGCAGCGCCCGCCGTCGCGGGCCTGGACGCCGAGCAATCTGCCAACGCGCAGCTGATCGTGCGCGTGGGTCGCGAGCTGGGCGTACCCGATCGTGGCATCGCCATCGCCCTCGGCACCGCGATGCAGGAGTCCTGGATCCGCAACCTCGACTGGGGCGACCGTGACTCCCTGGGTCTGTTCCAGCAGCGCCCGAGCACCGGCTGGGGCACCGAGGCCGAGGTTCGCGATCCGGTGCGCTCGATCAAGGCGTTCTACGGCGGGGCATCCGATCCGAACGGCTCGCGCACACGCGGACTGCTCGATATCCCGGGCTGGGAGGGCATGTCGTTCGCCGGCGCCGCGCAGGCCGTGCAGATCTCGGCGTACCCAGAACGCTACGCGCAGTGGGAAGCCCCCGCGTACGCCTGGCTGGCGGCGCTGGGCTGATCCCGACACGCGCCGCGGCCGTGCCCTGCGATATCCGGCATCCGGCGGATTCCGGGCATCGCCCGCGCGTAACGGTACGGTCGCAGGGTGCGCCGCTCCGCGGGCTCGCAGGTGCGCGTCCGTAGACTCTCAGCGTGAGCACGAGTCAGCAGACGGACCCGCTGATCGGCCGTCTCGTCGACGGTCGGTACCGAGTGCGTGCTCGCATCGCCCGCGGAGGCATGGCCACCGTGTACGTCGCCACCGATCTGCGGCTCGAACGCCGCATCGCCCTGAAGGTCATGCACGGCCATTTGAGCGACGACACCGTGTTCCAGAGCCGGTTCATCCAGGAGGCGCGCGCCGCCGCTCGCCTGGCAGACCCGCACGTGGTCAACGTGTTCGATCAGGGCCAGGACGGCGACATGGCGTACCTCGTCATGGAGTATCTGCCCGGGATCACACTGCGCGAACTCCTGCGCGAGCAGCGACGTCTCACCGTGCCGCAGGCCGTCAGCATCCTGGACGCCGTGCTTTCGGGCCTCGCCGCCGCACACAAGGCCGGCATCGTCCACCGCGACGTCAAACCTGAGAACGTCCTGCTGGCCGAGGACGGCCGCATCAAGATCGGCGACTTCGGTCTCGCGCGGGCGACCACGGCGAACACCGCGTCGGGCGCGCAGCTGCTCGGCACGATCGCCTACCTTGCGCCCGAACTCGTGACACGCGGTACCGCGGACGCCCGCAGCGACATCTACGCCCTCGGCATCATGCTGTACGAGATGCTGACGGGCGAACAGCCGTACAAGGGCGAGCAGCCGATGCAGATCGCATTCCAGCACGCCACCGACTCCGTCCCCCGACCGAGCGTGAAGAACCCGGGCGTCCCCGAGCCGCTCGACGAGCTCGTGCTCTGGGCGACCGAGCGCACGCCGGACGATCGCCCGATCGACGCCAGCGTGATGCTCGAGCGTCTGCGCGAGATCGAGCGCGAGCTCGGCATCACCCCCGCCGTCACGCGAACGACGGCCATGGGCGTTCCCCGCGACGACGTGACGGCGACCGGCGAACTGACCGCAGTGCTGCCCGCCACCTCGACGACAGTTCCCACCGCCACCATGGAAGAGGCCGACAACGCCGGCCGGCTGCGTCGCGCCACCAAGCGCCGCCGCACGAAGGGCGCATGGCTCGTCACCGTCGTCGTGCTTCTCGCGGCCCTCGCGGCCGGGACCGGGTGGTGGTTCGGCTCGGGCCCCGGCTCGCTGATCGCGGTGCCCGACGTGTCGGGTGGGACATTCGCGGCAGCGCAGGAGCGGCTCGCACAGGACTCGCTCGTCGCCGTCGAGCGCGGCGAGAGCAGTCTCGAGGTGCCGGCGGGCACAGTGATCCGGACCGATCCCGTGAGCGGCACCCGTGTGGACCGCGACGCGGAGGTTCTGGTCTACGTCTCGCTCGGCCCTGCTGAAGTGCAGATCCCGCGATTCATCGACAGCACTGAGACCGATGCTCGTACCGGACTGGACGCACTGGAAATCCGTGTCGACGCCGAGAACGCGGGGTTCTTCACCGACCCCTCGCCGGGAACCGTCGTCGGTGTCATGGTGACGCCCGCGGACGGTTCGGAACCGTTCCCGTGCGGCGACGGCTGCACCGCTCATGAGGGCGACGCCGCTCAGCTGTGGGTGTCGCTCGGACCCGTCCCCGATGTCGTCGGCGACAGCGAGGGCTCGGCGCGCAGCACGCTGGAAGGCGTGAATCTGATCGTCGCCGATGAGAGCACGACGGAGACGAGCGAGACGATCGAGGAGGGCCGTGTGATCCGGGTGGCGGGCCCGGACCGGTGGTGGCAACCCGGAGACAGCGTCACCCTCGTCGTGTCGACCGGCCCGCCGCTCTTCGAAGTGCCGCAGGTGGTTGGAGACACGCGCGACCAGGCGATCGACAAGCTCGAGGCGGCAGGCTTCGAGGTGGACTTCGCGCCGTTCTTCGGTGTGGTGCCGAATGACATCACCGAGGTGACGGCATCCGACCCTGCCGCCGGCGAGCTGCGTGTACGCGGAACCCGCGTCTACATCCAGCTGACCGTCACCGGCTGACGAGCGATTCCGCGACAGAAAGAGATTCCAGGATGCCTCGGGTGAGGCATCCGGGAATCTCTGCGTCGTAAAGGCGCAGGGGCGCGTCAGCGCTTCTCGAGCTCCTCGGCCACGAGGAAGGCCAGCTCGAGGCTCTGCATGTGGTTCAGGCGCGGATCGCACAGCGACTCGTAGCGGGTCGCTAGAGCGGCCTCGTCGATCTCTTCGGACCCGCCCAAGCACTCGGTGACGTCGTCGCCGGTGAGCTCGACGTGGATGCCGCCCGGGAACGTGCCCACAGCGCGGTGAGCGTCGAAGAAGCCGCGCACCTCGTCGACCACGTCATCGAAGCGACGCGTCTTGTAGCCGGTCGGCGTCGTGATCCCGTTGCCGTGCATGGGGTCGGTGACCCACAGCGGCGTCGCACCCGAATCGCGCACAGCCTCGAGCAGCGGCGGCAGCGCGTCGCGGATCTTGCCGGCGCCCATACGGGTGATGAAGGTGAGACGACCGGGCTCGCGCTGGGGGTCGAGCTTGTCGATCAGCGCGAGCGCCGTCTCTGGGGTGGTCGAGGGGCCGAGCTTCACGCCGATCGGGTTGCGGATCTTCGAGAAGTAGTCGACGTGCGCGCCGTCCAGCTCGCGCGTGCGCTCGCCGATCCACACGAAGTGCGCCGAGGTGTTGTAGGGCGTGCCGGTGCGCGAGTCGATGCGCGTGAGGGGACGCTCGTAATCCATGAGCAGACCCTCGTGGCCGGTGTAGAACTCCACACGCTTGAGCTCGTCGAAGTCGGCGCCCGCCGCCTCCATGAAGCGGATCGCTCGGTCGATCTCGTTCGCCATGCGCTCGTAGCGGACGTTGGCGGGGTTCTTCGCGAAGCCCTGGTTCCACGAGTGCACCTCGCGCAGATCGGCGAAGCCGCCCTGCGTGAAGGCGCGAATCAGGTTGATGGTCGATGCGGCGGTGTGGTACCCCTTCATCAGCCGCTGGGGGTCTGCCTGGCGCGAGCCCTCCGTGAAGTCGTAGCCGTTGACGATGTCACCGCGGTACGCCGGCAGGGTGACCTCGCCGCGCGTCTCGGAATCGCTCGAGCGGGGCTTGGCGAACTGCCCGGCCATGCGACCCATCTTCACGACGGGCATGGAGGCGCCATAGGTCAGGACGACGGCCATCTGCAGCACCGTCTTGATGCGGTTGCGGATCTGCTCGGCGGTGGCACCCGCGAAGGTCTCGGCGCAGTCGCCGCCTTGCAGCAGGAACGCGCGTCCCGACGCGGCATGGGCCAGGCGCTCGCGCAGGTTGTCGACCTCGCCGGCGAAGACCAACGGGGGCAGGGTTGCCAGCTCGGCGGACACCGCGGCCACCGCGTCGGCGTCAGGCCATGCGGGTTGCTGCTTGATGGGCAGGGTCCGCCAGTGGTCGAGCGCGTCGAGCTGCTGAAGCATCCCTCGAGTCTATCGGCGCGATCATGCCACCCGGCGCCGCGTGACGAGGGTCACCGTGGGGTCATCGAGCCGGGGTCTTCAGCCGGTCCTTCACGCTGGACGCGTAGACGTCCTCGTACTCCTGCTCGCCGAGTCGCTGCAGCGAGACCATGATCTCGTCGGTGATCGAGCGGAGGATGTACCGGTCTCCCTCCAGCCCGTAGAAGCGCGAGAAATCCAATGGCTCGCCGATCACGACGCCAACCCGCACGATGCGTGGCATGCGCGTGCCGATCGGCATCATCGTGTCAGTGTCGACCATGACCACCGGCACCACGGGCACGTGAGCCTCCAGCGCCATGCGGGCGATGCCGGTGCGGCCCCGGTACAGCTTGCCGTCCGGGCTGCGAGTGCCCTCCGGGTAGATGCCGAGCAGGTCGCCACGGCCCAGCACCTGCAGTCCGGTATTGAGGGATGCCTCGGACGCCTTGCCGCCGGAGCGGTCGATGGGGATCATGCCCGTGGCCTTGAAGAACATGCGCGTGGACCAGCCCTTGAGGCCCTTGCCTGTGAAGTAGTCGCTCTTGGCCAGGAATGCGACGGGCCGGTCGATCATGAGGGGCAGGAACACCGAGTCGACGAACGAGAGGTGGTTGCTCGCGAGGATCGCCGCACCCTCGACGGGCACGTTGCGGCGGCCGATGATCCAGGGGCGCCAGATCGCCTTGACGATCGGGCCGATCACCACGTACTTCATCAGCCAGTAGAACATCGTCTACGCCTCCGCGGATGAGAGGTCGGCGGCCCCGATGAGGCCCGCGTCGTTGCCGAGTTCGGCGATAGCGAACTCGGCGACCGGGCGATCGCCGTAGCCGGGTAACGACGTCTCATAGGCGATCCGCACCGGCTCGAGAAGCTCATCGCCCAGCTGCGCCACTCCCCCGCCGATCACGAACAACTCGGGATCGAGCACAGCCTGAAAGCCTCCGCAGGCCTCCCCCAGCGCGGTGGCCACGCGGCGCAGCGCTTCGACAGCACCCTCGTCTCCGGCCAGAACCAGGCGCGACACGGCTGGCCCGGTGATCGTGCCCTTCTCGGCGCGGACCGCGGCGAGGGCGGCGCCGATGCCGCCGGCATCGGCGATCGCGTTGGCCTCGCGCTGCAGAGCGCGTCCGGACGCGTACTGCTCGAGGCATCCGTTCTGCCCGCACCCGCAGGGCAGGCCGTCCCGGATGAAGCGCATGTGGCCGAGCTCGCCGCCGATGCCGTGACCGCCACGGAAGAGCGCGCCGTCGATCACGACCGCCCCGCCGACGCCCGTCCCCATCGTGAGCATCACCATGTGCTCGACGTCGCGACCCGCGCCGAAGCGGAACTCCGCCCATCCGGCGGCGTTCGCGTCGTTCTCGATCGTCACCGGCATGTCGATGCGGGCCTCGAGCACCGCCTTGAGCGGCTCGTTGCGCCACGCGATGTTCGGCGCGTGGATGACAGTGGCGCGATCCCGGTCGATGAAGCCAGCGGCGGCGACGCCCACGGCGCCCACATCGTGACGCGTGGCGAGGTGGTGCGCCATGTCGATGACCGCGTCGGCGAGTGCTCCGGTGTCGATCGGCGTGTCCACGCGGAGCTTCTCGACGATGCGGCCCTCGCCGTCGACGACACCTCCCGCGATCTTGGTTCCGCCGATGTCGATCCCGACCTTGAGCACTGCACTCCCTCTCCGGCCGCCGCGCGTGCGACAGCGCCTTGAAGTCTAGCGAGCGGCCGACCTTCCACACCCACACTGGTCGTCACGCGACAGCGGATTAGACTCGGACCAGATCCACCCGAGATTCATCCATCCGGTACCGAAGGAGCTGCCGTGGTTCAGTTCGAAGTCCCTGCGATCGTCCCCGCCGACCCGCAGGCAAACATCACCGACCTTCTGGTCGAACGTGTCAAGCAGACACCCGACCGGGCGCTCTTCGCCGTGCCGGACGGAGACGGCTGGCGCGACATCACGGCCGCCGACTTCCAGCGGCAGGTGATCGCCCTGGCGAAGGGCTTCGCCGCCGCCGGCCTCCAGCCCGGCGACAAGGTGGGGTTCATCGCGCGCACCACCTACGACTGGACCCTGGTCGACTTCGCGCTCTTCTTCGCCGGGGCCGTGATGGTCCCGATCTACGAGACCAGCTCTCCCGCGCAGATCGCCTGGAACCTCACCGATTCCGGCGCGATCGCTGTGATCACCGAATCCGCCGATCACAGCGCCCGGGTGGAAGAGGTGCGCAGCGAGTTGCCGCTGATCCGTTCGGTGTGGGAGATGGCCCGTGGCGACCTCGACACGCTCGTCGCCGATGGCGCGACCATCACCGACGATGAGATCGAGCGCCGCCGCAACATCGCGAACGGCGCCGACATGGCGACGCTCATCTACACCTCGGGGTCGACGGGGCGCCCGAAGGGCTGCGTGCTCACCCACAGCAACTTCGTCGAACTGACGCGCAACTCGGCCAAAGCGCTGAGCGACGTCGTCCAGACTCCCGGCGCATCCACCTTGCTGTTCATCACGACGGCGCACGTGTTCGCCCGCTTCATCTCGATCCTCAACATCCACGCGGGCGTCAAGACCGGCCACCAGCCCGACACCAAGCAGCTGCTGCCTGCTCTCGGCTCGTTCCAGCCCACGTTCCTGCTCGCCGTGCCGCGCGTCTTCGAGAAGGTGTACAACTCGGCCGAGCAGAAGGCCGAGGCCGGCGGCAAGGGCAAGATCTTCCGCGCCGCCGCGCACACGGCGATCGAGCACTCCGCTCTCCTGCAAGAGGGCAAGAAGATCCCGCTCATGATGAAGATCAAGTTCGCCCTGTTCGACAAGCTGGTGTACTCCAAGCTGCGGACGGCCATGGGCGGCCGCGTGACCTACGCCGTGTCGGGTTCGGCGCCGCTCGGTCCGCGGCTAGGGCACTTCTTCCACAGCCTCGGCGTGACGATCCTCGAGGGCTACGGCCTCACCGAGACCACCGCGCCCGCGACGGTCAACCTGGCGAACAAGTCGAAGATCGGCACGGTGGGCCCGGTGCTCCCCGGCGTCGGCATCCGCCTCGCCGAAGATGGCGAGATCCAGGTGCGCGGCATCGACGTGTTCAAGGAGTACTGGCGCAATCCCGAGGCCACGGCCGCGGCGTTCGACGGCGACTGGTTCAAGACCGGTGACATCGGTTCCTTCGACCAGGAGGGCTTCCTCACGATCACCGGACGCAAGAAGGAGATCATCGTGACCGCCGGCGGCAAGAACGTGGCGCCGGCCGTGCTCGAAGACCCGATCCGGGCGAACCCGATCGTGGGGCAGATCGTCGTCGTCGGCGACCAGAAGCCGTTCATCTCGGCGCTGATCACCCTCGATCCCGAGATGCTGCCCACGTGGCTGGCGAACAACAACCTCCCCGGCGACATGTCGCTGGACGAGGCCGCCAAGAACCCGGCGGTGCGCGCAGAGGTCCAGCGCGCCATCGATGAGGCCAATGCGCACGTGTCGCGCGCCGAGTCGATCCGCAAGTTCACGATCCTCCCGACGGAGTGGACCGAGGCCAGCGGCCACCTCACGCCCAAGATGAGCATCAAGCGCAACGTGATCCTCGACGACTTCGCCGGCGACGTCGACGAGCTCTACGCCGTGCCGGTCAACACCACGAACGTCTCACTGTCGTAGGAGACGACGGATGCCGCGGCCCGGGCCTTCTCGAAGGCTCGGGCCGCGGCATCCTCGCGTCAAAACCAGTCGGACTCGCGGATCTCACGCATGGCGATGCGGCGCTCCTCGGGAGTAAGCCGGTCGAGGTAGAGCGTGCCGTCGAGGTGATCGGTCTCGTGCTGCAGGGCCTGGGCGAGCAGACCATCGCCCTCGACCACGACCTCGTTGCCGGCGAGATCGATGCCGACGACCTTCGCGTGCGGGTAGCGGACGGCGTCGTGCCAGAGTCCGGGAACTGAGAGGCATCCCTCGCCGATCGGCTCGGGGTCGCCCGAGGTCTCGACCAGCACGGGATTGATCACATAGCCGATGTCGCCGTCGATGTTGTAACTGAACGCTCGCAACCCGACGCCGATCTGGCAGGCGGCGAGACCGGCGCGGCCGGGGAGCTCGACCGTGTCGAGCAGATCCTTCACCAGGGCGCGCACGCCGTCGTCGATCTCGTGGATCGGAGCGCTGACCGACTTCAGGACGGGGTCGCCGAAGACGCGGATGGGACGAACTGCCACGGGGTACCTCAGGCAGCCGGCGCGTAGGAGCGCAGACCCTCGATCACCACGGCCGCGAGCTCGCGCGCCGCGAGACGGGTGGCGGGCTGCAAGTCACGGAACACGATGGCGCTTCCGGTCGCGATGTGCGCGTCATACGGCATACGGACCACGGAGCGCACCCGCGTGCGGAAGTGTGCCTCCAGCTCGTCCAGCTGCACCAGCGGCTGGCCCGGGCGCGCATTGTTCAGCACCACGACCGCGCCGCGCACCTTGTCGGAGAAGCCGTTGGTCTCGAGCCATGTGAGCGTCTCTGACGCCAGGCGGGCTTCGTCGACGCTCAGCCCCGCCACGATCACGATCTGATCGGCCAGATCCAGCGTGGCCCCCATCACGGAGTGCACGATGCCGGTGCCGGTGTCGGTGAGCACGACAGAGTAGTAGTGCGCGGCGAGGGAGGCGACGTCCCGATAGTCGTGGTCATTGAAGGCCTCGGAGACGCGCGGGTCGGTGTCGGAGGCGACCACGTCCAGTCGCGTCTCGTCGCGAGCGACGATGTTCGAGAGGTCGTTGAAGCCCACGACATCGCCACGGACGCGGACGAGGTCACGTACGGTCTTGCCGCTCTCGCGCGAGATGCGCTCGGCCAGGGTGCCCCGGTCGGGGTTGGCGTCGACGGCGATCACTCGGTCGTCGCGGGCATCGGCGAGCGCCATGCCCAGCAGTGTCGTCACGGTGGTCTTGCCCACGCCGCCCTTGCGCGAGAGCACCGGCACGAACCGCGCCCCGCCCGCGAGCGGTGCGGCGATGCGGCGGTCCAGCGCCTTGCGGGCACGGGCACGCTTGCTGTCACCGAGGTTGATGCGGCGGCCCGAGATCGAGTACACCAGGTGCTGCCACATCCCCTCCGGCTCGGAGCGCACGATCTGATGGGGATCGAGCAGCCGGTCGGCGGTGAGCAGGTCGGCCGTCTCACGGTCGGCCTCGAACTCACCGAGGCGCTTGGACGTCAGCGTGACGCCCCGGAGCGAGTGAGCACGCTCGACGGCGCGGTCGGCGACGGGCATGGCGCCGGTGTGGTGCGCCTCGCGTCGCGTCGGCGGCACCGTCGACGCCGAGGTCGGCGCGGGCGAAGCCGGGGGAACGGATGCCGCGCCCTGAGAGGCGCGCGGACCCGCGCCGGCCGGCTTATCGTCTGCGGGCGTCTGGGCGGTCATCGGCTCCTCCGCGGTCGCGGCGCCCGCGTCCGCCAGTCCGGCGGCGAACTCCGCGTCATCGAACTCGGCATCCTCGAACGTCACCGCATCGTACTCTTCGGTGCCGAACTCATCCACACCCGACGCCTCGGCCCCGACGGCGTCGGGGCGGCCCGCGTCGGGTGACACGCCATCGCCCTCGGGCTCCGGCGCGTGGTCAGCGGCGTCATCCGCGGGCTCACCATCGGCGGCGGCCTGGGCAGTGGGGTCCTCTTCGAGCACCTCGTCGGCGTCGGCGATGTCCGCGGCCTGGGAACGGTCGAAGCCGTCGGCCTCGACCGTCCACTCCTCGAGGCCGGGCTCGGCCTCGATGATCTCGGCCTCGGCGGTCTCGACGGCCGGCTCCTCGGCTCGCACGTTGGCGATGACCACGGGCAGCTCTGCGTCGGCGGGGATCTCCACGACGAACGGCACTTCGTCGTCGATGACATCGTCGTCGGCGAGATCGTCCTCTGATTCGGTCGGCAGCTCGACGTTCACCTGCGCCGTCGCACCGCCGAGGATGCCGAGTCCAGTCGTGTCGAGGCTTCCGGTGTCGGAGAGCACGCCGTTCACGGCTTCGTCGGGCGTATGGTCGGGTCGGTCGGGCGTCACTGCGGAGATCTCCAGGGCAGAAGGGCGTTTCGGGCGGATGCCACCCTCCAGGCTACTGGGCGGGGCGGACCACGACCAAAAGGTCGCCCGCGTCGACCTGTGCCGTCTCGGCAATCGCGAGGCGCTCCACAACCCCGTCGACCGGCGCGGTGATCGCCGCTTCCATCTTCATCGCTTCGATCGAGGCCACCGGCTGACCGGCCACGACCGCATCGCCCACGACCGTCTTGAGCGTGACCACACCCGAGAACGGCGCCGCCACCTGCCCCGGCCTGGACGTGTCGGCCCTCTCGGCCTGACGGGACTCGACCTGGATGCTGCGGTCCCGCACGAACACCGGCCGCAGCTGACCGTTGAGCGTCGTCATGACGGTGCGCATGCCCTTGTCGTCGGCTTCACCGATCGCCTCCAGCCCGACGAAGAGCTGCACACCGCGCTCGATCTCGACAACGTGTTCGTTGCCCGGCATCAAGCCGTAGAGGTAGTCGGCGGTGTCGAGCACGCTGAGGTCGCCGAACACTTCGCGGCGCTGCTCGTACTCGCGGGTCGGTGCCGGGAAGAGCAGCGTGTTGAGCATCGCGCGGCGTGACGCGGCATCCGATTCCAAAGCGGCCGACTCGCCCTCGGTCAGCGGCGTGACCCCGATGCTCACGGTGCGACCCTGCAGGACCTTGGTGCGGAACGGCTCCGGCCAGCCGAAGGGCAGCTCACCCAGCTCTCCGGCCATGAAACCCACGACCGAGTCGGGGATGTCGTAGTTCTGCGGGTTCTCGGCGAAGTCCTTGGGGTCGGCCTTGACGGCCGCCAGGTGCAGCGCCAGGTCGCCGACCACCTTCGAGGACGGGGTGACCTTCGGCACGCGCCCGAGGATCTCATTCGCGGCGGCGTACATGTCCTCGATGAGTTCGAAGTCCTCCGACAGCCCCAGCGCGATCGCCTGCTGGCGCAGGTTCGACAGTTGTCCGCCCGGGATCTCATGGTGGTACACCCGCCCCGTAGGACCGGGCAGCCCGGACTCGAACGGTCGGTAGAGGTGCCGCATCGCCTCCCAGTACGGCTCCAGGTCGCTCACCGCGCCCAGGTCGATGCCGGTGTCGCGCTCGGTGTGCGCGAGCGCCGCGACCAGCGCCGACAGCGACGGCTGGCTGGTCGTGCCCGACATCGGCGCGGCGGCCGCGTCGACGGCATCCGCCCCTGCCGCACTCGCCGCGAGCAGGGTCGCGAGCTGCCCGCCCGCGGTGTCGTGGGTGTGTACGTGCACCGGAAGATCGAAGTTCTCACGCAGTGCCGCCACCAGACGGGATGCCGCGGCCGGCCGCAGCAGGCCCGCCATGTCTTTGATCGCCAGCACGTGCGCCCCTGCCGCCGCGATCTGCTCGGCCACCCGCAGGTAGTAGTCGAGCGTGTAGAGGTCCTCGGCGGGGTTGAGCAGGTCGCCGGTGTAGCAGACGGCGACCTCGGCGACGGCCGTGCCACTCTGCAGCACGGCGTCGATCGCCGGGCGCATCTGCGACACGTCGTTCAGCGCGTCGAAGATGCGGAAGATGTCGATTCCGGATGCCGCGGCCTCGCGCACGAACGCATCGGTGACCTCGGTCGGGTACGGGGTGTACCCCACCGTGTTCCGTCCCCGCAGCAGCATCTGGATGGCGATGTTCGGCAGCGTTGCGCGCAGCCGGTCGAGGCGCTCCCACGGGTCCTCGCCGAGAAACCGCAGGGCGACGTCGTAGGTCGCGCCGCCCCAGGCCTCGACCGACAGCAACTGCGGCGTCAGGCGTGCGACGTACGGCGCGACCGTGACGAGGTCCTTGGTGCGCACACGTGTCGCGAGCAGCGACTGGTGCGCGTCGCGGAACGTCGTCTCGGTCACGGCGAGGGCGTTCTGCTCGCGGAGTGCCTTGGCAAACCCGGCGGGACCGAGCTCGAGCAGACGCTGCCGTGATCCCGCGGGAGCCTCGACGGTGAGGTCGACGACCGGGAGCTTCAGCCTCGGGTTGACCGTGACGGGGTTGTCGCCGTGCGGCCGGTTCACCGTCGTGTCGGTGAGCCAGTTGAGGATCTTCGTGCCTCGGTCCTTCGACTCGCGGCCCTTCAGCAGACCGGGCCGCTCGTCGATGAACGCCGTCGACACGTCGCCGGCGACGAACGAGGGGTCATCGAGCACCGCCTGCAGGAACGGGATGTTCGTCGAGACGCCGCGAATGCGGAACTCGGCGAGAGCACGTCGGGCCCGCACGACGGCCGCCCCGAAGTCCCGGCCGCGGCAGGTGAGCTTGGAGAGCATCGAGTCGAAGTGCGGACTGATCTGCGACCCCGCCGCCGTCGTGCCGCCGTCCAGTCGGATGCCCGCGCCGCCGGGTGACCGGTACGTCGTGATCTTGCCGGTGTCGGGCCGGAAGCCCTGGGTCGGGTCCTCGGTGGTGATGCGGCACTGCAGCGCCGCTCCGCGCAGGCGGATGCGGTCCTGCGTGAGCCCGAGCTCGTCCAGCGACTGGCCGGCGGCGATGCGCATCTGCGACTGCACGAGGTCGACGTCGGTGACCTCCTCGGTCACGGTGTGCTCGACCTGGATGCGAGGGTTCATCTCGATGAACACGACCTCGCCGGTGCGCGGGCCCGCCGTCTCGAGCAGGAACTCCACCGTGCCGGCGTTCTCGTAGCCGATGGAGCGAGCGAACGCGACGGCGTAGGCGTGCAGTGCGTCGCGGACCGCCGGATCGAGGTTCGGCGCCGGCGCGATCTCGATCACCTTCTGGTGGCGACGCTGCACCGAGCAGTCGCGTTCGAACAGGTGAACGGTCTCCCCCGCCTTGTCGGCGAGGATCTGCACCTCGACGTGCCGGGGGCGCTGAACGGCCTGCTCGAGGAACACGCGTGCATCGCCGAAGGCGCTGTCGGCTTCGCGCATGGCCTCGGCGAGGGCCGGCGCGAGCTCCTCGCGCTGCTCGACGCGCCGCATCCCGCGTCCGCCGCCGCCGGCGACGGCCTTCACGAAAATGGGGAAGCCGATGTCGTCGGCCTGCGCGAGCAGGGCGTCGACGTCGTCCGAGGCATCCGTCGATCGCAACACCGGCACGCCGGCTGCGACGGCATGCTGCTTGGCGGTGACCTTGTTCCCCGCCATCTCGAGCACGCTCGCCGGCGGTCCGATGAAGGCGATGCCGTTCGCGGCGGCCTTCTCGGCCAGGTCGGGGTTCTCGGAGAGGAAGCCGTATCCCGGGTAGATCGCGTCGGCGCCGGCCTCCTTCGCGACGCGGACGATCTCGTCCACGTCGAGGTAGGCGCGTACCGGATGCCCCTTCTCGCCGATCTGATACGCCTCGTCGGCTTTCAGCCGGTGCAGCGAGCTGCGGTCCTCGTAGGGGAAGACCGCGACGGTGCGCGCCCCCAGCTCGTAGGCCGCTCGGAAAGCGCGAATGGCGATCTCACCACGGTTCGCGACCAGGATCTTGCGGAACATTCGACCTCCGTGGGCGGCGGTGCGGGCGGGCCCCTGGAAACGGGCTGAGTGTGCTCTCAGCCTAGGGGACGGTAACGTGGTGCCTTGTGCACGTCCTATCCGTCAGCTCGCTCAAGGGAGGCGTCGGCAAGACGACCGTGACTCTCGGACTCGCGTCGGCGGCTTTCGCCCGCGGTGTCCGCACGCTCGTCGTCGACCTCGACCCGCAGTCCGACGTGTCGACGGGCATGGACATTCAAGTCGCCGGTCGACTGAATGTCGCCGATGTCCTCGCCAATCCCAAGGAGAAGACGGTCCGCCAGGCCATCACCTCCAGCGGCTGGGCGAAGGTGCATCCGGGCACCATCGACGTCATGATCGGCAGCCCGTCCGCGATCAACTTCGACGGCCCGCACCCGAGCGTGCGCGACGTCTGGAAGATGGAAGAGGCGCTGGCGACGATCGAGGCGGACTACGACCTCGTGCTGATCGACTGCGCACCGTCGTTGAACGCGCTCACCCGCACCGCGTGGGCGGCCAGCGACCGCGTGATCGTCGTGACCGAGCCGGGACTGTTCTCGGTGGCCGCCGCCGACCGCGCCCTGCGCGCGATCGAAGAGATCCGCCGCGGTCTCTCCCCTCGACTGCAGCCGCTCGGGATCGTCGTGAACCGCGTGCGCCCGCAGTCGATCGAGCACCAGTTCCGCATCAAAGAGCTGCGGGACATGTTCGGGCCGCTCGTACTCGCACCGCAGCTGCCCGAGCGCACGTCGCTGCAGCAGGCGCAGGGCGCGGCCAAGCCGCTGCACATCTGGCCCGGCGACTCCGCGCAGGAGCTGGCAGCCGACTTCGACTCGCTCCTGGACCGCGTGATGCGCACCGGCCGCATCCCGGTGCCCGACGACACCCGCGCCTGACCCCTCTCCCCTCGCTCCCCTCGCTCCCCTCTCCCCCCGCTCCTCTGCGGCCCTGCGGCATCCCCCACCACCGGGGTTCGTTCGCCACATATGCACGCAAAACCTGCGCTCTTGCGTGCATATGTGACGAACGAACCTCTGTGTGAACGCGCGCAGCAGCGTAAGTACGACCATGCATATGGGCTGCTCAGCGGGTGGCAGAACGGAACTGGGCGCGCACGCGCCGGACCAGCGCGCCGGGCTGAGAGAACAGCTGGTCACGTGGGACTCTCACGACACGCCAACCGAGGTCCGCGAGGCGCTCAGGTTCTCGATATCGCGTTGCCACTGAACGGGGTCGGTGCGGTGCTGGTCGCCTTCGTATTCGATGGCGATCTTTTGATCGGGGTATGCAAGGTCCACGCAGCCCACGAAATCGCCAGATTCGTCATAGACATCGACATCGAGATCTGGCTCGGGCGGGCCAGCCTCCACGAGAGTCAGCCTGACCCAGGTCTCGGGTCCCGAAGCCGACCCCGGCCGGATCAACGCGATCGCTTCCCTGAGCCGGCCGACGCCGACGCGGCGTCCCGCATGCGCGGCCCGCTCGAGTTCCGCCAGCGTCGCGAGCGCGGGCCGTTCGATGCGACCGAACGGGCCCGGAATGCGGGGAGTGCGCACCAGCGCATCCCCCACGGCGACGACGTCAAAGAGGTGCGGGAGCGACGCTGCCAGCATCGCCCACGTCGTCGCAGGATCGGTCACGCGGACGCCGCGCTCGGGATGTTCGACGATGGAAACGAGACTGGGCTTGATCTGGTGGCCTATCGCGCCGCGGATGCGGGTGGCGCGCCCGGGCGAACCCACATGCAGTTCCGCCCGTAGCGCGATCCGAGGTGGGAGGGGTAAACCCCAGATCACGGCAGCCGTCGCGAAGCAGAAGTACTCTGCCGCGTGCATGTGAACCGTCCATTGCGCGACGGCCCGCAACACGCGCTCTCCACTCGCTGCGAAGGCGTCCTCGTTCTCGATTTCCGAGCGGACTGCTCGGATACCGCGGAAAGGTCGATCGAATCGCGGGTCGTCGACCCACCGACGCGGCAGCCCCGCGCGGCGAGCATCGGGAACTCGGAAGGCGTCGCCATCCATGGTTGTCACGGACTTCACGGTGCCAGATTGGCGGCGTCCACCGCCGGATTTCTCCACAGCCGTGCTGCGACCCACCTCCCTGAACGACGCGAGACGCGAGGAGGCGCGGCTGCGGGCGGGGCGGGCGAGGCGCGGCGGGGCGGTGGGCGCAGCGTCAGCACAATGCGCACGATGTGGGCAGAATGCGCGCTAAGTGCGTGGTGAAATGCACAGGACTTGCCTTTCGCGGCGATGTCGCTGAACATATCGATCATGGCACCGATGACGCTGCATCCCGACAGCCTTGCCGTTCACGCCGGACGCGATGACCTCGCGGCTCTCGGCGTGCACGCGCTTCCCCTCGACCTCTCGTCCACGAACGCCCTGCCCGACATCGACCTCGGCGGGCTCTCGTACGAGGTCCTCGCGACCGGCGGCCACCCGTTCGAGGGCGGCTCGAACGTGTACGCCCGGCTGTGGAACCCGACGGTCGCCCGGTTCGAGGAAGCACTGGCCCGCCTCGAGCACGCCGAAGAGGCCGTGGCGTTCTCATCCGGCATGGCGGCAGTGACCGCCGCGCTGCTGACGCTCGCACACGAGCAGGGCCGGCGGCACGTCGTCGCGGTGCGGCCGCTTTACGGCGGCACCGATCATCTCCTCGCCTCGGGGCTGCTGAGCGTCGAGACGACCTACTGCACGGTCGGGGCGGGTGGGGCGGATGCCGTCGCCACCGCGATCCGCGACGACACGGCGCTGGTCGTCGTCGAGTCCCCCGCCAATCCGTCGCTCCAGCTCGTCGACATCCGGGCGGTCGTCGCGGCGGCGGGCGATGTGCCCGTGCTGGTGGACAACACGTTCGCGACCCCGGTCCTGCAGCAGCCTCTCGACCTTGGGGCAGCGCTTTCGCTGCACAGCGCCACCAAGTACCTCGGCGGCCACGGCGACGTCGTCGGGGGCGTGATCGCCTGCGATGCGCGAACCGCCGCCGCCCTGCGCCGCACCCGTGCGGTCACCGGAGCGCTGCTGCACCCGCTGGCCGCCTACCTGCTGCACCGTGGTCTCGCGACCCTGCCGGTGCGCGTGCGGGCGCAGCAGCAGAACGCCCGCGTCGTCGCGCGATGGCTGGCCGACCGCGATGACATCGCCCGGGTCCACTTCCCGGAGTTCCCCGAATGCGACCCGCAGGGCCTCATCGGCACGCAGCAGTCGGGACCAGGCGCCATGATCGCGATCGAGCTCGCCGGCGGCTACGACGCCGCGCGGGCGCT
Organism: Microbacterium sp. HD4P20; assembly: GCF_019449275.2. Lineage (GTDB taxonomy): Bacteria > Actinomycetota > Actinomycetes > Actinomycetales > Microbacteriaceae > Microbacterium. Next base: position 647,554 of record NZ_JAHZQZ020000014.1, read on the forward strand.
CACCTCGTCGGTGCGGCTGTTCACGCATGCTGTTTCGCTGGGAAGCGTCGACTCGCTCATCCAGCATCCCGCCTCACTCACTCACCGGCCGGTGCAGGCCGACGCGAAGCCTTCCGACGCGCTCGTCCGGCTGTCGATCGGCCTCGAAGACCCCGCCGACCTCGTCGCCGACCTCGAGCAGGCGCTGTCTGTGCGCACGGTGGAGCACGCTGCCGCGGATGCCGCGGCGCGATGATCGCGGCCGCGCCGGGGCCGCTCGTTCAGGCGGTGCGTGCGGCGCGACGCAGGGCGAGTTCGTCCATGGCGTCGAGCTTCTCGACCTCGAACTCGACGAGTTCGGATTCGACCTCGCGCAGGACCTTGCCCACCGCGATGCCGAAAACGCCCTGACCGCGGCTCACGAGGTCGATGACCTCGTCGTTCGAAGTGCACAAGTACACGGATGCGCCGTCGCTCATGAGGGTCGTGCCCGCGAGGTCACGGATGCCCGACGCGCGGAGCTGGTCGACCGCGGTGCGGATCTGCTGCAGCGAGATGCCGGTGTCGAGCAGTCGCTTGACGAGCTTCAGCACGAGGATGTCGCGGAAGCCGTAGAGCCGCTGCGAACCGGAGCCACTGGCGCCGCGGACCGTGGGCTCGACGAGCTCGGTGCGGGCCCAGTAGTCGAGCTGCCGGTATGTGATGCCGGCAGCTCGCGCCGCGACGGCACCGCGGTAGCCCACCTCGTCGTCCATTGCAGGCAGCCCGTCGGTGAAGAGGAGTTCGGCGACGAACGGCTCGTTGTCGGACGCGTCTCGTGTCATGCCTATCCCCCCTCCGGATTCGGATATCTCCACGCTAGATGAGCACCCGCCTTGCGGCAACGACATCCGCTGTTGATGGTGCGGCGTGTCGCGGCCGCGACGCCGTGGAGGCGCGTCAGGACAGCAACCGGTCCAGCGCGGAGCGCACGAAGATCGATCGAACCTCGTCGAGACGCTTGGCCAGTTCAGGGGCCACTTCCCCCGCGCGGCCGCGGGACGTGGCATCCGTGCGTCTCAGCAGCGGAGCCAGTGCGGACTCGACGAGCGCGACATCCCGTTCGGCGTTCTGCCGCAGCGCCCGCACATGCCGCGGCTCTATGCCGTGCCGATCGAGCGCGACGAGCGCGCGCAGTAGGGCGACCGACTGTTCGGTATAGCTCTCGCCCGCCACGAGCACTCCGGTGCTGATGGCGTCGTTGAGCAGTTGCGGGGCAGCGCCCGATGCCGCAAGCAGCTCATCACGACGGTAGCGGCGCGGCGCGGGAAGGATGGACGGCGGTGGCACCGCCGTCGGCGTGGCCGGATTGCGGCCGGCGTCGACGTCTTCGAGGTAGTCGCGGATCACCGACAGCGGAAGGTAGTGATCGCGCTGCAGGGTCAATGCGAGCCGCAGCCGCTCGAGGTCGTCCTGCGAGAACTTGCGATACCCCGACTCGGTGCGCAGCGGGGTGACGATGCCCTGCACTTCGAGGAAGCGCAGCTTGCTGGACGTGAGCGACGGGAACTCCGGCGACAGCCGCGCGAGCACTTGGCCGATGCTGAGAAGACCCGCGGACGATGATCGTTCGCGGGCGGAGGCAGCGGGCATCAGACTTCCGCGGTCTGAGGAAGATCGGCCGGAGAGACGAAGAAGTTGAGGCGGAACTTGCCGACGCGCACTTCGGCGCCGTTGGTCAGCGCCGCCCGGTCGACGCGTTCGCCGTTGACGTAGGTGCCGTTCAGCGAACGCTGATCGACCAATTCGAATGTCGTACCGGTGCGGGTGATCTCGGCGTGACGGCGTGAGACGGTGACGTCATCGAAGAAGATGTCCGCCTCGGGATGCCGGCCGACGGTCGTCACGTCGGTGTCGAGCAGGTAGCGGGCCCCCGCAGTGGGTCCCGAGCGCACGAGCAGCAGTGCGGCACCCGACGGCAGCGCCTCGATCGCGTCGAGCTCGGCTTCGCCCAGCTCGCTTCCGAACGGCACGAACGACAGATCGGAGTCGTGTCCGAACGTCTGGGTCGTGTCTGCGGGTCGATCGGACTGATGCGCGTCGGCCCCGGCAGCCCGGCGAATATCGCCCTGGTCGGGTCGGCGGTCGTCCTCCACGTTGTCCTCCTTCGACGCCCCAGCCTATCCGATCGCGGGTGCCGCGAAAGAGCCGGTTTCCCGGATTCGGCGCGGCGGCAATGTTTCGCCTCGTGTCGACGGGCGTGCCCGGCGGGACGTCGAAGCCTAGCCTGGCGGAGTCAGAAATCCGACGAGCAAGGAGTCCACCGTGTCGAGCCCACACCGCCACATTCCGCCCCTCGAGGTGCGTGAGCGTGCGGCGTGCATGTGCGACCACGGCGACTTCTGCACCTCGTACGCCCCGGGTCACGCTTTGCACCTGATTCAGGCGCGACTCGCCTCGGCGACGCCGTCCGATTGGGCCGACGCTATCGTCGAGGCCGCGGATGCCCGTTCAGGCTTCGTCATCGTGCGGACCCTCGGCGATGGCTCGGCCGTCGCCCTGTGGAACGGCGCGGGAGCCGCGGGTCGCCTGACCGTGGGCACGCCGGTGGCTCTCCACGAGCGCTATCACGTACTCGCCGTCGGCAGCGAGCGCTTCAACGTCCTGCGCGGCTGAGCCGCCCCACGGCGGGGACAGGGTGAGCCTCAGCTCATCGCCATCATCTTGTCTTTGACCGCCATGCAGGCATCCATGCAGGCCTTGCACGACTGAGCGCACATCTTGCAGACCTCGCTGTGGTCGGCGTGCTCCATGCACTCGTCCATGCAGGTCTGGCACATCGCGATGCACGCATCGAGCATCGCCATCATGGATGCCGGAGTCATCCCCTGCATGCGCATCATCGAGCGCATCATGGTGTTGCACATGTCGGCGCAGTTCATGCACGCCGGCGCGCACGACATCATCTGGGTGGAGCACACGGTGCACGCCTGCTCGCAGGCCGAGCAGGCGTCCATACAGGCCTGCAGGACCGCCATGTCCATCTCCTGCATGCCGGGCATCGACATCATGTCCTTCGACATGGCGCCCATCATCATGCTGTCCATCGCCCACCTTCTTCCGTTGTCGGGTCGGCGGGCAGGTCGTCCCGCCTGCGGCCATGCTAGACCTCGAAGGTCCGGTATCGAAGGGCCGGTTAGGCTCGATCGCGTGTTGTCACAAGGAATTCACACCGTCCGCCCCCTCCGTGCCGTCGCGCTCGTCGCGACAGCGCTGCTGGCCCTCATCGGTGTGCTGGTGACGGCATCCCCCGCCGCCGCGCACGACGAACTGCTGGGCAGCGACCCCGCCGCCGACAGCACGGTCGATGCCCTCCCCGCCGAGCTGACCCTCACCTTCAGTGGAGTGATCGGCGCCGAGGACGGTGCGTCAGAAGTGCAAGTGACGGATGCCGAGGGCACGACTCTCACCGATGGCACCCCGACCGCGCAAGATAACGTGCTGACCCAGCCGCTCGCCGCCGAGGGATTGGGGGGAGAAGCATCCGGTCCCATCACGGTGCTGTGGAAAGTCGTCTCGAGCGACGGGCACCCCATCTCGGGCGAGTTCTCGTTCACCGTCGCCCGAGACCCCTCGCCCGACCCCACCGCAACCAGCGAGCCGGCTCCGGCACCCACCGCGACGGCGGAGCCGAGCCCGACCGCGACACCCGAGGCGACGCCCTCGACCGCACCGGTCCCGGACGAGGGCTCGAACGTGCTGCCGTGGGTCATCGTCGGCGTCGTCGCGGTTGCCGTGCTGGGCGCCGTGACCTACCTTCTGGTCTCACGGTCGCGGCGCGAGCGGGCGCTCGCCGAGGGTCCTGCCGACGGGGTGCAGCCCGGCTCCGAGCCCCCGGCCGACCGATAGGCTTGGAGTCATGCCTCACTACGACGTCGTCATCCTTGGCGCGGGCCCCGGCGGGTACGTCGCGGCCGTCCGCAGCGCTCAGCTCGGCCTCTCGGTCGCGATCATCGAAGAGAAGTACTGGGGCGGTGTCTGCCTCAACGTCGGCTGCATCCCCTCCAAGGCGCTTCTCAAGAACGCCGACCTGGCCCACCAGTTCCACCACAAGGCGGAGCTGTTCGGTATCTCGGGCGACGTCTCGTTCGACTTCGGCGTCGCGTGGGATCGCAGCCGCAAGGTGTCCGACACGCACGTCAAGGGCATCCACTACCTGATGAAGAAGAACAAGGTCACCGAGTACGAGGGCCGCGGTTCGTTCACCGGACCCAACGCGCTGCAGGTGACCAAGGCCGACGGGACCACCGACGAGGTCACCTTCGACAATGCCATCATCGCCACCGGCTCGCGCGTGCGACTGCTGCCGGGCGTTCAGCTCAGCGACAACGTCGTCACCTACGAGGAGCAGATCCTCTCGCGCGACCTGCCCTCTTCGATCGTGATCGTGGGCGCAGGAGCGATCGGCATGGAGTTCGGCTTCATCCTCGCCAACTACGGCGTGAAGGTCACGATCATCGAGTTCCTCGACCGCGCGCTTCCGAACGAAGACGCCGACGTGTCGAAGGAGATCGCAAAGCAGTACAAGGGTTACGGCATCGACATCCTCACCTCGACCAAGGTCGAGACGGTCACCGATCACGGCGACAAGGTCACCGTCGCCTATACGACCAAGGACGGCACCGCCGGCTCCATCGACGCCGACAAGGTGCTCATGTCGATCGGCTTCGCCGCCAACGTCGAGGGCTTCGGGCTCGAGAGCACGGGCGTGAAGCTCAGCGATCGTGGCGCGATCGACATCGACGACCACATGCGCACCAACGTCCCGCACATCTACGCGATCGGTGACGTCACCGCCAAGCTGCAGCTCGCGCACGTCGCCGAGGCCCAGGGCGTGGTCGCCGCCGAGACGATCGCCAAGGCCGAGACCATGACGCTCGGCGACTACCGCATGATGCCCCGCGCGACCTTCTGCTCGCCCCAGGTGGCATCGTTCGGCCTCACCGAGCAGCAGGCGCGCGACGCCGGTTACGACGTGAAGGTCGCGAAGTTCCCCTTCTCGGCCAACGGCAAGGCGAACGGCCTGGGCGAGGCCATCGGTTTCGTCAAGCTCATCGCGGACGGGGAGCACCTGGAGCTGCTCGGCGGCCACATGATCGGACCCGACGTGTCGGAGCTGCTGCCCGAACTCACGCTCGCGCAGAAGTGGGACCTCACCGCGCTCGAGGCGGCGCGCAACGTGCACACGCACCCGACGCTGTCTGAGGCGGTGCAAGAGGCCTTCCACGGCCTCGCGGGTCACATGATCAACCTCTGACGCCAATGTCGAAGGCCCGGGACGCTCGTCCCGGGCCTTCGTCGTGAGGTCAGTGGCCGAGGGCTCGCGCGAGTTTGGAATCGGATGCCGCGGCCCGCGCGCCCGCGGCGAACGCGGCCTGGGCCACCGCCGTGAAGAAGGCCGCGCGCTCGTTCGCGTCGGCCGGGCCGGCGGGGCCGAGCTCGACCTCCCACTCCTGCCACGCGCGCTCGACGCCGGAGCGTTCGTCGCGCGTGTGCACGTGGTCGTCGGCGAACTCGGCGACCACGGCTCCAGATGCGTCGAGGAGAAGCGACACGGTGCGCACATTGCGGATGCGCGCGAGCGGGAGGAAGGGGCCCCGTGTCACGTCCGCCAGTTCGTCGAACGCGGCACCGGGAGGAAAGCCGTCCTCACCGAGCGACCACTGCAGCTCGACGCGACCGCCGTCCGCGCGGCGCGGCCCTTTGATGTGCCACCCGGCGTCCGGCCCGCCGGTGCGGCGGCGCAGCGCATAACCTGCGCGGGCAAGAGACAGCTGGGCATCATCGAGGTAGGTGGCGTCGAGCTCCCGCACCTCTTCCCCACTCACCGATGCGACTCCGGGCACGTTCGACCAGTCCGGCGCCGTCACGCCCTCGTCGACGTCGAACTTCAGCTCGACCTCGACCGATCGGGTCGCACCCCGAGCTGAAGCGCCGTCACCGTCGGTCACGTGCGGTGTCGTTGTACGGGTCGATGTCGTCTTCGGACTCGACGAACCAGAACTCGGCCTCGGTGGGGCCATCGCCCTCGCCGGTGTTCTCGGGCGAGCCCTTGCGCTCGTAGACCACCTGCGTCTCGCTGTAGGGAACGATCATGCGATCCAGCCGTGGGTCCTCAAGGGGCAGGAGCTGTCCGTCGAGCGGTCCGCCGTGAAGTCGTGCGATAGCCATGAGCCGAGCCTAGCCCCGGCGTCGCGGTCACAGGCGGGCCTTGACACGCCGCGCCCGCGGTCGCGTTCGCCGGGCGTCATGCGTGCAAGCGCTTCCAGCTTGGGCCCCTAGAATGCACGCGTGAAGGCCATCCGAACGTTCACCGTCCGCCCCGTGCTCGCCGAACCCCTCGCCCCCCTGGATCGCCTCGCGTCGAACTGGCGTTGGTCGTGGAGCCGCTCCACGCACGCACTGTTCGCATCGATGCACCCGGCGCTGTGGGACGAGATCGGCGCGAATCCCGCCCGCATGCTCGGAGCGGTCGGTCAGGAGCGTCTGGACGAGCTCGCTCAGGACGAATCGTTCGTCGCCCGTGTGCGAGAAGAGGACGAACGGCTCAGCGCCTATCTCACCGGGGAACGCTGGTACCAGGGCATGGCGGGCAGCAAGCCCGCCCACATCGCGTACTTCTCCCCCGAGTTCGGCGTCGACGGCTCACTGCCGCAGTACTCCGGTGGCCTCGGCATCCTCGCCGGCGATCATCTCAAGAGCGCGTCCGACCTGGGCGTCCCCCTCACCGGGGTGGGCCTGTTCTACCGAGCCGGGTATTTCCGCCAGTCAATCGGCGACGACGGCTGGCAGCGCGAGAGCTACCCCCTCTTGGACCCGTACGGGCTGGGCCTGACGCTGCTCCGCGATCACGGCGGCTCCCCCGTCGAGATCACGCTCGACCTTCCCGGCGACCGGCGCCTGCACGCCAGGATCTGGGTGGCCGATATCGGGCGGGTTCCGCTGCTGCTGCTCGACTCCGAGACGCCGTCGAACTCCGACGACATGCGCAAGGTCACCGACCGTCTCTACGGCGGTGGCGGCGAGCACCGCCTGCTGCAGGAGCTGCTGCTGGGCGTCGGCGGTGTGCGCGCTGTGCGCGCATGGTGCGAGATCACCGGCCGACCGGCTCCGGAGGTGTACCACACCAACGAGGGCCACGCCGGATTCCAGGGACTCGAGCGGATGTCGGAACTCATCACACGCGATGGGCTCACGTTCGACGAAGCGCTGGCCCAGGTTCGCGCGTCCACGGTCTTCACCACGCACACGCCGGTTCCCGCCGGCATCGACCGCTTCTCGCGCGACCTCATCGCCGGGGTGCTGGCAGGCGGTCTCTTCCAGGGCCTGGACGCCGGTCGCGCGATCGCGCTGGGGCTCGAGACCTGGGACGGCGGCGACCAGGGCGTATTCAACATGGCGGTGCTCGGCCTGCATCTCGGCCAGCACGCGAACGGCGTGTCGGTGCTGCACGGCGCGGTGAGCCGCGGCATGTTCGGGCACCTGTGGCCCGGCGTCGACACCGACGAGGTGCCGATCACGTCGATCACCAACGGGGTGCACGCTCCCACCTGGGTGCACCCGGCCCTGAAGGCGCTGAGCGAGCGAGTGTGGGGCGACGCCTACACCGATACCCACGACTGGACCGACCGCGAGGCGGTCACCGACGCCGAGTTGTGGGGCGTTCGCCAGCAGATGAAGGGCGCACTCGTCGCCGAAGCACGACGCCGGGTAGCCGGCTCCGTGGCCAACGGCAATGGAGTGACGCATTCTTGGATCGGCGACCTGCTCAGCCCCGACGTGCTCACAATCGGCTTCGCGCGACGCGTGCCGACCTACAAGCGCCTCACGCTCATGCTGCGGGACCCCGAACGCCTCACCCGGTTGCTGACCGACCCCGAGCGACCGGTGCAGATCGTGATCGGCGGCAAGTCGCATCCGGCCGACGACTCGGGAAAGATCCTGATCCAGCAGCTGGTGCGCTACAGCCGTGACCCGAAGGTGCGGGGTCGGATCGTCTTCCTGCCCGACTACGACATCACTCTCGCCAAGGACCTGTACCCCGGCTGCGACGTGTGGCTGAACAACCCGCTGCGCCCGCTCGAGGCCTGCGGGACGAGCGGTATGAAGGCCGCGCTCAACGGCGCGCTGAACCTGTCGATCCTCGACGGCTGGTGGGACGAGTGGTTCGACGGCGAGAACGGCTGGGCAATCCCCAGCGCCGACACCGCAGCGAATGACGAGGAGCGCGACGACGCCGAGGCGGCGTCCCTGTACGACCTCATCGAGAACCAGCTGGTGCCGAAGTTCTACGAGCGTGAGGGCGGCATCCCGCTCGCGTGGCTGGGCATGGTGCGCCACACCATGACGGACCTCGGAACCAAAGCCACGAGCGACAGGATGGTGAAGGACTACGTCCAGCGACTGTACGTGCCGGCAGCCGCGCACGATGCTGCGCTGCGGGCCGACGGCTTCGGCCAGGCCAAGGCGCTCGCGGCCTTCATCGGGCGCGTGAAGGATGCGTGGAGCCGTATCTCGATCGCGAGCGTAGACAGCTCCGGCATCCCTCAGCAGGCGCAGGCCGGCGACACGCTCGAAGTGCGGGCCGACGTGCGGCTGGACGGACTGTCGCCCGAGGACGTTGCGGTCGAACTGGTCTACGGCCGCACGGACGAGGACGACGCCCTGGCGGCTGAGCACTCGGTGCACCGCCTGGTGCCGGCGGGATCGGCGGTCGACGGGGTCGTGACGTTCACGGGTGCTCTGCCGCTCAACGTCACAGGCACGTTCGGCTACGCGGTGCGCGTCGTGCCGCGGCACGAGCAACTGGTGTCTCCGGTGGAGCTGGGCCTGGTGACGTACGCCTCCTGAGCGTCACTCCTGCACGCTCGCCGGATTAAATCGTTCCAATCTCCGGCGCGAAACCATTGACCGCGGGGTCGGACTCGTCTACTGTCGGCGCGGAAAGCGTATTCCACCGACCGAGGGACTCGACGATGAACCTCCGCAGAACATCCGTCCGCGCACTCGTGGCAGGTACCGCCGCGTGCGCCCTTGCCGTCGGGCTCGCTCCGCCGGCGTACGCAGAAGCGCCCACCCCCAGCAGCCAGCTCGAAGCGCTCGATCGCGGTCTGGTCGCCGTCGCGACCGAGGAGGGCGTCTTCCTCAGCTGGCGCCTGCTCGCGACCGAGGCCGGCCCCGCCACCGATACGGGGGTGAGCGGGCCGTCGTTCGCGGTGTTCCGCGACGGCCAGCGCATCGCGACAGTCGACGCCAGCACGAACTACGCCGACCCGGAAGGCACGACGTCGTCGACCTACACGGTGGCCCCCGCCTGGCACGACATCACGGGCGAGCAGTCGGCGCCTACATCGGTGTGGAGCGAAGGCTTCTACGACCTGCCGCTGCGCAAGCCGGACGACGGCGTGACCCCGGCAGGCGAGGCGTACACCTACGCGGCGAACGACGCCTCCGTCGCCGATGTGGACGGCGACGGAGCACTCGAGTTCGTCATCAAGTGGGACCCGTCCAACGCCAAGGACGTGTCGCAGAAGGGATACACCGGTCCGGTGTACATCGACACCTACGAACTCGACGGCACGCTGCTGAACCGCATCGACCTGGGCGTCAACATCCGCGCCGGCGCCCACTACACGCAGTTCATGGTCTACGACTTCGACGGCGACGGGCGATCCGAGACGATGCTGAAGACCGCCCCGGGCACCACCTCGATCCAATACGACGCCGGCGGAGCCGTCGTCGCCGAAGCGAGCATCACGATGCCCGCCGAAGATGTCGCAGCCGGCTACTCGCACGCCGATGACTATCGCCTGAGCGCTGCCGGCTACCGGGAGCACCTCATCGAGATGTTCCAGGGATGGTCGGAGCATCCTGAAGTCGTCGCCGGCACGTGGCCCGCCACGCTCGAGGAGGCGTTCGGCATCCCCATCGAGCACGAGTATCCCCTCTCGACCGAGTCGGCGACCGCGCTGGCCGACTACTTCATCACCACGTACGCGCCCGCCCGGAGCGGGCGCAACGACCTGACCACGTTCGAGGGCTTCATCCTCGACGGACCGGAGTACCTCACGGTGTTCGACTCGGCCACCGGCGCCGAGCTCGAGACAGTGCGGTATGAGCCCGGGCGCGGCGACGACGGCCTGCTGTGGGGCGACTACGCGATGTCCCGCATCGAGCCCGGCAACCGCGTGGATCGCTTCCTCGCGGGCGTCGCCTACCTCGACGGAGTCCGCCCGTCGGCCGTCTTCGCGCGCGGCTACTACACCCGCGCGACGATCGCGGCGTACGACTGGGACGGCGAGCACCTGCAGCAGCGCTGGTTCGTCGACAGCGGGCACGTGCCCATGACGAATCCGTTCAACGACGGCCCGCACGGGCGTGACGGGACCGATCCGGAGTACGGCACGCTCACGACGCAGGGCTTCCACTCGCTGAGCGCCTCCGATGTGGACGGCGACGGAAAGCAGGAGATCGTCTACGGCGCCGCCACCATCGACGACGACGGCGGTCTGCTCTACAGCTCCTTCGACGTTCTGCCCGAGGGCAGCGCCGCACCCGGCGACAACGTGCGCCTGGGGCACGGCGACGCGATGCACGTCACCGACATCGACCCGGATCGCCCGGGCCTGGAGATCTGGACGGTGCACGAGGGTGGCGCCTACGCGCCGTACGGCTCAGCGATGCGGGATGCTGCGACCGGCGAGGTTCTCTTCGGCGCCTACTCGGGTCGCGACACCGGCCGCGGCATGATCGGCGACGTGCGCGCCGATGTGCCGGGCATCGAGGTCTGGGCGAGTATGCCCAACGGCACCGACGGCTCAGGTCTGCTGAGCGCGACCGGCGGCGCGCTCGAGCCGTCGACACCCGGCACCAACCAGTCGATCCGCTGGGCCGCCGATCTCACCACGCAGGTGGTGAACGGCTCCGGCGATGCAACCCCGACGATCGACGACTGGACGCGCGGGACCCTCCTCACGGCCGAAGGCACCCGCACGAACAACGGCACCAAGGGCAATCCGTCTCTCGTGGCCGACGTCCTGGGCGACTGGCGCGAAGAGCTGGTGGTTCGAACCGTCGACTCGAGTGCGGTGCGCATCTACACCAGCACCGAGGTCACGACCCACAAGCTGCCGACGCTCCTGCACGACGCGCAGTACCGGGCCGAGGTCGCGCGTCAGAACACGACCTACAACCAGCCGTCCTACACGAGCTACTACCTCGCGAGCGACATGGACTTCGCGAACGTGCCGGTGCGCACCGAGGCGGCCACACCGCGGGCGCCGAGGTTCATCGACCCGCGGGGATCGCTGGCGGACTTCGTGATCGTGGTGCCCGACCGCCGCTTCGACTACTACGTCGACGGCGAGAAGGTGCGCGCCCCGCTCGTCAGAGTCGCGCGGGGCGAGGAGGTCACCGTCACCGCCGTGCCGAAGGCCGGCATCTCGGTGGCCGCGGGCGCCGAGTCGACCTGGACGTACACTTTCAGCGCCGGCCGGCGCTGATCACGCCGACGGATGCCTCGGCACAGGCTGGCCGGTCCAGTCCGGTGCCGAGGCATCCGTTCGCGCCCCTTAGGCTGTGCAGGTGAAGCCCTTCGTCCTCCTCGCCACTCGAGCCGAGGACGTCCCCGCCGACGAGGAGTACGCACTCTTCCTCCGCTACAGCGGGCTCGAGGAGCGCGATCTGGTGCGCGTGCGGCTCGAGGCCGGACCGATGCCGCGACTGGACCTCGACGGCCTCTCGGGCATCTTCGTCGGCGGCGGTCCGTTCAACGCCTCCGACCCTGTCGAGACGAAGTCGCCGGTTCAGCGGCGGGTCGAGGCCGAGTTCGATGTGCTCCTGGACGAGGTCGTGGCGCGGGACTTCCCCTTCCTCGGGGCCTGCTACGGCGTCGGCACCCTCGGTGCTCACCAGGGCGCCGTGATCGACCGCCGCTACGGCGAGCCGATCAGCGTCGTACCCGTCGCCAAGACGCGGGCCGGAGCATCCGACCCCCTTCTCGACGATCTGCCGGTGAGGTTCGACGCGTTCGTCGGCCACAAGGAGGCGATCTCGCAGCTGCCGGCCACCGCGACGCTGCTGGCCTCGTCGCCGGCGTGCCCGGTGCAGATGTTCCGGGTCGGCGCGAACGTGTATGCCACGCAGTTCCACCCCGAGCTCGACGTCGAGGGCATCACGACGCGCATCCACGCCTACGCCGGGCACGGCTACTTCGGTGCCGACGAGCTCGAGCTCACTCTGGCTGCCGTGCACCGGGCCGCGGTCTCTCACCCGAGCCGCCTGCTGCGCGCCTTCGTCGAGCGATACGCACGATAGGTCGAGCGATACGCACGATAGAAGGGGCGCTGCCCCTCATCCGGTGACGACACGTGCGACGGACGCCTCCCCCGCCGGCACGAAGCCTTCCAGCTCCGGTCCGAGTCCGATGTCGGCGAGTACGAGCTCTCCGGCCAGCTCGGGGCCTCTGCCCGTGACGAGGCCGGCCTTGACGGCACCGAACGTGACCGTGACGGATGCCGGCAGGACATGCGCGCCGCTCTCTCCGGTGTCGGGGTGAAGGCCGCTGGGCAGATCCACGGCGATCACGCGCGAGCGTCCGGCGCGCACGGCCGGAAGCAGCGCGTCAACTGCCTCCCGCGCGTTGCCGCGAAGCTCGAGGTCGGTCGTCCCGATTCCGAGGATCCCGTCGAGGATGATGTCGTACGCCTCAGCTGCCTCTCTCACCGCGGGGATCTCCACTCGCCGTGCGCCCGCGCCCAGAGCTGCGGCGAGCCCGGTCTCGTTCACACGCACCCCGACGGTCAGTACGTCGACGTCCAGCTCGTCGGCCAGGATGGCAGCCGCGTACAGCGCGTCGCCGCCGTTGTCGCCGCTGCCGGCGAGAACGAGCACGTGACGGGCATGGGCGGTGTGGATCGGATGCGGCGACGAAACCTCTCCGTCGACCTCGTCCGCGTCGCGGGACAGGCCGCGGACGACCTCCGCGAGAGCGGCTGCGGCGCGCCCCATGAGAGGTTGCTCCGCAGCGAGCAGCGGGGCCTCCGCGATCCGCACCTGCTCGGCGGTGAACACCGGTACCTGCGTCACGCGTGCGCCCCCTCCGGGTCGTGTCCGGAGTCGTCGTCCGATCCGTCGTCTTCCTTCGCGGCGGCGCGCGCGTCCGCTCTCTCGGCCGCCGCCGCCTTGCGTGCGAGCCGCAGCTCCTCGGCTGCGACGGCCGCCGCATCCTCCGCCTGACGCACCCGTCGAATGGCGAACGTGGGAGATCCGTGCCGCTCGCGCACTCTATCCACGCGCTCACGCTCACCGACGATCACCCATGTTCCCGCCAAGAGCATCACGTGTGCCGAGAGATTGAGCCAGATCAGGAGGGCGATGAGCGACGCGAACGACGCCAGCAGCGGGTTCGTGTCGGCGCCGCCGATGAAGAGGCCCGACAGCTGCTGAAGCACGATCAGCCCGACCGCTCCCACGAACGCCCCTGACCACAGCGATCTCGGGTGCGCGCGCACCCCGCTCAAGGAGACGAAGGCGAGCGCGATCACCGCCATGTCGAGCGCGAACACCACGAGGATCGACACGGCGCGCGTCGCGAGGTCGGCGACAGGTTCGCGACTGATACCCAGCCAGTCCAGCACGGTTCCCGCGAACGCCGTGCCGGCGAACGTGGCGCCGGCCGTCAGGACGAATCCACCCCCGATCGCCAGGGCGAGGGCGAGGTTGCGCAAGATCACCCACAGGAACATCATGTCGTCGTGCACGTCGTCCGCGAGCGTGCGCAGCGCGTTGCGCAGGGAGCCGATCGCGCCGATCGATGCACCGACGAGAGCGACGAGTGCGATGATCCCTGCCACGGTGAAGCCGGCGGGCGCATCGATCTCGCTGACGTCGACCACACCATCTGGCCCGACCAGGCCCGGGATGGCGGCATCCACCGAGCGCACCAAGGAATCCATCGCCTGCGGGTTGCCGCTCAGCCACAGCGCCACGAAAGAGAAGCCCAGCAGGACTCCTGCGAACACCGAGAACAGCGTGCGGTACGTGACGCTGTCCGCCAGCATCGGCCCGCGCCGCTCGGAGTAGTGCAGCAGCACCCGTACCGGCTTGAGCGACAACGCCCAAGCCGTCATCCGCTTGATCAGGTCACCCATGCGCGTCACCCTACCGAGCCGCGAGAATCCGCGGTCCCGGCTTGACGCGCGCGCCGCGGTATGTCCATGGGGAGCCGGTCCGGTGCGCACTGCCCTCGGCAGGGTCGGCGCCCATCGCCCGGGGGGGGAAGAGCATTGCCGTCGGAATCTGCCCAGCAGCCGCATCCGCGGAGAACCTAAGATGAGCGTGGAAAGGTGGCCGGTGAGAGGACTCGCGCAGACGCTGGTGCGAACCGGCGTGGTCGATGCCGACGACATGTCGGATGTCGTCGCTCGCGCCGGCGAGGGCGCCGAGCTACGGCACGAGATCGTCACGGCACGGCTGGCCACCGAGACCCAGATCGCCCAGGCGATCGCCGAGCAGTCCGGGCGGCCATTCGTCGACCTCGGCTCGACCACCCTCGACTCCGACATCATCGCGCTCGTGCCGGCTGCACTCTGCCGGCGCTACCAAGTCATTCCCATCGCCCGGGGTCGACGCCAGCTCACGGTCGGCATGCTCGACCCCGGCGACCTGATCGCGCTGGACGACCTGGCGACCGCCACCGACCTGAACATCGTGCCCGCCGTCGTCGCCGCCGACGCCCTCGCAGCGGCGTTCACTCGCTTCCTCCGCTCCGACGAGGAGCTGAGCGATCTCTCCGAGCAGATCGGTGAGAGCGCGGCCGTCGACGCGGGGCCCGGCGGCACCGAGTCCATCGAGGACCAGACGGGTGACGCACCGATCGTGCGCTTCGTCAATCTGCTGGTCACCCAGGCCATCAACGACCGGGCAAGCGACATCCACATCGAGCCCGGCGAGCGCCAGCTCACCGTTCGCTATCGCATCGACGGGGTGCTGCACGAGATGCAGAAGGCCGACCGCGCCATCCAGGACGGGGTGATCTCGCGCCTGAAGATCATGGCGTCGATCGACATCGCCGAGCGCCGCAAGCCCCAGGACGGGCGACTGTCGGTGCACCACGACGGCCGCCAGGTCGACCTGCGCCTCGCGACCCTGCCCACGGTGTGGGGCGAGAAGATCGTCATGCGCATCCTCGACAACCGGGCGCAGTCGCTGACGATGGGCGACCTGCGGTTCTCCATGGTCAACGAGAAGCGCTTTCGTGAGGCGATCACCCGCCCCCACGGCATGGTGCTCGTGACGGGCCCGACAGGCTCGGGCAAGTCGACCACGCTGTACACCGCGCTCAACACCGTCGCGAACCCGCGTATCAACGTCATCACCGTCGAGGACCCGGTCGAGTACCGTATGGCCGGCATCAACCAGGTGCAGGTGAACCCCCGCGCCGGCATGACCTTCCAGGCGGCGCTGCGATCGATCCTGCGCTCCGACCCCGACGTGGTCCTGGTCGGCGAGATCCGCGACAAAGAGACGGCGACCATCTCCATCGAAGCGGCGCTGACCGGTCATCTCGTGCTCTCGACGCTGCACACGAACGACGCTCCCAGCGCCCTGACACGATTGACTGAGATCGGCTGTGAGCCCTTCCTCGTCGGCACCGCCCTCTCGGCGGTGGTCGCCCAGCGGCTGGCGCGACGCCTGTGCCTGAAATGCCGCGAGGCGTACCGCGAGTCTCGTGAGGCGCTCGAGTCGGTGCGGTTCCCGTTCCATCCGTCGGATCCGCCGGTGCTGTACCGCGCCGTCGGCTGCAATGCCTGCTCGGGCACCGGCTACAGCGGGCGCGTGGCGCTCCACGAGGTGATGACGCTCAGCGAGGGCATCGAGCAGCTCGTCGTCGCCCACGCGACGGGCAGCGACATGCGTGCGCTGGCGATCGAGGAGGGCATGGTGTCGCTGCGAGAAGACGGCTTCAGCAAGGTCGCCGAAGGCATCACGACGATCGAAGAGGTTCTGCGCGTCGCGATCTGAGTGATGCGATGACGGATGCCGCGGCCGCTCTCTACCCGCCCTGCTGTCCGAGTTCTCCGTAGATCGAGAAGATCGGCATGTACAGCGAGATCACCATGCCGCCGATGATGATCCCGATGCCGACGATCAGGATGGGCTCGATCGACGCGGTGAGCTGATCGGTGGCGGCCTCGACCTCGTTCTCGTAGAAGTCAGCGATGCTCGTGAGCATGTCGGCCAGCGTTCCCGACTCCTCGCCGACGGCAGCCATCTGCGACACCATGAGCGGGAAGACCCCCGCCTTCGCGAGCGGCGCCGAGAACGACTTTCCCTGCTTCACCGACTCCTGGATCTCGCGGACCGCTTCCTCGATCTTCCAGTTGTTCGACGCCGTGCCCACAATAGACAGGGCCTGCACGAGCGGCACGCCGGCGTGCAGCATCATCGAGAGACTGCGCGTGAACCGGGCCACCGCGATCTTCGTGGCCAGCGGGCCGAACACCGGGAGCTTCAGCCGCCATGGGTCCACGATCCTGCGCACCCTGTCATCGCGGCGGTTGCGCACCCACCACATCGAGCCGGCCACCGTCACCACGATCATCACGGGCAGGAGCCACACCATGTTGTTCGACAGGGTGACCAGGATCTGCGTCGGGAGAGGCAGCGCCGAGCCGAGGTTGGTGAACATGCCCTCGAAGATCGGCACGACGAAGGTGACC
Organism: Microbacterium sp. HD4P20; assembly: GCF_019449275.2. Taxonomy (GTDB): domain Bacteria; phylum Actinomycetota; class Actinomycetes; order Actinomycetales; family Microbacteriaceae; genus Microbacterium. The sequence continues at coordinate 664,293 of NZ_JAHZQZ020000014.1, forward strand.
ATCGCGATGACGCCGAGGATCGCGATCACGAAGACGATGATCGGGTAGGTGGTGGCTGACTTGATCTTGCCCTGCAGCTCGGCCTCGCCTTGATAGGTCTCGGCGATGGTGGCCAGCGACTGTCCGAGGAATCCGCCCGCCTCACCGACCTTGACCATGCTGACCATGAGGGGCGGGAAGATGTCAGGATGCTTCTCCAGCGCGGCCGAGAAGGATGAGCCGGACTCGATCGAGGCGTGCACGCCCACGAGCGCCCGCTGCAGCTTCTTGTCCTCCGCCTGCTCGATCAGGATCGACAGCGTGCGCATGAGGGGCAGGCCGGCATTGATGAGGCCCGCCATCTGCTTCGCGAAGACCGCGAGCGTGCCGACCTTCACGCGCTTCTCGAAGCCGGGGATCGAGATCTCCTGATTCAGGCCGGTTTTCGAGGTCAGGGTCACTTCCAGCGGTGTCAGCCCCTGTGCCCGGAGCTTCGCCGTGACGGCGCTCTCGTTCGGCGCCTCGAGCGAACCCTTGACGATTCCCCCGCCCGTGGCGTCGACCGCCCGGTAGGTGTATTCCTCGATGAGTGCCATCAGCTCTCCCAGCCCATCAGCTGCCGCTCTCCGGAGTGCATCGTCCACGACTCGGCGTCGAGATCGCGGGGTCGAACGCGCGCATCGTCGAGTGACGACGGATCCGCGGCGTACGACTTCGCGAGTGACATCGAGATGCTGCCGTCCTCGACGAGACGGCGCAGATCCTGGTCCAGGGTGTGCATGCCCAGCGCCCCGCCTGCCTGCAGCATGGAGTAGATCTGGCTGACCTGACCCTCGCGGATGAGGTTCGCGATGGCCGGCGTGTTGATGAGCACCTCGGTGGCGATCACACGCCCGTCACTCTGTGCCATGGGAAGCAGCGTCTGGCTCATGATGCCCTGCAGCGTGTCGCCGAGCTGAGTGCGCACCTGCGTCTGCTGATCGGGCGGAAACGCGTCGACGATCCGGTTGATCGACTTCGCCGCGCTCTGTGTGTGCAGCGTCGACAGCACGAGGTGACCCGTCTCGGCCGCTGAGAGCGCGGTAGAGATCGAAACGGGGTCACGAAGCTCGCCGATGAGGATGACATCGGGATCCTGACGGAGCACGCGGCGAAGGGCCTCGGCGAACGACCGGGTGTCGCTCCCGATCTCGCGCTGATGGATGAGCGCGGTGCGGCTGGTGTGCTGGAACTCGACGGGATCTTCGACGGTGACGATGTGCGCCGGGAGCGTGCGGTTGACGATGTCGATCATCGCCGACAGCGTGGTCGATTTGCCCGAGCCGGTGGGGCCTGTCACGAGGACGAGACCGCGTGGCCGCAACACCAGGTCGCGGGCGACCGCGGGCACGCCGAGCTGCTCGAGACTGAGCGCCTTGTCGGCGATGAACCGCAACGCCACGGCGACGTCGCCCAGCTGGCGGAACACATTGACGCGGAATCGGGCGACGTCCGGCACCGAGTACGACAGGTCGACTTCGCCGTGCTCGCGGAACTCGGCGATCTGCTCCGTGGTCATGAGACCGCCCACCGCCGCCTCGAGCCAGTTCGTGCCGGTCGGCTCTTCGTATCCCGGGATCCGTGTGAGGTCGCCCTTGACTCGCATGAGAGGCGGGTGGTTGGCCGTCAGGTGCACGTCCGAGGCGCCGGCTCGTCCGGCGACGCCCAGCATGCCGGCGAGGGTGGTGGAGTCGTAGGTCATGTCAGTCTTCCGTCCGGGTGAAGGCGAGCGCTGAGACGGTGAGCGTGCCGTCGCTGAAGGTGCCGTCGATGAGTGAGAGGAGGCGCGGACCTCGGCCCAGAGCGTCCATGAACGCGGCAGCCTGCGTCGCGTCGGCGACCTCCACCGTGATCGTGATCGGAATCTGCCGCTGCGGTGGCTCCTCCGCGCTCGCCGCGGGATCCCCCGGCGCCTCACCGTTCTGCGTCGCGTCCGTCGCGGTTGTCTTGTCTTCGGCCGCGGCGGTCGGCTCGGGTGCCGGCTGGGCGGCCGTCTCGGATGCAGCTGCCGCGCCTTCCTCGACCGCCGCCGTTCTCGGCGCGAACGCCTCCGGCTCGACCGCGGAGATGGACTCGATTGTGGCGCCGGACTCCGACGCGACCACGGTCACGATCTCGAAGACGTCGTCGAGCTGCGGTATGGCGGCGACTTCGCGGCGAAGCCCTGCCACATCAGTTTCGATCTCGGCGATCCGGCGTGAGGCCTCCGTCAACTGCACGACTTGGATGTCGTAGATGCCGTTGGTCTGTGCGACGGTGCGAGTGTCGGCATCCGTCCGCTGGGCTTGCCCGTACAGCGGGAAGGCGCCGAGCAGGGCGCCGGCGACGAGGATGCCGACGATCACGACGGCCCCGAGAACGTTGATCAGCTGCTTCGAGATCTTCACTTCTCGTCCTCGTCCGCTGCATAGTCGCCGGAGTAGACCGACTGGTCGAACTCGACCCGGAGCTCGTAGGTGTACCCGGTCTCGGATGCCGTGCTCTGCCATCCGTCGATATCGAGAACGCCGGGCACGGGACGTAGCGCACGCACGATCGGCACGATCTCGTGCGGCGTTGCGCTCGCGAGTGACAGCGTTCCTGATGCACCGACCGCCGCGGAGGGGTCCTCGCCCTGCGGCACTCCTCCGGGCGCGAGGCTGAACCCTTCGACGGTGACACCGTCGGGGAGGGTTCTCTGCACGGTGGCGAGCACCGAGCTCCACTCGAGATCCGTCGCCATCGCCTCCGCGCGGAACGCCGACAGCTCGGACTGGAGGTCGAGAGTGGAGCGGACATCGGCGAGCGCGGCGAGGTCGCCGAGAAGGGCCGTCGTACGCGCGTTCTCAGCGCTCAGCCGCTGCTGTGCACCCAGCAGCAGGGCGTAGGAGCCCGCCGTCGCAAGCAGGATCACGGCCATGGCGGCCACGAGCGCAAGCGACCAGCGACGGATCACCTTGTTCCGCGCGCGGCGCACCATCTCGGCGCGCGGCATGAGATTCACACGCGGCACGCCTGCGAACGAATACCCCGGACTGTCAGCCGACATCAGCGTCCCTCCCCGAGTGCGATGCCCACCGTCGTGAGCAGGTTCAGGTCGTCCTCGCCGTGGGGCATGACCTTGCCCGAGGCGACACGGCCGACCCCCATGAACTCGACCGGGAGCGGCAGGCCGGCAGCGAGCGCCTCAGAGACACCCGGCACGGCGGCACCCGCGCCACTGAGCAGCACGCGGGTCACCGGCCGGTCGGCGGAGCGGTCCGAGTAGAACCGCAGGGTGCTGCTGAGCCGGGTGACGATGTCGGCGATCGCCGCGGGTGACATGCCTGCGGGACGTACAGCCGTACGTGCTCCCGATCGCTGGCGCCGCATCGGCGCATCGACGCGGGACGGAACCGTCTCGAGGGCCTCGACCGGCTGCGCCTCATCGTGCGCGGCCAGCTCGCTCAGGCTGGCGGTCTCGCGCGCCATGACGGCCCCGGTACGGATCTCCATCGGGATGATGCGCACGAACTGCGGCACGCCCTCACGCACCACCACGACGTAGCTGGTGTGGTCGCCGAGGTGGAAGGCCGCCACGGTCTCGCCTCCGAAGCCGGCGCGGTTGATCGCCCGAGCAAGGCCGAAGGGCGCGAGATCGACGACGTCGACCCGGATCTTGGCCTTCGCGGTGGTCGCGAGCAGTTCTTCGACCGTTTCGGCAACGGCCGCCACGAGGAGCCCTGTCACCTGACCGCCGTGCTGCGTGGTCGGGTGGAAGTCGAGCACGGCCTGATCAGCGGGTACGGGCAGCAGGTCCTGCACCTGGAACGGGAGCGCCTGCTTCAGCAGGTCGGGTCGCAGCGCGGTGGTCGTGTACTCGCGGACGAGAATGCGGCGACTGCCCAGGCCCAGCACGACCTGCTTGCCCTTGATGCCGGACCGGCTCCACAGCTGGCGGAGCGCGAGCGCGACGGCGTCCTTGTCGAACACTTCGGAGTCCTTGGCCGCGCCGGGAGGCAGCAGCACCGATCCGAACGCGACGATGACCGGGGCCTTGCCGCTCGACACCTCGACAGCGCGCACGCCCTCTTCGGTGATCTCCAGCCCGACAATCGTCTTGGCCATGGCCCTTGCCCTTCTTTCGATTCGTCCGCGCCGCAGTCGTTCCGCTAGGCGGTGACGAGAAGTCCTAAGTACCCACGCGCGAGCGACTCGCCCGCGATGATTCCCACCCATGCCCCGGCGATCATCCACGGGCCGAACGGGATCGCGGTCTTGCGGCCCGCCCGTCGGGCGAGCAGGAGAGCGATTCCGAACACGCCGCCCAGCACGAACGCCGCGAAGGCACCGACGATCAGCGGCCCCCAGCCGAGCCACGCGAGCACGAGGCCGACGACGCCCGCCAGTTTGACGTCGCCGCCGCCCATGCCGGCGGGGCGCACGAGGCGCAGGATGAAGTAGAACGCGTAAAGAATGGCAGCGCCGATCGCCGCACGTAGAAGCGCCTCCCACGGCGCGCCGAGCACGCACGCGATCGTGAACAGGATGCCGACCACGATGTAGCTCGGCAGGACGATCGCGTTCGGCAGCCGGTGCGTGTCGAGGTCGATGAGCGTGAGCGCGATACTGATCGCCGCGAAGTACAGGTATGCGACGACGATCACGGCGAGCGCCCACCAGTCAGCGGCGTCCGGTCGTTGAGCGAGCGAAGCGAGGCGAAACGCGTCCGCGAACGCCCACACCACCCCGGCGAACGCCACGCCGGTAGCGAGCTCGACCAGCGGGTACCGCGGCGAGATGCGCGCCGTGCAGCCGGCGCACTTCCCCCGAAGGAAGAGCCACGAGATGACCGGCACATTCTGCCAGGGCCTCACCGGTGTGCCGCACTGCGGGCACCGGCTCTCGCGCGTGAGCGGGACGCCGGCGGGCACGCGAGAGATCACGACGTTCAGAAACGAGCCGATCACGAGTCCCAGAAGACCCGCGAAGACGACGACGGGGAGGAGCGCGGGGTCGATCACGGCACGTCTCGCAACGAGAGAAGGTCACCCATGCCGGAGGGGATGCCGCCGGAGCCACCGCTGCCTGGCCAGGGCTCGACATCCTTGCCGAAATCGTAGCCAGGGACGTTGCGGGGTGCGAAGGCCACCGTGACGCCTCCGCCGAACTCCAGTCGGCCGGAGTAGACCTGGCCCCGGAGAGTGGCTATGCCGCTGTTGAACTTCATCAGGCAGGGCGTGTAGATGTAGACCGCGATCTGAGGGTCGACCGTTGATTCGTTCAACTGCTGGGAATCCTGCGCCGGCCATGCACACTGGGGGCCGGGAGTGCCCGGCTGGCTGTCGGGGGTGATGAGGAAGATCGTGTGAGGCTGCCCATCAGCGCTCTTGAACTTGGTCCCCGAGAGGAACCAGCGGTGGGCGATGATCGCAATGTCGTGGTTGATGGTGACTTCCTTGTTCGCACCGCCGGCGTTCGTGTCGAAATTCCCTGCGCATGCGCGGATGTCGAAGATCATCCTGCTGCTCAGTGCACCTGCGACCGCAGTGACGTCGGCGGAGTTGCCGGACCACTTGTCGCAGGCGGAGCCCGTGACCGTCGTGAGCTGGTAGCCCTCGTCCGCCCATGCCTGCGGCGGCGTGGTGGCGTTCACGGGGGTGAACTCCACATCTTGCCAGTCAGGGATCTGCGGAAGAGTCGGTGCGGCGAGCTCGGTGTTCTTGACGAGAGCGCCCTGGACGATGGAGTCGGCGGAAGTCTTCCAGATGCCGTAGCCGCCCTTGTAGACGAAATTGCCGAGGATCGTGCCGCTGCCCAGCGTGCTGGATCCAGAGCCGGCAGCGCTCACGCTCCCGTACACCGTGCCGCCGTTCAGTGTGAACGTGCCGCCGAGGAAGGCATTTCCCTCAGTGCCGCCGGATGTGCCGATGATGCCCGCGATCGTGTGGTCGACGTTCTTGGGAGCGACCAGGTTGCCCTCGATCGTGCCGCCGTTGATGTTGGCTCTGCTGCCGATGTACGCGTTGCCTTCGACCAGGCAGCCGCTGTCGAGCTGCAGCTCCCCGGTCTTCGTATAGATGTCACCGGGGAAGACCGAGCCCGAACCGCACGCGATGTTCCCTATCGATGCGTAGAGACCGGCAGAGCCGGTGAACTCGTCGATGCCGACCTCGCTGTTGATCTCGTCGTACACGTAGGAATTCATCCGCGTGTTCAGCCCATAGGTGTAGAACAGGCCCGGGCCACCCGCGGTGGGCGGCGTCGCATCCGGAGCGACGTCGAGCTCGTACACCGCTCTCACGGTCGTGCTGCCGCCGCGGCTGGACGTGCCCGTCGATTCGAGGACGACCAGCTTGGTGGATTCGTCGCACGTGCTGGTGGCGGAGTACGTCGAGCCCGCTCCGAGCTCTACGTCGGTCAGCGTCTGGTCGCACACGTCGCCCCCCGTGGCCGCGGCGACCAGTTGGGCGATGCCCGCGTCGGCAGCGGCACGCGACTGCGCAGTGCTGCGGCTGTCGACGGCGACGCCGCTGGTGTTGGTGACGATCACGGCGAGCGTGAGCGCGCCGATGCTGAGCACGAGCATGATGACGAGCACCGAGACGAGGGCCGAGCCGCTCTCATCACGTCGCGCTCGCCATCGCCGTCGCAGAACTACCAGCATGCCGGCGCTCCTCCCCCGGCGGCCACGGCCTGCGCGGTGACAGCGGTCGTGACGGGAACCGTCGCGTCTCCGACGGAGACGGATATGCCGAGATCGATCCCTCTCGTGCCGGCGGCGGCGAATGCCCGTCCCCCCGACAGGGTGCCGCTTGCACCCTCGGTGAGGGCGCTCCACCCGCTGGTGTCGGCGTCGCGGGCGTCGGCTCCGGTGCTGTAGCGCAGAGCGCCGCCCGCATCCAGCGCCCACGCTCGGCACTCGAAAACTCCGGCGGCGGTGATGACGACGGCATCGATACGCAGGCCGACGCTGTCGACCGCGACCGCGGTGGCGTTGCGCATCGACGACTGCAGCGAGGCGTTCACGACGTTTGCCTTTCCGGTCGCGCTGTCACGCGCTGTCGTCTGCTTCTGGGCGGCGAGCCCGTTGGCGAAGAGGAGCGCGAGCAGTCCGACGAAGAGGCCGGACATAACGATGTAGACGATCAGTTCGACGAGCGATATCCCAGCCTCGTCTGGGCATACCCGGCGCGGGATCATGGCTCTGACACCAGCACGAGGGTGGGGATGGCGACGAGCGAGAGCCCCGTGGCGCTGAGCACTTCCACGGTCACGGCGACCGTAGCCGGGTAGAGCGCCGCGTCCGTCGGGCAGGCGCCGATGTCGACGGTCGCGCTCAACCCGGTTCCCGCGGGGTCGGAGATCGCGCCCTCGGCGGGGACGGCCTGCGCCGCGAGTTCGGAGCATCGGGATGGCCCCGTGCGATCGATGCCGAAACCGGCCTTGATGGGCGCGAGCTGTGCGCTGGCCAAGGCGGTCGCTGCGACGAGATTCCGGTTGACCACGCTCGTGCGGGCGGCGCCGATGGTGAGGGGCAGCACGGCGAGGGCGAGCACCATGAGCAGGAACATCGCGATGATGACCTCGACGAGGCTGAAGCCTTCTTCGTGGCGTGCCACGGTGATCACCTCCCGGCCGATCGTTCGCTGGAACGGTTATGGCGTGGGCAGGACGCAGCCCGGACCAGACTGCTGAGCGGCGGTCACACCGGTCTTCGTAGCCTCGACACAGAAGCCATCGAGCGTCCTGTCCGTGCCGACCCAAGCCACCGTGACGTCGTCCTTGCTCAAGTTGTCAAAGGTGAATCCGGTCAGCCCGTCCTGGGCGATTGCCGACGCCGCCTGAGTAGCGCCGTTCGCTGCCGCCGTCTTGAGGGCGTTCGTTTCCGCCTCCGACTGAAGGTTCAGGAAGATCGGGATGGCGACGGCGGCGAGGATCCCCAGGATCACGACGACGACGATGAGCTCGATGAGCGAGAAGCCGGCCTCACCGGACTCTTCACGGCGGGCCTTCTCGGCCTGGATGTAGTTACGCACGAAGGAACGCATTGCGGTTCTCTTTCTCTAAGGATGACAGAAGACATCCCTGATCAGACCGCGTTTTCGCCCAGTCGCCCAGTCATTTCAGGCTGGCGATCGAAACCATGCGAGTGCATGTTCCCAACCCCCGTCGACCATCATGAGAGAACTCTCATCTTGAGTCAAGCCAGATCGCTCAAGATGCGATCAGTGATTCCTCAGGAGCGTGAGCAGATCGCTCAGGATTGCGTCACGCGTCCAGCACTTCGATCCGGACAACCACGACGGATCCCTCGCCGATGGCCTCGGCATCCCGCACCGTCTTCTTCAGCGGCAGCACGTACGACCCGCTCCCCGAATCGGGAAAGATCGACGTCGCCCACTCGCACCCACCGATGCGGGCGCGCACCCGCACCGATCCGAACCCGCGGTAGGGCCGTGGGATCTCGCGGATCTCTTCGCTGAGCTCCGGCGGAACCGACGTGAAGAACCACGACGAGTCCTCGCGGGCACTCCACCGGAAGACATCCGACTCGAACTCGATCAGCACGCATCGAGCCTAGCCACGGCCGCCGACGACGACCGCAGAACCGTCACGTCACAGGTGCTCGCCGGGGGCGCCGCCGTACCGGTCGACGAGCCGTTGCAGGCAGTGCGACCACCCCTCGACGTGGCTCGCACGATCGTCGGCCGAGAGGAATCCGGAGTGCCGCACGACCACCCGCGTCGCACCGCCGGCCGCGCGGGCGAGCGTGAACTCGACGTCGGTCGAGTGCTCCTCGCCGGCCCATCGCCACGCGAGCCGCAGCGATTCGGGTGCGTCGTAGGTGAGCACCGCCGCCTCGATGGCAAGCCCGGCCGACTCGGACCGGACCTGCCATCGACCGAGCTCGAGCAGCTCCACGACCGCTGTGGTCTCGAAGTTCGGCGGCCAGATCCACGCCGCCAGCCTCTCGGACTCGGTCAGATCGGCCCAGACAGCATCAACGGATGCCGCCACCAGCGCTTCTTCGGTCAGTTCGAGCATGCCCAGACCTCCATCGGTTCAGCCGCCGTAACGCGGTGCCCACTCGTCGCTCTCGGGTTCCCAGCTGGCCCCGTTCTGTGCGCCCGCCGGCTCCTCGCGACGCCGCCAGGCGGCACCCTCCGGCCAGCTCACGGCGAACGTCGTCGCGACCTTGGCGATGCGGCGGGACAAACCGGACACCGTCTGCACCGGTCGGGCCGAGACCGGCATGCGCAGCTGCGGGTCATACCGCACGCCATCGGACTCCCGCAGGCGGATCGTGAGGTCGAGATCGTCGTGGATGCGCGCGTTCTCGCGGTCGACCTGCTCCCGCACCCGCTCCCAGATGCTCGTGCGCATGGCGAAGTTCGAGCCGAACACGAGGGGGATGCCCAGCCACTTCTTGATCCAGTAATGCCCGCCGCCGATGTACCAGCGCTCGCCCAAGTAGTTCTGCAGCGCAGAGCCGCCGTAGAACTCCGCACCGCCGGTCAGCACCCCCAGCGACGGATCGGCGACGAAGGCGCGCACCAGCCGGGCGATCCAGTCCGGATGCGGGCGCGAATCGGCGTCGAGCCGCGCGATGATGTCGGCCTCTGCCATCGCCTCGTCGTAGCCCCGAGCGGCGGCAGGCCAGATGCCGATGACGGGCTCGGCCACCACGACGGCGCCGTGGCGGCCCGCCACGGCGGCCGAGGCATCCGCGCTGCCGTTGTCGACCACGATGACCTGGTCGGCGGGGTGCGTCTGAGCGTCCAGCGCGGCGAGGCACTCCTCCAGAAAGTCAGCGTCATCGCGGCACGGAATCACAACGACGACGCGCGGGACGAGGGGCACAGCCACACGATACTCCCGCGCCACGCCCTCGGCGCGCGCCCTGCCGATGGCGTCGGGCCGCGCATGCGCGCGTCCGCTCACCGCGCCCCTCGGCTGCGCGCCTCGTGCGCCGCGATCGCCAGCTGCACGCGGTTGTCCAGTCCCAGCTTGGCCAACGCCGAGGAGATGTGCGCCTTGACGCTGCCGACTGAGAGGTACAGCCGCTCGCCGATCTCTGCGTTGGCCAAGCCGTCGGCCACGGCCATCGCCACGTCGCGTTCGCGATCGCTGAGGCCCTCGAGCGGGTCTTCGGTCATCGGCCGCTCGCCCCTGGCGACATGGTCGATCAGCTGGCGAAGCACGATAGGCGACACGCGCGACTCCCCCGCAGCGGCCGCGTGGATCGCGGCGATGATCTGGTCGGGCGGCGTGTGCTTGAGCAGGAACCCCGCCGCCCCGGCGCGCAGCGCGTCAAGCACGATCGGCTCCGCCCCGAAGGTCGTCAGCATCACCACGGCGGGCTGCTCGCGTACTGAACCGCACAGCTCCCGCAGCGCCGACACGCCATCGGTGCCCGGCATGCGCACGTCCAGCAGCACGACATCCGGCCGGTTGCGAACGACCGCGTCGACGAGCTCGCTGCCGTCCGCGGCCTCGCCCACGACCTGCACTCCCGGGTCACCGGCCAGCAGCATCCGCAGCCCCGCGATCACCAATGGATCGTCGTCGACCAGGAGCACACGCACGCTCATCGGCTGCCCACCGGCAGTTCCGCCACGACACGGAACTCACCCTGTTCCACCCCGGCGCGAAACCACCCGCCCTCGATCCGCACCCGCTCCTCGAGACCCACCAGCCCGTTGCCGTCTGGCGAGACATCCCATCTCGTGACGCCCGGCGGCACCGGATTCGCAGCGACGATCGTCAGCTGCGACCGATCCTGGCGCAGCCGCACCGTGACCGGCGCGGCGGGGGCGTGCTTTCGGGCATTGGTGAGGGCCTCCTGCACCACGCGGTACGCCGCGCGCTGAGTGGTCTCGCGCAGACGCTCGGGCCGGGCATCGCTGTCGAAGTCCACCTGCTGCCCGGCTGCGGCGGCGTCGTTCAGCAGCCGCTCGAGGTCGGTCAGCCGTGGCTGCGGCGCCGCGACGCCGAGCTCGTCGTCGCTGCGCAGCAGTCCCAGCAGCTCGCGCAGGTCCTCCACCGCGCCCTGAGCGTTGCTACGGATCACTCCGGCAGACTCGTGCAGCTCGCGAGGGTCCGGGGGATGCGGCGAGCTGGCCCGGTACTCCAAGGCTCCGGCGTGCATCGACAGCAGCGAGATGCGGTGCGCGAGCACGTCGTGCATCTCGCGCGCGATGCGCTCGCGTTCGTCGCGGCGCGTCGTGCTGAGGCGTTCCTCGTAGCGTTCGCGATCGCGGGCCGCGGATTCGCGCAGCCCGACGATCAGCTGACGCCGTGCTCGCCCGAGCAAGCCGATGCACAGGGTGAGGGCGTACATGAGAGGCACCACGATGAGCCACACCAGCCACGTCATCCCCGGCAGGGGCGCGACCGCATGGTACGGGAGCGCCGCGAGGACGTGGAGCGTCGTGACCAGCAGCGCCCACCGGATCGGTGCGAGCAGTCCCATCCGATACACGGCGACGAGCGCACCGACCATGGCGGTGATCGAGACGGCGCCCGGCACGATGAGCAGGACGCCGACCGTCAGCGGATACCTGCGCGTCCACCAGATGGAGGCAGACGCGAAGGCGCCCAGCGCGATGTCCCACGGCCACCACCACCCGAGGATCTGCGGATGCACGCCGGGACTGGCCATGACCCAGCCGACGAGAAGCGCGGTCCCGAACAGCGCGGCGTCGGTCGCCCACTCCCCGCGCGTGCGTCCCGCCGCGGGCGACAGCCGTTCGGCCACTCGCCGCCACGTCGCAGAGGCTGCCATGCCTCGATGATACGGACGACGGATGCCGCGGCATCCGTCCGCCTGAGGTCCCTGGCCGACCGACGCGGGGTTCTGGCCGATCGGCCGGTGCGCAGGGCGATCGGAAAGCGTGGAATGGGGGCATGACAGCACAGCACGACGACACACCGGCCCTGGAGATGCGGAGCCTGCGCCGCGAATTCGGCGACAAGGTCGCCGTCGACGACATCGACCTCACCGTGCCGGTAGGCTCGTTCTTCGGCGTGGTCGGACCCAATGGCGCCGGAAAGACGACGGCGCTCTCGATGGCCGTCGGGCTTCTCAGACCGACGTCGGGCAAGGCGTTCGTGCAGGGCCTGGACGTGTGGTCCGATCCGGTCGAGTCCAAGCGCCGCCTGGGAGTGCTGCCCGATGGGCTCGCCCTCCCTGAGCGGCTGACGGGCGGTGAGCTGCTGACGTACTGGGGACGTTTCCGCGGGATGGCGACAGAGACCGTCGCCGCACGCACGGCCGAGCTGCTGCGCATCCTCGAGCTGGAGGAGGCCGAGGGCCTCGGCACGCTGGTCGGCGAGTACTCCACGGGTATGCGCAAGAAGATCGGACTGGCCACCGCGCTGCTGCACACGCCCCGTGTGCTCGTGCTGGACGAGCCGTATGAGGCGGTCGATCCGGTGAGCGCGCGCGTGCTCACCCGGATCCTGCGGCGCTTCACCGAAACCGGTGGTTCGGTCATCATCTCGAGTCACGTGATGGCTCTGGTGGAGCAGCTGTGCGACCGAGTCGCGATCGTCGCCGAGGGCCGCGTCCTCGCGCAGGGCACTCTCGACGAGGTGCGAGCCGGGTCGAGCCTCGAGGACCGGTTCGTCGAGCTCGTCGGAGCTCCCGAGGTGAACGAGGAGGAGCTCGCATGGATCGGTGGCTGATCTCGCTCAAGTTCGCGATGCTGCGCAACTCCTCTGCGGGACTGCGCCGGGCCGGATGGGTGATCGGGGCGCTTCTGGTGGTGGCGACGTGGGCCGGTGCTGCGCTCGCAGCCGACTCGGGGGTGCGCCACGACTTCCTGACGCTCGTGCTGGCGATGTGGCTCATCGGCGGAATGTTCGGCCCCGTGCTGATGAGCGGCGCGGGCGTGCTGCGGGCCGACTACTTCGCGTTGCTCCCGCTGTCACGCGGACAGCTGGGCCGCGGGCTGCTGGCCACGGTGTTCGTCGGTGTCGCGGCGACGTATGTGCTGCTGGCGGTCCTCGCGGTCAGCTGGCACGCCGCGGTGCTGAGCCCCGTCACGATCGTCGTGGCGGTGGTCGGGTCGATCCTCACCTGGATCCTCGTGATCGCGTTGTCGCGGCTGGTCTACGGTGCGCTCGGCGCGGCGATGCGCACGCGGCTGGGTATCGAGATCGCCGGGGTTCAGTGGGGCATCCTCCTCGCGGCGATGTTCGCCGGCTGGATGATCGTCTCGGTCGCCTTCCAGTCCATCCCGCAGCTGCTGCAGGCGGGGCTTCCCGCAGGACCCATCACGGCTGTGCTCGATTCCCTGCCGACCTCTTGGACCGTACTCGCCGTGGAGGCCGCCGCGGCGGGCGATTGGGGCACCTCCGCCGCCTGGCTGGCAGCCCTCGTCGTGCTCGACGTCGTCTGTGTGGTGAGCACCGTCGCCCTGCTCGTTCCCCGGTCGCAGCGAGTCACCGCCCGGCGCGGTCGTCCGCGCTCGCGCGCACTGGTCGCCGGCGGCGGCATCCTTCCCGCGACGCCGACCGGCGCCGTCATCATGAAGGAACTCCGTCAGTGGCGGCGCGACCCGTGGCGTGCGCTCGAGGCGAGCACCGCGGTGTGGACGGGTGCCGTGATCGGCGTGTTCGCGTTGCTGGGCGGCTATACCGCGCCCGCCGGCGCCTTCGCCGGAGTGATCGTCGCCATCATGGTGGCGCTGTCAGGGTGCAACCTCTACGGGCAGGACGGCTCGGCGGTGTGGCAGAACGTCGTGGGTGAGAGCACGTGGTCGGTGCGGGCCGACGTCCGCGGCCGGCAGTGGGCGATGGCGCTCGTCTTCCTGCCGAGGGCGCTTCTCGTCTCGATCGTGTTCGTCCTGCTCGCCCAGGCATGGTGGGCGATTCCCTTCGTCATCGCAGCGCTCCCCGCGACGGTCGGCGCGGCAGCGGGCGCGGCGATCCTCACGTCCGCCGTCGGGGTCTCGCCGGGCGTCGATCCTCGCCGACGGGTCGGTCCGAACGACGCGAACGGCAACATCGCACTGCACATCTGGATTGCGCTGGCGGCGACGGCGATCGGCGTGGCGCCGACGATCGGCATGATCGTGTGGTCCGCCACTAGCGGTTCCACGCCGGTCATGATCGCGACCGCGATCGTCGGCGTGCTCAACGGCTTCGTCGCAGCGTGGCTTCTCGGCCGCGTCGCGATCGGCTACCTCTCGACCCGCATGGTCGACGTGTTCAGCCGCATCCGCTACGGCAGGATCTTCCGTGACACCGGCTCGGGACTGCTCGATCAGCTCGCCGCATCGACCCTGAAGGGCGAGCAGGTGGCGCTGGAGGCGAAGCAGAAGGAACGGGACAAGCGGCTGGAACGCGCACGCACCAGCGCCTGACGCCGCCTCACCACAGGGGGTGGATGGCCTCGCGCAGGCGCCGGTCATACACGTCGCGCACCACGGCGTCGAAGGCGCCGACATCGAAGCCGCCCTCGAGCAGTGCCGCGGCGTCGGCGTTGGACTGCGCCTGGCCCACGTTGCGCGCGCCGGGGATCACGCTCGTGACCCCCGGCTGCGCGGCGATCCAAGCGAGCGTGGCCGCCGGCAGGGTGACGCCGTCCGGCAGTGCGGCGGCGAGCTCGGCCGCGGCATCCAGTCCCGTCTCGTAGTCGACCCCTGAGAACGTCTCGCCCCGGTCGAACGCCTCGCCGTGGCGGTTGTAGGTGCGGTGGTCGTTGTCGGCGAACGTCGTGGTCGGTGTGTACCGTCCCGAGAGCAGTCCCGACGCGAGCGGCACGCGCGCGAAGACCGCCACACCGGCGGCGGCCGCGGCCGGCAGCACCTCGTCGAGCGGCTTGAGGCGGAACGGGTTGAAGATGATCTGCACGTTCGTCACGTGCGGACGCGCGATGGCGGCGAGCGCCTGCGCGCAGGTCTCGACCGAGACACCGTAGGCGGCGATCCCGCCGCTCGCGACGAGGGCGTCGAGGGCGTCGTACGTCGCGTCGTCCTCGATCACGGCGGTGGGCGGGCAGTGCAGCTGCACGAGGTCGAGGGTGTCGACGCCGAGGTTGCGACGCGATCGGTCGGTCCATGCGCGGAAGTTCTCGGGCGTGTAATTGCCGGGCTCCTGCGCGAGCCGCCGGCCCATCTTGGTGGCGACGGTGACGCCGTGGCCAGGTCTCTCCGCCAAGAAGCGCCCGATCAGCGTTTCGCTGCGCCCGTCGCCGTACACGTCGGCGGTGTCGAAGAGGGTCACGCCGCGGTCGACGGATGCCGTCAGCACTGCGGCGGCCTCGTCTTCGCTCACGGCACCCCAGTCAGCACCGAGCTGCCAGGTTCCGAGTCCGACCGCCGAGATCGATCGGCCGGTCCGTCCGAGAGAGCGCTGCTGCATGGGGGGATCCCTTCGTCTGAGGTGGGGCGCACCGGGTGGGCCCGGATGGGGTCGCACGCGTGCCCGCCAGGATCGCGCCGCTCAGGCGCACCGCCTACCGTATCGGTTGGGCAGCCTGCTCAGCGCTGCGTCCGTCTCACCCAGTGGAGGTATCGCGTGGCCGAGAAGCGGAGTCGGCGCGTCCGCCGCGACGTGAGGGCCTGGACCTCGGAGGTCGTCGCCCAGTCCCGCCTGCTGCTCGCCGCCAAAACCGCAGCCGCCGCTGTGCTCGCCTGGTACCTGGCGCCGCTCATTCCGTTCGCCGAGGACCAGTACTCGTACTACGCACCCCTGGGCGCGCTGGTCACGATGTCGCCGACGCTCGCCCGCTCGGCGCGGGTCGGAGTCGAGGCCCTCGTCGGGCTCGGCCTGGGCATCGTCTTGGGGCTGGCGGGTCTGCTGCTGGTCCATGCCGGTGCCCCGGGCGGCGTGGGGCTGGGGATCGTCATCGCGGCGGGGGTGCTCGCCGGGGGCATCCCGCGCCTGGGGGCCGGCGGCGATTGGGTGGCGCTCGCCGCACTCTTCGTGCTGCTCCTGGGAGGCAGCGACGCCGAGGACTTCTCGGTCTCGTATCTCGTCACGATGGCTTTCGGCGTGCTGGTCGGACTGGCCGTCAACCTGCTGATCTATCCCCCGCTGTACCTCCGGCGAGCGAGCGAGCGGCTGTCGGCGCTGCGCGGTGTGGTCACGACCAAGCTGGAAGAGCTGGCGGATGCGGTCGCTGCCGGCGAGCTGGACGTACAGCACCTCGAAGCCGCCCTCGATGAACTCGGCCGCACCATCGCCGCCGTCACCGCCGAGGTGCGCGAAGCCGAGGAGAGCGGGCGAGGCAACCCGCGCCGCCGCGGTGCGCGCCGCGCGATCGAGGACGAGAACGCGCGGCGGATGAACGCGCTGGAACGGACGGCGTTCCTGACCCGGGATCTGGTCGACTTGCTGCTGCGGATGCAGGAACAGCACAGCCCGGGTCTCGCGTCCCCCGTGCGCGAGACACTCGCCGTCGCGATCCGCCGCGCAGCCGGCATCATCGGCACACCGATCGGCGCCGATGAGGCCCCCGACCGCCTGGATGATGCGGCCGCGGCGGTCGATGCACTGCAGCACGCGATCGAGCAAGAGCGTCGCGGGCCGGTCTCGGCGGTTGCGGACGACGTGGCCGCGGCGGTGTGCCTGCGGCGCATCGTGGATGCGTCACGACCCTTCGTCTGAGGAGGCGCGAGGGTGGGGGCGGCGGTCAGGGGTTGACGATCACCGGAGTGCCGTGGGGCAGCGCGGCGAGCCGGGTGATGGCATCAGGGTCGACGCGGAGGCAGCCGTTCGAGATCGCTCCCGAGCGCTCGTCGTGGTAGTGGAAGGCCGTGACCGCGGCATCCGCTCCCCCGAAACCGTCCAGCGTCGGCGACTGCACCGACAGATACACGATCGGGTGGCCGCGCGTGTACCCGTATTCGGGAACGACGCGCGTGGTCATGATGTAAGCGCGGCCGAGCGGTGTCGGCGTCGCAGCCGTACCCCACGCGAAGTCGTCGGCGATCCGCTCGGCGACCCCGTCGCGCACGATGTCGATGGTGCGAGCCGAGATGCTGACGACCACGCTTTCCGGCGCCGGCGCCAACTCGACGTCCGAGACCCGCATCCATCCCGCGACCTGAGCCGCATTCCCCTGCGAGGGAACGGCTTGACGGCCGGTCAGCAGCACTTTGACCCAGTGCTCCTGCCGCTCCACGATCGGGACCGTGGTGCCGTCGTACGAGTACTCGCGCGGAAGGTAGGCCACCGGCTCGCCGAGTGGATCCGCCCACACCGGCGCGCCGACGCCGAGGGGAAGGGCGCGCTCGGCGGTGGCCGCGGCGAAGGGGGCGTCGTCGACGGGGAGCTGCGGGATCACGGCGAACACGTTCACCTGCGGCAGCGTCGACACATCGTACGGATTCGCGTTCTGAGGAAAGCCGGCGACAGTCGGCGTCGGCGTGACGGCGGGGGCGGGGGTGGGCGTCGTCGTGGCGGTCGAGCTCGGTGACGGCGTCGCCGCGGCGTCCTGCGCGGGCATGCCCCGCAGCACACCGACCACGATCGCGGCGATCACGAAGACCGCTGCGCCGGCCAGGGCCCACCAGAGCGCCCGCCGGCGTCCGCCACCCGCATCGCGCTCCGCGGGGACGCCGTTCGCAATCGATTCATCCCCCATGACTCCATGGTCGGTGTCGACGACGGATGCCGCAACCGCGCCAGCCCACGTGCGCAACATGTGCGGCCGCGCACTGCGAGTCCGGTTTCATCTCACCTCGGGTCTACGCTGGCGCTGTGGGCAGTGACGACGAGAGCATCCACGTCGTCGGAATCCTCGGCGCGGGCAGGGTGGGACTGGTCCTGGCGCGGCTGGCGGTGGATGCCGGGTACCGCGTTCTCCTCTCCGGTTCCGGCGACCCCGCGCGCATCGCCGCGCAGGTCGCGGCCCTGGGCCCGGCGGCCAGCCCCGTCGAAGCATCCGTCGCCGCACGTGGGGCGGACGTCGTCGTGCTCGCGCTTCCGCTGCCGCGGTACCGCGACCTTCCGGTCGAGGCGTTGCAGGGCACTCTCGTCATCGACGCGATGAACTATTGGTGGGAGGTCGATGGGCTGCGCGAGGACCTCGGCGATCTGCGCACCTCGACCAGCGAGATCGTGCAGCGATTCCTGACCGGCGCGCGAGTGGTGAAGGCGTTCAACCACATGGGATACCGGGATCTGCAGGACGAGGCCCGTCCGGCCGGGACTCCCGGACGCAAAGCCATCGCGATCGCCGGGGATGACGCCGCCGACCTCGCGGCCGTCGCCGCGCTGGTGGACGACTTCGGCTTCGATCCGGTGATCTCCGGGCAGCTCGCCGACGGCATCAAGCTCGAGCCGGGAGCGGAGGCGTTCGGCGCCGACGTCGACGCCGCAGAGCTTCGCGGGATGCTCGACCGATTCGCGACGTCGCAGCGCGGACGTGTGATCGCACGCGCCCGTGGGATCAGGACGGACGCAGCCGGATGAGCAGTCCGAGTGCGCTGTCGAGGACTGTCACCCCGATGATCGTCACGACGTAGACGACGAGGTCCCGGGCGTCGAAGACCGTGCCGAGCAGCAGCATCGCCGGTGCGAATTCCGAACCCCACGCCAATGGCAGCCCGGTGAGCTGGAACAGCTCGACGCCGATGCACCACACAGCCGCGATGCCACCGATCGCCGGCGGGGGCAGCCGCGCGGCGAGCACGACCACTGCGAGATAGGCCGCGGCCGCATAGAGCGCATCGGCAGCGATGTCGGTTGCCGCGGTGTCGGCGAGCAGACCGTGCACCGTGAGTCCTGCCACGATCACCGCGGCGAGCAGACCTGCCGCTGAAATGCGGCGGATGCGCACGGCACGATCTCGAGGGGATGCCGGTGGGATTTCGGTCGCATGTCCGGAGTCGTCGCTGCCGGGGTCGACGCCGTCCGGCCCCGCGCCGCCGGGCTCGGCGGTCATGCGATGACCCCCGCCGCCTTGGCGGGGGCCGCATAGGCGGTCGCCAGCGACGCGACCGTGTCGTGTGCGTTCAGCCCGCTCGGGTTGGGCACCACCCACAGCTCCGACTCCGCGAGCGTCTCGGTCTGCCGGCCGCCGACGGCGCGCGGGCGGGCAAACCCCTGGCGGTAGGCGGTGAGTCCGACGACGGCGACCACACGCGCGCGCCAGGCCGCGGCATCCCTCGTCAGTCGCTGCGCCCCTTCGCGAAGCTCGGTCAGTTCCAGTTCGTCGGCGCGTACGGTGGCGCGGTGCACCAAGTTGGAGATGCCGATGCCGGCATCCAGCAACATCAGTTGGTCAGCCTCGGGCATCCCATTCTCGTGGATCTGCGGCATCCGTGGGATGATCCCCGCCGCGACGAGCGCCGGGTAGAAACGGTTGCCGGGGTGGGCGAAGTGGACACCGGTGGCCGCCGTCCACAAGCCCGGATTTATGCCGACGAAGACGAGCCGGGGGCTCTCGGGTAGGAGATCGGGTACGGTGCGGCCGCGGAACGACTCGAGCTCGGCACGCGTGAAACCCATCGCCCCAGTGTCTCGCACGGGGGCGATGGACGCACCGTGTCGGTTCTCAGGGAGCTTGCGGCCCGCGCTCCTCCAGCGTGAAGTAGTTCGACGGTGACCCGTCGGCCCGCGTCGCCTGGTACGAGAAGCTCAGTCTGCGCTCGTCGAACGCGGCGAGCCATTCATCCCACGTGATCTCACGCAGGTCACTGGTCTCGGTGTCGACGCCGAAGTCGAAGTCGAACCGCAGCGCACCGACGCCACCGGGATTGTGCGGGTCGTCGACCGTCGCGGGGTTCGCGTGCCGGTCGTCTGCCCACTGCCGGATCTCGTCGTGGTCCGTGGTGACGTGGCGCTCAGCTTGTTCGTTGTGCTCATGCATGGTCGTCCTCCTCTCTCCACCACACTGCGACCGGTCGTCGTCGGCTTCCAGGGGCTTGCCCGACGACCTCGCGGGCGCTACATGCCAAGCGGTCAGCGCACAGTGGCAGGGACGTTCGCAGCACTGGTGAGAAGCACCGACTGTGCGCTGGTGGTCGAGCTCAGGTCACGTGTTGGGTTGTGTCGTGCTCATGATGATCTCCTTGTAGATGTCGATCGCTGTGCGGCTGCTGTTCGCGTCGCGCCGATCCGTGCGACGACCTTGCCGCGAGTGCTTGCTGATCCGAATGCTTCAAGCGCTGCGGGGATCTCGTCGAAGTCGACGGTCTTGCTGACGATCGGACGGATAGTCCCGTCGTCAACGAGCGCGGCGATGGACTTCAACTGATCGCCGTTTGCGCGCATGAGCAGGAACTCGTACGAGACGCCGAGCTTCTTGGCCGCACGGCGAACACTGCTACTGAGTGCGCGGGTTGCGAGCTCGAGTATCTTGCCTAGGCCTGCTGCCTTCGCGAACGCCGGTGTCGGTGGGCCGGAGATGCCGATGACGATGCCACCCGGGCGAACGACATGGAGCGACTTCATCACGCTCTTCACCCCGAGAGAGTCGAGAACGAGGTCGTAGCCGGAGAGTTCCTGCTCGAAGTCCCGGGTGCGGTAGTCAATGACGACATCGGCACCGAGGCTGCGTAGGAACTCTGCGTTTGATGCACTGGCCGTGGTTGCAACGGTCGCGCCGAGGTGCTTGGCGAGCTGGATGGCGATCGTCCCGACACCGCCGGCGCCGGCATGGATCAGTACTCGCTGACCTGGCCGCACCTTCCCCATCTCTACGAGCGCCTGCCAAGCCGTGAGAGCCACCAACGGAAGCCCCGCGGCAGCTTCGACGGATACTGAGCGCGGCGCAAGCGCAAGATCAGATTCCGCAACAACGACCCGCTCGGCGAAGGTGCCGATAGCGCCATCTCGGGGACGAGAGTAGACCACGTCGCCGACCGAGAAGGAGGTCACGCGAGGCCCAACCTCGACGACCGTCCCCGCGAGGTCGTGACCCAACACGAACGGTGCACGGTAGGGAAGGATCCGCCGGAACTCGCCCAGCCGAATCTTCTCGTCCAACTGGTTCAGTCCCGCGGCCGCAACCTCGACCAACACCTCCCCAGCGCCTGGTTGAGGCACGGGAGTGTCGATCACTTCGAGTGGCTGTTTGTAGTGCGAAACGGCGATTGCCTTCATGGTCTGACATCCTTCTGAGCAGGGGTCTAATTATGACTCCGTACAATTATGAGCCTGCTCAGTTTCTTTGTCAAGCGCAGCATCGTCAGTGGCATGGGCTCATGGGTGGGCGGCCCAAGCCGCGAGCTGCGCACGAGATTGCATGCCCAACCGAGCAATCGCGTGGGAGATGTGTCCCTCGACGGTCCGCGGAGACAGCGATAGACGGTCCGCGATCTCCCGCGATCCGAGGCCCTGGCCCAGGAACTTCGCAACCTCTTGTTCCCGCGCCGTCAGGCGTCGCCCCGCTTGCGGGCCTCGGGCGACGGCGTCCCTGTCGCCCGCCGCGTAGCGCAACGCCTGTTCGAAGGTCATCTCGGCCCCCTGGGCGAGCAGCTCCGCGAGGCGGTCGCGCCGCAGGTTATCCGCGAGGAGCTCTGCGCACTCCCGCGAGTGCCCCGCGAAGTGGGTCGAATGGGTGTCGGCTTCGATGCCCATCTGGGCCCATGTCGCCCGAGCAGCGCCCAGGAGCCGCGCGGAGCGCTCCCAGTCCCGTCCCGAGGCTGCGATCCAGGCGAGGACATCGAGCTTGAGAGCGTGGCCCAGTCGGTCGAAGGGCAGGCGGGGGTCGAGCGACTCTCGCGCGGCCGCGAGCGCGGCACCGAGATCCCCCTGCTTCCAATGGAGGTACGCACGCACCCAGGCGAACTGGGAGCTGCCGTAGAAGTCGCCCCGGGCGCGGCAGAAGCTTGCCGCCCGTCGAGCGACCCTATCGAACCGGCCGCGATCGCCCGTCTCCGCGAGGGCCCGCAGGAGAATGAGCGAGCCGAACACGACGCCGTCGACGGAACTCGTCGCGACGAAGTGATCGGCAGCCGGCGCGAAGAGGCCGATGGCGAGATCCACCTCTCCCGCCCAGAGGGCATCGACCCCGCGCAGGAGCTGGACGCGCGCCGCACGCTCAGCACTGTAAGGCCATCCGTCGACAGCTTCGAGTCGGTCGAGAAGTTGGCGAGCCTCGTCGAGCGACCCTTCGAGCAGGAGCAGCCAGGCGAGGACCCAGGCGGCCTCCGCCGCGTCGGCATCCAGACCCTCGACGAGCGCGAGGCCACGGCTGAGCCAGTACCGCCCCTCGCGGAGGCGTCCGGCGATCCCCCAGTGGTGCCGGAGACTGGTCGCGATCGCGAGGCCGCCGGCGGTTTCGCCCGGAGTCGAGAAGCTCCAGTGCATCGCCTGATGCAGATTGAGTCGATCCGCCTCGATGACCGCGACGGCGTGCGGTTGCTGCGGGCCGAACCACTCCTCTCGCGCGCTCTCGGCGAGCGCGGCGAAGTGATCTCGGTGACGCCGACGGATCTCGTCCTCCCGGCCGGACGCGGTCAACCGTTCGGAGCCGTACAGGCGGAGCAGGCCCGGCAGCCGAAACCGCACGGCATCGCCGACGGGAATCGCGATCAGCACCGATTTCGCCACGAGCGCGTCGATGACTTCCCACACGCCGTCGGCGGAAAGCCCCTCGGTGCCGCACACGGCACGAGCGGCACGGAGGTCGAAGCCCTGAATATCGAATGCCGACGCACTCGCCCACACCTCACGCTCCAGGTCGTCGCAACTGCTCCACGACCATTCGGCGAGCGTGCGGAGCGAGCGATGGCGCTCGGGCAGGAGGTCGTCTCTGACGGCGAGCGCGTCCAGGGCGACCGTGATGTCCTCGAGCAGCTCCGTGAGCGACATTGTCCGCAGACGCGACGCCGCGAGCTCGAGCGCGAGCGGCAGCCCGTCGAGCTGACGGCAGATGGACGCCACGGACCGGGCGTTCTCGCCGGTGACGTCGAAGTCGGGTCTCACCGCGCGGACACGGTCGACGAAGAAGCGCACGGCGTCGTGCGCGATCGCGTCGCGAGGATGCTCGACCCGATCGGGCTCCGGCGCAGACAGCCCCGGGACGGTGACCACGCGCTCGTGGACGCTGCCGATGGCGCGGCGGGTCGTGAGGAGGATGCGCGGCCCGTCCACCGCCGACAGCAGACGAGCCAGTGACCCGATCACCTCGTCGTGTCTCCCCTCGGCGTTGTCGAGCACGAGCAGAGTCCTACCGCCGGCGAGCAGTGCGACGAGCCGCCGACGCGGATCGTCGCGCGAGCGGTCCCCCGGCGCGATGACGCTCAGCAGACCGTCCTCGAGGAGTGGGCCGGGGGTCTGCGCGGAGAGATCCGCGAAGACCACGCCGTCGGGGAAGCTGTCGACCACCGAATGCGCGACCTCGAAGGCCACGCGAGACTTGCCGACGCCTCCGACGCCGACCAAGGTCACCAGCGGCGAGTCGCGCAGGGCGTGCACCGTCTCGCGGATGAGACCTCGCCTGCCCACCAGGCGCGAGGAGACGATCGGAATCTGGCCCCGGATGGCGCCCTCGCGTGCCGCAACGCTGCGCATATAGGCAGAGTACGACCCGTCACCGGCCCAAGTCGCGTAAATCTGCGCGGCTGCCGCGATCGTCACCGATGCATAGTCGAAATGTCGATCGGCCGGTCGGCGCGTACCCGATGCTCAATGGAGAGTGACATGACATTTACCGCTGTCTCCGCCCCGACCGCCCACCTCGACGGGCTCGACGCCGTCCAGGTCGGCCACCTGCGTCACATCCGGAACCTCCTCACCCAGCTCCCGGGCGACTGGTCGCACATGGGCGGACGCGGACCCGCCCAGGACGACTTCGGCGGGTTGCGCTATCAGCTCGCGTACATGACCTATGCGCTCGCCGTCGCACATCGGAACAGGCTGCCCGCGGCGCCCGGGGTATTCAAGCCCCTCTTCGAACACGCGATCGAGAAACTCCTGTCCTCCGACGTCTGGGCGTACTGGCGGGACACCTCGAGGGGAGGCGCTCCCTGGAACGCGCATCTCTCGGATGGCTACGAAGAGACCTGGAACCCGGTCCTCCGGGACAACATCATGTACAGCGCGTACGTCCAGTCGATCGCGCTGACGTACCACTACCTGTTCCAGGACGATCGGTACGCGCAGCCGGGTGCTCTCACTTTCACCCAGTACACGCCGTTCTGGGGAGGCGAGGGCCACTCGTTCGCCTACGACGAGAACAGTCTCAACGACCACATCTACTGGCTCATGGCGCAGTCGGGCTACTTGGGGGTCGCGTGCGAACCGAACTGCATCTTCCAGATGTGCAACCAGCCGCCGATCCTGGGCTTTCGGATGAAGGATCTCATCGAAGGCACGTCCGTCGCCGAGCAGGTGACGAGGGACTACGAGGCCGCGTGGCAGCGGTTCGGAAGGCTGGATCCCGACGGGCACTTCTACTCCTTCGTCTTGGTAGACGCCGACATCCCCATCCCGAACGGCGATGGCGCCGCGGGGGGAGACGCCGGGGTCGGGGCCCTGATGAGCATGTGGAACCGCGACGTCGTGGCCGAGCGATACCGCGATCAGCTGGCCACCTATCTGGTCGAGGGTCCGGACGACACGCTGTCCGTGAAGTTCGCGGGCCTGTCGAGCCTGTTCCCGCCGGGGGTCACGCCGATCCCGATCGACAACGCGGACTTCGGCTGGACGACGGCGTGGGCGGCCGAGATGGGCGACGCCGAGACGCTCGAGCGCCTGTTCCGCCACGTCGATCGCTACATGAACCCGACGATCCGCGACGGCGGTCGGTACTACCCCCGCAACGACACCGCGACCGACGGGGACGGGAACCGCACCGAGGTCTCGCCGCTCGAGGGCAACGCGCTCTACTCTTGGGCCCGTCTCACCGTCCCGAGCGGCCTGTGGACCCTCTACAACGTGCCCCTCGAGCCCGAGCATTTCCGCAATCCGGCGATCATCGGGGTGGGATCGGATGTGGACGTCTCGCTCGCGTACGTGGCCCCGGAGACACGCGATCTCCACATCGAGGTCACCCGACGTGATGATGTCCGCGGCGACGGCACGGTCGACCTCGCCCGGATCGACGTCCGCTCGTGGAGTGTCATCGAGGCCGGAGTGGAGCTCGCGTCGAGCTCCACTCCGCAGAGCGACGCTGCCACGTTCGAGGTCGTGGATGGAACTCTGCGTGTCACCCTTCACGACCACCGGTCGCACCGCTGGATCGTTCGTGAGGGGGTTTCGCGATGACCGCTGGAACGCTCGCGGGGGGCTTCACCGTCGATTTCGAACTCACTGATCATCACGGTAGGCAGGTGCGACGCGCGTCTTACGGTGAACGCTA
Source organism: Microbacterium sp. HD4P20 (assembly GCF_019449275.2). GTDB lineage: Bacteria > Actinomycetota > Actinomycetes > Actinomycetales > Microbacteriaceae > Microbacterium. The sequence continues at coordinate 689,536 of NZ_JAHZQZ020000014.1, forward strand.
CCTCCTCGTGTATTTCGGTTTCACGAATTGCGCCGAGGTCTGCCCGCGGTCGCTGGAGCGACTCACGCACGTGCTGGATGAGCTCGGCGAAGAACGTCGAAGCCTCGTACCCATCCTCATCACGGTGGACCCGGACCGGGACTCGCCGGATGCATTGCGCGAGTATCTCGAGGCCCATTACCCCCGATTCACAGGGCTCACCGGAACTCGCGCGCAGCTGGACGCCGCCCGCGTATCGTTCCGCGCATTCGCCCGGAGGCGCGAGCCGGACTCCGTGGCCGCAGGTTATGCAGTGGCGCACTCCGCCTTCGCGTATCTCGTTGCGCCGAGCGGGAAGGTCGTCGCGCATTTCGGCGATTCGGCTTCTGTTGAGGCGATCACCGCGGAGGTGCGCGGTGCGCTCGGCGGCGACCACACTCGCATTCAGACCCGCGCGGCGCAACGGACGGACCATGTCGACTGCTGCCACTGAGGCGGACGCGACTCGCTCGGGGGCATCGGCAGCGCGCAGCGGAATCCGCCTGATCGCCGTGATCGGTCTGGCGGCCGTGGTGCTCCACGCAGCGGCAGCAATGGCGATGCTCCCTGATGCGGTGATGGCTGGCGTGATGGCGTTGATGGCGGGGATCTGCCTGCCGTGCAGCGTCCACGCGCTGCGGGCACCCTCGATCGGTGCCCTGCGGTGGATAGTGGCGTTTTCCGCGGGGGCAGCACTGCTGCACGCGGGCGTCCTCCTGGGCCCGTGGCAGGGTCTCGCTGCTCACGAACACGCCGTCGAGATCGGGCTCTCCGATCAGGGAGGTGCGGGCGCGAGTCCCGTCGCGCTGGATCATGCAACGCTCATGTTCGCCGTGATCGCCTCAGACATCACGATCGCGCTCATTGCTGCCGTGCTTCTCAATACGCTGCGGCGGCGTTCCACGCCTCGTGGCAACTCCTGGACCTAGCGGTGCGGGCCTCGACCTTCAGTCCACGAAGCCCCGCATAGGCCCTCGGACATGAACGACGAAGCCCAGGCGAGAACCAGGCTTTCACCTCGGCTTTTCTGTCGTGAGAAGCCTGTCACTCCGGGTAAGCCGGTTGCCTGCTTGGAGTCTTCTCGACGCGTCGCGTGGGCTGACCGCCCTCTGGCAGAATCCTTGGCGTCGGACAGCGCATATCCGCGCCTCCCTAGTCGCCAGGCTCGACGAGCACGACGCGCAACGCGAGACGGCATACAGCGTCGTTCGCGACGGAGTCGCCACTGCCACCCGCTGAGAGCGGACGAGTCGGCGTCAACGACGGCCTGAGCACTTCCCGTTGGCCAGCAGTCGTGGATCCGACGGCTCTGGTGCACGGGCAGAAGCATCTGAAGCGCCTGGCTCGACGGTACGGATGCTCCCTCGGACGCAGTGTCGGCACCTCACACCACTGATGCTGCTATCTGCTCTATTGGGCGGTCGAGCCAGCAGTGCCAAGGCTCTTCGCTGCTGCTCGTTGTAGGTCTCAGCCGCCACTGCTCCTTTGGAATGGGTCCATCCTCGTTCCCAAACTCAGGCGACTCCACCGAACCCAGGGCGATTCACTGTCCAGAACAAGCGCCCCTGGGTGCGGGTGCTCGTGCCACGTTGTGTGTCATGCCGTCCCGCGGAGGATCGGCTCGGCGCCCTGGGGATCAGGGCGAGATGGGAAGGTTCAGATGCGCCACCAGACCTCCTCCCGGTTTGAGTTCAAGAGTGAGTCGTCCGTCGTGGGCGGTGGCGATCGCGGCAACGATCGCGAGTCCGAGCCCATGGCCCGCACCGCGGGTGAGGGCGCGTCCGTTGGCGCGTGCGAAGGGCTCGGTGAGCTGGTCGATGGCCTCTTCGGTGAGGACAGGTCCGGTGTTGACGACGGTGAGTCGCAGTGTCTGCGCGGTCGAGGCAGTGTGGACGGTGATGCGCCCGCCGGGGTGGTTGTGGCGGGTGGCGTTGCGTAGCAGGTTCGAGAATGCTTGGCGGAGCAGCGTCGGGTTTCCGAGCGCCCAGGCGTCGATGCTTCCGATCTCCAGGGTGACCTGGTTCGCCGTCATCTCCGCGGCCAGTTCCGCTGTGGTCTCGTTGATGAGGGTGGCCACGTCGACCCGTTCCGGGGCGGGGTGCACGCTCGTCACGTGGGCGAGGTCGAGTAGAGCGTCGACGGTGTCGATGTTGTTCTGATTGACGTCGCGGATGCGTTCGGTCAGTGCCCGGAGTTCGCTGGCGTCGGCGTCGGGGTCTGCGAAGGTGACATCGATCATGGTCTTGATCGTGGTCAGCGGGCTGCGCAGCTCGTGGGAGGCGTTCGCGGCGAAGCGTTGCTGGGCGTCGAACGAGTGCTGGAGCGAGGCCAGCATGCGATCGAACGTCTCGGACAGGTCGCGGATTTCATCGCGTGGACCGTCCATGGTGAGCCGATGATCGAGTTCGCCCGTGGCGGCACGGTTGGCTGCCGTGTTGATCGCAGCCAGTGGCTTGACAATGCGTCCGGCCATGATCCATCCGAGGATGCCGCCGAGGATGATGAGGACGCCGAGAGCGGCCAAAGAGGCGATCAGCAGGTTGTCGAGGACGTCGTCGACGCTGCGGATCTCTAACGGGTGCGCGGGCTGAATGTCGCCGTCGCCGGTGGGGAGCGGGGTGGTGTCAGGGTCGAGCTCGACGGCGGGGTCGATTCTCACTTGCAGGTCGTAGGTGGGGACGTACCGCATGTAGAGATAGACGAGGGTGATGAGGACGGCGCCGCAGGCGGCGACGAGCGCGGCGTAGCTGAGGCTCAGGCGGGCCCGGATCGTAAGCACCCGTCTCCGCAATCCGGTGCGGTCCGCGGTGGTCATTCGGCGGCGCCGAACCGGTAGCCGGCCCCGGGCACGGTCTGGATGGTCCAGGGCTGGCCGAGGCGTTTGCGAAGGTTGGAGACGGTGACCCGCACGGTGTTGCTGAACGGGTCGGCGTTGGCGTCCCAGGCTTGTTCCAGCAACTCCTGTGGGCCGAGGACGCCGCCATCGGCCTTCATGAGGGTGTGCAGCACGGCAAACTCTTTCGGGCTGAGCCGGATGAGCCGGTCGCGTCGGTAGACCTCGCGGCGGAACGGGTCCAGACGGATGCCGCCTTGTTCGAGCACGGGCGGGTTGGCGGGCTGGGTGCGGCGTTCGAGGGCGCGGAGCCGCGCGATGAGCTCGGGGAACTCGAACGGTTTGCCCAGGTAGTCGTCGGCGCCGAGCTCGAACCCGCTGACGCGTTCGTCGAGGGTGCGGGCGGCGGTGAGCATCAGGATACGAACTTCTGGATGCTCACGGGCCATGGTCCGGCATACGTCGTCGCCGTGAACGCCGGGCAAGTCGCGGTCGAGGAGCACGATGTCGTAGCTGGTGTCGGCGACGGCGAGCAGCGCGGCGGTGCCCTCGTGGACGACGTCGACGGCGATCGTCTCGCGGCGCAGGCCGACGCGGATGGCGTCGGCGAGGTAGGCGTCGTCCTCCGCGATTAGCACTCGCATCGCACGTCCTTCCGGCCTCGGTGTTGGCTTTCAGCGAACCACACGGCCTGTTGCGAGGGCATAAAGGAATTCCTGAATCCCCTGAGAACAGGCGTCTTGCTCAACTGGAATCACCTACCGCGGAGAGCCCGTGGCACGGTGCACCAAGGGAGTCTTCGATGACACATACACGCCGTTCGCTCAAGGTCGTGACCACGTTGGTCGCGCTCGTGTTCGCGGGTGTCGCGTTCACGGGATGCAGCAACTCGCCTGGCACCGAAGGAAGCAATGATCAGTCGAGAACGGGCGACAGCGAGCAGACGCCGTCGTTCTCGACGGACGAGGAGTTCCAGCTCGCGTTCGCCGAGTGTATGCGCGAGCAGGGTATCGACATGCCTGACCCTGGTAGCGATGGCGCCCATATCGAAGCCGGCTCGGGCGACGGGTTCACCGAAGCCGCCGAGGTGTGTCTGGATGAGCTGGGTGCACCACCCTCGGGTTCGGGAGGAGCTCGCCCCTCCGACGAGCAGCACGAGATCTTCCTGGAGATGGCTCAGTGCTTCCGCGACAACGGTCTCGACGTCCCGGACCCGGCTCCGGGTGAGTCGCTGACCGTGCCGATGGACGCTCCTCAGGAACTGTTCGAGGAGTGCGCAACTGCCGGGGCGAATCAGTGACCGCCGCACACCAGCATCCCGAATCGGCCACGGACCAAGCAGTGGACCCGTCCGGAGAACGGCCGGCGCGGAAGCGACCACGCCGACGTCTGATAATCGGGCTCCTTACGGCAGCCGTCTTGGTGGCGGTGGGCGCCTTGGCCGTCTCGACCGGCGTCCTGGCCACCGCAGATCAAGAGACACCGCGCCCACAGATCGCCACCGAGCCGGTGGTGCGCGGTGATCTGGAAGAGACCACCAGCGCCTCCGGCACGCTGCGATACGCCGGTTCCCGAACCGTCCAGGCCGGCCTGTCCGGGACAGTGACGGAACTGCCCGCACCGGGCGCCGTCGTGGCGCCAGGGGGACGCCTCTACACGATCGACGACACACCGGTGTTCCTGCTTCCGGGTGGCCTCCCGGCGTGGCGGGAGTTCGCCAGCGGCATGGACGAGGGCGCGGACGTAAAACAACTCGAGCAGGCATTGAGCGACCTCGGGTTCTTCACCGATGAACCCGACGAGGAGTTCCGGTGGGCCACCGTCGAGGCGATCATGGACTGGCAGGAGTCAGCCGGCCTTGAGCGCACCGGGACACTCCCGTTCGGGTCGATCGTGTTCACTGCCGGGGATCTACGCATCGGAACGATGACCGCGAACGTCGGCGATCAGGTCGCCGTGGGAGCGGAACTGTTCCCTGTGTCGGACACCACGCAGGTGGTCGAGGTGAACCTGAACCTGTCCGACCAGCAACTGGCCGTCCTGGACACCAGCGTCGTGGTGCGACTGCCCGGGGGCGGGGAGACCAGCGGGAAGATCGTCTCGGTCGGCACACCTACGGAGACCGACGGGGCGACGGGACAGGCCGTCACCGTGATCCCGGTCGTAATCGCGCTGGACGACCCCGAAAGCGCGGCGGCGTTCCAGGAGGCGTCCGTCACCGTCGACATCCCCAGTCAACGCCGTGACGACGTGCTGTCGACCCCCGTCGGGGCATTGCTCGCTCTCACACCCGACCAGTTCGGCGTCGAGGTCATGGATCCCGACCGCACCACCCGTCAGGTTCCCGTCGAGACCGGCCTATTCGCCGGAGGGCGCGTGGAGATCTCCGGAGAAGGCATCACCGAAGGAACAGAAGTGGTGGTCCCGGAGCGATGACGCCCGTGATTTCCCTCGACAACGTCCAGCGCTCCTACGGTCACCCACCGGTAGTCGCCTGTGCGGGGGTGTCGTTACAGATCTACCCGGGCGAGTTCGTCGCGATCGTCGGCCCCAGCGGTTCGGGCAAATCGACCCTGCTGAACCTCATCGGCACCCTTGACCGACCCACCGGCGGCACCGCACACATCGACGGGTTGAACATCGCCGACCTCGATGACCGTTCCCTGTCGGCGTTGCGTGCCTATCGGATCGGGTTCGTGTTCCAGCAGTTCCACCTCGCCGAGGGCGTCTCCACGGTCGACAACGTCGCCGACGGCCTCCTCTACGCAGGCGAACCACTCAACCAGCGTCGCCGTCAGGCAGTGTCAGCGCTGAAGCGGATCGGGCTCGGCCACCGGCTGCACCACCGTCCCAACCAGCTCTCCGGAGGAGAACGCCAGCGCGTCGCGATTGCCCGCGCCGTCGTCGGGAACCCGCCCCTCCTTCTCGCCGACGAACCCACCGGAAACCTCGACAGCGCCGCAGGCGCCGCCATTGTCGACCTGCTGCACGAACTGAACGCGCAAGGAACCACCGTGGTCGTCATCACCCACGACAACGACCTCGCCGCCCGCCTGCCCCGCCGGATCGCCATCCGCGACGGAAGGATTGTCCGCGACTCGGCACAGGAGATCAACGCATGACCGCCACCCACACCCCAGCGACAGCCTCGAGCGAGGCTGTTCGAACCGCGAATCGCCGCTCGCGGCTTTTGCTCCGCGACGTCCTGCGCTTGGGCACGACCGGGCTGCGTGCCCGACCCACCCGCGCCATCCTCTCCGCCCTCGGGATCGCCATCGGCATCGCGGCGATGATCGCCGTCGTCGGGATCTCCGCTTCCAGCCAAGCTCGACTCAACGAACAGCTCTCACGACTGGGCACAAACCTGCTTACCGCGACCGCCGGCACAAGCATCACCGGCGAACAGACCACCCTCTCCTCTGACGCACTCGGAAAAGTGTCCCTGATCGACGGGGTGGAATCCGCCAGCAGCACCGCCACACTCCCGACGAGCGTGTACCGCACCTCGCTGTCCGACCCTGCCGCCAGCGGTGGGATCGCCACCATGGTTGCCGACCACGACCTGCTGACGGTCACCTCGACAACCGTCCAAACCGGAACCTGGCTCAACGACGCCACCGCAGCGTTCCCGACCGTAGTCCTCGGCAACACCGCCGCCACCCGCCTGGGCATCGTCACCCCAGGCACACAGGTCTGGCTCGGCGGGCGGTACTTTACCGTCATCGGCATCCTCGCCCCCTCCGCCCTCGCCCACGAGCTCAACACCGCAGCACTCATCGGCCTAGACATCGCCGAAGACCTGTTCGGCTACGACGGATCACCCACCACGATCTACGAACGGTCCACAGACGACGCGGTAGGACAGGTCCGGTCGCTCCTCGCGCCCACGATCTCCCCACAATCACCGGGCGATGTCGAGGTCTCACGACCATCGGACGCGCTGGCCGCGCGGACCGCCGCCAACGACGCCTTCACTGGGCTGCTCCTCGGCCTCGGCTCGGTCGCGCTGCTCGTCGGAGGAATCGGCGTGGCCAACACCATGATCATCTCCGTCCTCGAACGCCGCCGCGAAATCGGCCTACGCCGAGCACTCGGCGCGACACGCCACCACATCCTGATCCAGTTCCTCGCCGAAGCACTCCTGCTCTCCGCCCTCGGAGGCGTTCTCGGAAGCGCCCTCGGCATCGCGGCCACCTGGACAATGGGACTCATCAACGGATGGCCCTTCGCGCTGCCACCAGAAGCGATCGCCATCGCCGTCGGAGCCACTCTCGTCATCGGGGCAATCGCCGGGCTCTACCCCGCCATCCGCGCCGCACGAACCCCACCCACCGCAGCGCTCAGCTCCTAACTCGGCTCGCGGATCGGTCGCATCTTCACTCACCGACTTCCCCTGACAGATTGCCGCACGGGAACTGCGGTCTGGAAGATGCCGGTCTCACACCCGGCACCCGATCGCGGCCGGATGGTCGATGCACATGCCAACCGCGGTCGAGACGCTGCAACCCGAGCGGATCGTCATCGAAGAGCGTACGGTGCTCGGCCTCGTGTCCCGGCGCACCGCCAGTCGACGCCCGAGACGACGTTCGCGCTGATCGAGGAGTACTTGGACGCTGGGGACTTCGGAGGCTGCGGCGCTGCTGGCGATGATCTCGTTGTCCAGATTCCCCGGGACCGCGGCGTAACGATGGCATCGATGACGGCTTCGCGTACCCGAATCGATAATGCGGAGCGGGAGCCTTGCTGATTGCGCTTACCGATGAGCGAGAGGGTGACACCGATACCGCTGGAGTGGAAGATCGCGACGACTGTCTCGATGTCGATGCGGAGCAGGCCGGCGCGGCAACGGCGTCGACGAGTTCACAGAAGCGTGTCGGTCGCGTCAGCCATGTATGCACCGCCGAAGAGGTCGAGGAGCTCTTCGAGCAGATGCGCGCGGCCACCGAGACCGGCGACGACACCACCATTACCCTCGCCGACTATGTCGCGTCGATCGGTGACCGGTGGCAGCGCGGCCTGGACCCGACCTCCACCGCCGAGCTCTACGACACCGGGCTCCGCCTCCACGTGCTGCCCGCACTCGGGCACATCCGGGCCGCGAAGATCACCGCCGGGATGATCGACCGCACCATCGACACCTGGGAGGCCGAGCACTCCACCTCCACGATCAAGAACTCCATCGCACCCCTCGTCCGGGTGCTGGACCAAGCTGTCCGTGACGACATCATCTCCATCAACACCGCCAAGCACCGTGCGCGCCGAGACCTTGGCAAGCACGTCACCCCCACCACCGGAGCGCTCCGCCCATACGCGCGAAGGTGCACCAGTCGTATTCCGACCACGTCATGCTCGCCGCCCTCCTCGCCGCCCGCGGCTCCGAGGTCGCCGGCCTCCGCGCAGGCGACGTGGACTGGGACAACCGCATCGTGTGGATCAGACGCCAGCACTACCCCGGCAGAGGCGGCCTGGTCATCAAGCAGACCAAAGACCGCGGGGACCGGCCCGTCCGCGATGCGACGCACTGGGACAACCTCGCGGCGAATCTCGGATTCGGCAACCTCACCCGCCACGGGCTGCGACGCACCGGAGCGACCTGGATGGCCGACACCGTGATCGCGCTGCACGTCCTCCAGGAGATCCTCGGACACCAGTCGATCGAAACCACAGATCGGACGAGTGGACCAGCCAGTGACCACCCCCGAAAACGACGAAGCCCAGGCGAGAAACATGCTCTCACCTGGGCTTTTCTGTCGGGATGACAGGATTTGAACCTGCGACCCCCTGACCCCCAGTCAGGTGCGCTACCAAGCTGCGCCACATCCCGATACCCCCGCTTGCGCGCGGGCAACTCCGCTATCCTACCCGGTCCGCCGGGGCCGCGCGAACCCACGCGGGCTGTGGCATCCGACTCTTGTCGGTGTCGGCAGCCACGGCTAGCGTCACGTGAATGGCACACGTCAGGATCGAACCCGTCACGGCCGACCGTTTCGACGACGCCGAGCACACGCTGAGCGGAGGCGGCGACGGTCAGGGCTGCCAATGCCAGTGGTGGATGATGCCGAACGTCGAGTTCCAGAAGACATCCGTCGACGAACGGCGACGGATGCTGCAGCAAGAGGTCGCCGATGGTCCCCCGCCAGCGCTGATCGCCTACGTCGACGACGAGCCGGCCGGCTGGGTGCGAATCGGTCCGCGCACCCGGCAGGTGCGTCTCGCTCGCACGCGCAATTACGCCGCGCATTCGGAGGAGCCGTGGGATGACGAAACGGTCTGGGCCGTCAGCTGCTTCGTGGTGCGCCGAGAGCACCGGCAGCAGGGGCTGAACGCGCGACTGCTCGCCGCCGCCGTCGACTACGCGCGATCGGCAGGCGCACGAGTGCTCGAGGCATACCCCGTTGACCCCGGCGCCGGCCGCAAGAAGGCCTCGAACGACCTCTACCACGGCGTGGTCTCGACCTTCGAGGAGGCGGGGTTCCGTGAGGTGGCCCGCCCGCGCCCCGATCTGGCGATCGTCTCACTCGACCTCACCCGCTGAGCGCACTCGCGGCCACTCCCCCTCGGATCCCGATCGGCGCCGCACGTGCGACGATGGCAGAGCCCGAATCGAGGAGGATCATGCGACGGCAGTGGATTGCGTTCGCGCCGTACCTCACGGTGTCGATCGTGCACGTCGGCGCCCTCGCCCTCGGTGCCGACGCGATCGCGGGCCCCACCAAACTCGCCCTGATGCCCCTGCTCGCCCTGGCTGTCGTGTGGGGTGGCCGCGGCACACCGTGGACGACAGCGCGGACCCTCCTCCTCACGGCCATCGGGCTGTCGTGGATCGGCGACGGCGCGGCCACCTTCTTCCCGTGGCTTGAGACCGTGCCGATGATGCTGCTCTTCTTCGGCCTTGCCCACGTTTGCTACATCGCCCTGTTCTGGCGACTCCTGGCGATGCGGCGCGTGCCGGCCTGGGCCGTCGTGTACGCCGTGTGGTGGGGCGTGCTGCTCGCGGTGCTGTGGCCCCACCTCGGCGGGCTCCTGATCGCCGTCGCGGTCTACGGCCTCGTGCTCGGTGGCACGGCGGTCGCGGCATCGCGGTGCCATCCGCTCATCGCGTGGGGCGGTGCCTTCTTCCTGGCATCCGACACGATCCTGGCATTCCGGCTGTTCCTGCCCGAAGCGACGCCGGATTGGACCAGCCCGGCGGTGATGTTCACGTACTGCCTGGGGCAGGGGCTCATCGCGGCGGGGGTGCTCGTGAGCACCCGCGTCCGACGTCCCGAAGTGGTGGCGGCATGACGGCGGCGGCCTCGGTTCGCGTGGACGCGTGGCTGTGGGCGATCCGCGTCTACAAGACCCGATCCGCGGCGACCACCGCATGCCGTGCCGGGCATGTGCGCGTCAACGGCGAGCGGGCCAAGGCCGCGCAGCCCGTCCGGCCGGGCGACGAACTGCGCGTGCGCATCAACGGATTCGATCGGCTCCTGGTCGTCAAGCAGCCGATCGCGAAGCGGGTCGGGGCCGCGGTCGCCGCCGAGGCTGTGGACGACCAGACGCCTCCCCCGCCGCCGCGCGAGCTGACGGCGTTCGTGCCGGTGCGCGACCGGGGCGCCGGCAGGCCCACCAAGCGCGAGCGCCGCGACATCGATCGGCTACGCGGCCGCGAGGGCTGACGCGGGTCACTCCAGCAGGTCGAGCAGCCAGCGCGCACCGCGAGTCGTGGCTCCGGCATCCTGAATCCGCCGCACCAGCTCCCGATCGCTGGTAACCACCGTCACGCGGTGCCCGGCAGCGATCAGGGCCTCGGCAGCGACGATGATCGCATCGTCTCCGGATGCCTCGGCACGCACGATCTCGATACCGGGTGCGTTGTCGGCCTCGCGCGCCTGCCCCTCGACGACCGCGGTCCACACTGGATACCACGTGTGCTCGGGCAGATCCAGGGCCGTAGCCGGTATCCCCCGCTCCGCGAGCGCACCCATGCGGGCGAGCAGGCGTTCGGCAGCCGCGTTCCGGTCGCGCCACCACCCGTCGGGAACCGCACCCATGACGTTCGCCACATCGACAACCACTGCGGGGCGGACGACGAGCAATGCCCGCAGCCGATCCCACGACGCCGCGAATCCCGGATGCAGCGGATTCCCCGCGACCTCGTCAGGGGGCACCCACGCAAGCTCCCTACTCTCAGGATCGCTGATGACCGGCTCGAAGGGCACGACGACATCGCCGATGACCGTCGTGTAGCTCCAATAGCCGAGGTCCAGCACGCTCAGCAGACGCGGACGGATCGCGGATGCCGGCACCCCGGCCTCTTCCGCTGCCTCGCGCAGCGCCGCGTCGCACGCGGACTCGTCCTCGTGCCTCGCTCCCCCCGGCAGCGCCCACGTGTCACCGAAATGGCTCCACGACACGCGATGCTGCAACAGCACGCCGCGCACCGGATCCAGGGCGAGCAGGCCCGCTGCGCCGAAGCGTCCCCAGTACCGTTCCCCCGTCGGCGCCACGACCCAGGCATCCCCGGGATCACGGGGGCCCAAGGGGCGTCGCGGCTCACCGGGGCGCGGAGGCTCGATCGTCACGGTGCCCCTTTCGTCGCGGTGCCCCTTCGGTCACCGCCAGCCTGTCACACCCGTCCGATTCCGACTCAGCGCTGACGGCGCTCGCGCACCCGCATGTTGACGACGATCGGCGTGCCCTCGAAGCCCCACAGCTCTCGCAGCCGGCGCTGGATGAACCGGCGGTAGCCGGGATCGAGGAAGCCCGTCGTGAACAGCACGAACGTGGGCGGACGGGTAGATGCCTGTGTTCCGAACAGGATGCGGGGCTGCTTTCCGCCGCGCAGGGGGTGCGGGTGTTCGGCGACCAACTCCGACAGGAAGGCGTTGAACTTGCCGGTGGGGATGCGCTGATCCCACGAGTCGAGCGCCGTCTCGAGCGCCGGCACGAGCTTTTCGAGGTGGCGCCCGGTGCGCGCCGAGATGTTGACCCGCGGGGCCCACGCGACGTGCGCCAGGTCCTGCTCGATCTCTCGTTCCAGGTAGCGGCGGCGGTCCTGACCGTCCATGTCGTCGTCGTTGAGGCGATCCCACTTGTTGAACGCCAGCACGAGCGCACGGCCCGATTCGAGCACGAGGTCGATGATGCGCACGTCCTGCTCGCTGAGGGGTTGCGTGACATCGAGCACAACCACGGCCACCTCGGCCTTCTCGAGAGCGGTCGACGTGCGCAGCGAGGCGTAGAAGTCGGCACCCTGCTGCAGGTGGACGCGGCGTCGGATGCCGGCGGTGTCGACGAACCGCCACATCTTGCCGCCGATCTCGACGATCTCGTCGACGGGGTCGCGGGTGGTGCCGGCGAGCTCGTTGACGACCACGCGCTCTTCGCCCGCCGCCTTGTTGAGCAGCGACGACTTGCCGACGTTCGGCCGTCCGAGGATCGCGACGCGGCGCGGACCGCCGATCTCCTGCTTGGCGACTGCCGAGACGTCGGGCAGCACCTTCATGATCTCGTCAAGCAGGTCGGCGACGCCTCGACCATGGATCGCCGACACCGGGTGCGGTTCACCAAGGCCCAGGTTCCACAGCGCCGCGGCCTCGGGCTCGTGTCGGGCGTCGTCGATCTTGTTGGCGACGAGGAAGACCGGTTTGCCGCTCTTGCGCAGCAGCCGCACGACGTGCTCGTCGGTGGAAGTGGCTCCGACCATCGCGTCGACGACGAACAGCACGACATCGCAGAGGTCGATGGCGACCTCGGCCTGCGCGGCGACCGAGCGGTCGATGCCGCGGGCGTCGGGCTCCCATCCACCGGTGTCGACGAGCGTGAAGCGGCGGTCCATCCACTCGGCCTTGTACGTGACGCGGTCGCGGGTCACACCGGGGGTGTCTTCGACTACGGCCTCGCGGCGTCCGAGGATGCGGTTCACCAGCGCGGACTTGCCCACGTTGGGCCGCCCGACGATCGCCACCACGGGCAGTGCCGGCGTGTACTCGATGCCGTCCTCGCCGCGCACCAGCCCTTCCAGCAGGGTGGCGTCCTCCTCGTCGAGGTCGTAGTCCTCGAGCCCCACGCGCAGTGCGGCGGCTCGCTGGTCGGCGAGCTCGTCGTCGATCGCGGCGAGGTTCTCGGCGAGACGGTCCTCGCCGCCCTCGTAGGTGTCGTCGGTATCGGTCTCGGGGCGGTCGTCAGCGGCCATTTCGGGCTCCTGTCTGCAGGGGATCAGACGCGCGCAGCGCGCTGCGGATCACGCCGAGCACGGCGTCCACGGTCTGATCGAAATCTAGGTCGGTCGAGTCGACGACCGCCACGCCGGGTGCGGCTGTGAGGAAGTCGACGACCGACGAGTCTGAGGCGTCGCGGCGGTGCAGCGCCGCGGCGACGGCCGCGGCATCCTGTGTCGTGAGCTCAGCGCTGCGACGCGCGGCCCTCACCTCGGGAGCCGCGGTCAGCAGGATGCGCACCGGTGCGTCCGGCGCGACCACGGTCGTTATGTCGCGGCCTTCGACCACCACGCCGGGACGGCCCGAATGGGCGACGAGGGAACGGAAGAGGGCGTTCACCGACTGGCGGACCGCCGGAACCCGCGCCACTCCGCTGACGGCATCGCTCACCCGGGGCTCGCGGATCGCGTCGGTGACATCGACACCGCCGACACGCACCCAGTACGAATCCGGGTCGAGCGAGATCGCATACTCGAAGTCGCCGGCGACATCGAGGACGGATGCCGCGTCCGAGGTGTCGATGCCGTGCTCGAGCGCGTGCCAAGCCAGAGCCCGGTACGCTGCGCCGGTGTCGAGGTAGCCATAGCCCAGCAGGCGCGCGACCTGCTTGGAGACGCTGGACTTGCCGCTGCCGGCGGGCCCGTCCAGGGCGACGACGACGGTGCCGGCACCGGTGGTATCCACCGGCGTCGAAGAGTCAGTCATTGGTGGTGCTCGCAATCTTCCAGCCGCGCGATTCGAGGCCGTCCACCGCACGCCGGACGGCGCCAGGGTCGACGCTGATCTCGGCGAGTCCGAACTGTGCGCCCGGAGAATGCTCCAGGCGAAGGTCTTCTACGTTGACGTTCAGATCGCCGAGCTCGCCGAACAGCCGGCCGAGCTGTCCCGGGGTGTCGTCGACCATGACGACCACCTGCTCGAAGCGCCGGTTCTGTCCGTGCTTGCCGGGCAGGCGCTCGACGCCGTCGTTGCCGCGGCGGATCGTGTCGGCGATCGCCCGGCGCGCTCCGGGCGCGTCGGGCGCGCGAAGCGCCGTGGCGACAGCGGTCAGATCCGCGGCGAGCCGGTCGAGCACATCGACGACGGGTTCGGCGTTGGCGTCCAGGATCTGCACCCACAGCTCCGGCGCCGAAGCCGCGATCCGCGTGGTGTCGCGCACCCCTTGCCCCGCCAGCCGAAGCGATTCGTCGGCGGCGTCGACGAACCGGCCCGCGAGCAGGCTCGCCACCAGCTGGGGTACGTGCGAGACCAGCGCGACGGCCCGGTCGTGGTCTTCCGGGGTCATCTCGATCGGCGTCGCGCCGAGATCGAGCGCGAGCCCCTCCACGACCGCGAGGTCGGCGGCGGACGTCGCCTCATCGCGGCAGACGACCCATGGCCGCCCGACGAAGATGTCGGCACGCGCCGAGATCGCCCCGCCGCGCTCACGGCCTGCGAGCGGATGGGATCCGATGTAGTGGGTGAGGTCCACTCCCCGCTCGCGCAGTGCGCGCAGTGGCTCGAGCTTGACACTGGCCACATCGGTGACGACGGCGCCCGGGTGACGCGAGAGTTCGCGCTCGATCACGTCGGCTGTCACATCGGGCGGCACCGCCACCACGACCAGCGAGGGTCGGTCGTCGTCGTGCGCCCGGCGCCCGGCGCCGTAGTCCACGGCGAGCCGGAGCTGCGACGGCGACGTATCGTCGAGGACGACGTCGACGCCGCGCGCGGTGAGCGCATGGCCGATGCTCGCCCCGAGAAGGCCCGCGCCGACGATGCGGACGGTGCCGTGTACACGGGGGGCGAGCGATGCCTCGGTCCGGCGCGCGCGCTCGGAGGCCGGCCTCGTCTCGGTCACTTACGTCTCCTGTTCGCCCTCGGCCGCCTGCGGCGAAGGGGATTCACGGCGCGCGAGAGTCAGCAGAGCGCCGCGCTCCACTTTAGTCAACTCGCGTGCCGCCCCCGCTGGCAGGGTTCCCAGGTGGAGCGGACCGAACTGGCGACGTACGAGTTCGACGACGGGATGCCCCACCGCAGCCATCATGCGGCGCACGATGCGGTTGCGCCCGGAGTGCAGAGTCAGCTCGACGAGCGAACCGCCGCCCTCTGCGGAGGCCGACAGCAGCCGCGCCTTGTCGGCGGCGATCGGGCCGTCGTCCAGCTCGATGCCCCGGATGAGCTTCTGCACCGTCTGCGGCGTGACGCGCCCCTCGACCTTGGCGATGTAGACCTTCGTGACGCCGAAGGACGGGTGCGCCAGCACGTGCGCGAGCTCGCCGTCGTTCGTGAGGACGAGGAGGCCGCTGGTCTCGGCATCCAGCCGGCCCACGTTGTAGAGACGCTCGGGCCAGTCCTTCGTGAAGTGCCGCAGATCGGGGCGCCCGCGATCGTCCTTCATCGAGCTGACCACGCCCGTCGGCTTGTTCAGCATGACGTAGCGCTTGGAGGCATCCAGCTGCACGGCCGTGCCGTCCACATCGACGAGGTCGTTCTCGGGATCGATGCGGCTGCCCAGCTCGGTGACGACCGTTCCGTTGACCCGGACCCGTCCCTCCACGATGAGTTGCTCGGCGACGCGACGAGAAGCCACGCCCGCATTGGCCAGCACCTTCTGCAGCCGCACCCCTTCGGCGCTCTCGGGGTTCATCGCCGCGTCCTCTCGTCGAATCCGTCGACGCTTCCGACATCCTCCGCGCCGTCCAGCAGAGGCGAGATATGCGGCAGCTCGTCGAGCGAGTTGATGCCGAGGTGCTCCAGCAGCGCGTCGGTCGTGCCGTAGTTGATCGCTCCGGTCTCGGCATCCGTGAACAGCTCCGTGATGAGCCCGCGCGCCAGCAGTGTCCGCACCACCGAGTCGACGTTGACGGCGCGGATCGACGCGACCTGGCTGCGGGTCACCGGCTGCTTGTACGCGATCACCGCCAGCGTCTCGAGCGCAGCCTGCGAGAGTCGGGACGGAGCCTGTCCACCGACGAACTCGCTCACCAGGTCGTCGTGCTCCTCGCGAACGTACAGGCGCCAGCCACCGCCGACCTCGCGCAGCTCGAAGCCGCGCACGGGTCCGCCGGTCTTGCCGTCGTAGTCCTCGACCAGTGCCTCGATCGCCTGGCGCACAGCGGGCACCGGAGCGCCGACGGCCGTAGCGAGGCTGACCAGGCTCTGCGGCTCTTCGACGATCAGCAGGATCGCCTCGAGCCGGGCTCTCACGTCATCGGTCATAGTCTGCTCCCAACGTGGCGAGATTCTCGTCCGACCAGCGCTGCGCGCTCCAGCGCAGCGTCAGTTCCCCCAGCGGCTCCAGCTGCTCGAAAGACAGGGCGGCATGGCGGTACAGCTCGAGAACCGACAGGAATCGCGCCACGACGACTCCTGACTGGTTCACACCCGCGATGAGCTCTCGAAAAGTCAGAGTTCCGGCGTCCCGCAGCAGCGTCACCACGATCGCCGCCTGCTCGCGGATGCTGATCAGCGGCGCATGCAGGTGGTCCAGGCCGACACGGGGAATCTCCTTAGGCGTCATCGCCAGCAGCGCGAGCGCGGCGAAATCGTCGGCGCTGAGGTTCCAGACCAGCTCCGGAACGGAGGTGCGGTACTTCTCGTCCAGGCGCACCGAGCGGGTATGGCGGCGGCTCTCGCGCTGCAGGCACCGCTCGAACCACGTCGACACCTCTTTGAACGCGCGGTACTGCAGCAGCCGGGCGAACAGCAGGTCGCGGGCTTCGAGGAGTGCGACCGACTCCGCATCGACCAGCTCGCCCTGGGGAAGCAGCCCCGCGACCTTCATGTCCAGCAGCGTCGCGGCGACCACGAGGAACTCGGATGCCTCGTCCAGCTCTTCGTCGGGACCCAGGTTCCGCAGGTACGAGATGAAGTCCATCGTCACCAGCGACAGCGACACTTCGGTGATGTCGAGCTCGTGCTGCGAGATGAGGCTCAGCAGCAGATCGAAGGGGCCGTCGAAGTTCGACAGAGAGACGCGGAAGCCCGGCTCGGGGGCGGGCGGCGCGGCGGAGACGTCGGGCTCGATATCAGGCGACGGGGCGTGCCCTTCGGGCGCCTCTTCAGGCGACGGCGCGTGCCCTTCGGGCGCCTCTTCAGGCGACGGCGCCACGGGCGACCAGCTCTCGCGCCAGTCGCAGGTACGCCTGCGCGGCAGCGTGCTCGGGCGCGAACTCGGTGATGGGCATGCCCGAGACCGAGGCATCGGGGAACTTGACCGTGCGGCCGATCACCGTCTCGAGCACATCGTCGCCGAACGCGTCGACGACGCGCTCGAGCACCTCACGGGAGTGAAGAGTGCGCGGGTCGTACATGGTCGCCAGGACGCCGTCTAGCGTGATGGTCGGATTCAGGCGGTCGCGCACCTTGTCGATCGTCTCGACGAGGAGGGCGACGCCGCGCAGCGCGAAGAACTCGCATTCGAGCGGGATGATGACGCCGTGGCTCGCCGTGAGCGCGTTGACGGTCAGCAGACCGAGCGACGGCTGGCAGTCGATGAGCACGACGTCGTAGTCGTTGGCGACTTTGCGTAGCGCGCGCGCGAGGGTCTGCTCGCGTGCCACCTCGTTGACGAGATGGACTTCGGCGGCCGACAGGTCGATGTTGGCGGGGATCACGTCGAGGTTCTCGACACCCGAGTTCACGATGACGCGGCTCGGGTCGCTCTTGCCGTCCAGCAGCAGGTCGTAGATCGTGGGGATCTCGTGCGTCTGGATGCCGAGTCCGGCCGACAGTGCACCTTGCGGATCGAAGTCGACCGCCAGCACCCTCCGGCCGTAACTGGCCAGCGCCGCCGCGAGGTTGATCGTGGTGGTCGTCTTGCCCACGCCACCCTTCTGGTTGCACAGCGAGATGATCCGTGCCGGACCGTGGCCGTCGAGCGCTGTCGGCGTCGGGAAGCCGTGATAGGGACGCCCCGTCGGCCCCATGGGGACCTCCGACTCCGAGGTCTTCCCCGACCTGGTCTTCGTCCTTCTGTCAGCCACCGTGTTCCCGCTTCCTCGTGCTCGCTCGATATTAGTCGGCCACGGGGCTTCCCAGCGGTAGAAACGGCGTCGCGG
>NZ_JAHZQZ020000016.1 GCF_019449275.2 Microbacterium sp. HD4P20
TTGTGCAATATTCCCCACTGCTGCCTCCCGTAGGAGTCTGGGCCGTGTCTCAGTCCCAGTGTGGCCGGTCACCCTCTCAGGCCGGCTACCCGTCGACGCCTTGGTGAGCCATTACCTCACCAACAAGCTGATAGGCCGCGAGCCCATCCCCAACCAAAAAATCTTTCCAACCCCCCACATGCGTGGAAGGCTCATATCCAGTATTAGACGCCGTTTCCAGCGCTTATCCCAGAGTCAGGGGCAGGTTGCTCACGTGTTACTCACCCGTTCGCCACTAATCCACCCAGCAAGCTAGGCTTCATCGTTCGACTTGCATGTGTTAAGCACGCCGCCAGCGTTCATCCTGAGCCAGGATCAAACTCTCCATAAAGAAAAAATGCATACACAACCAGAAAAATGATCATGCAGCGAGTTCGAAACTGACCAAAAACAAATGTCACTGACATCCATTAAATTGATCCAAAGGAATCCCAACCAGACAAAAGCCTGGACGAGGATATTTGGCATTTGACAAGTGCACGCTGTTGAGTTCTCAAGGATCAGACACACCAACCAAACCAACCACCACAACGATGACCAGCCCAGAAGGGCAACTTCACTATCTTACCCCAGTCGGTCCGTCTGTCAAACCGTGAGCAGACGACCTAAATCATCTGCGCGGCGGCGACCGCGGTTCCCGGAGGGGACTCCCCATCATAGACCCGGAGGCCGTCTCGCTCAATGCGAGACACTGATGGGGATCGGTTCTCCTCTTGAGGGGGCGGGGCCTCTTGGCCTCTCCGCTCTACCCTTTGGGGCGAACGAGTAAAACTCTACGTGAGGCGCGCTGATCGGTCGAATCGGCGCCGCACCCCGGGCGTGTCGCACGTCATGGAGCGGTCGATCGACACGATCCAGCTCCACATCGAGCCACGGACGGCATGCCTCGACGTGACCGGCATCCGGTCGGCGGTGGATCCGCCGCTTACTCGCTCCTCGAACCGGAGGTGCGTGACGGCATTGGTGACGCAGACCTCGTCGCAGCGTTATCGTCCGGCTCCCGTGGGCCGCACGGTCGCTGACGCCGGCCTGCCTAGTGCTCCGTGCTCGAGGGCGCGACCCTGCGCCCCCGCAGCACGACCTGGACCGAGACGCAGAGGCCCAGGGTGAGCACGCCCCACACGGCGCACGCCGACGGCAGCACCCGATATGCCAGATGCGCCACCGTGAATTCCGCGTCGAGCGGCCCCATCACCGTCAGGCCCCACGACCACGCGACGACCAGCAGGAGCGGCAGCGACAGCCACCAGGCCCAGCGCACCGCCGAGGGCACCGAACGGGTGATGGATGCCGCGGGCCGGCGACCGAGCAGCCACAGCAGGAAGAACAGCCCGATGGCCGCGAGCCCGAGCGCCGTCGACCCGTGCTGCAGCCACTTGTAGCCCGCGAGTGGACCCCACCGCTCCTCGAGGACGGGGAGGGCGCTCACGCCCCATCGACCCTCGTGCGTGAAGAGGTCCCACACGATGTGGCTCACCACGCCGATCACGAGCGAGAGCAGGAGGATCAGCATCCCCCGCCACGACGTCCGCCATCGGGAGCCGTCCCCCGCACCGGCGCGCGAGATCGCGAGCGTCTCACGGAGTGCGGCCGCGGCGCCGCCGTTCCATGCCTCGGGCAGTCGCCTGGCCAGCCACGCCGGCGCCAGCTCGCCGGCCGCTGGGCGCAGGACGCACCGCCACACGAGCAGCAGCACCAGCGCCACGAGCACGGTGACGGGTATCCACTCGAACGCGTGAGAGCGCCCGTAGTGCAGCGGAAGACCGCGCACGAACAGCGGCAGGTCGGGTGTCATCGCGCCCACCGCGATCGCCGCCGGGACGAGCGGCGTCCGCACGAACGGCAGCGCGACGACGGCGTGGCTGGGTGTGAACGGCATGCGCGCCTCTCGGCAGGCTGGGATCAGCCCTCGACGAAGACTCCGGCGAGGGTCTTCTTGCCTCGCCGCAGCACCGATACCCCGCCGGGGAGGCTGCCGGTCACCTCGACCGACTCGTCCGAGACGCGGTCGCCGTCCAGCGAGACACCGCCCTGAGCGATCGCGCGACGCGCCTCGGAGAGACTGGACACCAGCCCGGTGTCGACGAGCGCGCGCGCAACGGGGGTTCCCGTCGGCACGGATGCGTTCGGGAGCTCCTCCAGCGCCTCACGCAGCGTCGCCTCGTCGAGCGTGGCGAGGTCGCCCTGACCGAAAAGCGCGTCGGATGCCGCGATGACGGCGGACGCCGCATCCGTTCCGTGCACGAACGTGGTCACCTCCCGCGCGAGCCGCCGCTGCGCCTCGCGCCGGAACGGCTCTGCGGCGACGAGACGCTCGTACTCCTCGATCTCGTCGCGAGTGAGGAACGTGAAGATCTTCATCCGCGTGATCACGTCGGCGTCGTCAGTGTTGAGCCAGAACTGGTACATCCGGTACGGGCTGCACATCGCCGGGTCGAGCCAGATCGCGTTGCCCTCGCTCTTGCCGAACTTGGTGCCGTCGCTGTTCGTGATCAGCGGTGTGCCGATCGCGTGTACCGATTCGTGCTCGACGTAGTGGATGAGATCGACGCCGCTCGTGAGATTTCCCCACTGGTCGCTGCCGCCGGTCTGCAGGACGCAGCCGTACTGGCGGTAGAGCTCGAGGTAGTCCAGTCCCTGCAGGATCTGGTAGCTGAACTCGGTGTAGCTGATGCCGGCCTCGGAGTTGAGGCGCGCGGCGACCGCGTCCTTCTTGAGCATCGTGCCGACCCGGTAGTGCTTGCCGATCTCACGGAGGAAGTCGATCGCACTCAGTGGCGCGGTCCAGTCGAGGTTGTTGACGATGCGCGCAGCGTTGTCGCCTTCGAAGCTCAGGAAGCGCTCGACCTGGGAACGCAGGTAGCCCACCCACTCCGACACGGTCTCCTTGGTGTTGAGCGTGCGCTCCGCCGAAGGTCGTGGGTCGCCGATGAGTCCGGTCGAGCCGCCGACGAGCCCGAGGGGCTTGTGCCCCGCGAGCTGCAGACGGCGCATCGTGAGCAACTGCACGAGGTTGCCCAGATGCAGGCTCGGTGCAGTCGGGTCGAACCCGCAGTAGTACGTGATCGGGTCCCCGCCGAGCAGCGCACGCAGCGCTTCCTGATCGGTGGACACATGCACGAGCCCGCGCCACACCAGTTCGTCCCAGACGTTCTCGAACGTCGGGTCGTTGGCGGGCGCCAGCGCGCGCAGTGATGGATCCTGCGCGCTCACGACGGTTTCAGACACGCGGTTCAGGCTATCAGCGACGGATGCCGCAGCCCGGCGCCGACGGCGGGGCTGCGGCATCCGCTCGTCACGCCGGCTCGTCCAGACGCGCCAGCTGCTCTGCCGTCAGGCTGAGCCGGACGGCGTCCATCGCGGCATCGAGCTGGGGCAGCTTGCTGCCACCCAGCATCGGCCGCACGCCGTGGGCGACATGCCATGCGAGCACCGTCTGACCGCGGGTGGCGCCCAGCTCGCCGGCCACGGCATTCAGCTCCGCGAGACGACGAGATGTGCCGGGGTGGTCGTAGATCTCCGCGATCTGCTTTTCGGGGTTGTCGTACGCGCCCGAGAGCAGGGGCGTGTAGGCCCAGACTTCCAGGCCGTGGGTCTGCGCGTAGTCGCGCTGCTCGGCGCTCAGCACTCCGAACGGATGGTTGGTCGGGTTGGTACCCGGTCGCGGGGTGAGGTAAGTGGCATTCAGCTGGAGGGCGTCGATCGGGATGGCACCGAGGTGTCGCGCATGGGTCCGAGCGCGCTCCACGCGCCATGCGGGATGGTTGGATGCCCCGACTCGGGTCGCCCGCCCGGCGCCGGTGAGCTCGGCCAGCGCCTCGACGGTCTCTTCGATCGGCGTCGTGCGATCCTCCTGGTGCACCCAGAGCAGATCGACGGATTCGAGTCCGAGCCGCTCGAGGCTTCCTGCGAACGCTTCGAGGACTGCGCGCCGCGACAGCCCGGCTCGGTAGGCGGGCCATGAGCCGGCCCATAGGGGTTCCGCACCGAGCTTCGTGGCGATGCGCACACGGTCGCGCACACCGGGACGGGCAGCCAGCCAGCGTCCGATCACCCGTTCGCTGTCGCCGCCCTGGCCTGTCTCGCTCGCCCAGAAGCTGTAGCAGTCGGCGGTGTCGATCCACACGCCGCCCCGCTCCACGAATCGATCGAGCAGGGCATACGAGGTGTCTTCGTCGATCGTGGTGCCGAACATCATGGCGCCGAGGACGAGCGGGGATGTGGGGAGTGTCGAAGTGGTCATGAACTCACTGTGCAACCTGGAGTTCGCTCCAGGTCAAGCTCTATGGTTGAAGACATGGCGACATACACCCCGGCCGAGGCGGCGGCGATCTCCGGCTTTTCTCTCGACACCCTCCGGTACTACGAGCGGGAGGGCATCCTTCCGCCGGTGGCACGCACAGCTGGAGGCCATCGAGCGTTCTCCGATGCCGATCTCGGAACGCTGGGTTTTCTGAAATGCCTGCGTGAGACCGGGATGCCGATCGAGCGGCTGCGTCGATACGGCGAGCTCTGCAGGGACGATCGCACGATCCCGGATCGCATCGCGCTGCTCGAGGAGCATGCGGCGGCTGTGCGCCGCGAGCTCAACGACCTGCTCGCCCAGCAGGCGAAGCTCGACGGGAAGCTCGAGTGGTATCGGGGCGAGCTGGAGCGCCGTGGCAGCGAGGCGGGGGGCCCTCAGACGTTGCCGGCGTGATGATGCTTGGCAACTAAACATGCGCTCTCTTTAGCCCCAAAACCTATCTTAAGTGAAGCGTGTAAGCTTAACCAGGAAGCGCTTTAACTTTCAGACTAAAGGAAACGCTGATGTACGTGATCACCGCGGACCAACGCGACAGTCGCGCCAATGCCGATCTCGTGCCCGACGCCCTTGCGAGCGTCAGCCGTCATGGCGATGCGCGACTCGTCCTCGCACCCGAGCGGACCGCCGGCGATGAACTGCAGGTCGCCGTCGCCGATGCGACCACCGTGCTGGCCATCGTGCTCGATCTGACCCGCTCGCAAGCGTGGAGCGTCGGCGTCGGCGTCGGCGCGGTCGAAACGCCACTCCCCCCGACCGTACGGGCCGCCCGTGGCGAAGCCTTTCTGAACGCGCGCGACGCCGTTGACCGCGCCAAGAAGGCAACGACGCGTATGGCGATCACCGGGCCGCAGAACGGCGCCGACGCCGAGGCTCTGGTGCGCCTCCTGGTCGAACTGCGCGATCGTCGCACCCCCGAAGGCTGGGAGGTCCACGACCTGCTGGCAGAGGGCCTCACCCAGAAGGAATCCGCGTCGCGGCTGGGCATCTCGGAGGGCGCAGTGAGCCTGCGCGCCAAGGCTGCCGCCCTGCGCGCGGAGGAGGCGGCGGTGCCGGCCCTCGAACGCGTGCTCGAGCGCTTGGACCGGCAGGTCACCGAGCCAGCCTGAGGCGGACGCCTGAGATCCCCCGCGGCCAGGCGACGGACGCTCGATCCGGGGGCGGACGATGGGTTGACAGGAACCGGATGCCGCAGCCGGGCGACGTCGACGGCCCGTGTCAGACTGAGCGCCATGGTCTCCCCCGACGTCGTGCTGACCGCCGCGCTCTCGATCTTCCTGTCCCTCGCGCTGTGCGGTGCACTCGTGCTCGTGCTCGTGAGCCTGCGCAAGCCCACCGACGTCCCGCTCATCATCGCCGGAGTGCTCGTGGTGCTGTGCGTGCTCGTCGTGGCGGTGTCTCCACTGAACGTGCCGCTGTTCGTCGCGCTCGGCATCGCGTTGCTCGGCACCGCCCTGGCCGTGCTCGGCGGCAATCCGGTCACGCGACGCGTGCTCGAGATCGCGACACACGGCCGGGTTCCCGAGGGCGACAACGGGGGCATCCTGCTGCGAGCTCCCTCGATCGCCGGCGGGGCCGAGGGCGCAGTGCGAGAAGTGCTGCGCGGCGGCACGACCATCGGCTACCTCGAGCGAATCGCTGTCGCGCTGGGATTGATCGCAGGATTTCCCGAGTCGATTGCCGTGGTCGTGGCGCTCAAGGGCATCGGGCGGTTCTCAGAGCTCGCGGCCGCGGAGGCCAGGGAGAGGTTCATCATCGGCACGCTTGCGAGCCTCGTCTGGGCATGCGCCGTGGCCGCGCTGGTGCGCCTGGCCATCTGGTGAGCCGCGCCGCGGAGGAACGCCCGCCCACGAACCGCGGCTGACAAGCGCGCTCTCCCGGGAGCCGCCCAGGCGGGCCGCCGGTCCCGTGGCCGTACGACTCAGATTCCCAGAGCGTGCGCGGCCGACTGGACGCGCCCGACGAGCTCGACGCGCTGCTCGCCGACCCGCACCGGCGCTGTGCCGCCGATTCCGTCACGGCTGGCCACCGAGCCCGCGGCGCTCAGCACTGTACGGACGTCGGGCGTCAGATCCGCCGAGACTCCCGCCAGCTGCTCATCGGTGACCTCGTGCAGCTCGATGCCGTTGTCTTCGCATACCCGCACCAGACGGCCCGAGATCTCGTGGGCATCGCGGAAGGGCACGCCTCGCTTGACGAGCCACTCGGCGACGTCCGTCGCGAGTGAGAAGCCCTGTGGCGCGAGCGCCGCCATGCGACCGGTGTCGAATCGCAGCGTCGCGATCATCCCGGCGAACGCCGGCAGGACCGTCTCGAGCGTGCGCACCGAATCGAACACCGGCTCCTTGTCTTCCTGCAGGTCGCGGTTGTACGCCAGCGGCAGGGCCTTCAGCGTCGCAAGCAGGCCGGTGAGGTTGCCGATGAGGCGCCCGGCCTTGCCGCGGGCGAGCTCTGCGATATCGGGATTCTTCTTCTGCGGCATGATGCTCGAGCCTGTCGAGTACCCGTCGTCGAGCGTGACGAAGCCGAACTCGCGCGTGTTCCAGAGGATGATCTCTTCGGCGAACCGCGATACGTCGATGCCGATCATCGCAGTGATGAACGCGAACTCCGCCACCACATCACGTGCGGAGGTGCCGTCGAGCGAGTTCTCGGCGGGACGGTCAAGGCCCAGTTCGCGGGCGACGAGCTGCGGATCGAGTCCGAGCGTGGAACCGGCGAGCGCACCGCCCCCGTAGGGCGATACCGCCGCGCGCGCGGACCAGTCCCGAAGTCGCTCAAGGTCGCGAACGAGAGGCCATGCGTGGGCTTGGAGGTGGTGCGCCAGCAGAACCGGCTGCGCGTGCTGCAGGTGCGTGCGCCCCGGCATGATCGCTTCCGGGTGGGCCTCGGCCTGCGCAACCAGGGCGTCCACGACGCGCAGAATGTCGCGCGCGATCGTGCGCGAGTGGTCGAGAAGGTACATCCGCACGAGCGTGGCGATCTGGTCATTGCGGCTGCGACCGGCGCGCAGCTTGCCCCCGAGCTCAGCGCCGACGACCTCGATGAGCGCCTGCTCCAACGCGCCGTGAACGTCTTCGTCCGACTCCCGCGGCCGCAGCGTGCCGTCGCCGATCCCGTGCGAGAGGGTGTCGAGACCCTCGTGCATCGCCCGCTCCTCGTCGGCGGTGAGATACCCCGCCGCGGCGAGCGCCTTCGCGTGCGCGTGCGACCCGGCGATGTCGTAGAGCGCGAGATCCCAGTCGAAATGCGTCGAGCGGCTGAGCTCGGCGAGTTCGGGTGAGGGCCCCGTGGCGAAACGGGCTCCCCACAGTGCGCCCTCGTTGGTGCCGTCGGCCTTGGATTCGCTCACCGGTCCAGCCTAGCGACGGGTGGCGCCAGCTCGCGCCGGGGCGCCCCGCACTGTCCACCGCGCAACGCGGTCGACGGCCGCTTCGAGCGGCCCGCGGCCCACCAGCAGCGCCCACGCGGTGCAGAACACGATCGTCCCCATGGTCAGCGGCCAGAACGGCTCGAGGTCGCGGAACCCCTGCAGGTCGCCGGTGTCGCCCAGCACCGCGGATGCGACGATCGCCCACACGACCAGCTGCAGTGTGTATGCGGTCAGCGGCATGGCGCCGACCGCGCGGAGCGGGAGCACCGCCCACCGGATGACGCTGCGGCACACCAGCAGGCTCGCGCCGAGAACGGCCAGTGCGAAGCCGCCTGAGCCGATCACCTCGAGCAGTCCGCTCGAATGCGGCCGGGCGGTCCACACCGCACCGAGGTAGGACAGGAGCTCGGCCTGTTCGTCCACGCCGGCGGCGGCATCCGCTCCATACCCCACGGCCGCGAGTGCACTCCCGGCGCCCAGCAGCCACCATTGCACGCGACGCCGCGTGACGCCGGCGCGCGCGGCACCCAGGCCGGCCGCGACGAACGCGATCCACGTCGTGAACGGGTAGTGCCACCCGATCGCGAGCGACAGGTCGTAGCCGCCCTCCATGCCCCAGACAGGAAGCGCGTCCAGCACGACCTGCACGAAGGGCATGACCAGGGCGAGGGCCGCAGCAAGGATCATCAACGGGCGTGCGGTCAGTCCGGTCAGCGGCACCGAGAGGAGGAAGAGAAAGGCATAGGCGGGGAGGATCACGTAGACCGGCACGCCGGTGAGGATGAGCACGATGCCGAGCAGCCAGAGCACGAGCGCGCGCACCACCAGCCGCAGTCGTGCCGTCGTCGCGTCCTGGCCTGACAAAGGCGTGCGGCCCCCGGTCACGAGCCCGACCGACACGCCGGCGAGCACGGCGAAGAGGATCGACGAGCGTCCCTGCACGATCGCCAGCCACGACGCCGGCTCGGCCAGGTCGACCGGCGTCCGGATCCACAGCAGATGCGCGGCGAACATCCCGAGCACCGCCAGCCCGCGCGCCAGGTCGACGCCGAGAATGCGCGGCGGCGCGTTCAGCCGGTCCCAGCGTGTGGCGAGGTACCCGCGGGACATGCGTCAGTCCTGGCGCAGCAGCCAGACCAGCAGTGCCTTCTGGGCATGCAGCCGGTTCTCGGCCTCGTCCCACACGACGCTCTGCGGGCCGTCGATGACCTCGGCTTCCACTTCGTATCCGCGGTCTGCGGGAAGGCAGTGGATGAAGATCGCGTCGTCCTTGGCAAGCCTCATCAGATCCCGCGTCACCTTGTACCCGCCGAGATCGCGCAGCCGCTCGAGCTTCTCCTCCTCTTTGCCCATCGACACCCAGGTGTCGGTGACGACCACGTCCGCACCGGCCGCAGCCTCGTTCGGATCGGTGTAGAGGGTGACGGAGCCGCCGGTCTGCTCGGCGCGGCGATCCGCGTCGGAGATGACGTCGTCGCGCGGCGCGTACGTCTCGGGCGACGCGACACGCACGTGCATGCCCGCCGTGACACACGCGAGGACGTACGAATGCGCCATGTTCGACTTTCCGTCGCCGAAGAACGCCAGCGTGAGACCGGCCAGGTCTCCCTTGTGCTCCTTGATCGTGAGGAGGTCGGCCAGCAGCTGGCACGGGTGGAAGTCGTCGCTGAGGGCATTGATCACCGGGACCCGCGTCCCCTCGGCCATCTGCTCCAGTCCTGCCTGGGCGTACGTGCGCCACACGATCGCGGCAACCTGGCGCTCGAGAACGCGGGCGGTGTCCGCGGGCGTCTCCTTGCCGCCGAGCTGGCTGTTGGCGGTCGAGATGATCAGCGGCGTGCCGCCCAGGTCGGCGATGCCCACGGCGAACGACACGCGCGTGCGGGTGGACGACTTGTCGAAGATGACCGCGACGGTCTGCGGCCCCTCGAGGGGCTTCAGCTTCCAGCGATCCTTCTTCAGGGCGACCGCGAGGTCGAGGATCTCGTCCTGTTCGGACTGGCTCAGGTCGTCGTCGCGCAGCAGATGGCGGGTCATGCGCGCACCTCCGTCGGGGCTTCCAGGAGCAGGGCGTCCTCGACGGTGCGCACGGCCGCGGTGAACAGCGCGATGAACTCGTCGATCTCGATATCGCCGATGGTCAGGGGCGGCACCAACCGGATCGTCTCGTCGTTGGGCGCGTTGATCACCAGACCGTGCTCCTGTGCGGCCGAGACGACGGCCTTGGCGACCGGGTGCCGCAGCGCCACACCCACCAGCAGGCCCCGGCCGCGGCATCCGCCGATGAGTTCCGAGTCGATGCCGAGGATCGCCGCGCGCAGCTGCTCGCCTCGCTCAGCGGCATTCCGGACCAGATCGGCCCGCTCGATCTCGCCGAGAACAGCCTCCGCGACGGCCGTGCCGAGGGCATTTCCGCCGAACGTCGACCCGTGGGTTCCGGGATAGAACAGCTCGCTCGCCTCGCCGAAGGTGATGAGCGCGCCGATGGGGAAGCCGCCGCCGATCCCCTTGGCGACGGTGATCGCGTCGGGGGTGATGCCGGCGTGCTGGAACGCGAACCATTCGCCGGTGCGGCCCGCGCCGGTCTGGATCTCGTCGATGACCAGCAGCGCGCCGTGGCGTTCGGTGATCTCGCGCGCCGCCTCGAGGTAACCCTCGGGCAGATCGACCACCCCGGCCTCGCCCTTCACGGGTTCGACGAACAGTGCCGCGACGCGATCGTCGATCGCAGCCTCCAGCGCCTCGACGGTGGAATCGATGAACTCGACGCCCGGTGTCATGGGGAGGAAGGGTTCCTGCATCCACGGCTTGCCGGTGAGGGCGAGCGTGCCCATGGTGCGACCATGGAACGCGTCTTTGAGAGCGAGGATGCGGGGCCGATCCGCGCCGGCTTCACGACTCTTGGCGCCATGCAGGCGGGCGAGCTTGAAGGCGGCTTCGTTGGCCTCGGCGCCGGAGTTGCCGAAATACACCCGACCGGACTCGCCCGTACCGGCGAGTCGCTTGAGAGTCGCGGCAAGCGCCAGCTGCGGCGGCGTGGCGAAGTAGTTGGACACGTGCGCGAGTGTCGCCGCCTGCGTCGAGATCGCCTCGACGAACGCCGGGTGGGCGTGGCCGAGCGAGTCGACCGCGATCCCCGCGAGGAAGTCGAGGTATCGCCTGCCGTCGGCGTCCCACAGGTACGAGCCCTCACCTCGCACGAACAGCGCCATCCGTTCACCGAAGCTGCGTACGAGGTCTCGCCCCGCGTCATCCTGCCACGTCATCCGAGCACCACCTCTGTTCCGATTCCCTTGCTGGTGAAGATCTCCACGAGCACCGAATGAGGCACCCGCCCGTCGATGATCGCCGCGGTCTCGACGCCGCCCTCGACGGCTTCAAGGCACGCCGACATCTTCGGGATCATGCCCGACTCCAGCCGCGGCAGCATCGCGCGCAGCTCCGTCGAGGTCAGGTGCGACACGAGCGAGTCGCGGTTCGGCCAGTCGGCATACAGGCCCGCGACATCGGTGAGCACGACGAGCTTGGCCGCGCCCAGCGCCACTGCGAGGGCGGATGCTGCGGCGTCCGCATTCACGTTCAACGAGTGCCCGGGGTGGTCGAGGTCGGGCGCGATGCTCGACACGACCGGAATCCGGCCGGCCGCGATCTGGTCCAGCACCGGCTGCGGGTCGACCTCGACGACATCGCCCACGCGTCCGAGGTCGTGCTCGACGCCCTCGATGACGACGCCGCGGCGGCGACCGCCGAACAGGCCCGCGTCCTCACCGCTGAGTCCCGTGGCCACCGGGCCGTGAGCGTTGATCTTCGACACGAGCTGCGGGTTGATCTGGCCGGTCAGCACCATGCGGACCACAGAGATCGCCTCGGTCGAGGTCACGCGGTAGCCGCCCTTGAACTCGCTCGGGATCTCGAGCCGATCGAGCATCGACGAGATCTGCGGGCCACCGCCGTGCACGACGACGGGCTTGACCCCGACGTAGCGGAGGTAGGCGATGTCGGCGGCGAAAGCATCCTGAAGCTCTTCAGAGACCATCGCGTTGCCGCCGTACTTCACGACCACGATCTGCTCGCGAAAGCGCTTGAGCCACGGCAGCGACTCGATGAGCGTGACCGCGCGGGCGCTGGCCTCGCCGGGATCGGTGTCTTGCAGGTCTGTCATGAGGAGTACGCGCTGTTCTCGTGGACGTAGTCGTGCGTGAGGTCGTTGGTGAGGATCCGGGCGGACGCGGAGCCGACCTTGAGATCGATCATCACCGCGGTCGCACGAGGAGTCAGGTCGACCTCTTCCCGCGGCCGATCGGGGCCACCGGCCGCGCACACGCGCACGCCGTTCATCCACACGTCGACGTCGTACGGGTCGAAGGCGGCCTGCGTCGTTCCGATCGCAGCGAGCACGCGGCCCCAGTTGGGGTCGTTGCCGAAGATCGCGGCCTTGAAGAGGTTGTTGCGCGCGACGGAGCGACCCACCTCGAGGGCGTCGTCTTCGGACGCGGCGTTCTGCACGAAGATCGTGATGTCGTGGCTCGCGCCCTCTGCGTCGCCCTGGAGCTGCTCCGCGAGGATGGTGCAGATCTCGGCGAGCGCCTCACGGAAGCTGTCGGGGTCGGGCGTGATGCCGGAGGCGCCGCTGGCCATGAGCGTGACCTGGTCGTTCGTCGACATGCAGCCGTCCGAGTCGAGCCGGTCGAAGCTCAGCCGGGTGGCGTGACGCAGGTGGGCGTCGGCCTCCTCGGCGGTGAGCACGGCGTCGGTCGTGATCACCACGAGCATGGTCGCAAGCCCTGGCGCCAGCATCCCGGCGCCTTTCGCCATGCCACCGATCGTCCAGCCGTCTTGGGTATGCACCGCGCGCTTGGGTCGCGAGTCCGTCGTCATGATGGCGAGGGATGCCGCTTCCCCACCGTCCGCGGACAGCTCGGCGATGCCCTGCTCGGTGCCGGCGAGCACCTTGGCCCGGAACTCTTCGTCGCCCGTGCCGATGAGGCCGGTGGAGCAGACCAGCACGTCGCCGGCGCTGACCCCGAGCAGCTCAGCCGCTCGCTCGGCGGTCTGGTGCGTGGTCTGGAAGCCGAACGACCCGGTGAAGCAGTTCGCACCGCCGGAGTTGAGCACGATCGCCTCGACGACGCCATCCTGTATGGCCTGCTCCGACCAGATGATGGGGTTCGCCTTCGCGCGGTTGCTCGTGAAGACGGCGGCCCCGACTTTCAGCGGGCCGCGGTTGACGACGACGGCGACGTCGGACTTGCCGGTCGACTTGAGGCCTGCCGCCACACCGGCGGCTTCGAAACCCTGGGGCGCGGTGACGCTCACGGGGCAACTCCGTTCACAGACAGCGCGGTGCCTTCAGCAAGGCCCAGCGCGATGTTCATGGACTGCACGGCGGCGCCGGCGGTGCCCTTGGTGAGGTTGTCGACCGCGGTCACCACGACGATGCGATTGGCCGCACGGTCGATCGCCAGCCCCATGAGAGCTGTATTGGCGCCCAGCACGTCGGCGGTGCGCGGGAACTGGCCCGCCGGCAGCAGCTGCACGAACGTCTCGTCGCCGTACGCCGCCTCCCATGCGTCCCGGATCTGGTCGTCAGAGACGCCCGGCGCGATCGGCGCCGAGGAGGTCGCGAGGATGCCGCGGCTCATCGGCACCAAGACGGGAGTGAACGAGATCCGGATGCCGCGATCCGGGGCATCCGTCGACACCGTCGCTGCCTCCCCCGAAGTGCGGGCCGCGACGAGCGCCTGCCGGATCTCGGGGATGTGCCGATGGGTGCCGCCGACGGCATAGGGATTGGCGCTGCCGAGGATCTCACTGGCAAGCAGGTTCGTCTTGAGGCTCTTGCCGGCACCCGAGGGGCCGACCGCCAGCACCGTGACGATGTCGCCAGGATCGATCACGCCCGCGGCGACGCCGGGCGCGAGGCTGAGGCTCACCGTCGAGGCGTTGCAGCCGGGCGCCGCAATGCGTTTCGCGCCGACCAGCCGCTCGCGCTGCTTCGCACCCGCGACCGGGAGCTCGGGAACCCCGTACACCCATGGCTCGTGGAAGGCGCCGCCGTAGAACCGGTCCCAGTCGGCCACCGATTCGAGTCGGTGGTCGGCGCCGGCGTCGATGACGAGCGGCGTGTCGCCGAGCGCATCGGTGTACTGCCCCGACTGCCCGTGAGGCAGAGCAAGGAAGACGATGTCGTGGCCCGCGAGGACCTCGGGCGTCGTGTCTTGCAGGGTGAGGTGCGCCAGCGACCGCAGGTGCGGCTGGTGCTGGATGAGCGGCTGTCCCGCGTTGGAGTGTGCGGTGACGGTGCGGATCTCGACGTCGGGATGCGCGGCGAGGATCCGCAGGATCTCGCCGCCCGCATAGCCGGATGCGCCGGATACGGCGACCGAATATGTCATGGATTCCACCTTAGAGTCTGGGTGCGGGGGCCGGAGACGGCGACGCCCGCTCGCAGACGTCCAAGATGGACGGCGTGCAGGGTCGCCTAGATTCGGCGCTCGCCCAGGTGCTGGGGAAGGCGGCGTCGGCGCGCAGGTGCGGCGCTCGGAACGAGCGCTGCGAGGACCTGGGCAGCCGAAGGCATGGGCCGACGATAGCGCCTGTCGTGGAGCGTTGCCAAATCGCCCGTGCCGACGCGACGCCCGATGCCGTCGAGACCGTGCGTCGTCGCCGAGACAGCACCCTGTCGGCGTCGACCACATGCGTCTTCGGCGAGACCGTGCGTTGTCGACGTCGTGGGCACCGCCCTGTCGTCGTGGGCACCGCCCTGTCGACGTCGCGGGCCGCGTTCGGTCGCCGCCTCAGGCTCGCAGGTCTGCGAGGAGGGCGAGCTCGTCCGGACGCGACAGTCCGGCCTGTCGGTCTCGGTCGAGTCCGCGCACCCGTTCGTCCTCGAGCGTGCGCCGCAGCGTCTCGGCGAGGGGACGAAGCCGTCCGCCGAGAAGCCGGTACACGGCGTTGGAGCGGGTCCAGAAACCGCGCATGTCACGTGGCAGCCACAGCGGAAGCGACCGCGGGCCGGACCAGTGGGCCACCGCGTGATCTCCGAGCCACTCGTCCGGGGCGGCGACGGTCGCACCCGCATGAACGGCGACTCTCTGCGCCTCGCCGAGCAGTGCGTCGAGCGGCACTGGATCGCCGACGGCGTTGGCCACGCCGGTCCACCGCTCCCTGCCGAGGGCTTGCGCGAAGTCCGCGAGGTCGTCGACGTCGATCACCTGCGCGCCCCGGTCGGCGGCATCCGGTACGAGCACGTCGCCGTCCGCGGCGAGCGCGAAGCGTCCGACCCAGTACCCGAAGCGGTCGGTCGGGTCCCCCGGCCCGACGATGAGTCCCGGACGCACGATCGCCGCGCGCCGCCCGAGAGCGGAGTGGACGGATGCCTCGGCCTTCGCCTTCGCGCGGCCGTAGTCCTCGTCTTCGCCAGGGCCGGCAGGTGTCAGCACCGTGGCCGATTCGTCGGCGCCGGGCTGGTCGTTCGCGGCGTACACCGACACGGTCGAGATGTACGTCCAGTGCTTTGCGCGGCCCTCGAGCGCCTCGATCGCCTCGGCCACGTGAACGGGGTTCGAGGAGATGTCGACGACCTCGTCCCACTCGCGCCCCGTGACACCGTCGTACGCGCCGGCCTCGTCGCGGTCGCCGACCACGAGCGTGGTCCCGTACGGAGCGGGTCGTCCGCCGCGGGCGAGGCACGTGACGGATGCCCCTGCATCTGCCCACCGCTCGGCGATGCGCCCGCTCACCCAGCCGGTGCCACCCAGCACCAAGACATCAGTCATGCCTTCAGCCAATCAGACGCGAGAGCGGCTGCCATCCGGATCCGCCCTCGGCGGAAGTCGCCAACCCGCGAGCTACTCGCGGAGCGTGGCCCCGAAGCGCTCGGTCGCGACGGCCACGCCCCCGAGCTTCGCCTCGGTCGCCTCCGCCGCGGTGAGTGTGCGGTCGGACGCGCGGAAGCGCAGCGCGAACGTCAGGCTCTTCGCGCCTTCGGGCACGCCCTGACCGCGGTAGTCGTCGACGAGTCGCAACGACTCGAGCAGCTCGCCAGCGCCGTCCGCGAGCGCCGACCGCACGTCCGAGGCCGGCACGTCGGCCGGCACCACGAGCGAGACGTCCTGCGTGGCGGCCGGGAAGCCCGACAGCGACGCCGCGACGACCTTCTCACTCGCCAGCGAGAGCACGAGGTCGAGGTCGACTTCGGCGACGACCACGCGACCGGGAAGATCGGAGGCCTCGGCGACAGCCGGCAGCAGCTCTCCGATGTAGCCGACCTCGGTACCGCCGACCGACAGCACGCCGGTTCTGCCCGGGTGCAGCGCGGCGCGCTGCCCCTGTGCCACCTCGATCATGACGCCTGCTGCGCCCGCGATCGTGCGCACCGCGTCGAGGGCGTCCGAGAGCTCGGCGGCGACGGGCGCGATCCCCGGCTGTTTGGTCACCAGGTTGCCTGCCAGCAGCACCGCGACGTGGCGATGCTGCGGCGGGATGGAGGCGTCGAGCTCGGCCAGGGTCGCGGCATCCGGCCTCACCGCCAGCGGCGGCACGTGCGGCGTGCCGTACGCCACACCGGGCTTCGGCAGGAACACCGTGCCCGTCTCGAAGAGGGCGAGGTCGGTGAAACCGCGCGACACGTTGCGGTGGGCCACCTGCAGCAGCCCGGGGATCAGCGAGCGGCGCAGGAAAGGCGCCTGGCCGTCGAGCGGGTTGGCCAGCTTGATGCTCGGCAGGTGGGCACCCGAGGGCGAACCGTGGAGGTCGTTCTGCTCCTCGGTGGTGAACCCGAACGAGGGTGTCTCGACGTAGCCGGCGGCAGCCAGTGCGTTCGCGACACGGCGACGCCCCTGCTGGGCGGCCGTCAGCCCACGGCCCGACGGCGGAAGCGGCAGCACCGACGGGATGCGGTCGTAGCCCTCGATGCGGGCGACCTCCTCGGCGAGCGTCCACTTGTCGGTCAGGTCCGGGCGCCACGACGGCGGGATGACGTGCCAGCCGGCGGCGTCGTCTTCGGCTTCGACGACCTCGCAGCCGATGAGGCGCAGCGCGCTCTCGATCTCGCCGGCGGTGTAGTCGACCCCGATCAGGTGCGGCACGAACAGCGGCGGCAGCTCGATCCCCGCGACGAAGACCTCGGCGAAGACCGCGCCGCCGAACTCGTCGTCGCTGGTCCCGCCGGCGTACTCGACCATGAGGTCGGCGACGCGGCGAGCGGCGACGAACGGCACGAGCGGGTCGACCCCGCGCTCGAAGCGGCGGGATGCCTCGGACGGCAGCTTGTGCCGGCGCGCGGTGCGCGCGATCGATACGGTGTCGAAAGTCGCCGCCTCGATCAGCACGTTGCGGGTGGTTCCGCTCATCTCGGTGGTGCCGCCGCCCATGACGCCGGCCAAGCCGATCGGGCCGGAGTCGTCGGTGATGAGCAGGTCCTCGGGGTCGAGCCGACGTTCCTTGCCGTCGAGCGTCTCGAGCTTCTCGCCCGGTTGCGCGCGGCGGACGATGATGCCCCCCTGCAGCTTGTCGAGGTCGTACCCGTGGATCGGCTGGCCGAGCTCGAGCATCACGTAGTTGGTGATGTCGATCAGGATGCCGAGCGGGCGGATGCCCGCCAGCGTCAGGCGCGCGATCATCCATGCCGGGGTCGGCTTGGTCGGGTCGACGCCGCGAACGACGCGGGCGACGAATTCCGAGGCACCCGCCCGCCCGCGGATCGGAGCCTGGTCGTCGATCGAGATGGGGAATCCCGATCCGGGCGCGACCTCGTCCCACGGTCGGTCGGCGGGATCACGAAATGCCGCGCCCGTCGAGTGGGAATACTCGCGCGCCACGCCGCGAATCGACAGCGCGTATCCGCGGTCGGGCGTGACGTTGATCTCGACCGCCGCATCGTCCAGGCCGAGCAGCGCGATCGCGTCTGCGCCGACCGGTGCGTCGATGCCGAGCTCGACCATGCGGAGGATGCCGTCGTGCTCCTCGCCGAGGCCGACTTCGCGGGCCGACGCGATCATGCCGTCGGAGACATGCCCGTAGGTCTTGCGAGCAGCGATCGGGAAGGGGCCCGGAAGCACGGCCCCG
Source organism: Microbacterium sp. HD4P20 (assembly GCF_019449275.2). Lineage (GTDB taxonomy): Bacteria > Actinomycetota > Actinomycetes > Actinomycetales > Microbacteriaceae > Microbacterium. The sequence continues at coordinate 17,784 of NZ_JAHZQZ020000016.1, forward strand.
GGAAGGGTCACCGGCACCTTGTCGCCGACGAAGAAGTTGCGTGCGCCGCATACGATGCCGCGCACTCCCCCGTGCGCCTCACCGACGTCGACCTGGCACCAGCGGATCGTCTTGCCGTTGGACTGCGGCTCCTCGACGAACTCGATCACTTCGCCGACGACGATCGGACCCTGCAGTTCGAACCGGTGCACGTCCTCTTCTTCGAAGCCCACGCGCACGAGCGCCGCGAGGACATCCTCGGGCGTCGCTTCGGCGGGAACGTCGACGTACTCACGCAACCATGAGAGCGGGACGCGCATCAGACCACCATTCCGAACTGCTCGCTGAAGCGGACATCACCCTCGGCCATGTCGCGCATGTCCTTCACATCGCTGCGGAACATGAGCGTGCGCTCGATGCCCATGCCGAATGCGAAACCCGAGTACTCCTCCGGATCGATTCCCGCCGCGCGCAGCACGTTCGGGTTGATCATGCCGCAGCCGCCCCACTCGATCCAGCGCGCGCCGCCCTTGAAGGTCGGGTGCCACAGATCGAGCTCGGCGGACGGTTCGGTGAAGGGGAAGAAGTTGGCGCGGAACCGCGTCTTGGCCTCGGCGCCGAACAGCACCTTGGCGGCATGGTCGAGCGTGCCCTTGAGATGGGCCATCGTGATGCCCTTGTCGACGACGATGCCTTCGAACTGCGTGAAGACCGGCAGATGCGTCGCATCGAACTCGTCGGTGCGGTAGACCCTGCCCGGGCACAGCACGTACAGCGGCAGATCGCGCTCGAGCATCGAGCGCACCTGCACGGGGCTGGTGTGCGTGCGCATCACGAGGTGGCGCTCGACGGGGTCCACGAAGAACGTGTCCTGCATCTGTCGCGCGGGGTGGTCGACGTCGAAGTTCAGGGCGTCGAAGTTGAACCACTCATGCTCGAGCTCGGGTCCCTCGGCGATCTCCCACCCCATGCCGACGAAGATGTCGCCGATCTGCTCTTGAAGGAGGGAGATCGGATGCCGCGCCCCCACGCGGGCGCGGGTGGCCAACGCTGTGACGTCGACGCGCTCCGCCTCGAGTCGGGCGGCTGTCTCGGCCGCGGTCAGGTCGTCCTCCCGAGCGGCGAACGCCTGGTTCACGCGGGCACGGGCCTGGCCGACGAGCTTGCCGAACTCGGCCTTCTTCTCGTTCGGGACCTCGCGCAGGCGGGAGTTGAGCTTCGCCAGCGGCGACCCCTCCCCGGCGTGAGCGGAGCGTGCGGCCTTGAGTGCCGCGGTGTCGTCGGCAGCGGCAATGGCGGCGAGGGCCTCATCGACGGCGGCGGTCACCGCCTCGGGCGTGATCTCGGCCGAAGTCGATGGGCGCGGTTCAGGAGCGTCGGACACGAGAGACGAGTCTACCGACGGCGCGCGGCCGCTCCGGCCGCGAGCATACGCCGACGATCTGCTTAGCGAGGCGCTTGCGACTCCGACCGACGTGCCGCAGCATTCGCTTCCGCGACGAGCAGCGCCTGGTCGGGATCGAACTGGTCGCCCTTCCTCCGACGCTCCGCCTTTCCGCCGCTCGCCGTCCGTCGCGCGAGCCAGCGCGCGAACCACGACAGCGTCAGGTTGATCGCGAGATAGACCAAGAGGGTGACGAGGAAGAGCGAGAACAGGTATCGATTGCCGTAGAACGACCCGAGGTTGTTGATCATCGTCCGGACGATCTCGTTGTACGCGACGATGAAACCGAGCGACGTGTCCTTGAGCAGCACGACGAGCTGGGCGACGATGATCGGCAGCATCTGGCGGAACGCCTGCGGAAACTCCACGAGCATCTTCGACTGGAACTCGCGCATTCCGACCGACAGCGCCGCCTCATGCTGGCCGCGAGGGAGTGAGGCGAGTCCGGCGCGGAGGATCTCGCCGATGAGGGCGCCGTTGTAGAGCACCAGCGCGATCACCACAGCCCAGAACGCGCCGGTCGACGCGACGAGCAGGATGAACAGCATCATCAGCAGCACGGGCATGCCGCGGAGGAACTCCAGCACCCACGCCGTGGGCACGCGAATCCACGCGATGAGCGAGCTCCGAAGCAGGGACAACACGATCCCGAGTGCGATGGCGCCGACTGCGGCGACGGCGGCCGCCTGGAGCGTGGCCACGACGCCGCGACCGAGCGCACCCCAGACCTCGGGATCGGCGAAGATGTTCCACCGGCTCGGATCGAACATGCCGGGCAGGGTGATCCCACCCGAATCGCGCGGAGCTGCGAGGGTCAGGATCACCCAGGTTAGGCCGGCGAGGATCAGCACACCCGAGACGATCGAGACGGTCAGCGATAGCCTTCGCGCCCGCGGGCCGGGGGCGTCGAACAGCACGCTCGCGCCGGTCATCGCTTCACCACGAACTTCCTCTCGAGCGCCCCGGCTATCAGCCCGAGCGGAATGGTGATGACGAGATAGAGGGCGGCAGCGGTCAGAAGGATCGGCATCACCATGTTCCCGTTGTCGTTGGCGAGCTGGCGGGTGACGCCGAACAGCTCGAGGACGAAGAATCCGCCGGCGACCGAGGTGTTCTTGGTCAGCGCGATGAACACGTTGATGAGCGGCGGAATGGTCATCCGGAAAGCCTGCGGCAGCACGACCAGCGAGACCGTCTGTCCGAAAGCGAGCCCGATCGACCGCGCCGCTTCGGCTTGTCCGACGGGCACGCCGTTGATGCCGGATCTCAGCGCCTCGGCGACGAAGGGCGCGGTGTAGTACGACAGCGCAATGAACGCGAGAAGGATGAAGGGCATGCGGACGCCGAGCATCGGCATCACGAACGTCGTGAAGATGAAGACCAGCGTCAGTGGCGTGTTGCGCGCGATCTCGGTCCAGAACGCCGCGAACGTGCGGAGGGCGCCGACCGGCGAGATCCGCATGGCTGCGATGAGCGTCCCGAGCAAGAGAGCCAGCACGCCCGACACGGCGAGCAGCAGCAGCGTCACCCGGAATCCCTCCAGGAACGTCGGCCAGAGCGATAGATACTGCTCCACCGGGCCTCCTCCCATTCTCACGAGATGCCCCGGATCCGGCTGTCACCGGACCCGGGGCGATCAGTCACTTCAGTAGCGGTCGGGTGCCGGGGGCTCGACGTAGGGCAGCACCGTGCCGGCCGTCGAATTCCACGCTTCTTCGTAGCGGCCGTCCTCGTAGGACTCTTCCAGCACGTCGTTGATCCACATGCGGAAGTCGGTGTCGTCCAGTGCCAGCCCGATGCCGTACGGCTCGTCCGTGAACGGCTCGCCCACGACCTTGAACTCGCCCTCGGTCTGCGCGGCGAGACCCGCGAGGATGACGTTGTCGGTCGAGACGGCGACGACGGCGCCGCTGCGCAGCGGCTCGAGGCAGTTCGAGTAGGTGTCGGTGAGAACCGGCTCGGCACCGATCTCGGCGAGCTTGGCCGCGGGGGTGGAGCCGGTCACCGAGCAGACGGGCTGCCCGACGAGGTCTTCCTCGCTCTGGATGTCCTCGTTGTCGGCGAGCACGAGGATCGACTGGCCCGCCATGTAGTACGGACCGGCGAAGGAGACGACCTCCTTGCGCTTGTCGTTGATCGTGTAGGTGGCGATGACGAGGTCGACCTCGCCGTTCTCGATGAACGGCTCGCGGTTGGCCGAGACCGCCTCTTTCCACTCGATGTCTTCTTCGGCGATGCCGAGTTCGGACGCGATGATCTTGCCGATCTCGACGTCGAAACCCTCCGGCACGCCCGACGGACCCATCAGGCCGAACAGCGGCTGGTCGAACTTCGTGCCGATCGTGATGGATCCCGCTTCGTTGAGCTCGGCCATGGTGGTGCCCTCTTCGAAGGTCACCTCTTCGGGCTCGGGGCCCGTCGTCTCCTCGCCGCCCGGCGTGCCGCCGGTGGCGCACGCCGACAGCGCGAGCGCGCCGGCTGCGGCCAGCGCGATCAACGGAAGTCGCATTCGCTTCATTGTCTTCGTCCTTTGCTGTGGCGGACCGTTCGTGACGGTCCTCTCGGTTTCCGGCCACTGGGAGGCGGCCGAAACGGTTCAGTGCTCGAGGATCTTGGACAGGAAGTCCTGAGCCCTCTCGCTCTGCGGGTTCGTGAAGAACTGCTCGGGCGTGGCCTCTTCGACGATCGCGCCGTCGGCCATGAACAGCACGCGGTCGGCGGCTTTGCGCGCGAAGCCCATCTCGTGCGTGACCACGATCATCGTCATGCCATCGGCGGCGAGGCCGATCATGACGTCGAGCACCTCGTTGATCATCTCGGGGTCGAGCGCGCTCGTCGGCTCGTCCATCAGGATCAGCTTGGGATCCATCGCCAGCGAGCGCGCGATCGCGACGCGCTGCTGCTGACCGCCCGAGAGCTGGTTCGGCATCTTCTTTGCCTGATTGGCGACGCCGACGCGGTCGAGCAGCTGCATCGCCTTCTCATCGGCATCCTTCTTCTTCATGCCGCGCACCTTGATCGGTCCGAGGGTGACGTTCTCGAGCACCGTCTTGTGGGCGAAGAGGTTGAAGGACTGGAACACCATGCCGACATCGGCGCGCAGGTGCGCGAGCGCCTTTCCTTCTTCGGGGAGCTTCGCACCATCGATCGAGATGGTGCCCGAGTCGATGGTCTCCAGCCGGTTGATAGCGCGGCACAGCGTCGACTTACCGGAGCCGGAAGGACCGATGACGACGACCACCTCGCCGCGATTGACCACGGTGTTGATGTCTTTCAACACGTGGAGGTCGCCGAAGTGCTTGTCGACGTGGTCGATGACGACCAGTGGTTCGCCGCGCCGCACCGAGATGTTCGAGGTCCGCGGCGCCGGCGCCGGGGCTTCAGGTGTCACCATGCCTTCACCCTAGGGGCGCGGTCTCACCCGGGGCCACCGGGCGCGCGACCCTTTACCGATCTGTAACAGCACCGGAATGCAGCGCGTCACCCGGCCGCGCGCTGCGCGAAGGCCGTCTCGTACAGGCAGACGCTCGCCGCGGTCGCGAGATTGAGCGACTCGGCGGCGCCGAAGATGGGCAGCCGCAGCGACAGGTCGGCCATCGCGAGCGCCTCGTCGTCGAGTCCCCGGGCCTCGTTCCCGAAAACCCACGCCGTCGGCTCGGCGAGGATGGAGCGCGACGCGAGGAAGTCGCCTCCCCCGACGTCGGCCGCGATCACGCGCACACCGGCGGCATGTGCCCGCTCGACGGCCGTCGCAAGCTCCACACCGACCGCGATCGGCAGGTGGAACAGCGACCCGGTCGTGGCGCGCACGACCTTGGGGTTGTAGGGGTCGACGGTGCGCCCGGTGAGCACGACGGCGTCGGCGCCCGCGGCATCCGCCGCCCTGATGATGGTGCCGAGGTTGCCCGGATCTCGCACTTCCTCGCAGATCGCGACGAGCCGGGGCGAGGCCGCGAAGACGTCGCGCACCGACGTGGGCGACTGCCGCGCGACGGCGACGATGCCCTGCGGAGTGACGGTGTCGGCCATCGAATCGAGCACCGCCTCGGTCGTGAAGACGACTTCGATGCCGGCATCCTTCGCCGCTTCCCTCACATCGGTGTGCTTCTCGAGAGCGCTGGGCGTCGCGAACAACTCGACGAGGGTGTCGGGACGGTAGGCCAGCGCCTCACGTGCGGCCTGCGGACCTTCGAGAAGGAACAGCCCCGTCTCCTGACGGGCGCTGCGCTTGGTCAGCTTCGCGACGGCGCGAACGCGCGGAGAGCGAGGGTTCTCGAGCACGGCACTCAGTCTAGGGCGGCCGCATCCGCGTTTCGTCTCGCTTCGCTCGCTCAATGACCGACACACGAAAGGGCGCCCTCCGTGTGGAGGGCGCCCTTTCGATGACGGATGCCTGTATCAGGCGCTCTTGGGAGCGTTGACGTTCTCGGGCAGTGCCTTCTTCGCCGTCTGCACCAGCGACGTGAACGTGGCGGGCTCGTTCACCGCGAGCTCGGCCAGCATGCGACGGTCGACCTGCACACCGGCGAGGCCGAGACCCTGGATGAAGCGGTTGTACGTGATGCCGTTCTGGCGGGCAGCGGCGTTGATGCGCTGGATCCACAGACGACGGAAGTCGCCCTTGCGCTTGCGGCGGTCGCGGTACGCGTAGACGAGCGAGTGGGTGACCTGCTCCTTCGCCTTGCGGTACAGACGCGAACGCTGACCCCGGTAACCGGAGGCGCGCTCGAGGATGACGCGACGCTTCTTGTGGGCGTTGACGGCCCGCTTGACTCTAGCCATTTCGTGTGATTCCTATCGTGCGTCGGGCGCTCAGCGACCGAGGAGCTTCTTGGCGACCTTGGCGTCGCCCGGGGCGAGGACCTGCTCCTGGGAGAGGCGGCGGGTGCGGCGCGACGACTTGCCCTCGAAGTTGTGGCGAAGGTTCGCCTGCTGCTTCATGAGCTTTCCGCTGCCCGTGACCTTGAAGCGCTTCTTGGCGCCCGAGTGGGTCTTCTGCTTCGGCATCTGTTCATTCCTTCGTTTCACTTCCCGCGCGGGCGGGAGTCGGATCCCGCAGTGCGGGAGTCTGTGGGGGCGCTACTCGGCCGGGGCCGATTCGGCCTCGTCGGCCGATGCGCCGGTGCGCGCCGAGCGAGCTGCCTCCTTGTTGGCGGCACGCTGCGCGTTCTGCTCGGTCTTCACCTCGGACTTGTTCTTGTGCGGTGCGACGACCATCACCATGTTGCGGCCGTCAATCGTCGGATTCGATTCGACGGTGCCGAACTCTGCGACGTCCTCGGCGAACTTGCGGAGAAGGCGCACGCCCTGCTCGGGACGCGACTGCTCGCGACCGCGGAACAGGATCATCGCCTTGACCTTGTCGCCCGACTGCAGGAAGCCTTCGGCGCGCTTGAGCTTGGTGATGTAATCGTGGGCTTCGATCTTCAGACGGAACCGGACCTCCTTGAGGACGGTGTTCGCCTGATTGCGACGCGCTTCCTTGGCCTTCTGCGCAGCCTCGTACTTGAACTTGCCGTAGTCCATGATCTTGACCACGGGGGGCTTCGAGTTCGGGGCCACCTCGACGAGATCGAGGTCGGCTTCCTGAGCCAGGCGCAGCGCCACCTCGATGCGGACGACGCCGACCTGCTCTCCGTTGGGGCCGACGAGGCGTACCTCGGGCACCCGGATGCGGTCGTTGGTGCGGGGATCGCTGATGCGGAACTCCTTCGTGCGGGTGATGACACCGCGACACGGATTGCGTCGCGGGCGGAGGAAGATCCACTCCACCCGTCAGGACGCTTCGAGACCCGACTTCTGGCACCCTGGTTCCCGCCCGATCCTCAGGCGACTACCCCGGCCGCAGGCGGTCGGGGCGGAGTGCATGACCCGGTAGCCTGGAACGGCGAGCGCGGGTGGGATGTGATCCACTTTCCGATCCGGCGCATGACGCACCGGAGACCAGAGAAGTTTAGCAGAGAGTACGGCGTGGACACGATTCGAGACCAGGACGGCCAGGCGAGCGGAGAGGCGGAGCAGGCGGATGCCGAGCGCCAGGCTCGCTGGGAAGAGCGCGACCGGGCCGCGGCATCCGCGTCGCGCGACATCGCGGACGTCCCCGCCGTCGAGGTGATCACCACCACCGCGGTGCACCTGCTCAGCGCGGCGGCCGTGAAGGTCGGGCTCGCAGACGATCCCGCGACGCAGACCGATCTCGACGAGGCGCGCAAGCTCATCAACGCGCTGGCCGGCCTCATCACCGCGGGGGCCCCCGAGATCAGCGACATGCACGCCCGTTCACTGCGCGACGGCCTCCGGTCGGTGCAGCTGGCATTCCGCGAGGCATCCGTCATCCCCGACCCGATCGGCAAGGGTCCCGGCGAGAAGTGGACCGGCCCGGTCAACTGATCCCGACGGCGGCGGCGCCCCGGGCCACCGCGTCGACCGTGCGTCGCACGGCATCGCCGTCGGTGCGGAAATTGCTCACGGCGAAGCGGACGACGGTGCGACCGCGCCACGTCGACGAGGACGCCCACACCGTCCCCTCCTGACGCAGCCACTCCCCCAGCGCGGCCGTCGCGCGGTCATCGCCGGAGGCGAGACAGACTTGCGTGAACACCACGTCGTTGAGAACCTCCAGACCGGGAATCTCGCGGAAGCCGGCGGCGAGTGCGGATGCCGCTTGCGCGAGCCCCTCGATCAGCCCGGCCACTCCGTCGCGTCCCAGCGATCGCAGCGCCGCCCACACCGGGACTCCCCGCGCACGGCGCGAGAGTTCGGGGACGCGGTCGTAGGGATCCGCGATGCTCGCCATCTCTGGCAGGTACGCGGCGTGCGCGCCGAGGGATGCGGTCATGGCGGCCTCGTCGCGCACGATCGCGATGCCGCAGTCGTATGGCACATTGAGGGTCTTGTGCGCGTCGGTCGCCCACGAATCGGCGAACTCCACCCCGGTGACCAGGTGACGAAGATTCGGACTGGCGGCGGCCCACAGGCCGAACGCGCCGTCCACATGCACCCACGCGTCCGCCGCACGGGCCACCTCGATGGCGGTTGCGAACTCGTCGAACGCGCCGGAGTGGACGTCACCGGCCTGCAGGGCGACCACGGTCGGGGCCTCGTCGTCGGCGAGAGCTCGCGCCAGCCCTGCCACGTCGATGCGCCCCTGGCCGTCCGCCCCGACGGTGCGCGGTGCGCCGAGACCGGCGATCCGGCCGGCGAGCACGACAGAGGTGTGCACCGCGCCACCGGCGAGGAAGCGGATGCCGCCCGAACGCGTCAGCCCGTCGGCGGGATCGTGACCGCGCCGACGGAGCACCGCGTCGCGCGCGACCACCAGGCACGAAAGGTTCGCGCTCGTCGCTCCCGTCGCGAAGCCCACGCCGCTGTCTTGCGGAAGACCCAGCAGGTCCAGCAGCCACCGGGCGGCGACCTCTTCGACGGCCGCGGTGGCCGGTGTGGTCTGGCGCGATCCGGTGTTCTGGTCCCAGGCCGAGACGAGCCAGTCCGCGCCGAGGGCTGCGGGATACGCGCCGCCGATGACGAACCCGTAGAAGCGCGGCGACCCCATGGCCATGAGCCCCGGTTCGCACGCGTCGGCGAGCTCCCGAAGGACGCTTTCGGCATCCGTCCCCTCGTCGCCGAGCGGGTGATCCAGCCGATCGAGGACGCCGTCGACGTCGATCTCGGGCCGGATGGGTCGCTCGTCGAGGGATTCCAGCCAGCCCAGCGCGCGGTCATGGGCGACCTCGAGAGTCCGCCGGTACTGCTCTTGCCTATCGTCGTGCGTGCCATCGCCCATCGAGCCACCTCCGCCGTGCCGATCATCCGCCTACGAAGCCACCGGCCACAAGAGGCGGGCGCTGTTCGTGCTGTCAGCTCGCCCGGACGAGCTTGACCTGAAGCGAATCGACCAGCACCGCAATGCGATCGTCCGACGCCCAGCGCCTGGCCAATCGCGTCAGCACGGCGTCGAGCTCTTCCTGCTCGAGGCCGTGGATCAGCTGCAGCCGGACGACCAGCTCCGGTCCGCGCAGACGCGCATCCGGATCACCGGGCTCCACCGAGAGATCTATCACCGCCAGCTCTCCCCCGACGCTCTCGTTCAGACCCGCGACCACGTCCGGGGACGAGAAGCTCGGCTCCCAGTCATGCCCCTGTCCGATCGCCCAGACCGCGGGGCGCCGCAAGACGAACTCGGTGGGAGAACCCGGGTCGATCACGATGAGATCGGTCTCGTCGGCGGCCGCCGCCAGGGCCGTGCGGACCCCGTCGGCCGGGACCGGCCGCGCTGCGGCATCCCACCGTCCCATCGCCTCGACCGAAGTGAACACCGGAAGCACACGACGACCGTCGGGTGCCGCGACGGTCACGATGGACAACTCCTGAGTCTTGTCGACGGGCAGCCCGTGCGCGCCGACGCCCTCATCGCCCTTCGCCGCCATGAGCGGGATGAGCAGGCGCGCGGTCCGGTAGGCGTCGACGACTTGCTGCTGACTGCCCGCGCCGTCCCGGAAGGCCGTCAGCGCCGCGAGCAGCGCGGGATCGGCCGAGCCGTCGTCCGCGGTATGCGGATTGGCGTGGAAGCTGCGCCCCGCCCAGGGCACTCCTGCCGAATCGGCGGAATAGTCGGCGTGCGGGTCAGTATCCGGCGACATCCAGGGCCTCGGCGAGCGTGAACGCGCCGGCGTAGAGGGCCTTGCCCACGATCGCCCCCTCCACGCCCAGCGGCACGAGGTCGCGCAGCGCGATGATGTCGTCCAGGTTCGACACGCCGCCCGACGCCACGATCGGCTTCGGCGTGCGCGTGGTCAGCTCGCGCAGCAGGTCGAGGTTCGGACCTTTGAGCGTGCCGTCCTTCGTGACGTCGGTGACCACGTACCGGCTGCATCCCGCCGCCTCGAGCCGGGCCAGCACCGTCCACAGATCACCGCCCTCGCGAGTCCAGCCGCGAGCGGCCAGCGTGGTGCCGCGCACATCGAGCCCGACCGCGATGACGTCGCCGTAGCGCCCGATGACATCCGCCGCCCACTCGGGGTTCTCGAGGGCCGCGGTTCCGAGATTGATGCGGGCCGCGCCGCTCTCGAGGGCGGCCTCGAGCGTGCGGTCGTCGCGGATGCCGCCGGACAGCTCGACCTGAACGCCGCGCACCTGCTTGATCACCTTGCGCAGCACGCTCGTGTTGCTGCCTCGTCCGAACGCCGCGTCGAGATCGACGAGGTGGATCCATTCGGCACCCTGACGCGCGAAGTCGAGCGCAGCGTCGACGGGATCGCCGTAGTTGGTCTCGGTGCCCGCCTCCCCCTGGGTGAGGCGCACCGCCTTGCCGTCGGCGACGTCGACGGCAGGCAGGAGGACGAGCTTGGGGGTGGACGCGAAATCGTTCATGGCTCCTCGTGCGGGACAGTCACGAGAGCATGCGCTCCCGCGGACGGCACGATCTCAGAGAGTAGCCCCGCCGAGCCCTTCGAGCCAATTGGAGAGCAGCCGGATGCCGGCTGCCCCTGATTTCTCGGGGTGGAACTGCGTCGCCGACAGCGGTCCGTTCTCGACGGCGGCGAGGAAAGGAACGCCGTACGTGCACCAGGTGAGCGCCGGCTGCGGGAAGGGCGGCTGAACGTCCAGCAGCCAGTTCTGCACCGCGAAGGAATGAACGAAGTAGAACCGCTCCTGCTCGAGACCGCGGAACAGCCGTGAGCCCGCGCCCGCCTCGACGGTGTTCCAGCCCATGTGCGGCAGGACCGGCGCATCGAGTTCGGTGACGACACCCGGCCACTGTCCGAGTCCTTCGGTGTCGACGCCCCGTTCGACGCCGCGCTCGAAGAACACCTGCATGCCGACGCAGATGCCGAGGACGGGGCGATCGCCCGCCAGACGTCGCTCGATGAGCTCGTCCCCGCGGCTCGCGCGCAGCGCCTCGGCGACGGCGCGGAACGCACCGACCCCGGGCACGACGAGGCCGTCGGCCTCCTGGACGAGAGCCCGGTCGCTGGTGAGGCGAGCGTCGGCGCCGGCGGCCACGAGGGCCTTGACAGCGGAGTGGACGTTGCCGGAGCCGTAGTCGAGGACGGCCACGAGCGGCCGAACGCCCTCCGTCACAGTGCACCCTTCGTGCTCGGGATGCCGTCCACGAGCGGGTCGAGCGCCTTGGCCTGCCGGAACGCGCGAGCGAACGCCTTGTACTGCGCCTCAGCGATGTGGTGCGGATCGCGGCCCGACAGCACGCGAACGTGAACCGTGAGTGCCGCGTTGAAGGCCACCGCCTCGAACGTGTGCCGCACCAACGATCCGGTGAAGTGCCCTCCGATGAGGTGGTGCTCGAACCCGGCCGGCTCGCCCTCGTGCACCAAGTAGGGGCGCCCGCTGATGTCCACGACGGCCTGCGCGAGTGCCTCGTCCAGCGGCACCAGGGCATCGCCGTACCGAGAGATGCCCGCTTTGTCGCCGAGCGCCTCGCGGATGGCCTGCCCGAGCACGATGGAGATGTCTTCGACCGTGTGGTGGGCGTCGATGTCGGTATCGCCCGACGCGCGCACCGTCAGGTCGGTGAGCGAGTGCTTCGCGAACGCGGTCAGCATGTGGTCGAAGAACGGTACGGTCGTGTCGATGCGACTGCGACCGGTGCCGTCGAGGTCGAGCTCGAGCTCGACGGTGGACTCGCTCGTGGCGCGCCGCAACGACGCCGTCCGTTGTGCTGCGCTCATGGGGCCGATCCTACCGACGCGAGGGCGTCGAGGAACGCCGTCGTCTCGTCCTCGGTACCCGCTGTGACCCGCAGGTGGTGGGCGATGCCGACGTCCCGGATGAGGACACCCGCGTCGTAGAGGGAGTTCCACGTCTGCGTCGGATCCGCAACCCCGCCGAACAGGACGAAGTTCGACCACGATTCGTGCGCCGTGTAGCCGAGGGCCTCCACCGTTGCCGAGATGCGGTCCCGCTGGGCCACGATCTCGTCGACCATCCCCAGCATCGTCGGCGCGTGGCGGAGAGCCGCCGTCGCAGCCGCCTGGGTGAGCGCGCTCAGGTGGTAGGGCAACCGCACCAGGCGCAGCGCGTCGATCAACGCGGGATCGGCCGCGAGGTATCCGACACGGGCGCCGGCGAAGGCGAAGGCCTTGCTCATGGTGCGCGAGACCACCAGACGTTCCCGTCCGCCCAGCAGCGTCAACGCGGAACGCTCGTCTCGCGGCGCGAACTCGTGGTAGGCCTCGTCCACGATCACGATGCCGTCAGTGGCCTCGTACACCGCTTCGACGACGTCCAGCCCCAGCGGTGTGCCCGTGGGGTTGTTGGGCGAGCACAGGAAGACGACATCCGGTGCCGCCTCGCTCACCTGCGACGCGGCATCGTCGGGTGCGAGCGTGAAGTCGGCGGCGCGCGTGCCCGCGGTCCAGGTGGCGCCCGTGCCGCGGGTCAGCAGCGGGTACATCGAGTACGTGGGGCCGAATCCGAAGGCGGTCCTGCCCGGGCCCGCGAACGCCTGCAGCAGATGCTGCAACACCTCGTTCGATCCGTTGGCGGCCCAGAGCTGCTCACGCGTGAGCCCATGCCCGAGATAGTCGGCGAAGCCCTCGCGCAAAGCGGTGAACTCCCGGTCGGGGTAGCGGTTGACGTCACGGAGTGCGAGCGCGATCGAGTCGAGGATGTCGTCTGCGACCTCCTGCGGCACGGGATGCGTGTTCTCGTTGACGTTCAGCGCCACCGGTAGCGGCGCTTGTGGAGCGCCATAGGGCGTCTGCCCGACCAGGTCGGGGCGCAGAGGAAGGTCTTCGAGGCGTGCAGTCACCTCTCCCATGCTACGGGCGGCGCCTCGACAGTCGCGCCGCATGACGGCAGGGCGATCTCACCGCGACGGCGCGTACTCCGCGGGGATCGACAGGCTCTGACCCACGCGGACCGTCACATCGTCCAGCGCGTTCAGACGCACGATCCCGTCGACGACGTCGCGCGGGTCGTGACCGGGCGCGACCTCCTCGGCGATCGACCAGAGGGACTCGCCGGTCCCGACACTCACGGTCGTGAAAGAGCCCGCAGGGGCGCCCGAGTCGCGCGTGGCCAGAGCCGTTCCGCCGCCGATGACAGCAACGCTCAGCGCCACAACGGCGGGAAGCGCCGCCAGCGCGGCCATGACGCGGCGACCGCGCACGGTCAGCCGCATGCGTGTGGCACGACGAACGGCGTGGTCCGCCGCGCGCGCCGGCGACGGGAGAGTGGGCGACGAGATGCCGATCGCGGTCATTTCTACTCCTCCTGTGGCGAGAGATTCGCATCCACCACTCGGCCGGGAGCGGCGGATGCGAACCTCTCTTCCGAAGCTATCTTCGAGCTTGTAGGATGTCAAGTGACGAAATCGTGCGTGGTCTATCGAACGCGACACGCGGCAGAGGTGCTGCGGAAGCGGACGAATTGCGGATACGGTTTCGATACGAGAACCCCACCACGGGCCTCCGACATTCGAAGAAACTGCGCTCGGCGGCCGAGTGCGAGACGGGAGCCGGAACATGAGCGACGCGATCGGACGGGACAAACCCCAGACGCGGCGACGGAAGAGCCTCAGCGACAAGCAGATGGCGATCCTCGAGGTCATCCAGCGCTCGATCGCGCGGCATGGCTATCCGCCGAGCATGCGCGAGATCGGCGACGCGGTCGGACTCAAGTCGCTCTCCAGCGTCACTCATCAGCTGAATCAGCTCGAGCTGAGCGGCTATCTGCGACGCGACGCCGGCAAGACCCGCGCCATGGAGGTCCTCATCGATCTGCCGGGAACGGCGACCGAGAGCCCGGCCGACAGTGGCCCCGCCGTCGGTGACGCGGCGTTGGTCCCCCTGGTGGGACGGATCGCGGCGGGCGTGCCGATCACCGCCGATCAGCAGGTCGAAGAGATCTTTCCGCTCCCCCGCCAGCTCGTCGGCAAGGGCGAGCTGTTCATGCTCCGGGTATCGGGCGAGTCCATGATCGACGCCGCGATCTGCGACGGCGACTGGGTGGTCGCCCGCGCACAAGCCACGGCCGAGAACGGCGACATCGTCGCCGCCATGCTCGACGGCGAGGCGACGGTCAAGACCTTCCGCCAGCGGGACGGCCACACCTGGCTGCTCCCCCGGAACTCGGCGTTCGAGCCGATCCTCGGCGACGAGGCCACCGTGCTGGGCAAGATCGTCGCGGTGCTGCGCGCCGTCTGACACATCGCGCGCGGATTGCCGCTCCCCCTCGGTGATGTCGCGAGGGCCGCGTTTCCGACAGAATGACGCCATGACCGACAGCGGCATCGCCACGTCAGACACGCAGATCCTCACCGAACGGATCCGAGAGCTCGAGTCCGAGAACGCCCGGCTGACCGCGGTGTCCGCCACTCGCGATCGTCCGGCGGGTGGACGGTGGCGTGCCGTGGTGTCGGCGATCTGCATCGTCGTCGCAGCGATCCTCGTGCCGGTGTCCATCGTGGGGGCGTGGGCACGCGTGCAGCTCGTCGAGGAAGAGGCCTTCGTCGCCACCCTCGCGCCGCTCGTCGACGATCCTGCCGTTCAGGCCATGATCATCGACGAGTCGATGGAGGCGATCACCGCTCAGGTCGACTTCGACGAGGTCACGGCCCGCGTCTTCGACGGCATCGCAGAGCTCGGCCTGCCGCCCCGTGCCGCCGACGCCCTCCAGCTGCTGCAGGCTCCCGCGGCGAACGGACTTGAGAGCCTCGTCGCCACGACGGTCACGCGGGTCGTCGAATCGGAGGCCTTCGCTGACGTGTGGGGCACAACCACACGCGCCGCCCACCGTGCGCTGACCCTCGCGGCCACCTCCGACGGCGGCGGGCTGGTCGTCCGCACGGATGACGGCGTGGGGATCCAGCTCGGCGCGATCGTCGAGCGCGTCAAGCAGAACCTCCTGGACCGGGGCTTCGGCGCGGCACAGCTGATCCCCGAGGTCGACCGCGTGGTCATCCTCGGCGAGGGGAACAACCTCGCCATGATCCGCGCCGGATACGCGGTAGCGGCGACTCTCGGCTGGTGGCTGCCGTTTGTGACGCTGGGTCTGTTCGGGCTCGGCATTCTGGTAGCCCGCCGCCGCAGCACCGCGATCCTCGGCACTGGCCTGGGCTTCGCGATCGGGGGCGGTGCGCTGGCTGCGAGCCTCGGGATCGGCTCCACAGCGGTCGGGATCGCCGCCGGTGACCTCGGCCTGTCACCATCAGCGCTCGATGTGATCTACGGACGCCTGGTCGACGGGATGACGCAGACGGCACTCGTGCTGGCGCTGCTGGGGGTCTTCATCGCGGTGCTGGGATGGGTGATGGGCGGCTGGGGCGCCGCTCGCGGCCTACGGGCGGCCGTCAGCGGTCTCAACTCGGCGGCGCGGCGGCAGCTCGCCGCGCGCGGGGTGGACACCGGCGGCTTCGGCGGCTGGCTCGCTCGCCAGAAGGTCCTCGTGCGTACGATCATCGCCGTTCTCGCGGTGGTGTGGCTGTTCGCCCTCCGGCCCTTGTCGGTCGGCGACATCGTCCTGGTGTTCGTCGTGGCCTTCGTGGTGGCCTGGATCCTCGAGCTGCTCCAGCGCCGCGACGGAGAGAGAGTCGCCGCCGAGACGGCGGACGTGCCGGTGGAGGATGCCGCAGCCGATGTGGCCCCGGCATCCTCCACGCCTTCATCTGCCTCCGAGAAGGCTTAGACCCGCGCGGCGGCGGCGGCGCGTACTGCCTGGGTCGCCTGGACGAGGTGGCGTAGGGATGCGACGGTCTCGGTGTATCCGCGCGTCTTGAGGCCGCAGTCGGGGTTGACCCACACCCGCCGCAACGGCAGTTCGGCGACGGCGCGCTCGAGCAGCTCGGTCACCTCGCCGACGGACGGCACACGCGGCGAATGGATGTCCCAGACACCGGGCCCTACGGCGAGCGAGAAGCCGGAGGACGCGATGTCGCCGATCACCTCGCCGCGGCTGCGCGCCGCCTCGATCGACGTGACGTCCGCATCGAGCGCCGCGATCGCATCGATCACGACGTCGAACTCGGAGTAGCACAGGTGCGTGTGCACCTGCGTCGCGGGCGCAGCGCCGGCCGTCGCGAGACGGAACGAGCGCACCGACCATTCCAGGTACTCCCGCTGGTCGGCGCGCTTGAGGGGCAGCAGCTCTCGCAGTGCGGGCTCATCGACCTGGATCACGCGGATTCCCGCCCGTTCCAGGTCCGCCACCTCATCGCGCAGAGCCAACGCGACCTGGTCGGCCGTCTCCCGCAGGGGCTGATCGTCGCGCACGTACGACCACGCCAGGATGGTCACGGGCCCGGTGAGCATGCCCTTCATCGGCTTGTCGGTGAGCGACTGGGCGAACGTCGACCACCCGACGGTGATCGGCGCCGGGCGCGACACGTCGCCCCACAGGATCGACGGACGCGTCGCGCGTGAACCGTAGGACTGCACCCAGCCGTTGCGGGTGACGGCGAAGCCCTCCAGATTCTCCGCGAAGTACTGCACCATGTCGTTGCGCTCCGGCTCGCCGTGCACGAGCACGTCCAGGCCGATGTCCTCCTGCAGCGCCACAACCCGCGCGATCTCGTCCCGAAGGAAGTGCTCGTAATCCTCCGTCGAGGACTGACCTGCGACGTGACGCGCCCTCGCACGGCGGATGCCGTCGGTCTGCGGGAACGATCCGATCGTGGTCGTCGGCAGGACAGGAAGCCCGAGCGCCTCCTCCTGCGCGGCGACACGTGCCTCGTAGTCGCCGCGCTCCGCGTCGGCGGGTGTCAGGCACTCGACCCGTCCGCGGACGAGCCCGTCGCGCACACCCGGCGCGCTGCGGCGGTCGGCAAGGGCGGCGGATGCCTCCGCCAGCGGCCGCTCGATGGCCCCGCGCCCCTCGGTCAAGCCTTTCGCCAGCGTCACCACTTGCGCCGTCTTCTGGTCGGCGAAGGCGAGCCACGACGCCAACCGCGGATCCAAGTCGGGTTCGTCCTCGACATCGTGCGGCACGTGCTGCAGCGATGCCGACGTGCCCGCGGCGACCGCGGCGGCGCCGAGGGTCTGCAACGACGCGAGCGTGTGCCACGCGGACGCCACATCTCCGCGCCACACGTTGCGTCCGTCGATCACGCCACCGACGAGCGTCTTGGACTGCAGGCCTGCCGTGGCCGCTGGGACGGCGCCGCGCACGAGGTCGAGGGCAAGGGCTTCGACCGGTGCGGCGGCGAGCGCTGTCCATGCCTGCGCCGACAGCTGCGCGTACGGAGCGGCCACGAGGATGGCTGGGCGGTCCGTCGCGCCGCCGAGCACGGCGTACGCGCGCTCGGCGGCGGCCGCCAGGTCGCTCGGGGTCGCGGGCAGGCTCTCGCTGACCAGTGCGGGCTCGTCGAGTTGCACCCATGCCGCTCCTGCGGCACGCAGCGACGCGAGCAGCTCGACGTACACCGGCAGCAGGTCGTCGAGGCGGCTGAGCGGGTCGAAGCCTTCGCCCGCGGCATCCGTCGGCTTCGCCAGCGCCAGCAGGGTGACGGGTCCGACCACGACGGGCCGGACGGTGTAGTCGTCGGCATGTGCTTCAGCGACCTGACGCACGACGCGGTCGCTCGACAGCGCGAAGGTCGTCTCGGGGCCGATCTCGGGGACGAGGTAATGGTAGTTCGTGTCGAACCACTTGGTCATCTCGAGCGGGGCGTGCGGGCCGGCCCCGCGCGCCGCCGCGAAGTACGCGTCGAGCCCGATCGCGCCGTCGCCGGCGCGCAGTCCGGCGAACCGCTCCGGCAGAACACCCACCGTGACCGCGGCGTCCAGCACCGGATCGTAGAGCGAGAACGTGTCGGGGATCGACGAGTCGTGCCGCCCCAGCCCCAGTTCCGCCAGACGCTCGCGGGTGGCGCGGCGCAGGCCGGCCACGGTGTGCTCGAGCGAGGGTGCATCGAGCGCACCCGACCAGTACGCCTCGAGAGCACGCTTGAGCTCGCGCCGTCGGCCGATCCGCGGGTACCCGAGGATCGTCCCGTGCGGGAACGAGGGTCGGGGGTCGGAGTGTGTGCGGGCGTCGGTCATCGTGCGGCCTCCTTCTGGCGGGGGTGGTCGAGGATCCCAGCGTCGCGGAGGACCGCGAGCACCGTGTCGTGGCTGTTGAACGCGTACAGATGCACTCCGGGCGCGCCTCCGGCGACGACGTCGCGGGCCAGTTGCGCGGCATACGCGATGCCGACCTCGCGCTGTCCCTCCGGCGTCGGCTCGACCTCGAGCCCGATGGCCAGTTCGGCGGGGAACGGCTCGCCGGTCAGCTCGAGCACCCGTCGCAGACGTGCCGGTGCGGTGACGGGCATGATGCCCGGCAGGATCGGGATGGTCACACCCGCCTCACGGGCCCGTTGCACGAACGAGAGGTAGTCGTCGGCGTGGAAGAACAGCTGCGAGATGGCCAGGGTCGCCCCCGCCGCCTGCTTCGCCAGGAGCGCGTCCAGGTCCTCGGACGCGTAGCGCGATCGGGGATGGCCGTTGGGGAACGCGGCGACGGCGATATCGACTCGACGACGCGGTTCCACGCGGACCGCACCGGGAACGCCGGGGATCGGCGCCTCGGTGTACGGCGCGCGCTCGGCCTGCATCCGGTCGATCAGCTGCACCAGCTGCGCCGCGCCCTCGAGGTCTCCGAGGAACGCATCCTCCTCCGACAGCCCGGCAGGCGGGTCACCCCGAAGCGCGAGGAAGCTGGTGATGCCGGCATCCAGGAACTCCCTGATCAGGGCGCCGGCGCCGGCGTAGGTGTTCCCGACGCAAGTCAGGTGGGCCAAAGGCTCGACGTGCGTCTGCCGGAGGATGTGGGTGAGCAGGGCGAGCGATCGTCCACCGGTCGAACCGCCGGCGCCGTACGTGACCGAGATGAAGCGCGGATCGACGGAAGCCAGATGGCGAATGGTCTCGTGCAGCGCGGCGAAGCCGGACTCGGAGCGAGGCGGGTACACCTCGAAGGAGACGGGCACGGGCGGAGTGCGCAGATCGATCGGCATGTCGTGCTTCTCGGGATCGGGGGCGGACGGCGGCCGGGCGGCCGTGGCACCGGGCATCCGTCGGATCGGCGGATCGGTGTCACACGGGCGGGTGCCGGGCTCGGCTGTCGCTCCTGCCCGGTTCCCGATGAACGGGGCGTCCTTGCGGACTGCCGGGCGACGATTGGTCCACGGTAGCGGCGCTGCACGGCCCACTTCGTTCCTGTGTCGTACTGTTTCGCGCGTCCGCCGCGCCGAGACCGCCGGGAGCGATACCCCGATGCCCTTCCGCCGTACCGTGGAGGAATGACCGCGCACTCCCGCCCCGCACTCCCCTACGGCTCCTGGCCCTCTCCGATCGAGGCCGTCGACGTGGCGGCCGCCTCGCCTCGGCTGGAAGGTGCGCGTTTCGTGGGCGACCAGGTGTGGTGGGGCGAGACGGTGCCTGCAGAAGCCGGGCGCACCGCGGTGCGCCGGATGACGGCATCCGGAATCGTCGAGGACGTCGTCGAGGCACCCTGGAACGCGCGCTCCCGTGTACACGAGTACGGCGGCGGCTCGTGGACAGCGACGCCCGACGGTGTGCTCTTCTTCATCGAGAAGACCGACCAGCGCGTGTGGCGGCTGGATCCGGCGGAGCAGCCGAAGCCGCTGACGCCGACGGCCGGTGATGTCCGATTCGGCGGGCTCACCTGGCAGAGCGGGCGGCTGCTGGCCGTTCGCGAGGCGCACGCGCCCGCCGCGGCCCCGCGACGCGACATCGTCGAGATCCCGATGGACGGACGAGGAGCGCAGGATGCCGCCGCCGTGCGCTCCGTCGTGGCCGGCAGCGACTTCGTCGCCCACCCCGCGGTCTCACCCGACGGCACGCGCCTCGCGTGGATCGCGTGGAACCACCCCGACATGGCGTGGGACCGCGCCGAACTGCGGGTCGGGCGCCTCGAGGACGGCATCGTCAAGGAGTGGTCGACGGTGGCGGGCGGATCGAGTTCGCCCCTGCAGCCGGCGTGGCTCGACGACGAAGAGCTGCTCTACAGCGACGACCCGACCGGCCGTTGGAACCTGTGGCGCCGGCCGTCGAGCGGTCGAGCCGAGCAGCCGGTCGCCCGAGCTGACGCCGACACCGGTGGGCCGCTGTGGGTGCTCGGCACGCGATGGTTCGGCGTCCTGGACGACGGGCGCGTCGTCGCCGTCCGCACCGAGGGCTCCGACGAGCTCGTCGTGATCGCCCCGGACGGCGCCGAGCGCGTGGTCGCGGTCGAACCGGTGACACGGATGTCGATCGAGGATGTGCGTGGTTCGCGGATCCTGCTCTCGGGAGCCGGTGGCACCGGTGCCGGCCTGTGGGAGGTCGACGTCGACCTGCCGGAGGCCGCCCGCCAGGTCGTGGGCGGATCCTCCCCGTGGGGTGCCGAATGGATGCCGCGCGCCCGACCGATCACCGTGGCAGGGCCGCGCGGCCCCGTGCATTCCTTCGACTATCCGCCGACGAATCCCCACATGACCGCACCGGAGGGCGAGCGCCCCCCCTACGTGGTGTTCGTGCACGGCGGGCCCACCGACCACGTCGGTGGCGCGGCATCCGGTCGCATCGCCTACTTCACCAGCCGCGGGATCGGCGTGCTCGATGTGAACTACGGCGGCTCCAGCGGCTACGGCCGCGCATACCGCGAACGCTTGCGCGGTCAGTGGGGCGTCGTGGACGTCGACGACGTGATCGCCGCGGCCGAGGGACTGGCCGAAGCCGGGCTGGCCGATCCATCCCGCCTCGCGATCGCGGGGGGCTCGGCCGGCGGCTGGACCGTCCTGTGCGCGGTCAGCCGCCCGGGAGCGTTCGGTGCTGGTATCAGCCGCTACGGCGTCGCCGACCTGCGGCGCCTCGCCGCCGACACCCACGACTTCGAGGCGAACTACCTCGACGCGCTGGTGGGCCCCCTGCCCGAGGCCGAGGCGGTGTACATCGAGCGTTCGCCGCTGTCACACCTGGATCGGCTTCGCACGCCGCTGCTCATCGAGCAGGGGCTCGACGACCTCGTCGTCCCGCCGTCGCAGTCCGAAGCCGTGCGCGACGCCCTCGCCGCCAATGGCGTGCCGCACGCCTACCTCGCCTTCGAAGGTGAGGGACACGGGTTCCGGCGAGCCGAGACCGTGATCCGCACGCTGGAGGCGGAACTGGCATTCCTCGGGCAGATCTTCGGGTTCGAAACCCCGGGCGTCCCGGCGCTCGAACTCGATCAGCCCTGAAGCGTCAGCGGGCGAACGGCGCGAGTCGCGACGCGAGGTGCTCGCCGACGCGCGCGTGCACCGCGGTCCCGCCTTCTTCGTGTTGCTGAGCCAGGATGATGCCCTGCTCGTGGATCGCCGAGACGAGGTCGCCGCGGTCGTACGGCACGAGCGCATGAATCTCGACGGCGGGGAGTGGGAGCGCCGCCTCGATGGCCGCGCGCAGCTCGTCGATGCCCTCACCGGTACGTGAAGACGCGAAGACGGCTTTCGGCTCGAGACCGCGCAGCACGAGCCGCGTGTCGTCGTCCACGAGGTCGGCCTTGTTGAAGACCACGAGCTCGGGGAGATCACGTGCGCCGACGTCGCCGATCACGTCGCGCACCGTCGCCAGCTGGGCAGCAGGATCAGGATGCGACGCGTCCACGACGTGCAGGATCACGTCCGAGTCGGCGACCTCCTCGAGTGTCGAGCGGAACGCTTCGACCAGCTGGTGAGGGAGGTTGCGCACGAACCCGACGGTGTCGGTCAGCGTGTAGACGCGGCCGTCGGTCGTCTCAGAGCGGCGCACCGTGGCATCCAGCGTCGCGAACAGCGCGTTCTCGACGAGCACGCCGGCACTGGTGAGCCGGTTGAGCAGACTGGACTTTCCGGCGTTGGTGTAGCCGGCGATCGCGACCGACGGGATCGTGTTGCGCTTGCGCTCGGCTCGCTTGGCCTCTCGCGCCGGCGCGAAGTCGCGGATCTGACGCCGCAGCTGTGCCATCTTGGTACGGATTCGGCGACGATCCAGCTCGATCTTGGTCTCACCGGGACCACGCGAACCCATGCCGGCGCCGCCGGCGCCCACCTGGCCACCGGCCTGACGGCTCATCGAATCACCCCAGCCGCGCAGTCGCGGCAGGAGGTATTCGAGCTGTGCCAGCTCGACCTGCGCCTTGCCCTCGCGGCTCTTGGCGTGCTGGCTGAAGATGTCGAGGATGACGGTGGTGCGGTCGATGACCTTCACCTTGACGACGTCCTCGAGCGCGCGGCGCTGGCTGGGCGCGAGCTCGGTGTCGGCGATGACGGTGTCGGCGCCGACGGCCGCCACGATGTCGCGCAGCTCATCCGCCTTGCCACGCCCGACGTACGTTGCCGGATCCGGATGCGGACGACGCTGAAGCACGCCGTCGAGGACCACGGCGCCGGCCGTCTCGGCGAGTGCGGCCAGTTCGCGCAACGAGTTCTCGGCGTCCTCGGTCTCACCCTGCGCGTGCACGCCGACGAGCACCACGTTCTCGAGCCGAAGCTGCCGGTACTCGACCTCGGTGACGTCCTCGAGCTCGGTCGACAGACCGGGTACCCGCCGCAGCGCGGCCCGCTCCTCGCGGTCCCACTGGTCGCCGTCGGTGTCGGTGCGTCCGATCGTCGCCACGTCTTGCAGAGCCTGCGCGCCGCCGAAGACATGCACCCCCGAGCGCGCATCGGCGCGCGCCAGCACGCGATCCACCGGGTCCTCCAGTGTCTCGTCCGCGCTTCGGGGTGTGGTCGTATCCGTCATGTGTTCCTTTCAGGATGCCGCACCCGGGCCGATCGGCCGGGTGAGGCGTCCGTGAATTCTAGTCCTGCTTAGTGGAGTCGGTCTCGGAGCGGGTGGGAGACGCTCCCCCTTGGGAACGTCCTCCGCTAGGCTCGTCAGCCATGGGGAGCGACCACTACTTCAGTGCTTCCCCCGCCAGTCCCGAGAATCTGCGACGCATCCGGGTGACGCTCGCGGGCCGAGAACTCGAACTGACGACTGCGGGCGGGGTATTCAGTCCCGACCATCTCGACACGGGCACCCAGGTCCTCCTGTCGAACACTCCTCCGCCGCCGCCCGGAGGCGACCTGCTCGACCTCGGCTGCGGCTGGGGACCGATCGCTCTGAGCCTGGCCATGGATGCGCCGCACGCGACGGTCTGGGCGGTCGATGTCAACGAGCGGGCCCTCGACCTCGTTCGTCGCAACGCCGAGTCTCTCGGGCTCGACAATGTCAACGCCTTGTTGCCCGACGATGTTCCCGACGACGTGCGGTTCCGCAGCATCCGTTCGAATCCCCCGATCCGCGTCGGCAAGCACGAGCTTCACGGTCTGCTCGAGCGCTGGATCCCCCGCCTCGACGAGCGCTCCGACGCGTGGCTCGTCGTCCAGCGCAACCTCGGTTCGGACTCGCTCCAGCGCTGGCTGGCCGCGGCGTTCGACCGAGGGTACAGCGTGCACCGGGCGGCGACCGGTCGCGGCTTCCGGGTGCTGCGGGTGCGGCGCCACGGGTCACCGCCGAGCGAGCCGATCGCCCTGCCCGAGGTCTGACCGAACGCGCCCGTCGATCATCGTGGCGCCACTCAGGCGAGCGTGACCTCGCCCGAGTAGACCAGGGTCGCCGGCCCCGACAGCAGCACGTGGCGCTCGCCGTCCACCTCCGGCATCCGCACGCCCAGCGTCCCGCCCGGCACGTCGACGGTCCACTGATCCGGTGCGGCGGGCCCCGCCCAGTGCCGCACGGCCAGGGCGGCGGCGGCCACGCCGGTGCCACAGCTGAGCGTCTCACCGACGCCCCGTTCGAAGACCCGCATACGGATCGCGCCGACGCCGTCCCGCACGAGCGGGTCGGCGGGCACGACGAACTCCACGTTCGCACCGTTCGCCGGCTCGGGGTGCAGCTGCGGCTGCGACGCCAGGTCGAGACCGTCGAGCTCTCGCGTGTCGGGCAGCGCGACGACGACGTGCGGATTGCCGACGTCGATCCCCAGGCCCGGCCGCGGCGCGCCGATCCCCCGAGCCCGTACGAGCACATCGGCGTCCTCCACGCGCCACGGGCCGAGGTCGACCTCGAGACCCAGCTCGCTCCGGGTGACGGTCTTGACACCCGCGCGGGTGCCGATACGCAGTGGGCCGTCATCGAGTGGGGCCCAGCCGACCTCGGCGAGATAGCGCGCGAAGACGCGGATCCCGTTCCCGCACATCTCGGCCGCCGACCCGTCGGCGTTGCGGTAGTCCATGAACCATTCCACGGGGCCGGATGAAGACGCGGACGCCGCCAGCTCGACGCCTTCGTCGATCGCGTTCGTGCGCACCACGCGCAGGATGCCGTCGGCCCCGATGCCGAATCGGCGATCGCACAGCACGGCGACCTGATCGTCGGAGAGCTCGAGGGAGCCGTCGGGGTCGGGCACGATCACGAAGTCGTTGCCTGTGCCGTGACCTTTCGTGAACGAGACGGTCTGCGGCATGCATCCAGTCTAAAGGCGGGCCGCGAAGCCCGTCCGCGATGCGTCGTCTGTCACATCCGTCCCGGGGGCGGTGTCGTATGTGTGAACCCACGAGGAGACTGTCATGCGCAGCATCGCAAACCCCGTCAGGCCGAAGGCTGACGACGAACGTTCCCGCTCGGTCACCGATCGCCTTGCCGAACGGATCGGCAACACGAGGCTCTTCGGGCACCGCGTCGTCGACGCCTGGGACCGACTGCGGCAGCGGCGGGTACCGAGTCACTGGACCAACCTGTTCGGCGTCGTCACCGTCGCCTGCGTCGCGGTGATCGTGATCACCGGGATATGGCTCATGGTGTTCTACGTGCCGTCGAGCCAGCCAACGACCTACACCGGATCGTATGAGCCGCTCCACGGCGCGACGGTCTCGAAGGCATACGCCTCGACGATGCTCATCACCTTGGACGTCCCCGGCGGCCGACTCATCCGTCAGGCGCACCACTGGGCGGCGTTGCTCCTGCCCGCCGCGATCGTCCTGCAGTTGGTGACGACGTTCTTCACGGGAGCATTCCGCCGCCCGCGACGCGGGATGTGGCTGCTCCTGGTCCTGGTGTTCTTCGCGGCCCTCGGCGGTGGGTGGAGCGGCTACGCGCTCCCCGACGACATGCTCTCGGGGACGGGGCTGCGCATCGTCGAAGGCATCGTGCTCGGCATTCCCGTCGTCGGCACGTGGATGGCCTCGCTGCTCTTCGGAGGCTCTTTCCCCGGACGGATCATTGAGAACCTGTATCCCCTGCACATCGTCGTCTTCACGGGCGCCTTGATCGTCCTTGTCGTCTATCGGGCCGTCCTGGCGTGGCGCCACGGGCCGCCGCAGTTTCCGGGTCGCGGACGCACCGAACAGAACATCGTGGGGATCCCGCTCCTGCCCACCGCAGCGGTCCGCGGCGGCGGGCTGTTCCTCCTCGTCACCGCGCTGCTCGTGCTCATCTCGGCGACCGTCGTGGTGAGTCCGGTGTGGCTGTACGGGCCCGGCGACCCCGGTAACGCCGGGGCGGGCAGTCAGCCGGACTGGTACACCGGCTTCCTCGACGGCGCGCTGCGCCTCGTGCCACCTGGATGGGAGATCGTGTGGCTCGGTCGCACGTGGACGCTCGCGATCCTCGCGCCGCTGGCCGTGATCGGCCTCTTCTTCGCCGTCGTCGCCGCCTACCCGTTTCTCGAGGAATGGGTGACCGGCGACCGGCGCGAACACCACCTGCTCGACCGGCCGCGGGCGGCGGCGACACGCACCGGCATCGGCGTGGCCGGTCTGATCTTCGCCGGCATGCTGTGGGCCGCGGGCGGGGCCGACGTCATCGCCACCGCGTTCTCGCTCAGCATCGAGGGCGTCATCGGAACGCTGCAGGCGGCACTCGTCATCGGCCCGTTGATCGGGTACACGGTCGCCCAGCGTGTGTGCCTGGGGCTACAGCGCAAAGACCGCGACCTGCTCGATCACGGCTTCGAGACCGGCCGCATCGTCCGGTCGCCCGGCGGCGAGTACGTCGAGGTGCACCAGCCGCTCGACGAGACGCAGCGGGCTCGCCTGGCCCTGCCCGAACCGACTCGCCGCCGCGCCCGCGGGATCGCGACGACGCGTCCGGCGGTGGCCGGCGATACCCCTCGCGCAGTCGCGGGGCCGCCGGGACGCGGGCCTCAGAGTGAGAGGGGTTCGTAGCAGTCGTAGCTGATGTGCTCGACGATGAGGACGTCGCGCGCCCTGCGTGTCCTCCTTCAGGGGCTGGGCCTGTTGGAGAAGGTCGAGGCGCGCGAAGTCCGCGACCCCCAGGGAGACCTCGGCTGACATTGCCGCACTGCGCGGGCGGATGCCTGTCAGTCGGCGATGAGGCGCTTGCCGGTTGCCCAGGTCTGGAACGTCTCGTAACCCAGGGCGTCGTAGAAGCCCTGGGCCAGATTGTTCTCCGGCCGCACCATCAGCTGCACCTTCGGGCATCCCATCGCCAGCAGCCGCTCCTCCGCCGCATCGACCAGTCGGCGCCCGATCCCCTGCCCCCGGCGAGCCGGGTCGCTCGCGAGGTAGTACAGCCACCCACGATGGCCGTCGTACCCCGCCATCACCGACCCGACGACGGTCTCGTCGGCGGTGGCGACCAGGAACAGCTCAGGCTGCACGGTGAGCTTGCGGTTGATGTCCTGGTAGGGGTTGTTCCACGGACGGGTCAGTCCGGTCTCCTGCCAGAGCGAGACGACGGCGTCCGTGTCGGCCACGGTGAAGGTGCGGATCTCGACGGTCATGCCCACGAGTCTGCCAGGGTCGCCGCGTCCTGCCCCGCTTCGGTCCAATGAACGCCGTCGTACCGCTTGAACCACGACACCTGACGCCGGGCGTAGCGGCGGGTGAGCGCCTGCGTCTCGGCGATCGCCTCGGCCTCGGTCATCTCGTCACGCAATTGCGCCAGCGCCTGCGCGTAGCCGATCGCTCGACGCGCCGTGACGCCGCGTTCGAGACCACGTTCGCGCAGGTGGCGAACCTCGTCGATGAGCCCTTCGCGCCACATGTCCTCGACGCGTCGGTCCAGCCGAGGGACCAGCTGATCGCGCGGCAGTCCGACACCGACGATCGTCGTCGCCTCCTGCCAGCGGAGCGGCTGCGGGGGAAGAGCCGCACCGTGGGTGCGTTCCCCGAGTTCCAGCACCTCGAGAGCGCGCACGATCCGCCGCCCGTTGCGCGGGTCGATCTTCTCCGCAGTCGCGGCGTCGAGCTCACGCAGTCGTGCGAACAGGGCGCCGGGACCTTCCGCGTCCAGTTGCGCCTCCAGTCGTGAGCGCACCTGCGCGTCGCGCGGCGGAAAACGGAAGTCGAACAGCACGCTCGAGACATACAGCCCCGAGCCGCCCACCAGGATCGCGTCCGCGCCCCGCGCATGTATCTGCGCGACCGCGGTGCGCGCGGCATCCTGATACCACGCGACGGCCGCGTCTTCGGTGACCTCGAGCACGTCGAAGAGATGATGACGGATGCCGCGGCGCTCGGTCTCGGGCAGCTTGGCGGTTCCGATATCCATGCCGCGGTACAGCTGCATCGCATCGGCGTTGACGATCTCGGCGGAGCGCCCACGTCGGGCAAGCGCTTCGGCGAGGTCGAGCGACAACCCGGTCTTGCCGGTGCCAGTGGCACCGACGATCGCCCAGAGCCGCCGGCGCGGGCCGGATTCACCCGGGCTGGTGCCCGGGTGAGGCGAGGCGAAGCGCTTCTCGCGCGGCTCGACGAGTGACTCGAGGCGTCTCGTCTCGTCGCTGCGCTCCTCGCTCAACGACCGATTGCCTTCACACGCCGACGCGCAGGCTGGGCAGGCCGAGTGACACCGCGCGCGCTGTACCAGCGCCGGATGACGCCGGAACCGCGCACGACTCCGCCTGCGAGCGGTCCCAGGCATCGCCCGACCGCGTGCGGCGAATGCGCAGTGACGCACCCTCGGGCGCGTCGGCGAGGAGGTGGAACGGTGCGGCGTGCGTCACCACGACCGACACGACATCGCCCGGACGCGGGACGGGCGAAGCGTCCGGCACTTCGAAGTGGACGAGCCGGTTGTCTTCGGCGCGTCCGGTGAGGCGGTGGGTCGCGGCATCCTTCTTACCCTCGCCCGTCGAGACGAGAACCTGCAGCTCGCGGCCCACTTGCTTCTGGTTCTCCTCCAGCGAGATGCGCTCCTGCAGCGCGAGCAGACGTTCATAACGCTGCTGGACGACCTCTTTGGGCACCTGGTCGGGCATGGTCGCCGCCGGAGTGCCTTCGCGGATCGAGTACTGGAACGTGAACGCCGTCGCGAAGCGAGCCTGCTCGACGACGCGCATCGTGTCTTCGAAGTCCTCGTCGGTCTCGCCCGGGAAGCCGACGATGATGTCGGTCGAGATCGCGGCGTGCGGCATCTTGGCTCGGACACGATCGAGTATTCCGAGGAACTTCTCGCTGCGGTACGAACGCCGCATCGCCTTGAGGACGCGGTCGCTGCCCGACTGCAGGGGCATGTGCAGCTGCGGCATGACCGCCGGAGTCTCGGCCATCGCGTCGATCACGTCATCGGTGAAGGCCGCCGGATGGGGACTGGTGAAACGGATGCGCTCCAGCCCGGGAATCTCGCCGGCTGCGCGCAGCAACTTGCCGAAGGCCTGACGATCGCCGAACTCGACGCCGTACGAGTTCACATTCTGGCCGAGCAGCGTGACCTCCATCGCGCCGTCCTCGACGAGCAGACGAATCTCATTCAGGATGTCGCCGGGACGGCGGTCCTTCTCTTTGCCGCGCAGGCTCGGCACGATGCAGAACGTGCAGGTGTTGTTGCAGCCGACAGAGATCGACACCCATCCGCTGTGGACGCTCTCGCGCTTGGTGGGCAGGGTCGAGGGGAAGATCTCGAGCGACTCGAGGATCTCGAGCTCGGCTTCGCCGTTGTGCCGGGCCCGCTCGAGCAGGCTCGGGAGCGAGCCCATGTTGTGCGTGCCGAAGACGACATCGACCCACGGCGCCTTGTCGAGGACGGCTTCCTTGTCCATCTGCGCGAGGCACCCGCCGACCGCGATCTGCATGCCCTCGTGCTTGTCTTTGCGTGACTTCAGGTGGCCCAGAGTGCCGTAGAGCTTGCCTGCGGCGTTGTCGCGCACCGCGCACGTGTTGATCACGACGATGTCGGCCTCTTCGCCCGCCTCGGCGCGGAGGTAGCCGGCGCTCTCGAGGGAACCCGAGAGTCGCTCGGAGTCGTGGACGTTCATCTGGCAGCCGAACGTGCGCACCTCGTAGGTGCGCACATGACCGTCGACGCCGCGCGCGGCCGCGGACGGTGCGATGAGAGTCGGGGTGGCGGAGGGTGAAGTCATGATGTCAGCCATTGTACGAGCCGCCTGCGCGGCTATGGCGCGGTGCCGAGGGTCAACTGCTCACCGGAATCGCACCCCGGAGTGGCCAGGACTCTGCTCGTCGAGCGCTTGGCGTGCAGCGGTCATCGCCACCGATCCCGGGTAGCCACGTCTCGACAGCTGTCCCATGAGCCGGCGCAGCGCAGTGTCACGGTCGACATCACGCAGCGAGCGGATCTTCGCGCGCGCGAACTCGAGCGCCCGGTCGAGATCGTCGTCGGGCAGCGCCGCGAGCGCCGCATCGGCGACCTCTCGAGGAACGCCGCGCTTGGCGAGCGTCTGCGCGATGACCTGCCGCCCTTGGCCCTTGCGGTCGACACCCGCGTGGATGAGCTGCTCGGCGAGGGCGGCGTCGTCGAGATAGCCGCGGCGGAGGAACCCATCCAGCACCCCATCGATGGCGTCGCCGTCGAGCTCGCGCTCAGCAAGGACGGCACGGGCTTCGCGCACCGACAGCGATCTGGTGCGGAGCTTCTTCAGCAGGGATTTCTCTGCGATGTTGCGCTCGATCGCTGCGGCGTCGTCGGTCTCGCGCTCATGCTCGGCGGCACGCTGCTGATCCTCAAGATCGGTCCAGCTCGAGTGCCAGACCGCTGAGGCCTCCGCCTCACGCAGCCCGCGCTCATCCCCGGGAAGTTCGACGCGGTTGGCGACGTCGTCGCCGGTGCGGTCGTCTGCCGCTTCACCGGTCGCTGTACGAGCGCCGAAGAGGGGGATGACGGGGGCGAGTCGGTCGTCAGACCCACCCCCGTTCACGCTGTCCACGATGTCCGGGCTGGCCGCGTCGTCACGCCGGACGGCGCGCTGCG
Source organism: Microbacterium sp. HD4P20 (assembly GCF_019449275.2). Lineage (GTDB taxonomy): Bacteria > Actinomycetota > Actinomycetes > Actinomycetales > Microbacteriaceae > Microbacterium. Next base: position 48,315 of record NZ_JAHZQZ020000016.1, read on the forward strand.
AGCTCGTCGTCCACGGGAGCGGCGGCCTCGCCCTTCGGCACGCCGATGCCCAGCTTCACCTTGATCTTCGACTCGATGTCGGCCGCGACATCCGCGTTCTTGATCAGGAAGTTGCGCGCGTTCTCTTTGCCCTGACCCAGCTGCTCGCCGTCGTACGTGTACCACGCTCCCGACTTCTTCACGATGCCGTGTTCCACGCCGAAGTCGATGAGGCTGCCTTCGCGGGAGATGCCGACGCCGTAGAGAATGTCGAACTCGGCCTGCTTGAACGGCGGGGCCATCTTGTTCTTGACGACCTTGACGCGCGTCCGGTTGCCGACCGCGTCGGTGCCGTCCTTGAGCGTCTCGATACGACGGATGTCGAGACGGACCGACGCGTAGAACTTGAGCGCCTTGCCACCCGCGGTGGTTTCGGGCGATCCGAAGAACACGCCGATCTTCTCGCGCAACTGGTTGATGAAGATCATGGTGGTGTTGGTCTGGTTGAGACCACCCGTGAGCTTGCGCAGCGCCTGCGACATGAGGCGCGCCTGCAGACCCACGTGCGAGTCGCCCATCTCGCCCTCGATCTCGGCCTTCGGCACGAGGGCGGCGACGGAGTCGATGACCACGAGGTCGATCGCCCCGGACCGCACGAGCATGTCCGCGATTTCGAGCGCCTGCTCACCGGTGTCGGGCTGCGACACCAGCAGGGCATCGATGTCGACGCCCAGCTTCTGCGCGTAGTCGGGATCGAGCGCGTGCTCGGCGTCGATGAACGCTGCGATGCCGCCCGCGCGCTGCGCGTTGGCGATCGCGTGGAGGGTCAGCGTCGTCTTACCCGACGACTCCGGTCCGTAGATCTCGATGATGCGTCCGCGCGGCAGTCCACCGATGCCGAGGGCGACGTCGAGGGCGATGGAACCGGTGGGGACGACCTCGACGGGGGCGCGGTCATCGCTGCCCAGCCGCATGACCGAGCCCTTTCCGAACTGCCGGTCGATCTGGGCGAGGGCCGACTCGAGGGCCTTCTCGCGGTCAACTGCTGAGGGCATGGCGTGCTCTTTCTACTCGTGTTCCGTCGCCTGTAGGCTGTCGCGCTCCACCCCGGACGGGACGGATGCTGCGACAAGGCGTGAGGTGTCGTTCGACGTTGCTCACGTTAGGGAAGGGCTCCGACATCCGGTGGTGCTCCTCCCCGACCCGTGGACAGACACGTCCTCGACTCCCGTTGTGGAGGAGCCTATGCGGGTCTCGAACACTCGTTCGAGCGACACGCCGCGAAGCGGCAGCGCCCCGAGCACATCCTTCAGCGAGCGCGGGGTTCGAGGCGTCCCACGCCGTAACGCCGTTCCGCCGGCACATCGAGCTCTTCGCAGATGGCAGACCACACATCACGAGGAGGAACGCCGACTTCGATCGCCTCGGCGGCCGTACGGCCGCCGACCTGCGACAGGACGAGGTCGGTCACCACCGCGCTGGCGCGACCGTGGAACTCATCTGCGACGGCTCGATCGAACTCACTGCGACGCAACGCGGTACCCGTCTCCTGACGCCTGCCGGACCTACTGGGGCGCGCTCAGCGGAGCGACAGCTCGGCGTCGACCGAGGCGACCAGGTCGTCGGGAACAACGTCGGGGAAGGGCTGCAGGCCCTCCATGACCGAGATGCGGTCTCCGACCTCACGCATGATGGTCGAGATGGGAACATCCAGCGCCTCTGCCACCGAGGCGAGGATCTCGCTCGAGGCTTCCTTCTGTCCGCGCTCCACCTCGCTCAGGTAACCCAGCGCGACACTCGCACGGCTCGCCACCTGGCGGAGGGTACGACCCTTCTGCTGGCGGAAATCACGAAGAACTTCGCCGATCTCTTGACGTACCAGGATCATCGGGGTCCCCTCCTCACTTCTGATTCCGCCGCTGTCCGGGTGGACAACAGTACCGCACCGGATAAAGCCAATCTAACCCTGCCGGCTGTGCGATGGGTGGGAATCGCCGAATGTAACCGACACGCAACACGGCGTATTCCGCCCGACCGAAAGTGTCGGTCACAATTGCCGGATCGTCTCGGCGAGGACCGCATCGACGGTCTGGCGACGGATCGCCGGGCGGTCCCCCTCGAACGCGTGACGGATCGTCGACTCGCCGGACGGCGTCACGACCGCGATCCAGACGGTGCCCACGGGCTGCCCGTCCTGCGGCTCGGGTCCTGCGACACCGGTGGTGGCGATCCCGACGTCGGCGCGCATAATCCTGCGCACGCCTTCGGCCATCTGCCTCGCCACCGCCGCGTCGACGGCGCCCGCCGTCGACAGGCGGTCCGCCTCGACGCCGAGAACGTCACGCTTGACCTCCGCCGAGTACGCGACGACTCCCCCGCGCACCGATGCCGAAGCCCCAGGCACATCGACGAGCGCGGAGGTCACGAGGCCGCCGGTGAGCGATTCGGCCACAGCGACGGTCCAACCTCGGCGAGCCAGCGCACCGAGCACTTCTTCGGCAGGGCGACGGAAGGGCGGCGCATGCTGCGCCGTCACGTCGGAGGTCAACCTGCGGCCCTCCGCCGGGCGCCGCGCACCTCGCTGACGATGTAGTCGATCCCGCTGGCGATCGTCAGGATCACCGCGATCGCCATGGCGACCCCGTTGACCCACCAGATCCAGTCGCCAACGATCGTCCACAACGGCAGCAGCGCGAGCGCGAGCGCGACGGCCTGCGCGACCGTCTTGAGCTTGCCCATCCACGCCGCGGCCAGCACGTGGTCGCTCACCACGGCGAAGCGGTAGACGGTGATGCCGATCTCGCGCACGAGCACGACGATCGTGATCCACCACGGCAGCTCTGCGAGGATCGACAGCCCGACGAAAGCGAGCCCCGTCAGCACCTTGTCGGCGATCGGGTCCAGAAGCTTGCCGAGATCGGTGACGATGTCATGCCGGCGGGCCAGATAGCCGTCGAGTCCGTCCGTGGCGATCGCTACGATGAACAGCGCCGCCGCCCACCAGCGCAGCGCCCCATCCGCGCCGTCATCGGCCAGCAGCATCCACAGGAAGACCGGTGCGCACAGAATGCGCACGATCGTGATCGCGTTCGGGAGCTGCCGCGGAATCGCCATGCGTCGACCCTATCGGCGCTGCATCGACCTCATCGGCGCGGCGACGTCAATCCCGTCCGGTCAGGCCCCAGGCATCCTCCGAGCCGTCCTCGCCCTCCACGGTCGGATGGCCATCGAACTGCGAGGCGACGGCGTCCGTTCCGTATCGGTCATCGGCCGCACCACCCACCGGCGCGGGCGGGGCTGCCGCACTGGGCGGATCCTCACCGCGCAGCCGTGCCAGCACCTCGGAAAGCTGATCGGGCCGCACCAGGACGTCTCGTGCCTTCGAGCCCTCGGACGGGCCCACGATCTCACGCGACTCGAGCAGATCCATGAGTCGGCCGGCCTTGGCGAAGCCGACGCGGAGCTTGCGCTGCAGCATCGACGTCGAGCCGAACTGCGTCGAGACGATCTGCTCCGCCGCGGCCAGAAGCAGCTCGAGGTCGTCTCCGATATCGGCGTCGACTTCTTTCTTCTCCACGGCCGCCTGCACGTCGGAGCGGTACTCCGGCCGCGCCTGCGCGGTGACGTGCTTGACCACGGTCTCGATCTCTTGCTCGCTCACCCACGCGCCCTGCACGCGGATCGCCTTGGACGCGCCCATGGGAAGGAAGAGACCATCACCCTGTCCGATGAGGCGGTCGGCGCCCGGCTGGTCGAGGATGACGCGTGAATCGGTGACGCTCGTCACGGCGAAGGCGAGCCGCGAGGGCACGTTGGCCTTGATGAGACCCGTGACGACATCGACCGACGGACGCTGCGTGGCGAGCACGAGATGGATGCCACTGGCCCGGGCGAGCTGAGTGATGCGCACGATCGAGTCCTCGACGTCACGCGGGGCCACCATCATGAGATCCGCGAGCTCGTCGACGACGACGAGGAGGTACGGGTACGGCTTGAGGACGCGCTCACTGCCGGGCGGCAGGGTGATCTGGCCGGCGACGACGGCCTTGTTGAAGTCGTCGATGTGACGGAAGCCGAAGGACGCGAGGTCGTCGTACCTCATGTCCATCTCCTTCACGACCCACTGCAGCGCCTCGGCGGCCTTTTTCGGGTTCGTGATGATGGGGGTGATGAGGTGCGGCACGCCGGCGTACGACGTGAGCTCGACTCGCTTGGGGTCGATGAGCACCATGCGCACGTCCGCCGGCTTGGCCTTCATGAGCAGACTCGTGATCATCGAGTTGACGAAGCTCGACTTTCCGGAGCCCGTCGAGCCGGCGACGAGAAGGTGCGGCATCTTCGCAAGATTGGCCACGACGTAGCCGCCGCCGACGTCCTTGCCGACGCCGATCGTCATCGGATGCGTCGAGTTGGTCGCATTGGCCGAGCGGAGCACATCCCCCAGCGTCACGATCTCACGGTCGGCGTTGGGAATCTCGACGCCGATCGCGCTCTTGCCGGGGATCGGCGCGAGGATGCGAACCTCGTTCGAGGCGACGGCATAGGCGATGTTGTTCGTGAGCGCCGTGATGCGCTCGACCTTAACGCCCGGTCCGAGCGATATCTCGTACTGCGTGACCGTCGGGCCGCGTGAGAAGCCCGTCACGCGGGCGTCGACCGAGAACTGGTCGAGCACGCTGGTGATCGCGCGCACGGTGTCGTCGTTGGCCTGGGAGCGCGCGACGTGCGGCGTTCCCGCGGCCAGCGCATTCACCGAGGGAAGGCGGTAGGGCGCCGACGGCGAATCGTAGGACTCCTGCGAGCCGATGCCGTCAAGCCCCGGCAGGACGCCGTCGTCGACCGGTCCCGTGTCGGAGTCGTCGCGCAGCGACGTCCGCGACGAGGAGGTCGCCGCCTTGGCGGCGGACAGGACGGACGGGTCGATGACCTCGGTGAGGGCGTCGGCCGGCGGCGGCGGGACGAGTGGCGCGATGGCTTGGTCGAAGCCGCCCTGCGGCGGCCCAGGAGGAAGGAGCGTCGTGAGGTCCTGCGAGTCGATGCCGTCCTCGGGGTCCCTCTCGCGACCGGTCTTGTTGCGACGCCACCACGGGAGCGAAGGGTCTGCGTCCTCGTCGTCATCGGTGGCCGACGAATCAGCCGCGGTCTTCTCGGATGCCGTCTTCTCGGGCCGGGGCTCCGCGTCGAACATCCACGCGTACAGATCTCCGAGGCGACTGCCGATGCGGTTCGGAGGCGTCTTGGTGATGATCAGGATGCCGAGCACGGCCAGCAGCGACAGCACGATGTAGGCGCCCACATCGGTCAGCAGCATCGCCAGGGGCTCGCCCAGCATCCATCCGAAGAGTCCGCCCGCCTCGCTCAGCGCCGGCAGCCCCTCGTTCGGCTGGGGCCGCCCGCCGGCGACATGGCAGAAGCCCGCGATCGTGACGATCAGCAGTCCGAAGCCGATGCCGACGCGTCCGTTGTCGTGCACCGACGAGGGATGACGGAACATCCAGCCCGCGAGCATGAGAAGCAGCACGGGGAGCACGAACGCCTCGCGGCCGAGCAGCATGCCGACCGAATACGCACTGATCGTCTTGGCGACCTCGTTGCCGATGAAGAACCACTCGTTGACGGCCCCCGCGATCGCCAGCAGCACCAGGAGGAAGGGGAAGCCGTCGCGACGCTGCTCCTTCTCGAGCGTCTCGGGCCCGAATGCGCGGAAGAGCCCGCCCGTCGCGTGCGCGAGGCCGAGCCAGGCACGCGCGGCGAGGGGCGGCTTGTCTGTCTCGCCGACGTACCGCTTGGGCGCCGGTGCCGGCTTGCGCGCGCGCGAAGACGAAGCGCTCGACGCGCTGGACGCGCCCGAAGACGCGCGCGATCCCTTGGTCGGGCTGGTGCTCCTGGCCATTCCTCCACGTTAAGCCGCCGAGCCGACATTCGCCCGCAAGCGCGCGGCGCTTCGGCGGCCTCCGCTACGCCTCGATACTCCGCCCGTGGTGATCTCGGCTACGCCTCGATACTCCGCCCATGGTGATCTCGGCTACGCCTCGATACTCCGCCCGTGGTGATCTCGGCTACGCCTCGATACTCCGCCCGTGGTGATCTCGGCTACGCCTCGATCACGAGCGGGATGATCATCGGACGGCGGCGGAGCGACTGGTTCACCCAGCGCCCGATCGTCCGGCGCACCACCTGCGACAGCGCGTGCGAGTCGCGGACGCCGGACTGGGCCGCCTCAGCGAGCGCGGCGGCGATCTTCGGCTTGACCGCTTCGAACACGGCGTCGTCCTCGGCGAAACCGCGCGCGTGGATCTCGGGGCCCGAGATGATCTTGCCGGTCGAGGCGTCGACGACGACGATCACCGAGATGAAGCCCTCCTCGCCAAGGATGCGGCGATCCTTGAGGTCGGCGTCCGTGATCTCGCCGACGGTCGAGCCGTCCACGTACACGAAGCCCAGATCAAGCTGGCCCACCACCGTGGCATCGCCGGCCCGGAGGTCGACGACAGTGCCGTTCTCGGCGAGGATCGTGCGCTCCGGGTCGATCCCGGTGTCCTGTGCCAGACGGGCATTCGCCATGAGATGGCGGTATTCGCCGTGCACGGGCAGCACGTTGCGGGGCTTGACGATGTTGTAGCAGTACAGCAGCTCGCCCGCCGCCGCGTGGCCTGACACGTGCACCTTCGCGTTGCCCTTGTGCACGACGTTCGCGCCGAGCTTGGTCAGCCCGTCGATGACCCGGTAGACGGCATTCTCATTACCCGGGATGAGGCTCGAGGCGAGGATCACGGTGTCGCCGGGACCGGGCTCGATGGCGTGGTCGAGGTTGGCCATCCGGCTGAGCACGGCCATCGGCTCGCCCTGCGAGCCGGTCGACATGTAGACGATCTCGTTCTCGGGAAGGTCGCGCGCCTTCTTGTAGTCGATCAGCACGCCTTCGGGCACATGCAGATAGCCCAGGTCTTCGGCGATGGTCATGTTGCGCAGCATGCTTCGACCGAGCAGCGCGACACGGCGGCCATGCGCCGCCGCGGCATCCAGCACCTGCTGAACACGATGGACGTGGCTGGAGAAGCTGGCGACGATCACGCGGCGGGGCGCCTTGCCGATGACCTGATCCAGCACGGGACCGATCGAACGCTCGAGGGGCGTGAAACCGGGCACGTCTGCGTTCGTGGAGTCGACGAGGAACAGGTCGACCCCTTCCTCACCGAGGCGAGCGAACGCGCGCAGATCCGTCAGCCGCCCGTCCAGCGGCAGCTGATCCATCTTGAAGTCGCCCGTCGTCACAACCAGGCCCGCGGGCGTGCGGATCGCGATGGCGAGCGCGTCGGGGATGGAGTGGTTGACCGCGACGAACTCGAGTTCGAACGGACCGAGGTTCTCGCGCTGACCCTCCGTGACGGTGAGGCTGTACGGCTTGATGCGGTGTTCTTTGAGCTTCGCCTCGATGAGGGCGAGCGTCAGGCCGGAGCCGATGATCGGGATGTCGCTCTTGAGCTTGAGCAGGTAGGGAACGGCACCGATATGGTCTTCGTGCCCGTGGGTCAGCACCACCCCGACGATGTCGTCGAGGCGACCCTTGATCGGCTCGAAGTCCGGCAGGATGAGGTCGACACCGGGCTGGTGCTCCTCGGGGAACAGCACGCCGCAGTCGACGATCAGCAACTTGCCGCCGTACTCGAACAACGTCATGTTGCGGCCCACCTCGCCGAGCCCGCCGAGCGGGACGACCCGGAGGGTCCCCGCTTCGAGCTCGGGAGGGTCGTAGGGGGTCGTGGGCATTGTCAGCCTCCCTCGGATGCCGGGCATCCGTTCATTCACCCACGCTGTCGTCCCGATCCGGGCGCGACGGCGTGGTCATCTGGTCGTGCCCGAGACCTTCGGCAGCGCGCCACCCGCGGCGGCGTTGCGGTCGGGGCGGAAGTTGGAGAAGTCGGCGCCGGGCACGTCGCTGACGAGAGCGAGCTCGTCCTCGATCTTGGCGGCCTCCCACTCCTCGGGGCCGACCAGCGGCAGGCGCACCCGCGGGCTGGAGATCCGCCCGAGGCCGTGCAGGATGTACTTCGCCGACACCGTGCCCGGAACGTGCGTCATGACCGCACGCACCAGCGGCTCGAGCTGCTTGTGCGCGGCCGTCGCCGCCTTCAAGTCGCCGCGGTTGACCGCATCGACGATCACCCGGTACGGCTGCGCAGCGATGTTCGCGGTGACGCCGATCAGGCCGGTGGCGCCGATGGCCAGGTGCGGCAGGATGTTGGCGTCGTCGCCGGAGAAATACATCAGATCGGTCTGGTTGAGCACGCGGCTCACCTCGCTGAAGTCGCCCTTGGCGTCCTTGATGGCGAGGATGTTCGGATGCTTGGCCAGTCGCAGGATCGTCTCGTACTGGATGGGCACGCCGGTGCGGCCCGGGATGTCGTACAGGATCACCGGCAGATCGGTGGCATCCGCCACCAGGCGGAAGTGGGTGAGGATCCCGGCCTGCGTGGGCTTGTTGTAGTACGGCGTGACGATCATGATGCCGTCGGCGCCGACCTTCTCACTGGCTTTGTAGAGCTCGATCGCGTGGGCGGTCTCGTTCGAGCCGCCACCCGTGATGATCTTGGCGCGGCCGGCTGCGACGTCCTTGCCGACCTCGACCAGCCGGATCTTCTCGGCATCGGTCAATGTCGACGTTTCGCCGGTGGTGCCGGTGACGACGACGCCGTCCGCTCCTGCGGTCACGACATCGTCGATGTGCTTCTCGACGGCGGGCCAGTCCACCTCGCCGTCGGCCGCCATCGGGGTGATGAGGGCGACGAGCACCTGTCCGAAGGGATTGCCCGTATGCGTCATGCCTTCAGGGTATCGGGCTGCCGCCGCCCTCGCCGCCCGCTGCTCACCTGCCGCGCTCACCGAGCCGGGCGGCGACCGACGGGGGCGCGAACCTCGCGAGGGCGACCAGGGCCTTGTAACGCAGGGTGGGGATCGATACGGATGCTCCTCGCGCGGCGTCGCGCAGGGAGGCCGCGACGACGTCCCGGGCGTCCAGCCACAGCGCGTCGGGGATGCCCTCCTGACCAGGCGGCAGTCCCATGCGCTCGTGGAAATGTGTGTGCGTATAGCCGGGGCAGACGGCGGTCACGGTCACGCCTCGCGGCGCGTAGCGGCCGTTCGCCCAGCGACTGAAGCTGACCAGCCATCCCTTCGATGCACCGTATGTCGAGCGGGGAATGAAGGCCGCCACCGAGGCGAGATTCAGGATGCGACCGTGCCCACGGGCGAGCATGGCGCCCAGCGCCGCGTGCGCGAGCCGCATCGGCACCTCGACGTGCAGGCGCAGGTGAGCGACCTCGTCGTCGATGTCATTGGTCTCGAAGGACAGCGGCAATCCGAATCCGGCGTTGTTGACGAGCACCTCGATCGGCCGTGCGGAATCGGCGACGCGCTCCTCGATCTTCGCCCGCTGCCGTGCATTGAGCAGATCGGCCGCGAGAACCTCGACCTCGACGCCGTACGTCGCCCGCAGGCCTTTGGCCAGTTCGTCGAGCGCGGCGCGGTCGCGTGCCACGAGCACGAGGTGCGCGCCCTTCGCCGCCAGCTGCCGCGCGTATTCGGCACCGAGTCCCGAACTCGCGCCGGTGATGAGTGCCGTCTTCGCCATGGGCGCCAGCCTAGGCCGGACGTTCCAGGGTGAGGAAGCGATACCGGATGCCAGAGCTCGAGGTGTGCCAGCCCCGCGCCGGATCGCTGCGCACAGCCTGCCAGCCGTCTCGCGATGGCGCGTGCGTGTCACCGTCGACCTCGAGGTCCAGCTCGGTCACCTCCAGGCGGTCGGCCACGCTGATCGCCTCGCGATAGAGCTGGCCCCCGCCGATGATCCAGATGCGCTCGGGACCATCGGCGTCCGCCGTGGCGAGCGCCGCCTGGAGGGAGCCGGCGCGCTCGGCGCCGGCATCCGTCCAGTCCTCCTGACGCGTCACGACGATGTTGCGTCGACCGGGCAGCGGCCGAAAGCGATCGGGGAACGACTCCCAGGTCCGCCGGCCCATCAGCACGGGAGCCCCCATCGTGACGGCCTTGAAATGGGCCATGTCTTCGGGAACGTGCCACGGCATGCCGCCGTGGGCGCCGATGACGCCGCCGGATGCCTCGGCCCAGATCATCCCTACCGGCGCGGTCATACGGCGACGGCGCCGCGGATCGCCGGATGGTGCTGGTAGTCCTCGACGACGAAGTCCTCGTACGTGTAGTCGAAGATCGAGTCCGGCTTGCCGGCGATGCTCAGCGTGGGATACGGGTACGGCTCGCGTGTCAGCTGCTCACGCACCTGTTTGAGGTGGTTGTCGTAGATGTGGCAGTCGCCGCCCGTCCACACGAAGTCGCCCGGCTCGAGACCGGCCTGCTGCGCGATCATGAGCGTCAGCAGCGCGTACGAGGCGATGTTGAAGGGAACCCCGAGGAAGAGGTCGGCGCTGCGCTGGTACAGCTGGCACGACAGCCTGCCGTCCGCGACGTAGAACTGGAACAGGGCGTGGCACGGTGCCAGCGCCATGTCGGGGATGTCGGCGGGGTTCCAGGCCGACACGATCAGGCGACGCGAGTCCGGGTTGGAGCGGATCTGGTCGAGCACCTGCGAGATCTGGTCGATCTGCTCGCCCGACGGGGTCGGCCACGACCGCCACTGCACGCCGTACACCGGGCCCAGTTCGCCCTCGGCGTCGGCCCATTCGTCCCAGATCGTGACGCCGTTCTCTTGCAGCCACCGCACGTTCGACTCGCCGCGGAGGAACCACAGCAGCTCATAGGCGATGGACTTGAAGTGCACGCGCTTGGTCGTGATCAGCGGGAAGCCCTGCGAAAGATCGAAGCGGATCTGACGCCCGAACGCGCTCGTCGTTCCGGTGCCGGTGCGGTCCGACTTATGGGTGCCGTGCTCGAGCACGTCGCGCAGCAGGTCCTCGTACGGGGTCGGGATCGGCGTCGTCACGGCTGCCACGATACCCGCGCCGGGGGCGCGCGGGGTCAGCCGCCACGGGATGTCATCTTGCGCCAACGGCCCATTTCACTCAGCAAAGGGGTTAGCCTGATCTGCTGTGACCCTGGTCGGTGCTCTGATCGCCCTCGCCGTTCTCCTCGCGGCGACGGTGGCCCTCGGCGTCTTCCTGAACTGGAGCCAGTCCCGGCCTCGCCGCGACATCGCGCACGAAGTCGTGGAACCGCACCGGCTGGGTGCCGACGCGCTCGGCGAGACGGCGACGCTCCTGCAGTTCAGCACCGAGATGTGCGCACGCTGCCCCGGCGTGCATCGCACGCTCTCGACGATCGCCGACGACCACACCGGCGTACGCCACCTCGACGTGGACCTGACGCACCGCCCGGACATCGCCAAGCACTTCCATGTGCTCCAGACGCCGACCACCCTCGTGCTCGATCGCCACGGCGTCGTCCAGACCCGACTCGGGGGCGTCCCGAGCCGCGAGGTGCTCGAGCTGGAGCTGAAGCGCCTCACCGCCGAGAACGTGAATGTCTGACCCCGTTGCATCCGCTCGCCGGGGCATCGATCCGCGGGGGCCCCGGTTCGCCGCCGCCATCACGTCACTGCTGCTCCTGGTCGTGGTCTTCCTCGGTCTCACGGGGCTCTCGACCGCACGAGTGCCGGACTTCGGGTGGTACACGACCTCGCCGAGCATGGTGGGATACCCGACAGACGGCAGCCCTTGGGCGATCACGTACTCATCGCTCGCGCAGCGGATCCTCGACCCCGCGTTCCTGCTCCTGCTCGTGGCCGCCCTGCTCTTCCTGTGGGGCCTCCTCTCCCCGCGCACGGCGCCGTGGGGCGCGCTGTACCGCAAGGTCGTCGCACCGCGCCTCGCTCCTCCGACCGAGCTCGAGGATCCGCGTCCGCCGCGCTTCGCCCAAGGCGTCGGACTCTTCGTGGCGGCGATCGGACTCGTCCTGCATATGGCCGGAGTCCCCTGGGCGCTCACGATCGCGGCCGCTGCCGCGTTCGTGGCGGCGTTTCTCAACGCCGTCTTCGGATTGTGCCTGGGCTGCCAGCTCTACCTCCTGCTGCAGCGGGCCGGCCTCGTCGGTCGTGCGCGACCTCGCTCGGCGTGACGCGCACTCGGAACGCCGTCAACCCGTCGCGCCGGGGCATCCGTCGCGATTAGGCTGACCGCGAAGCGCCCGGCAGTCGGGCGCCGCCACGATCGAGGAGGCCCCCATGACCGTCACGAGCGAAGCCACCACCGCCTGGAAGGGCGCACTTGCCGACGGATCCGGCGAGGTGACGTTCGTGTCGTCGGGCCTGGGCACGTTCGATGTCAACTGGAAGGCACGAAGCGAGGGCTCCACATCGGTGACCACGCCGGAAGAGCTCATCGCCGCTGCCCACGCGTCGTGCTTCTGCATGGCGCTGTCGGGTGCTCTCGCGCAGAACGGCACACCCCCCGAGTCCATCGACACCACGGCGTCGGTGACGTTCAAGCCGGGCACCGGCATCACCGGCAGCCACCTCAACGTCAACGCCGTCGTCCCGGGTCTGGAGCCCGAGGACTTCGAGCGCATCGCGCAGGGCGCGAAGACCGGATGCCCCGTCTCGCAGGCGCTCGCGGGCATCGAGATCACCCTCGAGGCGACGCTTGCCTGAACCCGCATCGGCTGCCGCCCGCCGCATCGTCGTGGCGGGGGCATCCGGTCTGATCGGCAGCGCGCTCGTCGACAGCCTGCGATCCGACGGCCTCCGGGTGACCACGCTGGTGCGTCGGCCGGCCACGGCGCCGGACGAGGTCGAATGGCTCGCCGACGACCGTCCGCTCGATCCGGCGGTGCTGGACGGCGCCTCCGCAGTGGTAGGGCTCAATGGCGCCAGCATCGGTCGCTTCCCATGGACCCCGGCGTACAAGAACACCCTGCTGTGGTCACGCATCACGCCGACGCAAGCCCTCGCTCGCGCCATCCGGCACCTCGGGACGGATGCCCCTGCCTTCGTCTCGGCCTCGGCGGTCGGCTACTACGGCACGGCGCCGGGCGCGCGGCTTACCGAGCGCGCACGCCGCGGCGAGACCTTCCTCGCCGACCTGTGCGGAGAATGGGAGGGCGCTGCCCTCGCGGCCGGCGATCACGCACCGATTGCGCTGCTGCGCACCGCGCCGGTGGTCCATCGCCACGGAGTGCTGGCCCCGCTCCTGCTGCTGACGAAGGCGGGACTGAGCGGTCCGATCGGCCGCGGCACGCAGGCTTGGCCGTGGATCTCGCTCCAGGACGAGGTTCGTGCGATCCGCCATGTGATCGATGCCCGGCTGGACGGACCGGTGAATCTCAGCGGACCGACGCGCGCCACGGCGAACGATCTGGGGTTCGCTCTCGCGGTGCGGATGAACCGGCCGTTCCTGCTGAGGGCGCCCGAGTGGGGCATGAAACTGGTTCTCGGCCGCGACGCGACCGAGGCGCTCCTGACCCCTGATATGAACGTCGTGCCCGAGGTCCTGCGGACCACTGGCTTCGCGTTCACGCACCCCACGATCGAGGCAGCCGTCGACGCGGCCGTGCCCGCGGCCTCCTGACCCGGATCTCGCGTCGGACGAGCCTACGAACCCGCGTCAGCGCGTGCGGTCGGCGGCCTCCAGGCGGATCGCGCTGCGTACGGCCTCACGGGCGCGCCGCCGATCGCCGGCCGCGTCGTACGCGAGCCCGAGGCGATACCAGGCGCGCCAGTCGCCCGGATTGGCCTCGACGTCCGCGCGATACGCCGGGAACAGGGCATCCCCGTCGGCGCGTGCGACACGACCGCTCGGACGCAGGGTCACCTCGTCTTGCGGCAGCGCACCCTCGGCCTCGAGCCTGCGGCCGACCTGCTGCGCCCGGACGCCGAACCACAGCTCGCGCGCCAGCGCCCATGCCGCAACGAGGGGCAGCACCACCAGCGCGACCCCCAGAGCGATCCCGACGGGATCGCCGCTGATCAGCAGCAGCCACGCCCGCTGTCCGACGAGCACGATGTACAGCGTCAGCAGCACCGCCATGACGGCGACGCCGATGCGTGCGCTCATGCGCCCGTCGTCCGGGCGACCTGACCCGGCACGCCTCCCTCGTCGACGGGCGACTGAGGCGCCGGTGTCGCCGCGGCCCGGCCGATACCGATGTCGATCAGGCTGTCGAGGCCGACGACGACGCCCTGCGCGTCGCGGGCGGCGCGCAGGGCGAGACGGATGCCGGGGGCATAGGCGAGCGCGGGATCCACGGTGTCGTGCGCGATCGTCAGTGACTCGCCGGCGCCGGACAGAATTGTCTCTTGCCGAGCCACGACGCCCGGCCGCCGCAGCGAGTGAATGGGCACGCTCGCCACCTGCTGACCGCGGGCGCGCTGATCGACGTGCGGGGACTCGACCGGCCCGACGGCTTCGCGCGCCGCCGCGATGAGCTCGGCGGTTCGGACGGCGGTGCCACTCGGCGAGTCGATCTTCGTCTCGCGGTGTGCCTCGACGATCTCGATCGAGGGGAAGAACGGCGCCGCCGCCGCGGCCAGCGCCGATCCGAGCACGGAGCCCAGGGAGAAATTGGGGATGAAGACCGCGCCGACGCCGGCGGCGTCGGCGAGCGGGCGGATGAGGGCGATGCGCTCGGCCGACCAGCCCGACGTGCCCACCAGCACGCTGGTCCCCTGTTCGATGGCCGCGCGCACCACGTCGATCGACACCGCCGGAGTCGACGCGTCGACCACCAGATCCGCACCGGCCAGCTCCGACAACGGGGAGCTCGAAGACAGCACGGCCGACACCTCGAATCCCGATTCTGCCGCCACCACGTCGCGGATGATTCCGCCGAGCTTGCCGGTTCCGCCCACGATGGCCACGCGCGTCGTCATGGCCACCATCCTAGGCGGGCACGCGCGACGAGCCTGGCGGGTGACCGCGTCTACGCTGGAGGTGTGGTGACCCTGCGCCCCTCCCCCGTCGACGCCGCCGACGCCCACGAGCTCCTTGCGGAGTACTTCCGCGATCGCACCGAAGGCTTCGCCGAACTCGACGTGTCATATCGGACGACATTCCCCGATCCGGCCGCATTCGAACCCCCCGCGGGTGTGTTCATCGTGCTCGACGACGACGAGGGCGCGCCGGCGGGCTGCGGCGGCATCCGTCTGCTCTCGCCGGGAGCCCACGGCACCCGCTACGAGGTGAAGCACCTCTATCTGCGGCCGCGGACGCGCGGACGCGGCTGGAGCCGCCTGCTGATGCGTGAGCTCGAATCCCGCGCACGTGGGCTGGGCGCACGGGAACTCGTGCTCGACACCCACCACTCGCTCGAAGCCGCAGCCGCCCTCTACGCACGGACCGGCTTCGCGGCCATCCCGCGCTACAACGACAATCCCAACGCGTCGCGGTGGTACGGCAAGGTCCTCGGCGAGGGCCGCACGGACCAGGCCCTGCCCTAGCCGATCTCAGACGGGATAGACCTCAGGAAGCCCGGTGCGCAGTTCGACCGGGAGGTGGGACATGTCGTTGTGGGAAAGGATGGTCCAGGGTCGGCTCTGCTTCTGCGCGATGACGGTCAGCCCGCAGTGCGCCTGATTCAGGGTCATCCATCGCCACTCGGGCGCCTGCAGCACCTCGCGCACGAACCACGCGATGACGAAGTTGTGGGTGATCACGAGTTCGTGCACCTCGCCGCGTTTTCGCACCAGGAACTCGCTCACCGCGTCGGACATCTGCGCTCGGCCCGCCTCGACCTCGGCCTCGGTCACGGAGCCGAAGAACGGCTCGAAGACCGAGGGCGTCTCTTCCGTCATGCCGGTCGGCACGCAGTCGAACAGCAGCGCGGAAGGCTCCGGGGCGAGCGACGGCATCCGCTCCGAGACCGCGCGCGCCGTCTCGCTGGCACGCTCGAGCGGCGAATGCCACACGGCATCGAACGGCACGCCCGAAAGGCGGTCCGCCAGGAGCGATGCTTGACGCCGGCCTCGCGGTGAAAGGGGGCCGTCGACCAGTCCGTGCTCGGCGTTCTGATGCTCGCCATGCCGCACGAGGTAGATGTAGTGCGTCACGCAGCTCACTTCGTCGGGGGTTGCGTGCCCCGACGGGGCACCGATTTCCACCCTACGTCACCGACGGATGGCTCTCCGGGGCATGTGGAGACTTCGGCGCGCCGCGCCCTATTCCGACGCGCGCGCGATGTCGGACAGCTGTGCCCGGCTGAGCCGTATTCCCACGCCCTGCACGAGCTCCTCGACGTGCTCCGGCGCGTAGGCGTTGACGATCGGGGCCGTCACGAGCTTCTGCGACAGCAGCCAGGCCACGGCGACCGCTGCATCCGGCACGCCGAGCTCGGTTCCGACGGTGTCCAGCGCGCGGAGCGTTCGGCTGCCGCGGCGGTTGAGGTTCGCAGCCAGCTGGGCGCCGCGCACCGACAGCGAGCCACGCGGGCGCGTGCGCTGGCGCCCGGCGAGGAAGCCGTGCTCGAGCGCATGGGACGGCGTCACGGCCATGCCCTGTGCGCCCGCGACCAGCCGCAGGTCGGCATCGAACTCGTGGCGGCGCAGCACGTTGAACGGAACGTCGAGGACGGTGATGCGAGGGTAGCCCGCAGAGGCCAGGATGCGGGCCTCGACCAGCTGCGCGGCCGTGTAGCCCATCGCGCCGATCGCCCCGACTTTGCCCGATTCGACCAGCCACTCCGCCGTGGCCAGCGTGTCTTCCAGTGCGGTCGCGGAGTCGGTGGAGGCGTCGAGCGAGAGCACGTCGATGCGCTCGGTCCGCAGGCGCGTGAGCGATGCCTCGACCGAGCGGATCAGATTCACCGGGCCCAGCCCGGGGTTGTCGGCGTGCCCGCCCACCCGCACCACCAGGACGACGTCGTCCCGCAGACCGCGCGAGTGCAGCCACTGCCCGATGATGTGCTCGCTGCGACCGCCCGAGAAACTGTCGGACGTATGGACGGTGTTCCCGCCCAGCTCGGCGTACGCGTCGAGGATCGCGTGGCTCGACTCCAGGTCGACGTTCCAGCCGAACTCGGCTCCGCCGAGGATCAGCGGGAAGACTGCCGCGCCGCTCTCTCCGAGCGGCACGCGGACGTTGCTGCCCACCGATGGGCCCTGAACGGGAATCGGGGCGGACGGGTGCACTCCCGGCGCGGGAGGGGCTGCGGCATCCGGGCTCGTCGGGGGTAGCGTCGAGTCAACACCGAAGTAAGCCATGTGCCACCCCCTCACGAAAACCCCGGTGGAGTCGCCGTGATCGCTGTTTCCGCACCCCCCGGCGCGTACTTCGAGGGTAAGGCAGTCCAGACAGCCGACCGCCCAAGCAGGCGAACTGTCGATAAACATTACATAACGCTTTCATCACGACCCGGGCGTCGCAGGTGCGTTCGTCCCCGCTGGGGCGGACGAGTGGCGACGAACGCGAACGACGGATGCCCGCCCCTCCGCGAGGGAGGGACGGGCATCCGGACAGCCAGGCCTGGTCGGCCCCGTGGGATTGTCAGACCTCTGCGGGAGCCTCCGGAGCGGGGGTTGCCGCATCGCGGCCCTCCTGGTCGGCAGACTCCTCGAGCACCGGCTCGAGCGACAGCTTGCCGCGGTCGTCGATCTTGGTGATCTTGACCAGCAGCTTCTGCCCGACCGACAGCACATCGTCGACGTTCTCGACGCGCTTGCCGCCGGCCAGCTTGCGGACCTCGGTCACGTGCAGGAGCCCGTCCTTGCCCGGCAGCAGCGAGACGAACGCGCCGAACGTCGCGATCTTCACCACGGTGCCGAGGAACTGCTCGCCGACCTCCGGGTTGGTGGGGTTGGCGATCGCGTTCACCTGTGCGCGGGCAGCCTCGGCCGACGGACCATCGACCGCGCCGATGTAGACGGTGCCGTCCTCCTCGATGGAGATCTGCGCGCCGGTCTCGTCCTGGATCGCGTTGATCGTCTTGCCCTTGGGGCCGATCAGCTCGCCGATCTTGTCGACCGGGATCTGCACGCTGATCACGCGCGGAGCGGTCGGCGCCATCTCGTCAGGACCGTCGATCGCAGCGTTCAGCACGCCGAGGATCGTGAGACGCGCCTCGTGAGCCTGCTGCAGCGCGGCGGTGAGCACCGACGACGGGATGCCGTCGAGCTTGGTGTCGAGCTGGATGGCGGTGACGAACTCACTCGTGCCGGCGACCTTGAAGTCCATGTCGCCCAGGGCGTCCTCGGCCCCGAGGATGTCGGTCAGCGCGGCGTAGCGGGTCTGACCGTCGACCTCGTCCGTCACCAGGCCCATCGCGATGCCCGCGACCGGCGCGCGCAGCGGCACACCGGCGTTCAGCAGCGACAGAGTGGACGCGCACACCGAACCCATCGACGTCGAGCCGTTGGAGCCGAGAGCCTCGGACACCTGACGGATCGCGTAGGGGAACTCCTCGCGGCTGGGCAGCACCGGTACGAGGGCGCGCTCGGCCAGGAAGCCGTGCCCGATCTCGCGACGCTTGGGGCTGCCCACACGGCCGGTCTCACCGGTCGAGTAGGGCGGGAAGTTGTAGTGGTGCATGTAGCGCTTGTGCGTGACGGGCGACAGCGAGTCGATCTGCTGCTCCATCTTGAGCATGTTGAGCGTCGTGACACCCAGGATCTGGGTCTCGCCACGTTGGAAGATCGCCGAACCATGGACGCGCGGGATGACCTGCACCTCGGCATCCAGCGGTCGGATGTCGGCGAGGCCGCGCCCGTCCATGCGGACGCCCTCGGCGAGGATGCGGCTGCGCACGATCGTCTTCGTGACCGACTTGTACGCCGCTGAGAACTCCAGCGTCGCGACGGCCTGCAGCTCACCCGACTCGACGGCTGCGAGCAGCTCGGCCCTGACGGCATCCTTCAGCTCGTCGTCGGCGTTCTGACGCTCCTGCTTGTCGGCGATCTGGTAGATCGGGACGAGCTTGTCGTACGCGCGGTGCGCCACGAAGTCGTACGTCTCCTGGCTGTAGGGCAGGAAGACCGGGAACTCCTTGATCTCCTTCGCCGAGGTGTTCGCCACCTCGCTCTGCGCCTTCACGAGCTGCTTGATGAACGGCTTCGACGCCTCGAGACCCTCGGCCACGACCTGCTCGTTGGGCTTGGTGGCGCCGCCCTTGATGAGGTTCCACGAGCCTTCGGTGGCCTCCGCCTCGACCATCATGATCGCGACATCCTCGTTGCCGTCGGCGTCGGTGATGACGCGGCCAGCCACGATGAGGTCGAAGACGGCCTCCTCGAGCTGGGTGACCGTCGGGAACGCGATCCACTGGTCGGCGTTGTCGCCGTGGCCGGGGATGAGCGCCAGGCGGACGCCGGCGATCGGGCCGGAGAACGGCAGGCCCGAGATCTGGGTCGACAGCGACGCCGCGTTGATGGCGAGAGCGTCGTAGAACTCGCCGGGCGCGATCGAGAGGACCGTCACGACGATCTGCACCTCGTTGCGGAGGCCCTCGACGAACGACGGACGCAGCGGGCGGTCGATGAGACGGCAGACGAGGATCGCCTCGGTCGAGGGACGACCCTCACGACGGAAGAACGAGCCGGGGATCTTGCCCGCGGCGTACGAGCGCTCTTCGACGTCGACGGTCAGCGGGAAGAAGTCGAAGCCTTCGCGCGGGTGCTTTCCGGCGCTGGTGGCCGAGAGGAGCATCGTCTCCTCGTCGAGGTACGCGGCGACGGCACCCTGTGCCTGCTGCGCGAGTCGCCCGGTCTCGAACCGAACGGTGCGGGTGCCGAAGCGTCCGTTGTCGAGGACGGCTTCGGCGGCGGTGATTTCAGGACCTTCCAAGAGGTCTCTCCTTCTTTGTTTAGGCTCGCACGCGCGTTTCGCGCACGAGCTTGTGCGAAGGAGCAGGAACAGGCAGATGTCGGCGCGCGGCATATCCGCGGGGTTCGCCAGCGCTGGTCACCAGTAGAAGACCACCCGCCGCGTCGGCATCGAGGAATCCACCACAGGGGACCAGCTAGCTGCCGGCCTGCTCCACAGTGCCCATATAAAGCACAGTGCTCATATGGAATTGAGCGGTTGCCCACAGGGCAACCCGACCCAGCTTATCAGCGGGCGCGCGAATCCCGGCATCCCTGGCGACAGTCGGATGCCCCGCCTAGGGTTGAAGCATGAGCACCGACGACAAGCCGGCGAGCGCGGCATCCGACGAGATGAAGCGCAAATTCAAAGAAGCCCTCGACAAGAAGAACGCGCATCACCGAGAAGGCGAGGCGCACCTGGACGCCGACTCGGGGATCCACGGGACCCACGGCGCTGTCACGAAGCGCGAGTTCCGGCGCAAGAGCGGGTAGGAAGGCGGGCGGGGCCATGAGCGATTTCAGGGAGCGAATCCCGGACGACGAGCGCGAAGTGCCTCTCGACGACGAGGTCGAACTGGAGACACCGCCCCCGACGCTGGATCCGATGGAATCCGTCGAGGACGAGACCGACGAGCTGACCGAGCACGAGCGTGAGGCAGCCATCGAAGCAGGCGAGATCGACCCGGGGAGCTGACGACCACCACCGGATCCGAGACGATCGCGAGGCCCCGTCCGCTCCAGCGGACGGGGCCTCGCGGCGTCTCAGCGGCTGAGCAGGCTCTCGCGCTCGCGCGCGCGCAGCTCCTTGGCCTGGGCCTCGGCGATCGCGGCATCCTCGAGACCCTGCACGCCGACCGCGTCCGGCGCGTTCGACATGCCGTCGTGGTCGTCGCCGGCGAGAGTCGTCTCATCGAAGGGCAGAGCCCCTGCCAGCACCCGCCGAGCACGCGGGGCGTCGAGCTCCCTCGTCCACGAGCCGATCAGCACGGTGGCCACGGCGTTGCCCGTGAAGTTCGTGATGGCCCGGCCTTCCGACATGAACCGGTCGATGCCCACGATGACCCCGACGCCGTCCACGAGGTCGGGGCGGTACGCCTGCAGGCCCCCGGCGAGCGTGGCCAGTCCCGCCCCCGTCACACCGGCCGCCCCCTTCGACGCCACGATCATGAACACCAGGAGCCCGATCTGCTCGCCGATCGACATCGGTGCGCCCATGCCGCTCGCGATGAACAGCGAGGCCATCGTGAGGTAGATCGCCGTTCCGTCGAGGTTGAACGAGTAGCCGGTGGGGACGGTGATGCCGACGACAGGCTTCGACACACCGAGATGCTCCATCTTGGCGATGAGGCGGGGCAGCGCCGACTCGGACGACGACGTGCCGACGATCAGCAGATACTCGCGTGCCAGGTACTTCACGAGGCTGAAGAGGTTGATGCGCGTCACTGCCCACAGCAGGGTGCCGAGCACGCCGACGATGAAGATCAGGCACGTTACGTAGAACGCGATCATCAGGGTGCCCAGCGCCCAGATCGCGGCGATCCCGGTGTTGCCCACGACGGCCGCGATGGCGCCGAACGCGCCGAGGGGAGCCAGCCACAGGATCATTCCGAGGATGCGGAAGACCAGCGCCTGGAGCTGCTTGACGGCGTTCATGACAGGTACGCCGCGGTCGCCCATCTGCTGGAGCGCGAACCCGACCAGAAGCGCGATGAAGAGCACCTGCAGCACGCTCTCGCCGGTGAAGGCGGAGAAGAAGGTCGTCGGGATGATTCCGAGGATGAACTCCTGGGTGGTCTGCGCCTCCGCCGCCGACTCGTAGGTCGAACCGGCCATGTCCAGTCCTTCGCCGGGGTGGAGCAGGTTGCCGACGAACAGGCCGATGGCCAAAGCGAAGGTCGACATGACCATGAAGTACAGCAGGGCCAGTCCGCCGATCTTGCCGACGGTGGCTGCCTTGGCGATCGACCCGACGCCGACCACGATCGTGCAGAAGATGATCGGGGCGATCATCATCTTGATCAATGCGACGAACCCCTCGCCCAGCGGCTTGAGGGCGACGCCGAGGTCCGGCCAGATCAGGCCGACGGCCGCGCCGAGCACGACAGCGGCGATCACCGACAGGTACAGCCACGTGTGCTTGTCCCATGCGCGCTTGCCGCGCCGGAAGTTGAAGCCGGGAAGTGTGAACGAAGTCGTCCGGGTCGAAAGAGCCATCTTCGCCTCCTAAGGGGTGAACAGTCGTTGTTCGGATCGCACCGGCGGGTGCGACGTGATGACAGCGTCCGCCGAAGCGCCGCGATGGCCGACTTGTGGTCGTATTGGTCGCACGCGGGAGGGTTCGCGCGCGGCCGTGAGGGTCGAGGATGGACTCAACGGCCATCAGCGAGGAGAGCCATGTCGATGCGGACGAGCCCGGCCAGCGCGGCGTCGCGCGTGTTCGTCGTGGTCGCCGCATCGGTCCTGCTGCTGGTGGCGGTGCTCTCGACCGTGCTCGTCCTCGACGCCCAGCGTTCGGAGCGCTCCGAGGCCGAAGAGGTGACGCGTGCCGTCGCCACGTCGCTGGCGGCACTGCCGGGGGTGGCCATGGCGCTCGGGGACCCGGATGCGTCGCGGCAGCTGCAGCCGGTCGCGGCAGAAGTGATGGCGGTCACCGCGCTGGACTTCGTGACGATCATGACCCCCGAGGGCGTGCGCGTCACCCACCGCTCGCCGTCCGAGATCGGCAGGCAGTACCTCGGCACGATCCCCGCGACGCCGGCCGTGCTCACCGAGGAGTTCACCGGCACCCTCGGCCCCTCGGTCCGCACCATCGCGCCCGTGCGCGACGACGGCCGCGTCGTCGGCTGGGTGTCGGTGGGGGTGACCCTCGGCAGCATCTCGTCGCAGCTGCTCCTGCGGCTGCCCTTCATCGTCTCGCTCGCCCTGACCCTGCTCGGAGCGGGCGTCGTCGGGGCGCTGCTCGCCCGGCGGACCACGCGCCGGGTGGCCGGCGATCTGCCGGCCGGCTCCATCCGCGATGCTGTCGCCTCCTACGAGTCGGTGCGCACGCTGGGCGAGGCACTGCGCGCTCAGACCCACGAGCACGGCAACCGTGTGCACACGGCCGTCTCTCTTCTCGAGCTCGGCCGCACGGCCGAGGCGATCGAGATCCTCACCGAGACGTCTCGGCAGAGCCAGGCGCTGGTCGATCAGGTCGCGGCCCGCCGTGACGGCGACCCCACCGTCGGTGCGCTGCTGCTCGGCAAAGCCGCCCAGGCGCGCGAGCGCGGGATCGAGTGGTCGGCCGAGATCGATCCGGCCGCACCACGTAGCTCGCTCCCGCCGATGGACGCCGTCTCGGTCGTCGGCAACCTCATCGACAACGCCATGGATGCCGCAGCCGCCGGCGAGCCGCCGCGCTGGGTGCGCGTCGTGTTCGCGGCCGTGCCGGACTCTTCCGCGTTGCGTGTCGAGGTGGCCGACAGCGGCGAGGGGGTGGCCGATGACATCCGCGACCGGATCTGGGAGCGCGGCTTCTCGACCAAGCCGACCGGCGCAGAGGGGCGCGGCGTGGGACTGGCGCTGGTGCGGTCGATCGTGACGGATACAGGCGGAGCGATCGACCTGCGCGAGGATCCCACGACGTTCGTCCTGACACTGCCGTCGAGGCATCCGTGATCCGGGTCCTGTTGGTCGACGACGATCCGCTCACGCTCGAGCTGCACCACAGCTATCTCGAGCGGCTCGAGGGATTCGAGGTGGCAGGTGAGTGCACGGGGGCTCGCGCCGCGATCCAGGCGGTGCTCGCCGGCGCCGACCGCATCGACCTCGTTCTGCTCGACGTCACGATGCCCGACGGCACCGGCGTGGACGTGCTGCGGCATGTGCGCGCGCGGGGAGCGACCGTCGACGTGATGGCCATCACCGGCGTGCGCGATGCCGACGTGGTGCGCGGCATGGTGGCTCTCGGCGTCGCCCAGTACCTCGTGAAGCCCTTCACCTTCGCGGTCTTCCGCGAGCGACTGGAGCAGTACCGCGAGTTCAGCCGCCGCGCACACGAGTCCGCGGGAGCGCCGACGCAGGCGGAGATCGACGCGATGCTGGGAGCTCTGCGGCCAGCCGGCGCCGTCCGGCTGCCGAAGGGCCTCTCGTCCGAGACGCTCGTGCTGGTCTCCGATGATGTTCGCCGCCACGGCCCCGTGTCAGCCGGCGAGGCGGCACAGCGACTCGGGATGTCCCGGGTCGCCGTCCGTCGCTACCTCGAGCATCTCACCACGGCGCGCCGCGTCATCCGCTCCCCCCGCTACGGGACGGGTGGGCGCCCGGAATCGGAGTATCGCTGGAAGCCGGACTGAACCCTGCCCTCCGAGCGGACCGCGCCATCGGCCTCACGTGACCGACGAGCGTTCGCGGACGTCGCCGCGGCCACCGATCTCGGAGTAGTCGTCGTGTTTGGGCAGCACCCCGTCCCCGGCCGTGCGTCCGCGCAGCCGCCGCCAGACCCACGGCAGCGCGTCACGTCTCAGCCACGAGCCCGCCGCTGCCGGGTCGTCGTCGGCGTGCAGCGCGGCGTCCAGTCCGGCCAGCGCCTCGGCGTCGGGTACTCCGAGGGCCTCGGCCGCCCGGTACGCCAGGAACCGGTGGCCCCCGGAGCGCAGATGCACCTTGTCGTCGGCCCAGAGGTCGAGGTCGCCGATCGCCGGCAGGGCGTCGAGGTCCAGCAGGATCGCACCTGTCGTGGCGGCGATCCGTCGCAGTTCGGACGCATAGACGGCGAACCGGCGCGCGAAGATGCGTGCCGCGCGGCGGCGCGGGAGGAACGGCGTCACGAGCAGGACGTCGATACCGGCGGCGCGGAGCAAGCGGATCCCCTGCTCGAGAGAGGCCGCGAGACGTACCGGATCCGCCCGCCGGCCGACGAGGTCGTTGGCACCGATCAGCACCGACACGAGATCCGGCCGCAGCGCCAGCGCGCGGGGCAGCTGCTCGTGCAGCACATGCTCGACGCGGCGACTGCGCACCGCGAGGTTCGCGTACCGGAACGGCTCGCGGTCGTCGCGGGCATGTGCCAGCAGCTGTGCCAGGCGATCGGCCCAGCCGCGGTACTGACCCGACGGCATGCGCGACGCATCGCACAGGCCCTCGGTCAGCGAGTCGCCGAGCGCGACGTACCGCCCCCACCGGCGCAGCTGGCCGGTGGCGATCGCCGGCATCGCCGGCCGGGTCGCGCCCCGCTGCACCAGCGCGTCGTCGATGGGCCGCAGCATCCGGGCCTCCTCGTAGTGCTCCACCAGGCGACGGCACACCGCGTCCCACGTGCGGTCGCGAACGGAGTCGCGTGCCGCGGCGCCGAATGCGCGGCGCTTGCCGTCGTCGCCGGCGAGATCAGCCACCCGCGCGCGCAAGTCGTGCAGGTCGCCCGGGCGATAGAGCCAGCCGTCGACGCTCGACCGCACCAGGTCGAGCGGTCCGCCCACACCGGTCGCGACCACCGGCACGCCGCTGGCGAGCGCTTCCTGGATCGTCTGGCCGAAGGTCTCGCTCTCGCCCGGATGCACGAAGACATCGAAGCTCGCCAGCGCCTCGGCCAGGGCGGCGCCGGACAGGTGACCGGTGAAGACGGCGTCGGGCAGTGCCGCCTCGAGGCCGGGCCTGGCCGGACCGTCGCCGACGACCACGAGACGCGTGCCCGCGATCCCCGCCAGCGCGGCGAGGTCTGCGACCTGCTTCTCGGGGGCGAGGCGCCCCATGTAGCCGATGACGGTCCGGCCCGGTGCGACGCGGGCGCGCCAGGTCTCACTGCGCCGCTCCGGTCCGAATCGCTCGGTGTCGACGCCGCGTCCCCATCGGCGCAGCCGGTCGACGCCGAGTCCTTCCAGCTGCCGCAGCGATGCCGTGGAGGGCGCCAGTGTGAGGGTGGCGCGGCGGTGCAGGCGCGCCACATGCCTTCCGACGAGGGCAGATGCCTGCGGCATCCCGTATTTCTCCGCGTACGCGATGACGTCGGTCTGGTACACGGCCACCGCGGGAATCCGCAGCGCGTCGGCTGCGGCCAGGCCCTGCCAGCCGAGCACGAAGGGAGAGGCGAGGTGGACGACGTCGGGCCGGAACTCGCGGAGGATCGCCGTGAGCCGGGCTGCCCGGGCGAACACGACACGCACGTCGGGATACGAGGGCAGCGGCACGGAACGCAGCAGCTCGGTGCGCGCGCCGTGCAGGTCGGCAGTGAACTCGCCCGCGCGGGGAGCGATCACCAGCGTCTCGTGGCCCTGGGCGGCCAGGTGGCGCAGGACATGGAGCACCGATCCTGTCACCCCGTTCATGTGGGGCAGGAACGATTCGGCGAGCAGTGCGACTCTCACGCGACCAGCGTGACCCGCCGCGAGGAGTGCGGATGCCACGAAACGACGCCTGCGACGAGAGTTCACCGGATGCACCCCTCCCGGTCACCGCCGAGGCTCCGTTCCGTCCCCGTTCACCCGGGGGCAGTAGGAAGGAGTCGTGATCGAGGAGCTGCTGACCCAGACGGCGCAGAGCCCTTGGGCACTCCCCCTGCTGTTCGTGCTCGTGCTCGGAGACGCGTTCCTCGTCATCGTGCCGGGCGAGGCCGCCGTCACCGCGTTCGGGGCGCTCGCCGTGTCGGGCGGCGAACCGGCACTGGCCTGGGTGATCGCCGTCGCCACTGTGGCCGCCGTCCTCGGCGACGCCGCCTGCTATCTGGTGGGCCGCACAGTCGGCCTGCAGCGGTGGCGATGGATGCGGGCGGCGCGCGTGCAGTCGGCCTTCGCGTGGGCGCAGGCGCGGCTCGAGCGCCGCGCAGCTCTGGTGCTGTTCACCGCGCGGTTCATCCCGTTCGCACGACTCGCGGTCAACCTGACGGCGGGCGCGACACGGATCCGTGCGCCGCGGTACCTCGCGGTGGCCGCCCTCGCGGCGTTCGCGTGGGCCCTCTACCAGGCCTTCATCGGGGCCGCCGTGGCGGCGATCGTCCCCGGTGGTCCGGTGGTGGCCGTAATCGTGTCGGTCGCCCTCGCGGTGGGGATCGGACTCACCGTGGACGCCGTGCTGGCGCGCCGCCTGCGCATGCGGCGGGGTGAGAAGTGACGACGAGTATGGACGGGTGGCGCACATGACTTCGGCCGGATACGACGACGGCTTCCTCGGCATCCCGATCCCCCTTCCCGGACCCGCCGAGGAGCGCCCGTTGCGCGAACTGCCGTACTCGCGGTTCACGGTGCTGCTCGACCCGTCACGGCGGCTTGCCGCGGTCACTGCCGTGAACATCGACGGGGCCGCGCTGCGGGACGTGTCACGCAGCGGCGAGTGGCGCCTCGACCCGCGGGTGCCCGCAGACGAGCAGGCCGGGCCCGAGCTCTACGCCGGGAACGACCTCGATCGCGGCCATCTGGTGCGCCGCCGCGACCCCGGCTGGGGCGAGGCCGCCGAGGCCCGGGAGGCCACCGAGGCGACGTTCTTCTACACGAACGCGGCGCCGCAGGCGGCTGCCTTCAACCAGTCGAAGGACCTGTGGCTGGGCCTCGAGGACCACGTGCTGCAGTACGCCGGCGCGACCGCGCAACGAGTAAGCGTCTTCACGGCGCCGGTGCTCGCGAGCGGCGATCCGATCTATCGCGGCGTGGCGATCCCTCGTCGCTTCTTCAAGGTCGCCGCGTGGGCGGCCGCGACGGAGTACGGGATGCCGCGCCTCGAAGCCGCGGGATTCGTCCTGGATCAGTCCGAGCTCCTCGACGTGCGGCAAGGGGCGTTCGTCGTGCCGAGGCTGGGCTCCTTCCGCACGTTCCAGGCGCCCATCGCCGAGCTCGCCGACCTCGCGGGTGTGGAGCTCGGTCCGCTCGTGGACGCCGATGTGCTCGCCGCGCCGGCCGTGCGCGGCGAGGGCGGCTGGCGGCACCTCCTCACGCCGGAGGACGTGCGGTTGCGCTGATCCGCCTGGCCAGGGCTACTCCCCCGCGAGGCCGCCGAGCAGATGTCCGAACGACCGGCCATCGCCGAGGTAGTTCGCGGGGTCGTAGGGGTCGACGTCCTCGACGGGCTGCCGCCGGGTGATCGCTTCGGCGAGCTCACGGGCTCCGCGCTCGATCCGTTCGCCCAGCGGAGCGACCTGGTCGGCCGCGGCGCCCCAGTCGCTGGACGCCGCGAAGACGCCCGTGGCGACGGGTTCGGCGTGCAGGTAGGCGAACAGCGGACGGATCGCGTAGTCGATCGCGAGCGAATGCCGGGCCGTGCCCGCATTCGCCCCGATCAGGACGGGCTTGCCGGTGAGGGCATCCGGGTCGAGCACGTCGATGAAGGACTTGAACAGCCCCGAGTAGCTCGTCGAGAAGATGGGCGTCACCGCGATCACGGCATCCGCCGACACGACCGCATTGATCATCGACTCGAGTGCGGGCGGCGCGAAGCCGGTGAGCAGGTTGTTCGTGACGTCATGCGCGTAATCGCGCAGCTCGAACACGTCGACCTCCACCGGGACGTCGCGCCCGGAGAGGTCCTTCGCTGTCGCGGCTGCGAGGCGATCGGCCAGCATTCGGGTCGATGACGGATTGGACAGGCCCGCCGAGATCACGGCGATGCGGCGTGGTGCGGAAGTCATGGCTTCGTCTCCCTTGACCGGATCAACGACCGGATGATCCGAGGCCGAACGCGGCACCGGCCTTGGCGGGGGCGTCTTGGTACGGGCTCTCTCCGACGAGATTGTCGCCTCGGTTGGCACCGGGAACGGCCTGGCGCGGCGCCTGGTCGCCGTACGCCGCTTTCACGAGACCGGCGTGGGTCGGGGCATCCGGCACCTCAGCCGGGCGGTTCTTCTGAAGCTCCCTGCGCAGCACCGGAACCACCTCGCCGCCCAGGATGTCGAGCTGCTCGAGCACGGTCTTCAGCGGCAGTCCCGCGTGATCGATCAGGAAGAGCTGGCGCTGGTAGTCGCCGTACGTCTCGCGCATCGCCGCGTACCGGTCGATCACCTGCTGGGGCGAACCGACGGTCAGGGGTGTCATCTCGCTGAAGTCCTCGAGCGATGGCCCATGGCCGTAGACCGGCGCGTTGTCGAAGTAGGGGCGGAACTCGCGCACCGCGTCCTGCGAGTTCGCGCTCATGAAGACCTGGCCGCCGAGACCGACGATCGCCTGCTCGGGCGTGCCGTGGCCGTAGTGGGCGAAGCGCTGACGGTACAGGGTGACCAGTCGCTGGTAGTGCTCCCTGGGCCAGAAGATGTTGTTCGCGAAGAAGCCGTCGCCGTAGTACGCGGCCTGCTCGGCGATCTCGGGCGTGCGGATGGAACCGTGCCACACGAAGGGCGCGACGCCGTCGAGCGGCCGTGGCGTGGAGGTGAAGCCCTGCAGCGGCGTGCGGAACTTTCCCTCCCAGTCCACGACATCCTCGCGCCACAGTCGGTGCAGCAGGTTGTAGCTCTCGATCGCGAGAGGCAGTCCCTGACGGATGTCCTTGCCGAACCACGGATAGACGGGCCCGGTGTTGCCGCGGCCGAGCATCAGGTCGGCGCGGCCGCCCGACAGGTGCTGCAGCATCGCGTAGTCCTCGGCGATCTTCACCGGGTCGTTCGTGGTGATGAGCGTGGTCGCCGTCGACACGATCAGGCGCTCGGTCTGCGCGGCGATGTAGGCGAGGGTCGTGGTGGGCGAGGACGACCAGAACGGCGGATTGTGGTGCTCGCCGAGGGCGAAGACGTCGAGCCCGACCTCCTCGGCGTGCTTGGCCACGGTCACAGCGGCGCGGATCTTGTCCGCCTCGCTCGGTGTGGTGCCGGTGGTGGGGTCCTCAGTGATGTCGCTCACCGAGAAGATGCCGAACTGCATCTGAGGTGTGATGTCGTTCACGATCGCTCCTCGCGTTTCCATGCATGTGAATGTAACTTATGCAACGCGGCTGTCGTCAGGATATTCCGATCACGTGCGGAAAGGCCGAATCGCGTCCCTGGAACTCGAGGATCGCCGGGTTCAGCACGCGACCGTCGGATATCTCCGTCGCGCGGCGGATCGTCTCATTGCCGGCCCACGCGGCCGGCCCGCCCATCACGATGGGGATGAACGACTGCAGGGCCTCGCTGATCTCCCAGCTGGCCGAGTTCCACAGGAACGACGGGCTGTGGTCCACCCCGTAGTAGTTGATGGTCTCGCCCACGGTGAACATCGGGGCCGCGAAGGATGTCGGCCGGGCCCACTCGAACCCCATCCCCTCGTCGCACGAGACGTCGACGATCAGGCTCCCGGTGCGGAACGCCCCCAGATCGCTCTCGCGAAGATAGAGGAGCGGGCGGTTGGGGTCTTGCAGCGTGCAGTTGACGACGATGTCGCTCTCGGCGAGGAACGGTGCGAGCGGCACGCGGCCCTCATCCGTGATGACTTCGCTGAGGTAGGGCTCGTCGTCATGGTCGAACTGGATGATGTGCGCGGCGTGGATGGGCGAGGCCACCGACGCCGCCCGCCGATTGGTCAGTACGCGGACGTCGTGGACGCCGTGCGCACGGAGCGCGGTGACGGCCCCGCGAGCGGTCGCGCCGAACCCGATGACGACCGCCGAGACGCGTCGGCCGTAGTCGCCCGTCGAACCACACAGCTGCAGCGCGTGCAGCACCGAGCAATAGCCTGCGAGCTCATTGTTCATATGGAACACATGCAGCCCGAAGGTGCCGTCGCCGCCCCAATGGTTCATAGCCTCGAAGGCGATGACCGTGAGCCGCTTGTCGATCGCCAGCTGCGTCATCCGCTCGTCCTGCACGAGGTGGGGCCAGCCCCACAGCACCTGGCCGTCCTGCAGGTCCTGCAGATCCTCCGCTTGCGGCTTGGGCAGGAGCACGATGTCGGATGCCGCGATCACCTCCTGACGGGAGGCGAGGCGGCCCACGAACGGGCGGATCTCGTCGTCCGGGACGCCGAATCGCTCGCCGTATGTCTCTTCGACGATGATCCGCTCACCTAGGTCATGCGGGAGGCGCTCGAAGTGGCCGGGGTGGATCGGAACCCGTCTTTCATCGGGTTTGCGCGACGTTCCGATGACGCCGAGGATCGGTGCAGCAGCGGTCATGGTGGCCTCGTTCCGTGCGCAGGGCAGGAGAGTCCCCGGGCTCCTGACGCTACACCCGGCATGGGCGCCTTCCTCCGCTGGTCGGCGTCACTCGGTCAGGCGCCGCCCGAGGCCGCGCGCAGCACGACGGCCTCCCACGGCCGCAGCGACAGGGTGCCGCCCTCGATGACCGGAGGATCGGCGTAGTTGCCCAGCACGAGCTCTGCCCGCCCTGGGTTCAGTCCGGTGATGCCGACCCGCTGCACGTCGGCCGAGAAATTGCCCGCCACGAAGAGCGACGGCCCCTCGCCCGAGCGCGTGAAGGCGTACACGTGCGGGTGCTCGTGCTCGACGAGGGCGAAGTCGCCCAACCGCACCACGGGGTCCTCGTGGCGCAGGCGGATGAGCCGGCGGTAGTGGTGGAAGACGGATGCCGGGTCTGCGCGCTCCGCATCGGCATTGGCGGTCACGTGGTTGGGGTTCACCCCGATCCATGGTTCCCCTGACGTGAAACCAGCGGAGGGCCCGGCATCCCACTGCACGGGCGTGCGCGCGTTGTCGCGGCTTCCCGAGGCGAGAGCCTCGACCAGCTGCGCGTCGGTCATCCGTCCGTGTGCGTGGGCCTCGGCGGCGTAGCGGATCGACTCGATGTCGCGGTAGTCGGCGAGCTCGTCGAAGTGCGCGTCGGTCATGCCGAGTTCTTCGCCCTGGTAGATGTACGGTGTGCCGCGGTGAAGGTGCAGCACGGTGGCGAGCATCGTGGCGGACTCCCGGCGGTAGGCGCCGTCGTCGCCGAACCGCGACACGATGCGCGGCTGATCGTGATTGCACCAGTAGAGCGCGTTCCAGCCCACGCCGAAGAGCCCGGCCTGCCACCGCGTCATCGTCGCCTTGAGCACTCGCAGGTCGAGCGGTCGCAGATCGAACCGGCCGCCGGGGCCGTGGTCGAGGTGCATGTGCTCGAACGTGAACACCATGTCGAGCTCTTGGCGGGCAGGGTCGGTGAACAGCTGGGCGTCCTCGACCGTCGCACCCGGCGTCTCGCCGACCAGCAGCAGGGCGTCGCGGCGACCGGCGAAGACCTCGTGGTGCATCTCGTGGAGGAACTCGTGCAGGCGCGGCCCGTTGACGGTGTGCGCACGGTTGTCGCCGTAGAGCCCGTCGCCGACGCCGTCCGCGAGCGAGCCGTCGTCGCCGACCGTCTTGGAGATGAGGTTGATCACATCCATGCGGAAGCCGTCGATGCCCCGGTCGAGCCACCAGCGCATCATGTCGTAGATCGCCGCGCGCACCGCCGGGTTCTCCCAGTTGAGGTCCGGTTGCTTCCGGCTGAAGAGATGGAGGTAGTACTCACCCGTCGCCTCGTCGAACTCCCACGCGGGGCCGGAGAAGTACGAGCCCCAGTTCGTCGACTCCGCGCCGGGGGTGCCGGGTTCCATCCCCTCCCGCGGGGGTCGCCACCAGTACCAGTCGCGCTTGGGGCTGTCCTTGGACGAGCGGGACTCGATGAACCAGGGATGCTCGTCGCTGGTGTGATTCACGACGAGGTCCATCACCACCTTGATGTCGCGCTCGTGCAGCGCGGCGACGACGTGATCGAGATCGGCGAGAGTCCCGAAGATCGGATCGACGTCGCGGTAGTCGCTGATGTCGTAGCCGTTGTCATCCTGCGGGCTGCGGTAGATGGGCGAGAACCACACCACGTCCACGCCCAATTCGACGAGGTGGTCGATGCGCTGCAGCACGCCCGGCAGGTCTCCGACGCCGTCACCGTCGGAGTCCTGAAACGAGCGCGGATAGATCTGGTAGACGACCGCACCGGTCCACCATGCGGGCGGGTCGTTCGGACTCATGGCCGATCGCATCCCGACACCCTACTCCGCCGCCGCCTCGTCCGCCCGGGGCCGGCGCGCCTCGGCGAACAGCCGCAGCATGTCCCGCGCGAGCTGATGCGGAGCCGTCTCGCACGGCGCATGACCGGTCGGGTACGTCGCGACCCTCGCCCCGATGCGCGCGGCGTAGGCGTCGTGCTGCGCCTGGGGCCACAGATCCTGCTCCCCGACGGCGATGAGCTTCGGGATGTCGATGGCGGCGACGTCTTCGGCGACGTCGGGCATCGCCATCATCAGGCCGACGACGTCGTCGATGCACGCGCGCTGGGTCACCGGCAGCCGCTCGCGGACGAACGCGATACGCCCGGGCGGAGTGCGGTTGAGGTTGTAGCGGATGCCCCACAGGATCAGCCCCGCAGCGCGATGTGGCGACATATCGGAGATGGGACCGATGTGCTTGACGCCACGGAACACCTGCCCCGTTGCCGGCGGTGCCGACATCAGGGTCAGGCTGCGGAAGAGCTCGGGACGCTCGATGAGCGCGAGCTCGGTGACGAGCCCCGCGAAGCTGTATCCCAGTACGTGCGCCGGCATGCCGTCCTCGAGGATCGCAACGAGATCATCGACGAAGAGGCGATAGTCGTACCTCTCCCGCGGTGGGTGCAGATGCGCGGGTCCCGCGTCCACCGACTCCCAGTGCCCCGCGAGATCGAACGACTCGACGCGATATCCGGCCGCCGCGAGCACCGGCATCAGCAGGACGAAGTCCTCCTTCGAGCCCGCAACGCCGGGCATCAGCACGACCCGCGGCGCATCCGGATCGCCCAGACGCACGCGGGCCAGGCCACCGCTCGGCGCAGCGAAGACGTCCCGCTCGGTGCCCGCGGGAAAGACGCGCCAGTCGAGGTCGGGTATGGCCTGGTCGCGCTCGAGCGCGTCGTCGATCGTCGTCATTGCGCCGAAGAGACTACCGTCCGCCATCCGCCCGCCGTGGCAGCGGTCTCGGAGCCGTCGGATTCCTGAGAGGGGTTAGTCTGGTCTGCGCCGAGCGAGGGGGTGACGATGGCCGGGAGCGCTCCACCGCCGGCGGCTCGCACAGGCCCGATCCCGCGAGCACGACGACGGACGCCGTTCTGGGACAACGCGCGGTTCGCCTGCATCGTCCTGGTCGTCCTCGGCCATGCCGTGCAGCGCCTCACATACGACTCCGACATCGCGCTGGGCCTGTATTTGCTGGTCTACGCCTTCCACATGCCGGCGTTCGCCATCATCTCGGGCTACTTCTCCAAGTCGGAGTCGCCGACGAAGACGCAGATGGCCCGCGTGATCACCGACATCCTGGTGCCGTACGTGATCTTCGAGGGCTTATGGTCCCTGACGAAGTGGCTGGTCGAGGGGCGGGCGACTGCAAACCTCACCGAGCCGTCATGGACGCTGTGGTTCCTGCTGGCGCTGGGCATCTTCCGACTCGTCCTGCCCTACCTGGCGCTGCTGCGCTGGCCCCTGGCCTGGACGCTGGTCGTCTCGATCGGCGCCGGCTACGTCCCGAACATCGACTCGACCTTCTCGCTGTCGCGGACGCTCGGCCTGCTCCCCTTCTTCGCACTGGGGTGGTGGCTGCGCGAGCACCGCGTCGTCGACCGTCTGCGGCTGCTGGACCGCCGGCCCTGGTGGGTGGTCTCGGGCGGCTTCGGACTGTTTCTCGTCGCCGGGTGGGCCGCGTGGTTCTTCGTCGACGGCTGGCGCGACATGAACCTGCGCGAATGGCTCTTCTACGACGACAACTACGCAGCCATCGGCGGCACGCAATGGTGGGCGGGAGGTGTGCGCCTGGCACTGATGGCGATCGCCCTCGTGCTCTCGGCGGCGTTCTTCGCGCTGATGCCGAGGGGCGGCCACTGGTGGACCCACTTCGGCAGATACACGATGTACGTCTACCTGCTGCACTCGTTCGTGCTGTATCCGTTCCGCGAGAGCGGCGTGCTGCGGCATGCCGAGCCGACCTGGATCTGGCTCCCGCTGGTGATCATCCTGTCGGTGCTCATCGCGTTGGGCCTGGCCACCCGCCCGGTGCGACGCGTCTTCCGGCCGCTCATCGAACCGCGCCCGACGTGGCTCTTCGTCGATCGCACGTTGGCCTCGCGCGAAGGTCACCGGAGCGATCCCACCGGCTCGCGGCGCCCGCGGGAGGGATCCCGGATGCCGCGGCCCGATCCGCGTCAGAACGGCTGAGGCTCACTTCCCGGCCGCGCGCGTGTACACATCGGCGAGGTGCCGGAGATGCGGAACGAGCTCGGCCGGCTCCTCGACGGTGAAGTCCATGCCGAGCATGCCGATGTATGCCGCGATCGTCTCGAGGCTGTCAGCGCCGGTCACGAGCACCGACGTGCCCTCGTCGACGGCTTCGACAACGCCCACCGTGGGGTTGATCCGCGCCACCACACGATCGGCGGGCGCGTCGATGCGCAGGCGCGCGTGCACCTTCCACCCGCTGGCGGCGATCGAGCGCAGCGCGAAGGCCGTGTAGTCCCCTCCCGGTATCGGAACCGGAGAGAAGGGCCGCCGCGTCGGCATGCGCGGTTCCACCCAGTCCAGCCTGAAGGTCTCCCATCCCCCGTCATCGGGATCGCGGGCGACGAGATACCAGCGGCGCTGCCAGCTCAGGACGCGGTACGGTTCCACCCGGCGGGGGTGCCCGCGATAATCCAACCGCAGCCACTCGACGTCGCTGATGGCCTGTGCGACGGCACTCAGCGTGCGGGAGTCGACCTCCGGATCCGGTGCGTCGGTGTCGACGTTCTCCGGCGCACGATCGACGGTCCCCGCGACGGCATCGACCGTGGCCCGAAGTCTCGGCGGGAGCACCTGGAGCAGCTTGGCGAGCGCCCGGGCGCCGGCATCCGCGATTCCCGCCACCCCCGGCGCGACGCGCAGTCCGATCGCGACCGCCACGGCCTCGTCGTCTTCGAGGAGAAGCGGCGGCATCTTCCCCCCGGCGCCCAGCCGGTACGAGCCCGTGCGGCCCCGCGTCGCATCGACGGGGTAGCCGAGCGAACGGAGCCGATCGACGTCGTTGCGGATCGTCCGCGGCGAGACGCCGAGCCGCCGGGCGAGCTCCGGGCCGGTCCAGTCCGCCCGACTCTGGAGCAGTCCCAGGAGCGCCAACATCCGCGCCGAGGTGTCAGCCATGGTATTTCTCGACATTCTCTATATCAGGAAGGAAACGTGCCTATATCGACCGTAACGTCAGTGTCATGAACAGCGCAACCGCCTCCACGGCCATCCGTCCCTTCCGCGTCGAGATCGCTCAGGCCGATCTCGACGACCTCCAGGCCCGGCTCGCTCGCACCCGCCTGCCCCAGGCAGCGCCGGTCGACGACTGGACCTCCGGCACGCCGACGTCGTACCTGCGCGAGGCCATCGCGCAGTGGCGCGACGGATTCGACTGGCGCGCCGCCGAAGCCCGCATGAACGAGCACCCGCAGTTCACCACCGAGATCGAGGGACAGACCATCCACTTCGTCCACGTCCGGTCGCCGCACGAGGACGCGACCCCCCTGCTGCTGGCTCACACCTACCCCGGTTCCTTCGCCGACTACCTCGACGTGATCGGGCCGCTCGTCGATCCGGTCGCCCACGGCGGCCGCGCCGAGGACGCGTTCGACGTCGTCATCCCGGACGCCCCGGGCTTCGGATTCAGCCAGCCGGTCGTCGAATCGGGGTGGACCACCGCGCGCGTGGCCGCGGCTTACGACACCCTGATGCGTCGTCTGGGCTACGACTCGTACGGCATCCACGGCAGCGACAACGGCGCGATGGTCGCGCGCGAGCTGGGGCTGCTCGCACCCGAGGGCTTCCTCGGCCTGCACGTGCTGCAGCTGTTCTCCTTCCCGTCCGGCGACCCCGCCGAGTTCGAGAAGCTCGAGCCGCAGGACTACGCGGGCCTGGAGCACATGCAGTGGTTCCAGTCGGTCGGCGGATACAACACCATGAACGCGTCACGTCCCCAGACCATCGCCGCCGGTCTCTCGGACTCACCCGTCGGCCTGCTCGCCTACTCCGAGCTGTTCAACTCGTTCGGCAACGGCACCAGCCTGGTGCCGCTGGACGCCATCCTCACCGAGGTGAGCATCGCATGGTTCGCTAACGCCTCGGCCGGGATGTCGCGCGCGTACCGCGAGAACGCCCTGGCCGAGGCTGAGCCCCGCGTCAGCGGAGCACGCACCGGCGTCGCCGTCTTCGCCGACGACTTCCAGACGATCAGGGTCTTCGCCGAGCGTGACAACTCGAACATCGTGCACTGGAGCCGCTTCGAACGCGGCGGCCACTACGCGGCCCTCGAGGTTCCCGAGGTGCTGGCCGGCGACATCCGGGCCTTCTTCGCGACAGCGTGACGGGCGGGCGGCGG
>NZ_JAHZQZ020000018.1 GCF_019449275.2 Microbacterium sp. HD4P20
GACCACACACGTCGATGAGGAGAGCCGTGGCCGAGACAGCGCCTGCAGCGGGAGCGACATCCGCCCGCGCCTGGCGCGTCGTCCTCGAGAAGATCGAGACCGATCTGCTGGACGGCGCGCTGCAGCCCGGCGACCGGCTACCGCCTGAGCGGGAGCTGGCCGCCACACTCGGCGTCGGCCGTTCCAGCGTGCGCGAGGCGCTGCGCGTGCTCGAGGTGATGGGACTGATCCGCACCGGCACCGGTTCGGGGCCGACATCCGGCGCGATCATCATCGCCACCCCGCGGGGCGGTATGTCGGCGCTGTTGCGGCTGCAGGTCGCGGCACAGGGCTTTCCCCTTGACGATGTCGTGGCGACCCGTCTCGTGCTCGAGTCGGCGGTCGTCGAGACGCTTGCCGCCGACCCCGATCGCGCCACTGCCGGAGCCCGGGCTGTTGTCGAGGCGATGGAGTCGGTCGATCTCACGCCCGCCGAGTTCCTATCGCTCGACGCTCAGCTGCACCTGGCATTGGCCGAGGCGTCCGGCAACGTCGTGGTCGCCGCCATGATGGCGGGGCTTCGCACCGCGATCGAGTCGTACGTGCAAGCGGGTGCCGAGCGGATCATGGATTGGGATGCCACGGCTGTTCGCCTGCGCCGCGAGCACCGCGCGATCCTCGACGCCGTCGACGCCGGTGACGTCGACCGGTCCCGCGCCCTCGTGCGCGACCACATCACCGGCTACTACGCACAGGCGGGCCTTGCCCGCACCCAGGTCTGAAACCGAAAGGCAACCCATGGTCACGCGTCAGCTGCCCAAGCCCGCGGAGCTCCTCGAGCTCATGCAGTTCAAGAAGCCCGAGCTCAACGCCAGGAAGCGTCGCCTCGAGTCGGCGCTCACGATCTACGACCTGCGGGCGATCGCGAAGCGCCGCACGCCCAAGGCGGCGTTCGGACTACACGGACGGCGCCGCCGAGGGCGAGCTGTCGCTCGCGCGCGCCCGGCAGGCGTTCGAGGACGTCGAGTTCCACCCGAGCATCCTGCGGCCGGCGGAGCGCGTCGACATGTCGACCGAGATCCTCGGCGGCCCCTCGGCGCTGCCGTTCGGCATCGCGCCGACCGGGTTCACGCGGCTGATGCAGACCGAGGGCGAGAGCGCGGGCGCATCGGCGGCCGGTGCCGCCGGCATCCCGTTCACTCTCTCGACCCTGGGGACCACCTCGATCGAAGACGTGAAGAAGGCCAACCCGAACGGACGCAACTGGTTCCAGTTGTATGTCATGCGCGACCGCGAGATCTCGTACGGACTGGCTCGTCGGGCTGCCGAGGCCGGCTTCGACACGCTGCAGTTCACGGTCGACACGCCCGTTGCCGGGGCGCGACTGCGCGACAAGCGCAACGGGTTCTCGATTCCGCCGCAGCTCACGCTCGGCACGATCATCAACGCCATCCCGCGGCCGTGGTGGTGGTACGACTTCCTCACCACGCCCAAGCTCGAGTTCGCGTCGCTGTCGACGACCGGGGGTACGGTCGGCGAGCTGCTCAACGCGGCGATGGACCCCACCATCAGCTATGACGACCTCGACATCATCCGTGAGATCTGGCCGGGCAAGATCGTCGTCAAGGGCGTGCAGAACGTCGAGGATTCGAAGCGGCTGATCGATGCCGGGGTTGACGGAATCATTCTGTCGAACCACGGGGGACGCCAGCTCGACCGTGCGCCGATCCCGTTCCGGCTGCTGCCCGAGGTGGTGCGTGAGGTCGGCAAGGACGCGACTGTCATGGTCGACACGGGCATCATGAACGGCGCCGACATCGTCGCCTCGGTTGCGCTCGGCGCGAAGTTCACACTCATCGGACGTGCCTACCTCTACGGCCTCATGGCCGGCGGCCGCGAGGGCGTCGACCGTACGATCGCGATCCTGCGCTCCGAGATCGAGCGCACGATGCAGCTCCTCGGGGTTGCCGCGCTCGCCGAGCTCGAGCCGAAGCATGTCACGCAGCTCACCCGGCTCATGCCGCTGGCCGGTGCCCCGGCCGAGGCTGTGGGCGGGGGAGCGCCGCGCGTGCGCGCCGTGTCCGGTTCGTCGGCACGGGCGCCCAAGGCCTCCGCCACGACGAAGAAGGAGTCCGAGGCGAGGCCCAAGGCCTCCGCCAAGAGCTGACGCGTTTCGTCTTGCGAAGACCCGCGCTGAGCGAGCGCTAGCGAGTCGAAGCGTCGCTCAACGACCGCCATTCTTCCGTTCGTTGAGCGAGGAGCGCAGCGACGAGACGAAACGCTTCGGAGCGCTAGACGCGGACGGGGAGCGTGGGGATGAGCCGCTCGAGGTAATCGGCGGTGTCTTCCCAGCCGTCGACGGCGTGGCAGGACACACCCATTGCGAGCACGGGGTAGTCGTTGCCGTCGGGGTCGAGGCGGTCGCCGACGAACAGCATGTCGTCGAGCGGGATGCCGGTCTGCTCCGACAGCTGACGCATGCCGTACGCCTTGTCGATGCCGCGTTCGGTGATGTCGACCGAGGTCGAGCCTCCGGAACGGACCTCGAGGTCGGGAAGGAGCGCGGCCACGGCGGCGCGGAGCGTGTTCTTCTTCTCGCCGGTGGGATCCCACGTGCTCTTGACCGACACGGGAGCCTTCTGGCCGAGGGCGGAGAAGGTGATCTGGGAGCCGCGGTCTTCGAGGATGTCGCCCCAGGTCTCGGACTCCCACAGGCCGAGGCGTCGCGCTTCGCCCTCGACGGCGGCCAGTGCGCGTGACTTCTCGTCGTCGGTCAGCGAGCGCTTGTAGACCGTGACGATGCCGTCTTTGGACAGCCGGTAGTACTGGGTGCCGCAGGTGGGCAACAGGTGCATGCGCTCGAGGACGGCGGGCGAGGCATCGGGAAGTCGGTCGACGACCTGCGCGATGAACTGGGCGAGCTGCCCGCCCGAGATGATCGCGACCTCGACACGCTCCGCCAGCGCGATCAGCAGGTCGCCGATGCGCGGATCGATGGGGCTCTTCGACGGCGCGAGCGTGTCGTCGAGATCGAACGCCACGAGGCGGGGCGGGATGCTGCCTGTCATCGTCTGGATCCTTCGGTCATTCGATGCGAAAGGCTCCGCCGATGTGGCGGAGCCTCTCTGTGGTCGGGGTGACAGGATTTGAACCTGCGGCCTCTTCGTCCCGAACGAAGCGCGCTACCAAGCTGCGCCACACCCCGATGACAACCCCACGAGTCTACCTGATCTTCGGGCGCGCGCCGAACCGGGAGCGTGCGGTTGCGGCGAGGGATGCCCCGGCGGTGAGCAGCCCGATCGCGAGCCCGGCGGGGCCGCGGAGCGCGTCGATGCCGGTTCCGGTCGCCGCCAGAGCGGGTGGCGAGTCGGTCGGGGCCGGAGCGGCCGCGTCGACCCGCGAGGTCTCGTTCTCGATGCCGCAGACGCCGGTGTGGACCGTGGCGCCGGCGTCATCGACGGCGTGCTCCTGCCAGTAGTAGGTGCCCCCAAGCTCGATCGGGGGCGACGTGACGGCGTAGCTGCCAACCGCCGTGATCTCGAGTTGTTCGCTCTGCCACACCAGGTTCGCCGGCACGCACGTGTCCGACGCCGCGACGCCGTCCACCGCGCGATAGACCGCCGCGCTGATCCGAAGCCCGTCCGCGGGCACGCCGCCGGTGACGTGGATGGTGTCGGTGATGGTGCCGCCGACGGTCCCCGTGGGCTGTGCGGTCGTCGTGATCGCCGGCACGACCGCGACCTGGCTGCGTTCCCCGAACGCCTCCGCCCAGGAGTAGCCGGCGCCGGTGTGCGCTGACACCTCGGGCGATTGGTCCGCGGCGCGGATGGTCCACACCGCCGTGTAGAAGCCCGCGGCAGCCATGTCCCACGGCGAGGTCACCGCATAGGGTGCGTTCGGTCCTGTCGCGGCATCCGTGACGAGGGAGAGAGTCCCGACCGGTTCCGCTTCTGCCGGGACGGGCTCGCCTGGCGTCGGCTCGGTATCGGTGCGGTACACCGTCGCGCTCGCGGTGACCGGGAGGAACGACCCGTCCCCGCCGCGCGGCCACTCACCGGCGGCGAGCTCGAAGGTGATCTCGTCGATGTAGGGACCTCCTGCCGAGTAGCGGTCGGCAACCTGCGTCGAGATCGTCGGAGCGAAGGGTGGCATGCGGGGCGTGGCATCCTGCCCGGTCACCTCGAACTCCACCGTTCCCGCCGGTCCCGCAGTGTCCTGCCCGCCCGGGGTCGTGTAATGGCGGACCGCGGCGGCGTAGCCGGCCGAGAACCGCCCGGTCGCGCTCACACTGTACGGGCGACCTTCGGCCGGCTGCTGCGCGGTGATCGCGTAGGGAGTGCCGGGCGTCACACCCTCGCGAGTCGCCGCGCCGGTATCCGTGAAGACGGCGTTGGTGAGCGTCAGTGATCCCGATGCCGTTGTCGTGGTCGCGTCGACCCGGACCGTGCCGGCGCGGTGGTCGGCGGCATCCGTCGTGAACGTCACCGATCCGCTCGCTGACGTCATGCCGGCGGCGGCGTGCGTCGCTTCGTCGTAGTACGCGACGGCGCGGTCCTGTACGGCCTGACTGTGCTCGGGGGCGAGTGCCGAGAAGGTCCAATGGATGGCGCCTGCGAGGGTGTCCCCGGCGTAGCCGAACGCGTGCAGCGTCTCATCCCAGTTCGCGATCGCCTTCACCGCCCAGCCGACCGCCGCCGCCTGAACCGGGTCGGTCGTCTGCCCGTACTTCGTCACGAGCAGATTGATGCGGGTGAGCTTCTCGGGGCTCAGGCCAGCGGCCGAACCGCTGATGCCGTGGTCGATGCTCGTGCCGGTCGGCGCCGGCGCCCCCGGGGTGATGCAGTAGGTGTGCACGCCGTCGACGACCATCGAACCGTGCCAGCCGTACCGTGAGATCGGCGCCCAGGCGCCGAAGCCGGCGCCCTGTGTCGCGGCGTGGGCCGGGGCGGCCACCACCACGCCGCCGATGAGGACGGTGAGCAGAGTGGCCATCGTCGCGAACATCGCGAGGATTCGGCGGCGGAGAGGATGCGGGGCAGGGGCTTGTCGGATCGGCACAGCTCGATCCTGGTTGCAGCCGCGTAACCGTCCCGAGCGTGAGCCGCGATCTGTGGATGAGGTTGAAAGAACCGCTCCTGGGGAGGAACGGACGGCGGACGCTACGCGCGGGCGGTGAAAGTGAGGAGGGATACTTCGGGCCGGCACGCGAAGCGCACGGGAGCGTAGATGGAGTGCCCGAGACCGGCGCTGACATTCAGCGGCACGGTGCGGCCGCCACGTGTCCACGTGCTGAGGCCGCGCGCCTGCCGTAGCGGGATGTCGCAGTTGGCCACGAGGGCTCCGAAGCCGGGCACGCGCACCTGGCCGCCGTGCGTGTGGCCGCCGAAGATCGCCTCCGCGCCCAGGTCGGTGAACTCGTCGAGCACACGCCGGTAGGGCGCGTGGGTGACGCCGATCGTGAGGTCCGCCTCGCGATCGTGGCGTAGACCTTCGACCAGGTCCGGGAGCACCTCGAGCCGGTCCCAGTCGCGGTGCGCGTCGCTGACGCCGAACGCGTCGATGCGCC
Source organism: Microbacterium sp. HD4P20 (assembly GCF_019449275.2). Lineage (GTDB taxonomy): Bacteria > Actinomycetota > Actinomycetes > Actinomycetales > Microbacteriaceae > Microbacterium. Next base: position 5,546 of record NZ_JAHZQZ020000018.1, read on the forward strand.
GGCCGCCGGCATCCAGCGATCCCACCGCGTTGTTGAGGTCGAGCCAGCCGAGCTCATCGCTCAAGTAGCCGTCGAGGGCGTCGGCGTCGAGGGGCTCGGCGGTGTGCTTCACGCTCGATGGCCCCATGAAGTACTTCAGGGGATTGCGCGGCGACGGAGCGGTGTGGTCGTTCGACCCGTGAACGAAGACCCCGGGGATGCCGCGGAGCGGGTCGAACGCCGCGCGCAGGCCGCGCAACCCTTCGGCGTGGCCGAGGTTGTCGCCCGTGTTCACCACGAGATCGGGCTGGAGTTCGGCCAGCGCCGCGATCCACCGCTGCTTGCGGCGCTGCCACGGTGCCATGTGCGCGTCCGACAGGTGCAGCACACGGAGCGGCGCGGAACCTGCCGGCAGCACCGGCACCTCGTGGAAGCGCACGGTGAACAGGTACCGCTCGATGCCGATGCCCCAGATCGCCGCCGCGGCGCCGACCGCCCCCACCGCGCCGAGCGCGGTGAGGGCGGTGCGGGAAACTCCGGATGCGCTGGGTGGCACTAGTCGTCGTTGTCGTCGTTGCCGCGACCGCCGCCGCAGTTCGCCGCGGCGTAGTCGACCGTGATCGCGGAGTTGCGGTTCACGACGCTGCCGGCGCCGGGACTCGTGCCCGTGGCCCGGGGCTGAGCGGCCGCCTCATCCGGAGTGCACGTGCCCTCGGTGACGTTGCCGAAACCGGCGCTGCGCAGCGCGCCGATGGCGCCGTTCAATGGCTGCCCGCTGACCTCGGGAACGGTGATCGCCTGCCCGTTGCTGGGGTTGATCGTGACGGTGGCGCCGCCCGCGACCTTGCCTGCGCCGGGGTTCTGCGCTGCCACCAGACCTTCGGCCTGGTCCGAATCGACGGGGCCGCCCACGATGACATCGAAACCGGCGTTCCTCAACTGGGCTTCGGCATCTTGCACGGTCATACCGACGACGTTCGGCAGATCCGTGAGCACAGTCCGCGACAGGTTGCTGTCCGGCGCAGGGAAGCGTTCACCGGGATAGAACTGGTTCGCCGCCGCCTGCACTTCACGTGCGAGGGCGTACCGCTTGTCGTTCTGCCTGTAGTCGAAAACACTGATGAAGCCGTCGTAGTTGCCGACCCACGCCGCGGTCGCCACCTTCGTGCTGGATTCGATCATCCAGGTCTGAATCTCCTCATGCGTTCCGGTCTTGCCGAGCAACGGCGTTCCATCGAAGGGGTTGCCCCCGCGCCCGGTTCCGCCGGTCATGACGCCCTGAAGCGCAAACGCCGCAGTGGCCGCCACCTCAGGAGAAATCACCTGCGAGCACGTGCGTTCCGGGCGGGGCAGTTCGTTGCCATCGGAATCCGTCACGCGATCGATGGCCTGGGGCTGGCAGTAGATGCCCTTGTTGGCCACGGTGGCGTACGCCCCAGCCATCGCCATGGGGGAGACGGCGTTCGGACCGATGACGGAGAACGCGCCGTCCATCTTGACGGGCTCTCCGCCCTTTGCGAGCGTCACTCCCATCTTCGTGGCGACGTTTCGGATGTCGCACAGGTCGAGCTTCTCCGCCATTGCCAGGTAGCCCGAGTTCAAGGACGACGCCGTGAATGAGAGCGGGTTGCCGACCGTGCCGTTGCCTCCGCCGAAGTTCTGAATCGGCTTTGCCCCTTGATCGATCCACCAGCCGCTGCCGTCCGCTGCGCAGCTGTTCTTCATCTTCGTGATCTTGCGGACCCTGCCGTTCAGCGTCTCGCGGACCGAATGGCCCTTCTCGAGCCAGTCGATCAGCGTGAAGAGCTTGAACGTCGAACCCGCATTGAACCCGTCGGAATGCCCGAACTGCGAATTCCCGGCGAACACCAGGGAAGAATAGCCCGGCACCCCAGCCAAGGAGGCGTCCTCAGTGAAGGTGGTGTTCTGAGCGATGGCGAGAACACGGCCACTCGTTGCCTCCAAGCTGACCACGGTCGAGCCGAGCTTGATGCCTTCCAAAGAGGTGGGCACATTCTCGGCCATGCTGGCCTCAGCGGCTCCCTGCACCCGAGGATCCAAGGTGGTGTACACGTTCAGACCACCACGTCGCAGGGTGTCGGCCCGGTCCTCTGCGGTCTCACCAAAGGCCGGGTCGTTGAGGATGACGTCCTTGACGTACTGGCAAAAGTACGCCGCGCCACCCGCGTTGACGCAGCCCGTCTTCGGTTCCGTGAGGACGGGCGTGATCGGCCACGCCGCGGCTTCGACATACTGTTCCCGCGTGATCTTGCCGTCTTCGAGCATGCGGCTGATCACATACAGCTGCCGCACCTTGGTCGAGGTGTAGCCGTCCGCCGCGGCGAGGTGCTGCTCGGGCGTGATTTCGCCCGACTCCAGCAGCTCGTCGAGAACCGTGATGTTCGCACCCTCGTCGATGATGCCGTCCGGTGCCTTGTTGAAGGTGGCACCGTCGGCGTCCACGATCGAGCCCGCAGGCTGGTCGATGCGGTACCTGTTCGGGTTCTGCACCATTCCGGCGAGCGTGGCGGCCTGCGCGACCGTGAGGTTGGCGGCATTGGTGCTGAAGTACCGACGGGCTGCGGCTTCGACGCCGTAGGTGATGCCACCGAAGTTTCCGATGTTGAGGTAGCCGAGCAGGATGTCGTTCTTCGAGTACTTCTGCTCGAGCGAGATGGCGTAGCGCATCTCCTGGAGCTTGCGCATGTAGCCGTCTGCTCCCTCCGCGGTGGTGGCGTCGACCCAGCAGTTGCGTAGAGCCTCATCGCGCGTCACCTTGACCACGGGCAGGCCAGTCGCCTCGTCCAAGACCACTTCGCCGGCGTCGTTGGTTTCGTACTCGGTCTCGGCGTTCTGCTCGCACTTCTGAATCAGGACGTTCTTCACGTACTGCTGGCTGATCGTCGACCCGCCCTGCGTGTTCGCGTTGCTCTGGGCGTTCGACAGCAGAGCGCGCGTGGTTCCGATGAGGTCGACCCCGCCGTGCTGGTAGTAGCGCGGGTCCTCGCTGGAGAGGAGTGCGTCGTACATGACGGGCGAGATCTGATCGAATTCGACCGGCGTACGGTCCTGCTCGAGGAACTGCGTCAGCAGCACGGGCTGGCCGGTGCCGGGATCCGTGGCGTAGAAGTTGCTCGGCAGCATCAGCTTGTCGATCTCGAGCACACTGGGCAGATTGTCGAACATCGTGATCGCCCGCTCAGCCGCCGTGCCGGTGATGGCGACAGCGGGGGTGACCGTGGCGGCCACAAGCACACCCGCGACTGCGCTGAGGCCCACGAGGCCGGCGAGACCGCCGAGCACACCGCTAGCCGTCCGATTCTTATCAGGCATAGGCTTGATCGTAAGGGAGATACCTGGGCGATTCCCTGACGGACGTGCGCCCGCCAAGGTGTTTCCCAGCATTCCCCTGCCCTATCCGCGCGAGGATCCTTGCCGATCCGCGCCCACCTCGAGGAGTCTCGATGACGACGTGGGAGTACCTCACCACGCCCTTGCTGATCCACAACACCGCCGCGATCCTCAACAACTGGGGCAAGCAGGGCTGGGAGCTGGTGCAGGTCGTGCCCGGTCCCGAGGGCGGGTTGGTGGCGTACTTCAAGCGTCCTTCCGGTGGTGGCCAGGCGAACGCGGGACTGGATGCCGCGGCCCAGGCCGCGCAGCAGTTCGAGGAGAGCTGAAACCGTGAGTGTGACTGAGCGACTGGCCGAGCTCGGCATCCGTCTTCCCGACGTCGTGCCGCCCGTGGCCGCCTACGTGCCGGCGAAGGCGCACGGCGATCTCGTCTACACGGCCGGACAGCTTCCGATGGTCTCGGGCTCGCTTCCCGCGACCGGAAAGGTCGGCGACGGCGAGGGCCTCGTGCCGGCGAGCGACGCCAAGGACTATGCGCGACTGTGCGCGCTCAACGCCATCGCGGCGGCGGCGGCCGCCGCCGGCGGGGTGGATCGGCTCACGGGCGTGCTGAAGGTGACCGGGTTCGTGGCATCCGTTTCCGACTTCACCGGACAGCCCGGCGTCATCAACGGCGCGAGCGACGTTCTCGGCGAGATCTTCGGAGACGCCGGCCGGCACGCACGCTCCGCGGTCGGCGTGCCGGTGCTGCCGCTGGACGCCCCCGTCGAAGTCGAGGTCGTCTTCACCACCGCCTGACGTGACCGCTCGCTCAACGAGCGAGGGGTGTCACCTGACTTGCGCTGAGATCACACTCATCACGGCGGTGTCGGCGAGCGTGGTCGTGTCGCCGACCTCGCGACCCTCGGCGACATCGCGCAGCAGGCGCCGCATGATCTTGCCGGAGCGGGTCTTGGGCAGCTCGCCCACGATGTAGACGTCGCGGGGACGCGCGATCGGTCCGATCTGCTCGCCGACCCACATCCGCAGCGTGTTCGCGAGACCCTCGGCGGAGTGCTCGTCGAGGTAGGACTGCTTGATGATCACGAACGCCACGACAGCTTGCCCGGTCGTCTCGTCGGATGCCCCGACCACGGCAGCCTCTGCCACCGCCTCGTTTCCGACAAGCGCGGACTCGATCTCGGTCGTCGACAGGCGGTGCCCCGACACGTTCATGACGTCATCGACCCGGCCGAGGAACCACACGTCGCCGTCGTCGTCGAGGCGTGCCCCGTCGCCGGCGAAGTAGTAGCCCTGCTTCTGGAACTTCGCCCAGTACGTCTCGACGAACCGATCGGGGTCGCCCCAGATGCCGCGCAGCATCGAGGGCCACGGCTCGGTGACGACGAGCAGACCGCCGTTTCCGTTGCCGACATGTGTGCCGTCCTCGTCCACCACGTCGATCGAGATGCCCGGCAACGGCACCTGGGCAGACCCGGGCTTGGTCTCGGTGACGCCGGGGAGCGCCGACACCATGATCGCGCCCGTCTCGGTCTGCCACCACGTGTCGACGATCGGTGCGGTCTTGCCGCCGATGATCTTGCGGTACCACATCCACGCCTCGGGGTTGATGGGCTCGCCCACCGAGCCGAGCAGCCGCAGCGACGACAGGTCGAACTGCTTCGGGATCGCGCGCCCCAGCTTCATGAACGAGCGGATGGCGGTGGGCGCCGTATAGAGGATCGTAACCCCGTACTTCTGCACGATCTCCCACCAGCGACCGGGGTGGGGGGTGTCAGGGGTGCCCTCGTACAGCACCTGGGTGGCGCCATTGGCGAGCGGCCCATACGCGACATAGGAGTGCCCGGTGATCCACCCGATGTCGGCGGTGCACCAGTACACGTCGGTCTCGGGATGGATGTCGTGCACGACCTTGTTCGTGAAGGCCGCCTGGGTCAGGTAGCCGCCGGAGGTGTGCAGGATTCCCTTGGGCTTTCCGGTCGTGCCCGACGTGTAGAGGATGAACAGCGGGTTCTCGGCCGGGAATGCCTTCGCCTCGTGTTCGGGCGAGGCCTGCGGCACCACGTCATGCCACCAGATGTCGCGGCCTTCGTCCCAGTCGACGTCGTTCCCGCCGCGCTTGACGACGAGCACGTGCTCCACCGTCTCCTGCGCGCCGGACCCGTTGCGGTCGGCGAGAGCCATGTCGACGGCGGGCTTGAGCGGTGAGACCTTGCCCTTGCGGTAGCCGCCGTCGGCGGTGATGACGAGCTTCGCGCCCGCGTCGTCGATGCGCGCACGCAGGCTGTCGGCAGAGAAGCCGCCGAACACGACCGAGTGGATCGCCCCGATGCGCACGACGGCGAGCATCGCCGCCACGGCCTCCGGGATCATCGGCATGTAGATGGCCACACGGTCGCCTGATTCGATGCCCAGGCCCTCGAGCACGTTCGCAAGGCGCTTCACCTCGTCGGTCAGCTCCGCGTAGGTGATGCGGCGCTCGTCGCCGGGCTCTCCTTCCCACAGCAGGGCGACGCGGTCGCCGTTGCCGGCCTCGACATGGCGGTCGAGGCAGTTGTAGGCGACGTTCAGCTCGCCGTCGGCGAACCACTTCGCGAAGGGCGGGTTCGACCAATCGAGCACCTCGGTGAAGGGTCGGTGCCAGTGCAGCGCGCGAGCCTGCTCCGCCCAGAACGATTCGCGATCGTCGGATGCCTCCGCATAGAGTCCCTCGGTCGCCACAGCCTCGGCGGCGAACTCGGGCGGCGGCGCGAAGCGGCGGTCCTCGGTCAGCAGGTGGTCGATCTGGCTGCTCGGTGTCTGGTCGCTCATCAGAGCGCGCTCCTTTGCGGGCTGGCGGAAGGCCGGAGGGTGCCGGCGAGTCTGTCACGAAACGTACCCAGGGTGCCGGTGGGCCCACTACCCCCGATAGTAGGGGGCGGGTGTGTTGTTCGACTCGAGCGATATATCAGTGAGAATCCTCTCCTTTTCGCTCGTTTCTGTTTTCTCGGGGTGCTCCCTCGCATATGCTGTCCCCCGGCCGAACATTCGATTCTGGCATTGCGGCACCCGACATCACCCCCCGACATCGGGTTCCGCGCACGGCGGCATCCCATTCCCCCCATGGGATGCCGCCTCTCTATCGTGGGAGCGGTCCCGGGGCATCGCTCCGGTCGTGCATCCGGCCAACGGTTCCTCCACAGGTGCCCGGTGCCGAGCTTTCCTCCACCGATCACGGTGGAGGTGCCCCTCGCTCGGCGCCGGACTCTTAGCGTCGGAGCATGTCCGCACCCTTCGTCGTCCAGCCTCGGTCCGAGTCGTTCAAGCGGTTCGCGGATGACCGTCTTGGATCCCATCGCGGCGCGCAAATGCCGGTGCCGCCCACGGATGTGCCGCTTCCGGCCCGTCTGCCGACAGCGTGGCTCCCCGCTCAGCGGGACGCCGATCCTCGGCCATCGCAGGGCCAAGATCTCCGACCGCAGCGGCTGCCGGGCGGTCACCACGGCACGCACCTCAACGCTGCTGTCGCTCCTGCCTCGCTCCTCGCCGGAGACACGCGGGATGATGCCGGAACGCCGGCGCCGCGGCATCCGGTGCTCCACCCTCTCTCGCCCTATCTCGACGATCCCGCCGTCACAGACCTGTTCGTGAACGGGTCCGCCGGCCTTTTCGTCGATCGCGGCGCAGGCGCGGAGGTGGCCCGTGAATGGCGGGCGACCGAAGACGACGTGCGCGACCTCGCGGTCGCGCTCATCGGTGCTGGCGGGCGCCACATCGACGATGCCTCGCCGTGCGTCGACGTCCGCCTGGACGGGGGAATCAGGGTGCACGCGATGCTTCCTCCCATCGCGGCGGGCGGAACCGCCATCTCGATCCGGGTCGCCCGGCTGACTGACGCGCGACTGGACGACCTGCAGGCGACCGGCATGTTCGATGCGGCGGTCCGCGCCGTGCTCGACGACGCGATCGCTCGACGATCGAACCTGCTCGTATCGGGTGCGGCGGGGGCGGGAAAGACGACCCTGCTCGCCGCGATGCTCGGCCAGGCCCCCCGGCACGAGCGCCTCGTCACGATCGAAGACGTGGCCGAGCTGCGCATCGACCACCCGCATCACGTGCGACTCGAAGCGCGCCAGCCCAATCTCGAGGGTGCGGGGGGTATCGGCCTCGCGCGGCTGGTGCGCGAAGCACTGCGCATGCGACCTGACCGACTCGTGGTGGGTGAGTGCCGCGGCGAAGAGGTGCGCGAGCTGCTGTCGGCGCTGAACACCGGACACGACGGCGGGGCGGGCACCGTTCATGCCAACGGGCTCGGCGACGTGGCGGCGCGTTTGGAGGCTCTCGGCTCGCTCGCGGGCCTCGACGACTTCGCGCTCGCACGGCAGGTCGCCAGTGCCATCGATCTGGTGCTGCACGTCGAACGACGCCCCGACGGCTCCCGCCGGATCGCAGGCATCGGCACACCCGTCGTCGACCCACGCGGACGCCTTGCGATCGAGGAGCGGCGATGCGAGCCGCAGTGACGCGCACGGGCACGCGCCCTACGGACGCGGCGACGGGCTCGGCCGCCGAGACCGTGCTGAAGCTCGCCGTGCTGCTGCAGGCCGGCGTCGCGCCGGCACGGGCATGGTCGCATCTCGCCGAGGCCGGCGACCCGAGCGCCCGGCGCGTGGTCGCGGCGATGGCCGACGGGATGCCGCTCGCCGCGGCCATCGCGGCAGCCGGGGATCCCCGACCCGAAGCTGCCGCCGAGACGAGGGCCGCAAGCGAGCCGGGTGGCGGCCACGGGCCCGCCGCTTTCCCGCCGCCGGGTCGCGCCGGCAGGCGCCGCCGGGGTGGCCGCGATTCGGACGCCCCGCCCAGGCGCGAGAAGGCAGGACGCCGCGACCGCGCAGACCACGGCGCGCAGCGGACCGCATCCGGTCTCCGCCAGTTCCTTCGGCTGCTCGGACGCCGAGCCCACGGCGAGAGAAACGCAGATGTCGACGCCTGGCGCGACATTGCGGCCGCGTGGCGAGTGGCGACGACCGTGGGAGCACCGCTCGCCGAGAGCCTGCGTGGCTTGGCGGCCGCGTTGCGGGACGCGCAGGAGGCGGCCGACGATGTCCGGGTCGCGCTGGCCGAGCCCGCGGCGACCGCGCGGCTCATGGGCTGGCTGCCTCTTGTGGCGGTCGGTCTGGGCGCTGTGCTCGGCTTCGACACGTTCGGGGTGCTGCTCGGTCAGCCGATCGGGATCGTGTGCCTGCTCGCGGGTGCGGCGTTGATCGTCGCGGCGCAGCGGTGGAGCTCTCGCATGGTCCGGCGCGCACAGGCCGATGGCGCGGTTCCCGGGCTCGAGACCGAGCTGCTCGCCATCGCCCTCAGCGGCGGAGTCTCGATCGACCGGGCGACCAGTATCGTGCGGCAGGCGGGCGTGATCGGCGACGGCGGCGCGGATGTGCTCGCGCTCTCGCGCTCGGCGGGCATCCCCGCGGTCGAGCTGCTCCGAGCGTCCGCAGCGCACGCCCGGCACCGGGCCCGGGTCGAGGGCAGGCTCCGCGCCGCGCGGCTGTCGTCGCGACTGCTGATCCCGCTCGGCGTGTGCACGCTGCCGGCGTTCCTCCTGCTCGGCGTTGCACCGATGCTGCTGAGTGTCATGTCGGCCGTACCTCTTTCTTTATGAGGCCGCGATGAGTTTCTTCATGAGGCCGCGATGAGCCTCGTTGCGCCGAGCCGATCCGGCCCCACGTCCACGGCGGGCATAGATCCGCCGTCCCACACCGTGCCCCAGACCGAACGGAGATCCGATGTCCCACCCTGTCCGTACCGCCGCCCTGCCCCGCCTCACCCAGCGCCGAGCGGCGCGACTGTTCGCCGTGCCCCGCATCGACGAGCGGGATGACGTGGGGGCGGCCACCGCCGAGTATGCGATCGCGACCATGGCGGCCGTCGCATTCGCCGGCCTGCTCGTTGTGATCATGCGCTCCGATGAGGTGCGCGGCATCCTCACCGACCTGGTGCGCCGCGCACTGACGGTGGCGTGACGCGGCCGCGGCTGGGCGACGACCGCGGGGCGGTCGTCGCCGAGTTCGCGGTCGCCCTGCCCGCGGTCGTGCTCGTGCTGGTGGTGGGCGTCGGCGCTCTCGCCGCCGGTTCACGACACGTGCGGCTGCAGGATGCGGTGGCGGATGCCGCGCGCCTGAGCGCCCGCGGCGAACCGGCCGACCGGGTGCACGCCGCCGTGTCGGCCTCCGTGCCGGGTGCCGCGGTCGAGATCGCCGAGCGCGGCGACCTGGTATGCGTGACGGCATCCGCTCCCGCTCTGCTGGGGCTGCGTATCACCGCCGACGGGTGCGCGCTCGCCGGGGGCCTCTGATGGCGGGCGCGCTCGCGGCGGTCGGCCTCGTCGCGGGCGTGGCCGTGCTGACGGTGGGGCTGTCCGCCGCCGGATCGGCGGCGGTGGTCGGCCAGCGCCTCGCTTCGGCCGCAGATGCCGCAGCGCTCGCTGCCGCAGATGCCGCGTCGGGCGCCGCGACAGGCCTGCCGTGCGAACGCGCTGCCGAGCTTGCGGGAACGTTCGGCGCCCGGATCGCGTTGTGCGAAGTGCAGGATCTCGTCGCCACCGTCACGGTCGTCACCCGACTCGGCCCGATCGAGGCGACGGCGTCGGCGCGGGCCGGACCGCCGTCCTGAAGTCAGCCTCACAGCGACCACACCGACGACCGACGTGTATGGTTTGCGTCGAAGAAAGGACGCCCCCACGTGTCAAAGGCAGCGTCACACGGCAAGAAGCTCGTCATCGTCGAGTCCCCGACGAAGATGAGGTCGATCCAGGGCTATCTCGGCGACGGCTACGAGGTTCTCAGCTCGGTCGGTCACATCCGCGATCTCGCGGACAAGCGCGACATCCCGGCCGACAAGAAGCAGGCGTACGGCAAGTACTCGATCGACATCGACAACGGCTTCGACCCCTACTACGTCGAAAGCGAGCGCGGCAAGAAGACCGTCGCCGAGCTCAAGCGCGCACTCAAGGGGGCGGACGAGCTCCTGCTCGCCACCGATGAAGACCGCGAGGGCGAGGCCATCGCGTGGCACCTTCTTCAGACCCTGAAGCCCAAGGTCCCGGTCAAGCGCATGGTGTTCCACGAGATCACCAAGGACGCCATCCGCGCCGCCGTCGACAACACCCGCGAGCTCGACCTCGCGCTCGTCGATGCGCAGGAGACCCGCCGCATCCTCGACCGCCTCTACGGGTGGGACGTCAGCCCGGTCCTGTGGTTCAAGGTGCAGCAGGGCACCTCGGCCGGCCGAGTGCAGTCCGCAGCGACCCGTCTTGTGGTCGACCGCGAGCGTGAGCGCATGGCGTTCGTCTCGGCGTCCTACTGGGACATCGAGGCGCTGGCGGCACCGAACCGGCCGCAGGGCCTGGATGAGGCCTTCGCCACCCGGCTCGCACGTGTCGACGGTGCCGCCCTGGCGCGCGGCACCGACTTCGACGATCGCGGTGAGCTGAAGAAGGCCGTCCTCGTCCTTGACGAAGCCCAGGTGCGCGAGCTCGCGACAGCCATCGAGGCTGCCGGTGAGGCATCCGTGTCCGCCCTCGAATCCAAGCCGGGTACCCGCAGTCCCAAGCCCCCGTTCACGACTTCGACCCTTCAGCAGGAGGCCGGTCGCAAGCTCTCGATGAGTGCGAAGCACGCCATGAGCGTCGCCCAGCGGCTCTATGAGAAGGGCTTCATCACCTATATGCGCACCGACTCGACGGCGTTGAGCGCGCAGGCCCTCAACGCGGCACGCGAGCAGGCCGTCGCCATGTACGGCGACAAGGCGGTGCCACCGAATCCCCGCACGTACCGCAGCAACAGCAAGAACGCGCAGGAGGCGCACGAGGCCATCCGGCCGTCGGGTGAGACCTTCCGCACGCCGGCGGACGTGTCGAACGAACTCGACCGCGACGAGCTGCGCCTGTACGACCTCATCTGGAAGCGCACGATGGCCAGCCAGATGTCGGACGCGAAGTACGAGACCACGACCGTGACCCTCGTCGTGGACGCCGGCGGTCGCCGCGCCGAGTTCACGGCATCCGGAACCGTCTACACCTTCAAGGGCTTCCTCGAGGCGTACGAAGAAGGCCGTGACGAGAAGCGCAGCGACGCCGACAAGGCCGACGACCAGTCGCTGCCGACCATGGCGGTGGGCGACGTGCTGCGCCTCAAGGAGGTCGAGCCGAAGGGTCATTCGACCAGCCCGAAGCCGCGCTACACCGAGGCGAGCCTCGTGAAGGCGCTCGAAGAGAAGGGCATCGGTCGTCCGTCGACGTTCGCGAGCATCATCGACGTGATCCTCAACCGCGGCTATGTCACCAAGCGGGGACAGGCGCTCATCCCGAGCTGGCTGGCGTTCAGCGTCGTACGGCTGCTCGAGCAGCACTTCGCCGACCTTGTCGACTACGACTTCACCGCCGCCCTCGAAGACGACCTCGATGCGATCGCCCGCGGCGAGCAGAAGCGCGAAGACTGGCTGAAAGAGTTCTACTTCGGTTCCGACCAGCAGGTGGGCCTGCGCAACATCGTCGACAACCTCGGTGAGATCGACGCTCGCGCGCTGAACTCGACCCCGATCGGCGATGTCGCCACGCTGCGGTTCGGCAAGTACGGGCCGTACCTCGAGGTGGCCGACAAGGAGAATCCGGATGCCGAGCCCCGGCGCGTCAACATTCCCGAGGATCTCGCGCCCGACGAGCTGACCCCCGAGCGCGCGCAGGATCTCATCGACGCGCCCGTCGCCGGCGACCGTGTGCTGGGGGAGAACCCCGCGAACGGCAAGCTGGTGATTGTGAAGGACGGCCGCTTCGGTCCGTACGTGCAAGAGGCAGACCCGCCCGCTGAGGAGGAGATCGACGAAGCGACCGGTGAGGTCCGCCCGGTCGCCGAGCCTGTCGAAGCGCCTGCGGCCGACGGGACGCCGGCGCCGAAGAAGCGCGCCCCGAAGAAGGCACCCGCCGCCCCGAAGCCGCGCACGGCGTCGCTCTTCAAGTCGATGTCGGTCGACACTCTCGACCTCGAGACGGCGTTGCGCCTGCTCGATCTGCCCCGCGTGGTCGGCACCGATCCCGAGACGGGCGCCGAGATCACGGCACAGAACGGCCGGTATGGCCCGTACCTCAAGAAGGGCACGGACTCGCGCACGCTGCAGAGCGAGCAGCAGATCTTCGACATCACGCTCGACGAGGCGCTCGCCGTCTACGCGCAGCCCAAGTACGGTGCCCGTGGCGCGAGCTCGGCGCTGAAGGAGTTCGAGAACGATCCGACCAGCGGCAAGCCGATCAAGCTCAAGGACGGCCGATTCGGTCCGTACGTGACCGACGGCGAGACCAATGCGACCATCCCGCGCGGCGAGGAGGCGATGGAGATCAGCTTCGAGCGCGCCGTGCAGCTGCTGGCAGATAAGCGGGCGAAGGGACCGGCCAAGCGTCCCGCGCGCAAGACCGCAGCCCGCAAGCCCGCGGCGAAGAAGTGACGGCATCCGCCGAGCCCTCGCCGGGTCGCGGGCTCTTCATCACCTTCGAGGGCGGCGACGGGACGGGCAAGACGACGCAGGCGAGCCTGCTCGAGACGTGGCTGACGGATGCCGGACGCACGGTGGTGCGCACGCGCGAGCCGGGCGGCACCGAAGTGGGACTCCTCGTCCGCGACATCGTGCTCCACCATCGCGGCGAGGTGTCTCCGCGCGCCGAGGCGCTGCTGTACGCGGCGGACCGCGCGCATCACGTCGAGACGGTCGTGCGGCCTGCGCTGGCGCGCGGTGAGGTCGTGATCCAGGACCGCTACCTCGACTCGTCGGTGGCGTACCAGGGTGCCGGGCGTGTGCTCGGCCGGGACGAGGTGCGCCAGCTGTCGCTGTGGGCGACCGAGGGCCTGCTGCCCGACCTGACGGTGCTGCTCGATCTCGATCCGGCCGCAGCCCGCGCCCGCCTGGACGCCGACGACAAGCCGTTCGACCGGCTCGAAGCCGAGAAGGAGTCATTCCACTCCCACGTGCGCGAGGAATTCCTGGCCCTCGCCGCGGCCGAACCCGACCGGTTCCTCGTGCTCGATGCCGCGCAGCATCCCGCCGAGCTTGCTGCCGCCGTGCGGGATCGGGTAGCAACGCTGCTCGCCTGAGTTCGCGCGTCACGCTGGCGCCGAACCCTCGGCGCGCGCCGAGCCGTGGCTGCGCCGAACCGTCGCGAATGGCCGTTCCGGCGGTGTTCGAGCGGCCATTTGCGACGGCTCGTGGTGCTGGGGGAGCGGCATGGGCGCGCGGATAGGTGACGCGGGAGAGCGGTGACGCGGGCGTCCGGGGCCGCGGATAGGCTGGGCGGCATGGATCAGGTCGCCGCTGTCGCCCCGGTCCCTGCCGTTGCCCAGGCCTCCGGCGCCGCGGACGACACTCACGCGCTGCCGTGGGGCGCGGTGTGGGGCCAGGACGAGGCGGTCGCGACGCTGCGGGATGCGGCATCCGATCCGGCATCCCTCACCCACGCGTGGCTCATCACCGGCCCGCCGGGCTCGGGCCGCTCGACGCTGGCGTACGCGTTCGCCGCGGCATTGATCGCCGATCCCGCGGACGGTGCCGGCACCGAGCGCACGATGCACCAGGTGCTCGCGGGCACCCACCCCGACCTGACAGCGCTGCGCACCGAGGGCGTCATCATCTCGATCAAGGACGCCCGCGCCCTCGTCGAGCGCTCGTACTTCTCGCCGTCCCTCGGCCGGTACCGCGTGATCGTCATGGAAGACGCCGATCGCATGGCCGAGCGCACCTCCAACGTGCTGCTGAAGGCGCTCGAAGAGCCGCCCGAGCGCACCGTATGGGTGCTGTGCGCGCCCAGCGACGCCGACCTTCTGCCCACGATCCGCTCGCGGGTGCGCACCCTTCGCCTGCGTGAGCCCGACATCGACGACGTCGCCAGGCTGATCGTGCAGCGCACCGGCGCCGACCCTGCGGTCGCCGAACAGTCCGCCCGCCACGCCCAGCGTCACATCGGCATGGCCCAGAGACTGGCGACGGATGCTGCGGCCCGCAGCCGTCGCGACGCCACGCTGCGCGCCGTGCTCGGGGTGCGGGGCGTGGGCGACGCGGTCGAGGTCGCAGGAACGATCGTCGCGGCGGCGACCGAGGACGCGAAGGCACTGACCGCGGAGCGCGACGAGGCGGAGCGATCGAGCCTGCTGCACACCCTCGGGATCGCCGAGGGCGGCGCCGTGCCGCCGTCGGTGCGCTCCCAGCTCTCCGCCCTCGAGGACGAGCAGAAGCGCCGGGCCACCCGCAGTCTGCGCGACGGCATCGACCGCGTGCTCACCGACCTCGAGTCGATGTTCCGCGACGTGCTGATGCTGCAGTTCGGACGCGGTGACACGATCATCAATCGTGAGCTCGCCGCCGATCTGCATGCACTGGCGGCGGCCTGGAGTGCCGAGCGAACCCTGACCGTCGTCGATCGCATCGGCGAGACGCGCGAGAACGTCGAACTCAACGCCGCGCCGATTCTGGCGCTCGAAAGCATGCTCATCACCGTTGCCAGCGGAAGGACCCCGTGAACCCGACTCGTCCTCGCCGAAGCGTCCGAGCCCGCCGATTCGGACGGCTCGGGGCTCTCATCGCGGGCCTCGCCGCGGCGTCCGTCGTCCTCAGCGGATGCCTGTACACGATGATCCCCGAGTCGGCCCCGCGGCCGACGAGCAGCAAGTCGCCGAATACCGACGGAGTCTCGGCCGAGCTGCTGCCCTTCTACGAGCAGAATCTCGAATGGACCGACTGCGGCGGCTTCGACTGCACCACCGTGGCTGCGCCGCTGGACTGGACCGACCCGGGCGCCGGAGAGATCGAGCTCTCGGTCATCCGCAGCCGCGCAGAGGGCGGAGCCGAGCCGATCGGGTCGCTGCTGACCAACCCCGGCGGCCCGGGCGCGAGCGGCGTGGGACTGATCCGTGACTCGCTGTCGTTCGCCGTCGGCGACGCCCTGCGCGAGCGGTTCGACGTCATCGGGTTCGACCCGCGCGGTGTCGGCGAGTCCACCGCGGTGCGCTGCTACGACGCGGCCGACATGGATGCGTATCTGTTCGGCATCCCCGAGGGCGAGCGCGGAACGGATGCGTGGTCGGATGAGCTGCTCGACCGTCACGCCGACTTCGCCGCGGCCTGCGACGCAGGCAGTGACGGGATCCTGCCCTTCATCACGACCGAGAACGCCGCGCGCGACATGGATCTGCTGCGCGCGGTGCTCGGCGACACCGAGCTGAACTACCTCGGATACTCGTACGGCACGTTCCTGGGAGCCACGTACGCCAAGCTCTATCCGGAGCGGGTCGGCCGCCTCGTGCTCGATGGTGCGATCGATCCTGCGATCCCGAGCCTCGATGTCGGCATCACGCAGGGCATCGGGTTCGAGTCGGCGTTGCGCGCGTACATGGCCAGCTGTCTCGAAGACGACGAGTGCCCGTTCCGTGGCTCGGTCGACGAGGCCATGGCCGACCTGGGCACGCTGCTGGCCGCCGTCGACCGCGACCCCATCGCAAACGCCGACGGTCGTATGCTCGGCGCCGATTCCCTCCTGACCGCGATCATCGCCGCGCTGTATTCGCAGGACAGCTGGAGCTTCTTGACCGCCGCGCTCACGGATGTGCTCGCGGGCGACGCGGGCGTGGCGTTCCAGCTCGCCGACTTCTACTACAACCGTTCGGAGGGCGTCTACCTCGACAACTCCACCGAGGCGTTCCGCGCGTACAACTGCATGGACTACCCGCTGGACTCGACGCCGGAGGAGGAGGCCGCGGCCGAAGCGCTGCTGGGGGCCGAGGCGCCGACGGTCGCCCCGTACTGGATCGGACCCGACCCGTGCGAGGTGTGGCCGTACCCGGCCACCGGCGTCCGGGAGCCGATCGCCGCCGAGGGCGCGGCGCCCATCGTCGTGGTCGGCACGACGAACGATCCCGCCACGCCATACTCATGGTCGGTGTCGCTGGCGGAGCAGCTCGAGTCGGGCGTCCTGGTCACGCGAGTCGGCGAGGGGCACACCGGCTACAACAAGGGCAACGCGTGCGTCGACGGCGCCGTCGAGTCGTACCTCATCGCGGGCATCGTCCCCGAGGACGGGCTGCGCTGCGAGTAGCAGCGATGGAGGGGAGGGTGGATGCCGCAGCATCCGTCCCCTCTCGATGCGGTGATCAGCGGCGCAGCACGCGGCGTGCGAGGGCGTTGCCGAGGAACTGCACCGCCTGCACCAGCACGATGATGACAAGCACCGCGGCCCACGTGACCCAGGGGTTGAACTGCTTGAAGCCGTAGACGATCGCGAATTCGCCGAGCCCGCCGGCCGCGACCGCGCCGGCGATCGCCGTCATGTCGACGAGCGCGACCACGATGAATGTGTAGCCGAGGATCAACGGGCCGAGCGCTTCGCGGGGGAGCAGCCGGAACAGGATGCGCGTGCGGCTCGCACCGCTGGCACGTGCGGCCTCGATGACGCCGGGCCGGACGGTGAGCAGGTTCTGCTCGACGATGCGGCTGATGGCGAAGAGGGAGGCGATCGTGATGGCGAAGATGCCGAACTCCGGGCCGATGCCGGGAATTCCCAGACCGCGCGCGAGCGGCTGGACCGCCGCGAGCAGGATCACGAACGGGATCGGGCGGAAGAAGTTGACGATCACGTTCAGCACTGCGAACAGCGCTCGGTTTGGAAAGAGACTGCCCGCCCGCGTGGCATAGAGCGCCAGTCCGACCAGGAGGCCTCCGAGACCACCGAGCAGCAGGCTGAATGACACGACGTACAGCGTCTCGGCGGTGGCGGCCCACAGCTCCGGCAGCAGGTCGACGAGCCTATCCACGGACGTCCTCCTCGCTCAGCGGCGCGAACGCGGTGGCCGCCTCGATCGCCCGCTGCACGGCATGCGCGTCTCCGGTCAGCGCGAGGGTGAGGTGCCCGAACACGCGCCCGCGAATGTCGTTGATCCCCCCGTGGATCAGCTCGAAGCGCGCGCCGTGCGACGACAGCGCCGCGAAGATGTCGGCCTGGGTGGCGTCGCCGTCGCGGACGGTGAAGGTGACGATCCGGCCGGGGTGTCGTTCGCGCAGGGTACGCAGCTGCTCGCCGGCCGGCACGTCCTCGATGATGCTCGCCACGAAGCGCCGCGTCGCGGCGTGCTGAGGCGCAGAGAGCACGTCGAAGACCTCGCCGCTCTCGATGATGCGGCCGCCGTCCATCACGATCACCCGATCCGCGAGGGTGCGGATGACGTCCATCTCGTGGGTGATGACGAGGATTGTGACGCCCAGCTCCTGGTTGACGCGCTTCAGCAGCGCGAGCACCTCTTGCGTGGTGTCGGGGTCCAGCGCGCTCGTCGCCTCGTCGGCGAGCAGGATGCGGGGGCTGGTCGCGAGGGCGCGCGCGATGCCGACGCGCTGCTTCTGGCCGCCGGACAGCTGCTCGGGGTAGCTGCGCGCCTTGTCGACGAGCCCGACGAAGCGCAGCAGCTCGCCGACACGTGCCGCGATCTCGGTTCGAGGACGCCCGGCGATCTCGAGCGGGTACGCCACGTTCCCCGCGACCGTGCGCGAGTCGAACAGATTGAACTGCTGGAAGATCATGCCGATGTCGCCGCGCAGAGCCCGCAGCTCTCGTTCCCGCAGGCGCGTGATGTCGACGCCGTCGATCTCGACGGTGCCGGCCGTCGGCATCTCAAGTGCGTTGACCAGGCGCAGCACGGTGCTCTTGCCCGCGCCGGAGTAGCCGATGACGCCGCAGATTTCGCCGGCGGCCACCGACAGTGACACATCGTCGACGGCGACCACGCCATCGGCGCCTTTGCCGGGCGGGGGATAGGTCTTGCTGACGCCGGTGAGGCGGATGAGGCTCATGCTGCTGCTCCTCGGGCGGGAAGCGCGGGTGCGGCCCGATGGCGGGTATCGCCGACCGGGCCGCACGCAGGCGGGATCACTGGTGGTCGCGCGTGGCTTCCTCGACCTCGGTGAGCGAGGCGACGAGGTCGTCGACGGGGGTCTGAACGAGGACGGCGGTGCCACCGGATGCCTCGACCACGCCATCCAGGATCTCCTGGGTCTGCTGGTAGATCTCGACGAGCTTGAGGTAGGTCGGGTTGTCGGCGTCCTCCGCCTTCGCGGCGAAGATGTTGATGTAGGGAATCGCCGCGGGGTCCGCGGGGTCGTCCTGGGCGATCGCGTCATCGGCGGACAGCCCCGCGTCGGCGAGGAAGTCGTTGTTGACGATCGCGGCCGCGACATCGGGCAGCGAGGTCGCGGTGAACGACGCCTCGAGGGCTTCGACCGTGACCTTGGACTCGGGGAGCACGTCGGCCACGGTGGAGAAGATCGACCCGCCGTCCTCGAGTTCGACGAGCCCGGCCGACTGCAGCACGAGCAGGCCGCGGGCCTGGTTGGACTCGTCGTTGGGGACGGCGACGGTCGCCCCCTCCGGGATGTCGTCGACCGACGCGTACTGCGTGGAGTACAGGCCGAGCGGATAGATCGCCGTGGAGCCGATGGGCTGCAGGTCGTCGTCGCTGTTGACGTTGTAGGTCGCGAGGTAGATGACGTGCTGGAACTGGTTGAGGTCGAGCTCGTCGGCAGCCAGGGCGGGGTTGGGCTGCGTGTACTCGGTGAAGTTCACGATCTCGACCTCGATGCCTTCGGCGGCGGCCGTCTCGGTGAACGTCTCCCAGTAGGCGTCGCCGGAGTTGACGACACCGATGCGCACGACTTCCGCGGAATCCGAGCCCGATTCAGCGCCGGCGCCGGCGCACCCGGCGAGGAGGACGACGAGGGGAAGGGCGAGTGCCGCGGCGGATACGAACTTCTTGGACATGTGTGCTCCCGTGGATCGATGGCCCGGAGACGATAGGCGGTCGACCGCCGGCGCGATCCTCGGACCGCGCTCGCTGCATCGCGGACCGGATACGAACCTATGCGGGGCCGGACGCGGCTTCGAAGTCGCACGTAACACGTCGACACCGAGTTCCGTCGTGGACGACACGGCGTTCATCAGCCGAGGTGCACCGCCGCGCGGTTCGCGAGCGTCTTCGCGAGGCTGTAAGATCGTTGATCGTGCACGCGCAAGCGCGGCGCGCCACCTTAGCTCAGTCGGCAGAGCGATTCACTCGTAATGAATAGGTCAAGGGTTCGATTCCCTTAGGTGGCTCTGAACCGGAAGCGGCCGCGCAGTTCCCAGGGACGGCAGCGCGGCCGTTCTCCGTATCGCAAGGACGGTGGTGCACGGTGCCGGAGCACGCGATCGACGCCATCGTCGAGATCTTCTCCTGGGCCGGGTTCGGTCTGGGCGCCCTGTTCGCGGGAATCGCGCTGGTGATGTATCTGCTCGACGGCACGTGGGTCCCGACGCGTGCGGTGCTCGAAGATACCGAGCACGGTCATGTCGCGCGCTGGTTCGACGAAGACGGGAACGTGAACGAGGCCTCTCTCACGCGCGAGCAGGAGCACGAGATCGGCCGGAAGGACATGGCCGACGTCTTCTATCGGCGCGGCGCCCGCAACCGGATGCGGCTGACGCAGCGCTCGCCCGCCGTTCGGGCGGTGGCACTCCTGGCCGTGGGCCTGCTCACGGTGGGGGCCCTTTCGCTGATCGCGTCTCTCGTCCTGCTGTTCGTTCGCGGCTGAGCTCGGACCCGGCGTCGCTCACGCGAGAGCGAGCATCCCGCCCGCTGCGAGGGCGAGGGCGAGGCCCGTCCATTGCACCGGCGCCACGCGTTCTCGCAGCACGACCGCGGCCAGCAGAATCGTCCCGGCGGGGTAGAGCGCCGTCAGCGCCGAGACGATCGACAGATCGCCTGCCCGCAGTGCGACGAGCATGAGGGTGTTGGCGGCGGCATCCGTCACACCGCACACGATCGCGAGCCACCAGGCTCTCCTGCTGCTGACGTGCGCCGCAGATGCCGCTGGCCCGGCGTTCGCATGGCCTGCGGCGTGCTCGAGATCCGCGTGTCCTGTCGGCGTCGCGCCGAGGCGCGGGCCGGCGACGTCGAACACGGAGCGGGCAGGTGCGCCGCGCCGGACGGCGGAGAAGGCGAGGAGGGCCACGATGATCGCGGTGACGACAGTGCTGGTCGCGCGGCTCGCCACGAGCGGGATGAGCCCGCTGGCCTCGCTCGTCTGATCGATCACGATCAAGAACGCGCCGATCGCCGCACCCGCGCCGACCGCCATGAGCACGCCGCGCAGCCGGGGGCGGACGACGGTCGCACCGGGGAGGAAGCCGACCAGGACGACGGCCACGAGCGCGATCCCGAGTCCGGCGTAGCCGATCGGCGCGAGCGCCTCGCCATTGACGATCAGGCCCCACAGCATGGGTGCGATCGCCGAGACCACGGCGGTGAGCGGCGAGAGGATGCTCATCGGCCCGATTGCGAGGCAGGCGTAGAGGAGGGCGACGGCGACCACGCCGACGATGCCCGCGAGCACGCCCCACATGGCGTCCGCGGCCGTCCATACCCCGCCGAGGAACGGCTGGGTCACTGCGAGCGCCACCAGTCCTGAGAGAGCGGCGACCGCCGTGACGACGATCGAGCGCAGCCGGCTGGCCGCGCGCCCGCCGAAGAAGTCGGCCGAGCCGTAGACGAGGGCGCCGAGAAGGGCGACAGCGGCGGAGATCATCGTGCGTCAGCCTAGGGGTCGTGAAGAATCGAATTTGCTAGATAAGCTAGCGATATGACGTTGCCTCATCACGCGCGCCGCGGGCCCAGCCGGTGGCTCCGGATCGCCATCCCGGCTCTCCTCGTCCTGGTCTGGCTGACGGTGGGCTCGATCGGCGGCCCGTTCTTCGGCAAGGTGGACGAGGTCTCGACGAACGACCGGTCATCGTTCCTCCCCGAGAGCGCCGACGCCACGCGCGTCAACGAGCGGCTCGCCGACTTCCAGGGGGAAGACAGCATCCCCGCGGTCGTCGTCGTGACCGGCGAGGGCGAGCTGTCGGAGTCGGACGTCGCGGACGTGCAGACACTGGCCGACGACATCGCACAGCTCGACGGCGTGCAGGAGGACGTGTCACCACCGGTGCCCTCGCAGGACGGGGCGGCGCTCCAGCTGTTCGTCCCGATCGACGCGGCGGGGGAGGTGCGTGAAGTCGTCGATGCGATGCGCGAACTCGTCGCCGAGGAGCTCCCTGCGGGGCTCGAGGGCTGGGTGACCGGCCCGGCGGGATTCACGGCGGACCTCGTCGAGGGCTTCCTCGGCATCGACGGACTTCTCCTCGCTGTCGCGCTCATCGCGGTCTTCGTGATCCTCGTGATCGTCTACCGATCCCCGCTGCTGCCGGTACTGGTGCTCACGACGTCGGTCTTCGCGCTGTGTGTGGCGCTGCTGACCGTGTGGTGGCTCGCGAAGGCGGGCATCGTCGTGCTCAACGGGCAGGTGCAGGGGATCCTCTTCATCCTCGTCATCGGCGCCGCCACCGACTACGCACTGCTGTACGTCGCGCGGTTCCGAGAGGCGATCGCCGCCGGCGCGCCACGATGGGATGCCGTCACGCAGGCGTGGCGCGGCGCCTTCGAACCGGTCCTCGCCTCCGGCGGCACGGTGATCGCCGGCCTGCTGTGCCTGCTGCTTTCAGACCTCGCGACCAATCGCGCGCTCGGCCCGATCGCGTCGATCGGCATCGTGTTCTCAGTGCTCTCGGCGCTGACATTCCTTCCCGCACTGCTGGCACTGTGCGGACGGGCCGCGTTCTGGCCTTTCATCCCCAAGACGCCGATGGCGACGATTCCCGACGACCTGACACAGCCGGTCACCGGTGTGTGGCCGCGGCTGGCACGGCTGGTCGCACGCCGGGCGCGGACCGTCTGGATCGTCTGCACGGTGGTGCTGCTCGCCGGCGCCGTCGGCGTCACACAGCTCAAGGCGGACGGTGTCCCCACGAGCGAAGTCGTACTCGGGGCATCCGAGGCCCGTGAGGGCCAGGAAGTGCTCGCCGAGCATTTCCCGGCCGGGTCGGGATCGCCCGTGTACGTCATCGTGCCGCAGGATGACCTGGCGGCCACGGTCGAGGTCCTCATCGAGGCGCAGGGGGTCGACTCGGTGGCCGTCGCGTCGGCCGGGTCGCCGACGGGTCAGGCGTCCGTCGAGATCGAGGACGGCGAGCCGGTGTTCACCGCGGTCGGCCCGCCGGGAACGCCGGCACCCGAGCCGACCGTTGCCGACGGCGACGTCCTCGTGATCGGAACGCTGACGGATGCTGCGGACTCCGTCGCCGCCGAAGACACCGTGAGGGAGCTCCGCGCCGACCTCGACGGCGCGTTGGGTGCGGGGACGGCGCTCGTCGGCGGCGAGACGGCGACCGACCTCGACACGAACGACACCTCGAGCCGCGATCGCACAGTCATCATCCCGGTGATTCTGGTCGTCATCCTCCTGATCCTGATGGTGCTGCTGAGATCGATCGTCGCCCCGGTGCTGCTCATCGCGACAGTCATCCTGTCGTTCGGCACCGCGCTGGGCGTGAGTGCGATCGTCTTCAACGAAGTGCTCGGATTTCCCGGTGCCGATCCGGCCGTGCCGCTGTACGGGTTCGTCTTCCTCGTCGCACTGGGCGTGGACTACAACATCTTCCTCATGTCCCGCGTGCGGGAGGAATCGCTCGTCCACGGGACGAGGCGCGGCATCCTGCGGGGGCTGGTCGCGACCGGCGGCGTCATCACGTCCGCGGGGCTGGTGCTCGCGGCCACGTTCGCCGCCCTCGGCGTCATCCCGATCCTGTTCCTCGCCCAGATCGCTTTCATCGTCGCCTTCGGTGTGCTGCTCGACACTTTGGTCGTGCGGTCGCTTCTCGTGCCGGCGCTCGCGTACGACATCGGCAGGGCGATCTGGTGGCCGTCGCGGCTGTGGCGGCGGGATGGAGCCACAGCGGCCCTCGACCGCCGACCTCCGGTTTCTGAACCCGTCCCGGTGCCCGGCGCGACCGCGCCCGAGCTCGTCGCCGATGACGGCCACCCCCTCACTCGGGAGGAGTATCGGCGTACGCTCGGATCATGAGCAAAGCACTGTTCATCGTCGACGTGCAGAACGACTTCACCGAACGGGGCGCGCTGGGCGTCGAGGGCGGTGACGCGGTCGCGGAGCGCATCACCGCGTACGTGCAGGCGCACGCCGACGAATACGAGATCATCGTCGCCTCGCGGGACTGGCATGACGGCGACAACGACAACGGCGGTCACTTCGCCTCCGGCGAGCCCGACTTCGTCGACACCTGGCCGGCGCACTGCGTCGGCGGCAGCTACGGCGCGGAGTACGACGACGCGTTCGACACGTCCGCCGTCACGCATCACCTCAAGAAGGGCCAGGGCAAGCCCGCGTACTCGCTGTTCGAGGGTGTTGCGGACGACGGCACGACAGCGCTTCAGCTGCTCGAACAGCACGGCATCCTCGACATCGACATCGTCGGCCTCGCCACCGACTACTGCGTGCGCGCGTCTGCGCTGGATGCGATCGGCGCCGGCCGGCACGTCCGGGTCCTCACCGACCTCGTCGCCGGCGTCCACCCCGACTCCAGTGAGAGGGCGCTCGCCGAGGTCGCGCACGCCGGTGCGACACTCATCGAATCCGGGGCCGCTCCCAGCGGTAGCGGGAGTGCGTGACGCGACCGCCGAGAGCGTCCGTGCGGCGCTCGAGGCCGAGGCATCCGTCGACGAGCGTGTCAAGATCCAGCGACGCATCGACGACCCCCGCACCGAGGTCATCGGCGTACGCATGGGAACCGTCTTCACCATCGCGAAGGACAACAGCCGGATGCCGCTGGCCGAGGTCGACCGACTTCTCGACTCAGACGCATACGAGTTGCGCATGGTCGCGGTGTCCGTCCTCGATTTCAAAGCCAGGACGAAGGATGCCGACCGCGCGGCTCTCTACGAGCTCTGGATGCGCCGACTCGACCGCCTCGACACGTGGGACTACATCGATCGGGCGGCGCCTCGGGTCGTCGGCTGGTACCTGCTCGACAGGCCGCGAGACGTGCTTTTCGACCTCGCGCGCTCACCCGACCGCTGGCATCGGCGCCTCGCCATCACCGCCGCTTTCTGGATCATCCGCTCGCGCGACCTCGACGATCCGCTCGCCCTGTGCGAGATCCTCGCCGACGACGCCGAGCACCTGGTGCAGACGAACGTCGGCGTGGCGCTGCGTGAGATCGGCCGCGTGGACCCCGGCCGGCTCGAGGAGTTCCTCGGGAGGCGGGGCGCTGACCTCAGCGCGCACGCGCGGCGTACCGCCCGCAGCGCGCTGACGTGACCCGCTACTCTCGGGAGGCATGACGCAGATCCGCCCGCTCACGGCCGCCGACCACGACGCCTGGCTTCCGCTGTGGCGGGGCTACCTGGCCTTCTACGAGGCGGAGCTCTCGGCCGAGCAGACCGCGCTCACGTGGAGCCGCCTGACGGACCCCGGCTATCCGATCTGGGGAGCGTTCGCCACCGACGACGCCGGCCACGCGATCGGGTTCGTTCACTGGCTGACGCACCCCGCCACCTGGTCGGACCGACCGTACTGCTATCTGGAAGACCTCTTCGTGGCGCCCGCTACGCGTGGTTCCGGCGCCGGCCGCGGACTCATTGCGCACGTGACCGCCTGGGCGGGCGAGAACGATTGCGCCAAGGTGTACTGGCTCACGCACGAGACCAACGCGACCGCTCGTGTCCTCTACGACCGGGTGGCCACGCGCACCGGCTTCATCCACTACGAGACGGGCGTCGGACGCTGAGTCCCAGCACGAGCACCGAAGGCTCGATCCTGAGCGGAGAAGGGCGTCCGATGCCGGAACGCCCTTCTCACGCGTGGGCCCCGTGGGGCTCGAACCCACGACCCGCGGATTAAAAGTCCGATGCTCTACCGACTGAGCTAGAGGCCCTCGTCGTCAAGCCTACCGGCCGCATGAGCCCACCGTCTGACGGTCAGCCGCGGCCGGAGCCTTGACCGCCGCTGCCCGCTCCTTGCGTGTCGCCATCGTCTGGAATCGTCGTGTCGCTTGGGTTGGGAGTGCTCTGCGGAGGGGGCGTCTCGCCGGTCCCGGGGTCGGTCTCGGTTTCGGTGTCGGTGACTGTGTCCCCCGTCTCGGTGTCCTGGTTCTGGTTCCCGTTTCCGTTGCCCTGGTTGCCGTTGCCCTGGTTGCCGTTGCCCTGGTTGCCGTTGCCCTGGTTCCCATTGCCCTGGTTTCCGTTGCCGTTCCCCGGGTTGCCGTTTCCGCCGCCCTCGCCGCCGTTCCCGCCGCCCTCGCCACCGTTCCCGCCGCCGCCGTCGTCGCCTTGATCTACGACGGGGGCGGGCGGCAGGGGAGTCGGCGTGCCACTGGGAACAGGCGTGTCCTCCACCAGAGGCGTGGTGGGTGCCGGGTCGGGGGCGGTGCCTGCCACGTTGATGCCCCAGATCATGCCTGCCAGGGCCAGTGCGATCACGGACGCGCCGGTGAGGAAGGCGAGGGCCCGGCGCCGCCGCGGCGCCTCTTCCTCGGCGCCCCTCACCGGTACGTCGGTCGCTGCCCGAGCCGCGCGCTCTTCGACCTCGATGGCGGAGCCGGCCGTCGCGGAGGCGGGAACCGTGGAGACGGCCATCAGCGGTACCCCGCTTCCGGCACTGCTTGCGGCGCCGGCCGCGGATCCTGCAGGGCTTTCGTCCGCCGCGGCGGTCTCGTCAGGAGAGTTCGCGGCGACCAGCCCAGCGCCGATCGACGCGGCCGCCGCTCCTGCGGCGGGAAGCACCATGGTCGGGCGCGTCTCCATCTTCATCGCCGCCGTCGGCTGGTCGACCGCAGCGGTACCGGCCGCCGGAATGAGGCGTCCCGCGACCGTCGCGACCTCGAGCGCGGTCGGGCGATCCTCGGGCCGGGTGGCAGTCATGCCGCGCAGCAGCCCCTGCCACTCCGGGCGCAGCGAGTCGGGAACCGCAGGAGGTGAGATCAGCCGCGCCACGACCGCGCCGATGCCCTCGGCATCCGCATACGGGCGCGTCCCTGTGAGCGCCTCGATGAGCATGATCCCGAACGCATAGATGTCGGATGCGGGCGCGGGCGCCGCCCCCTGCGCCTGCTCCGGCGCGATGTAGGCCGGTGTTCCGACGACGAGGCCCGGAGTCGTGACGCGGGTGGTGTCGAGGAGGAACGCGATACCGAAGTCGGCGAGCTTCGCGTGCCAGGACGGCCCGGGCAGCGGCGAGGGGCCGAGGAGCACGTTGGAGGGCTTGATGTCGCGATGCACGATCCCTGCGGAGTGCGCGACATGGAGGGCCTCGGCGACGTCCAGCGCGGTGCTCGCGACGTCCGAGTCGTCGATGGGGCCGAGCCGGATGCGGTCGCCGAGGGTGTTGCCCTCGACGTACTCCATGACGATGTAGCTGGCGTCGGTGTCGGAGATCCGGGCATCGAACACCGTGACCAGCGAATGATGGTTCAGTGAGGCGAGGATTCTCGTCTCCGCGCGAGCGCGCTCGGTAACGTCCGGCGCATCGACCGGTCCTCGCACCACCTTGATCGCGACGGTGCGGTTCAGGTGGGTGTCTTCGGCGCGGTACACCATCGCCATTCCACCTTGGCCGATCCGCTGCTCGAGCCGATATCGGCCGTTGAGCAGCTCGCCCGTGGAAAGCTCTCCCGCCTCGCGCAGGTCTGTCATGATCCTCCCGGCCACAAGAGCGCCGCATAGGGGGGCTCGAGGCGCTCCGAGCTTCTCTGAACCTAGGGGGCCCGACGCTCACGGCACACACCCTTGACGCCGTGCGCGATCAGTGCAATGGCCGCGCGACGAGGCCGCCGGCACCACCTCGCAGGTGCCGGCGGCCTCGCCGCCCCAGAAGCCGGCGATGCCGGCCTGCGGTCACTGAGCCGGCGGCATCAGGACCGAGTCGATGAGGTACACCGTGGCGTTGGCGGTCTGGACGCCACCGCAGATGACGTTCGCGTCGTTGACCATCAGCGCGTCGCCGCTGCCGGTGACCTCGACGTCCGCGCCCTGCACGGTCGTGTGGGTGCCGGCGATGTCGGCCGGCGCGACCTGCCCGGGCACGACGTGGTAGGTGAGGATCGTCGTGAGCGTGGCCGAGTCGGTCTTGAGGGCCTCGATGGTGGCGGGGTCGATCTTCGCGAAGGCGTCGTCCACCGGAGCGAACACGGTGAACTCATCACCGTTGAGGGTGTCGACGAGGTCGACGTCGGGGTTCAGCTGCCCGCTCACCGCCGCGACGAGCGTGGTCAGGATCGGGTTGTTGGATGCCGCGACCGCGACTGGCTCGGTCGACATCCCCTCGATCGATCCAGCGCCGTCGGGGACGGCCTCCGCGTAGCCGGCGCAGCCGGGGCCGACGAGGTTCGCCGCGGGGTCCATCTCCATCGGCTCTTCGGCCTCTTCCGTCTCCATCGGCGCCGAGGCCGGCTCGTCCGACGGCTCGGCGGCCGAGCCGCCCATCGAACAGGCCGACAAGGCGAAGGTCGCTGCGATGGCGAGGGCGAGACCAGCCGAGATGCGGGTGCGGCGTGAAGCGAACGTGCGAGTGAGTGACATGAGTTGCTCCTCTGTGAGGTCCATGCGGACCGTGATGTACAGGTCCCCGCATCGCGGGGCCAACCGCAGGAGCGGCTGTACTGGGTCTTCGGAGGCGCGCTGAAATCGGATCGGATCCGGATCCTTCCGCTCCGGCCCGCGCAGCCGTGAGCTGTTCATGAACCGACGTCGGGCAATCCGATCCCGCGTGCGGCGCGAACAAGCGTCGACCGATGCGACCGCGAGGGCAACGAGTCCGCGGCGGAGCATCGAGGTCGACGGAGGATGCGGCATGCTGGTGGACATGGTCATCGATGGTGTGGACGTGCCCGAGGACGGCACGACGCGCATCGACCGCATCGCGGTGCTGCTGCAACGCGTCGCGACGGGAGACCAGGACGCCTTCGCCCGCCTGTACGATCTGCTCTCACCGCGCGCGTTCGGCCTCATCCTGCGCGTTCTCGTCGATCGAGCGCAGAGCGAGGAAGTGCTGCAGGAGGTGTTCCTCGAGGTGTGGCAATCCGCTGCGCGGTTCACTCCGAATAGAGGTCAGGGAAGATCGTGGGTGCTCACGATCGCGCATCGTCGGGCCGTCGACCGCGTGCGGGCTTCGCAGGCGAGCAGCGATCGAGACGTGCGCGTCGGGCTGCGCGACCTGGACGTCGCTCATGATGGCGTCGCCGAACAGGTCGAGTTGCGCATCGCGAGCGAAGAGCTCATTGCGGCACTGTCGACGCTTCCGGAAGTACAGCAGGAAGCCCTGACCCTCGCCTATTACGGCGGATACAGTCAGAGCGAGATCGCGGCGCTCGTGGGCGCGCCGCTGGGGACGATCAAGACCAGGATGCGAGACGGCCTGTCTCGCCTGAGGGATGCAATGGGGGTGACGGCGTGAACGAACAGGAGTTCGCCGAACTGGCGGCGGGGTACGCGTTGAACGCCCTCTCGCCGCAGGATCGCTGGGCCTTCGAGGCCGAGCGCGCGCGGCATCCCGAATGGGAGCACTGGATCAGCGCGGATGCCGCCACCGCTGCGGCGCTCGCGGAGGGCGTCGCCGACGCCGCACCGCCCCTGACGATGCGTTCCAGTCTGCTGTCGCGGATCGCGACGACGCCGCAGCGGCCGGCGATGGACGCCTCCGCCGCGGCCGCCGCGTTCGAGCCAGGTGAGCCGTTCCGCGCTGCACCTGAGCCCGTAAGCGAGGCCGAGCCCGAGCCGGCGTCTGGGCCTGAGACGGGCGCTGCTGCGAACAACCCGAACGCCGAGCCGCCGCCGAACACCTCTGCCATCCAGGCGATCAGCCGGCGCAATTGGAGCCGCGGTCTGCTCGCGCTCGCCGCGTGCCTCGTGGTGCTCACCGTCCTCGGGTTCGGGGCGGCGTCGATCAACGAGCTGGTCAACCGTCCGCCGGCGGTGGTCGCGCTCGACGAGATCGAGTCTGCACCGGATGCCACCTCGGCCACCGTCGAGGTCACCGGCGGCGGCACCGCGACGGCGCACTGGGCGCCGTCGGTGGGCAAGGTCGTGCTCGTGGCCAACGGGATGCCCGAGATCCCTGATGACGAGACGTTCGAACTGTGGTGGGTGCGCGCCGGCGACCCGATCTCGGCGGGGACGTTCGAGGCGGGCGCCGACGGCGACACCACGGTGCTGCTCGATGGTGAGTGGTCGGAGGAAGACGTCGTCGCCGTCACCGTGGAGCCCGAGGGCGGCGCGCCCGATGGCGTGCCGACCACCGAACCGATCGTGGCCATCCCGACCGCGTGAGCGTCCGGGCATCCCGGTAGCCTGGCTCCGTGGCATCCGCCCCTCAATCTCCGCAGACCCTCGCCCACTTGCGACGTGCGCGGGATCTGATGGACCGTGACTATGCCCTGCCGCTCGACGTGCCCACGATGGCGGCGAAGGCGCTCATGTCGCCCGCGCACTTCTCGCGCGAGTTCAAGACCGCGTACGGCGAGACGCCCTACTCGTATCTGATGACCCGGCGCATTGAGCGCGCCATGGCGCTGCTGCGCGGGGGCATATCGGTGACGGATGCCTGCATCGCGGTGGGCGCGACGTCGCTCGGTTCGTTCAGCTCGACGTTCACCTCGATCGTCGGCGAGACGCCAAGCTCATACCGAGCGCGGTCCCATGACGCAGCCGAGGTGATGCCGGCGTGCATTGCGAAGATCCTGACCCGGCCCGCCCGGTATGTCTGAAGGCGAGAGGCTGGACAGAGCAGGATCGGAGAAGCGCCGCGCTACTGCCCGCCGCTAGCGTGGCATCCATGACCACCGTCTCGCTTGCATACAGCCCCATCACCGTCGACGATGTCGACGCCGCCGTCGAGTTCTACCGCGACGGACTCGGCCTCGAGATCGTCAACGACGTCTCGTACGACGGCCACCGCTGGGTCAGCTTCGGCTTGGCCGGTCAGCCCGGATTGGCCCTGGTCGTGTCGGACCCCGCCGCGGGACGCTCGCCGGAGGACGGCGAAGCGCTCGAACGGCTCATCGTCAAGGGAATCGGCCCCGGCCCCTACGTCTTCTCGACCGACGACCTCGACGCGACCTTCGAGCGGCTGCGGGCATTCGGCGCCGAAGTGCTGCAGGAACCGATCTCGCAGGACTGGGGCGCACGGGACTGCGCGTTCCGGGACCCCGCCGGCAACCACATCCGCATCAACCAGGCGTGACGCAGCGCCGCTGGACGGGTGATCGGACATGTGCCTGCCGTGGATGCGGCCTGCGCCCGAGCGCGCCCTCGCACTCGCTGCGGCGGGTAGCCTGGACCAGGTGAGTGACGAGTCCCGGGAGTTTCACAAGCCCGTCCGGCGGCCGGCCGAAGTGTTCGACCGGCTTTTCGCAGCCGAGGATCCGGCCGAGGTCTCGCGCGTCGCCCACTCCACCGCTCACGCGCTGCTCGCGCGGGTGCGGGCCGATCCCGACAGGGCCGTCGTGGACCGTCTGGTGGCGTTCACCGATGAGTACGGGCTCGATGACCTCGCCGAGCTGTGGTCGCGCTCGCCCGCCCGAACGCTTCCGGGCGCCCTGTGGCGGCTGTACCTGTTGCAGTTGATGATCCACGATGATCCGCACACGGCGGCCCTGCTCTACCAACGCGGGCGGGCGGAGTTGCGTTCCGTCGACGAGATCGTCGCGGGCGCGCCGTCCCCTGCCGGCCCCGATGAGCTCGTCGCACTGATCGACACCATCATGCGTGGACTGTTCGAGGGAGACTTCGCCGTCGCGCTCGATCGCGCCGCCGCGTTCGCCCGGGTGCAGGCTTCCGGTGCCACGCATGTCGCGGATGACTACGAACCCACCGAGCCCGCCCGATCCTCGGCCTTCACCACGCGCGCGCTGCGTCTGTCGGACTACGCCGCCGATCTCTCGGCCTGCGCCGGCCTCTGGCGTCGCGAGGCCTTGAGCTGAGGCATCCGTCCGTCTGCATCCCGCCTCCGCCGGCTCGCGCTGCGACGCCCCGGTCCGTTCCGTTCCGGCCCGACCCGGCCCGGCCCGGCCCGACCCGACCCGACCCGACCCGACCCGACCCGACCCGACCCGACCCGACCGAGACCCGACCCGACCCGACCCAGAATCGACCCGACCCGACCCGACCCGACCCGACCCGACCCGACCCAGAATCGGATCCGCACCTGCGGACATATGCCGTGACACGCCGATGAGGCGGCGCCCGACGCCGGCGCGCCGGTCATCGCCTCCGCACCTGCGGATCCGATTCGGTGTACGCGCGACGGCTTTCGCCCCGAGGGGCCACCGAGTGGGGAACCCATGGCTCCTCCCCAGTGGTGAGGTCGTCAACGGCTGTCCACAGATCGGCCGTGGCGATCGTGAGAGGGATGTCGTCACTCAGAGCATGGGTGGATGTGCACTGCCGATCACCCCACGGTCGTCTCTTTCCGAGAGCTCAGCTCGTCAGGATTCACCCGCCGCGCGATCAGGCAACAGGTGGCGGAGGGCGCGCTCCGTGCGCTGAGGCGGGGTGTCTATGCCTGGGAGGGCGCTTGCGACGTCGTCGCCGAGGCAGGTGCGCACGGCGGCTCGATCGCGTGCGTGACAGCCGCACGCCATCTCGGTCTGTGGGTCAGTGAGACCGAGCATCCCACCCATGTGTGGCTACGCGCGCACGGCCGTTCCTACGCGCATGAGAACTGTCGGTGCATCGCGCACTGGGACGATGGCTCGACACGCGACGCATTCGGCATGCCGACCGTGCCGAGGGTTCTGCGGCAGATCCTGCTCTGCAGGGGTATCGAGGAGTTCTTCGTGACACTCGAATCCGCGCGGCGTCAAGGGATGCTGACGGCATCGGGGCTGCGGTGGCTGACCAAGCGCGTCGGTCCCGAGGGACGTGACGCGATCGGCTACTCGCGCGCCGACGCGGACAGTGGTCTGGAGTCTCTGCTGCGATGGCGGCTCCGGCCACACGGACTCGCGGTGCGGACCCAGGTCAGGATCCTCTCCGTCGGTCGGGTGGACTTCGTCATCGGCGAGCGACTCATCGTCGAGGTCGACGGGGCGCCGAATCACGACGGGGAGTCGCACCGTCACAGAGACCTCGTCCGAGACGCGAATGCCGCAGCCTGGGGCTACGTGACCCTCCGGTTCGACTATGCGATGGTCGTGCACGACTGGGCGACAGTCGAACTGGCCATTCTCGCGCACATCGACCGCGGCCTCCACCTCGCATAGGTGCGGCGTCACGGGATGGCCCCGGCGGTGTCCGTAGAACCCGGCGGTGTCCGCAGAATCGGATCCGCCGATGCGGAGGGATGCCGCGGCACGCCGGTGTCCGCAGAATCCGGCGGTGTCCGCAGAATCGGATCCGCCGATGGGGACGGATGCCGCGGCACGCCGATGCGGGGCATCCGGAATCGGCGTGTCGGACGTGATGTCCGCACCGGCGGATCCGCGGTTGCGAACGGGACGGGGAACGGACGCTGGGCGAACAGGCGTGGAGGACCTGACGCGACCCGTGGCACAGCGCAGCGACCGCCGCACAGCGCAGCGACCGCCGCACAGCGCACCGACCGCCGCACAGCGCACCGACCCGCCGCACAGCGCACCGACCCGCCGCACAGCGCAGCGACCGCCGCACAGCGCAACGACCCGCCGCACATCGTGGAGAGGCGTACAGAACGCCGGGAACGCAAGTGCCGGGCCGCAGAACGCCTCTCGGCGCGAGGCCGCTCGCAGCGGCAGAAGATGGAGCCCGGGGTTACTGCGGCCCGGCCGTTACAGTCTAACGGAGACGAGGGTGGGGGTATTCCTGACGTCCTAGGCTCGAGGCATGACCTGGCGTTTCGCGCTCGTGATCGAGCCTGCGGCATCCGATGATCCCCGTACCGATTTCTCGGGCACCTTCCGCGAGATCGACCCGTCGGCGCCGGCGCTGAGCGTCGGCGAGCTGAGCACGCAACGCGGCGACGGCATTTTCGAGTCGATCGGCGTGGTCGACCGCCACGCGCAAGAGACCCAGGCGCACCTCGATCGTCTTGCGCACTCGGCCGGCCTGTGTGACCTGCCGTCCCCGCACCTCGAGCAGTGGCGGCAGGCAGTCGCCGTGGCGGCCGCGCACTGCCCGCCCGAGGGGGAGGGGGTCATCAAGCTCATCCTGAGCCGAGGTGTCGAGCACGGCCCCACACCGACCGCGTGGGTCACGGCGGCGCAGGCCGCCGACAACACGGCGGTGCGCGAGCGCGGGGTGCGGGTCGTCACGCTGGATCGCGGATACGGCATCGACACCCCCGGGCGGGCGCCCTGGCTGCTCCTGGGCGCCAAGACGCTGTCGTACGCCGTCAACATGGCCGCGATCCGCGAGGCCAAGCGACGTGGCGCCGATGACGCGATCTTCGTGTCGTCGGACGGGTTTGTGCTCGAGGCGCCAACCGCGTCGCTCATCCTGCGCATCGGCGACCGATTCGTCACGCCTGCCCCGAACGGCGGCATCCTGCACGGCACGACCCAGCTGAGCTTGTTCGAGCACCTCGCCGCGCAAGGCTTCGAAACCGGCTACGAGACCATTCCGGTCGAGTCGCTGGCGGGGGCGGATGCCGCGTGGCTGGTCTCGAGCGTGCGGCTGGCCGCTCCGATCACCGCCGTCGACGGCGTCGGCATCGCGGTCGACGCCGAGCTGACGGCATCCATCAACCGCTACCTGCTGAGCCCCCGCGACTGAATCAGGCGACGAAGGCCCCTGCCGATGGCAGAGGCCTTCGTCGTGCGGATCAACCGTGTCTGGATACGCTCGCGGGCGCTCGCTCCTCGACAACCGGATTCGGTTGATGCCCGCCTCCGGCAGGCATCAACCGAATCGGCCCGAGACGTAGTCCTCGGTCGCCTGTACGGACGGAGTGGTGAAGATCGTGCGGGTGTCGTCGTATTCGATGAGCTTGCCCGGCTTGCCGGTGCCGGCGATGTTGAAGAACGCCGTCTTGTCGCTCACTCGCGAGGCCTGCTGCATGTTGTGCGTCACGATGACGACGGTGTAGTCGTTCTTGAGCTCGCCGATCAGCTCCTCGATCGCGTAGGTCGAGATCGGGTCCAGGGCCGAGCAGGGCTCGTCCATGAGGATCACCTCGGGCGAGACCGCGATGGCGCGAGCGATGCACAGGCGCTGCTGCTGACCACCGGAGAGGCCGGAGCCGGGCTTGTCGAGCCGGTCCTTCACCTCGTTCCAGAGGTTCGCGCCCTTCAGCGACTTCTCGACGAGCGCATCGGCGTCGGACCGCGTTATCCGCTTGTTGTTGAGCTTGACGCCTGCCAGCACGTTCTCTTTGATCGACATCGTCGGGAACGGGTTGGGACGCTGGAACACCATGCCGACCTGCCGGCGCACCAGCACCGGGTCGACGTTCGGGGCGTACAGGTCGTCGCCGTCCAGCAGCACGCTCCCCTCGACGCGTGCGCCGGGGATCACCTCGTGCATGCGGTTGAGCGTGCGCAGGAAGGTCGACTTGCCGCAGCCGGACGGGCCGATGAACGCCGTCACGCTGCGCGGCTCGATGTCGAGAGACACGCCCTCGACGGCGCGGAAATCGCCGTAGTAGACATTGAGATCGTTGACTTCGATGCTCTTGGACACGGTTCCTCGGGTTCTCTTCGGGTAGGGGATGCTTCAGCGGCCGAACTTGGGCGAGAACACCTTCGCGACCAGGCGCGCGACGAGGTTCAGGAGCATCACGATGACGATGAGCACGAGGGCTGCCCCCCATGCACGGTTGTGGTAGGCCTCGATGGGGATGCCCGCGTTCATGTACTGCGTGTAGACGAACACCGGGAGGGTCATCATCCGGCCCTCGAACAGGTTGTAGTTCATGGAGGTCGTCACGCCGGCCGTCAGCAGCAGTGGTGCGGTCTCGCCGATGACACGGGAGATCGAGAGCATCACCCCGGTGGTGATGCCGGCGATCGACGTCGGCAGCACGACCTTCACGATCGTGAGCCACTTCGGCACGCCCAGTGCGTAGGCCGCTTCGCGCAGCTCGTTCGGAACGAGACGCAGCATCTCCTCGCTGGAGCGGACGACCACCGGGATCATGAGCACCGCCAGCGCGATGGATCCCATGATGCCCATGCGGATGCCGGGACCGAAGAACAGCGCGAAGAGCGCGAAGGCGAACAGGCCGGCGACGATCGAGGGGATGCCGGTCATGACGTCCACGAGGAACGTGATACCGCGTGCGAGCGACTTGCCGGCACCGTACTCGACGAGGTAGATGGCCGTGAACAGGCCGATCGGGATCGAGATGACCGCCGCGGCGAGTGTGATCAGCAGCGTCCCGACGATCGCGTGGAGGGCGCCGCCGCCTTCGCCGACGACGTTGCGCATCGACATCGAGAAGAAGTCCGCCGTGATGCCTGCGACGCCGTTGACCACGACGGTGACTGCCACCGACACCAGCGGCACCATCGCAACCGCGAATGCTGCCGTCACGACGCCGGTCACCAGTCGGTCGACGCCCTTGCGGCGACCTTCGACGAGGCTCGAGATGGCGGTGATGAGCACCAGGTAGAGAATGGCGCTGACGACCGCCCAGCCGGCGACATTGAAGGGATCGCCCTCGGCGATCGAGATGATCGCGAACAGCAGGGCGCCGACCGCGGCGCTTGCGCCCAGGAGGGCCCACGGAACCCAGGGCGGCAGGTGACCGCTCGTCAGACGTGGTGACTCGTGAGGTGAGAGGTCGGGCGGGGACTGAGTGGGGGCGGTTGTCACGGTCATGTCAGTTCGCTCCCGAGAATTCCTTGCGCCGGCTCACGATCCAGCGAGCGAGAGCGTTGACGGCGAAGGTCACGATGAAGAGGATCAAGCCCGTCGCGATGAGGACGTTGATGTTGAGGCCGTAGGCCTCGGGGAAGGTGAGGGCGATGTTGGCCGGGATCGTGCTCGGGTTCTCAGAGGTGAACAGCTCGAGGGTCACGACGCCGGTGGCCGAGAGCACCATCGCGACGGCCATCGTCTCGCCCAGAGCGCGGCCGAGTCCCAGCATCGAGGCCGAGACGATTCCACTTCGTCCGAAGGGGAAGACCGCCATCCGGATCATCTCCCACCGTGTCGCGCCGAGGGCGAGTGCCGCCTCCTCGTGCAGGACGGGAGTCTGCAGGAAGATCTCGCGGCAGATGGCGGTGATGATCGGGACCACCATCACCGCCAGCACGATGGCCGCGGTGAAGATGGTGCGCCCCGTGGCCGAGACGGTGCCGCCGAAGAGTGGAAACCAGCCGGCGTTCTCATTGAGCCACGCGTAAACCGGCTGAACCGCGGGGGCAAGCACCAGGATGCCCCACAGGCCGAAGACGACGGAGGGGACGGCGGCGAGCAGGTCGACGATGTAGCCGAGCCCCTGCGCCAGGCGTCGAGGGGCGTAGTGCGAGATGAAGAGGGCGACCGCCACCGAGAGCGGGACCGCCATGAGAAGGGCGAGGAAGGACGCCCACACCGTTCCGAACGCGAGCGGCCAGACGTACTCCCAGAAGTTCCCGCTGAGCAGCGACGCCGTCTCGCTGGTGGCCGTCATGCCGGGGACGGACTGGACGACGAGGAAGATCGTGACCGCTGCGAGGGTCACGAGGATCATCGACCCGGCGAACAGTGCGGTGCGCGAGAACCAGCGGTCTCCTGGCCGGAGCGGCGGCTTGGCCTTGACGGCCGGATCGGTCGTCGTCGTCATGGTGTCCTTCGGGTTCTGGGGCTTTCAGGGCGATACCCGGCCCGGCGCTGGAGCCGGGCCGGGTATCGGTGAGTGCTACTCCGAGACGATCGTGTCGATCGCCGCGTTGACCTGCTCGCGCAGGGTGTCCGAGATCGGCGCACTGCCGGCAGCGGCGGCCGCCTCGTCCTGGCCCTCGGGGCTGGCGACGTACTGAAGGTATCCCTTCACCAGCGGTGCGACCGCGGCGTCGGCGTACTCCTGGCACGCGATCATGTAGCTGATGAGGACGATCGGGTAGACGCCCGCCTCGTCACTGGTGCGGTTGAGCTCGATCGCGAGGTCGGCGTCGCCGCGGCCCTCCTCGAAGGGCGAGGCGTCGACGATGGCGGCCGCGGCCTCGGGCGAGTACTCGACGAACTCGTCCCCGACCTGAACGGCGACGGTCGAGAGGCCCTCCTCGGTGGCGCGGGATGCGTCGGCGTAGCCGATGGTGCCTTCGCCGCCCGCGACCGCCGAGACGACACCCGAGGTGCCCTGGGCGGCCTCGCCGGTCGACAGCGGCCAGACGCCGTCGGGCTCCGAGGTCCACACGTCCGGCGCGGCCTGGAACAGGTAGTCCGTGAAGTTCTCGGTCGTGCCCGAGTCGTCGGCACGGTGCACCGGCGTCACGGCCAGATCGGGGAGCGTCACGTCCGGGTTGAGGGCGGCGATGGCCGGGTCGTTCCAGTTCGTGATCGTGCCGGCGAACAGGCCCGCGATGGTCGCCGGGTCGAGGTTGAGCGTGTCGACGCCCTCGATGTTGAAGATGACGGCGATCGGCGAGATGTAGGTCGGCAGCTCGACGATGCCCGAACCTTCGACGCACCCTTCGAAGGGACCTGCCTCGATCTCTTCGACCGTGAAAGCACGGTCCGAGCCCGCGAACGGGAATGCGCCGGCCTGGAACGACTCACGGCCGGCGCCGGAGCCCGACGGGTCGTAGGTGATCGTGACGTCGGGGTTCGCCGTCTGGAAGCCGGCAGTCCAAGCCTGGACCGCCACCTCCTGCGCCGACGAGCCGCCGCCGGAGATCTCGCCGGAGAGGTCGGATGTGGTGGGCTCGTCGGAGGGGTTGCCCCCGGAGGGCTCGTTGGAGGCGCAGCCGGCGAGGGCGAGAGCCGCGACTGCGGC
The DNA here is from genome assembly GCF_019449275.2 of Microbacterium sp. HD4P20. Classification (GTDB taxonomy): domain Bacteria; phylum Actinomycetota; class Actinomycetes; order Actinomycetales; family Microbacteriaceae; genus Microbacterium. The sequence continues at coordinate 43,694 of NZ_JAHZQZ020000018.1, forward strand.
GACAGCGCCCACCTGGGCGATGCGGGAGATCTTCACTGTGTGAATCCTTCACGTGTCAGGGAAATGAGGCCCGGGTAGAGGCCTTCGGGTGCGAGCCCGGTGCGGGGCTCGCTCTGAAACGTAGGCGCGGACTCTTAAGAGAGTGCGCTGCGTGGGTAAACGGAAGGTGAACGGGGTGTCGACATCCATGCGTCCGGATGCAGGCGGTCGCGCCGAGTTCCGCGTCTTCCGTCGCCACGCGACCCCTTTCGTTCACCGCGGCCCGGTAAGGTTCTCGGCCATGGCGAAGAGCACGAAAGCCGAGCGCAAGGCGCTCGAGGCGATAGATCAGGCTGCAGCAGCCGCGAAGCAGGCGAAGAAGGTCGCGAAGTCACTGCCCGGCAAGCCGGCGAAGAAGCTCCGCGAGTTGGCGGCGGATGCGATCGATGCCGGCGACGTCTCGAAGAAGAAGCTGCGCAACAAGCCGCGCAAGGTGACGAAGGCCGCTGAGCGCGCCGAGCAGCGCGTGCGCAAGGCGACGCGCGCGGCCATCGAGAAGGCCGAGAACAAGGCACGGCTGCGGGCCGAGGCCGAGCGCGCGGCCGCTGAAGCCGAGCGCGCCGAAACAGAGGCCGCTGCGCGCAAGGAAGAGGCGAAGGCCCTCAAGAAGGCGGCCGCGAAGGCGGACCGTGCGGCCGCCAAGGCGGAGCAGCAGGCGCGCGACGCCGATGCGAGGCTCGATGAGGCCCTCCCCCCGCAGGACGCCGCGGATGCCGCAGAGCCGGCCGTCGCCGCCCCAGAGCCTGACGCGTCTCAGGCTCGCGAGCCCGACACCGCCGAACCCGAGGTCGCAGCCCCCGACGTCGCGCCGACCCGGCGCAGGGCGCCGCGCAGGCCCAAGGCCGTTCCGGCGGAGGATCTCTCCGCGCTGACGGTCGCGCAGCTGCGCGGTCGTGCCCGTGCCGCGGGCGCGGTCGGATACTCCCGCCTCAGCAAGGCCGAACTCGTCGCTCTGCTGTCCTGACGTGGTGCTCGGCGACGATCCCGTCGAGGCGCCCAGCCCGGTTCCCCCGCTCCTTGCGCAGCTGGACCGCACCGAGGCGGCTCCTGACCCTCGCACTCTCCTCGACATCCTCCAGGCGACGACCGCGCGCGTTCCCGAAGCATCGGCGCTGGATGACGGCTCGGTCGCGCTGAGCTACCGCGAGCTGATGGCGCGCGTGGCGCGCACGGCTGCTCGCCTGAACGAGGCCGGTGTGCGCCGCGGCGATCGTGTCGGGGTGCGGATGGCGTCGGGGTCGAAAGAGCTCTATATCGCGATCCTCGGCATCCTCGCCGCGGGGGCGGCGTACGTACCCGTCGACGCCGACGACCCCGACGAACGTGCGCGCCTGGTCTTCGGCGAGGCAGCGGTGCGCGGCGTGGTGGCCGGTGCGGGGGAGTACACCCCGTCCGATCCCGAGACGGATGCCGCGGGGGCGCGCCTCTTCGAGGGGGCCGCACCGCATCCCAGCACCGCGGCCGTCGTCACTGTGCCGCCGCCGAACCCCGACGATGACGCGTGGGTCATCTTCACCTCCGGCTCGACCGGCGTTCCCAAGGGCGTGGCGGTCTCTCACCGCTCGGCCGCGGCGTTCGTCGATGCCGAGGCGCGGCTCTTCCTGCAGGACGCCCCGCTCGGTCCCGGCGACCGGGTGCTCGCAGGCCTGTCGGTGGCCTTCGACGCGTCGTGCGAAGAGATGTGGCTGGCCTGGCGTCACGGCGCCTGCCTCGTGCCGGCGCCGCGATCGCTCGTGCGATCGGGCGAGGACCTCGCGCCGTGGCTCATCCGGCAGTCGATCACGGTGGTCTCGACGGTCCCCACTCTGGCCGCGATGTGGCCGGCCGACGCCATCGAGAACGTCCGGCTGCTGATCTTCGGCGGCGAGGCCTGTCCTGCCGACCTTGTCGCGCGGCTCGTCTCGGAGGGTCGCGAAGTGTGGAACACGTACGGGCCGACCGAGGCGACGGTGGTCGCGTGCGCTGCGCTCCTGGACGGTGCCGGCACCGTCCGGATCGGACTGCCGCTGGACGGGTGGGCGCTGGCGGTCGTGGATGGTGCCGATCGCCCGGTCGCCGAGGGCGAGGCCGGCGAGCTCATCATCGGCGGCGTGGGGCTGGCCCGCTACCTCGACCCCGCAAAAGACGCCGAGAAGTACGCGGCGATGTCGTCGCTCGGGTGGGACCGCGCGTACCGCTCCGGCGACCTCGTCCGTTACGACCCGGAGGGCCTCGTGTTCCTGGGGCGCGCGGACGATCAGGTGAAGGTCGGTGGCCGTCGCATCGAACTGGGTGAAGTCGAGTCGGCGCTGCAAGACCTCGCAGGAGTAACCGCCGCAAGCGCCGCGGTCCGCACGACCGATGCGGGGGTACCGGTGCTCGTGGGCTATCTCGTCGTCGAGAGCGGGTTCGACCGGGCGGCCGCGCGCGCGGAGCTGGCCGAACGCCTGCCCGCGGCAGTGGTTCCGCTGCTCGCCGTGGTCGGCGATCTTCCCGTGCGCACTTCGGGCAAGGTCGACCGCGCGGCACTGCCCTGGCCGCTTCCGGGTGTCGAGGTGCCCGACCCGGGCTTCAGTCCGCCGGAGGCATGGCTCGCCGAGCAGTGGCAGGCAGTACTGGGGCAGCAGGTGCCCAGCCGCAAAGCCGACTTCTTCGACCTCGGCGGCGGCTCGCTGGCTGCGGCCCAGCTGGTGTCGCGCATCCGCGCGCGCGTCCCGGAGTTCTCGGTGGCCGACATCTACGACCTTCCTCGCCTCGGAGCGATGGCCAAGGCGCTCGGACCCTTCCTCACGGACGAGCAGGACCACCCCTTCCGGATGCCCGAGCCCACGCCCCGGCTGACGCAGTGGACGCAGACGCTGCTGGGCGTGCCGCTGTTCATCCTGTCCGGCGTGCGCTGGCTGCTCTACATCCTCACGGCCGGCAGCGTCCTCCAGCTCGTGCCGGGCTTCGAGGCGCTTCCCACGGCACCGTGGTGGGTTCTCGTCCTGGGCCTGCTGATCTTCGCCACGCCCTTCGGCCGCATGGCGGTGGCGGCGGCATCCGCTCGCTTGTTGCTTGCGGGGCTGCGGCCCGGCGACTATCCGCGCGGCGGCATGGTTCATCTGCGACTGTGGCTCGCCGAGCAGATCTCCGACCAGGTCGACGCGGTGGGCCTGGCGGGCGCGCCGTGGGTCACGAACTACGCGCGAGCACTGGGCGCCAAGATCGGGCGCGATGTCGACATGCACACCCTCCCTCCCATCACCGGGATGCTCGAGATCGGAGATCGCGCATCGATCGAGCCCGAAGTCGACCTGAGCGGGTACTGGATCGACGGTGACCTCGTGCGAGTCGGCCAGGTGCGCATCGGGGCGGATGCGACGGTCGGCGCACGCAGCACGCTCGCTCCCGGCACCCGCATCGGCCAGCGGGCCGAGATCGCGCCGGGATCTGCGGTCTTCGGCCGCGTGCGAGCTGATCAGGCGTGGGCGGGTTCGCCCGCCGTCCGCGTTGGTGGCACCCGCGAGGGATGGCCGGCTGAGCGTCCGCTCGCGGGACGGGGCTGGCTGTGGGCGTACGGTGTGTCGGCCGCCGGACTGGCGTTCCTGCCGGTCGTGGCGTTCGCCGCCGGGGGCCTCGTCCTGGCACAGGGGATTCGCGGAGCGGCCGACCTCGGCGCTGCGCTGATTGCCGCGTTCGCGTGGCTGATCCCGGCCACCCTCATGGTCGGTCTCGTCTTCGCGAGCGCCGTCGTGATTCTGGTGAGGCTGCTGTCGATCCGGCTGCCCGCGGGAACGCATCCGGTGCGCAGCCGTGTCGGATGGCAGGCATGGACCATCGAGCGCCTGCTCGACTCGGCGCGCACCGTCCTGTTCCCGCTCTACTCGAGCCTGTTCACCCCGGTGTGGCTCCGCCTGCTCGGAGCGCGAGTGGGCGCCGATGTCGAGGCATCCACGGTCCTGCTCATCCCGTCGATGACCCACATCGAAGACGGCGCCTTCCTCGCCGACGACACCATGGTCGCGTCGTACGAGCTGCGCGGCGGCTGGCTGCGCATCGGAGAGGTGCGGATCGGCAAGCGGGCATTCCTCGGCAACTCAGGCATGGCGCCTCCCGGCCACAGGGTGCCGCGCGACGGACTCGTGGCGGTCCTCTCGGCGGCGCCGGTCAAAGCCAAGCCCGGCTCATCGTGGCTGGGCTCGCCCGCCGTTCGGCTGCGGCGCCAGTCGAACGCCGGCGACCAGAGCCGCACCTACGCGCCCCCGACGCGCCTGCGGATCGCGCGGGCGCTGTGGGAGATCTGCCGCATCGTTCCGGTGTTCGTCACGTGCGGGATCGGTCTTCTCGTGCTGTTCGCGCTCGCCGCCCTGGTGCAGGTTGCCGGAGTCGTGGTCGCCCTGCTCCTGTCGGGCATCGTCCTGCTCGGTGCGGGCGCCATCGGCGCGGGGGTGTCGACGGCGGCGAAGTGGCTGATCGTGGGCTCGATCCGCGCGGGGGAGCAGCCGCTGTGGTCCAGCTTCGTGTGGCGTACCGAGGTGTCCGACACGTTCACCGAGATGGTCGCGGCCCCGTGGTTCGCCCGTGCTGCGGCGGGCACGCCCGCGCTCGCCGTCTGGCTCCGCTCGCTCGGCGCTCGCATCGGGCGCGGTGTGTGGTGCGAAAGCTACTGGCTTCCCGAGCCCGACCTGGTGACCCTCGGCGCCGGCTCGACGGTCAACCGCGGCTGCGTCGTGCAGACGCATCTGTTCCATGATCGAATCATGAGCATGGACACCGTCGAACTGGAGGCCGGTGCGACGCTCGGTCCGCACAGCGTCATCCTTCCCGCCGCGAGCATCGGCGCGCACGCGACGGTCGGCCCCGCCTCGCTCGTGATGCGCGGAGAGAGCGTGCCCGTCGGCTCACGCTGGAGCGGCAATCCCATCGGGCCGTGGCGGGTCGTCAAGGTGCGCGCCTACCAGTCGACATCGTGAGCGATCACGACTCTTACGCTCCGCAGAGCGGCGATCCCAGCTACGACGTCGTCTCGTACGACCTCGACCTCGACTATCGCGTCCGCACCAATCGACTGAGCGGTCGCGCTGTGATCCACGCGGTGGCGTCCGAGCGGGTGCGGTCGGTCGCCCTCGACCTGATCGGCCTGCGGGCGACGCGCGTGCGGGTCGACGGGAACCCCCGTACGACCTTCCGCCAGGCGCCCCGCGCGGTTCGGATCACACTTCCGGAGCCGGTCGAAGCGGGCGAGGAGTTCTCGATCGAGATCGCGTATGCCGGCGCGCCGGCACCGCGGCGTTCGCGGTGGGGCACCATCGGCTGGGAGGAACTGGAGGACGGCTCGCTCGTGGCTGCGCAGCCCACCGGCGCCCCCACCTGGTTCCCATGCAACGACCGCCCCGACGATCGCGCTCGCTACCGGATCGCCGTGACGACCGAGTCGGAGTACACGGTCGCCGCCACGGGAGTGCCGAGGCCTCCGGTTCCGGTCGGGGCGCGCCTGCGCTGGGAGTTCGTGTCGGAGGTGCCCACCGCGACGTACCTCGCCGCGGTGCACATCGGCCGGTATCGGGAGCAGCGGATCGGCTCCGCGCGGTTCATGCAGCCTGCCGCGCTCAAGACAGAGGTCAGGCGGGCGTTCGCCGACGTGCCCCGCATGATGGCCTGCTTCGAAGCGGCGTTCGGGACCTACCCGCAAGAGGAGTGCACGTTCGTCGTGACCCCCGACGTGCTCGAGATCCCCCTCGAGGCCCAGGGGCTGATGGTGTTCGGCGCCAATCACCTCGATGACGCGTCGGCCCGCCTGATCCCGCACGAGTTGGCCCACCAGTGGTTCGGGAACAGCGTGGGCGTGGGCGCCTGGCGCGACATCTGGCTCAACGAGGGCTTCGCGTGCTACGCGGAGTGGGTGTGGTCGGAGGCGTCGGGAGGTTCGACCATCGCCCAGCTCGCCGCGCTCCATCACGCCGGGCTGAGCAGGCTGCCGCAGGATCTCGTGCTGTCGGATCCGGGGGCTGCCACGATGTTCGACGATCGCGTCTACAAGCGCGGAGCCCTCCTGCTCGAAGCGTTGCGCCGCACGCTCGGTTCCGACGTGTTCGGCGAGCTGGTGCGTCGCTGGGCGCGCCTCCACCGGCACTCGGTCGTCTCGACCGACGACTTTCGCGAGTGTGTCGAGCTGGTGACGGGCCAGAGCCATGCCGCACTGCTTGAGGCATGGCTCGATCAGCCCACGCTCCCGCCGCTGCCTCTCGTGGGTCTCGAAGAGCCCATCAGCAGCTGACCTCTGAAGAGCCGAGGCGGAGCACCGCAACGCTGATCGTCACGCCGGCCGGTGCCGCGGCATCCCAGCCCATGATTCCTCCGCCGCCGGGAACGCGCGCGATCCATCCGTCCGGGTCGCCGTCGACCCTCACCAGCGCCGGATCCACACGCAATCCGCGGCCGTCGGCCTTGAGCGCCGCCTCGACGCGGGTCCACTCCCGCACCGACACGTCGCGGTCGCCGCCGAGCACCCCGCGAAGGCCGGCCGCGTCGCGACGCGGGTCGAGGTCGAGCTCGGCATCGATGCCGATCGCGCTCACTCCGTCGGCGCGGTGAGCCACCGCGACGACCGCGAGATCCCCCGCGTACGACACGCCGGCCACGGACGGTGCGCCCTCCACCATGATCGCGCCGTGCGGCCCGCCGCAGCGAGTGCACGGATTTCGCAGTCGGGCGCGTGCGGGCAGCAGCTCGCGCAGCAGCGTCCACGCGATGTCGCGTCGCGGCATGCCGCGGGGCACAGGTCGCCACGCGATCTGTACCCCCAGGGCGTGATTCGGGTCGTCCAGGTCAGACCTTCGGGAGATGCGTCTCGATCGCGACGATGCCCGAGCCGGGGTTGTTCGCCGAGAGATGCACGACCGAGAACGCCGCCGGATCGAGCGCCGAGGCGCTGCCGAGGTACGAGCCGCGCAGCGTGCCCGTCGCGAGCGCGATCTCGGTCAGGAGCTCGGGAAGCACCGGGCCGTGGCTGCAGAGCACAGCCGGCTTGCGCGCCCGGACGCGCTCGCCGACGACGGTGCGCGCGTCGGAGGCGCCGTCCTCCCAGGCATCCTGGCTGATCCGCTTCGTCGTGTGGATCTTGCGACCGAGAATCGCCGACAGCGGCTCGAGTGTCGCCACGCATCTCACCGCCGGGCTGGAGATCAGCTTGCGCGCACCGAAGGCCAGCAGCGGCCCCACGATCGCCTGCGACTGCTTCTTGCCACGCGAAGCGAGCGGCCGCTCGGCATCCTCCCCGTCCCACTCCTCTCGTCCCAGCGCCTTGCCGTGGCGCAGCACGATGAGGGGGAACGTGCCGAGCACTCCCTGCTCGACGAGACCCGCGAAGTACTCGAGGATCTCGACGTCGACCGGATAGCTCAGCCGTGCGAGCGCCTTCTTCGTCGAGACCCACTCCAGCGCGGCGATCTCTTTGTTGGGCACGAACGCCGACGCCCGGATCGCGGCGTCCGTCGCCTCGGCGGCCCAGTAGTGCACGATCTTGGTGCGCTTGCTCGGCAGGCGATAGCGGGAGACGCCGACGGGCACGCCGAGCGCGACGCGGATGCCGGTCTCCTCATGGATCTCGCGCGCCGCGGTCTCGGCGAGCATCTCGCCGGGATCGACCTTCCCCTTGGGCAGCGTCACATCGCGATACTTGGTGCGGTGGATCAGCAGCACGCGGAGCTTGCCGTCGACGATGCGCCAGACCACTCCACCCGCCGCGTACACCGCGGTCTCGGTCATCGCACCGCCCGCGCGCGGCGCCGCCGCTGCACGTTGGCCATGGTGCGGTCCTGCAGGTCCGTCAGCGGTTTGCCGTCGTCACCGATGTTGTGGCGCACCCACTCGCCGTCGGGCCCGAGATGCCACGAACTCGTCGTGTCGCTCATCGCAAGCGTGAAGAGTTCGTCGAGCTCTCGCCGGTGCGCCGGTGCACTCACCCGCACGAGCGCCTCGACGCGTCGGTCGAGGTTGCGGTGCATCATGTCGGCGCTTCCGATGTAGATCTGCGGGTCGCCGTCATTGTGGAACGCGAAGATGCGCGAGTGCTCGAGATAGCGGCCCAGGATGCTGCGAACGGTGATGTTCTCGCTCAGTCCCGGCACACCGGGCTTGAGCGAGCAGATGCCCCGCACCCACACCTCGATCTTCACGCCGTCCTGGCTCGCCCGGTAGAGCGCGTCGATGATGAGCTCGTCGACCATCGAGTTGACCTTGATGCGCACGCTCGCGGGTTTGCCGGCGAGGGCGTTGCGCCGCTCCTTCTCGATCAGTCGCAGCAGGCCCTTGCGCAGATGCAGCGGCGCGACGAGCAGACGCTTGAACTTCTTCTCGATCGCATAGCCGCTCAGCTCGTTGAACAGGCGGGTGAGGTCGCGACCGACCTGGTCGTCGGCGGTGAAGAGCCCGAAGTCCTCGTAGATGCGGCTGGTCTTGGGGTTGTAGTTGCCCGTGCCGATGTGGCTGTAGCTTCGCAGCACGCCGCCCTCCTGGCGGATGACCAGCGCGAGCTTGCAGTGGGTCTTCAGGCCCACCAGGCCGTAGACGACGTGCACGCCGGCCTTCTCGAGCTTGCGCGCCCACACGATGTTGTTCGCCTCATCGAAGCGCGCCTTGATCTCGACGAGCGCCAGTACCTGCTTGCCCGCTTCGGCGGCATCGATGAGCGCCTCGACGATCGGGCTGTCGCCCGACGTGCGGTACAGCGTCTGCTTGATCGCGAGAACGTGCGGGTCCTTCGCGGCCTGCTCGAGGAAGGCCTGCACGCTGGTCGCGAACGACTCGTACGGGTGGTGCACCAGCACATCGCCCTTGCGGATCGACGCGAAGATGTCGGGGCGCTCGTTGTTGTCTCCGGGCTGGAACGCCAGTGCGGTGGTCGGCACGTGCGGCTTGTAGCGCAGGTCGGGCCGATCGATGCGGGAGAGGTCGAACAGGCCTCGCAGATCGAGCGGGCCGGGCAGGCGGTAGACCTCCTGCTGCGTGATGTCGAGCTCCTTCAGCAGGAGGTCGAGGGTCACCTCGTCCATGTCGTCGGTGATCTCGAGCCGGATCGGCGGTCCGAAGCGGCGACGGAGGAGTTCGGCCTCGAGGGCCTGGATGAGGTTCTCGGTCTCGTCCTCCTCGATCACGACGTCCTCGTTGCGGGTGAGGCGGAAGGCGTGGTGGTCGAGCACCTCCATGCCGGGGAAGAGGTCGTCGAGGTGGTTGGAGATGAGATCCTCCAACGGCAGGTAGCGGGCGACCCCGTCGACCGGCGGCAGCGCGACGAAGCGCGGGAGCATCGGCGGCACCTTCAGACGCGCGAACTCCTGACGCCCGGTGCGGGCGTTGCGGATGCGGATGGCGAGGTTGAGCGAGAGCCCCGAGATGTAGGGGAACGGATGCGCCGGGTCGACGGCCAGCGGCATCAGCACCGGGAACACCTGGGACTGGAAGTAGTCGTACAGTCGCGTCCGCTCGTCGCCGTCCAGGGCGTCGTAAGAGATCACGCGGATGCCGGCATCCGCCATCGCCGGCTTGACGCCGTTCGTCCAGGCAGCCGCATGACGGAGCTGCAGTCGGTGCGCTTCGGCCGAGATGTCGGCGAGGACGTCGACCGGCACCCGGCCGACGTTGGTCGGCACCGCGAGGCCCGTGACGATGCGCCGCTTGAGCCCGGCCACTCGCACCATGAAGAACTCGTCGAGGTTGCTTGCAAAGATCGCGAGGAAGTTCGCCCGCTCGAGCACGGGGAGGTTCGGGTCCTCGGCCAGTTCGAGAACGCGCTGATTGAAGGAGAGCCAGCTCACTTCTCGGTCCAGATAGCGGTGGTCCGGCAGTTGTGAGTCGAACGCCTCCGTCATGTCGAAGTCGTCGTCGTCCGCGTCGCCCAGACCCGCGTCGAGCACCTCGGGTTCGATCATCTCCTCATCATTGCAGGGTCGCGTGACGAGAGTGTGAACAGGATGCGGTCGTCAGGTCTGGCTGCGCTCGCGGGGCGCGGGGATCTGGTCGTCCTCGTACACGTTGAAGCGGTAGCCGACGTTGCGCACCGTGCCGATGAGCTGCTCGAGGTCGCCGAGCTTGGCCCGCAGGCGCCGCACGTGCACGTCGACCGTGCGGGTGCCGCCGAAGTAGTCGTATCCCCACACCTCGCTCAGCAGCTGCTCCCGGGTGAAGACGCGAGAAGGGTGGGTGGCGAAGAAGTGGAGGAGCTGGAACTCCTTGTAGGTCAGATCCAGCGGCTTGCCATGCACCTTCGCCGAGTACGACGACTCGTCGATCGTGATGCCCGAGGTCTGGATGCGCGTCGAGACCTGCTCAGCCGACTGGCGTCCGACCGCCAGCCGGATCCGCGCGTCGACTTCGGCCGGACCGGCCGTGACCAGGATGACGTCGTCGATGCCCCAGTCCGTCGACACCGCCGTGAGGCCACCCTCGGTGACGATCAGGAGCAGTGGGGCGTCCAGGCCCGTCGTGTTGAGGATCTTGCACAGCGACTTCGCGCCGACCAGGTCGACGCGGGCGTCGACGAAGATGATGTCGGCGCTCGGGGCGTTGACCAGTTGGGCCGGTTCGGCCGGGATCTGGCGCACGCGGTGGCTCAGCAGTTCGAGCGAGGGCAGCACAGGACCGCCTCCCTGAGCGGAGCTGAGGACCAGGAGCTGAGCCAATGCGTCGCCTTCCCGGCGCGTGGGCGAGCGCCGTGCCCCCAGTGTAGGGCGTGCGGGCCACCGTGAATTCGCCGTGATGACGCGCCGAGACATCCGTTTCTATGCGCCGGCGGCCGAGGTGAGCGAAGATAGCCGTGTGGCCGTGCCCGAACTCGCTCCCCGTCGCACGCTCGGCGGCGTCGTAGCCGTGTGGGTGCTCGCCGCCCTCATGGGGGTCGCGGTCGGCGTCTTCGCGGCGGAACAGTGGCGGGGCGCGTGGCTGGCCGTCGGGTTGGGTGCCTGCCTCGTCGCAGCTTTCGCCGTCCAGCTCTGGTCGGGTCGCTCCCAAGGATTCACCGAGCGGGTCGCCGCCGGCGTTCTCGGGTCGGCGCTGGTGATGGGGGTCATCAGCCTCGGTTTCGGTCTCGCCTCGATCGTTCCCGGTTAGACTCGGTCGCATGGATCTCGTCGCGCTCGAACTGTTCTTCGTGGGCCTGCTGGGCCTGGCGTCGCTCGCGATCGTCTTCGTGTCTGCGGTGGTCGTGAAGAACCTGTACCGCGGCCAGCGTTGACGGGTCGCGTCGTGATCGAACTGCCGACCGACCTTCCCGCCGACCTCGTCCCCCTGTCGTGGCTTGTGGGGGTGTGGGACGGCACCGGTGTCATCGACTATGGCGATCACGCGTTGACCGGCGAGTTCACCCATCGGGTCAGCTTCAGCCACGACGGCGGGGACTACCTGAACTACTCCGCCGAGGCGTGGCTGCATGACGGCGGCGACGGCAGCGGCGCCCGGACCCGCCTCGTCGCCGAGATGGGCTACTGGCGACTGTCCCGCACCGCGGGCGAGTCCGACCCCGGCCCGGGCCTGCTGCCGCCGCTCGCGTCGCCGGTGGTGCGCACCGCCGACGACGTCGAGCTGCTGCGCAACCCCGAGGGCGGGTTCGACATCGAGGCGGTGATCGTCCACGCCGACGGCGTGAGCGAGTTGTATCTCGGCCAGATCCGCGGACCTCGCATCGACATCGCGACCGACGCGGTGGTGCGGCCCGCGAGCGCGAAGGCGTACGCCGCCGCGACGCGGATGTACGGCCTTGTCGACGGCCATCTGCTGTGGGCGTGGGACATCGCAGCGCTGGGTCATGAACTGGGCGCGCACGCGTCGGCGCGCCTGGCGCGGGCCGAGTGATGACCACGCCGTACTCGGCGCTGCCCGGAGCCGTCGTGGATGACGCCGGTCTGCAGCACCTCGGGAGCCCGCTCGTGGAGCAGCGGCGCCTCGCGGCGGGCGAGGCGGTCGTACCTCTCGGCGACCGGGCGGTGCTGGCTGTCTCGGGCGAGGACCGGCTGTCGTGGCTGGACTCGCTGTCTTCGCAGTCGCTCGCCCATCTGCCGCCCGGCGTCGGCACCGAGACGCTCGTGCTCGACCCCCAGGGGCGCGTGGAGCACGCGGCATCCGTCCTCGACGACGGCGAGACGACCTGGTTGATCGTCGACCGCGGCGACGCTGAGGGACTGCTGGCATGGCTGCGCAAGATGCGCTTCCGGTTGCGTGTCGATCCGCGCGTCGCCGATGACCATGCCGTGGTCGGTGGCGTCCCCGCGGCCCTCGCCCGCATCACACCGGCCGCACCAGCGGGTCTGGCATTGATCTGGGCGGACCCGTGGCCGGCCGTCGCCATCGGCGGGCACGCGTATGCCGCAGTCGAGCCGCATCCCGGTGCCGAGCGCGCGTGGGCCGAGGCGATCGTCACACGCGATGAAGAGGCCCGGATGCTGCAGGCCGCGGCCGACGGCGAGCTCGCGCTCGCGGGGCTCGTCGCCGCGGACGCGCTGCGCGTGGCCGCGTGGCGCCCGCGCTGGGCGAACGAGGCCGACGAGCGCACACTGCCGCACGAGGTGGACTGGCTGCGCACCGCGGTGCACCTCGAGAAGGGCTGCTACCGCGGCCAGGAGACGGTGGCCAAGGTGCACAACCTCGGTCACCCGCCGCGTCGCCTGGTGGCGCTGCAGCTGGACGGCAGCGAGAGCGTCCTTCCGGCTCGAGGCGCCGTCGTGCGAGTGAACGGTGACGAGGTGGGGGCGGTGACCTCGGCCGCGTTCCACCACGAGGAGGGCCCCATCGCGCTCGCCGTGGTGCGGCGCTCAGTGGCTCTCGACGCTCAGCTCACGGTCGACACCGAAGACGGCGTGATCGCGGCCGCGCAAGAGGTCGTGGTGCCACCGGACGCGGGATCGACGGCGAATGTGCCGCGGCTGACCAGGCTGTCGCGCCGGCCGGCGGCCCAGTAGGCGCCGTGAGCGGCGACGCCGATTCGGCTCCCATCACCCGAGCGGTGCCGACGGGGTGGCGTGCGCGCCTGGATCTGCGGCCCAACGCCTGGCGCGTGCGGGACTCGGCGATCGCCATCGTGCAGATCACGGTCGCCGCCACCGGCGCATGGGCGTTCTCGCTGTACGTGCTCGGGCATCCCGCGCCACTGCTGGCGGCGACGGTCACCGTCTCGAGCCTCGGGCTGGTGCGCGACGCGAGGCCACGGCGCGTGCTCGAGACGGTGATCGGGATGCTGGTGGGCATCATCGTCGCCGATGCGTTCGTGCTCGTGGTGGGGCCCGGCTGGTGGCAACTCGCCCTCGCGCTGGGGGCGACCCTGTTCGTCGCGCGGTTCCTCTCGCCCTACCCGCCGTTCGCGATCATGGCGGCCGTGCAGGCGGTGATCGTCATGACCCTTCCGGCCTCTCAACCGTTCGACCGGCTTGCAGACGGCGCCGTCGGCGGGGTTGCCGCTCTCTTGGTGACCGCGCTCATTCCGCGCAACCCGCGCCGCGAAGAAGTGCGCGACGGGCGCACCGTCTTCTCGGCCGCCGCCGACGCCGCCAGGACGATCGTGCAGGCGCTGCGTCGCGGCGACGCGCTGCGGGCGGCGCGCGGGCTCGAGAAGGCTCGCGCGATCGCTCCGCACGTCGACAACTGGCGCGCATCCCTGGAATCGAGCATCGCCGTCTCGTCGTTCTCGCCGTGGCTGCGGCCGCAGCGTGCCGAGCTGCGACGGCATCGCGCCGTGCTCGACGCGATGGATCTGGCCACGCGCAATCTCCGGGTCGTCGCTCGTCGCGCCGTGTACCTGTGCGACGACGGGCAGCGACGGCCCGTGCTGGCGGAGCTGCTCGCCGAGCTGATGCGCGCGGCGACGCTGGTGGAGGAGAGCCTCGACGACATCGCCCTGCAGCCGATCGCGCGGGAGGCCGTCGGGGCGGTGGCTGCCCGACTCGATCCCGTCGGCATCCTCCCGGACGGGTCGGTGAGCGAGCAGAACCTCATCACGGCGCTGCGTCCGCTCGCGGTGGACCTGCTCACCGCGACGGGGATGACCTCGGTCGATGCCCGCGCGGTGCTGCCACGCCTCTAGTCCTCCGTGCGCGGGGCCACGGCATCCCACGGCACCGTCAGCTCGCCCAACCGCCATCGTGAACGCTCCCGCAGAGGCCATCCGGATGCCTCGAGCGCGGCCACGCTCGTGCGCCAACGGTGCTCGGCACCGAACGGCGACACCGCCGCGGCGCGATCCCACTCCGCATCGAGTGCGGTCAGCAGAGCGTGCACGCGCTCGCCGGGCACGTTCCGGTGGATGAGCACTTTCGGGAGTCGCTCCGCGGCGATCGAGGGACGCTCCAGCCCCGCGAGGCGGAGCGAGACGGTGAAGGTGCGCGGCACGGCGTCGGCTCCGACGGCGACCCAGGTCGCGATACGTCCGAGCTCGTCGCACGTGCCCTCCACGAGCACGCCATCGGTCGAGAGCCGTGCCGCCATCGAGGTCCACGCGGCAGGCACGTCGTGCTCGTCGTACTGGCGGAGCACGTTGAAGGCGCGGATCACCGCCGGTCGCCGATCCTCCGGCACCGGCACCTCGAAACCACCACGCGCGAATGACACGTGCGCATCGGCCGCGAATGAGGTCGTCCCCGCCCGCAACTCGGCCAGCTGCGCGCGGGCGCGCGCCACGCGGGCGGGATCGATCTCGAGGCCGAGCACTTCCACATCCGGGCGGACGCGGGCAAGGCGCGCGTGCAGCTCCAAAGCCGTCACGCCGCTCGCGCCATACCCGAGGTCGATCACGAGCGGATCCGCGGCCCGTCGCAGTGCCGCGTGGCGAGCGATCCAGCGATCCACGCGCCGCAGCCGGTTGGTACCCGTCGTCCCGCGCGTGATCTGCCCGACCACGGCCGAGGACGAGCGGGCGGAAGGCATGAGCCCATCGTCCCACCGAGAGCAGCTGTCCTGCGCGTCACGCGACCGGGGCAGCCTACGCGGCGCCGATATCATGGGGGCCATGACCGCGCCCCATACGCTGATCCTCCTCCGACACGGCCAGAGCGAGTGGAACAAGACCAACCAGTTCACGGGCTGGGTCGATGTCCGCCTCACCGAGCAGGGCAAGGCCGAGGCCGCGCGCGGCGGGGAGTTGCTCGCCGAGTCGGGCATCCTGCCGGACGTCCTCCACACGTCGCTGCTCAGCCGCGCGATCCAGACCGCCGATATCGCGCTCGACACCGCGGACCGGCTGTGGATCCCCGTGAAGCGCACGTGGCGTCTGAACGAGCGTCACTATGGCGCCCTGCAAGGCAAGGACAAGGCACAGACGCTCGAGGAGTTCGGCCAGGAGCAGTTCATGCTCTGGCGCCGTTCGTTCGACGTGCCGCCCCCGCCCCTGCCCGCCGACGACCAGTACAGCCAGGCCGGCGACCCCCGGTATGTCGGCATCGACGGCGACGTGCCCGACACCGAGTCGCTCAAGCTCGTGATCGACCGCATGCTGCCCTATTGGCACAGCGACATCGTGCCCGACCTGCGGGAAGGCAAGACGGTGCTGGTGACGGCGCACGGCAACTCCCTGCGCGGTCTCGTGAAGCACCTCGACGGCATCAGCGACGCCGACATCGCCGAGCTGAACATCCCCACCGGCATCCCGCTGGTGTACCGCCTCGACGAAGACCTGAAGCCGATCGGAACCGGCGAGTACCTCGACCCGGAAGCCGCGGCCGCCGGTGCCGCCGCGGTCGCCAATCAGGGCAAGGGCTGACCCATCGCTCGTCGAGCGAGCGAGGAACGAGCGAGACGAAACGCCCCGGAGGAATCCAGGGCGTTTCGTCTCGCTCCGCTCGCTCAACGAGCGGCGTAGATTCTGCGGCTGACTACTCCTGCGGGGCGACGATGTCGATCGTGTCGGTCGACATCGTCCAGTCGCCCGTCGAGAGGTACGCGACCTTCTTCGCGACCGACACGGCGTGGTCGGCGAACCGCTCGTGGTAGCGACTGGCCAGCGTCGCATCGACCGTCGCCGCCGCCTCGCCCTGCCAGCTGTCGCTGAGGACCTTCTCGAACACCGACAGGTGCAGCTCGTCGAGCTTGTCGTCGGCGTTGCGGATCGCCTCGGCCATCGTGAGGTCCTGCGTGCGCAGCAGGTCGGCGAGCTGGCGCGCCGCCTCAACGTCGAGCTCGCCCATCTTCAGGAAGGTGGACTTCAAACCCTTCGGGATGGCCCGCTCGGGGAAGCGCATGCGCGTGAGCTGCGCAATGTGCTCGGCGATATCGCCCATGCGCTCGAGCGACGCGCTCATCCGCAGCGCGCTCACGACGATGCGCAGGTCACGTGCGACCGGCTGCTGGCGGGCGAGGATCTCGATGGCGAGCTCGTCGAGAGCGATCGCCTTCTCGTCGATGACGGCGTCGGCGTCGATGACCTCTTCGGCGAGTGCGACATCACTCGTGCCGAAGGCCCGCGTCGCCTTGTCGATCGCCACCGTCACGAGTTCGGCGATCTCGACGAGACGTCCCTGGACGTCCTCGAGCGACTGGTGGAACACTTCGCGCATGCGATGCACCTTTCTGAATCCGGGCACGCACCTGCCCCGCGCCTCGGCGATTCTCGCCAGCGAAGGTTAACGGATGGTGCCGCCGTGGTGAATAGTAGTCGGCTCGCGTAGCCGGGCTCTGACGCCCGGACAGGACGCCGCCCGGCATGCCCCTACGCTGTTGGCATGCACACCACGCAGCTCGCGCTGCTGGCCCTTCTGGCGGGCATCGTCATCGGGGGCTCGATTTCCGCGGTCATCGTCGTCTCGCTGCGCGCACGTGATCGTGCGCGGGCCGAGACCTCGCTGGACATCCCCGACGGGGTTCGCGAGGTGCTTCACGGCATGGACGACGCCGCCGTGGTCGTGGACGCATCGTCGACGGTCCTCGCGGCGTCCGCCGCGGCGGCGCCCTTCGACCTCATCGAGGGCAGAGCGTTGCCGGCCGACGAGCTCCGGCACGTCGCCCGCGGCGCGCGCAGCGCCGAGACGACGGCGACGGAGACCCTGCGGCTTCGGCGCGGCGCGCCTCCGGCCGAGCCGCGCCTGGTCGTGGTGCGCGCCAGCCGCATCTCGCCGCGTCTCACTCTTCTGGTGCTGCGCGACATCACCGAGCGCGAGCGGGTGGAAGAGATGCGCCGGGACTTCGTCGCCAACACCAGCCACGAGCTGAAGACGCCGGTCGGCGCCGTCAGTCTGCTCGCCGAGGCCATCGAATCCGCCGCCGACGATCCGCCGCAGGTGCGCATCTTCGCGGCGAGGCTCTCGGCCGAGGCATCCCGTCTCGCCCTTCTCACGTCGCGCATCATGAACCTGTCGCGCCTGCAGGCGTCGGATGAGCTGACCCAGCAGGACGTCTCGATCGACGAGGTCGTCGCCTCTGCCCTGGACGCCCACGCCATTCAGGCGGACTCGGCCGGCGTCGACGTGGTGCGCGGTGGAACGCGCGGTGTCTACGTGCGTGGCGACGCTCAGGTGCTCAGCGAGGCGGTCGGCAATCTGATCGCGAATGCCATCGCGTACTCACCGCGCGGGTCGAGCGTGGGGATCGGCGTGAAGACCGCCGAGGGCATCGTCGAGATCGCCGTGACCGATCGCGGCATCGGTATCGCAGAGGGCGAGCAGGACCGGGTGTTCGAGCGCTTCTACCGCGCCGACCCGGCGCGTGCGCGTCGCACCGGCGGCAGCGGTCTGGGACTGTCCATCGTGAAGCACGCGGTGCAGCGCCACGGCGGCGAGGTTCGGCTGTGGTCGCGTCCTGGCCGCGGCTCGACATTCACGATCCGCCTGCCGCAGATCGATGCACCCGCCACCGATTCCTCGCCCAAGCGCAGCCGCAAGAAGAAGCGGCCCACCGCCGGGGCGACCTCACGCCCGATTTCCACGAACGGAGACCCCGTATGACCCGCGTTCTGATCGTCGAGGACGAGCCGGACCTCTCGGATCCGCTGGCCTATCTGCTGCGACGCGAAGGGTATGACGTCGAGATCGCCGAGGACGGCCCGGCCGCCCTGACAGGTTTCCGCGAGCGAGGAGCCGACATCGTCCTTCTCGACCTGATGCTGCCGGGGATGCCGGGAACCGAAGTGTGCCGGCAGATCCGCACCACTTCAGCGGTGCCGATCATCATGCTGACGGCCAAAGACTCCGAGGTCGACATCGTCGTGGGGCTCGAGCTCGGCGCGGACGACTACGTGACCAAGCCGTACTCGGCGAGAGAGCTCCTCGCGCGCATGCGGGCCGTCCTGCGGCGGTTCTCGCAGCTCGATGCCGACCTCGAGGACCGCGTGCTCGAGGGTGGTCGCGTGGTGCTCGACATCGACCGCCATACGGTGGCTGTGGACGGCTCCGAGATCAACATGCCGTTGAAGGAATTCGAGCTGCTCGAGGTGCTGATGCGCAACGCCGGCCGGGTGCTCACGCGGGGGCAGCTCATCGACCGTGTATGGGGGAGCGACTATTTCGGCGACACCAAGACGCTCGACGTGCACATCAAGCGGATCCGCTCGCGCATCGAGAAGAGCCCGAGTTCGCCCGAGATGCTGGTGACCGTGCGGGGGTTGGGCTACCGCTTCGAGGGCTGAGGAGCGCGAAGGGCGCCTCGTCCGCGGACGAGGCGCCCTTCGCGTGCGGCAGGGCCGCTGAGAGATCAGGGGGCCAGCGGCGCCAAGTAGTCCAGGGTGCCGTCGAGAACGGGCACCGAGATGAGAACGCCCTCCGCGTCGCCGGACTGGAAGTACCCGTCGATGTCCTGTCCCGGAAGCGTGTCGAGGTCCTCGAGGAGGAGCGGGTCCTCGTCTTCCGCGCCCAGGCTCAGGACCGTGTTGGCCGGCACGCGGACCGACAGGGTGATTTCGGATTCCTCACTGCGGAACTCGATGTTCAGCGTGTGGGATTCCTCGGTGTCATTGACCAGGGCGGCGACGAAGTTGCCCTCGGAGCCGTCCTCGGTGGCGACGATCTGCGCGTTGCGGACCTCGACCGGGCCGGCGCCGTAGACGTTCGTGCCCTCGGCGGCGGAGTAATCGATCGTGGTGGCCTGCGGCGCGAGCATGCTGCAACCGGTGGCGGTGAGGACGAGCGCGGCTCCGATGGCGAGCGACGCGATGGGGCGCGAGTACACAGATCCTCCCGGGACGGATGACGGCTTCCCATGCATTCTATGGGCACGCGGTCGCGGTCGCGGTGAGCTGGTCCTTGGCCTCTCCTGGCCTGGGGCGGAGAACCTTAGCGTATTTCTCCTGTGGTATCCTGGAGGTTGCCGAAAGGACATAACTCCATGCTTTTTGAGGTTGGCGAGACGGTCGTTTACCCCCACCACGGCGCGGCAACGATCATCGAGGTCAAAGACCGCATCATCAAGGGCGAGACGAAGAAGTACCTGAAGCTCAATGTCACGCAGGGCGACCTCATCATCGAGGTTCCCGCTGAGAACGTCGATCTCGTCGGCGTCCGCGATGTCATCGGCAAGGAAGGCCTCGACAAGGTCTTCGAGGTGCTGCGTGCTCCCTTCACAGAGGAGCCGACGAACTGGTCGCGCCGGTACAAGGCCAACCTCGAGAAGCTCGCCTCGGGTGATGTCATCAAGGTGAGCGAGGTCGTTCGCGATCTGTGGCGCCGCGACCAGGACCGCGGGCTCTCGGCCGGCGAGAAGCGCATGCTGGCCAAGGCGAAGCAGATCCTGATCTCGGAGCTGGCACTGGCCGAGAAGACCGATGAGGAGCAGGCCAGCGTGATCCTCGACGAGGTCCTGGCTTCCTGAGCCGCCTGTCGCTCACGAGCGGACCTCGCCGGTAGCGTGGGAGTGTGAGCCAGCCTTCGGTCCCGCGCGTCGGTGTCGTCGTCGTCGCGGCCGGATCCGGAACCCGCTTAGGCGCCGGTGCGCCCAAGGCGTTCGTGCCGATCGACGATGGCACGATCCTGCGCCACGCGTTGGACGGAGTCTTCGCAGCGCGGGCATCGGATGTCGTCGTCGTCGCGCCTCCCGGCCGCGAGTCGGACGCCGATGCCGAGGTGTTCGCGGCGGCGGGCGGTCGCCGGGATCCGGTCACGGTCGTCCCCGGCGGCGCGACGCGTCAGGCTTCCGTCGCGGCGGGCCTGGCGGCGCTGCCGCGCGACGTCGAGATCGTCCTCGTCCACGATGCGGCGCGTGCACTCACGCCCGCCGAGGTTTTCGAGCGCGTGATCGCGGCGATCCAGACTGGTGCAGTGGGCGCCATCCCGGTGCTGCCTGTGATCGACACGCTCAAGCGGGTCGCCGGCGACGAGATCGTGGCCGCCGTGGATCGCGCCGAGCTCTCTGCGGCGCAGACTCCGCAGGGCTTCCGGCGAGATGTTCTCGAACGGGCATATGCCGTGGCCACCGAGGACTTCACCGACGACGCTGCCTTGGTCGCGGCAGCAGGGCAAGCCGTCACGGCCGTGCCGGGGCATCCGCTCGCCTTCAAAATCACGACCGCGGCCGACCTGGATCGCGCACGCCACCTCGTGGCGCCGATCCCGCCAGCACATCGTGTTGCGCCGGCCCTGCAGCGGGTGGGCATGGGTACCGATGTGCATGCGTTCGGCGCCGAGGGTGCACTGTGGCTGGCGGGCCTCGAGTGGCCCGGCGAGCCGGCGCTGTCGGGTCATTCGGACGGGGATGCCGTCGCGCACGCCATTGTCGACGCGCTGCTCGCGGCCGCCGGGCTAGGCGACATCGGAACGCACTTCGGCACCGATCACCCGGAGTACGCGGGTGCGCACGCCGACGTGTTCCTGGGACGGACGCTGGACTTGCTGCGAGAGGCGGGCTGGCTGGTGGGGAACGTGTCGGTGCAGGTGCAGGCGAATCGTCCCCGCTTCGCGCCGCGTCGCGGCGAGGCCGAGCGTGCGCTGTCGGCGGCGCTCGGAGGAGCCGCGGTGTCGATCTCGGCGACGACTACCGATGGTCTGGGGTTCACCGGTCGCGGCGAGGGCGTCGCGGCATTCGCCGTCGCGCTCGTCAGCCCGGCATGATGCGCCGCCCCGGTCAGAGACCGCGGGTCATGAATATCGAGAACGGATCGAGCGTGTAGTCCCCGAACGGGCCGCACGGCGAGAAGCCCTCGCTTTCGTACAGCCGCTGTGCGGCGAGGAAATCCGGCGTCGTGCCGGTCTCGAGCCACAGGCTGGTCATGCCGCGCTCGCGAGCGGCGGTCATGATGTGTCGCAGCAGCGCCCGCCCGACTCCGGAGCCGAGGAATCGGTCGCTCACCCGCATGGATTTCACCTCGCCGCGCTCGCTATCGAGCGTTTTCAATGCGCCGATGCCGGCGATCTCACCGTCGATCCACGCCGACCAGACGGTGACCGACGGATGCCGCAACGCGTCCACGTCGAGAGCGTGCACGCTTTCGGCGGGCGACGTGTCGTGCATGCCGGCGAGGTGGAAGGCGATCAGATGCCTCGCCTCCTGGCCGGTGAGGTCGTCGGTGCGGATCTCGATGGTGCGCTGCATAGCGCGCCCAGTGTGCCACTCCCGCATTGCCAAAATGTTTCGCCCCGCCCCTCTTTCACGCCCCGCGCCCCGCCCGCCCCGCCCTTTCCGCCGAGCATGTCTGTTCTGCGACGACCATGTGGGTCTCACACCGAGCATGTCTACATGCTCGGCGAGAAACCCACATGTTCGCGTCAGAAGGGACATGCTCGGCGAGAAGGCAAGGGGGACCTGTCGAGGGGGGTGTCAGGCCTCGACGGCGTAGGGGGCGGGGTCGCGCGGGCTTCGGGATCCCCACGCGAGAAGGGCGAGGCCGGCCGCGAGCACCACCAGGCCCACTATCGCCAGCGTCGAGAGCCGCTCGCCGAGGACCGCGATGCCCAGCACGCTCGCCGTGAGCGGTTCGCCCAGCGTGAGGGTCGCCGCGGTCGCGGCCGTGAGGCCGCTCAGCCCCCACGTGAACATCACGTAGGCGATCGCGATGGTGGCAAGGCCGAGCCACAGCGCCATCACGAGGCCGGAGGTGGTCCCGAGCCACGCGAGATCGACGAAGGGCAGAGCCAGCGCGCTCAGTGCCGCCGAGCTCGCCCCCATGCCGCCGACAACGGTGAACGGATCCCATCCCTCATCCAGCAGGCGGCGTTGGGCGTTGGCGATGACCGCGAACGACGCCCCTGCACCGATCGAGCCGAGCAGCCCGATCGGATCCGTGGCGGCGGCGCCGGCGTCGCCGCCGAAGCCGAGGAGCACGACGCCGAGGGTGGCAAGGGCAGTCGCTCCCATCCACGTCGGAGACGGCATCCGTCGGGTGAGCGCCCATTCCAGCAGCCCCGCCAGGATCGGAGCCGAGCCCAGCGCGACGACGGTGCCGACCGCGACGCCGTTGCGGCCCGTTCCGAGGAAGAACAGCGGCTGATACACCGCAAGGCAGGCGCCGGTGAGCACCATGAGCGACAGGGGCCGGATGCCGGGTGTCGGGCGCAGCGCACCCGCCTGGCGCCTGCGGGCATGACGTGCCGCGAGGGCGAAGGCGAAGACCGCGAGTCCGGTGCCGCCGATCACCATCCGCATGACCCCGATGGACAGCGGCGTCGTGCCCTCCGGCCCCAGCGCCTGCGAAGTGCCGGTGGTGCCGAACAGCAGCGCGGCGGCGAGGACGGCGAGGACGTGCACCTCCCATTTCTAGCCGATACACGGCCGGTAGGCTGGTGCGGTGACGGTTCAGCTGTATGACACCAAGGCGCAGATCCTGCGCGACTTCGTGCCACTCGACCCCGGAAACGTCACCATCTACGTGTGCGGACCGACGGTGCAGTCGGCGCCCCACATCGGTCACCTGCGCGGCGCGCTGAGCTTCGACATCCTCCGCCGTTGGCTCACGCACCGCTTCGGCCGGGTCACCTTCGTGCGCAACGTGACCGACATCGACGACAAGGTGCTCGCCAACGCCACGGACGGCGAGCCGTGGTGGGCCCTCGCGTACCGCATGGAGCTCGCCTTCACGCGCGCCTACACCGCGATCGGCATTCTGCCGCCGACCTACGAGCCCCGGGCCACGGCATCCATCCCGCAGATGCAGGAGCTCATCGAGCGGCTCATCGAGGCCGGCCACGCCTATGCCGCGCCGGCCGATTCGGATGCCGCGGGCGACGTGTACTTCGACGTGAGGTCCTGGCGCGGCTACGGGGAGCTGACCCGGCAGAGCCTGGACGCGATGGAGCCGGCCGCCGACGCCGATCCCCGCGGAAAACGGGACCCGCGGGACTTCGCCCTCTGGAAGGGCGCGAAGCGCGAGGAGCCCGCGTCGGCGGCATGGGATTCGCGGTGGGGCGCCGGTCGGCCCGGCTGGCACATCGAGTGCTCAGCGATGTCTCGGCGCTACCTGGGTCCCGAGTTCGACATCCACGGCGGCGGCCTCGATCTGCGCTTCCCGCATCACGAGAACGAACTCGCGCAGTCGACGGCGGCGGGCGACGGCTTCGCGCGATACTGGGTGCACAACGGCCTGGTCACCGTCGGATCCCAGAAGATGTCGAAGTCGTTGTTCAACTTCGTGCTCGCCGAAGACGTGCTGCGCGAACGCGACCCGCTCGTGGTGCGCTACGCCCTCGCAGCGGCCCACTACCGGTCGAGCCTGGACGTCACGGATTCGTCGTTCGACGAGGCGGAGGCGGCCGTCGACCGGATCCGAGGGTTTCTCGAGCGCGCACTCCGCGCGCTGCGCGAGAACGAGACCGACGTCCGCATGAACGCCGAGGTGCCGCAGCGGTTCGCGGATGCACTCGACGACGATCTCGGCGTGCCGCAAGCCCTGGCCGTGCTGCACGAGACGGTGCGTGACGGCAACACCGCCCTTGACGCGGGCGACCGCGACGCGGCGCTGCGCGCCTTCTCGCAGGTCGCGGTGATGACGGGCATCCTCGGGATCGACCCTCTCGACCCGCAGTGGGCGTCGACGGATGCCTCGGCCGAGGCATCCGCTCTGGACACCCTCGTGCAGACCATGATCACGCAGCGCGCCGATGCGCGCGCAGCCAAAGACTGGGCGACGGCCGACCGCATCCGCGACGCGATCGCGGCGGCCGGCATCGCCCTCGAAGACACGGCGGACGGGACTCACTGGACGCTGTCCGGCGAGCGTCCGCCCACGAAGGAGAACTCATGAACAAGGCAGGACGGCCCGGCGCGAGCAGGGGCAAGAAGAAGGGGCCCACGAAGGGCACCGGCGGTAAGAACAAGCGCTCGCTCGAGGGCCGTGGACCGACTCCGAAGGCCGAGGACCGCGCGTGGCACCCCGCCGGCAAGCGCAAGGCCGCGGCAGAGCGCTACGCCGCAGCCGGCGGCAAGGGCGCCTCGGGCTCGTCGCCCGCACGCTCCTCGCGGCCGGCGAAGAAGGACGACGATACCGAGACCGTCACCGGGCGCAACTCGGTACTCGAGGCGCTGCGCGCCAAGATCCCGGCGACGGCGTTCTACATCGCCCAGCGCGTCGAGATGGACGATCGTGTCAAGGAGATGCTGTCGATCGCGACGCACCGTGAGATCCCGGTCCTCGAGGTCACGCGGCCCGAGCTCGATCGCATGGCGGGCTTCGACGGTGTGCACCAGGGCGTGGCGCTCAAGGTGCCCCCTTACGAGTACGCCCACCCGCAGGACCTGCTGGAACAGGTCATCGACCGGGGCCAGACTCCGCTGTTCGTGGCGCTGGACGGCGTCACCGACCCGCGCAACCTCGGCGCCATCATCCGCTCCACCGCCGCCTTCGGCGGGCACGGTGTGATCCTTCCGCAGCGCCGGTCGGCCAGCGTCAACTCCGCGGCGTGGAAGACGAGCGCCGGCGCGGCCGCGCGCATTCCGGTGGCGATCGCCGCGAATCTGACCTCGATGCTGAAGGAGTTCAAGAAGCAGGGCGTGTTCGTCCTCGGCCTCGACGGCGGTGGCGATGTCTCTCTCCCGGACCTCGAGCTCGCCGACCGTCCGGTCGTCATCGTCGTCGGCTCCGAGGGCAAGGGGCTCTCGCGCCTGGTGACCGAGACATGCGATCAGATCGTGTCGATCCCGATCTCGGCCGCCACCGAGTCGCTGAACGCCGGGATCGCGGCATCCGTCGCTCTCTATCAGGTCGCGACCGCCCGGGCTGAGGGCAGCACCCGGGACTGAGTTCTCGCCGAGCGGAAACACATTCGCGGGAATGTATCGCGGCGTGCTCCACTTGGGATGAGGGATTACTCGTCGAAAGGGAGACCATGGCACGCATCGCCGTCATCGGAGGAACCGGCTACGCCGGCAGTAACATCGTCGCCGAGGCGGTGTCCCGCGGGCACACCGTGGTCTCGGTCGCACGATCGGTTCCGGCCGAGCGCGTCGAGGGCGCGACGTATGTCGAGGGCACGCTGCTGGACGTGCCGAGCCTCGCCGCCGAGATCGATGGCGTCGACGTCGTCATCGCGGCGGTGCCCGCGCGCGGTGACATGCTCGGCCAGGTGCGCCCGAACGTCGCCCAGCTGGTCGAGGCCCTGCCCACGGACGTGCGCGTCGGTGTCATCGGCGGTGCCGGCGGCAGTCTGGTGGCGCCGGGAGGCGAGCGCGTGATCGACCAGCCGTCGTTCACCGAGGAGTACAAGCCCGAGGCGCTCGAGGCGATCGGCATCCTCGAAGACCTGCAGGCCGGCCCCGCGGCACGCGACTGGTTCTACGTCCACCCGGCGGGCGGGTTCGGCGTGTGGAACCCGGGGGAGCGTACGGGTTCGTACCGCGACGGCGGCGACGTGATCGTCACCGACGCCGACGGTGAGTCGTACATCTCCGGCGCGGACCTCGCCGTGGCCGTGCTCGACGAGATCGAGAACCCGAAGCACTCGCGCGAACGCTTCACCGTCGGGTACTAGACGAGATCCCTCCAGTCGACCTCGTCATCGTCGATGACGGGGTTGGCGGAGGTGATGACCGACAACGACAGTGTTTCTGTCGACGGTCCCATCAGGGTCGCTTCGTCGCGGCGGTGCCGCAGCACGTCGGCGATGTAGCTCGACAGCGCCTCGGCGAGCGGTACGGACTTGCCCTTCGCCTGTGACAGATACCAGCGGTGCTCGAGCAGCTGGTGGAAGACCTCCGCCGGCTCGAGCTTGGCGCGCAGATCCCACGGGATCGACTTGATGACGGGCTCGAAGACGCGGGTCAGCCATTCATGCGCGACCATCTCCTCGTCATCGCCCAGCCGCGAGATGCGTGCGCGGAACTCGTCGAGGTCGTTGAGCAGTCGGCGCGCCTGATTCTCTTCGACGTCCAGGCCCGTCAGACGCAGCAGCCGGCGCTGGTGGTGTCCGGCATCGACGACCTTCGGCTGGATCGACACCTTGGCGCCGTCGGTGGTGGTCTGGATAGACATCTCGCCGATGTCGAAGCCCAGATCATTGAGGCGCTGCACGCGCTCGGTCAGTCGCCAGGCCTCATCGGCGCGGAACGTCTCGGTGTCGGTCAGGGCGGCCCACAGCGAGTGGTAGGACGACACGATGCCGTCGGCGATGGCGATGGCATCGACCCCGCCCTCGAGCCGGCCGCCCGCCTCGAGGTCCATGATCTCGCCGGCGATGTTGGTGCGCGCCACATCGAGATCGTGCGCGCGCTGACCGGGGGTCAGGCCGCTCTCGTGCAGCTCGCCGGTCTCGGCGTCGACGAGATAGGCGGCGAACGCACCGGCGTCACGGCGGAAGAGAGTGTTCGACAGCGAGACATCGCCCCAGAAGAAGCCCACGTTGTGCAGGCGCACCAGGAGCACCGCGAGCGCGTCGACGAGGCGGTTCGCGGTGTCGGGGCGCAGCACTTGCGTGAAGAGCGCGCGATAGGGGAGCGAGAACTTCAGGTGTGCCGTGACGAGCACCGCCGGGAGCGCCTGGCCGGCGGCATCCGTTCTTCCCGCGATGACCGCGACCCGATCAACGCACGGCACGTCGAGCCGTGTGAGGTTGCCGAGCATGTCGTACTCGCGGCGCGCCATCGCCTCGGTGGTCTCTTTGACCGCCACGACGCGCCCCGAGAGGTTGGCGAAGCGCACCAGGTGCCGCGAGATGCCCTTGGGCAGGTAGACGATGGTGCTCGACGGCCAGTCGGCCAGCGGCGTCGACCACGGCAGCGTCAGCAGGCCGGGATCGACGCTGCTGGCCGTGATGCTCAAAGCGTCGGACACGTCACTCCTCACGGGCTGCGGTGGAGACGCCTGCGGCGCGGGGGGTCGAAGACCCGCCCGCGCCGCAGAGGGATTGCTGTCAGGCCGAGACGACCGGAGCGTCGTTCAAGCGCTCACCCGACTCGATGTCGAACGCGTGGACGTGACCGGCGGTTGCGGCGAGTGTGACGGTCTCACCCGAGTGCGGGTGGCTGCGACCGTCGACGCGCGCCACGATATCGGTGCGCTTGCCGTCGATGTCGGTGTGGCCATAGAGGTAGCCGTCCGCGCCGAGCTCTTCGACGAGGTCGACGACGACCGACAGTCCCTTGCCGTCTGCCGGGCCCACGACGATGTCTTCCGGACGTACGCCGACGGTGACCTCGCTGCCGTGCGCGCGACCGACGGTGTCACGGTCGAGCGGCACGACCTCCGAGCCGAACCACACGCCGCCCTCCGCGAGCGGTGACGGGAACAGGTTCATCGCGGGCGAGCCGATGAAGCCGGCGACGAACACGTTGTTGGGACGCTCGTACAGGTCGCGCGGCGTGCCGACCTGCTGGAGCAGGCCATCCTTGAGGACCGCGATGCGGTCGCCCATGGTGAGGGCCTCGGTCTGGTCATGGGTGACGTAGACGGTGGTGACGCCCAGGCGGCGCTGCAGCGACGCGATCTGCGTACGGGTCTGCACGCGGAGCTTGGCGTCGAGGTTCGACAGCGGCTCGTCCATGAGGAACACCTGCGGCTGGCGGACGATGGCGCGGCCCATAGCGACACGCTGACGCTGGCCACCCGACAGGGCCTTCGGCTTGCGCGTCAGGTACTCCTCGAGGTCGAGCAGCTTCGCGGCCTCGAGCACGCGAGCGGCACGCTCTTCCTTGCCGACGCCGGCGATCTTCAGGGCGAAGCCCATGTTCTCGGCGACCGTCATGTGGGGGTACAGCGCGTAGTTCTGGAACACCATCGCGATGTCGCGGTCCTTGGGCGGCACATCTGTGACGTCGCGGTCACCGATGAGGATGCGGCCCGAGTTGACCTCTTCGAGGCCGGCCAGCATGCGCAGCGAGGTGGACTTGCCACAGCCCGAGGGGCCGACGAGGACCAGGAACTCGCCATCGGCGACTTCGAGGTTGAGCTTGTCCACGGCGGGACGGGTGCCCCCGGGGTACAGGCGGGTTGCGTTGTCGAACGTGACGGACGCCATGCTTTCTTCTCCTTCACCGGCAGGTACGTGCCGGACGATCCGTAGTGATGGATGAGCGGGAGCTATCCCGCGCGCCCGCCATCGGGCGCAGAATCAGTATGACACGGGCTCCGCGGAGGTTGCGTCTGGGCATTTCCCAGGGTCTCTGACTACCATCGAACTCGGCCGCCTCCCGTGCGGCCACGGCCGATTCACGGCCCCGTCAGTTCCGAGAGGTTTCATGTCGAACGACGAGTCATCGAACGCCGCAGCCCGCGAGCGCCGCGACGCTGTGCGTGAGAAGGCGCAGCAGGTGCAGGCACGCCAGTCTCGCGCACGCGTGATCCGCCGCACCTCGCTGGCAGCCGGTGTACTGGCTGTCGTCGCCGTCACCGCGGTCGTCATCACGTGGACCATCTCGTCGAGCGCGTCACGGCCCACCATGAGTCCCGCCAATGTCGTCGACGACGGGTTCATGGTCACCGGCGTCACCGGTGTCGGCCTGACCACCGACGAGTCCGCCGCGAACGGCGCGGTGCAGGGCGCGCAGACGCCCACTCCGACCGCGGAGCCGCCCGCCGAGCCGACGCCGACCGCGACTCCAGCCGAAACCGCCGCCGTCGACATCCGCGTGTACGTCGACTACCTCTCGACCGGCTCCCGCGACTTCCAGGTGTCCAACGTGCAGCAGCTCTCGGAGTGGGTCGACGAGGGCGCCGCCACGCTGACCTACTACCCCGTCGCGATGCTCACCGCCAAGTCCAACGGCACCAAGTACTCGCTGCGCGCGGCCGCCGCAGCCGCGTGCGTCGCGCAGCACTCGCCCGACTACTTCTTCGCGTTCAACAACGCGCTCCTCAAGGAGCAGCCCGACGTCGACTCCGACGGGTTCAACGACACCGAGCTGGCCGACCTCGCGATCGCAACGGGACTGGACGGTGCCAAGGTCGTGCGCGGCTGCATCGAGAAGCAGTCGTACGCCTCGTGGGCCAAGACAGCGACGGAGCGGGCGCTGAAGGAGCTTCCCGGCACCGACGGCGTCGCCTTGACCGGAACCCCGATGGTGCTCGTCAACGGCACCCAGTACGTCGGGGCGCTCGACGATCCCAAGGAGTTCGCGCAGTTCGTTCTCACGGTCGCGAGCGACACCTACTACGCGTCGACGCCCACGCCGACGGCCACGCCGACGCCGACGGCGACTCCCACCCCCTGATCGGGTGCAGCGCCCGGCGTCGGTAGACTGGGCGCTCTGCCGGCTTGGCGCAATTGGTAGCGCACCTAACTTGTAATTAGGGGGTTACGGGTTCGAGTCCCGTAGCCGGCTCAGTCTGTTGCCGGCTCGAACGTGATCGTCACCGGAGTCGCGCCCGACGCGCGGTCGAAGACGAGCGTGCCCGTCACGATGGCTGCCCCGCCCGCCGACGGCCCGATCGTCGCCGTGAAGGTCTCGCCTTCGCCCGACCGGTTGAAGTCGGCGACCTCCTCCTCGAGACCGTCCAGCTGCGCGGCATCCCATCCGAACTCGGCGGACAACGCACGCAGGTACCCCACCGCGCCCACCCACCCGCGCACCACATCGGGCCGCAGTGTCACCGTGGCGAGGCGATCATCCCGCGACGTCACGCTCAGACCGGCAATGTCGTCCAGGGCGTACACCTGGTCGCCGGCCGCGACGATCGCCCGGACCGGGCGGCGGAACTCCGCGGACTTCTCACCGTCGGCGGGGAGCCCCAGCTCGGTGGCAGACAGCCCGCCCTCGCCGACGCGCACCCGCACCACTCCCTCGACGTTGACGTAGTCGAAGCCGGCGTCGGTGAGCATGCTCGACCCATCCGGCGCCTTCTGGTCTTCGGACGCGGCCGGGCGCTCCTCGGTCCACCACGAGCCTTGGATGGCGAGGGATGCCAGCACCACGCCGCCGATGATCAGCACCAGCACCGTGGCCGGAAGCCAGGCGAGAAGCGTGCGGGTTCGAGGAGAGACAGCCACGCTCCAGGGTAACCGGGGCATCGGTTCGCCCGAGCCTGGTGAGGCGGGCAAGATGGGACGAGTGACCGCCCACCGAATGCCTGCATGGCTGGCGCTCGTGTCGGCGGTGGGAATCGGCGTGATGACGGCGGTCCAGGCGCGCATCAACGGCCAGCTGGGCGTTCGTCTCGAAGACGGGTTCGTGGCGGCGCTGGTCTCGTTCGGCTCGGGGCTGGTGCTGCTGGTCGCGCTGTCGGGTCTGCTGCCGGCCGGCCGCGCGGGGTTCGGCAGGCTGGTGGCGGGGGTGCGCACGCGAGGCATTCCGTGGTGGATGCTGGCGGGCGGGGCGGCCGGTGCGCTCACCGTGGCGACGCAGGGCCTGGCGGTCGGCCTCATCGGTGTCTCGCTGTTCACGGTCGGTGTGGTGGCGGGGCAGACGGTGAGCGGCCTGCTCCTGGACCGTGCCGGTTTCGGCCCCGCCGGTGTGGTGGCGGTCACTGTGCCTCGACTGGTGGGCGGTGTGCTCGCCCTGGCCGCCGTCAGCATCGCTCTGGCGGGGGACGGTCTCACCGGCATCCCGATCTGGATGGCTCTGCTGCCGGTGCTCGCCGGAGCGGGCATCGCCTGGCAGCAGGCGACGAACGGCCGGCTGCGGCAGCGGGTCGGCACGCCGCTCACCGCAACGCTGGTCAACTTCGCGGGCGGCACGCTGCTGCTGGCGCTCGCCGCCGTCGTGCATGTCGTGGCGACAGGTGCGCCAGCCCCCTTTCCGACGGAGCCGTGGCTCTACCTGGGCGGGGTGATCGGCGTCCTCTACATTGCGCTGGGCGCCGTCGTGGTGCAGCACACCGGTGTGCTGCTGCTGGGCCTCGGGGCCGTCGTCGGACAGCTGGTGACCTCGCTGGTGCTCGACGTCGTTTGGCCCGCTCCGGCCGGCCCCGGTCTGCCACAGGAGCTGGCGATGGTCGCCGTCGCGCTGGTCTCGGTCGTCGTCGCGGCGGTGCCGTGGCGTCGCTGGAACCGGCCTTGAGCGGAGGCCTCCACGCGACGTCGACCGAGAGTCAGTCCTTCGACGGCTTCGGCAGGCGCGTGAGCACATGGCGCGCGTCGACGGCTTTGCGCCGCCCCGCCCCGCCCCGCGCGGGCTTGCCGCCGATGTAGAGCCATCCCAACAGCTCTTCGTTCTTCGTCAGGCCGTGCGCCTTCGCGACCGCCTTGGACCGCGTGTAGTGGCCGGTGCGCCAGATCACACCCCATCCGGCTTCGTCCAGGAGCAGGCTCAGCGCGTGTGCGACGCCGGAAGCGACGGCCTCCTGCTCCCAGCGCGGCACCTTGTCGCTCTTGCGGTAGCTCGCGACGACCGCGACGAGAAGCGGGGCGCGCAGCGGCTTGGACGATGAGCCCTTGTCGCCTTCGGCCTTGGCGATCGCCCGGCCCAAGCGCTCACGGTCGGTGCCCCGCAGCTCGATCAGACGCCACGGCTGCAGTGATGAGTGATCGGCGACGCGTCCCGCCACCGATACGAGCCGCAGCAGTTCGGAGTGCGTGGGCGCCTCATCGGTCACCTTCGACCACGAGCGCCGCGCCCGCATCGCTTCGAGCGCCGAGCCGGTCCGCCCGGCTTCTGCGCGGGGGTCGACGGCGTGTGGCGTCGGCGGGGGGACGCTCACGAGTCGCCCTCGGCTGCGAAGTTCAGCGAGATCGAGTTCATGCAGTACCGGTCGCCGGTGGGCGTGCCGAACCCGTCTGGGAAGACGTGGCCCAGGTGCGAGCCGCAGTTCGCGCATCGCACCTCGGTGCGGACCATGCCGTGGCTGTCGTCCTCGATGAGCTCGACGGCGTCGGGACGGATCGACTCGTAGAAGCTCGGCCAGCCGCAGTGCGAGTCGAATTTGGTGCCGCTGCGGAACAGCTCGGCACCGCACGCGGCGCACGTATAAAGTCCGGCGCGTTCCTCGTCGAGCAGCTCACCGGTCCACGGACGCTCAGTGCCGGCCTCACGAAGCACCGCGAACTGCTCGGGCGTCAGTTCACTGCGCCACTGCTCATCGCTCTTGTCGACGGCGTACGTCATGGACCCTCCTCGGTGCATACAGGTGCCTCCATTCAACCTCAGCAGCGGCGGCCGCGCGCCGTCCCGCCTGGGGGTTGGCCGCGAACGCGCTCCGC
Organism: Microbacterium sp. HD4P20; assembly: GCF_019449275.2. Classification (GTDB taxonomy): domain Bacteria; phylum Actinomycetota; class Actinomycetes; order Actinomycetales; family Microbacteriaceae; genus Microbacterium. The sequence continues at coordinate 76,147 of NZ_JAHZQZ020000018.1, forward strand.
GAGCGAAGGGGCCATGAGAGAGGATGACGGAGTGGGAACGGATGCCGCCGCCGACGCCGCGGGGAGGGCACTGTCGTGAGCGAGGCCGTCGTGAAGGGCACTGTCGTGAAGGCACTGTCGTGAACGAGGCCGTCGTGGAGCGGTATGCGCGGTTCTCCCGTGACGAGGCGCCGGGGCGCTCCGAGCTGTATGCCGAATGGGCGGCGGGAGTCGCCGCCGATCCCGAGGTCGCGGCGATCATCGGTCGGATCCCTGCCACCAAGCGCCAGCCGCCGCTCGTCTTCGCGGTGAGCCGCATGCTCGGAGCGCCGGAGCGCGGTTACCCGGCGTGGGCCGCGTGGGTGATGGAGCATGCCGATCGGCTCGTGACCGAGGCATCCCGTCGCGGTCTGCAGACCAACGAGCCGCAACGGTGCGCCGCGCTCCTGCCGGCGCTGGCCGCGCTGGACGGGCCATTGGCGCTGCTCGAGATCGGCGCGAGCGCGGGCCTGTGCCTGTATCCCGACCGCTATTCGTACCGCTACCGCGAGCGCGAATCGGGGCGCGTCATCGGCCTGGACCCCCACGACGGGCCGTCGTCGGTCGTACTGGAGTGCGAGGTCATCGGGGCGCCGACGCTGCGGATGCCGCGGGTCGTGTGGCGGGCGGGCATCGACCTTGCTCCGCTGGATGCTTCCGACCCCGACGACCGCCGATTTCTCACGAGTCTGGTCTGGCCGGGGGAGCGGGGCCGGGTCGAGCGCATCGAAGCGGCTCTCGACATCGCGGCAGCCGACCCGCCCCTGCTGCTGGCCGGTGATGCCACCGATGCGGGCACGTTGGCGGCTCTCGCCTCGGCGGCTCCCTCTGGCGCGACACTGGTCGTCACGACGCCGGGCGTGCTGCCCCACATCCCGCGCGCGGGCCGCGACCGACTCCTGTCGGCGGTGGGCTCGATGCACGCCGTGTGGATCTCGATCGACCCTCCCGGTTTGCACGAGGCGTGGAGACCGCCCGTCGATCCCGAGACGTGGGGCGGCTTCGTACTGGGGCGGGACGGTGTGCCGCTGGCCGCGGTGGATCCACTCGGCGCGTTCGTGGAGTGGCGCGCGAGCGGAACGGATGCCGCGGGCTAGCGTGGCAGCGTGCCTCTGACCGATCGCGATCGCGCCATCCTCGACTTCGAGTCCGAGTGGCGCCGTCACGCGGGGGCCAAGGAAGAGGCGATCCGGGCTGAGCTCGGCCTCTCGCCGGCACGGTATTACCAGCTGCTGGGACGGCTGATCGACACCGCCGAGGCGCAGGAACACGATCCGATGCTGGTCAAACGGCTGCGACGGCTTCGCGATGCGCGCATTGCGGCGCACATCGGCCGCGCCGCCGACATGCGCTGAACGGACCGTCGCGCACGGTCCTCGCCGGTTCGACGGGTAACATCGACGGGTGCCGAGATCGACCTTCCCCCGGGATCGCTTCGACGATCTTCCCGAGACGGACAGGGTCGGCGCGCATCGAGCGGAGAACCCCCGCATGCGCGGATGGGTCGTGCTGCTGTGGGCGGCGCTTGCCACCATCGTCCTCATCGCGGCCGGCATCTTCGGCACCCTGCTCGCCTCGGGCCGCATCGAGCTGTTTCCCGAGCCGACGCCCACGGTCGAGCCCGAACCCGCGGTGACCCCGGTGATCGACACCACCTACCAGGTGCAGGTCCTCAATGCGACGCCCGAGCAGGGGCTCGCGACCCAGGTCAAGGACCTCATCGTGACCGCCGGCTGGGCCGACAGCAGCGTCCTGGCCAGTGGTGCCGGCTCGGAGGACTTCCCCGAGACCACGGTGTTCTACGTCAACTCCGAAGACGAGGCGGCCGCCGCAGGGCTCGCCGAGGTCGTCGGCGGGGCGAACATCGAACAGAGCGACGCCTACCCTGCCGTCGACCCGGCGATGAAGCAGCTGACGGTCGTCATCGGACTGGACCGCACCGCCGCCGGTCAGACGCCCGGACCCACTCCCTGAGCCCGTCGGGGCGGTACTCGCGGCGGGGTGTGTTTCGCGCCGGTAAACAGTTGCGTTCTCTCGTGTCAACAAGTGCTGATCCCGCTCGGTGGCCTGTTCGGCGATGCATACGATGAAGCCCAGTACCGCCGGCAACAGGAGAATTCGCATGACCCAGGGCACCGTCAAATGGTTCAACGCCGAGAAGGGATTCGGCTTCATCACCGTCGCCGACGGCCAGGACGTCTTCGTCCACTACTCGAACATCGACATGACCGGGTTCCGCGTCCTGGAAGAGGGGCAGACGGTCGAGTTCACCGTCGGAAGCGGTCAGAAGGGCCCGCAGGCGGAGGCGGTGCGGGTCGTCGCCTGACGAGCCTGCTCTCCGGCGGGAAGAACCCGCACCACCCGAAACGTCGATGCCGCGGCATCGACGTTTCGTTGTGTGTCGGCGTCGAGGCGCAGCTTGCACTCGGTAGGTGCGAGTGCCAGAATGATTTAGCACTCGTGATTGTTGAGTGCTAATACCCAAAGCCTACGTTCCGGAGGGACGACACACACATGGCAAAGATCATCGCTTTCGACGAGGAGGCCCGCCGTGGCCTCGAGCGCGGCCTCAACATCCTGGCCGACGCCGTCAAGGTGACGCTCGGCCCGCGCGGTCGCAACGTCGTGCTTGAGAAGAAGTGGGGCGCCCCCACGATCACGAACGACGGCGTCTCGATCGCCAAGGAGATCGAGCTCGACGACCCGTACGAGAAGATCGGCGCGGAGCTCGTCAAGGAGGTCGCCAAGAAGACCGACGACGTCGCCGGTGACGGCACCACCACCGCGACCGTGCTCGCCCAGGCGCTCGTGCGCGAGGGCCTGCGCAACGTCGCCGCCGGTGCCGACCCCATCTCGCTCAAGAAGGGCATCGAGAAGGCCGTCGCCGCCATCACCGCCGAGCTTCTCTCCAGCGCCAAGGAGGTCGAGTCCAAGGAGCAGATCGCTGCCACCGCCTCGATCTCGGCCGCTGACCCCGAGATCGGCGCGCTCATCGCCGAGGCCATCGACAAGGTGGGCAAGGAGGGCGTCGTCACCGTCGAGGAGTCGCAGACCTTCGGCACCGAGCTCGAGCTCACCGAGGGCATGCGTTTCGACAAGGGTTACATCAACCCCTACTTCGTGACGGACCCGGAGCGCCAGGAGGCCGTCTTCGAGGACGCCTACATCCTGATCGCGAACCAGAAGATCTCGAACATCAAGGACCTTCTGCCCATCGTCGACAAGGTGATCCAGGACGGCAAGGAACTCGTCATCATCGCCGAGGACGTCGAGGGCGAAGCGCTCGCGACCCTGGTGCTGAACAAGATCCGCGGCATCTTCAAGTCCGTCGCCGTCAAGGCTCCGGGCTTCGGCGACCGCCGTAAGGCGCAGCTGCAGGACATCGCGATCCTCACGGGTGGCCAGGTCATCACCGAGGAGGTCGGTCTCAAGCTCGAGAACGCCACCCTCGACCTGCTCGGCCGTGCGCGCAAGGTCATCGTCACCAAGGACGAGACCACGATCGTCGAGGGTGCCGGCGACGCCGCTGCCATCGAGGGCCGCGTCACGCAGATCCGTCGCGAGATCGACAACACCGACAGCGACTACGACCGTGAGAAGCTCCAGGAGCGTCTCGCCAAGCTCGCCGGCGGCGTGGCCGTCATCAAGGCGGGCGCGGCGACCGAGGTCGAGCTCAAGGAGCGCAAGCACCGCATCGAGGACGCCGTTCGCAACGCGAAGGCGGCCGTCGAAGAGGGCATCGTCCCCGGTGGTGGCGTCGCGCTCATCCAGGCCGGCAAGGTCGCGTTCGAGGGCCTCGAGCTCACGGGCGACGAGGCGACCGGTGCGAACATCGTTCGCGTCGCGATCGAGGCGCCGCTCAAGCAGATCGCCCTGAACGCGGGCCTCGAGCCGGGTGTCGTCGCGAACAAGGTCGCGGAGCTCGAGCCGGGCTTCGGTCTCAACGCCGCTACCGGCGAGTACGGTGACCTGTTCGCACAGGGCATCATCGACCCGGCCAAGGTGACGCGCTCGGCGCTGCAGAACGCTGCGTCGATCGCCGCGCTGTTCCTCACGACCGAGGCCGTCGTCGCCGAGAAGCCCGAGAAGGCGTCGGCTCCGGCCGGTGGCGACCCGACCGGTGGCATGGACTTCTGATCCAGAAGCCGTCGCGCGCATAGCGTCATAACGATGGGCCCCTCCTTCGGGAGGGGCCCATCGTCGTTGCGCGGTGTCAGCGGAACAGGCTGGTCGTCGACAGCTCGGTGTCGGCGTACTGCCGGCCCGCAGCTGCCAGTGCCGCGCTGATGCCGGTGAGCGACTCCTCGACCTGGCGCTGGGTGGCCCGCCACTGGTCGACGACGCCGTGGAAGGCGATCGCCGCAGATCCGGTCCAGGACGACTGCAGCTGGGTCAGCTGCGCCATCATCGCGTTGGACTCGGCCTGCAGGCGCTCGATCGTGCCGCGCACGGTCGCGGTGCCGGCCAGGACCGCGTCGCTGTCGACGGAGAAGACGGCCATGATGCTCCCTTCGAGGGGCGGGACGGATGCCGCGCCTCCTTCGCGTGCCACGCTACGAGTCCCACTGCGCGCGCGGTCGGCGTGCCGGTGAAGCTGTGGAGAGGGAGTGCCGCGGGCCGGCCTGGGGAGGAACGGCCGTCAGTCCGGCGAGATGGGCTCCGATCGCGGGCGAGCGAGCGGCTGCGTCTGGAGGTCGACGTGCTCCGCGGCATCCCGTGCATCCGCGAGGGGGAACGACACTCGGAACGTGGCGCCGCCGCCGGGCGTGTCGAACACGTCGACAGCGCCGTGCAGTGCTTCGACGATGGAGGCGACGATCGACAGGCCCAGACCCGAGCCGCCGGTCTCACGCGTGCGGGAGTTGTCGGCCCGCCAGAACCGCTGGAAGATCTTCTCCTTGATCTGATCGGGGACGCCTTCGCCGTGGTCGACCACTTCGATCCACCCCATGCGCGAGCGGTGATCGATGCCCACCCGAAGTTCGATGGGCGAGTCGTCCGCCGTGAAGCGGCGCGCGTTGCCGAGCAGATTCGTGACGATCTGCCGGATGCGGTTCTCATCGCCCAGCACGACGGGCTCCAGCGGCGCGGTCTCCGGCACGGGCTTCGGTCCAGGCAGCACCGACGGCAGCGTGTCGGCGGCGACCCCATTGGCATCCGCGGCCGGCAGCGGCTTGGGCCGGCGCCGAAGCAGCGAGAGGGTGGCTCCTGCCCGTGAGATGGCCGAGGTCGACCCGGTGCGGCGCTTCACCTCTGGCTCCTCGGTGCCGATCGGCAGTGGTGGCAGCGCCGCGCCGTCGGTCGTGTCGATGACCGCGACCGGGCGCATGGGCGATGCCGCACGCACGTCGAGCGCGGCATCCTTGGCGATCGGCCGAAGGTCGACCGGGCCGAGGATGACGTCGCGCTTCTCGTCCAGCCGGGCCAAGGCGAGCAGGTCCTCGACGAGGAGGCCCATGCGGATCGCCTCCTTCTCGATGCGGTCCATCGACTGCGCGACATCGTCATCGCCTCGCACGGCGCCCATCCGGTACAGCTCGGCGTAGCCGCGCACCGTGACCAGCGGCGTGCGCAGCTCGTGGCTCGCGTCGCCGATGAACCGGCGCATCTGCCGCACGGTCGCGTCGCGCTGCGAGATCGCCGCATCCACGTGGTTCAGCATCGCGTTGATCGCCGTCTTGAGGCGACCGACCTCGGTGGTCGTGGGTTCGATGTCGGTCATGCGCTGGCTGAGGTCGCCGGACGCGATCGCGTCGGCGGTCGACTCGACCTGGCCGAGACTGCGGAAGGTCAGGGTGACCAGACCGCGGGTGGCCACCGCACCGGCCAGGAGGATGAGGATCGCCAGGATGCTGTAGATCCCGATGTAGGAGGCGACCGTCCGGTTCACTGTGGCCAAAGGGACAGCGACCATCTGAGAATAGAGGGAGCCGGTGTTGCCCAGCTCCTGCACTGTGACCGTGGCGCGGAAGTGCGTCTCGCCGTCCTGCGATGGCAACGTGATCACTGCCAGTTCCCGCGACTGCGCCACATCGAGCGGATACACCTTGGGAAACGCCGGTTCGGGGCCGCCTCGTCCTCCAGCTGTAGCGGTCAACTCACCTTCGACCGGTTCGTAGACGGCGACGAAGTAATCGGTGGATGGTGCGTTGTCCGACGGGTCCGCGGTGAACTTGCCATCGTCGAAGGCGAGGTCCAGGAGAGGGCTGGTGACATCCGTGCGCGCCAGGGCGTCGACTTGGGTGTCGACGTTCTCGATGAGGGTGTTACGCAGGAACGCCAGGGTACCGATCCCGGCCGCGAACAGCCCGACAGCCAAGAGCACGACGGTGACCCCGGTGACTTTCGCGCGCAGGCTCGTGCCGCGCCACCACCGGGTGACCGCGTCAGGCTTGTGCGCCAGGTCGCCCCCTTCGAACGCCGCCAGATCAGGCGGTCTTGCCGGCCTTGAGCATGTAGCCGAAGCCGCGCTTGGTCTGGATGAGTGGTTCCGTCGAGTGCGGGTCGATCTTGCGTCGCAGGTACGAGATGTAGCTCTCGACGATGCCCGCGTCGCCGTTGAAGTCGTACTCCCACACGTGGTCGAGGATCTGCGCCTTCGACAGCACCCGGTTCGGGTTGAGCATGAGGTAGCGCAGCAGCTTGAACTCGGTGGGGCTGAGGTCGATCGAGGCCTCGCCCACCTGGACGTCGTGGGTGTCCTGGTCCATGGTCAGCTCGCCGGCGCGGATCACCGACTCCTCGTCCGCCTGCATGGTGCGGCGGAGGATCGCCTGGATACGGGCGACGATCTCGTCGAGGCTGAACGGTTTGGTGACGTAATCGTCGCCGCCGGCGTTGAGGCCGGCGATCTTGTCCTCGGTCTCGTCCTTCGCGGTGAGGAACAGGATCGGGGCCGTGTAGCCGGCACCCCGGAGGCGCTTGGTGACGCTGAACCCGTTCATGTCGGGGAGCATGACGTCGAGGATGATGAGGTCAGGCTCTTCCTCCAGCACAGCCGAGATCGTCTGGGCTCCGTTCGAGACGGCCCGGACCTGGAAACCGGCGAATCGCAGGCTCGTGATCAGCAGATCGCGGATGTTCGGTTCGTCGTCCACGACGAGGATGCGCGGTGCGGTCATGGGCCCATTATGTCGGCGTATGCAATGGGCTCGCTGGATATCGACCGCACGAGCGGCAAATCGGCACGACTCGCGTGCGTGGGCGCTGCCTCGAAGTCCTCGACGTAGAGCACCGCCAAGCAGCCCGCGACCACCAGAACGCTCAGGCTGCCAGCGAGTGCGCGTCCAGGATCGTGTAGGCGTAGCCCTGTTCGGCGAGGAAGCGCTGCCGGTTCTGGGCGAAGTCCTGATCGACCGTGTCGCGCGCGATGAGGGTGTAGAAGCTGGCGGTGTTGCCCGACTTCTTCGGGCGCAGTAGGCGTCCGAGTCGCTGGGCCTCCTCCTGGCGCGAGCCGAACGAGCCCGAGACCTGGATGGCGACGGATGCCTCGGGCAGATCGATCGAGAAGTTCGCGACCTTCGACACCACGAGCACCGAGATCTCGCCGACGCGGAACGCCTGGTAGAGCTCTTCGCGCTCGTCCACGGGCGTCTGGCCGGTGATCTTCGGTGCGTTCAGCGCCTCGGCCAGCACGTCGATCTGGTCGAGGTACTGCCCGATGATGAGAATGCGCTCGCCCTCGTGCCGCTCGACCAGCTGCCGCACGACGCCGATCTTCGCGGGGGCCGTCGCGGCGAGGCGATAGCGCTCGTCGTCGGCAGCGGCGGCGTATTCCAGCCGGTCTCCGGCGGGAAGGTCAACCCGGACCTCGTAGCAGACAGCGGGAGAGATGAAGCCCTGGGCCTCGATCTCCTTCCAGGGCGCGTCGAACCGCTTGGGGCCGATCAGGCTGAACACGTCTCCCTCCCGGCCGTCCTCGCGTACGAGGGTGGCAGTGAGCCCGAGCCGCCGACGGGCCTGCAGATCTGCAGTCAGCTTGAAGACCGGCGCGGGCAGCAGATGGACCTCGTCGTACACGATCAGTCCCCAGTCCAGCGCGTCCAGCAGCGCGAGGTGGGCGTACTCGCCCTTCCGCTTGGCGGTGAGGATCTGGTAGGTCGCGATGGTGACCGGTTTGATCTCCTTGGCCTGACCGGAGTACTCGCCGATCTCTTCGGCGGTCAGCGACGTGCGCCGCAGCAGCTCGTCCCGCCACTGCCGCGCGCTCACCGTGTTGGTCACGAGGATCAGCGTGGTGGTCTTGGTCTCGGCCATCGCCGCCGCCCCCACGAGCGTCTTGCCGGCACCGCACGGAAGCACGACGACACCCGAGCCGCCCTCGGTGAAGATGTCGACGGCCTGGCGCTGGTACGGGCGCAGCGTCCAGGCACGCCCGTCGCCCTCGTCGGCGAGATCGATCGGATGCGGTGTGCCCGGTGTGTAGCCGGCGAGGTCTTCGGCCGGCCAGCCGATCTTGAGCAGCTCCTGCTTGATGTGGCCGCGTGCCCAGGCGTCCACGACGAAGGTGTCGGGGGACGGGTGGCCGATCAGCAGGGGCTGGATGCGCTTGTTCTTCGAGACCTCGGCCAGCACCGCGGCATCCGTCGATTTCAGGATCAGCTCGCCCTCGCCGCCGTCCTCGACGCGGTTGCGGTCGATGACCAGACGCCCGTAGCGGCCGACCGTCTCGGCGATGTCGATCGACACCGACGGCGGAACCGGGAAGCGCGACCATCGCTCGAGCGTGGCGAGCATGTCGTCGGCATCATGGCCGGCGGCGCGCGCATTCCACAGACCCAGCCGCGTGATGCGGTAGGTGTGGATGTGCTCGGGCGCGCGCTCCAGTTCGGCGAAGATCGCCAGCTCATGGCGCGCGCTCTCGGCGTCGGGGTGCGCGACTTCGAGCAGCACAGTGCGATCGCTCTGGACGATGAGGGGGCCGTCAGCCATAACGGGCCAGTCTACCCGGGCGCCGGGTGACGGGCGCCTGCCGGGCGGCGATCAGGGAGATCTCACGCTCTTGATGCTCGAGACGGGAAGAGTGCGTTCGATGTCGGCGGCGCGGTCGCGGCCGCGCAGCCTGCCGCCGCCGAGACCGGATGCCTCGAGCGTCAGTGATCGCTCCGAGCCGTCCGGCATCCGCACGACCACGACGATCTCGGTGCGGGCGCGAACAGCCTGTTCCAGCTCGCGTTCGAGCCAGCCCGTCTCGCCCTCGGTGCCATGCCCGCCGCGCAGGGTCGCGATGAGCCGCGCGTAGGTCTGCAGCGGCGTCGCCCGCGGTTCGATCGGTGCTACGGTCGCCCGACGGTGCACCGACTCGGGCGCGCCCGTCGGGTCGAGCGCCACGACGGGGTACCGGGCGTCGGCGAGCGTCCAGTAGACGGCATCCCTTGCGACACGCGAGGTCAGGACGTCGCCTTCTTCGAGCAGCCCGAGGGCGCGCAGCGACTGGTCGACCGCGATGGTCGCCAGCAGCGCGTGGTCGGCGCTCTCGACCCGCGTGCGACCCGTCGCCTCGTGGGTCCGCACCCGCACCAGGCCGTGGCGTGCGGCGGTGCTCTCGATGAGGTAGTCCAGCGGCTGCGGGATGCCGGTCAACGACAGCGTCGCCAGGAACTGGCGGATCGACTCGGCCGTCTCGCCGTCGGTCATGCCGGCTCCGAGGGACTCGGCGGTGAACCGGTAGGTGGAGGCCTGCGCGCGGGATTCCCGCAGTGCGAGGGAACGCAGACGCAGATCCAGCGCGGGCGCCAGCGGTCCCGGCGCGATGGCGGTGAGATCGGCTTGCAGATACACGCGATCGATCTCGGCGGGCAGATGCGACGCCATGGCCGCGGCATCCGTCGGGGCTCCCGCGCGCAGCGCGTGGGTCCAGGGAAATTCCTCGCCGTCGGAGCCGAGAAGGCCCCACCGGGCGCCGATCCGGCGTAGCCGCGCCGATTCTGCGGGCCAGTCCGGATCGAGCGGATAAGCCGAAGACCATGCCTCGGTCGCGACGAATCCACCGGCGGAGGTCCGCAGGCCCCGCGGGAGCGCCGTGCGGAACCCCTCGGCGATCTGGGCCCACCGCTCACGTGTCGGTGTCGCCAGCCACCGCTCGCCGGCCTCGGTCACCGCCCAGTCGCGAGCGCGCGCGACCGCGAGCCCGGCGGCAGCAGCTGAGGTCAGCAGATCGTCGAGGTCTTCCGGAGCGGCGATCGCCCCGGCATCCGCAAGCCGCCGGCGATCGGCAGCACTGACGGGACCCGCGCCGGTACGGGCCAGCGGCGCGTGCAGGCAGGCCAGCAGCAGGTCGGCGAGTGCACCCGCCGTCGTGAACGCACGTTCCGCCGCCGCAGCGACCGCGTGGGCATCGGGGGCGACCGGTGATGTGACAGGTCTGGCGGGCTCGAACGCGTCCGGGTGCGCGGCGACCGCAGCGTCAACGCGCGCCGTCACGGCCGAGAACGCGCGACCCGAGTCGTCGACCAGGGCGAGTCGGGCAGCGTTGCCGCCAGCGGCGGATTCGCCGGTCGCGAGGGCGATCAGTTCGCCGCGCGATAGCCGCGTGAGCGCGCGGTCGATCGATCCCGGTTCGAGCAGGCCCTCGGCGGCGTCGAAGAAGTCGTGCCAGCCGACCGACGACGAGACGCCACGCGCGGTCAGCGCATCGGCCAGGACGACGTCGTCGCGAGCCGCGAGCCAGGTCGCGAGAGCGCGCGCATCGGAGGCCAATTCGGTTCAGCCCCCTCGGTTGGCCCGAGCCCTCCGCGCGAAGCTCATGATGAGCACGGCCAGCAGCAGCCCGAACGCGACGATGGGGGCGATGTACACCAGCACACCGACCAGCGGCCAGATGCCGGAGCTGAAGTCCGCACCAGCGGACGAGCCGATCATGATCGCGAAGAAGCTGATGATGGAGAGCACGAGAAGCCCGAGCGACATGAACGCCAGGATGCGGTCGATGCGGCGGATCGGGATGTCCTCGCCCGGAGACTTCGTGCTCATCCGCTCTAGCCTACCGCGCCCCGCCCCGCCCGTCCCCGCCCCTGTCTCCTCTCGCCTCGCCTCTGTCTCCTCTCGCCTCGCCTCTGTCTCCTCTCGCCTCGCCTCTGTCTCCTCTCGCCTCGCCTCTGTCTCCTCTCGCCGAGCATGTTGCCTTCTCGCCGACCATGTGGGTTTATCGCCGACCATGTGCACATGGTCGCGGGAAAAGGGACATGGTCGCGGGAAAAGGGACATGGTCGCGGGGGAGGGACATGGCCGGGGGAGGAGGGGCGGGGTCGCGGGAGGAGGGCGGGGTCGCGGGGAGGGGCTTGCGGGTAGGCTGGAGGGGTGGGGATCGCAGGGTTCCCGCATTTGTCATGCTCTGTTCCGCCCGCGCCCCGATCGCGAGGCGCCGTCACCCAGCGAGGTCTCGATGCCCACCGGCAAGGTCAGGTTCTACGACGAGGAGAAGGGGTTCGGCTTCATCGCTTCCGATGACGGCCAGGACGTCTTCCTGCACGCCACCGCCCTGCCCGCCGGCGCGCCCGCGCCGAAGGCTGGTGCGCGGCTCGAGTTCGGCGTGGCCGACGGTAAGCGCGGGCCGCAGGCGCTGTCGGTGCGCGTGCTCGAGGCGCCGGTCAGCCTCGCCAAGCGCACACGCAAGCCCGCCGATGACATGGCGATCATCGTCGAGGATCTCGTGAAGCTGCTCGACGGCATCGGTGGCGATCTTCGTCGCGGACGGTATCCGAGCGGTGCACACGCCAAGAAGGTCGCCGCGGTGCTGCGCAAGGTGGCCGAGGAGCTCGATGCCTGAGTCGGCAGAGCACGCCGAAGCGACCCCGGATGCAGCTGCCGAAGCCGCCGAGGAGGCACAAGCAGTCGTGGAGGTGCCCGATGACGCGCCCAGCGAGTCGGCCGAGCCCGATGCCTCACTGCTCGAGTCGCGCGACCTCGCGCTCGCAGCGCTGCACGAGATCACGCCGGAGTGGACCATCGGCGATCCGGCCGACTACCGGCTCGAAGCCGACGGCGTCGTCTCGCTGCGCTTCGCCAATCGAATGCCCGGGTATCCGGGTTGGCTCTGGACCGTGAGTCTCGCCCGTGTCGAAGGTGCCGAGCCGACGGTGCTCGAGGTGGAACTGCTCCCCAGCGACGGCGCATTGCTCGCGCCCGACTGGGTGCCGTGGGCCGTTCGCCTGGCGGAGTATCACGCCACGCAGGCGGCACTCGCGGAAGCGGCGCACGCCGAAGGCGAGGATGTCGAGGGCGACGAGGACCTGGACGACCACGACCTGGACGACCACGACCTGGAAGACGTCGACGATCTCGATGCCGTCGACTTCGACGACGACGGCTCGTCCATCCTCCATGCCGGCGACGTCGACGGGGTCGACATCGACGAGCTCGCGGACGCCGACGATTCCGACGAGGATTACGCCGACGAGGATTACGCCGACGACGACTCGGACGACGAGGACGCGGACGACGAAGATTCGGACGACGAGGACGAGGACTCCGACGAGGACGACGACTCGGACGACTCGGACGAAGACTCCGACGACGAGGACGAGGACGAGGACTCAGACGAAGACTCCGAAGAGGACGAGGACGACTCGGACGACTGAGCGCCTTCGCGCCCCGCGGCGCGGGGATCCGCGAACGCTCGCGCGGGTCAGCCCAGGCGCTCGACCGTGTAATCGATGCAGCGGATGAGCTGACGCACGTCATCCGGATCGATCGACACGAACGTCGCGACGCGCAGCTGGTTGCGGCCCAGCTTGCGGTAGGGCTCGGTGTCGACGACGCCGTTGGCGCGGAGGCTCTTCGCTACGGCCGCGGCATCCACCGTCTCGTCGAAGTCGACGGTCACGACGACGGGCGAGCGGTCGGCGGGGTCGGTTACGAAGGGCGTGGCGAATACGGATGCCTCGGCCCAGTCGTACAGCGCCTGCGACGACTCGCGTGTACGGGCGTCGGCCCAGCGCAGGCCCCCGTTGCCGTTGATCCACGTCAGCTGCTCGTTCAGCAGGAACAGCGTGGCCAGTGCGGGGGTGTTGAGGGTCTGGTTGAGACGGGAGTTGTCGAGCGCCTGCTTGAGGCTCAGGAACTCGGGGATGTAGCGGTCCGATGCCGCGATCCGCTCGATGCGCTCGATTGCCGCGGGCGACACGAGAGCGAACCACAGTCCGCCGTCCGAGCCGAGGTTCTTCTGCGGGGCGAAGTAGTAGACGTCGGCCTCGGCGGCGGTGAAATCGATGCCGCCGGCCGCGCTGGTGGCATCGACGACGGTCAGTGCGCCGTCATCGCCGTGGACGCGTTCGACCGGGGCGGCCACGCCCGTGGAGGTCTCGTTGTGCGGCCACGCGTAGACGTCCACGCCCGCGACGGACTCCGGCGCGGTGCGGGTGCCGGCGGCGACTTCGCGCACGTCGGGGGCCTCGAGCCACGGGGCCTTCGCCGCCTTGGCGAACTTGCCTCCGAACTCGCCGAACACCAGGTGCTGGCTGCGCGTCTGGATGAGACCGAACGCCGCGGCGTCCCAGAACGCCGTCGAGCCGCCGTTGCCGAGGATCACCTCGTACCCCTCGGGAATGCGGAAGAGCTCCTGCAGGCCGGTGCGTACGTCGCCCACGAGGTTCTTGACGGGCGCCTGCCGGTGCGAGGTCCCCATGAGCGCCGCGCCGCGTGCGGCGAGGGCCTCGAGATGCGCCGGGATGACCTTCGACGGGCCGCAGCCGAATCGTCCGTCGGCAGGCAGGATCTCACGCGGAAGCTCGATGTGGGGCATGCATCGATTCTAGAGAGCGTGCCGATCCCGCCCCTCCCGCGTGACGCGGCGTGACCCCCGGCATCCGTCTCCTTCGTCCTTCTTCTGCTGCCCGTCCCTTGGCGCAACAGGTCAACCGGGCTTCCACAGGAGGAATTCACGGCCGATCGTCCTGTGGAGGCGCGGTTGACCTGTTGAATCGGTTCCTCCACAGGAAAGATCGGGGGCAGGTTGTCCACGGATGGACGGATGCCGCGGCCGCCGGTCGCGGCACCGCCCCACAGTTGCGGAATGCAACAACTGGTCCACGTGGTCAAGAAGCTGGGCGGCGTCGTGCGGAGCGCCTCGCTCGTCGACGCCGGGTTCAGTCGGCTCGGGATCGCGGCAGCGGTCGAAAGCGGAGAGCTCATGGTGCCGCGAAGGGGGTGGGTCGCGGCGACGGATGCTGACCCCAATCTCGTTGCGGCGGCCCGGGCGGGCGTCGTGCTGACCTGTGTCACGCGGGCCAAGCGGCTCGGTCTATGGGTGCTGGAGGAGCCCTGTCCGCACGTCGGTGCGCCATCTACCGCATCGCGGCTCGTGCTGCCGGACGCCAGAGTGCACTGGAATGCGCCGGTCGCACCGCGAGCACCTGGGCAGCTCGAGGACGGCATCCTCAACACCCTCGTCCTGGTGGCGAGCTGCCAACCCTATGAACCGGCGCTCGCGGCGTGGGAATCCGCGTTGAAGAGCGGCCTTGTGAACAAGGAGGAACTGCGAAGGCTGCCCCTGCGGCCCCGCGCCCGCCGGCTGCTCGAAGACGCCTCGCCGTTCTCGGACTCGGGGTTGGAGACATTCGTCATCGTGCGCTTGAAGTGGCTGCGGCTTCCGATCCGGGCACAGATCTGGATCGGCGGTCACCGAGTGGACTTCCTCATCGGAGACCGGCTCGTGCTGCAGGTCGATGGCGGACACCACGTCGGATTGCAGCGGGCGGAGGATGTCGCGCACGATGCCGCGCTGACGCTGCTGGGGTATCACGTGATACGCGTGACGTACGTGCAGGTGGTGGAGCGCTGGCACGAGGTCCAGGACCTGGTTCAGCGTGCCGTGGCCCAGGGCCTGCACACGGCCGACCCGCTCGCACCCGTGCGGGCGGGTCGAAATCGCCCCGCTTAGCCCACTTCTACAGGAGAACCGGGCTTCCGCAGGACGAATCTGCGCCCGAACGTCCTGTGGAGGCGCGGTTGACCTGTTGGGAGAGGGGGGACAGCAGCCCCACGGATCGCGGCCGAGGCGAGAAGGCCGGGGTGTCGCCGCGGAAGATAGGCTGTCCTTACCCACTTCGAGCATCGAGGAACCGCGACATGACCGACCTGATCGACACCACCGAGATGTATCTGCGTACGATCCTCGAGCTGGAAGAGGAGAACATCGTGCCGCTGCGCGCTCGCATCTCGGAGCGTCTCGGCCATTCGGGGCCGACCGTGTCGCAGACCATCGGCCGCATGGAGCGCGATGGGCTCGTCGTCGTGTCGGAGGACCGCCGGCTCGAGCTCACCGACGCCGGCCGGCAGAAGGCCGTCGACGTCATGCGCAAGCACCGGCTCGCCGAACGCCTGCTGTCCGACGTGATCGGGCTGGACTGGGCGTACGTGCACGACGAGGCCTGCCGCTGGGAGCACGTCATGAGCGAGCAGGTCGAGCGCAGGCTCGTCGAGCTCCTGGGTCATCCCACCGAATCGCCGTACGGCAACCCGATCCCGGGGCTCGACCAGCTCGGCGACCTTCCCACGAACGGCTTCGAACAGGGCGTCGTGGGCCTGGTGCGCCGCCTCAACGACGCCGGCGAGCCGATCACCGGCACCGTCCGCCGCCTCGCCGAGCCGGCGCAGGTCGACCCCGAGCTGCTGCAGCAGCTCAAAGTCGCGGGCGTGATCCCGGGAGCCACCGGCGACTACCGCTACAACGAGGGTTACGTGCTCGTGCAGATGCACGGCATCGACGAGGGGCTCGAGCTTCCGGTCGAGGTCGCGTCGCACATCTTCCTGGTCGACGAGACCCGCTGAACAGCCCTGACGGATGCTCCCCACGCATCGCTTCGCGCTGCGCGGAGCCTCGGGGCGCGTGGGCCCATGAGCAGCGGCTTGCGGCATCCGTTATCGGGCCCACCCGGCAACCTGCCAGGCGCTGAGCGTGACATATTCGTTACCTTCGGGTAGCCTTCAAAAGTCCACCAGGCGAGAAGCCCGCCGACCGGACCCCGCGTGGATTGCCTCTCCGGCTCGTCGTTCACGTGGTGAAGCCCGCACATCGTGCCCCGACATCGAGTGCTGACGAGCCAGCGCCGAAGGCGCAGAGGCGCCGGAGGACCAGTTTGGCTGAAGAGATCGAGTCGCACGCGAACGAACCCGAGCGTGATACGACGAGCGTGACCCGCCGCGTACGCCACCGGACGACCGCTACGCGGACCACCCGACCCGCAGTACCCGCCAAGACCACCCCCGCACCGTCGTCGGTGCGCCCTGCCGTTGCCGCGGCCAAGAAGCCCAATCCGGTCGCCAAGCCGCTTCGCAGCCTGGTGATCCTGAGCATGGTCGGCGGCATGGTGGCCACTGTCGCGATCCCGGCGTTCGCCGCCGCCCGCCCGACCGACGAGGCCCGCACCATCCAGCAGATGGCGGTCGACGACGCGCAGACGTTCGTCGCCGCGTCGGACGCGAACGCCACCGAGCTCTCACGCGAGAGCTACTCGGCGACGACCTCCGAAGAGATCGAGAAGAAGAAGGCAGCCGAGGCCGCGGCTGAGCGCGCACGCCTGGCCGCTCAGGTCGCATCGTCGTCGTCGTCGCCTGGTGTCAAGGTCGACCTCAGCATGGTCGCCCCGGGCAGCGGGGCGGTCCGCTGGCCGCTGTCGAACTTCACCCTGGGTGAGGGCTTCGGCACCCGAGGTGGCGCCCACATGGGCGTCGACATGCTCGCTTCCGGTGGCACGCCGATCTTCGCCGCCGCCGCGGGCGTGGTGAAGGTGTCGCAAGAGAGCTACGGCGGTTATGGCGTCGCGGTCACGATCGACCACGTCATCAACGGCCAGCGCGTGGGCACCCTCTACGGCCACATGACGTACGGCAGCCGCCAGGTCGTCGCGGGTCAGACCGTCGAGGCGGGCCAGATCATCGGCCTCGTCGGCAGCACCGGACGGTCCACCGCGAACCACCTGCACTTCGAGACGTACATCAACGGCTCGAACGTCGACCCGTGGGCGTGGCTGCAGTCCAACGCCGGCTGACACAGATTCCAGACGAGAACGGATGCCGTCACCCGGCCGGGTGACGGCATCCGTTCGTTGCGCCGCAACGCGCCGTTCACGGGTCTTGCCGCCCCGGTGTCGCCGCCGTGCGTTAGCCTGAGATCCGACGCTGAGAGAGCGGAGGGGAGCTGATGGACTGCCAACCACGCATCCGAACCATGGATGCGCTTGGACGACTCGTCCTTCGGCATTGCACGAGCGGATGCCGCGGCTCTGCCGTGGCGCCCAGGCGCTGTCTCTAGACAGCGCCTTTTTCATACCCCTGCGCGCCTCGAATCGTCGAAGTCGAATCACCGGGAAGCCGTCCCGGCCGTTCGAGAGGATGATCAATGCGCACTCTGGTGCTGAATGCGGGCTATGAGCCGCTCGCAGTCGTGTCGTTCAAACGTGCTCTCGTGCTCGTGATGAATGAGAAGGCCACCGTCATCGAGCACACCGAGACCGAACCGGTGTGGGGGACGAGACGTTCGTACGATCGGCCGGCGGTGATCATCCTGACGCGGTACGTGCGTGTTCCCGGTGGTCGTCGCGTTCCGGTGACCCGGCGCGGGGTTCTGCGGCGCGACAATCACCGCTGCGGGTACTGCGGCAAGGCCGCCTCGACGATCGATCACGTGCTGCCGCGTTCGCGCGGGGGTGCCGACTCGTGGGAGAACCTCGTCGCGTGCTGCCTGCGCTGCAACAACACCAAGGGTGATCGCACGCCGCAGGAGATGAACTGGGAGCTGCGCTTCACGCCGCATCCGCCGCGCGGTGCGCAGTGGACCGTGCGGGGCACCGAGCGCACCGACCCGCGGTGGGAGCCGTACCTCGCGCTCGCCGCGTGATTCGCTGCGCCCGACCCCGGCTGACAGGATCGGTGGATGACGTTCACGATCGCGGCCGAACTGCCTGCGGCGACCGAGCTGGTCGAGCTGTACCGGTCGGTGGGGTGGACCGCCTATACCGATGACCCGGGGCGGCTCGTCGACGCCGTGAACGCGTCGCACTGTGTTCTCGTTGCGCGGAGCGGGTCTGGCGGGCTCGTCGGCTTGGCCAGGACCGTCTCGGATGGGCTGACGGTCGCCTATCTGCAGGATATCCTCGTTGCGCCTGAGTATCAGCGACGGGGCGTCGGGGGCGCGCTGCTGGACGAGATCCTGGCGCGGACCGACGGCATCCGCCAACTGGTTCTGCTCACCGACGCCGAAGAGGCTCAGCGGGTGTTCTACGAGTCGCGCGGGCTCGTCGAAGCGCACGACTTCGCTCCGAATCAGCTCAGGTCGTTCATACTCTTCCGCTGAGCGCCGCGGGTACCTCCGGACCGGTGCGATCGCGAGCCTGTCGAGGGCAGCCCGGGTCCGCGTTTCCTCGAACATAACTGTCGGAAGTACGAGTTATCCTCATTCTCTGCGGTTGAACACATAGAACATGTGTTCTAGCCTGAGGAGATGGGGGCGTTCATGCAGCTCACGGCACAGCATGTGCACGAGCCCATCGATCAGGGGCCGAGCACCGTGGCGCGGCTGCGCGCCCAGCTCGAGCGCGTGCAGGGCCGCCGGCTGGACGCCCCGGTGCTGCCGGTGCATCCTGCCCTCGCGGCGCTTCTTCCCGGCGGTGGGCTGCAGCCGGGGGCGGCGTACTCGCTGCCGCGCTCGACGTCGCTGCTGCTGGCGCTGCTCGCGCTGCCGACGCAGGCGGGCTCGTGGTGCGGGGTGGTGGGGATGCCGCGGCTCGGCGCCGAGGCGGCCGAGGCGCTGGGGGTCGATCTGTCGCGGCTCGTGCTCGTGCCCGACCCTGGTGCCCGTTGGCTCGCGGTGACCGCGACCGTCGCCGAGGTGCTGCCGGTGGTGGCGGTGCGGCCGTCGGGTCGCGCGCCCGACGGCGAGGTGGCGCGTCTGGCGGCGCGACTGCGCGATCGCGGCGCCGTGCTGCTCGTGCAGGGGCCGTGGCCGCAGGCCGAGGCGGCGCTCGAGGTGGGCGACCCGGTGTGGGAGGGGGTGGGCCGCGGCCACGGGTATCTCGCGGGGCGTGAGGTGACCCTCACCGTTTCGAGCAGGCGCTGGCCGCGGCCTCGTCGCGCGCGGGTGATGCTGCCGGATGCCGCGGGCCACGTCTCGGCGACAGAACAGGCACGGTCGGTCCAGCCCGTGCATCCGGTCGACGTCGAGGCGCGATCGGTCTATCCCCTCGAGGCCCGAGCGGTGGGCTGACATGGCGCTGAGGTCTCCTGTGCGCAGCCTGGTGCTGTGGTTTCCCGACTGGCCGGTCACGGCGCTGACCCGCGAGGGCTCCCCGCCGCTCGACCCGTCGCGGGCGATCGCCGTCGTCGAGCGCAATCTCGTCGTCGCATGCTCCGCCGCGGCGCGCGCCGAAGGGGTGCGCCGGGGTCAACGTCGCCGCGATGCGCAAGCGCGCTGCACGGGGCTGACGGTGGTTCCCGCGGATGCCGCGCGCGAGCATCGCACCTTCGCGCCGGTCGTGTCGCTGATCGAAGAGAAGGCGCCGGGCGTGCAGCTGGTGCGGGCGGGGCTCTGCGCACTGCGGGTGCGTGGTCCTGCCCGGTACTACGGCGGGGAGGCCGAGGCGGCACGCGTGCTGATCGAGGCGCTGCACGCCTTCGGTCTCGACGAGGTGCGGGCGGGGATCGCCGACGGGCCGTTCACGGCCGAGCAGGCGGCGAAGGCTGGTGCGAGCGCGCGGGACCCGGTGTTCGCCGTGCCCGCGGGGGGCGCCGCCGGCTTTCTCGCGCCGTTGTCGGTGGCGGTGCTCGATGGCTCGTCGTTCTCGGCGGGTGAGACGGCCGACCTCGTGGGGCTGCTCGCGAGGCTCGGCGTGCAGACGCTCGGCGCGTTCGCCGCGATGGAGCCCGATCGGGTGCGCGAGCGGTTCGGCGAGCGTGGCATCCGCGTGCACTCCCTCGCCGCGGGCCGAGACTCGCGTCCGGTCGAGCCCCGCACCCCGCCTCCCGAGCTGCAGCGCGAGGTCGCGTTCGAGCCGCCGCTCGAGATCGCCGACCAGGTGGCGTTCGCGATGCGCCTGACCGCCGACGACTTCATCGCGGGGCTCGGAGCGGTCGACCTCGTGTGCACCGAGCTGCGCGTCGAGCTGGTCGGCGACCGGGGCGAGCGCAGCGAGCGGGTGTGGCTGCATCCGGGTTCGTTCGACGCGGCCGCGGTCGTGGACCGGGTGCGCTGGCAGCTCGCCGAAGACGTCGGCGGCGGCGCCGATGCGGGAGGACTGCGCAGCGGGGGTCTGCATAGTGGGGTCACCCTCGTGCGGATCTCGCCCGAGGCGGTGGACGAGGCATCCCATCACGCCCCCGCGCTCTTCGGCGGCGGGCCGGAGGAGCGCGTGCACCACGCGCTGTCGCGTGTGCAGGCGATGCTCGGTCATCGCGGCGTGCTGACACCCGCGATCGGCGGAGGCCGATGGCTCGCCGAGCGGCAGGTGCTCGTGCCGTGGGGAGACCGGCACGTGAAGGGTTCCGACGGGCTTGCCGCGCAGCGCGGCCGCCCGTGGCCGGGGAGTCTGCCCGACCCGCTGCCGGCGACGGTGTTCGCCGAGCCGGTGCCGGTCGACGTGCGTGCTCTGGGCGGCGAGATCATCGACGTCGACGAGCGGGGCAGCGTCTCGGCCGTTCCCGCTTTTCTCATCGAGAGCGGGCGGCGGCGCGGGATCGAGGCGTGGGCGGGGCCGTGGCCGGTGGTCGAGAGGGGATGGGATGCCGCGCGGGCGCGTCGTGCCCACCGGTTCCAGGTCGTCGACGCCGAGGGCGGGGCGTGGCTGCTCGTGTGCGAGGGCGACACGTGGACGGCGGAGGCGCTGTATGACTGACGTGACCCGCGGCGTTTCGTCTCGCTCGACGACCGAAGGCACCCGGTCGTTGAGCGAGCGAGGAACGAGCGAGACGAAACGCCCCGAGCCGACGAACGACGGCGGTGATCGCTGATGGGCTTCCACAACCCCGGCGTGCCGTGGTCCGAGATGGAGCGCGTCCTCAGCGGCCGGCGCCGGCCCGATGCGCGCCCGGCGGATGCGGACGGCGGCGACAGTCCGGCGTGGTCGCACAAGCGCGGCCCGTACGTGCCGCCCAAGATCGAGCGCCCTCCCGAGGTGATCCCGTACGCCGAGCTGCACGCGCACTCGTCGTTCTCGTTCCTCGACGGCGCGTCCTCTCCCGAAGAGCTCGCCGAAGAGGCTGAGCGGCTGGGGCTGCACGCGCTCGCGATCACCGACCACGACGGCTTCTACGGGATCGTGCGCTTCGCCGAGGCGGCCGAGTCGCTGGAGCTGAAGACGGTGTTCGGTGCCGAGCTGTCGCTCGAGCTGCCGCAGCCGCAGAACGGAGAGCCCGACCCGGTGGGGTCGCATCTGCTCGTACTGGCGCGCGGCGAGGAGGGCTACCACCGGCTCGCGGGCGCGCTCACCCACGCGCAGCTGGCCGGGGCCGAGAAGGGGCGGCCGCGCTACGACCTCGAAGAACTCGCCGCCCAGGCGGGCGGGGAGTGGGCGGTGCTCACCGGGTGCCGCAAGGGTGCGGTGCGTCGTGCGCTGGCACCGGGAGGGGAGGGACCGGATGCCGCGGCCCGAGAGCTCGACCGGCTGGTCGCGCTCTTCGGACGTGAGGCCGTGCACGTCGAGCTCATGGACCACGGCAATCCGCTCGACTCGCGTGACAACGACGTGCTGGCAGGCCTCGCCCGCGAGCGGGGGCTGCCGCTGCTGGCGACCAACAACGTGCACTACGCGGTGCCCCGGCGGCAGCTGCTGGCGGCCGCCGTCGCGGCGGTGCGCGCCAACCGCGGCCTCGACGAGCTCGACGGCTGGCTGCCGGCGCACGCGGGTGCTCATCTGCGCTCGGGCGCAGAGATGGCGGAGCGGTTCGTGCGGTATCCGGATGCCGTGGCCCGAACGGTGACGCTGGCCGACGAGCTGGCCTTCCCGCTGCGCCGCGCCAAGCCCGCGCTGCCGAAGCAGAAGGTGCCCGAGGGGCATACGCCGATGTCGTGGCTGCGGCACCTGGTGTGGGAGGCGGTGCCCCGCAAATACCCCGACCTCGCGGCCAAGGACCGCGACCGCATCGAACGCGAGCTCGCGGTCATCGAGATGAAGGATTTCCCGGGTTATTTCCTCATCGTGCACGGCATCGTGCAGGAGGCCCGACGCCGACGCATCCTGTGCCAAGGGCGCGGGTCCGCGGCCAACAGCGCGATCTGCTACCTGCTCGACATCACGGCCGTCGATGCGATCGCGTACGACCTGCCGTTCGAGCGGTTCCTCTCGAGCCTGCGCGACGAAGAGCCCGACATCGACGTCGACTTCGACTCGGACCGCCGCGAAGAGATCATCCAGTGGGTCTATGCCACCTACGGGCGCGAGCGCGCGGCGCAGGTGGCGAACGTGATCCAGTACCGGCCCAAGAACGCCGTGCGCGACATGGCGAAGGCACTCGGCCACTCGCCGGGCCAGCAGGACGCGTGGTCGAAGCAGGTGGAGCGCTGGGGAGCGATGCTCGACACCGGCGACGATCACGACATCCCCGATCAGGTGATCGAGTTCGCGTCCGAGCTGCTCAAGGCGCCGCGGCATCTCGGCATCCACTCCGGCGGCATGGTGCTCACCGACCGGCCGGTGGGCGAAGTCGTGCCGATCGAGCACGCCCGCATGGAGAACCGCACGGTGATCCAGTGGGACAAGGACGACGCCGCGTGGATGGGTCTGGTCAAATTCGACCTGCTGGGACTCGGGATGCTGGCGGCCCTGCAGTACTGCTTCGACATGATCCGCGTCTCGACGGGGGAGGACTGGGAGCTGTCGACCATCCCGAAGGAGGAGCAGGCGGTGTACGACATGCTGTGCCGTGCCGATTCCATCGGGGTGTTCCAGGTCGAGTCGCGCGCACAGATGGGGCTCTTGCCCCGGCTGCAGCCGCGACGCTTCTACGACCTTGTGATCGAGATCGCTCTGATCCGTCCCGGACCCATCCAGGGTGGCGCGGTGCACCCGTACGTGCGGCGCAAGATGGGGCTGGAGAAGGTCACGTATGCCCACGAGAAGCTCGAGCCGGTGCTGGCGCGCACCCTCGGCATCCCGGTGTTCCAGGAGCAGCTCATGCAGATGGCGGTCGCCGTCGGCGAGGTCAGCGGCGAGGACGCCGACCTGCTGCGCCGGGCGATGGGCTCCAAGCGCGGGATCGAGCGTATCGAGTCGCTGAAGGAGAAGCTGTACGCCGGCATGGCGAAGAACAACCTCGTGGGGGAGGACGCCGACGCGATCTACGCGAAGATCCAGGCGTTCGCGAACTTCGGGTTCGCCGAGTCGCACTCGCTGTCGTTCGGGCTGCTCGTGTACGCCAGCTCGTGGATCAAGCTGCACTATCCGGCGGCGTTCCTCGCGGGACTGCTGCGTGCCCAGCCGATGGGCTTCTACTCGCCCGGCACGCTCGTGTCGGACGCGCGCCGGCACGGCGTCGAGGTGCACCGACCCGACCTGCACCTGTCCGGCGTCGAGGCCCTCCTCGAACCCACCACCCGGTCGTTGAGCGAGGAGCGCGGCGACGAGACGAAACGCCCCGAGCCGCCGCAGGACGTTTCGTCTCGCTCCGCTCGCTCAACGACCGAGACTCGCCCCACCGGGTTGGACTCGTGCCTGGAGCGGCATCAGCCACCCGTGGGGAAGTTCGACCTCCTCGCGCCCGACGAGTCCGCGGCGCACCGCCGCGACGGCGGCTCCGCCGTGCGGCTGGGGCTTGCCGGGGTGAAGGGCATCGGCAAGGCGGTGGCGCAGCGCATCGTCGCCGAGCGCGAGGCGCAGGGACCGTTCCGTGATCTGCGCGACCTCGTACGGCGCACCGGCATCACCGGCGCGCAGGTCGAGGCGCTGGCGACGGCGGGGGCGTTCGAGAGCCTCGGGCTGGCCCGCCGCGAGGCGATCTGGCTCGCCGGCTCGGCCGCTCAGGACCGCCCCGAGTTCTTGCCCGACTCCCTCGTCTCGGTGCAGCCACCGCTGTTCACCGATCCCACCAGCTACGAGATCCTCGCGGCCGATCTGTGGGCCACCGGCATCTCGACCGACGATCACCCGATGACGCACTACCGTTCCGGTCTGGATGCCCGTGGCATCCTGACCTCGCGCGAACTGCGCAGCCACGAGACCGGCCGCCGTGTGGAGGTCGCAGGACTCGTGACGCACCGGCAACGGCCGGCCACGGCATCCGGGGTCACCTTCCTCAATCTCGAGGACGAGCATGGCCTGGTGAACATCGTGTGCTCGGTGGGGGTGTGGAACCGCTACCGCCGCATCGTGCGGGACTCGCCGGCGTTGATCGCGCGGGGGATGCTGGAGCGCTCGGCGGAAGGCGTGACGAACCTCGTCGCGGACCGGTTCGAGGACCTGCGGGTGGGTGTGCAGCACCGGGCGCGGGACTTCCGGTGACCGCTTCGTAGCGGTGCTCGGCCATCGTCGCAACCCCCTACGGTGTCGAAGCGAGTGGACGTAGCGTCGCCTCAGCAGAACCTCGACCAGGAGGTTCCCACGAGCCACGAAACTGAGCACCCGTCTCGAAAACTCTGGCAGGGTGACGCAGCCTCCGCTCCCCTCGGGGAGGTGGAGGGGGAAGGGAGAAGTGACCACGCGTCATCAGTTGGTCGTCAACGGCCACACGTATCCGCTCGCAGACGACGATCGGCTGACCGACACGAAGCGTGCCATTCTCACCGCCGTCCACGATGGCGGCGCCTTCGTCGAGGTGCGGGCCGGCGCGGTCACCACCGCCGAAGTGCTGGTGACCCCCGCGACCTCCATCATCATCGAGCACATCGACATTCCCGACAACGGTCAATTCGAGCTGCGTGAGCTCGAGACCGTCCGGTCCGATTCCGGGCACGACGACGAGACCGACCTCTGGATGTGACGATCGACGCGCCAGCCGCTCGTCACCACCCGGTGAAGAGCAGGTGCTGCACCGTGAGCGCGAAGCCGGCCTGAACCCCGATGCCCCACCGGCGCCAGCCCGGCGGCAGCAGGGCGGCTCCCACGAGCATCCACGGCACGAACGGCAGCCAGATGCGTTCGACCTCGGCCTTGCTCATCTGCGACAGATCCGCCAGTGCCACCATCGCGAACCCGGCGAGTGCGAGCGCGGCGACGGCCAGGGCCTGCCGCGCTTCGGGCGCGCCGGCGCGCCTGGTCGCGCGCGCACCAGCCCCGAACAATTCGGCGAAGGCCGCCCCGACGGCCGGTCCGACCCACGGACCGGCGCTGAACACGAGCGCTGCCAGATTGCCCCACATCCAGTAGCCGGCGGGGCGATCGCTCGCGATCCCATCCCAGTACCGCTCGTGAAGCACCGGCAGGGCTTCCCACCACGCGAACCCGCCGAGGGCGAAGGCGCCGACGACGGCGCACGCACTGACAACCGCCCACGGCAGCGGATGCCACGACCGGGCGAGCAACAGGATCGTCACCGCCAGCACCCCGAGGAGCGGCAGCCCGTACGACAGCATCACGCAGTACCCGAAGAGCAGTCCCGAGACCACGGACCACACGCCGACGCGCAGAGCACCCCGGCTCGTGGCAGCGACCGAGAGCGCCCACGCGGCCCACGCCGCCACGGCGGCGAACATGCCGTCGGCCGACACCGCCACCCAGATCGCGGCCGGTCCGATAGTCAGGAGCAGCGCGGCGCGGCGCGCGAAGTCCTCTGAAGACAGGCGACGCACCGTGAGGAGCACGGCGACCGCGGTCGAGGCTCCGAGCGCGATGACGACCAGCCCGGCAGCCGTTGCGCCGCCGAGCCCCAGCCGCACGAGCACGAGAAAGAACAGCAGGGCGCCGGGTGGGTGACCGGCGATGTGGACCGGCCAGTTGTCGGGGTGGGCGAAGGGGATGCGCGAGACGTACTCCTGCAGCGTCGCGCCGAAATCGGTCACGGCGCGTGCGGTCTGCAGGTACTCGTAGTCGGTCTCGAGGATGTGCCCGAGACCGGCCACGCCGTCCACGGTGGCGAGGCTGATCATCCAGGCGGCACCGAAGAGGTACACGGCGACGAGCAGGCGCGGCCATGACCAGGTCGTCGCGCGCGGGCCCCACACCACCGCCGCCACCGCCAGCAGCACCGCGGCCGGCGTGCCCGGTCCGAGCCGGGGCATCCATTCCGCGTGCAGCGGCGGGAACGAGTTCACGTGCACCCACCAGGCCGTCAGCGGCGGTACCGCCAGCGCGGCGACGAGCACCGCGACCGCGACCGCGAGGCCGATCATGGCCGCGCGCCGATGCGGCGCCGTCTCGCGTTGCGCGGCGGGTGCGTGCCGGGGCGTCGTCATCACCCGCCTCCGGCGGGGGCGCGCATCGGTGCGCGGGCGAACTCGCGCATGCCGTCTTCGAAAGAGATGCGCGGTCGCCAGCCGAGTTCGTCGCGCAGCCGAGCCGACGACGCAGTGATGTGACGCACGTCGCCCAGCCGGTACTCGCCGGTGATGACGGGATGCGGTCCGCCGAGCGCGCGCGAGAGGATCGATGCCATCTCGCCGATCGTGTGCACGTCGCCCGAGCCCACGTTGAACGCACGCGACGAGCCGGCGGGCTGCTGAGCCGTCCATTCCAGCGCGAGCAGGTTCGCCTGGGCGACGTCATCGACGTGGACGAAGTCGCGGCGCTGGCCGCCGTCCTCGAAGACCCGCGGGGCTTCGCCCGCCTGCAGCGCCGAACGGAACAGCGCGGCGACCCCGGCGTACGGCGTCGCCTGGGGCATGCCCGGGCCATAGACGTTGTGATAGCGCAGCGCCGCGACCCTGCCGCCGGTCTCGCGCGCCCACGCCCGAGCGTGCAACTCCTGCGCCGCTTTGCTGACGGCGTACACGTTGCGCGGGTCCAGTGGTGCGTCCTCGTCGACGAGCCCGGGCTGCAGCGGCGCACCGGTGCGCGGCGACCGCGGCTCGAACACGCCCGCGCGCAAGTCGTCGACCGACCGGGGCGGTGCAGCGATCGGGCCGCGGGCGTCGGAGTAGGCACCTTCGCCGTAGACCACCATCGACGACGCGAGCACCAGCCGAGAGATCCCGGCCGCCGACATCGCCGACAGCAGAACGGCTGTGCCGAGCTCGTTGCTGCCGACATAGTCGGGCGCATCGCCGAAGTCGACACCGAGACCGACCTTCGCCGCCTGATGGCACACCACATCGACTCCCGCCACGGCGGCGGCCACGGCATCCGGATCCGTCACGTCGCCCCGGACGAACTCCACGCCTTCGGGTATCGCGGGAGCCGCCTGGCGCGCGTGCACGTCGGGGCGCAGCGAGTCGAGCACGACGACGCGCCACCCTCGTCGGTGCGCGGCCGCCACGACGCGTGACCCGACGAACCCCGCGCCGCCGGTGACCAGGAGCGAAGGGGTCACAGCGCCTCCGCGTGCTTCGGGGCGGCGGCCAGCACCCGCGCGCTCGCGTCCGGTGACACCAGGGACCGAGGCTGGTAGTCGGCGGTCAGCCCGGCGACGGCGGCCTCGAGCACGGCCACGATGCGGTCGTGCGCGGCGGTGAGCCTCGCGAACACGGCATCGGCGGTCACCGCCTGCTCGGCGGGAGTCGCGGCGTCGGCGGTTCCGGCATCCGAGTCGGTCACGAACGACAGGCTCGCGTAGCCCACGCCCAGCTCGGCCGCGAGCGCGGCCTCGGGGTACTGCGTCATGTTGACGATGTCGGCGCCGAGGGTTCGCAGCATCCGCGACTCCGCTCGCGTCGAGAAGCGGGGCCCTGCGATCACGGCGGTCGTTCCGGTTGCAGCGAAGGGTTCACCGCGCGCATCGAGCGCCGTCGTGAGCGCGGACCGCAGCTCGGGGCAGAACGGATCCGCGAAGGCGAGATGCTGCACGTCGTCGCCGTCGAAGTACGTGTCGGCACGGCCGCTCGTGCGGTCGATGAGCTGGTCGGGCACGACGAACGTGTCGGGTGCCAGCGCCGGGTCGAGGCTGCCGACGGCCGACGAGGCGAAGATGGCGCGCACCCCGGTGTGCGCGAGCGCCCACATGTTCGCGCGGTAGTTGACGCGGTGCGGAGGGATGCCGTGGCTCATGCCGTGACGAGCCAGGAAGGCGATCGCGACCCCGCCGAAACGCCCGACAGCGAGGGGAGCGGAGGTCGGGCCATAAGGCGTCGGGACTGTCATCGTGACCGGCTCGTCGAGCAGTTCGTAGAGGCCGGATCCGCCGATGACCCCGATGCGCGGCGGCTCTGCGGACTCGGCGGCGAGGGACTGGTCGCTCATGGCTTCACGGTGGCAGATCCGCGGGCGGAGAGTCACCCCCTTGCCTTACGGTTCCGTGACGGTCATGCGAGCTGTCTCCGATTCGTCATCGTCAGCCCATCGCGGTGGTCGCGGCACCGGCGCACAATGGCCCGCATGAGCGATGCCGTGACGCGCTGGAGCGAGGCGCTGGCGCCCCGTGCGCACGCGGTGCAGCGCGCGCTGGGTTCCGCCGAACGCACGCCCCGCATGGCGGTCGTGATCGGCCGGCTGCTCGGCGCCGGGATGCTGGTGTGCCTGCTCACCGGCGTGTACAGCCACCTGCTGCAAGACCCGTCGGCGCCGGTAGTGCTGCCCACGCGCCCGGTCGAGCTCTACCAGTGGAGCCAGGGCACGCACGTCATGGTCGGCACGGCGCTGATGCCACTGCTGCTCGCGAAGCTGTGGGTGGTGTATCCGCGACTGTTCCGCTGGCCGCCGGTGCGGTCGATCGTCGACCTCGCCGAGCGGGCATCGATCGCTGTGCTGGTGTCGGCCTCGCTCGTGCAGGTGACGATGGGGCTGCTCAACACGTTCCAGTGGTACCCGTGGCCGTTCTCGTTCCGCGGCGTGCACTGGGCGCTGGCGTGGGTCATCGTCGGCGCACTGGTCGTCCACGTCGGCGTCAAGCTTCCGCTGATCGCGCGGCACTGGACCCGCGCGGCAGAGGCGCGAGACACCACCGAGCACGAGACGGATGCTTCGGCATGAGCGATCGCGACGGCATCGACCGACGGGGGTTCCTGGTCGGGGTGGGCGTGTCGACGGTCACGCTCGTGGCGTTGACCGCGGGGCAGTCGTTCGGACCGCTCGCCCCGCTCAACGCCTTCGCGCCCCGCGTGAAGGGAGAGGGCCCGCAGGGCGTGCCCATCAATCGGACGGCGCGACAGGCCGCGGTCGAGGAGGCCGCCGCCGACCCGGCATGGGTGCTGTCGGTCACCCGCGCCGACGGCACCACCACGCGATGGGACCGCGATCAGCTGGCGGCACTGCCGACGACGGAGGTGCGGCTGCCGATCGCGTGCGTCGAAGGCTGGAGCACGACCGCGGACTGGACGGGCGTGCGGCTGCGCGACCTGCTCGATCTCGCCGGCATCCCGGCGGCGCGCTCGGTGCGCATCGAGAGCCTGCAGCGACGCGGAGCCTTCCGTGCCACGACGATGACGCCCGAGTTCACCCGCGACCCGCTCACACTGGTCGCCCTCGAGCTCAACGGCGAGACCCTCGATCTCGACCACGGGTATCCGGCGCGCATCATCGCGCCGGCGCGGCCCGGCGTGCTGCAGACCAAATGGCTGAGCTCGATCGGCGAGATCTCATGACCGCGCTGCGCGTCGGGCTCGTCGCCGTCGGCGTCGCGGTGCTGGTGTTCGGCGCCACCCAGCTGGCGGCGATCCTGTCGCTCGCCGACCTGGCATGGCTCGTCGTCTGGCTGGCGGCAGCTCTGGTGATCCACGATGCCGTGCTGGTGCCTGCCCTCGTTCTCGTGCGGAGCGCCTTCCGCCGGCGCTCGCGGGCGTGGCCCCGTGTGATCGGTGTCGTGGCCGAGGTGGCGTTCGCTACGGTCGCGATCCTCACCCTGTATGTGGCACCCGAGCTGTGGGCGCAGGCGCGCGGGACGCCGAATCCCACCCTGCTCACCGGCGACTACGCGCCGCGCCTGCTGTGGGCCTGGGCGCTGGCGGCGATCGTGGTGATCGTCGTCGCGCGGGTCGTGCTCGGGCGGCAGCGGCGGCAGCGGCGGCTGCGCGAGGGCGCGGTCAGGCCACGCCGAACTCGATGATCTGCCGGCGGCGGCCGTGCCACGTCCGCACCTCGTACAGTCCCACCGCCGCCGCGTGACGCCGGGCGGCGGCCGCGCCCACCTCGGCCCAGCGGAAGGGCAGGCTCGCGCGGCCGTCGGCGTCGACCAGCACACCGTCGAACCGGCGATCCCGGTTGGTCCGCGGGTGCGTCTCGACGGCGATGCGCCCGCCGACCCGGACGAGCTGCGCGCAGCGAGCGAGGAGCGCGACCGGGTCTCCGCCGATCCCGATGTTCCCGTCCAGCAGGAGCGCACTGCCCCACGCCCCTTCACGGGGCAGCGACTCGAACACCGAGCCGTGCACCGCATCGTGCCCGCGCGCGGTCGCGATGCCGATCGAGGCGTGCGACACATCGACCCCGAGCGCGCGGTGACCGGCGAGTCGTGCGGCGTGCAGCATGCGTCCCGGACCGCATCCGATATCGAGGATCGGGCCGGGCAGCTCGCCGACGAGGTGCCGTTCGAGCCTGCTCGGCTCTTTCAGGAACCGGCCCAGGTCGAGCGAGGTCTCGGCACCGCTGCGCACGTCGCGCAGCGTCACGTGCGATGCCCCGCCCCGCAGCGCCTGGTCGTAAGGCTCGCCGGGACCGGTGCCGAAGCGCGACGTGGGAGGGATGCCGGGGGCTCCGGCGGTGACGTGCGTCATGCGATCGCCTCCTCGGTCGAGAGCCTGCCGATCGTGCGCGCGAGCCGGCTGCCGGCCGGCATGGAGCGCAGCACGTGCTCGAGACTGGCCGCATCGTCGAGGTCGGTCATCGTTGCGAGGTCGCGCACACGCAGTCCCGCCTCGACCAGTCGTGCCCGCTGGCGCGCACCGGTGTCGGCACGCGACATCGGCACGCCGCGCACGAGGTCACCGCGCGGCTCGCGCAGCGCCAGCAGCCAGAAGCCGCCGTCCGCGGCCGGACCGAACCATGCGTCTACGTCGCCCGGCCACTCGCCCACGACGGCCGCGAGATCGGCGGCGGTGACCTGCGGCGTGTCCATGCCGATGACCACGGTGAAGCCGCGGCAACCGTCCAGTGCGGCGGCGATGCGATCGTCGAGGCCGCCGGGCGCCTGCGCGACGACCTCGAATGCGTCGCCGGCCGCGGGTGGGGCCGCGCCCTCGATGCACAGCACGCGCCGCTCGACGGTGAGCCCTTGAACCGTGGCGAGGGTGTCGTCGAGGGATGCCGCCGCGATGGCCGCGGCATCCGTCAGCGAATACGGGGGATGAAGGCGCGTCTTGACCCGCCCCGGCACGCACTCCTTCGCCATCACCACGACGGTCGTCATGAGGCACGCTCCCGCAGCAGGCGAGACATGTCGGAGATGGCGATCATGGTGCCGCGCGCGGTGCCGGTCACCTTGGAGCGCCCGACGCGCGGGTGGTACGAGACGTCGACCTCGGCGATGCGCCACCCCGAGCGTGCCGCGCGCAGCACCATCTCGAGGGGGTAGCCGCTGCGGCGGTCCTGCAGTCCGAGGGCCAGCAGGTCGGTGCGACGGGCCGCCCGCAGCGGGCCGAGGTCATGCAACGCGGCACCGGTGCGCCGGCGCAGACTGCCGGCGAGATACGCGTTGGCGAGCCGGGCGTGCAGCGGCCACGCGCGCGGCGCGGTGGGGCGGCGCCGACCGAGCACGAGGTCGGCCGTGCCGGTGCGGATGGGTTCGCACACGCGGTCCAGGTCGAGGGGGTCGAACGACCCGTCGCCATCGCAGAATGCCACGATCTCGGCGGTCGCCGCGCACAGTCCGGCGTGCGCCGCGGCTCCGAAGCCGCGCCGCGGCTCGTGGATCACCGTCGCCCCGAACGCGGCGGCGACTTCTGCCGTGGCATCCGTCGATCCGTTGTCGACCACGATCGGCCGGTAGCCGAGCGGCATCGCGCCCAGCAAGGCGGGGAGCGCTGCCGCCTCGTCGAGGCACGGCAGCACCACATCGACCGGCTGCGGCGCATCCATCGGTCCCGGCATGCCACGAGGCTAGGCCGGGGTTGGCCGGCACGCGCCGGGGTTGACATTACGAACCCGGGACAACCCGCGCTGTGCCGCCGACGGCGCCCCCTGCCGCGCCGTGACGCGCCTACCATTGGGCGATATGGGGAGCGGCCCGATCGATGTACCCGCGCTCGGCCTCGCCGACCGGCGGATCCTCGTCGTGGAGGACGACGACACCGTGCGCGAGATCGTCGCGACCTATCTCGATGCCGCCGGCTACATCGTCGATCAGGCCACGGACGGCTTCGCCGCGCTGGACTCGCTGCGCACCCGCATGCCCGACCTCATCGTGATGGACCGCATGCTGCCCGGGATCGACGGCGCCGAGGTGTGCCGCCGCATCCGCCTCGAAGGGGACGTGCCGATCATCCTGCTCACCGCGCTGGGCAGCGAGGACGACCGCATCGGCGGCCTCGAGGCCGGCGCCGACGACTACGTCACCAAGCCGTTCTCGCCCCGCGAACTGGTGCTGCGCGTCACGTCGGTGCTGCGGCGCAGCATCGCCGAGTTCGCACCCGAGGCACCGTTCGAGTTGGGACCGTTCCACCTCGAGCCCTCGGCCCGCGTCATCGAGCGCTCGGGCGAGCCGCTGAGCCTGTCGGCGCGCGAGTTCGACCTCTTCTCGTTCCTCCTCAAGCACCCGCAGCGCGCGTTCACCAGGGAAGAGCTGCTCTCGGCGGTCTGGGGGTGGGAGATCGGCGATCTGTCCACGGTGACGGTCACCATGCGCCGGCTGCGCGAGAAGGTCGAGACCGACCCCACCGCTCCGCGCGTGCTGCAGACGGTGTGGGGCGTCGGCTACCGGCTGAGCGTGGAGGAGTGACGATGATCCCCCTCGCCGACCTGGCCGCCATCATAGGGGTGGCGCTCGCGTGCGCTCTGGTCGTCGGGGCGCTCGGCGCGGTGGCACTGCGCTTCGCCCGCCGGGCGCCGCTGTTCGTGCAGGTGGGGATCGTGGTGCTGACCGGCATGCTGTCGGTGGTGTCGGGCATGATCGCGGTGGCCCAGGCGATGTTCCTCTCGCCCCACGACCTGCAAGTCGGCATGTGGGTGGCCGGCGCGGCGACGCTCGCCTCGCTCGGGGTCGCGGTGATCCTGGGGCGTGCGTTCACGCGGCAGAGCGGGCAGCTGCTGCGCCTGACCGAGCAACTGGGCGAGGGTCGCCCGGTTTCGGGCACGACCGGTCACGGCGCAAGCTCCGAGCTGTCGGCGCTCGAGGCGGAGCTGGCGCGCACCAGTCTGCGACTGCAGGCCGCGCGCGAAGAGGTCGAAGCGCTCGAGGCATCCCGTCGTGAGCTGATCGCATGGATCTCGCACGACCTGCGCACGCCCCTGGCGGGACTGCGCGCCATGGCCGAAGCGCTCGAAGACGGCATGGCCGAGGATCCGCACCGGTTCCATCGGCAGATGCGGTCGCAGGTCGACCACCTCTCCGACCTGGTCGACGACCTGTTCGAGCTCTCGAAGATCCAGTCGGGCAGGCTCGTGCTCTCGCTCGAGTCGGTGTCGCTGTACGACCTCGTGTCGGATGCCGTCGCCGAGCTGCATCCCCTCGCCCGCGCGCGCTCCATCTCGATCCGGGAGTCGCCGCGGCCCGATCTCGTCGTCAGGGGCGACGCCCGTGAGCTCTCGCGCGTCGTCGGCAATCTGCTGATGAACGCCATCGAGCACTCGCCGCCCGACAGCGAGATCCGCGTGATGACGTCGCTCGACGATGACGATCGGGCGATGCTGAGCGTGATCGACGCGGGCGGCGGCATCCCCGAGGATGAGCTGTCGAAGGTGTTCCTCGCGGGCTGGCGCGCCACCGTGTCGCGCACCCCCGAGCAGCTGTGGGGGCGCTCCGCGAACGCCGGGCTCGGGCTCGCGATCGCGCGCGGAATCGTTGAGGCCCACGACGGCGAGATCGACGTCCGCAACGAGGGCGACGGATGCCGCTTCGACGTGCGGCTGCCGGTGGCCGCGGCGGCCTGAGCCGGCGGGGCTGACGGGGATCGCCCGGAGCGCGGCTGACGTCGTCTGCGTACGATCGAGGCATGACGGATGCCTCTCTCGTACTCGTTGCCAACGCCGGTGACGGCAGCATCAGCACCTTCGGGTTCTCGGGCGGTGCACTGGAACACCTCGCGGTGACCGACGGACTCCCCGGCTGCTCAACGTTCGCGGTGGATTCGACCCGCGACCTCGT
The DNA here is from genome assembly GCF_019449275.2 of Microbacterium sp. HD4P20. GTDB lineage: Bacteria > Actinomycetota > Actinomycetes > Actinomycetales > Microbacteriaceae > Microbacterium. The sequence continues at coordinate 110,410 of NZ_JAHZQZ020000018.1, forward strand.
CTATGCGGGTGTGAAGGGGCGCACCGACGACGAGGGCGCGGGCATTCTGACTCTTCGCCTGCACCGCGACACCGGGCGGCTCGAGCCGCTGTCGCGACGGAACCTTCCCGACGGGGGCATGAACTACCTCGCATTGACACGCGACGGCGCCGGTCTGCTCGGCGCGTCGTACGGAGGCGGGTACGGGATCAGCTGCGCCGTGACCGACGGGGTCGTCGGTGAGCCGGTCTCCCGGATCGCGTTCCCGAACCTGCACTCGGTGCTGCCCAGCGCCGACGGCCGCTTCGCCTACTTCGTCTCACTCGGCGCGGATCTGGTCGCTCAGTACGCGCTCGCCGACGACCTGCGCCTGGTGCCGCTGGTTCCCGAGACGGTGGCCGCGCCCGCCGGCAGTGGTCCGCGCCACCTCGTGCTGAATGAGGCACAGGATGCGGTCTATGTGCTGACCGAGTTCTCGGGCGAGGTGCTGCACTACGCGCGCGACACCGAGGCGGGAACGCTCCAGCTTCGAGACGCCGCCGACGCGTTCGACCCGTCGAAGGGGCTCGGGCACAGCCGCTTCGGAGCCGACCCGATGAAGGAGCACTTCATCTGGGGCGCCGACATCCACGTCGCCGACGGGGGCCGTCGCCTGTGGTGCACCGAGCGCACCGAGAGCACGCTCGGGGCGGTGGCCGTCGCGGCCGACGGCTCGGTGTCGGCACCGGAGCGGTTCAGCACGACCGAGCCGCAGCCGCGGGGCTTTCACGTGAGCCCCGACGGGGCCTACCTGATCGCGGCGGGCGAGCGCTCGACCACCGTCTCGCTGTACACCGTCGACGGCGACCGCCTCGACCTGCGGCAGCGGGCCGAGACCGGCCGCGGGGCGAACTGGGTGCGCTTCGTCTGAATCCGTGCCCCCGGATGCGGCATACTCGGCGGGCACTCGAGCGTTGTAGAAGAGCATCATCGTCCGCCGCGCGGATGCGCCCGGACGACGTCGCGATCTGCCAAGCGTGCCCCGGCCACCCGCGGGCGCTGAGACGAAGGGGACCGACCAGTGAGCCCGGAGTACGACCTCTCGGCCTGGGAGGGCTATGCGATCGAACTCGCCCTCGCCTTCGGCGACACCCCGACGCGGGTCCGCGCCGTGCGCGTGGCGTACTACCAGCAGGGGTTCGACATCGATCTGATCTCGCAGGCGAGCGGCTTCCCGGCGTGGCGCGTGCGTCAGGCGATCCTCGCCGAGAAGCCGGATTCAGGGATGGAGTGAGTCGGCGATCTGCGCACCGACGAGGCGTTCGGATTCGTCCCACAGGCGGCGGGCGTCGTCCATGGCGGTCATCGGAGCCCAGAGCTGCCGGCGGGCGGGCGGTCCGCCGATCAGGCGCTTCGGGCCGTAGAACTCGTCGCCGAGAGCCTGCGGATCCGTCGCCGCCATCAGAGCCGGGAGTGCCGCGCTCTCCACGGTTCCGCTGACGCCCAGGCGTGACAGCATCCGGATCACCCGGCGTCCGCCGACTTCGCGTGGACGCCCCAGCGAGGGCTGGGCCGCCAGCAGGTTGGTGGGCGAGACGCCGGGATGCGACAGGTTGCTGGTGATGCCCCAGCCTTCGTGCCGGCTGCGCGCGTCGAGCTCGCGGGCGAAGAGCGCGACCGCGATCTTGGACTGCGTGTACGCCTTCATGCCGTCGTACGTCTTCTCCCAGTTGAGGTCGTTCCAGTTGATGCCGCCGCTGCGCGCCGCGATGCTGGTCTGATGCGTCACGCGGGCGCGTCCCTGCCGCAGCAGCGGCAGCAGGCCGAGCGTGAGGGCGAAATGGCCCAGGTGATTCGTGCCGAACTGCAGCTCGAAGCCGTCCTTCGTGAGCTGCCGGTTGGGCGGGGTCATGACGCCGGCGTTGTTGATGAGGATGTCGATCGGGCGGCCCTCGCTCCGCAGGGTATCGACCAGCGCCGCCACGGACTGCAGCGACGACAGGTCGAGCGCGCGGGTCGAGACCGCGGCGTCGGGCGCCTGTCGACGGATGCCGTCGGCCGCGGCCTCGCCCTTGGCGGGAGTGCGCACGGGCATGATCACTTCGGCGCCTGCGAGAGCGAGGCGCGAGGCGATGACCTGCCCGATCCCGTCGCTGGCGCCGGTCACGACGGCGAGTCTGCCGTTCAGGTCGGGAATCCGGATGCCGGGAGTACGAGTCATGGCGATGGCCCTTCAGGTCGGGGGATTGGTGCCTTCTCGACCATGCTCGAGCGTTCTCGCGGGCGCGTTCAGTGCCCGCTCATCCACTGATCGCCAGTCCACCCCTCGCGGGTGCGGGCTGGGTATGCCGTCAGCGGAGGGTCTGCGACCCGATCACGGCGAGCAGCTGGAGCTTTTCGTAGCTCTCGCTTCCGGGCGCGGCCGTGTAGACGAGCAGGCGATGGGACTGCTCGGGGTCGAGCAGGGTCTGGCAGTGCAGTTCGAGCGCCCCGACCTCGGGATGGTGGAACCGTTTGACGTCGGGCGGTCGCAGGCCGACTTCGTGCGCGTCCCACAGTTCACGGAACTCCGTGCTCTCGGCGACGAGCAGGCCGGCGAGGTACGCGGGGCGTGACTCGGGTCCGCGGACGGTGACGAGTTCTCGCAGTCCTGCCGCGTACACGCGCGACAGCATCCGCCGCTCATCCGGCGGATAGGGAGCGCGTGCCTGCGGGTCGGTGAACCAGCGGTAGCCGATGCTGCGGTCCAGGCCCTCGCGGTGCCGCGCGTCGCCGAGCAGCGCCACCCCCAGGGGTGACTGGCGCAGGGTCTCGCCGAGCTCGGTGACGATCTCGGCGGGAGTGTCGGGCAGGCGGTCGAGGATACGCAGCAGGCCCGGGCTGATGTGCTCGCTCGACGGCCCGCGCGCCGGCGGGTTGTGGCCGGCGAGGCGGAACACGTGGTCGCGCTCGTCGAGCGACAGATGGAGGCCTTGCGCGATTGCGGCGATCATCTGTTCCGACGGCTGCGGCCCGGTCGCCCGCTCCAGGCGCGCGTAGTAGTCGGTCGACATGTGGCACAGCGCGGCGACCTCTTCGCGACGCAGTCCGCCGGTTCGCCGGCGCGGTCCGCGCGAGAGTCCGACGTCTTCGGGCTGCAGCGACTCGCGCCGTCGCCGCAGGAAGTCGGCCAGCCCCTCGCGATCGATCATCGCCCGTCTCCTCGTCCGCCGGTTCGCCGGGTGCGCCCGATCCTCGTGACCTTCCTACCGCGCCCGGCCGTTGCCAGCCAGGCATTGCCGATCCACCTCTCCGACCAGTGGCCCGGTCGGCCGGTGCGGAACTGGAACCAGGCTGCGTCACCCTACCGGGTGAAAGTCAAGCCGCTCGTTTCGCTTTGGCGTCGGTGTCAGGATGCGGGGCATGAGCACACCAGATGACCAGATCGATGGTCCGATCGGAAAGCCGAGCCAGGCCGAGGGCGAAGACCCGGATCGCACCGAAGACCACACTCCGCTTCCCGCTGAGGGTCACCCCTCACAGGCGGAAGGCGACGACCCGGACGAGTAGCCCCGGCGGGACTCATGAGGATTCGCGGAGCACCTCCACGATCCGCGACCAGCCGTCGGCTCCGTGTCCACGCTCGACGGCCTCTCGCGCGAGGTCGCGCATGAGCGTCGGCAGGCCCGGGTCGACGCCGGCGTCACGGCTGGTCTCGACCATGTGGGTGAGGGCGGAGAGCTCCATCGCGAGGTTGTCCTCGTTTCCGGGGTACTCGCCGCGGTCGGTGTCTGCGGCGAGCCCGCGGAACGTATCGGGGAGGATGTCGAGCATCGAGTTGGCCCAGGGGACGAAGTCGGCGGCCGACAACCCGTTCGCGGTGACGACCGCTGCAGCGTGAAGGAACGCCGTCATGCCGGTGAAGAACACCTCGAGCATGGCGGTGTCGAGGACGGACGCCATCCCCGGGTCGGTGCCGACGAACGGCGAGCGCGGTGCCAATACCTCGAGAGTGGATCGGGCCGCCTCGAGGAGATCTTGGCGACCGCTGTAGAGGATGAGCGCATCCGGTGTGCCGATCACCGGCGTCGGCACCATGATCGCCCCGATCAGCAGGTCGATTCCTCTGGTCTCGGCCCATTCCTGGGTCCTTCTGGCCTCGCCCGGCGTGGACGAAGCGAAGACCACGACGGTGCGCCCGGCGAGGGCCTCGGGTGGCACCTCATCGAGCAGTTCTCGGGTGGAGGCATGGTCGCGCAGGCACGTGATCACCAGATCGGATGCCGCGACCGCGGCGGCGGCATCCGGCGCGATCACGGCACCGGCGTGCTCGAGGGGTCGTGCCTTCGATTCAGTCCGGTTCCAGACGGTGGTCGTCGTGCCGGCGCTCAGGAGCGCTTGCGCGAGCGCGCTGCCCATGGGGCCGAGACCGAGGACCGAGACAGTGGGAGTGGGGGTATCGAGATCGTTCGTCACATTCTCAGTCTCAAGATGCCCCCCGAAGCCGCAAGTACCCACTATTTTGTTCCATACCCACCTTTCGGTAAGGAGTGTCGTGCGATGGCCGACTTCGTATGCGGACTGGATGCTGCGGTCGCCGTTGTGGGAGGCAAGTGGAAGCCGCTGATCCTGTGGGCTCTGGCGGAGGAGCCTCGTCGCACCGGTGAGCTGCGGCGCGAGCTTCCCGACGTCTCGGAGAAGATGCTGACCCAGCACCTGCGCGAGCTCGAGCGCGACGGCGTCGTCCATCGCGAAGTGCACCGGGAGGTGCCGCCCAAGGTCGTCTACAGTCTGACCCCCGCCGGCGCCGCGCTGGAGTTGGCCCTGCGGCCGCTCGGGGACTGGGGTGATGACAACATGGAGGCGATCTCGGCGGCCCGGGCGCCCCTCAGACCCGCGGAGTCTTAGGTCGAATCACCGCATGGATGCCCCACGCGATGAGTCCGCCGACCGCCCCGATCAGCGTCCCCGTGACAAGTCCGCTGAACACGGCTGCGATTCTCGGAATGAGCAGGCCGGCGCCGCTGTCGCCCAAGGAGGGCGGGCTTCCATCGAATGCGAAGTTCCACAGGAGCTGATGGGTGATCACGAGCATGACGCCGAAGAAGACGCCGATCATGAGGACGGTGACGAAGGGGCGTGGGACCTTCTTGGCTACCGCCACGGTGATCCACACGGCGACGGGAGCCAGTGCCAGGATCCATGCGGCCGGCTGCCCCTCCTCGATGATGTGGAGATCGTGCAGGATCACTCGGGGGACGCCGAGGGCGGCGAGGCCGACGAGGGCCAGGACGGGGAGTCCGAGGGGATGCCGACGGACGGCGGGAGTGGGGTTCGGAGGCGCGTTGTCTGTCATGGGGCCCACCGTAGGAGTCGCCTCGAGCGGCAGTCGTCCTCTCGGGAGCGACACCTGAGTCGTGCGGCGACGACACCCCGGTCGCTCGATGCGTCACGCACGTCGGCGCCGCGCCCGCTGGATGGCCGCGGCGCCGGCGCCGGCGAGGGCTCCGAGACCGGCAGCACGAGTGACCTCGATGGCGCCCGCGGTGACGTTCAGGCCGACGCCGTAATCGGGCCATTCACCGACGAGTACCGTCGTCGCGATGAGCAACGCGCCGGAGAGGACCCCTGACAGGGTGAGGGTGATCACAGGTCGCGGTACGTCGCCGAACCCGGCGCCCAGCATCCAGACCAGCAGAGTTCCGACGAGCGCGACCAGCGCCGTGCCGAGGTCCCCGATCACCGCTTCCATCCTCATGAGGCGCAGTACCGGCCAGAACAGTCCGAGCGTGCCGAAGCCGATCACGGACGCCCAGCTGATCCGGCCACGGACGGGTATCGGAGGAGTCGCCGGGCGCGGCGGCGGGTCGACGTGGGTCATGCCGCCAGCTAACGGCGATGCCCGCGGATCCGCATCAGCCGAGGATCGGTCATGCTGTCGCTCCGAAGCGACACTCATCGTCGTCGGGACGACCGCGCGCTTGCGCGCGCAGGGCGACGCCGCGGCGGGCACCATCGCCGGACGACAACCCGGGTCGCCTCGCGTCGACGAGCGGAGCGTCGGGTCTCGGTCGGGAAGTCGTCCGGCGGGGGCATCCTTCGAGGCGCCACGGATCGCAGGATGGGATCCCATTCGACGCGTAGGAAGGCCCGAGATGGCAACCTCATCGCCCTATCTGTCCGTTCGTTCCCTTGGCAGCTCCGATCTGGATGCCGCGGCCAGGCTTCTCGGGCGGGGGATGGCCGACAATCCGGTGCACGTCGCCGCGTACCGGGGTGACGATGCCTCGAGGGCGCGCCGTCACGAGCTGCTGATGCGCACCCTCCTTCGCCGTTCGCCTTCGTGGCAGATCGAGGGCGTCGATCGGGGCGACGCGCTCGCCGGGGTTGCGGCATCCGCCCCGCCCGGCCGCTGCCAGGCGACTCTGACCAACCGGCTGCGTCTGCTCGGCCGGGCGTCCACGTTCGGCCCGGGTGCTGTCTCGCGGCTGGTGTCGTGGCAGAGCGCATGGTCGCGGCACGACCCCGACGCGCCGCACGTCCACCTGGGGCCGGTCTCGGTCGACCGGCATCTGCGCGGCCAGGGGATCGGCGGCCTGCTGCTGCTGCGCCACGTGACGAGGCTCGATGCCACGGGTGCGACGGGATACCTCGAGACCGACCGCCCGCAAGCGGTCGAGTTCTATGAGCGGTTCGGCTATGTCGTGGTCGACGAGGCGGAGGTCATCGGCGTTCCCTGCTGGTTCATGCGCCGCCCCGCTGCGTAAGCGCTACGAGACGACCAGGCCGGACTTGTGGGCGATGACGACCAGCTCGGGCCGGTCGCGTGCCCCGAGCTTGGCGAGGATGCGACTCACGTAGGTACGAGCCGTCGCCGGGCTCAGGTGCAGGACCGCCGCGATCTCGTCGTTGGTGTCGCCGTGCCCGATCCGCGTCAGCACTTCGAGCTCGCGCGCACTCAGATAGGTCAGCCGCGGATCGGGCACCGGGGCGGCGTGCCCGGCCGCGACCATATCCATCAGACGCTGCGTGATCGCGGGCGAGAGCAGACGCTCGCCCTGTCCGGCTCGCCTGACCGCATCGCGGAGCTCGTCGCGCGGGGTGTTCTTGAGCAGGTATCCGATCGCGCCCGCGCGGATCGCCTCGACGACGTCGGCATCGTCGTCGAAGGTGGTCAGCACGACGACGCGCGTGCCGGCGAGCTGCTCATCGGCGCGGATCATGCGCGTCGCCTCGATGCCGTCCATCACCGGCATGCGGAGGTCCATGAGTACGACGTCGGGTCTGTGCTTCCGCGCCGCCTCGACGCCGCGTCGCCCGTCCGTCGCCTCGGCGACGACGTGGATCGCCTCATCCCGCGTCAGCAGCGCGCGCAGTCCGGCGCGCACCAGGTCCTGGTCGTCGACCAGCAACACCGTCGTCACTTCTCCACCACCTCCAGAGGAATCGACGCCCTGACGGCGAATCCCGAGTCCCGACTCTCTGCCGAGAACGTGCCTCCGAGCAGGTGCGCCCGCTCCCGCATGCCTGCGATGCCGTTCCCGTCGTCGGCAGCCTCGGCCGATGGGGCTCCGGGCGCACGCGGACCGTTGTCGACGATACTCACACTGATCATTCCGTCCTCGGTCTCGTGAACGTCGACGTCGACGCGCGTGGCGTCGGCGTGACGGACGACATTGGTGATCGACTCCTGCACGATCCGGAACACGGCGGCCTCCACCGTCGGTGATGGCGTGGAGCGAAGATCTACTCGTAGTCGCACGTCGAGGCCCGCCTGCCGGGCGGGGTTCGCCGCCGACTCCAGGTCCGCGATGCGTAAAAGGGCACGCGATGCGACACCGTCTTTCCGCAGGCTGGCGACCGTGCGTCGCAGGTCGGTGAAGGTTGCGTCGGTGGTGTCGGCGATGGCCTTGAGGGAGCGCCGGACCTCGTCGTCGTCGGACCCGAGTGCGTCCTCGAGAACCTGCGTGTGCAGTGTGACGACGGTCAGGGCATGTCCGACCGAGTCGTGCAGCTCGCGGGCGATCGCCAGGCGCTCGGCCAGCACCCGTTGCTCGGCCTCGCGCGCGTAGCGTTCCGCCGTCAGTTCGGCGATCTGCGCCGCCTGCCGTCGGAGTTCACGGCGTGACCGCACGCTGTCCCCCAGGGCGACGGCACCCGCGAGGAGCAGCGCGTGCCCGGGAAGGTCGTACCCCACGACGAAGGACGGGTCCTGATCTTCGGCCAGCCGGTAGACGACCGAGATCGTCATGACCGAAGCCGAGGCGACGATCGCCGCAACGATCCGCCCGTACTCCGCGGCGGAGAACACCGCCGCGGCCAATGGCACCGCGACGCCGATCGGCGGGTTGCCGGCCGCGTAGTAGGCGATGACCGCCACGACCGACAGTGCGACCACGACGACCGGGTACCGGCGGCGCACCAGCATGAGCGCCCCGAGGCCGATCGCCCAGAGGTACGCCCACGCGTCGGGCTGGTCACGGCTGATGTCGGCGGCGATGACCAGCGAGACGGTCAGGGCGACGCCGATGCCCAGAAGGACGTCGAAAACCCAGGGCGCGGGTCCCGCTTCGGACCGGGGGAGGCCGCGATCGTCGTCGATCATGCTGACATGGTAGGTCGCGACCCGGCGGCATGCGCCGTGCCGCGACCGCACGTGCCGCGACCGCCGATTCCTGCTCCGACGACGACCGCTCGCTTGACCACGCCGCACCACCCCTTCTCGTCCTGCACGACGGTACCGGGCGGCAGTGCGCCGGCGATATCGACGGCGGGCGGGTGTCTATGTCGCGCACAGGCGACATTCCCCATGTCGCTTCGAGTCGACTCGACATGTTGCCCTCGTGCGGACGCGGTGCCCCCGTCGCGGTTCGTATCGTCCCTGCCATGACCACAGCGCCGACCTCGCTCCCGCTCCCGGCGCCGCCGCGTCGGCGCCGCAACCCCGTCGGGCCCGTCGTCCTGCTCGGCGCGACGCTGCTGACGGCGGCGGCTGTCTTCACGGCCTGCACCATCGGGCCGGGCTTCTCGGATTCGTCGGTCTTCCAGCCCAAGGCGCCGCCGGCCTTCGACACGCCCCTGCCCATCCCGCCGTTGGCGGAGTCGCGGGTCGATGACGGCACGCGGGTGTTCTCGCTGACGGCCGATGAGGGACAGATTGAGTTCACCCCGGGCATGACCACGCCCACGTGGGGCTTCAACGGCGACTACCTCGGCCCGACGCTCCGTGCGACGCGAGGCGAGAAGGTCGCCGTCGAGGTGACCAACAAGCTGCCCGAGACGACGACGGTGCACTGGCACGGCATGCACCTTCCGGCCGCAATGGATGGCGGACCGCACCAGCCGATCGAACCGGACGGGCAACGGCGTGCCTCGTGGCGCGTCGATCAGCCGGCCGCGACACTGTGGTACCACCCGCATCCCCATGGCGACACCGAAGAGCACGTGCTGCGCGGCCTCGCGGGGATGTTCATCCTCGACGACGAGAACACCGGTGCCTACGGCCTGCCCGCGCAATACGGGGTCGACGACATCCCGCTCGTCGTCCAGGACAAGAAGTTCACGGCCGGCGGCGAGTTCCAGCTCGATGCGCAGGGCAATGAAGTGGGTCTGCTGGGCAACGTCATCCTCACCAACGGCGCGTGGGGTTCCGTCCTCGATGTGACCACTGAGCTGGTGCGGCTCAGGATCCTCAACGGCTCGGGCGCTCGCGCCTACGACTTCGCGTTCGACGACGGCCGCGAGTTCTCGCTCGTCGGCACCGACGGCGGCCTGCTCGAGGCGCCGCACTCGACCGATCACGTACGCCTCTCGCCAGGGGAGCGCGCCGAGATCGTGGTGGGGCTCGAGCCCGGCTCTGAGACGATGCTCCGCTCGCTTCCTCCAGATCTCGGTAACGTCGCCGTGCCATCGGCGTATGGCGGCACCGACGAGTTCGACGTGCTGCTGCTGAAGGCCGCCGATGCGCTGCAGCCGTCGGCATCCCTCTCGGACCGGTTCGCACCGGTCGAGCGGTTCACCGAGCGCGACGCCGACTACGAGCGCACGTTCGAGGTGCAGAACCGCGAGATCAACGGACTGCGGATGGACATGAACCGCATCGACGAGGTCATGCAGATCGACTCGACCGAGCTGTGGACCGTCACGAACCGCGACCTGTTCCCGCACAACTGGCACGTCCACGACGTCCAGTTCCAGGTGCTCGACATCGACGGCACGCCGCCGCCCGCCGAGCTGCTGGGCTGGAAAGACACCATCTACCTCGAGCCGCGCCGGAAGTACCGCATCATGATGCGCTTCGAGGACTACGTCGACGACGACAACCCGTACATGATCCACTGCCACCTGCTGCTGCACGAAGACGAAGGGCTCATGTCGCAGTTCGTCGTCGGCAAGAGCGAGCCCAGCCGCAACACCGAGCCTTCCGGCGGCGGGGGTGGTCACAGCACGCACTGACCCCCGTCCCACCCCGACCAACGACTCGAAGGATCTTCGTGAACACTACCGACCCCGTGGCGCAGCCCGACCACTCAGCGGCGGGCGGTGCGAGCCAAGCCGATGGCGACGTCGAGCGCCCGCTCGGACTCGGCCTCGACGTCGGGTGCTACTCCGGTGTGGTCCCAGTTCGTCTTCGTTCGCGGATCGATCGGCGCACCGGTCGAGATGTACACCGCGAACCCGGTGCTGTCGAGGAACGACTCGACGGGGTTGGCCGCCCCGGCGGTGAGCTCGCCGATCAGCGTCGCCCGCTTCGTCGTTTGCAGGGCGTAGGCGAAGCTTTCGGCCGCAGAGGCTGTGCCCGGCCCGATCACCGCGAACAGCGGCATCCGTTCCAGACCCGCGAGAGCAGGTTCGGGTTGTGACCACGAGATCACCTCGGGGTGCTCGGCGCTCTGGAAGGTGACGATGGCGACCGGTTCGGGTCCGAGGAACGGTCCGAGCACGTACTCGACCATCGAGGGCCAGCCGCCGGGGTTGCTGCGCACGTCGACCACGGCAGCGTCGCACTGCGACAGCTGGTCGAGCGCCTCCCTGGCCTGGCGCGCGGCATGCTCGTCGTCGGCATCGTCGAACAGTCGGATGGTGAGGATGCCGACGCTTCCGTCGCGGCGGAAGCTGATAGTCGTGTCGTCCCGTTGCGAGGCCCTTCGGAGCGGCAGGTCGGTGGGAGCGCCCCACGTCACGGAGAAGTGGCGGTCGTGCTCCCGCAGCTGCTGCGTCAGCTGGCGGCTGAACTCGACGGTCGTCAGCCCTTCGTCGGCGATCGGTCGCTGCCGCAGTTCTCGCGCGCACACGGCTGCGACGTCGGCGAAGACGTAGTGGCGCTCGATGAGCGCCGAGATGCCGTTGAGCGCGTCGCGCTGATCGGCGGCCGACATCCGCCGGCTCGGCGGCGCGGCGTCGGGGCGCTCAGTGAGGTCGAACCGCATGCGGGGGAGTGATCGACCCGGGATCGAGCCGCTCGGCGACTCGCCGATGACGACGGCGCCGTGGCGGCGGTAGAAGTCGGCGGCGTAGGGGTCGGCATCCAGGAACAGCTCGGTGAATCCCGCGCGCGCCGCCTGGGTGAGCGCGTGCTGTAGTAGCAGTCCGCCGAGCCCGGTGCCGATGTGGTTTGGATCGACGAACAGCGCGTCGAGCTCACCGCGGGGTGCGTCGCCATCGGTGGCGTAGAAGCCCAGGATGCCGCCGTCTTGGGCCGCGACGAAGACCCGGCCCGATGCGCATCGCTCGGGCGTGTAGGTCAGTTCGGCTCTGCACTGCTCGAGGAACTCCGGCGAGTAGCCCCAGTGCGCCTTGGACCGCAGCGCCAGGGACGAGATCGTGTCGGATTCGCTGGCGAGCGCCGGTCGGATCGTCAGTTCGGTCACTTCTGTCCTCTCTCAGCCCTCCGCCGCCGATCGACGTCGGCCGCGGACGGCGGCCTCGACCATTCTGCGATGGACGGGTCGAGACGCGGTACGTCGGAGAGCGACATCGGATGCCGCCCGGCCGGCGTCGACTCGCGGGCGCCCGGGAGAAAGTTGCCTCACGAGGCGATCCTCCGAAGTTCGGCGGGGCTTGGGCCGGTCCTCGAACCCGCCCGGTGTCACACGAGGTACGGGTCGACGAGCAACGGTCCGCGGATCTCTCGCAGCGTGTCGATGAGGCTCTCGAGCGCTTTCCTGTTCCACGTCGACACCTGCAAGTCGTAGGGGCCGAGCGGCTCGAGCTTGCCGGTGCGGATCCGCACGACCTCCCACTTCGCAGCGCGAAGCGCCCGGTCTTTGCGACGATCCGCATCCTCCCGTTTGCCGACATGCTCGAGGCCGTGCCGGCCGGTGGTGTCGTACTCGACCGCAATGCGCAGCTCGGGGAGCAGAATGTCGGGCCACACCTCCACGTGGTCGAAGAACGGCCGAGCGACCCGCACGGCGTTCAGCCCCTGCGTCCCCGACAGGCGTGCGAACAGGTCGGCACGCAGCTGCGCTTCGATGGCGGAGGCCGGTTTCGGCGCACACGCCGAGTGGAATGCGTCGCCGACCGGCAGGTCGGGTGTCTTCGGGCACACCTGCAGCTTTCGCTTCGGCCTCCTCGGCTGTAAGACCGCGCGTCCCACCGGGTTGGCGACTGCCGCCGGGACGGGGGAGTCCGGAAGGGTCACGACGTCGCGCATCGGCAGAGCCCGGGCCGGGCGGGCGAGCTCGGAGCAGTCCGGGCACCACGCCGAGCGGCGCCGTTCGCGGCCGGGTCGATTGCGCTGCTCCTCGGGGGTGGCGGCGAATCTGTGGCCTGCTTCGCACTGCCACAGCAGCAGCACGTCGGCCGCCGGTGGCACCTGGCTGAGCGCGATGCCGGCATTGAGCTCGGGATGGTACTGGCGAATGAGGGCGGGGAAGGGCGCCCATGCCTCGCGGTAGCTCCCTACCGCGTAGGGGACCTCGGTGCCCTTGGAGAACTGGCGGCGCGCCCACCACAGCTCGACACGCTCCGGCATGGCAGCAGGGTATGCCGGGCCCGCGACATCCGGATCACTCGTGTTCGGGCAGCAGCGGCGTCGACCATCCGGGATCGTGACCCAGTTGCGCGGCTCGAGAGACGGATGCCCCGCCGAAGCGATCGCGCACCGCGTCGAGCACGGTGTCGAGCCGAGCCCCGTCGTCCCAGTCGATCGGGAGCTCGGGCTGGATGCTGTCGGCGCGGCCCAACTGCGACAGGGATACTCCGATCAGCGTGATGCCGCGTGCCGCGATCTGAGGTTGTGCGGCCGCGAGCAACGCCCGAGCGACATCGAGCAGCACCGCCGTTCGGTCGGTGGGGAAGCGGACGGTGCGAGAGCGCGTCGCTTTGGCATAGTCGCCGTAGCGCAGGCGCAGCACGATGGTGCGGCACACCCTGTCGCGCTCCCGCAGGCGGCGGGCGAGCCGGTCGACGATCTGGCTCAGGATGAGGTCGAGTTCGTCGGGCGAGCGCGGCCGGTTGCCGAGCGCCCGCTGAGAGCCGATCGACCCGCGGCGACGCGTCGTATCGACCGGCCGCGGGTCGCGCAGTCGCGCCAGTGCGTGCAGGTGTGCGCCGGTCGCCTTGCCCAGCAGCCGCTCGGCCGTTGCGGCTTCGAGTTCGGCGAGCTGTCCGACGGTGCGGATGCCGAGGCGGTGCAGCTTCTCTGCGGTGACGGCGCCGACACCCCATAGTCGCTCTACGGGCAGGGGGAGCAGGAACGCCTGCTCCTGCTCCGGCTCGACCACGAGGAGCCCGTCGGGTTTGATGACCGCGCTGGCGACCTTGGCGAGGAACTTCGTCCGTGCTACTCCGACCGAGATGGGCAGACCGACCTCCGTGCGGACGCGCTCGCGCAATCGAACCGCGATCTGCTCGGGTGTACCGGCGATGCGCCGGAGCCCTCCCACTTCCAGGAACGCCTCGTCGATGGAGAGGCCTTCCACGAGCGGCGTGGTATCGCGGAAGATCGCGAACACGTCGCGACTGGCGGCCGAGTAGGCGTCCACCCGCGGCGGAACGACCACGGCATCGGGGCACAGCTCCCTCGCCTGCCGGCCTCCCATGGCCGTGCGCACGCCGCGGGCCTTCGCCTCGTAGCTGGCCGCCAGCACCACGCCGCCGCCGACGATGACGGGCCGGCCGCGCAGTGCCGGCGCGTCGCGCTGCTCGACCGAGGCGTAGAACGCATCGAGGTCGGCGTGCAGCACGGTCGCCTCGCCCCGCATCCCGCCCTCCCCGCCGATCGTCTGGTGCGCGGATCATCCCACCGACTGGCGACACGAACCGGATCGCCAAGGGGGCGATGAGGTGCCGTGAGTGTGTTCATTAGGCTCGAGCAGATGCGTGCGTCCGACGAGCTTGTTCTGCAGGAGACGACTGACGCCGCCTGGCTGCCGACCGGTGGATGCGCCCAGGTCGTTCGTCGCCGGTATCCGCTCCGACCGATGTCTCTCGTTCGCCTGCTGCTTCTCATCGACGACAGGGTGTTCTGCCTGCCTCGGCAGGAGACGGGAATGTTGGATCTGCCGACGCGGAGTGTGGCGAACGCTGATGCCGACGGCTCCGAGGCGATCCGTGCTCTCGTCGAAGAGGTGGTCGGCGACTCCGACGCGTGCACGTTCCTCGGTGCCGTGCGCAACATCGTCGACGAACCCACGGTCGATTACCCGTGGCCGACCCCCGTCGCCCATTTCGGAGTGTGGCGTGCCAGTGCCGGTCCCGTGATCGACGGAACGCGGGTCAGTACCAAGGATGCTGACCACGTGCTGGCTGATCGACACTGGTATCCGCTCCTCCGTCACGTCCTCACCGCCGGAGTGTGAGCGAGCCGCGCCATCGGCGCCGGCACCCTACACTCAGGATCGATGACGTCGCACCTGCCTCCTGAACTGCCGATAGATCCGTCGACTGAGCAGATCACCGCGTTCGGCTCGGCTCCCGCTGCCGCAGTCATCGCTGAATGCCTCCGTGTGCAACGTGAGGTGCCCGCGCGCTCCACCGCCGCCCGCATCTTCGGCCGCTCGCCGCTGTCCGATGAATCTCGCCCCTGGTACGTCGGCGCGCTCGGCGAACTCGACGTGGCGCGCCGCTTGGAAATGCTCGGCCCTGACTGGACTGTGCTGCATGCGGTGCCGATCGGAACGAGAGGCAGCGATATCGACCATGTCATCGTTGGCAGTGCGGGCGTCTTCACGATCAACACGAAGTTTCATGAGGACGCGAAGGTCTGGGTCGGCAGCCGGCGGCTGCTTGTGAACGGCCAACGCAAGGACCACCTTCGCAACGCGCGATACGAAGCCGACCGAGTTCGCAGACTCCTCACAACGGCGACCGGTGAAGACCTACCCGTCAGCGGGCTGGTCGTGATCGTAGGCGCGAAAGAGATCACCGTTCGCGAGCAACCGGCCGATGTCAGAGTTCTCCGCGCGACCGACCTCGTGCGTTGGCTACGTCGACAGAAGCGGCGCCTCGAGCCGGAGCAGATCGAGAAGATCGCGGCCATCATGAGTAGACGCGACACATGGACGGCCGCGGCGGCGCCACCCGACAACAGGCCAGAGTTCATTGCGCTTCAGCGCGAGGTGGTCGCAGCGAAGGGTGTGCGGATGCTGTGGGCTGCCGGTGCGCTCCTCGCCGTGATCGGAGTCGCGGCGCCTTGGGCATTCGACTTCTCCGCGCGAGTGCTGGGCGGCTGACTCCACACGACGCCGCCGGAGCCGACTCTCCGCGACTCGCCAGGAAGACGCCGTCAGCTCGGCCTCCCGTTGCACCGCGCTTGACCTTGACGTTGCGTCAATTTCTAGCGTGGTGCAGTAAGGAAGGGAGTTGTCGTGTCCGTCATCGATGCGTCGGAGGGCGAGCTGCGCGGCATACGAGCTGCGCTCAAGGCACCCGCGCGCCGGATGGTCGTCATCGACGATCTGCAGAATGTGGCGACAGCGATACGCGCAGGCGTCGACGTGCGGGTTGTGTTCTCGACGCACGAGTTCGAAGCAGCGGAAGCGTTCGGGCTGCCTGTTCGCCGGCTCACCAAGGGCAGTGCCGTCGGGCTCTTCGGCGCGGAGCGGTTGTCTCGCACGTTCGCCCTTGCTGTCGCACCGAAGGCTGCCTCGCTGGATGATCTTCGGAGACGCTCGGGAGATGTCGTCGTGTTGGACGGTGTGCGTTTGGCCGGGAACATCGGCGCGGTCGTACGCACGACGGTCGCACTCGGCGGAGCGGGCGTCGTGCTGCTCGATTCCCAACTCCCCAGCATCCTCGATCGACGTCTCATTCGAGCTAGTCGTGGACTGATCTTCGCTCTGCCTGTGGTGGCCACAAGTCCGGGCGAGCTTTTCTCGTTCATGCGCAGTGCTGAGCTCCCGCTGTTCGTCGCGGACGCGGAGGGATCGTTGGGCATCGACGCCTACTCTGCGATACCCGGCCGGACGGTGATCGCGTTCGGCAGCGAGCGGCGCGGCTGTTCGGCGGTGCTCCGGGCGGCGGCAGCGGGGAGTGTCTCGATTCCGACCAGTGCCGACGTGGACTCGTTGAACGTCTCGGTTGCCGCCGGGATCGCCATGCATGCACGCCGCCACCACAACAGCACGGATGCGCGTGTACACGCTCAATGAAGTCTGTCGGCGCACGGGAATCAGCGCGAGGTCGCTTCGCTACTGGGAGCGGCTCGGTCTGCTTTCGCCGACCGTGGTGACTGCGCACGGTCATCGCTCCTACAGCAGGCCCGATCTCGAAGTCATCGTGGAACTGCAGATGCTCGTCATCCTCGGGCATACCCTCAGCTGACGACCCGCACTCGGGCACCTCGGCGATGTCTGTCGGCAACTCCTCCGTCACCTCGATACGACGGAACAGTCGATCGCAGACATTCGCGGTGAGATCGCGCGGCTCGTTCGTCCGGAATACGGGATGCCGCGTGACGAAGATCTGCTGGCGGCCATCCGCGCTCTCACCGCCGGAGCGAATCAGTGGCGCTGACCGAAAGCGCTCCGGGCGAGGAACGTTACCAACGGCACATGCCCGATCCCCGGCGTCGGCGTACCGTTCCAGGCACGCACAGAACGCAAGGGAACGAGTCCCGGGATCACACGAAAAGGGGGACTAGCCATGGACTTTCAGGCTCACCGCATCAAAACTGACGACGCGACGCTCGTGGCCGAAATAATGGGCGCATCCGCCGATCCGCCGGTACTGCTGATCGCGGGCACCTCGTGTACCCGCGACTGGTGGCCGCCGGAGTTCTGCCGCCAGCTCGCAGCGAGCCACTGTCGCGTGATCCGATACGACCAACGGGATACCGGAGAGTCATCGCTGTGGCCTGTGGGGGAGCCGGGTTACACACTCGAAGATCTGATGGGGGATGCGGTCGCGATCCTGGACTTCTTCGGCTACGAGCGATCCCACGTGGTCGGGTTCTCTCAGGGTGGCTGGGTCGCCCAGCTTCTCGCGCTCGAGCACCCGCACCGGGTCTCGTCGATGACGCTGATCTCGTCACGTTCGACGGATCACGGCCCGGCAGATCCTGATCTGCCTGAAGTTTCTGATGGGCTGCTGGCCGCGTGGGGGACGATCTCCGAACCGGATTGGGATGACGAGGCCGCGGTCATCGACTACTACGTTGAGAACGAACGAATCCTTGCGGGAGACGAGTTCGATGCGGATGCGGCGAGGCAGATCTGTGCGCGGGCCGTTGCGCGCAGCGTCGACGCGCGGACGGCGGGCAACCATCCCTACATGCAGAAGATTCCGCGGTGGCGGGAGCGTCTGTCGGAGATCCAGGTTCCGACGACGGTCTTCCACGGCGCTCTGGACCCGTTGTTCCCTCTCGAGAACGGGTCGGCTTTGGCGCGAGAGATGCCAGGTGCATCGTTCACGGTGCTGGATGGCATCGGGCACGAGTTTCCGAAGCGGGCGTGGCCGCAAGTGGTCGACGACATCCGCCGGCGCGTCCGAAGCCAGACCTAGAATCGGTGCCCGTGGAGAGACTCGAAACGACTGAGCACAATGCTCATCGGACTGGGATCCGCAAAGACGCGGGAAACGTGAGGTCGGCGAGCGAGGCCACTAACGGGGTGCACCGGGCGGGAGCTCGTCTGCGTTGATGATGTCCGTGCCGATCTCGCCGGTGATGTTCCACCACGTGGGACCCGATTCGTACTGGTCGTAGGTTTCCCAGGCGTCGTTTCGCAGAATGTACTCTGTCGATCCGACCAGCTTGAAGTATGCGAGTGACGAGGCGGTCTCCCTTTTCCAGTATTGCGGTGCCGGCCGAGGCGCTGCGGTGCGGATCGCGTCAGCGAGTCCGTTGTACGGAATCGGGTTCGTCAGGCGAGCGACGGTGGGCAGCGTTAACGAGTCCACATTGAGGCCGACGAGTGTAGAGCGCGGGAGAATGTAGAACTGCCATGCAGCGACGTCGAGCGGGTTGTAATTATCGTGGTGCTGGATCGTGTGAACGGAGAGCACATAGACGTCGGCCTTATAGGTCTTCTCCGCTGCTAGACCCGCTGTGATGTCGCCCCATTCACGGCCGCGAAGGTTGGTGAACTTGATCTGAGACAGCCTGCGTTGCGGCCACGATTGGAGGTATGCAGACGACTTCACCTCGATCTTCACGCCCTCCCAAAGCACGTCGAAGTCGTCCCACTCGACACGTTCGGCAACAACGCCCAGCGAGCGCGCGACCAGGAATTCGGCCAGATATCCGCGTGTGTTGTTAGTTCGCAAGTCCGACATCGCGAATCGCCAGAAGTCCAGCACCGTCGCGCCGCCAGCGCCGATGAACGGCTCGTCGCCCTCGAGTGGCGGCAGCTTCGGCGCATCGATCCATTCGGACGCGCCAGCAGTGTGAGTCATAGGTCGAAGCTACAACGTCGTCAGCGCACCGCAGCGCGAGGCGCTAGCCGGCGGGCGGGTGCTCTCCGATCACTGTGCTCCGATGGGACTCGAGTACGAGTGAGCGATTGCTCAATCAGCCATGAACCTGCAAGAACCGCGCAGTTCCGCGGCTTCCTGAGGATGTTGACGACATCGCGCTCGAGGAAGGGGAAGGGCTATGGACCACTTGCCTGAGTGCCCTACTCTGACGACGAAGGATGCCGCGAAGCTCGGCGGCGCCGACTACCGCACGATCAAGCTCGGCATCGAGAACGGGACCATCCCTACGGTCCAACTCGGCCCGCGCCGGATGATCCCCCGCGTGCCGCTGCTTCGCGCCTTCGGCATCGACGCCTGAGCGACCGATTATGAGGTTCCGCTACGCGAAACGTCGGCTCATTCCCCGCATGGCAGGGGTTGACGTGAGTGGGTGTCGACGGCGGGGATCCTCACCGGATCTCACACATCACGACGCTCTGCGTCAGCCCATCAACGCAACGGTGCCAGCTGCTGACAGCTGGCCAGATGCCGCGGCAGGTTTGGTCTACGCAGCCACCCCGCGGCGACAGCGTTACGCTGTTGCGGCGCGTTTGGTGTCGTCGTGGCAAGTACGTCTACCCCCTGTGGCCACGCCCCTGCATGTCGCCAACCGACGTTCTCATGTGCCTGAACTGCGACGTCACGCGGATGATGAAAAGCGTTCTCAAAACCGAACGAGTAGAGAAGTCGCAAGTACCCCATTGCGGGCGCTGCCGGAGGCGAATCTCCGACTCCGAGCGCAGCACCATGGTGCGATGCGCTGAGGACGCAGAGGCCTTGCAGCGAAGACGCGGAGGGCAGGTATCTGTATCCTGCGTCGCCTACCAGGAGCCAAGCTCGTTCGCGGACGCGATCCCAAACCGCGACCGAAAGGCCGCTGTCATTCTTCGTTCTTCCGGTGCACCTCTCCAAGAAGAGAGTCTGTGTGGCGCGGCTCGCTCTTGACCCCCAAGCGCGCGGGCTAAGGGCTACCTCTGTCCGCTCGATGTCGAAAGTGAGCACCTTACCGCCCGCGCGAAGGACCGAGTTCGCTAACCGCGCGTGGGTTGGCCCGATCAATTGGCGTGGGACTACCCATTGACTCTTCAGGAGCTTCGGTTCGTACCGAGCTCCGTGCAGATGATCTGTGTCCCAGTGGGAAAGAACTACAACGGGTCTCTTACACGTGCAAAACGAAAGCCCCACGGGCACCGTTCGCTTGTTCGGCCCAAAACCTGCGCCCACGTCGAAGTACACACGCGGATGGCCCGATGAATCGACCATAGCAAGGGCCGATCCCTGCCCCACGTCGATTGAGATGACCTGCGATAGAGCTCGCCAGTCAAACGCCGCGGCGATCTCCGCGGCTGTGGCGCTCGGCCACGCGGACATATCGAAGATTCGGTCGAGCAATGCGCCTTGCGCGGCGCTAGCAAGCACGGGAGGCGATACGGACCTCAAGTCCTCGACGTCATCATCGGACGGCTTCTCTGGCCGAATGAACTCCCCGACCAGCGCCGGGGCGATTACAGCATCGCCGGCAGCTGCCAAACGTCTTGCCGTGAAAGTGAGCCAGCGCTCGAACTGCCAACCGTAGTCGGGCGGAGAATTCTGCAGTACGACGATGTACGTTTCAAAACCGTCCAAGAAGTCGTCTATCGCCAAGCGCCCGCTGAACGCTTTCGCCCAGTAATCCGCCGCCTCCCGGGATACGTCCACCAACCTGCGGCCGGAGAATGGTCCCGAATCGGAACGGACAACGTCGAGCACAACCGTCGCTTGCCCGTCAATCTCATCGATCGCTTCGACGCGGGCGAAGAATCGCTCCTCGTCCGCGGCAGGCGCTGACGTTGCATCAACCGACCGACTGGTCATGCGACACCCAGAACATCGGCGGCCTCGGGCTCGCTCAACTCCCGCGGCGCGTTCTTCACGTGCTCAAGATATGTGGCGCGCAGATAGCGACGCACGGCGAGTCTGGGGCCCGTCTCGTTGGGATAGTCGAGAAGGCGTGTGAGCTCGACGGAGGTGTACGGCTCCATGGCGAGAGCGTACCCGGGCTCAGTGCGCGCACCGCGACAAGAGGAGATGTCGTAGAACGGCCGTCAGCGCGGCAGGAGGCGCATCGTTCTGACGAGGAGCGCGCACGGACTGAGGCGCTCCCTCGTCGGGGACTCAGAGTCCTGTCACGGGGCGGGAATCCGCCACGCCCATCGAAGGTTGTACTCCTAGACACTTCAGGCAGCAAAGGAGCGCCATGAACCACGAGGACCCCGACGAGATCGACGCCAAGCGCGTAGTGCAGCGCGTGCTCGGCATCCAGCTTGAGCACGCCGACAAGTACGGCGGCGTTGACTACCGGTCTCTTGACGGGCGCATCGCCGTCGAGGTGACGAGGGTCACCGCGGGAGACCGGCTGAAGAGCCGGAAGGCGATCAACAAGTCTGTAAAGAAGCAGACCCGCACCGCGCCGTTGTCGATGTGTTGGGTCGCCACACCGCCGGAGACCGGCGTGCGCCTGGACAGCTTCGTGCAGACGGTGCAGCCGGCGCTCGCGCAGCTTGAAGCGGCCGGCGTGCACGATTTCGATCGGGAGCGCGACGCTGTCGAGGTCATCCTGCACAACACCGGAACCCAGCACAGCCCGATCGTGGAGCCGCTCATGGTGCTCCTGAACGCCGGCGCCGAGACTGCGGCTGCGGTGCCTCACCAGGAGTACGCCGATGATCCTAACCACGAGCACAGGTTGCACTACGGGCTGGTGAGCCCGTACACGCATCAGGGCAGCGACGACGCTCTGGCGCGAATCCTCGCTGAGCTCCAGGAGAAGACCGACAATCCGAAGAAGCTCGCCGAGTCGGGCGCCGAGGCGCGACACCTGTTCGTCTGGGTCGACGGAGATACCGACCGGGAGATCAGCCGCGCGCTGCACGGCGAGGCACCGTCGTGGGTCTACGACGACAGCTACGGGACACCGTCGACGGCTCCTGATCTCGATCCCGCGATCACCCACCTGTGGGTGGTGCACGAGGGCACCCGTCAAGGCTGGGTCTGGGACGGGGAGAGCTGGCAGGGGCTAAAGGACGTGTGAGCTCAGCGTCTCTGCTGCTCTCTCACGCGGAGGCAGAGTCGCGGCGGTCGCAGGGTAGTTGAAGCCTCAGCCGGCTCATGACCATTGCAGGACACTGCGCGGGCCCGTCGGGCCGGCAGAGAGAATCGTTCTTCTGCGCCGCAGGAGGGCGTGCGTTCAGGTGTCGTCGGCGCCGCTCGCAGCCGTATCCCCGTCCTTGTCCCCGACTATAGGGAGCAGAGCGGCGGTGATTGGCCCCTCTGGAGCGCTGGCGTGCACATCGAGCGCGGCAACGTACCGCGGCGTGAAATCGCCATCCGCGTCGCTGTCATCCCACTCGAAAAGCCGCACGCGCAGCGTGTTCGAGAGTCTGCCCATCAGCACGGACAGCGGAAAGGGGCATCTCAGCAGCAGGTCGACCGCCGCGTTCCCATGCTGAGCGGAAAGCTGACGCACGCGTGCCATCGCCTCTGCGGCGATGCTGCCTGCGTCAGCCGGGTCGATGAGGCCCCCAACTCCATATGCAATCGTGGCGCTCGCGACATACTCGCCCACGTGGTCGGAGAGGAATCGCAGCGGCGCGGCATCGCTTGGGGTAGGAAGGAGGTCGACGTAAGCGACGACTCGCGGACGGCCACCGACCGTGGACTCAGCATCCACCGCGTCGAAAGTGAGCTGAGGCACTGCGGGCACGGCGGCCTCTGTCGTGCTCGCCCATTCGGCGTCGCGCTGGTCGATGACGGTGATGCCGCCGACGCGTGACGACGGCAGCGCGGCCCCGAGCGCGAACCCGACCGAGAGGTGCCCGCCGCCGGAAATGCGAACATCCCGCGCTCCGGTCGTGACGACTGCGTCCGGTAGAAGCGTGAGTGCTCGCCGCAAGTCATCGAGGCCCTCTGAGCTGGGGAGGCGCTCATGAGACGAGCGGCGGACTCGGACATCGAGCTGCGCGCCCGTGCGGTCGTAGACCTGCCCGATGTTGCGCGTCTGAACCGTGAGCTCGAAGAACCCGTTCGCCTCCACGATTGCACGGTGTTGTGCCATGCGGTGCGCGACGGCCGCTCGAACGATGTCGAAAAGCCCGTCATCGGTTACGGGGTTCTGATTCACGCCTTCAAGTTCGCGACGCACGCGCTCGAGGAGCTTGTCTGGTGCGCTGTAGTCGATCTTGCCCGGTGCGCGCTCGATGGCGCTCGCGACCAGCAGTTGGAATCGGTCGTCGCCGCGATGCAGCCTGATGAGCGCGGGCGCCTCGATGGACCTCACAATGGGGCTGTTAGCGATGTCGGGCGTGATGACCAGTACGCCGCCGGACAACCCGTCCGCCAGCGCTTGCTCCAGACGGTCCGCCGTATCGCCGGGCGGGAGGTCATCGACATCGCGCCACACGGGGATACCCGCCGCGCGTAGCAACCATCCGAGCGCGGAGACGGTGTTCGTTCCGTCTGACTGTCGGTACGAAAGGAACAGCGGACCTCGGACGTCGATGTCGTCCTGGCTGACAGGTGCGTTCATGATGCCTCGCCTAAGGGGTCGTGTCGGTGTGATGCACAAGCGGAGGAAGGTCACCAGTCGGAACGATGCGACAGGGCACGATACGGGTGCCGCGCGCCATCGACAACTCCATCGCATACGTCTGGCCTCGACGCCGAGTGATGAGCAACAAGACTGCGCGGCGCATCGCCAGAGCGGTCGTGCGAGTGGTGAGTACGTCGGTGCGGCTCGCCGGCGCGTCGGCGGGATGGGAGTGCCAGTCACCGAGATAGCCGAGTCGCGCATCGAGTCGACGAGCGTCGCGAATCGCGCGTTGAGTGACTCCGCGAGGGAGGATGAACTGGGAAGGGCCTCGCCGTGGCGAGTCGAACTCCCTCACATCGGTCACCCACGGGGAGTTGTCTACTGTCACGCCAATCAGGATGCCGCCGGTTTCGAGGGGGTGCGACCGGGCCGCGTTGACCTGCAGTCGCTCGAGGACCGATTCCGACATGTACACGATCGGCCCATCGGTCATGACACTGCCACCGGGAAGCGGTGTTCGCCGACGACATCGAACGGTGCCTCGTCGAGGGCGCGAAGGATTGTCACCGTATCCGCAGCGCGTCCAGCTCGGCCGAGCAGGAGGTCGATACAAGCGAGCGTTGTTTCAGAGGCAGCACGCAGGACGCTTGCCGGAGGCGCGTTGTGCACGGGTGCCGTGCAGCCGAGCTCGAGGAACCCGAACGATTCAGCTTCGTCGCCAGGCGGGATGGGTGGAAAGTCAGGCGCAGTCCGCTGTATGAGCGGCACGTCTTCATCGATCTGTCGTTGAACGCGGAAGGCGTCGCCGCCACGCGCGAGAGACGCGCTGATGAGCGGGACGTTCGTCTCAGCGCAGGCTGAGGCGATAGCCAGTGTGGCGGCGAAGACCCCCGTGCAGTCGACGACGAGGTCGACGTTGCGCAGCAAAGGAAGAATGTCGTCGGGCCGAAGCGGAACGTCCTCGTGCACCGTCGGCTTGCACCAGGGCGCGATGTCCTCGATGTAGAGGCTCGTGAACCCTGCTTTCGAGTGCCCGACGGAGTGGGAAAGCAGGATGTGGCGCACCAGATTTGTGGAGCGCATGCTGTCGTTGTCGTGGAGACGGAGACGTCCGACACCACTAGTTGCCAACGTGCGCGCAACCTGGCTGCCGAGCGCTCCGACACCGGCGATGAGGACACGCTTGCCGCGCAACTGTGGGGCATCGGGGCCCGCACGACGGAGGCGGCTCTCGGTATCCGAGGGGGAGGTGACGTTCGCGAACGCAGCCAGCGTGCCCTCCGCGCCGGTGAAGGTGAGCACCAGTGCCTCGTACTGGTCGTACTTGGGCCAAGCTAGGACCGCGAAGTCGTAGCCGCCGCTCGGGTGATTCTCTTTGGCGTCACGTCGCCGCTGGAGACCGTTGTCGAGGTTGCGGCACTGCCGAGGTGTCAAAGCGGCTCGGAAGTCGTCGAGCGAGCGCGGGGTCTTGAGCGCGGCGTCTCGGAAGAAGACCGGCCCCGAGAGCAGGTAGCTCTCGGCGGGCCGCCTACTGAGTGTCAGCATCCCGTCGGCACGTCCATGGACCACATGGGTCATTCCGTTGCGTGGGGTGTCGAACAGCGCCGGGATATCCAGTTCCGCAGCGAGGGAGGCGCGCCCAGGGAACATCACCCACGCATCGAGAGCGCGGTCTTCCGGTCGAAAGCCTTGGGCCGCGCTGGCTGCCCAAGCTCCCAGTCGCTCCAAGTACCCACCCCAGGTTTGCGCAACGACCTGCGCCGGGTCATCGTCGGCCCAGAGGCAGATGTATCCCGAGTCCGGCATGACGTGGTCGGACACGAGTCCGGGAACATAGCCGCGTACCGCTAGCGCCGGCCACCCGTCGGGGAAGGACAGCCGCATCTCAGTGAGGTCGGTCAGCGGTCGAAGCGCCTCCGGCAATGGGCCCACCCACCGTGCCTGATGTGTCTCAGACACCGGGCTGAACCCGGCCACAACCAGTTCCGCGCAGAACGCCTCGAACGCGGGCTGGTTGTAGACGTACGGCGCTCTCATTGCAGCGCGAAACCGCGAGCGCGCGTCGGCCCGGTGGCGCTCACGGCGGCCGCGGCCGGCAAGGGTACGCCAGCGCCGCTGCAGCCGTCAGGAAGCGGGAAGACCTGACCGCGGTCGTTCGTGCCGAGGATGGTCCGCCACGTCTTCGCTGCCGCGCACGGCGTTGCTCGAAGCGCCTCCTGCGCGTCCGTCGCGAGCGCACCGAACGTCCGGCTCGCATACAGCCAGTCAGAGGTCTCGAGCGCAGGCTTGAGCGGCGTGCGGAGAATCGGGTCGAGGAGCCCTTCGCTCGCCGCCATGTGAAAGACGCGGGACACTTCGTAGAGCGAAGAAGCAAACAGCTCGGCCCATGAATCGCCGGTCACGCGTCCGCTTTGCCACGCTTCGAACGCGGCGACCTCGACGTACAGGCCGCCCGGCTTCGCTGCGCCAAGATGCACATGGCGGACCTGCCGCAACAGCCGGACGACCGGCTTGTAGGCGTTGCGCCCGTTGACGACCGGGCTATTGGCGCTCGTGGAGAGCGTCTGCGAGGCGTCGCCGAACTCAACAGGGTTCGTCCGCACCCAGCGGTCAGATTCGTTCTGCCAAGTCGAGCGGTCACGATTGGGGATAGCCCAGTCCTTGCCCCACGGAACAGCCGGTACGGCGTCCACGCTGAACGCGAGGTCGGCCTGTGCATTGGGAGCGGCGAAGTCGACCTTCAGGCTGCGCGGCTGCGGGGTCACCCGACCGCCCTCGTCGATGAGTCCGTACGCGGCGATGAGGACCCTCGACACCGCGTCGTAGAGCACTGCAGGGTCGGAGGCAACACCCAAGTTGAGGAACCGAAGGAAGATGTCGACGTCCTTGCCTGGGTATCGAGCGGTTTGGCGACCATAGGACCCGATGAGAAGCGGGGTGATGCCCCAGCTCTTCAGCGTCGCGTCGGCTTCGAGAAGTTCGCGCACCTCGCTGTGAGCAGCGATGGCGCGCTGTTCCTTGTCGTCGCTGATGGTGACGTTGCTGACAGCGTTGCTGAACTGCGCCGGAAGTGTCTCCATGCGGGGGTCTCCTCGGGTTGGAGTGAGGTCAGGCAGGCTCAAAGGTACGACCTGCCCCGGACATCAGTGCGTGCGGGCGCTGCAACAGACTCTCAGTCAGTGTCGCGCAGTTGCGGCAACGCAACTATGTCGCGCGTGTCTCCTTGAACACCGGGCGGGGCCGGCAACACATGCAGGATGCGCTTGAGCCGGCTTCTAAGAGCGGCGCGAAGCCGATCCCCATACGTGCGATGACCGGTTAAGGTACCTGCGCGCCTCACGGGCGGCAAGCGGCTCAATCGGGCCATGGCGAGAGATCTCGGCGGCATTGTCGATGCTCAAAAGGCTGAGATGGGCGTGCCTATCACTCTGGGGTCCCCAAATAGGGGAACGTTCCACGCGGTTGATGACGCGGCACGCGCTTATCGAGTCGATGGCGTTCGTGGCGCTCGGCGTCGTGCTGTCGATCGTCGTACAGGTGTGGGTGACGCCGGGACTCATCGAGCGGTGGATCGCGCGCAACGTGTGGGCGAAGCGGGCGGTGCTCTCGCTCCTGGACATGCTCATCCCGGTGTGCGAGTGCGACAACGTGCCCTCCGCCCGTGGTCTGCTGATCCGCGGGTGACCTACACACATCCCGCATCTGGGTGCATCCAAGCACGGTAGCTCGCCCTTCAGACGCTAGTCTCTGGCAATGGACTGGTGGGAAGCACATGGGCGGGGTGGTCTGCCTGGTGGTGTTCGCAAGATTGGGGAACCGTTCCAGATTGGTTCGCGGCGGTCGGTACAGTCGGAGGGCTACTCGTCGCGCTTGGCATCGTTCTGAATGACCGGCGAACGAGAAGGCGAGAGCTGGCTGAGGCGATCAATGGCGCCTGGTCCGCGAAAGCCACCTCAGAGACGGATTTCTTCGAACTGATGGCAACCATCTACAACGCGGGGAGCAAGCCTGCCCGTGCAGTGGCGGTGCGCACCTACGTTGCTGGTCTTTACGACCGGTCGCTCGAGCTCGTGAAGGATAGCGACGCGCGCGAGCACGACGATGAGCACATGCCTCCAGGAGCGACGCTACGCTTCAGCACTCGCATTACGGGGAGTCTGGCTGATCACATGAACGACGTGCTCCTGACATGTGTCGACGGCAACGGACGTCCCTGGGTTCGGAACCTAACCAAGGGCACTTTGAAAGACGCGGCCAAGGTTGAGCTGCCTGATGGCATGGCGACCTTCGACATTCACGGCGTCTCATTTGGCGATCAGGACGAAGGGAAGACGGACGCCAATCTCGGCACGTGAAGCTCGAAGACATCGCTCTGTGGAGCATAGTCGTTGAGTGGATTGCGGCAGTGGGAACCGTTCAACCTGAGAGTGCTCGTCCTGAGTAGGCGAGGAGTCAGCGGGTTCTGGCGCGTCCATCATCTGGCGCTCTAGCTCATCGGCGCGGGCCACCGCCGCGTGGTGGAGATACTCCAGCCTGTCAATCTGGCCGCTGAACGATGCGATTGATGCTTCTGCTGCTTCGGTATTCTTCTCATACCTGGGGACGGGCCAATCTACTGTGCCGCTAAAGTGCACGATGTGGGAGAAGAAGAAGAAGAAGAAGCTGCCGTCGCGGAGCGCTTACCAAAGGACAAGGGTGCGCGGAAACGTGTTCAAACCCAGGCGGGCCGAGCGCTCTCGAAGGCGAAGAAGATCGCGGGAACCACCGTCTCCGCCACGGGCTCGTTCAAGCGAATCGCCACACCTGGAGCCGGCGCTGCATACTCGGTCCCGAGAGATCCCGTACCCCGACAGCTTGTGCGGACTCAGGCGCTGATCGCGCCGAAGGCATTCGAGTGCGGCGTGTACATCCGCACCGACAGTCCTTACACTGCAGTTCTGATCCTCAAGAACCTCTTCGACTTCGTGGACAACCTTGGCTTTGACGCGTGGGATATCGTCGCGGTTGAACCTGGCTCTGTGTGGACGCGCATCAAGATGTGGGGGCAGAGCGTTGCCGACAAGCGCCAGACTAGAATCATCGCTAGCCAGCTGGTGCAGACCGCCGAAGCCATGACGGTAGACAAAGCTCTGTCGGAGAACACCGAGCGCTACGGGACGTCTGTCGCCGCGCTAGCTGAGGCCATGCAGCACGCCGAGTCCGTGGTGCTCGATCTCGGCCCTTTGCAGTACGCGCAGCTCAAAGATGATCAGGGCAAGATCCACATTCGCAGCCGCGCCCTTGGATCGAAGGACATCGCTGCGCAGCGACTGAGCGACGACCAGCTGAAGCAGCCGCAGAAAGTGTTCGAGATGCTAGATGCCGACAGCAACAGCCTGGGGACGAACTGAGCCACACGCTTCAAATTGTGGTTCTGCTAGTCGATATCATCGGCAGATGAGCATGGCCCCAAGAGTTGAATACGCGATCGCCGAAGGCATTCGCACGAAGGCGGGCTTCGAGAAGGCCACCAACCTTGGGGATGCTTACATCTTGCTGCTCGGCCATTAGCCCACACGAGCAGCGCGGAGCGGCGCGTTGTCGCCCACCCGCCCAGGCCCCGGTCAGCAACGATTCTGCGAAAGGCCGGCCCTTCGATGCGACTGACTTACCCCGTTGAGCCCGACACGCGATGACCCGGTCATCCCGCGAGACGTCAGTACTGACTCCTGCGCCCGTCCGCGATCGCGCGAACTCCTCCGATCAGTCCGGCTGAGCGCTCAGTCAAGGACGCCCGCCCACTCGTCTGACAGGACGTTCCGTGTCCCGGCGTGACCTGCTGGGTAACTCGAGCCGTCCAGCACCTCTCGGGTTAGCTGTTGTCGCGGGCCCAAGGCCGCCCGCGAGCCGGTCGTCAAGCGTGCTCGGCTAGCTACCGGCCCGTAGCGCCGAGAGCTTCTCGCGGATGCTCCGTCGCGTCTTGGGGCTCGGCGGGGTTTCGTCGCGATTCAGCTCCGCATAGTTCGCTTCGATGGCGGCAAGAAGCCGCAAGTACTTCGCCCCGTATTCGAGAGTCTGCCCGTGCGCGGTAATCTGATTCATGAGCGGATCGACGTCGATCGAAGTCGAGTAGATGCCTGTTCTCGACACTTCCACCCCCAGGAGCCACCCGGCGTAGTGAGTGCGCGCGACCCCCTGCCTACTCGCGCTGCCGGGCAGTAAGTCATCGACCGCTTTGCGGACGGATATCGACAGATCCTTCATCGCTTGCTTTAGGGCCGGCGCTTCGCGGACGAGCGCTTCGAGCGCCGCGATCTCCTCGTTCTCGGGAAGCGCATCGTGCCATGCGATGAGATCCATCCCTTGCACGGTCACCAGCACATTCTCGACGTGCGACATGAAGTAGTCGATCTGAGCGGTTCGAATCATCGGCGATGAGACAGCATTTCGGACGAGCGGGCGAGCGTGAGCCCACGCGCTCTCAGCGAGACGGCGACGCTCACGCTTCGCGGCGACAGATTGCATGATCCATAGGCCGACACCGACAAGCGCACCGACTACGGCCGTATTGATTAGTTCGGGCAGGAATTGCGACCAATCCGCGGGCCACCAAGCGAGATCCGCCCACGAATCGACTCCGGGCTTCGATGATGACTCCACAGGGCTTCGCACGTCGCCGAGCCTATCGGCGGCGCTTCGCTGAGGCCCTGTCGGCGGCGCGCGGCGAACTCGTCGTCGCGATCCGTCGTTTGCTGATAGAGCATGGCCACGGCAAACCACGTGTGTCCGAGCCGAGTCATAGTCTCGCTGGGCATAGCGCCCTTTTGGGCGTATATCGTGCTGGCGTAGTGGCGCAAGCCGTGTAAGGGCATACCGGGGCGGCCGTCGCGCCTCATTCCACTGCCGCCGAGAGGCCGCTTGCGCGGGGAAGGTCACGCCCTCGGCCGCGGAAGAGGATCGCGTCGCCGATCGCGGCATCAACGCCTTCGACCTTGCCGGCCGGTTTGGGGCAGCACGATCACCGAAGCTTCAGTGCCGCTCTTGACGCTCCACCGAGTCGGAGGAGAGGCCGGGCGCCGCCTCGCTCAATCTCGCGGAGTCGGAGCGCGAAGAATCGCGTACCGTCCGCAAGCCGGCCGTCAAGCGGGCTGATCTGGGCTGGCGACGGGTGGGTCGCCCTCCCAGCGGGGCACACTTTCAGGGCAGTGGGCGCTACGGCATGGAGGTCTGCTGCAGCAACGGCAATCGGTGCGCGAGGGGTGGTCAGACTCGGATGGATCGCTGCGGTGTCGGTCATCCTGGGTGCCTGCGTGCATTGCCTCAATTTGGATTGCATCACCCGGTGGGACAAGCCTCGATAGGTAGGGGCTGCGCCCTGATCGATTAGTCGAGGAGCGAGACTGCGATCCAGGACGAGTGTCACCGGCCGGTATCGACCTTCTTCCGCAGACCAAAGAGGCCGCTCGACCGAACAGGGTAGCCAAGAGTCTGAAGCGCGTTGGTGGCTCGCTGTTCCAAGTGAGACCGACCGTCCACGCCGGCGAGCACCGCATCCCCTAGTGGCTTCTTCACTCCCTTCGGGACCGGTGAGGCGAGAGTTATCAAGTACTGGAGCGCCGGTTCGACCGCTGTCACCCCTTGACCAAAGATCGGAATCAAGATCTGACGAATCAATTTGAGTCGAACTGCTTCATCCGTGATGTGCGCGATACTCCAGCATCGAAGGTTCTCAAGACGTTTTGGGTTGGTCGTCGAAGACTCGTAGCGCCGAACAAGCATGTCGCCTACCTCGGCGTCTGGGAGGTCGCGGATCCCCAGCGCGATCAGTCGATCGTCCGAGATCGGAGGCCGGGAGACGTCCCCTACGTAATGCCCCAGCAAGGCCAGCTGCTGTGCCGGCCCTGCGCGATCTCGCCAGGCCGCGATAGAGCTGGCCAATTCTGCGTTGAGTGCGTTCGACCCGCGGAGATAGCGATCCAACAGCGGCCGAACTTCAACCGCTTCATCATCGGTGGCGCGAAGCCAGTAGTTCAGCATCCTCTCGTACTCGGTCGCCGACAGGTCAGATGAGCGTGCAACGACGGTGGCTGCGCGCGGCGGCGTGATCCCAACAGCAGCTGATAGCTGTGGGGCAAGAGCCGCAGTTATCGACTCGATTCGCGAGACGTCAGGCTCAGAGAGCCAAGAGCACTCAGCGATCGCGGCGACAAGCGTTCTAGCCGACTCCGAGTCGCCGACTCTCCGAAGAATGGCCGTCGTGCCGTCGACGACGTAGTTGGCCATGGCGGATTCGATTGGCTGGGCGTCGATCTCAAGCGTCAATGTTGTGGCGAGATCTACCAGTTCAAGTCGAGACACCTCGACGGCAGACGCGACTCCGGCAGCTTCTAGAACGGCTGCCACAGCGCGACGTTGCTGACGGGCTTCGATGTCCGACTCGGTCAGGACCGGTTTGCCCAGGTCCGACGCAACGGCCTGAACCGACGCCAGATCTTGGTCGCTCAGAGCCGGAAGCAGGCGCTCAACCGCATCTGCCGCGGCGGTTAGGAGTTGTCGGTCCTCCTCGTCGACTACGTCCTCTTCTCGCAGCTTCTCGACCAGTTCGCTGATGTGCTCAACCGCCTTCGCCGACGGCGTCCACTTCGTGTCAATGGCTGAAATCCACGTTGGCCACCTTTTCAGGCCCAGGTACCACGCCTGATCCAAAATCGCCTCGACAAGGAGGGCCGATTCGATGGTTCCCCAGTTGGCGAGCTCGTCGTCCACCGCATGGCGTGTCTCCGGTTGCTTGGCGTGCAAGATGGCCGTTGCGAGTGTTTCGCTTGCCCCGCGACTGCGACCGATTCGCGTCGTCACTAACGCGGTGAGGCCTTCGAGCGCCGCTGACGGGCTCGCCGGCTCGAGCAGTTCTTCCTCGTCATCTTCCGCCGGCGCAGGCGCGGCTCCTCCGCGTCTCACGCCCGCAGCTACCGCGGCGCGGCGCTCCTCGAGACGCGCTTGCTGGGCCTTCCACTCGTTTCGTGCACCGAGCGCCAGTTTGATCTGCTCGGGAAGCGCATCGGCGATCCCGTCGACGGTTTGCTCGAAGGCGTCATCCTCGATGTCGGCGAGACGCTCCAGAGTCTCAGCCGCTCCTTCGCCCAAGAGTCGCTCCAATACCAACGCCGCGAACTTCGAGTCATCGAATCGACGCGCCTGTCTTGCGTGAACGAGAACCTGACCATAGAGTGCGTCGCTGGCATTCTCGAACGAGAGAACCTTCGCACCAATCCGCAGAGCTTCGGGACGATCGCTGACAACCGCGATTGCCCAAGCGCCGGGCGCAGTGTCTTCGTTGATGACGTCCGGCGCCTCTTCGATCAGTTGCCCTAAAACCATGACGCACGCGTCGACAACCACCTCCGGAACCGGGGCAGCCGTGACCGCAAAGAGAACGGTGCGCGCGACATTCTGAGCCTCATACCCGATACCGGTGCGCGCCAACTCTGCGAGAAAGCGCAGAGCTGACGACCGCGCATCCTCGTCCAATCCTGCGTAAACCGCCCGGACGGCATGCAGTGAACCGTTCTGAGCATCGCGCTCGAGCTGCTCAGTCACGGATGCTGGAAGGTCGAACAGCTGACTGCTGTCCTGAAGGTGGATGAGGGCTCGGGTCGGCCCCGTGACAAGACGTGTGCGAGAAAGATAATCAAGCAGCTGCTGACCATGGGCCCTACGAACTCGAGACTCGTCTGGGACGCCACTCGCGACGCCCCCTTCAAGAAGAAGCCGATCGACCTCACGTGTTCGATTCGCATATGCCTCGGCGACGTCGCGCGTCCTCTCTCCGACGTAGGGGTACCCTTTCCACACTTCCGACCGCTTCGTCGGGTCCACCTCGGACAACTCAAGAACGTACCTGGGCAGATCAGGGTCGACGACCAGGTCTCGCGCGAATATTGGAAACTCCACCCGCAAACAAACAAGTCGAGCGAGCTCGTCCACCGCGGCCACCAGATCGATGTCGAGAAGGCCGCTGCCAATGCGCGCTTCAGTTAGTCGGTACGCCAACGCGAACGAGTTCAAGAGGTTCTTTACTCGCCGTGGACTTCTGACGTGAGTGGGAATGAGGATCGAGGCGACCGCCGCCGTGTCAATCTCTTGCCAAAGCCCAGGTCGATCGCGTACCAGGCCGGCTGCAAACGAGGTGACACCTTGCGGGAGCAGCGGCGGAATGGCGATCTGGTACTGAAACACTTTGTCCAGGTAGCTGCTTCCCGCAGAGTAGTACGGGTTCAGGTCGTCGGCGGGGGTTGCGTGAGTCGCGCCTTCGGTGAGGGCCTGCTCAATCGCCTGCGGGTCGGCCGCGACGATGAAAACACATCGATCGACGCCCAAGAACGTACGCACAGCGTCAAGAGTCTCAATGACTTCTGATGGCGCACATCGATCAATCTCATCGACGAAGATGATGAGTCGCTCCGCTTTGCTTGTCGCGACCAACTTGCGAAATAGGGCCTCAAACTCCTCGTCGCTCTCTGCCTTCTCAACTCGCTTCTCCTGCACGAAGGTACGCCCGACAAGGGCGATGACGGCGGTCAGCAAGGTCGCCGGAACCAGCGAGGCCGGCACTGCCGTTGAAAAGACAGCCAACAGTGCGGCCCAAACGTCCTGCTGTTGGATGGCCGCGAAAACCGCCACGACGGCGAGAACCACAGCGACACACACCAGGGCCACGATCGCAAAAGTCAGAAGAAGCCGTCCCACCTTGCCAGCAGGAACCTTAAAGTCAGTTTCGACTCGCCCGCTGTACAAGTCTGAGTGATAGCTCGAACTCGTTATTCCCAACTCAGTCGCGACGACCGACACGAAATTCCTCCGCAGGGGGTTCTGAGCGTACTTGAAGGCATCGAAGCGAGCGAACTTGATGCCCTTCTCGCGTTGAACCGCTATGCGTAGCATTCGACCCACGCCGCTCTTGCCTGACCCCCACGCTCCGTAGAGGGCAATGTTCGAGGGAGTCGGCACATTCCGGGCCAGGTTTACGAGCTGTTCTACTACGTCCTTGTGCCCGAGTCGGTCTTGATCGAACTGTGCGATCTCACGATCCTCGATGAGTTCCGATACCTGCGTCACTTGGCTTAGTCCTGCCGTCGTTGATTGAATCGCCGTCTATATTCGGGAACCGTGCGCGCACGCTAGGTCACGGCGAGACTAGCGGCAGCACGCTGAGTCAGATTGGATCGACGCGGTGCCAGCGTTGCGTTGGGCCCCGACGTCACGGCCGCGCAGCGCCACTGGGCGCGGTGGGAAGGCGCCGTCACTGGGCAGGCCGTGTGTCCCGGTCTAGCGTGGCGGCCGCGGAAGCGAGCAATCCGCGCAGCATCGTCGCGCTCGGCTGAAGAGAGCGTCTGTCCCGCGCTGGCGTCAGGACTTTGGCTATCAGTGGCTCCGCAATACCTAAGACATCGTCAGAGTGGTCCGTGCTGAGACCGAAGCTCGATCGAGTTGTGGGAGCAGCATAGGCTGCGCGCGTGACCCGCGTGAAACTCTTCGGCGGCCCGCTCGCCGGCTACCATCCCGACATCGAATCCGTTGCCGAGGGTGTGCCTCTACGCTTCCACGGAGAGCCGTACGGCCATCGCCAGTTTGTACCACCTCACCGGACGCGACTCGGTGGGCGGCGAACCCATCTACGAATGGCAAGGCGACGACACGAGCACGCCGATCCCGCTCGACACCGTTGCTTGCGACCTTACGCCGCATGTCAGCATCCTCACAACTGTCGGCGTCGTCGAACGCGACGGCTCGTACTGGCTGGCGGTCGACCATCATGGCAAGCCCGGTAGCACATGATTGAGGTCAGCGAAGGTCCCCACGACGATCAGGGTGACGCCAAAGACGCGGCTCAACGCTACGCGCGCAGCGAACACTGGCGGCCTCAATGACGCAGCGCCTGATCCGGCCCGGGAGCGGCGCGGGTTCGGGGACGCGTAACCCCAGTCGCCAGTACGACACTCCGGTGTGGTGACCTACTTTGAGAGCGCCTGACTGAGAACGGGCTCGACGCCCAGTCTGTCGCTGCATCAAGCGACACCTCACCAAAGACCGCTTCAGGGGCACTCAATGCAGCCTACGACCACACATCCGGAAGACCGAGCCGGCATGAGCGGGGGTCGAGAGATGGGCACCATCACCCCGTACGAAACGGCGAAGGGCCGCCGCTACCGCGTGCGCTACCGCAAGCCTGATAGCACCGAAACGCAGAAGCGCGGCTTCACGACGATGCGCGAGGCGAAGCTCTACCTGTCCATGGTCACCGTGTCCAAATCGAAGGGCGAGTACATCGATCCCGTGGCATCGCGGGTGCCGGTCCGGATGTTCGCCGACAGTTGGCTCCGGTCGAAGCAGCCGCCCATGTCGAAGCCTTCGTACTACATGACGCTCGAGCGGGCGTGGAAGAACACGTTGCGCCGGTCTGGGCCGACCGAGAGATCTCTTCGATCCGTCGCTCGGAAGTCCAAGACTGGGTATCCGTTCTCGCGTCGCAGAAGTCGCGTACGGTCGTCCTTCGCTCGCTCGGGATCCTCGCCGGCATCATCGACGTCGCGATAGACGATCGGCGCCTCGCGAGCAACCCGGCCCGCCGCGTGCGCAGTCTTCCTCGGCACGGACCCGGCAAGCGCCGCGTCTACCTCACGCATGACCAGGTTGCGACGTTGGCGGCGTGCTCGGCGTATCCGACGCTCGTCCTGACCCTGGCGTACACCGGCCTGCGCTGGGGTGGGGCCACAGGGCTGCGGGTGCGCAGCGTGAACGGCCTCCGCCGGCGCTTCGTCATCGAGGAGAACGCGGTGATGGTCGCGTACGAGATCCACGTCGGCACGCCCAAGACGCACGAGAAGCGCTCGGTGCCCTACCCCGAGCGTCTCGCGCCGATGATCGAGCAAATGCGGCCAAAATGCGGCCAAAAATGCATTCTGAGTGATCTGACCACGAAAGAAATACCTGGTCAGAGGCAAAAAGAGACTGTGCCCCTGGAGGGACTCGAACCCCCAACCGTTTCCTTAGGACGGAACTGCTCTTCCATTGAGCTACAGAGGCTGGCCTCGCCATTCTACGGGGTGTACGAGCGACGCCCCGGTGCCGAAGCACCGGGGCGTCGTGAAGCCAATAGCCTCGGTCAGGCCTGGGTGCCGAGCGCGAAGCGCACGGAGCCGTCCTGCGAGAGTTCGGCGTCGAGGACGCGGTCATCCAGCGAAGCGGCGGCGGTCTCATCGAGGAAGACCCGCGCGCCGTCGGTAACGACGACGGTGTCCTGCGGCTCAGGGTCGGGTGCGACGCTCAGTTCGAAGCCCGACGGCGCTCCGGTATCGCGGATCCGCACACCTCCGTCTTCGGCCTGCGGGACGCGGGCGACGATCTGCTTGACGGCCTCTGCGGCGGTCTGGGTAAGCGTGAGAGTCATGCTTGTGCCTTTCCGTTTGCGGTTCCGGACCGGCCACGATTCCGAGATCCGAGCGATCATGCAACCCCAGCACGCCGTAGGGCCGGCATTCGGAGGGGTTTCCCACGTTCAAACCCGGCGAAAACCCGAATCGCTCCATCGCGTGTGAATTTCGGCGGTTCTTGTCGTCGTATTGGGCGCAATGCGAGCCGGATCCTGCCCGCGGTCTGAGAGGGTGGAGGCGTCTTGCCCGTTGGATCCGCACCGCAGACTGCCCGCACCAGATCACGAGGAACGCATGACCCGCATTGGCATCGTCGCCGAAGCGCCCGGAGAGTCCCGGGTGGCCGCTACTCCCACCACCGTCCCCAAACTCCTCGCCCTCGGCTACGACGTGGTTGTCGAAGCCGGTGCGGGGGCCCGGTCTTCGTTTCCGGATGCCGCATACGAGGCATCCGGAGCCGCCATCATCGACGCCGCCACCGCATGGGCGTCACCGGTCGTACTCAAGGTGAACGCGCCTTCGCCTGCCGAGATCGAGCGGCTTGCAGACGGTGCGACCCTCGTCGCGACATTGAGCCCGGCGCTGCGCCCCGAGCTGGTCGAATCGCTGGCCACGCGCGGGATCACGGCGGTCGCACTCGACGCGGTGCCGAGGATCTCGCGCGCACAGTCGATGGACGTGCTGAGCTCGATGGCCAACATCGCGGGCTACCGCGCGGTGGTCGAGGCGGCGCACGAGTTCGGGCGTTTCTTCACCGGGCAGGTGACGGCGGCCGGCAAGGTGCCGCCGGCGAAGGTGCTGGTGGCCGGCGCCGGCGTCGCGGGGCTCGCCGCGATCGGCGCGGCCTCGAGCCTCGGCGCGATCGTGCGGGCGACCGACCCGCGGCCGGAGGTGGCCGACCAGGTGGCCTCGATCGGCGGCGAGTACCTCGAGGTCGTGGTGCCCGACGAGGCGAAAGAGGTCTCGGCCGACGGATACGCGAAGGCCACCAGCGCGGCCTACGATCAGCGCGCGGCTGAGATCTACTCGGAGCAGGCCGCCGACGTCGACATCATCATCACGACGGCGCTCATCCCGGGCCGGCCGGCGCCGCGCCTCATCACGGCGGCCGACGTGGCGAGCATGAAGCCGGGCAGCGTCATCGTCGACATGGCGGCGGGGCAGGGCGGCAACGTCGAGGGATCCGTCGCGGGGGAGCGGGTGGTGACCGAGAACGGCGTCGTCATCCTCGGCTACACCGACCTTCCGGGGAGGTTGCCGCAGCAGGCATCCCAGCTGTTCGCCACCAACCTCGCCAACCTGCTGAAACTGCTCACTCCCGCCAAGGACGGCACGCTCACCCTCGACTTCGACGATGTCGTGCAACGCACCGTCACCGTCGTGCGAGACGGCGCGGTCACCTGGCCGCCGCCGCCCGTGCAGGTCTCGGCGGCGCCCGCGGCCGCTGCCAGGCCCGAAGCGCGGCCGGCGCCGGTGAAGAAGACGATGTCGCCGGCGAAGCGCAACGGACTCGTCGCCGCCGGCATCGCGGCGCTCTTCGCCATCTGCGCATTCGCACCGCCGCCGCTCCCGCAGCACTTCCTGGTGCTGACGCTCGCGATCGTCGTCGGCTTCTACGTCATCGGCAAGGTCGCGCACGCGCTGCACACGCCCCTCATGAGCGTCACGAATGCCATCTCGGGCATCATCGTCGTCGGCGCCATGGTGCAGATCACCGCGCCCGACCTCACCGTGCAGATCCTCGCGGCGATCGCGGTGCTCGTGGCGAGCATCAACATCTTCGGCGGGTTCGCCGTCACGCGGCGCATGCTCGCCATGTTCCAGAAGGGTGAGACCCGATGATCGCCGTCGCAGGTGCCGTCGCCGGCGCCGCCTACATCGTCGCAGCGCTGCTGTTCATCCTCAGCCTCGCGGGCCTCAGCAAACACGAGACCAGCCGCCGCGGCGTCACCTACGGCATCCTCGGCATGGCTATCGCCCTCGTCGCCACGGTGTGGCTGACGGCGGCCTCCGCGTGGGGCGAACCGTCGGCCGTGCTGGGGCTCGTGCTGCTGGTCGCCGCGGTGCTGATCGGCGGCGCCATCGGGCTGTGGCGCGCACGGCGCGTCGAGATGACCGGGATGCCGGAACTCATCGCGCTGCTGCACTCCTTCGTCGGCCTCGCCGCGGTGCTGGTGGGCTGGAACGGCGCGCTGTACGACACCGGGCTCGAGGGGGCACTGGCCGACATCCACCACGCCGAAGTGTTCATCGGCGTCTTCATCGGCGGCGTGACGTTCACCGGCTCGATCGTGGCGTTCCTCAAGCTGTCGGCGCGCATCTCGTCGAAGCCGCTGATGCTGCCCGGCAAGAACATCCTCAACGTCGGCGCGCTCGTCGCCTTCCTCGCCCTCACGGTCTGGTACGTGATCACACCGGAGCTGTGGCTGCTCGTGCTCGTGACGGCGCTCGCCCTCGCGTTGGGGTGGCACCTCGTCGCGTCGATCGGCGGCGGCGACATGCCGGTCGTGGTCTCGATGCTCAACAGCTACTCGGGCTGGGCGGCTGCGGCAGCGGGCTTCCTGCTCAACAACGATCTGCTCATCGTCACCGGAGCGCTCGTGGGCGCGTCGGGTGCGTACCTCAGCTACATCATGTGCAAGGCGATGAACCGCTCGTTCCTGTCGGTCATCGCGGGCGGGTTCGGCATCGAGGCCCCCAAGGGTGGCGACGAGGTGGAGGGCGAGCACCGCGAGATCGACGCCGAGTCGGCCGCCGACCTGCTGTCGGGAGCCTCGAGCGTCGTCATCACTCCCGGCTACGGCATGGCGGTCGCCCAGGCGCAGCACGGCGTGGCCGACCTCGTGCAGAAGCTGCGCGAACGCGGCGTCGACGTGCGGTTCGGCATCCACCCCGTCGCCGGCCGGCTGCCCGGGCACATGAACGTGCTGCTGGCCGAAGCCAAGGTGCCCTACGACATCGTGCTCGAGATGGACGAGATCAACGACGAGTTGTCACAGGCCGACATCGTGCTCGTCATCGGCGCGAACGACACCGTCAATCCGGCCGCGGCAGAAGACCCCACCAGCCCGATCGCGGGAATGCCGGTGCTGCGCGTATGGGAGGCGCGAAATGTCATCGTCTTCAAGCGCTCGATGGCATCCGGATACGCCGGTGTGCAGAATCCGCTGTTCTATCGAGAGAACGCCCAGATGCTGTTCGGCGACGCGAAAGACAAAGTCGACGAGATTCTCATGCACCTCGCCAGCGACGTGAAGTCCGCGACGAATCGCGCGTGAATTGCCGAGAGGCGGCGTGCGTCAGTGCGCCGCCTCGTAGGCGTCGAGAACGGATGCCGGAACCCGGCCACGGTCCGATACGGTGAAGCCGTTCTTCTTGGCCCAGTCGCGGATCGCGCTGTAATCCTGCTGTCCCGAGCGGCGGCGACGGCTGGAGGAGGAACCGCCAGACGACCCGCGTGAGCTCGACACCGTGCGCGCCGCCTTGGTGTAGCGCTCGAGCGCACCGCGCAATGCCGCGGCATTCTCAGCGGTGAGGTCGATTTCATAGGCGACACCGTCAAGCGAGAACAGAACAGTCTCGCCTTCTCCGGCGTCGAGGAGGGTTCCGTCGATATCGTCGACGAGCTGATGCACGATTCTGCGAGCCATGCAAAGCACAATAGCGTGCAATTCCACCGCGCCACCGGGAAATAGACGAATGTGAATGGGCGAAAGCGAATTCGCGCGACGATTCTGGATTCGCGTGCGAATGCCCGGATCAGGGCAGCAGGCCGGCCCGCCGCGCCGCAGCCACCGCCGCATGCCGGGTCGAGGCATCCAGTTTCGACATCGCCGACTGCAGGTAGGACTTGACGGTCCCTTCCTTCAGCTCCAGCGTCGACGCGATCTCGGCGTTGGTGGCGCCGAGGGCCGCGCACGAGAGCACATCGACCTCGCGCGGCGACAGCCGCACGTCCACGTGATCGGCGGGACGAGGGCCGTCCTGCGACAGCGCGGCCAGCCGCTGTTCGAGACGCGCCAGCCGCTCGCGGACGGCCGGATCGTCGACGACGGCGGCGATGCTGCGCAGTTCGGCGTACGTCCGACGCAGCTCTTCGCGGGCGGCGGGCGCCATCGTCGCGCTCTCGGCCGGTCGAGGCGTGAGAGTGAGGCGGCGCTGCACCTCCTCGCGGATGCGCAGTTCGTTCGACAGCGCGTCGGCCACGGCGAACGCCGGACGCGCGACGACATCGCCCACCGGAGCCTCGGCCCACGACCCGCAGTAGATGACGCCGCGAGCGCGGCCACTGACCAGAACCGGCACCGCGAACAGGGTGGCGATGCCCTCGCCGAGGATCGCTCGGTCGTAGTCGTGCGTGATGCTGCGCGCGGACCGGTAGTCCATGGCCAGGCGCGGTCGCTTCTCGACCAGGGCACGGCCTCCGAGCCCGCGCGACGCCTGCACCACGAGCCCATCGAGGTTGTGCGTGCGGGCCCCGACGATCGAGGTCACGTGGATCGCGTCGTCGCGGGTGAGGCCGCCGAAAGCGACGGGGAAGTGTGTGCGCCGGACCAGATCGGCCACGGCGCGATCGAGCGCCAGAGCATCGCTGGTCGCTTGGAGATCAGGCGCTCCCACGACTACCTACTTCCGGGGGTGACGGCGTCCTCGCCGGTTTTCGTACCGTGACCATACCACTCGCGATGTCTGGCGCTCGGGCTGAGATGAGCGCCAGGATCCGGGTCCCCCCAAGGGACGCGCTGGCGCGTCCGTTCATGAGGCAAGGAGGCCACATGTCCGATTCGAGAACAGACACCGCCCCACCCGGCGGCATCGACTACGTCGCGGTGGAGGAGTCACCGCGATTCGGAGAGCTGAAGAAGCGGCAGCGCGGGTTCGTCTTCCCGCTCGCGATCGCATTCCTCGTCTGGTACTTCGCATACGTGCTGCTGTCGTCGTTCGCACGCGAGTTCATGTCGCAGCGCGTATGGGGTGAGATCACGGTCGGTCTGCTCTTCGGGCTCGGCCAGTTCGTCACCACCTTCGCGATCACGATGGCCTACGTCTGGTACGCGAACCGGAAGCTCGACCCGATCGCCGAAGAGATCCGCACCGGCCTCGAGAAGCAGGAGGCATCCTCGTGAACGACGTGCTCGGCGCGATCCACACTGCCATCGAGAGCAGTGTCTCGACGGTGGAGAACAACCCCATCCTCAACATGTCGATCTTCGGCGCGTTCGTCGCGGTGACGCTGTTCATCGTCATTCGGGCGAGCCGCAACAACAAGACCGCCGCGGACTACTACGCGGCGGGGCGTTCGTTCACCGGTCCGCAGAACGGGTTCGCGATCTCGGGCGACTATCTGTCGGCGGCGTCGTTCCTCGGCATCTGCGGCGCGATCGCGATCAACGGGTACGACGGCTTCTTGTATTCGATCGGCTTCCTGGTGGCCTGGCTCGTCGCCCTGCTGCTGGTCGCCGAGCTCATGCGCAACACCGGCAAGTTCACGATGGCCGACGTGCTGTCGTTCCGGCTGAAGCAGACCCCGGTGCGCATGGCGGCAGCCATCACGACGCTGGCGGTGTGCTTCTTCTATCTGCTCGCGCAGATGGCGGGCGCCGGCGGCCTCGTCGCGCTGCTGCTCGGCATCGACGACGCGATCGGCATCTCGCTGGTGGTCGCCGTCGTGGGCGTGCTCATGATCGTGTACGTGCTGGTCGGCGGCATGAAGGGCACGACCTGGGTGCAGATCGTCAAGGCGTTCCTGCTCATCGGCGGCGCGCTGGTCATGACGATCTGGGTGCTCGCCATCAACGGGTTCAGCCTCAATACGCTGCTCGAGAGCGCGGTGGCCCAGTCGACCTCCGACCCCCAGGACGCGATCCTCGGACCAGGGCTGCAGTACGGCGCGAACCCGTGGGACTTCATCTCGCTCGCGATCGCACTGGTGCTCGGCACCGCGGGTCTGCCGCACGTGCTGATGCGCTTCTACACCGTGCCCACGGCCAAGGAGGCCCGCCGGTCGGTGGTGTGGGCGATCTGGCTGATCGGCCTGTTCTACCTGCTGACGCTCGTGCTCGGCTACGGCGCCGGTGCCCTCGTCGGGCCCGAGGCCATCAGAGAGGCACCGGGCGGCGTGAACTCGGCCGCACCGCTCCTGGCCCTCGCGCTGGGCGGACCGCTGCTGCTCGGCTTCATCTCGGCGGTCGCGTTCGCCACGATCCTGGCTGTGGTGGCGGGTCTGACCATCACCGCTGCGGCATCGTTCGCCCACGACATCTACGCCAACGTGGTGAAGAAGGGCAACGTGCCGCCGGACGGCGAGGTCAAGGTGGCCCGTCGCACGGTGATCGTGATCGGCGTGCTGGCGATCCTCGGCGGCATCGCCGTACAGGGGC
This sequence comes from Microbacterium sp. HD4P20, assembly GCF_019449275.2. GTDB lineage: Bacteria > Actinomycetota > Actinomycetes > Actinomycetales > Microbacteriaceae > Microbacterium. The sequence goes on from NZ_JAHZQZ020000018.1 coordinate 153,600, forward strand.
AGAACGTGGCGTTCCTGGTGGCGCTGGCCTTCGCGGTCGCCGCGTCGGCGAACCTGCCGACGATCCTGTACTCGCTGTTCTGGCGCCGCTTCAACACGCGCGGCGCGGTGTGGAGCATGTACGGCGGTTTGGCCGCGGCCATCATCCTCATCGTGCTGTCGCCGGTGTTCTGGGGCGGCGAGACGAGCGTGTTCAAGGTCGGTACGGCGATCTGGCCGCTGAACAACCCGGGCATCGTGTCGATCCCGCTCGGGTTCTTCCTCGGCTGGCTGGGCACCGTCACCTCGCGCAAGCCGGAGGACCCCCGCAAGGCAGCCGAGATGGAGGTGCGCTCGCTGACCGGCTTCGGCGCCGAGAAGGCCACGCACCACTGACCGCATCGATCGGAGAGAGGCGGCCCGGGCGGAGAGATCCGCCCGGGCCGCGCGGCGTGACGGACGGCCTACACGCCCGACGCCCGCTCGAGGTCGATCAGGTACTGCTTCACCTCGGGCCGCCCGCCGTACTCGCCGAGCGAACCGTCGGCGCGCACGACCCGGTGCACCGGCACCACGATCGAGAACGGTGTCGTCGCGCACGAAGTGCCGACCGCCCGCGCGGCGCGTGGCGAGCCCGCGTTGATCGCGACCTCGCCGTACCCCGCGGTCTCGCCGTAGGGGATGTCTCGCACAGCCTCGAGCGCGGCCCGTGTGAAGCCGCGCACCAGCCGCCAGTCCAGCGGCAGATCGAACTCACGACGGCTGCCGTCGAAGTACTCGTCCAGCTGTGCGGCGGCCGCCTCGGCCGCGGGGTCGGGCGCGTCATCGTCGCCAGCATCTTCGGGCACGGGCAGTGCGCGCAGCCGCAGCGCGATGCGCTCCAGCTCGGAATGCAGAGGGCCGTCGAAAGGATGCAGGGTCACGATGCCCTCGAGGGTCGTGACGATCAGGATGTCGCCGATCGGCGACGGGTGGACGCGATAGCGAGGCGGTTCCGGCGGGGTCATGAGCCCATCCTGGCCGCTCGATCCGACGTGATGGCCGGCACGCGACGGGTCTGTGGGCAATCGGCGAAGAAGGCCGCTTGGGGAGGAGCCGGCACGGCGCGAGGTGCCAATACCGCGAAACTCAGGTCCATTGCAAGTGGCGTGCGCGTGTCGCGCTTAGGGTGGCTCGTGTGTGGCGAGGAGAGCGGAGCGCCGTGGTCGGTGCAGAAGACGCCGTGCCCGGGTACGACGTGACGCCCGGCGACCTCGGCCTCGCCGAACCCGACGTCACGGTCGTCCACGTGGCAGAGCCGGAGCGCGACCGGCTGCGGCAGCAGTCGGCGGCCCTCGGCGGGCGCTCCACGCTGCTGCACTTCTCCGACGCCGACGCGGCGATCGAGATCACCAAGGCCCACCCGGGCAGCCTGCCCCAGTTCATCACCGGGCGCTCGACGCTGCTGTCGAACCTCTTCCGCGACGAGGTCGCGTTGCGCAGCGCCCGCCTCGCCGCCGAGCGCATCACCGCCAAGAACCTCGAGCTGCGCACCACACGCGGCCTGGACTCGGTGCGCCTCGCGGTCGGCCTCGCGTCGTGGCGTATCGGCGGCCTCGCCTGCACGGCGCCGGTGCTGCTGCGCCCGCTCGCCATCCGCCGGCACCACGGCGACTTCGAGCTGAAGCTGCACGGTACGTTCTCGGTCAATCCCGAGCTCGTGCGGGCGCTGCGCACGCACTTCGGCATCTCGATCGACGCCGGCGGCCTCTCCGCCCTCGCGTACGACGGCGGCGTGTTCAAGCCGCAGCCGGTCATCGATCACCTGCGCGCCCTGACGTCGTCGATCGAGTCGTACGCCGTGACCCCCCGCCTGCTGGTCTCGAGCTTCGCCGACGTCGGCGGTCCGATGGCCGCGGATGCCGCCGACCTCGACCATCCCGTGCTCAACGCACTCGCGGGGCATCCGGCCGACCGCGAATCGCTGACAGCACGCCGCGACGCGCCGCCGGCGACGAGCCCCGACGACCGCGCGCCGGCCGCCGACATGCTGCTGCTCGACGCCGACTCCGAACAGGAGCAGGTGCTCGCGCGCATCGCGGCGGGGCAATCGCTCGTCGTGCACACACTCCCCGGCACCGGCGGCACGCAGACCGTGATCAACGCGGTCGGCGCGCTCGTGCGCGACGGCAAGCGCGTGCTCGTGGTGAGCGCGCGTCGCTCCACCCTCGACGGGGTGCGGCACCGCCTGGCCGGCGTCGGGCTGCCCGGCCTCGCCGTCTCGCCCGACCGGCTGCAGCGCGACCTCATCCGCGCGATCGGCCGCAACGAGAAGGCCCAGCCGCCCAAGGTCGCCGACATCGACGACGCGCTCGTGCGTCTGCGGGGAGTGCTCCGTGACTACCGCGCGGCCGTGACGGCGCGGCATCCGTCACTCGGCGTCTCGGTGCTCGAGATCCTGCGGGCGCTCGCCGCGCTCGCCGAGGGCGAGGCGCCGCCGCAGACCGCAGCCCGGTTCGACGTCGACGCGCTCGAGCGGCTGGCCGACACCCGCAACGACGCCGCGGCCAAACTGTCGGCCGCCGCGCGGCTGGGGGAGTTCCGCTTCGGTCCCGACGATTCACCGTGGTACGGCGTGACCTTCGACACGGTCGACCAGGCCCGGGCCGCGCACGCGCTGGCGGGCAAGCTGAACCGCAGCGATGTGCCCACTCTGCTCGAACGCGGGTATGAGCTGATCGGCCAGACGCGCATGCGCCCGTTCCGCACGATCAGCGAACTGGGCACGTACCTGCGCCTGCTGCAGGGCATTCGCGACTCGCTCGATCGCTTCAGCCTGACCGTCTACGAGCGGCCGCTGGGCGAGCTGATCCAGGCGCACGGGTCGCGCCGCGATTCGCCGAACATGACCAACGCGAACCGGCGGCGCTTGCGCCGGCTGTCACGCGAGTACGTGCGCCCGGGCGTGCACGTGCCCGACATGCACGAGGCGCTGGTGCGCATTCAGCAGCAGCGCACCGAGTGGCAGCGCTACGTCGACGCCGGGGTCAGCCCCGAGCTGCCGCTGGGCCTGAGCGACGTGCACGTCGCGTGGCAGCGCGTGGACGCCGACCTCGCCCAGCTCGACGCGGTGCTCGGCAGGCAGGCATCCGAGCAGCTGGCGAGCATGCCCGTGAAGCAGCTCGTGCGCACGCTGGCGGGCCTCGCCGCCGACTCGGACGTCTTCGACAATCTCAAAGAGCGCGCGACACTGCGCACCGAACTTGCCGCGCTCGGCCTCGAGCCGCTGCTGACCGAGCTGTCGGTGCGCCACGTGCCCGAAGACCGGGTCGCCGCCGAGCTCGAGTTCGCGTGGTGGCAGTCGGCCCTCGAGCTGCTGCTGCGCACCGACCGGGCCGTCCTCGGTGCCAACACGGCGGTCGTGGACCGGCTCGAGCGCGACTTCCGTCTCGTCGACGAGGCCCATGCCGCGGCATCCGGTCCCCTCTTGGCCGCGCAGCTGGCGACGCAATGGCGCATCGGCATCGTCGATCACGCCGACGAGGCCGACGCGCTGAAGAAGGCTCTCAAGCGCGGCGCCGTCTCGGCCGGCGAGCTCGCCGCGGTCGCCCCGACGCTCTCGCGCACGCTCGCGCCGGTGTGGCTGGCGTCGCCGTACGACGTTCCCCGCATCCCCGCGTCGATCGGCTTCGACGTCGTCGTCGTGGCCGATGCCGCAGCCCTGTGCCTCGCAGAGGCATCACCCGCGCTGCGTCGCGGTCGCCAGGTCGTCGCCTTCGGAGACCCGGTCACCCAGAAGCCGACGCCGTTCCGTGTCGCAGCGAGCTTCTCGAGCGCCCCCGGCCCCGGATCGACCGCGGTCGCGCCGCAGGATGACGAGTCCGAGGTGCCCTTCGACACCACCAGCGTGTTCGAGCGCCTCGCAGAGCTGTTACCCGTCGAGACCCTCACCCGCAGCTACCGCGCCGGCGGCGAAGACCTGGCCGAACTCGTCAACGACGCGTTCTACGGCGGCGAGCTCGTGTCGCTGCCGTGGGCCGGCTCTTACCTCGGTCGCGGCAGCCTCGCGGTGGACTACGTCGAGGGCGGCCACGGCACCCCCGACCCGATCACCGGAGCGGTCGAGAGCCCCGACGCCGAGGTAGCCCGCGTCGTGACACTCGTCGTCGAGCACGCGGTCAACCGCGGCAGCGAATCGCTCATGGTCGTCACCGCCAGCACACGGCACGCCGAACGCGTCCGCAGTGCCGTCGAAGCGGCGTTCGCCGGCCGGTCCGACGTGGCAGACTTCGTCTCGCGTGACACCGCCGAGCCGTTCTCGGTGCTCACCCTCGAGGAGTCGGTCGCCGAGAGCCGCGACCGCGTCATCTTCTCGCTCGGATTCGGTCTGACCAAGCATGGCCGCGTGCTCAGCGACTTCGGCGACCTGTCGACCCCCGACGGCGAGCGACTGCTCACGGTGGGGATGACGCGCGCCCGGCGCTCGATGGTCATCGTGTCGTCGATCCGCCCGTCGGCATTCGATGACGGCCGGCTCGAGTACGGAGCCGCGACGCTCATGACGATCCTCGGCGGCATCGCCGCGCGGTCGCGCGAGGCGCGGCTCGAAGACCTCGCCGACCCGCTCACCCTCGGGCTCGCGCGGGAACTGCGGCGCGCGGGGCTGTCGGTCGACGTGCACTACCGCGGCCGGCTGCCGCTCGTCGCGCAGTACGGCGGCAAGGCGGTCGTGGTCGAGAGCGACCCAGAGACGGTCGGCGAATCGCTGCGGGAATCGCTGCGTCTGCGCCCACAGGTGCTGCGCCGCTTGGGCTGGCACTATGTGCGCGTGCACTCGTTCGACCTCTACCGCGATCCCGCCGATGTCGCCAAGCGCATCGCCGCGATGCTCGGCGTGCCGCCCGACGCGCCGCGCGTGGACAGCGAGACGCAGCCCATCGATGTCGTCGACTAGACGTCAGCGGATCGAGCGGGTGCCCGGGTCCCGTCGGGCCAAGCTCACGCCTGCGCCCGGGACGACCGCCGAGCCCACGCCCGCAGACGCGGAGAATCCGGACTCCCCGGCCCAGGCATCCGGAACCTCACCCGGTCCGAACGACGAGCGACTGAAGCGCGACGTCCCGCCGCACTACTGACTCAGGCCCGCTGCTTCTCGAGCAGGTCGCGGATCTGCACGAGCAGTTCCTGCTCGGTGGGCAGCTTCGGCTCCTCGTCGGCGGGGCTCACACCGGCCTTGGCGGCGGCACGCTCTTTGATGCGGTTCATCGGGTAGACGAACACGAAGTACACGACGACCGCGACCGCGAGGAACGCGATGATCGCGTTGATCAGGTCGCCGATCGGGAACGTGACATCGCCCCACAGACCGTTCACGGTGATGCCGATCTGACCGTTCGCGTCAGGCTCCCAGAACAGCGCGATGATCGGGTTGATGATGCTCGACACGATCGCATTGACAACCGCCGTGAACGCGGCGCCGATGACGACCGCGACGGCCAGGTCGATGACGTTGCCGCGGAGGATGAACTCCTTGAAGCCCTTGATCACGTGATACCCCTTCACTAGCTCCGGCCGAAGCCGGTCACGAACCCGTCGACGCGGGCGAGGCCTTCGCCTCGGTCTTCGATGGTGCGGAAGCCGGTGCCGAGCTGCCACCCGAGGTGCCCGATCCTCCGCCGGACTCCTTCGATCCTCCGCCGGACTCCTTCGATCCTCCGCCGGACTCCTTGGCCGCGGCGCGCGAGTCCGTGCGATAGAAGCCCGAGCCGTTGAAGGTCACGCCGATCGATCCGTACGCCTTGCGCAGCGGTCCGCCGCACTCGGGGCACTCGGTCAGGGTCGGGTCGGCGAAGGACTGCACCGCGTCGAAGCGGTGGCCGCACTGCTTGCAGGCGTAGGCGTAGGTGGGCATGGCTCTCTCGGATGGTTCAGGGTGCGTTCAGCGCCGGGTCGGCGCGAGGGTGATGGTGCGAGTCGGGGTGACGATGCCCGTCACGGGCTGGTCGTGGACGTCGCGAGGAACCTGGTCGATCACCTCGGAGTCATAGACGACGGCGTAGACCGGAGGGCAGTGCTCCATCGACCCGAGGGTCTTGTCGTAGAACCCCCGTCCCCATCCCAGCCGCATGCCGGTGGAGTCGACGGCGGCCGCGGGGATCACGAGCAGGTCCACGTCGTTGACGGCGATCGGGCCGAGCAGCTCGCCGACCGGTTCGGGCAGTCCGTACATGCCCTCGGCGATGTCGCCGTCGGCGGTGGCGACCGCCCAGTCGAGCAGACCGTCGGTCCGCGTGACGGGAAGGAGGATCCGGATGCCTCGGGCCGCGGCATCCGTCACGAAAGCGCGGGTGTCGGGCTCGGTGGTGGTCGAGAGAAAGCACGACATGGAACGGACGCCGAGATCGGCCACGAGGGCGTCGAGCTGCGCACGGATGCCGTGGGCCGCTTCTTCGCGCGCCTGCTCGCTGAGCAACTGGCGTCGCTCGCGCATTTCGGCGCGCAGCGCCCGCTTGGCGTCGGCGATCGCATCGGGCATGCCCTGATTCTACGGGGCGGCTCGCCGCGCCTCGGCAGGCGAGCGCGGGCACATCCTGGACGGGAGCCTAGAATCAGTCCATGCCCCACACCTCGATCAAGGCCGTCATTCCGGCCGCAGGACTCGGCACCCGCTTCCTTCCGGCCACGAAGGCGATGCCGAAAGAGATGCTCCCCGTCGTTGACAAGCCGGCGATCCAGTACGTGGTCGAGGAAGCCGCCCAGGCGGGCATCGACGACATCCTCGTGATCATCGGACGCAACAAGAATGCGATCTCGAACCACTTCGACTCGGTGCCCGAGCTCGAAGAGAAGCTCAAAGACAAGGGCGACGACGACCGCCTGCGCCGCGTGCTCGAGTCCAGTGACCTGGCAGACATCCACTTCGTGCGTCAGGGAGAGCCCAAGGGCCTCGGCCACGCGGTGCTGCGTGCCCGCGCACACGTCGGCGACGAGTCCTTCGCGGTCATGCTCGGCGATGACCTGATCGACGAGCGCGACGAGCTGCTGACGACGATGATCGCCGAGCACGAGCGCACCGGCGCCGCCATCGTCGCGCTGATGGAGGTCGACCCCGATCACATCCACCTCTACGGTGTGGCCTCTGTCGAAGAGACGGGCGATGACGGCCTGGTGAAGGTCACGGGGCTCGTCGAGAAGCCCAAGAAGGAGGAGGCGCCCTCCAACCTGGCGATCATCGGCCGTTACGTCCTGGCGCCCGATGTGTTCGACATCCTCGAGCGCACCGAGCCCGGCAAGGGCGGCGAGATCCAGCTCACCGACGCGCTGCAAGAGCTCGCCGCCGCCCCGGACGGGCCCGGCGTGTACGGCGTGGTCTTCCGTGGCCGCCGGTACGACACCGGCGATAGGGTGGACTACATCAAGGCCATCGTGCAGCTCGCGGCCGATCGCGAAGACCTCGGTCCGGATCTGCGTCCCTGGTTCAAGGAGTTCGCGGCGAAGCTCTGACGCCGCCCGTTCGAGGGGGTCACATGGATCTGACGGCTCCCCGCAGGCACGGTCCGGTGTCGATCCGGCTGATCCGCCAGCGCGATGCGCGCGTGCTGCAAAACGAGCTCCTCACCAACCGCGACTGGCTGCGGCCGTGGGAGGCCACCAGCCCCGACGGGCCCGTCTCGTTCGACATGCGCGTGGGGGTGCGGCGCCTGCTGCAGCAGTACCGCGACGGCGCCGGCGTGCCGCTCGTGATGGAGTACGACGGCGAGATCGCCGGGCAGCTCAACGTGTGGGGCATCGCCCGCGGCTCGCTGGCGTCGGCGACCATCGGCTACTGGGTGAGCCGCCGCTTCGCCGGGCGTGGCATCACTCCCACCGCGGTGGCCCTGGCCACTGACCTGTGCTTCTCAGAGCTGCGGCTTCATCGCATGGAGATCTGCATCCGCCCCGAGAACCGCGCGAGCCTGCGTGTGGTCGAGAAGCTCGGCTTCCGCTACGAGGGGCTGCGGCGCCGCTTCATCCACATCGACGGCGACTGGCGCGATCACTACGCCTTCGCGCTGGTGCGCGAGGACGTGCCCGAGGGCGTTCTGCAGCGCTGGTTGTCGGGCCGGGCACCCCAGGATGCGGCGACCGTGCCGCCGTCGGACCGCCTGCACGCGTAGCCGGCAGCGGGCGCGGCGCGCCGACACGCGAGCGGATGCCGGGGCCGGGGCATCCGGTCGCTTACCGTGGTCACCATGGACGGGCAGGTGTGGGGTGGGGGCGTCATCGTTCTCGTCGCCGCGCTCCTGTGGCTGGTCTATCTGCTTCCCTCGTGGCACAACCGGCGTCAGTACGACGCCGCCGAGCGCAACGCCGTGCGCCTGAACCAGGCGCTGCGCATCCTCGCCGAGACGAGCGAGACTCCCGAAGAGGTGCGGCTCGAGCTCAACGCCCGCACCGCCGCCGCGCAGCAGCGCCTGGCCAAGCGTGCGCTCGCCGAGCGCGAGCAAGCCGCCCTCGAGCACGCCAAGGTCGATGTCGAACGAGCCCGCGCCGAACGCAGCGCCGCCGAAGCCGCGGCCCGCGTCGAACTCGAGCGGGCACGTGCCGAGCGCGCGGCAGCCGAGGCGGTGGCTCAGGCCGAGCTCGCTGTGGCACGGGCGCTTCCCGAGCTGCGCCGTGCGCGCGCCCGGCGCCGACTGCGTTTCGTCGCGACCCTCGTCGGGATCGTGGGGCTGGGCCTCGCCGGCTGGGGTGTCTACCAGGTGCTGACCGTCGGCGCGCAGCCGCTCATGTGGAGCGGCGTCGCCGTGGCCACAGCATCCGTTCTCGTCCTCCACCGCATGTCACGCGTGACTGCCCGCGCGACCGTGCGGATGGCGGATGCTGCTCCCCGGCCCGCGGTGTCGCTGCAGGACGTCGAGCTCGAGCCCGAGCAGCGCGAGTGGGCGCCGCGCGAACTGCCGCGTCCGCTCACCGCTTCGGCGGGCTCGCGTGCCGCCGCCGTGCTCGACGCCGCCGCGGCACGGACCGCGCTGCGCCAGGCCGCCGTCGACGAGGCGATGCGGGCGCGAGCCGAGGCGGAGCGGCCCCCCTCGATCGACACCGCGCGCACCGCGCGGGTCGCTTCGAACGACACGGACTTCGCGCGCATGGGCTACGTTGACGACGTCGAGATCGAGGCGCACGTGCGGCAGCTGCTCGAGCGTCGCGCCTCCGGTCAGTAGGGGGGCTGGGGGAGGCCCGTCCGATTCGGGCGGGGCGGTGGCGCCGTGATAATGTTGCGGAGGTTCACGGGCCTGTAGCGCAGTTGGTAGCGCGCCTCGTTCGCATCGAGGAGGTCAGGGGTTCGATTCCCCTCAGGTCCACCGAGAGTCTTGCTCACCTGTTCGTGGCCGTGCGCGTCGGCCCGGCGCCGGCGAGCGGCGGCTAGCGCCTCCGCGAAGAAGCGTCCGCCGCCGCCCGCCGGTGAGGCCTCACGCCAGAGCGCGCAGTCCCTCGACGAGCGGAGTCGTGGGCCGGCCGATGAGGCGCGACAGGGTGCCGTCGCTCTGCTCCAGCGCTCCGTTTCGGATGCCGGCATCCAGCGCCGTGACGAAGTCCGCGGTCGCGGCATCCAACCCGGCCGCCATGAGCTGGGCGGCGTGCTCTTCGGGCGAGAGCGCGTGGAACACCACGGGGCGGCCGGTGACGTCGGCGATCGCTTCGGCGAGCTCGCTGTAGTTCCAGGCGACATCGCCGCCGAGCTCGTAGGTCTGCCCGATGTGGCCGTCGGTGACCAGTACGGCGGCAGCGGCATCCGCATAGTCCGCCCGGCTGGCTGACGCGACTCGACCGTCGCCGACGCTCGCGGCGACCACGCCGGTGCCGCCCGCACGCTCCAGGTCGGAGGCGTAGTTCTCGGTGTACCAGTTGTTGCGCAGGATCACTGCCGGCAGCCCCGCCGCGGCGATCGCCTCTTCGGTGGCTTTGTGCTCAGCCGCGAGGATCAGGTCGGTCGTCGTCGCCTTGGGGGCGCTCGTGTACACGAACTTCGAGACCCCGCGGGCAGCCGCCGCATCGATGACAGCCTCATGCTGCGCAACGCGCTGACCGACCTCGGAGCTGGAGATGAGCAGCACCGCGTCGACGCCTTCGAAAGCGCTCGCAATGGTCGACGGATCGGTGTAGTCGAGCTCGCGCACGGTCACACCGCGGCGGGCGAGATCGTCGGCCTTCGCTGTGTCGCGGGCGCCCGCGACGATGTCCTGCGGTGCGACGCCGCGCGAGATGAGGCTGTCGATGACGAGCCGGCCGAGCTGGCCGGTGGCGCCGGTGACGAGGATGGACATGAATGATCCCTTTCTGTATGTGGATACGAGGGATAACCGCCCGGGGCCCGACACCTTCCCGCCTGAAGGTACCCACTTTGGCGTAAGGTACGCACATGACGGTTAGTTATGCGGAGATTCGGGAGGCGTCGGTCGGCGCGTTCAGCGAAGGATGCGGCACCCGCGTGGTGCTCGACCACATCATGAGCAAATGGGGTGTGCTCGTGCTGGCATCTCTCTCCGACGGAACCCGGCGATGGGGCGAACTGCGCCGAGACGTCGGCGGCATCAGCGAGAAGATGCTCGCGACGACGCTCAGGACGCTGAGCGCCGACGGCCTCGTGCACCGCGAATCGTTCCCCGCAGTGCCCCCGCACGTCGAGTACAGCCTCACACCACTGGGCCGCGATCTCATGGAACGGATGCTCCCACTCGTCGAATGGGTCGCCGAACACGCTGACGGAATGCTCGGTCGCGATCCCGTGTGACCCGCGGCGTCGCACGGGGCGGCTGTTTTCAGGATGAGTGCGTGGGCGGCAGGCCTGGGCCGTCCGGATGCGCGAGATCATACGCACGCGCCACCTTCTGCGGCACCACCATGCGCCAGGCGTCGACCACGAGTTCGCGGGCTTCGGCGGGGTCCAGTGCCGCCAGGCGAGCGTGCACCCAGTGGAAGCGCATGTCGCCCTCGGAGGGTAATTCGAACTTGTGCGGCGAGCCCCCGACAAGGCCCGCCCGCTCTTCCTTCGGGAAGGCGAAGCCCATCACCGCCTCGTCGAGCGAGAACGCGACGTACACCATCTGCCCGACGCGGAACTTGAGCCTGCCGTGCACGAACACCTCGTACGAGCGCTCGAGCTCGGTCCCGAGCGGTCGGATGTCGTCCAGGTGCGCCATGGGGGCCGACACTAGTGCGTACCGCCGACTGTTGTCCCGAAGCCGGATGGAGCCTGCCCCTGCTCGCCAACAGGTCAACCGGGCTTCTACAGGACGTTTGGTCGCAGAAACGTCCTGTGGAAGCCCGGTTCTCCTGTGGAGCCCGGTTCTCCTGTGGAGCGCGGAGGGGATGCCGGCCGGATGCCGGATGCGGGGCGGGCAGGTGCTCGGGTCCGTGCTCGCCAACAGGTCAACCGGGCTTCTACAGGACGTGTGGCCGCCGAAGCGTCCTGTGGAAGCCCCGTTCTCCTGTGGAGCGCGGAGGAGATACCGGGCGGATGCCGGATGCCGGGTGCCGGGTGCCGGGCGGGCAGGTGCTCGGGCCCGTGCTCGCCGACAGGTCAACCGGGCTTCTACAGGACGTGTGGCCGCCGAAGCATCCTGTGGAAGCCCGGTTTTCCTGTGGAGCGCGGAGGAGACGCGGGGCGGATGCCGGATGCCGGATGCCGGATGCCGGATGCGGGGCGGGCAGGTGCTCGGGTCCGTGCTCGCCAACAGGTCAACCGGGCTTCTACAGGACGTGTGGCCGTCGAGGCGTCCTGTGGAAGCCCGGTTCTCCTGTGGAGCGCGGAGGAGATGCGGCAGGATGCCGGGTGCCCGGCCCGTCGAGAGGCGACACCCGCGGTTACCGGCGCGCGGGCCGCGGCATCCCGTCTCGTCTCAGTCCTCGGACAGGGCGTACAGCGCCTCGAGCCCTCCGGCCGACTCCGAGAATCGATCGAGCATCGCCCGCAGTTCGTGGGCGGTCACGTTGGCGCCGAAGGCTTCGGCACCCGGCTGAAGACGGATGCCGTCGGCCAAGGCGCCCGCGGGCACAGGGTCGAAGCCCAGGTCGTCGATGACGTGCGCGACGGCGGCGAGGTCGTCGGGGTCATCGCCGGCCAGGGCGATCGCCTTGCGGCCGGGCTCGCCCTGCGGGCGCGCTTCGGCCTCGAGGTCGTGATAGCCCATGTGGTTGAACGCCTTCACCACCCGCGATTCCGGCAGGAACTCCTGCACGATCCGGCTCGTCGATGTCGCGGGGTCGTTGAGGTCGTCTCTCACCCCGTCGACTTCCCACCAATAGTTCATCGCATCGATCACGAGTCTGCCGCGCAGCTCCTCCACCGGCAGTGCGCGGTGCTTTCCGAGAGGCAAGGCGAGGATCACGACGTCGGCCTGGGCGGCGGCCGCAGACGCGGTGGTGGCGACCGCGCCCGGAGCGAGGACCTCGACGGTGAGCGCGATGCGCTCGACCGCGCCGGAGCCGGCGATGAGCACGCGGTACCCGGCAGCGACGGCCAGGCGGGCGAGCACCGTGCCCACCTTGCCCGCTCCGAGAATGCCCAGCGTCGTCGCGTGAGACGCTGCGTGGTCGCTCATGCCCGGACGTCGGCGGAAGCGCCCACCGGAGCCTCGGCGAGCAGCTCCCGCACCATCGGGATCACGCGCGTCCCGTAGAGTTCCACGGCCCGCAGTCGGGCGCTCGCGGGGATCGTGCCGGTCGTGTAGATCAAGTCGAATCGTCCGACGTCGAGCGCACGGATCGCGTGCGCGATCTTGCGCGCGACGGTCTCGGGCGAGCCGATGTACATCGAGCCGTGTGCGATGTCGGCGTCGTAGTCCTCGCGACGGATCGGCGGCCAGCCGCGCAGCGCGCCGATCCGGTCGCGGATGACCCGGTAGCGGGGCCACACGAGCTCGCGCGCCTCTTCGTCGGTGTCGGCGATGAAGCCGGGGGAGTGCATGCCGACCGGATGGGCGGTCGTGCCGAACTGCTCCGACGCACGCCGGTACAGGTCGACGTAGGGCGCGAAGCGCTCGGGAGCACCGCCGATGATGGCGAGCATGAGGGGGAACCCGTAGCGCGCCGTGCGTACGACCGACTGCGGTGAGCCGCCGACACCCACCCAGGTGTTCAGTCGCCCGGACTCGGTCTTCGGGAAGACGTCGGCATCGACCAGCGGCGCGCGCATCGTTCCCGACCAGGTCACCGGGCGCTCCTTGACGAGTTCGGCGAAGAGCTCGATCTTCTCCTCGAACAGCACGTCGTAGTCGGCCAGGTCGTAGCCGAACAGCGGGAAGGACTCGGTGAACGAACCGCGGCCGAGAATGACCTCGGCGCGCCCGTTCGACAGTGCATCGAGGGTCGCGAAGCGCTGGAAGACCCGCACCGGATCATCGGAGGAGAGCACGGTCACCCCCGACCCCAGCCGCATGCGCGAGGTGCGGGTCGCGATGCCGGCGAGCACCGTCTCGGGGCTCGAGATGGCGTATTCGGGGCGGTGGTGCTCACCGACGAGGAACACATCGACGCCGAGCTGGTCGGCCAGCACCGCCTCGTCCACCGTCTGCCGGATCGCAGCGGCGTAGCTGACGAGTGTGCCGTCGTCGCCTTCCGGTACGTCTCCGAAGGTGTTCAGTCCGAACTCGATGTCGTTCATCGTGCGGTTCCTCACGTCCAGGCTCGGGTCGCGAGCCGGTCCACAAGATTGACACGTCAATCTCTTTGCGTTCCAGTATGGACCGGATATAGTTGACGTGTCAATCGAGGAGGCGTCGTGAGCGCGACCCGAACAGGCCGTCGAACACCGAACCGGCAAGAACTCGAGGTCTGGCGCGCCTTCGTCGAGACCACCGAGGCGGTCCGCACCGAACTCGGGCGGCGACTGCAGAGCGACACCGGCCTCTCGCCGGGGGACTACGTCGTGCTGCTTGGCCTCAGTGAGGCGCCCGGGCATCGGCTGCGGTCCTCCGATCTGGCGTCCGAGATCGGGTGGGAGCGCAGCCGGCTCTCACACCACCTCGCCCGCATGGAACGACGCGGCCTGATCTCGCGCGAGGACTGCGCTACCGACAGCCGCGGAGCCGAGATCGTGCTCACGGATGCCGGGGCAGCGGCGTTTCGCGCCTCGATCTCGCCGCACTTCCGCGCTATCAGGGAGCTCTTCGTCGACGCGCTCACGCCGGATCAGCTGGTCGCCGCGGGGGAGATCGCGCGAGCCCTGCAGGCCCGTCTCGACCGGTCCTGATCGCCGTCAGCCGGGCTTCGCCTCGGCGGCGGCGCGGGCGGCGGCCGGCAGCGCGTCGACGATCCGCGTGACGGCGGCCTCGTCGTGCGCCGCCGAGACGAACCACGCCTCGAACACCGACGGCGGTAGCGAGACACCCTGCGCGAGCATCGCGCGGAAGAACGGCGGGTACCGGAACGCTGCCTGCGCCTTCACCGTGTCGTAGTCGTGCGGCGGCGCGTCGGCGAACTGGATCGAGAACAGGTTGCCGCTGCGCTGTACGACATGAGTGACGCCGGCGTCGGAGAGAGCGGATGCCGCGGCATCCGCGATCGTCGTCGCGGCGGCGTCGATGCGGGCATAGGCCGCGGCGTCGAGGTGGTCGAGCGTCGCCCGCCCGGCGGCGACCGCGAGCGGATTGCCGCTCAGGGTTCCCGCCTGGTACACCGGGCCGAGCGGGGCGAGCAGCTCCATGAGCGCCGCCGACCCGCCGAGCGCGGCGAGCGGCAGCCCGCCACCGACGACTTTGCCGAACGTGATGAGGTCGGGGGCGAACGCGACGGGGTCGACGCCGTACCAGCCGGCGGGGCCGACGCGGAAGCCGGTGAGCACCTCGTCGAGGATGAGGAGCGCGCCGTTCGCGTGCACGATGTCGGCCAGTGCGGCGTTGAACCCGTGCGCCGGCGGCACGATGCCCATGTTGGCCGGCGCGGCCTCGACGATGACCGCCGCGATCTCGGCGCCCCGGGCGGCGAACACCTCGCGCACGGCGTCCACGTCGTTGTACGGGACGACGAGCGTCTGCGCGGCGATCGGCGCAGGCACGCCGGCAGACCCCGGGAGTGCGAGCGTCGCGACACCCGAGCCGGCCTCGGCCAGCAGCCCGTCGGAATGGCCGTGATAGTGCCCGGCGAACTTCACGATCAGGTCGCGGCCCGTCGCGCCGCGGGCGAGGCGGATCGCGGTCATGGTCGCCTCGGTGCCCGTGGAGACCAGGCGCACGCGCTCCACGGGGCGCGCGACCCCGTCACGGGTGACCCTCGCTGCGATGAGCTCGGCCAGCTCGGTCTCGCCGGGCGTGCTCGCGCCGAAGCCGAGGCCGTGGGCGGCGGCATCCTGCACCGCCTTCACGACCGCGGGATGCGCGTGCCCGAGGATCGCGGGACCCCACGACCCGACGAGGTCGACGTATTCGCGGCCCTCGACGTCGGTCACGTACGGACCCGACGCCGACACGAAGAAGCGGGGGGTCTCGTGCACTGAGCCGAACGCGCGCACCGGCGAGTTCACACCGCCCGGCATCGCGCCCCGCGCCCGGGCGAATTCCTGTGCGTTCGTCGTGGGCTCAGTCATCGGATCCATCCCGCCAGTTCGGTCGCCCAGTACGTCAGCACGGCATCGGCGCCGGCACGACGGATGCCGAGCACCGACTCCTCGATCGCGCGACGCCGATCGATCCAGCCGTGGGCCGCGGCGGCCTCGATCATCGCGTACTCGCCCGACACCTGATACGCCCACACCGGGACGGGGCTCGTCGCCGCGGCATCGGCCAGCACGTCGAGGTAGCTCATCGCGGGCTTGACCATCACGATGTCGGCGCCCTCGGCCACATCGAGGTCGAGCTCGCGCATGCCTTCGCGGCGGTTCGCCGGGTCTTGCTGATACGTGCGGCGGTCGCCCTCGAGCGAGGACTGCACGGCCTCGCGGAACGGACCGTAGAACGCCGAGGCGTACTTCGCCGCGTAGGCGAGGATCGGCGTGTTGCCGAAGCCGGCGTCGTCGAGCGCGTCGCGCACCGCGGCGACCTGACCGTCCATCATGCCGCTGAGCCCCAGCAGCTGCGAGCCGGACTCGGCCTGGGCCACGCCCATGTCGCGATAGCGCTCCAGCGATGCGTCGTTGTCGACGTAGCCCTTCGCATCGAGCACGCCGCAGTGGCCGTGGTCGGTGAATTCGTCGAGGCACAGGTCGGTCTGCACGACGAGTGCGTCGCCGGCCTCGGCGACCGCGATCCGGGTCGCCACGTTCAGGATGCCGTCGGGATCGGTCGCACCCGACCCGGTGGCGTCCTTGTGCTCGGGCACGCCGAACAGCATGATGCCGCCGATGCCGGCGGCTGCGGCATCCGTCACGGCCTTCTTGAGGCTCTCGGTCGAGTGCTGCACGACGCCCGGCATGGACGAGATCGGCACCGGCTGGGTGGCGCCTTCGCGCACGAACATCGGCAGGATCAGCTCGGCCGGGTGCAGCCGGGTCTCGGCGACCAGGCGCCTCATCGCGGGAGTCGCGCGCAGGCGGCGGGGGCGGTCGATCATGGGCGGGCTCCGGTCAGGTCGGCGGCGCCGGCGTCGAGCAGTTCGCGGGCGACGGATGCCGCGACCTCACGCGGTGCGTCCTCGTCCGGCCACGACCCGGCGTGGGACGACGTGAGGGCGGTCGCGCCGTCGAGACTGTAGACGCTGGCCGAGAGCAGCAGCAGGCCGGCATCGACGACGGCGCGGGCGCCGAGAGGAGCCGAGCAGCCGGCCTCGAGCAGGGCGAGCACCTCGCGCTCGGCCTCGACGGCGGCACGCGTCTCGCGGTGGTCGAGGGCGCGGACGAGGTCCTCGTCGCCCCGGCGCACCTCGACCGCGAGCGCGCCCTGGCCGGGGGCGGTCGGCCACGCGTCGGGGTCGAGCAGCTCGGTGATCACGTCGGTGCGGCCGAGGCGATTGAGCCCGGCGGCGGCGAGGATGACGGCATCCAGCTCGCCGTCCGTGACCTTGCCGAGGCGCGTGTCGACGTTGCCGCGGATGTCGACCACCTCGAGATCGGGACGACGCCGGCGCAGCTGCGCCATGCGACGCGGGGAGCCCGTGCCGACGCGCGCGCCGCCGGGCAGGTCGTCGAGGGTCAGGCCGTCGCGCGCGCACAGGGCGTCGCTGGGGTTCTCGCGCGCCGGGATCGCCGCGACGACGAGCTGGTCGTGCGGCGCGGTCGGCAGGTCTTTGAGCGAGTGGACGACCACGTCGCAGCGGCCCTCGAGCAGCGCATCGCGCAACGCGCCGGTGAACAGTCCCATGCCGCCGGCGCGCGAGAGCGGCTCGTTCGAACGGTCGCCGGCGGTCGTGATCGTGACCAGTTCGGCGGTGACTCCGGTGGCGTCGGCGAGGTCGTCGGCGACCATCCCGGTCTGCGTGAGGGCCAGAGCGCTGCCGCGCGTGCCGATCCGCAGCGCGCTCATGCCAGCACCTCGGGGATCTCGTCGAGGCGGATCCGCCGGCCGGTGAAGAACGGCACCTCTTCGCGCACATGGCGGCGCGCTTCGGTCTGACGGAGGTCGCGCATCAGGTCGACCAGCTCCACCAGCTCGGGGGCCTCGAGCGCCAGGATCCACTCGTAGTCGCCGAGCGCGAAAGACGCGACCGTGTTGCTCAGCACGCTGCGATGCCGCGCGCCCTTGCGCCCGTGGTCGGCGAGCATCTGCCGCCGCTCGTCGTCGGGCAGGATGTACCAGTCGTACGACCGCACGAACGGATACACCGTGAGCCACGTCTCGGGCTCTTTGCCGCGCATGAACGCCGGCAGATGGCTCGAGGTGAACTCGGCGTCGCGGTGCACGCCCATGGCGTTCCACACCGGCAGCAGCGACGCGAGGGGCTCGGTGCGGCGCAGCTTGCGCAGCGCCGCCTGCAGCACCTCGGGGGCGGTTCCGACGCCGTTCTCGTCGGTCGTGCCGTGCAGCCACACCATGATGTCGGCGTCGGCGCGCATGCCCGAGACGTCGTAGAACCCGCGCACGGCGACACCGGATGCCTCGACCCACTCGACCGCCGCGACGATGTCGCCGCCGGTCGCCGCCGGCGCCGGTCCGCCCGCCGCCAGAGCCGGATCGCGACGGAACACGGCCCACAGGGTGTAGCCGAGGGCTTCGGGGGTGGATGACTCGGGTGCGGGACTCGCCGAGGGATCGGTCATGGGTTCTATCCTCCCATCCCGCGGCAGGGCCGAGAGTGGCCGGTTGGCGGTCAGGGGGAGAGGAGAGCGGCGGCGATGCGCTCGGCTTGGCCGACGATGCCGGCCAAGCCCGAGCCGGCGACCGTCTCGCCGACCAGGGCGAGGCCGGAAGGCGGTGCCGGGGCGGGGCGCGTCCACGACACCACCGCGGCGTCGACCACGACCGGGAGCGGCAGGCCCAGCAGGGTCTCAGCGTCGGTTCGGGCCGCTGCCACGGGGTCAGCGGGTGTCGCGTCGTACGAGAGTCGCAGCACGTGACGCCCGGCGGCGGCCTCACGCAGCCAGGCCCACTTCCCGGTGGCGTGCGTCAGCGCGCGCGCGCCCACTGGGGCTCCTTGCGCGACGAGCATTCCGCTGCCGCGGGGTGCGGCATCCAGTTCGTTCTGCTCCACGACGAGGGTGACGAGGTCGATGCGTCGTCCCGACCCCGCCGGCGCTGCGATCCCGGGCGCCGCGATCACCACGGTGCCCGGCAGCGCATCGAGTCGCTCGACCCGCGTGCCGAGGCGGACGTCGACCCCGCGCGTGGCGAGGTCATCGGCGAGAGCGGAGACGAGGCGATGGATGCCACCCCGGATGCCGGCCACGGCCGAGCCGGGCGGGGCGGCGGCGCGCAGCCGTGCGACGGCACCGCTGAGGGACCCGGCCGCGATGACGGCATCCGCCAACCCCGGATGTGCGCGCGCGAGGGGAAGCTCATCGGGATGCTGAGAGTGCACGCCGTGCACCACGGGAGCCACGAGCAGGTCGAGCACACCGGGTCCGAGCCGCTCCCGCACGAGCACGCCGAGCGTGGCCGGCACCGTCGTGACGGGCGCCGCGTCCAGGATCACGGCGCGCTCGGCGGCCTCGCGCCCCACGACCCGCACCACGTCATCGGCGAGGGGGTCCGAGGGGATGCCGAGCAGCGCGGTGGCCGGCAGCGGCACCGCCTCGCCCGACGCGGGCTGGAGCCAAGCCGGGCCGGGGACCGGAGCCACGATGTCGCCGGCCATCCCCAGTTCGGTCACCAGCGCCTCGACGGCGCCGCCGCGGACCGCGAAGCTCTCGGCTCCGGCATCCAGCGCGATCCCCGCAACCTCATGCCGCGCGACCGTGCCGCCGAGGCGATCGGATGCTTCCAGCAGCGTGACCGCAGCGCCTGCCGCGGCGAGCCGCCGGGCGGTGACCAGGCCGGCGATGCCGCCGCCGACCACGGAGAACTCAGGCATTTCGGTGGACGAACTCCACGATGCGCGTGAGCACTGTCGGATCGGTGTCGGGCGGCACGCCGTGTCCGAGGTTGAGGACGTGCGCACGGGCGGCCCGGCCGCGTTGGAGCACATCGCGGAGGTGCGCCTCGAGCACCGGCCACGGCGCCCGCAGCAGCGCGGGGTCGATGTTGCCCTGCAAGGTCACGTCGCCGCCGACGCGTCGCGCCGCCTCATCGAGAGGCAGACGCCAGTCGACGCCCACCGCGTCGACCCCGATGTCGCGCATCGCCGCGAGCAGCTCGCCGGTGCCGACGCCGAAGTGGATCAGCGGCACACCCAGGTCGCGCACCGGCTCGAGCGCGCGGGCCGAGAAGGGCGCGACGTGTGCGGTGTAGTCGGCGAGGCTGAGGGAGCCGGCCCACGAGTCGAAGAGCTGACCGGCCGAAGCCCCCGACTCGATCTGGGCGGTCAGGAAGGCACCGGTGATCTCGGCGCACCACGACAGCAGCGCCGCCCACGTCTCGGGATCGGAATGCATGAGGGCGCGCGTCTTGAGCTGCTCCTTCGACGGGCCGCCCTCGACGAGGTACGAGGCAAGCGTGTACGGCGCCCCCGCGAAACCGATGAGCGGAGTGTCGCCCAGCCCGGCCACGGTGAGCGCAACCGCCTCGCGGATGGGTGCGAGTGCCGCGGGATCCAGTGGCGGCAGCGCCGCGACATCCGCCGCCGTCCGCACGGGGCTCTCGAGCACGGGCCCGCGACCGGCCACGATGCGCACGTCGACGCCCGCGAGCCTGACCGGGATGACGATGTCGCTGAAGAAGATGCCGGCGTCCACGCCGTGGCGACGCACGGGTTGGAGGGTGATCTCGCTCGCGAGCTCAGGGTTCAGGCACGCGTCGAGCATGTCGGTGCCCACGCGCAGCTCGCGGTACTCGGGCAGCGACCGCCCAGCCTGTCGCATGAACCACACCGGGGGCGTCTCGAGGCGCTCGCCGCGATACGCGCGAACGAGCGGGGGAGGCGTGTAGCCCTCTGCGAGCATCGGGTGGGAGGAGTCGAGCGGCACGTCATCCACCTTAGGCTCCCGCCTTGCGAGACCCGTCGGCAGCCAGTGCCCAGAGCGGTGCCTTAAGATGGGGGCGTGCTCCTCTGTCTGACCGCGAACCACCGGAACGCGAGCCTCGACATCCTGGAGCGTCTCTCCGTGGGCGCGCCGTCGGCCACCCGCGCCCTCGTGCGCGACGAGATCTTCGTCTCCGGCGCGGTCGTCCTCGCCACGTGCAACCGGTTCGAGGCCTATCTCGACATCGACGAGCCGCTCACCGGCGGTGAGGCCGTCGCGGTCGAATCGGTCGTCGACGCGCTGGCCGGGGCATCCGGTATTCCCGTCGACCACCTGCGGTCTTCTGTCGCCGTGCATCAGGGCCCGGATGCCGCAGCCCACCTGTTCGCCGTGACGAGCGGACTGGAATCGATGGTCGTCGGCGAAGACGAGATCTCGGGCCAGGTGCGCCGCGCTCTGGACGCCGCCCGTGCCGACGGCCTGACCAGCGGCGAGCTGGAGCGGCTGTTCCAGCGGGCGACGCACACCAGCCGGGGCGTACGCAACCGCACGCAGCTGCGCGGCGCTCACCGCTCGCTCGTCCGTCTCGCGCTGGAACTGGCTTCGAGCCGCATCCCCGACTGGGCGGCCGCACGCGTGGTCGTGGTGGGAACCGGTCGCTACGCCGCCCGCACGGTCGACGCCCTCCGCGCTCGCGGGGCCGGCGACATCCACGTCTTCTCGCCGTCGGGTCGCGCCGAGGCGTTCGCCGCGAAGCACGCGCTCGAGGCGGTCTCGGACTTCCGTGCCGCTGCGGCCGAGGCCGACGTCGTCATCACCTGCACCGCCGATGCGGTCGTGCACGCCGAGGCGTTCACGGCCGGCCACCGTGTGCTGGTGATCGACCTGGGCCTGCCCCGCAACGTCGACCCCGACGTGGGCGGTGTCGCCGGGGTCGAGCTGCTCGATCTCGAGACCATCCGGCTGCACGCGCCTCTCGCAGAGTTCAGCGCGCACGCCGACGCGCGCGCCATCGTCGGAGACGCCGCGACGGAGTTCCACGCCGACCGCCTCGCCGGCCCCGCCATCACGGCGCTGCGCACCGACGTCCTCGCGAAGGTCGAGGCCGAGATCGCCCGGGCCCGCGCGCGCGGCGCGGGCGACGAGACCGAGGCGGCGCTGCGACACCTGGCGGGCGTGCTGCTGCACCGGCCTTCGGTGCGCATCCGCGAACTCGCGGTCGAAGGGCGGATCGACGAGGCGCGGGCGGCGCTCGAGCTGTTGCACGGCCTCTCGGTCGAGGTCGATGCGGCGACCATCCTGGCAGCCCTCGACGAGGATCCCTGGTCAGCAACGGCGTAGCCGCGAACGACACCGCGGACGGATCCGGCCCATCCGGCCGACTCTCCCCTGGGGCGGAACGTGGTGCCTCGACTCACCGCCACAGCCGCGAGTAGTCGCCGCGGTGAATGATTCTAAAGATATCTTGCGAAAGAGTTCTTTAGAATCTACGCTCGTCGCATGACCACTGAAGATCGCCCGGATTCCAGTCCCCGGCCCCGCGAGCGGATCACCGACCCCGAGCGCATCCGCGCCCTCGCGCACCCGGTGCGGATCGCCCTGCTCGACCACCTGGGTGATGTCACGGAAGCCACCGCCACGGAATGCGCCGAGGCGCTGGGGGAGTCGGCGGCCAGCTGCTCGTTCCACCTGCGCATGCTGGAGAAGTACGGCTACATCGAGCGTGCCGAGCGTCGCGGCCGCGAGAAGCCCTGGCGTGTGCGCCTCGCGGATTTCGACATGCGTCCCGACCCGGCAGTGCCGGGCTCACTGCGGGCCGTGCAGGCCGTCGGCTCCTTAGGCCTCGAATCGGAGTTCCTCCGTGCGATGGACTGGTTCTCGCGCGTCGACCGCGAACCGGACGAATGGGTCCAGGCGATGACCTTCACGCGTTCGTCATTCTGGGCGACCTCGGAGGAGCTCGCCGAGCTCAGCCGCGACGTGCAGAACCTGACGAATCGGTTCGCGGGCCGGCACGCCGACCCGTCCCGGCGCCCACCCGGCGCGCGCTATTCGCGCTTCTTCGCCGTCGTGAACCCCGAGCCCGAGGCCGACCGGTGACGGCGGCGGCGGGGCGCCGGGGCATGCGTCTGCCCGTGGCGTGGTCGGCCCCCGGCTTTCCTCGACTGACGGGTGCGTGGGTGGCGACCAACCTCGGCGACAGTGCGCTGTACCTCATGATCGCCGTGTGGGTGAAGGAGCTCACCGGCTCGGACGTGGCAGCGGGCTTCGTCTTCGTGGCACTGGGGCTGCCCGCGATCCTGGCGCCGTTCATCGGCATGATGGCCGACCGGGTTCCGCGCCGTCGGCTGCTGGTCCTCAACAACATCGCTCTCGTCCCGATCGTGCTGTCGCTCCTGCTGGTCTCGGGGCCGGCGCAGCTGTGGCTCGTCTACGCCGTCGTCTTCGTATACAGCGCGGCCGGTTACGTCACGGCATCCGCGCAGTCGGGCATCATCCGCGCGATGCTGCGCGACGACCAGCTCGCGTCGGGAAACGGCGCCCTCTCGACGATCGACAACGGCCTGCGCCTCGTCTCGCCACTGATCGGGACGGCGCTGTATGTGTGGATGGGCGCGCCTGCCGTGATCGTGATGACCGCGGCGTGCTTCGGCGTCGCCGCACTGATCCTGGCAGGGCTGCCCGTCGGAGGTGCGGCGCCCGAGCGTGCGCCGAGTCGCGGATACTTCCGCGAACTCGTGGCCGGCTTCGAACAGCTCTTCGCGCCGCAGAGCCTGCGCGTCGTGTCGATCGCGGCGGCGATCGCCTTCAGCGCGGCGGGGCTGCTCAACATCATCGTGTTCCCCGCTCTGGACGCCATGCACGTGGATGCCGCGGCGATCGGCATTCTGGTGCCCGTCCAAGGGGCCGGCGCCGTCGTCGGCGGTGTGATGTCGGCGACTCTGGTCACCCGATGGGGCGAGGGCAGAGCCGCCGCCCTCGGGCTCCTGCTCCTCGCGGTGGGGAGCGTGCCGTTCGCCTTCGGGTCGGTCGTCATCGCGGGTGCGGGCATGTTCGTCCTGGGCGTCGGCATCCCGATCACCATCGTGGCCTTCTCCACCCTTCGTCAGCGGCTCACCCCCGACGCCTTGCAGGGGCGCACCGGGGCGGCGGCCAACGTCGTGGTCAACCTGCCGCAGACGCTCGCGTCGATACTCGGCGCGGGGCTGCTGGCAGTCGTCGACTTCCGGGTCCTGCTGTGGGTGGCCGTCGCTGTGGTGCTTCTCGGCGCCGTGACCGCGCTGCTCGCGCGGCGCACGCCTGTCGCAGCCGCCACGGCGTCGCTCACCGACGCTGACGGCGCGCTGTCGTGACGCCGCCGCGCGCGCCTCACGGCGCGCGCCACCGCGAATCGCGACACGGCGGTTCCCGGGTGGGGAAGGCGGTATCCGTCAGCCGGCGAGCTCGTGCAAGAGGAACGCGCCGAGGAAGCCGAACGTCGCCCATAGGCCGGTGAGCGCGTGCTGCTCGTCAAACGCCTCGGGGATCATCGTGTTGCAGACCATCGCGAGCAGACCGCCGGCCGCGATCGTCGTGATGAGCGCGATGAGATTCGCCGGCGCTGCCTGCAGCGCCACGAAACCCAGCACTGAGGCGGCGACCGTCACCAGTGCGATGCTTGTCCATAGCAGGGCGACGGACCGGCCGCCAGATCCGCTGCGCTTGAGGGCGGCCGTCGAGCCCAGTCCCTCGGGAAAGTTGCTGATCGCGATGGCCGCCACGATCGGGATGCTGATGCCGCCTTGCAGCACCGAGAGCCCCATCACGATCGACTCCGGGATGCCGTCGATCAGAGCTCCGATCGCGATCGCCACACCGCTGCCGCCCGCGAGCTTGGCGCCCGCGCGGCGGGCGACGATGTTCGCGGGCGTGTCGGTCGGCCTCTGCTTCGGGCGCGACACGAGCCAGTCCGCCACGATGTAGAGCACGGCGCCCGCGAGGAACCCGACGGTCGTCGGCACTAGGCCGCCGTCGGCGGCCGCCTCCTCCACCAGTTCGAACGCCAGGGTGGAGATGAGCACGCCGGCGCCCAGCGCCATGATGCCCGCCACGAGGCGTTGCGGAATGTCGACGAACCACGCAACGGCGGCCCCGACCAGCAGGGTGCCACCGCCGATCAGACCGCTCAGGGCTGCGAGCCAGATGCCGTCCATGCCGCCAACCTAGTGGTCGGCCGGGATCGTGCGGTCCAGGTTCGGCCGGTGCGCGGCATCCGTTCCCTGCCGCACCTGGATCGCAGCCCGCGTGAGGTCGAGTCAGGCCGCGCCGCGCACCAGAGCCGGCGCCCGGTTGCCGGCCGCGAGTCGCTCGGCCGCCAGACCTTCGGCCGCCTCGAGCGGGGTCACCCCGCGCGACGCGGCCTCGTCGAAGACGCGCCTTACCGTGTCGCCGATGTGCGCGACCCGCTCCATGATCTCGCTGCGGGTGCCGAGCCTCTTCGCCTCGAGGTCGAGATAGATCACGCCGCCGGCGTTGACGACGAAGTCGGGGGCGTACAGAATGCCGCGCTGAGCCAGCCGCTCGGCGCCGGCGCGCTCGGCGAGGGGGTTGTTCGCGGGCCCGCACACGGCCTTTGCGTCGAGTGCGCCGATGACCTCATCGGTCAGCAGACCGCCGATCCCCGCGGGGACGAACACGTCCGCCGGCACGAGGTGCTCTTCGCCGGGCGTTGCCCACTCGGCCCCCAGTTCGCGGGCGAGGTCGCGCTTGGCGGGGTTCACGTCGGTCACCGTGAGAACGGCTCCCTCGGCCGAGAGGCGCACGGCGAGCCTGCTGCCGACCTGGCCGAGGCCCGAGATCGTGATGCGTCGTCCCGCCACGTCGGACGAGCCGGTGATGCGCTCGAGCGTCGCACGCAGCGACTCGTAGACGCCGAGGCTGGTCGGTCCGGCCGGCTCGCCGGAACCGCCGACGGCATCAGGCAGACCGACGACGTGCTCGGTGCGCTCGCTGACGACGAGCATGTCGTCGGTGGTCGAGCCGACGTCCTCGGCGGTGCGGTAGAGGCCGTGCAGCGACTCGACGGCGTCGCCGAGGTCGAGGAATGCGGCGCGGCGGCGCTCGGCATCGAGCACGGTGCCCTCGGGGAGGGCGATGACGGACTTGCCGCCGCCGGCATCGAGTCCGGCCGCGGCGTTCTTGAGGGTCATCGCGGCAGACAGGCGCAGCGCGTCGCCGAGCGCGTCGCTCCAGTGCGGGTAGGTCCACAGACGCGCGCCGCCGAGCGCGGAGCCGAGCACGGACGAGTGGAGCGCGACGGCGATGAACAGGCCGCTTCGCCGGCCGGTGATCACCTCCACGCGTTCGTGGGTGAATTCGGGGAGGGGCAGTGTGTGCATCATCGCGGGTCTTCTTTCGGCGGGCCTCGTGGGCAGTGCGCTGCGAACGCCGCGGCTTTGCGGCATCCACTGCCATTCCACACCGTCTCGACGAAATGTTCAAGTGCATCGGATGAGACTGAGCAGAGTGCGCGGTCGATCTCGCGAGATGGCGAGCAGTTCGTCTATGTTGCCCAGAGATGTCTTCGTGGCGCGGACGCTGTAGTGTGCGGAAGCAACGACTCTCGAAGGACGACGATGCGATTCCGTCACGATCCCGAGCTGCTCGGGGAGTTCCCGCAACTCGCAGTGACCACCCTGACGATCGACGGGGTGAGTGACACCGCCGACGTCGCCGCCACTGCAGCGCCGTTCCTCGCTCGTGCCGCCGGCAGACTCGCCGAGCGGCCCGAGAGCGAGTTCCCCGAGATCGCCGCATGGCGGCGCGCATTCAGCAAGATGGGATTGAAGCCGACACAGTATCGGTGCGCATCAGAGGCTCTGCTGCGCCGCTATAAGAAGGAAGGCGAGCTGCCGTCGATTCACCCGCTCGTCGACCTCTGCAATGCCGTCTCGCTCGCCTACGCGATTCCGATTGCCGTATTCGATCTCGAACAGGTGGCGGGCGACCTGACCGTGACCCATGCCACCGGCACCGAGTCGTACCTCAGTTTCGGTGGGGAGATCGAGAGCCCTGAGCCCGGGGAAGTGATCTTCCGCGACGACGCCGGCAACGCCCATGCTCGGCGCTGGACGAATCGGCAGAGTGCGCTCTCGGCCATTCGGCCCGGCACCAGCCGGGTGCTCATCGTCGGCGAAGCGCTCCACGCCACCGCGACAGTCGATGTCAGCGCGCTCGGTGCCGACCTGGCAGCCGCGCTGCGACAGCACTGGGACGTGGTCCGGGACTGACGAAGGCGGCCCTTCGCGCCGACGCCCCCGATGCCGCCGTGCGTGCAGCGCTGCTGGGCGGCTGAGCGGGGCACCCGCATCGCCCACATGACCGTCCGGCTGCGCCGATAGCATCGACGGATGCCCGATGCCTACACGCACGGCCACCACGAGAGCGTGCTGCGCTCGCACCGGTGGCGTACCGCCGAGAACTCCGCCGCCTACCTCTTGCCGCACCTGAAGCCTGGGATGTCGGTCCTCGACGTGGGCAGCGGCCCGGGCACCATCACCGCCGATCTCGCGGCCCGCGTCGCGCGAGGCCGCGTGGTGGGGACGGATGCCGCGGCCGACGTCGTCGCGCAGGCAGCGGCCGATCACCAGGCGCCGGGGCTGTCATTCGAAGTGGGCGACGCGTATGGCTTGCCGTACGCGGCGGGCGAGTTCGATGTGGTCCATGCCCACCAGGTGCTGCAGCACGTCGAGCGCCCCGTCGACATGCTTCGCGAACTCGGCCGCGTTGCCGGGCCGGACGGCCTGGTCGCAGTCCGCGACGTCGACTACCCGGGCGTGGTCTGGTACCCGCTCGTCCGGGCGCTCGACGAGTGGCTGGAGTTGTATATCGCGACGCACCGCAGCGTCGCGGGCGAACCGGCCGCCGGTCGACGGCTCAAGGCCTGGGCGAGGGCGGCGGATCTCGGCGACATCGTCGCGACGGCGTCGACGTGGCTCTTCGAGGACGAGGCAGACCGCGCCTGGTGGGGCGGCATGTGGGCCGACCGCGTGCTGCAGTCGGCTTTCGCCGACGCGGCGCGGGCCACCGGCGCCGACGACGCGCTGCTGCACCGTATCTCGGACGGCTGGCGCGAGTGGGCGGCGTCGGAGGACGGGTGGCTGCTCATGCCGCACGGCGAGATCCTCGCGCGCGGCACGGGCTCGCGCTCGTAGGCTGGAAGGCGTGACCCACACGCCTGCTCCCGTCGATCTTCCCGTCCGCAGTCGGCTCGTCCACGAGGCGCTGCGCGCCGCCGGGATCGGGGGCGACATCGTGGTGCTCCCGGATGCCGCGGCCACCGCCGCGCTCGCGGCGGCCGCGCTCGGGATCGAGGTCGGGGCCATCGCCAACAGCCTCGTCTTCTGGTCGGACGACGAGCCGCTCCTGGTGATGACCAGCGGCGCACATCGCGTCGACACGGCAGCCCTCGCCGAACGTCTCGGCAGAGGCAAGATCCAGCGCGCCACCCCCGAGCAGGTGCGCGAGGCCACCGGCCAGGCGATCGGCGGCGTCGCGCCCACGGGGCATCCCGCACCGCTCACGACCATCGTCGACGAAGATCTCGCCGGCTATCCCGAGATCTGGGCGGCCGGCGGCACCCCGCACACCGTGTTCCCGCTGACCTATGACGAGCTCGTGCGGCTCACGGGCGGCGCGGTCGCGAAGGTCGACTGACCACCGCGGCAATGCCGGGCTGGGTCCGCACGCTGATTAGGTGGCGGCGGCCCTCGACCCGGGGGAGGGTCTGCCGAGGGCCGCTGCCGCCCCACCCCTCGGGCGGGGCCTCGCGGCTTTCACCGCGAAGTCGATGAGACGGGAAAGCGCAGCGTCGCGGCGACGGGGGAGCCGTCGACGAGGTCGCGATTGTGCACCGCGCGCACGCGCCCGCCGCTGTGCAGAACGCGCGAGACGATCTCGTCGACGAGCCGTGGCGCGTCGAGCTGGTCATCGGGTCGGTCTGCTTCGGGCCGCACCCGGCCGAACTCGTCGACCGTGCCGGTCTGGTTCGCGTCCATATCGAAGCGCAGCTCGTCGATCGCAGCTTGGACGGCGGCGGCAGCGACGTCGTCGAGACGGCTGGTGGCCAGTCCCTGCGCCCGGAGCGTACCGAACCGCTCTTTCCACTCCGCGGTCTCGGCGGCACGCAGCTCGTCGAGGGCGTCCCGCGCGAGTTGGTCGATCTCGGCGTCGTCAAGAGACTCGGGGTGTGCTTCGACGCCTTCCGGATACAGGTTCTCGTGCGTGTTGACGGCGCGATACGCCGACTCGAGATCTGCCGACGCCGCCAGTAGCAGCGTGACCTGCTCCGGCACGATCCGAGCCACCTCCTCGTTCACCACGCGGCAGTAGCGCTCGCGCTCGACGTTCTCGCCCTTCGCACCCTGCGCACGCCGCCGATCGAGCTGACCGTCGTTCGCGGCGTGCGCGAGCATCAGCTCGTGATCACCGGGAAGATCGAGCGCGTGCTCGACGGGCCCGTGGCCGGGCCCGACTTCTGTCAACCGCACGAACCCTTCCGAGATCTGAAGGACGAATGCTCTCTCGCTATGGGCGGAGGCGCGAAGGAGGGGGGCTACGTCGAACCGGTCCGCGACCGAGATGACATCGCTGGCATGGTGGGCAAGGCGGAAGGCCTCGAGGCGGCCGGGTGAGGCGAGCGCCACGATCGAGCGCGACTGGTGCGACCAGAAGTCGTCGTCGGTCAGGAGCGATCCCAGGGCGTCGAGCACGTCGTCTCCGGCACCGTGGGGCAGATCCTGGTGCGCGAACCGGCGCTCGACTTCGGCGATCGCGTCGCGCAACGAGATCCTGACGCGCTCGTGGTCTTGCGGCAGCGGCGAGGATGCGAGCGCGATCGTCACGGCCGGAACCGCGCGATGGTCGATGAGTTCGATCAGATGCGAGTCGTCGGGAATGTCTGCGGGCAACATACGGCGACGATAAGCAGCCCCGGTCACGCCGATACAGGGGGTTGCGGACTCGGCGCGATCGGATTAACGCACGGCGCCGGTTCGGGGCCGATCTCAGCGACCGCGCCCGATCCGGCGCTCGAGCTCGGCGGCCGCTGAGGCGGCGAGTGGTGCCAGGGCCGCGAGGCGATCGTCGCTGGCCGCCGAGGGCGCCGCGTAGTCGTCGTCGGCGACCGGCCACGTCACGGCGATGGCAGCCGCCGGCCAGCCGGTGTGGTCGCGCACCACGACACCGATCGACCTCATGCCCAGCGTGACCTCGCCGTCTTCGGACGCGTGTCCACGGGCGCGCACCTCGCGCAGCAGGGCCTGGAGCTCGCTGGGCCGCTGCGGACCCCGCCCCGTCCGATCCGCGAAAGCCGCGGCATCCGGAAAGAGAGCCCGCACCTGCTCGCGGGGGAGCGCCGCCAGCATCGCGCGCCCCGTCGCGGTCAGGTGCGCGGGCAGACGCACTCCCACGTCGGTGACGAGGGCGGGCCGTCGCGGCGCACGCTCCTCGACGATGTACAGCACGTCCCGGCCGTGCATGACGGCCAGATGCGCGCTCTCGTGGGTGCGGTCGACGAGGTCGGCGAGCACCGGGCGTCCGAGACGCGCGAGCGGCTCCTGCCGGGCGTAGCCGCCGGCCAGCTCGAACGCGGCGATCCCGAGGCCCCACCGCCGTTCCTCGGGCAGGTGCACGACGAAGTGGTGCTCCTGGAGGGTCGTCAGCAGATGGTAGATGGTCGAGCGGGGGATGCCCAGCGCCGTGGCGATCGACCGGGCCGGCACCGGCCCGCGCTGCCGGCCGAGGTGCGACAGCACACGCAGCGTCTGATCGGCCGCCGGCACCTGCGGGCGGCCGACGGCGGCACGAGAACTGTCTGGCATGTCAGACACAGGATGCCACGATCCGCTGTCCCGCGGCATCCGGCGGGTGTGGAATCAGAGCATGAGCCATTCGCAGCACAGCGCCGTCATCCCCGCCCGGGAGGCCGTCACGATCGGCGGTGCGCCCCTGCGTCCCGAAGACGTCGTCGCGATTGCACGCCACGATGCCCGGGTCCAGATCGATCCCGCAGCGATCGAGCGTGTGGCGGCGGCCCGCGCACTCGTCGAGGGGCTCGCCGACGACCCGGAACCGCACTACGGCATCTCGACCGGGTTCGGCGCGCTCGCGACGACGTTCATCGCCCCCGACCGACGAGTGCAGCTGCAGGCGAGCCTCATCCGTTCGCATGCCGCCGGCACCGGACCCGAGGTGGAGCGAGAGGTCGTGCGCGCGCTGATGCTGCTGCGCTTGCAGACGCTGGCGACCGGCCACACCGGTGTGCGGCCCGTCGTCGTCGAGACCTATGCCGCGATGCTCAATGCGGGCATCACACCGATCGTCCGCGAGTACGGTTCGCTGGGGTGCTCCGGCGACCTCGCCCCGCTGTCGCACGTCGCGCTCGCCGCGATGGGGGAGGGCGAGGTCCGCACAGCCGAGGGCGACCTCGTGCCTGCCTCGGAAGCGCTGGCGGCGGCGGGAATCGTCCCTCTCGTCCTGCGTGAGAAGGAGGGGCTCGCGCTCATCAACGGCACCGACGGCATGCTCGGGATGCTGCTGCTCGCCCTCCACGACTTGTCGATGCTGCTCGACACGGCCGATGTCGCAGCCGGGATGTCGGTCGAGGCGCAGCTCGGCACCGACGCCGTCTTCGCCGCCGATCTGCAGGCGTTGCGTCCTCAGCTCGGGCAGGCGGAGTCGGCTGCGAACCTGCGCGCCGTCCTCGCCGGGTCACCCATCGTGGCCTCGCACCGCGACCCGTCCGTCTGCACGCGCGTGCAGGACGCCTATTCGCTGCGGTGCTCGCCGCAGGTGCACGGGGCTGCCCGCGACACCCTCGAGCACGCGGCGCTCATCGCGTCGCGCGAGCTCGCCGCCGCGGTCGACAACCCGGTGATCACCGACGACGGGCGGGTGCAGTCCAACGGCAACTTCCACGGCGCACCCGTGGCGTACGTGTTGGACTTCCTCGCGATCGCGGTCGCCGATGTCGCCTCCATCTCGGAGCGCCGCACCGACCGCGCTCTCGATCCGGCACGCAGCCACGGGCTGCCGCCGTTCCTCGCGCACGAGGTCGGCGTGGACTCGGGCCTCATGATCGCGCAGTATGCGGCGGCGGGGATCGTCTCGGAGCTCAAGCGGCTCGCGGTGCCGGCATCCGTCGACTCCATCCCGTCGTCGGCGATGCAGGAGGATCACGTGTCGATGGGCTGGGCCGCGGCGCGCAAGCTGCGCCGCGCGATCGACGGCCTCGGGCGCGTGGTGGCGATCGAGGTGCTGACGGCGGCTCGTGCCCTCGACCTGCGGGCTCCGCTGCAGCCCGGGCCCGCCACCGGTGCCGTGCGCGCCC
Organism: Microbacterium sp. HD4P20; assembly: GCF_019449275.2. Taxonomy (GTDB): domain Bacteria; phylum Actinomycetota; class Actinomycetes; order Actinomycetales; family Microbacteriaceae; genus Microbacterium. Next base: position 185,392 of record NZ_JAHZQZ020000018.1, read on the forward strand.
TCGTGCGCGCGGCCGGCGTCGACGGCCCCGGCACCGACCGATACCTGTCGCCCGAGATGGAAGCCGTCGCGGCCCTCGTGATGAGCGGTGCAGTGGCGGATGCCGCGCTCGGGCGCGCTCGCGCCTGAGGCCTTCGCGAGCCGAAGCCGATCGTGCGGCTAAGCTGAACAGAGTTGTACAGGAAGGGGTGGCGATGGCTGCGGTGACCGCACAGCCCAAGCGCGCCGACGCCCGCCGCAACATCGAGGCGATCGTCGATGCCGCCACCGCGCTGCTGGCAGTGAATCCGGATGCGAGCGTGCAGGACATCGCGAAGGCCGCCGGCGTCGGGAGGGTGACGCTCTACGGGCACTTCGACTCGCGCACGGAGCTGATCACAGAGGTCGCGACGCGGGCCATCGCGCAGACCGAGGAGTCATTGCGCGATCTCGACCTCGGCGGCGATCCCCGCGAGGCGATGGCGAAACTGCTCGAGGCGACGTGGCTGCTCACGCATCGCTTCGGTGCGATCGTCGTTGCCGCGGGGCAGGCGCTGCCGCCCGACGAGCTGCGGCGCGCACACGAAGGGCCAGCGAAGCGGGTGCGGGCGCTCCTCAAGCGCGGCAGGCAGGAGCGGGAGTTCCGCGCCGACATGCCGGTGGAGTGGCAGATCACCACGATTCAGGCGGTGCTGCACGCCGCGTCCGCGTCGGTTCACCGCGGCGAGATCGCAGCCGCAGACGCACCACGACTCGTCACCGAGACGGTGCTCGCAGCGTTGGTGACGCCGGCCGGATAGGGCGTCTGACCAACAGTCCTGCCCCGACTCACTGAGCCGCTCGCGTCCGCCGCGGCACCACCAGCACCGCGGCCACCGCAGCGAGCACGGCCACCACCACCCCGAACCACAGGGCGAGGTTGTACGCGGTGAAGGCGCTGCCGACGAGAGCGGCCGCGGCCACGCTCGACACCGCCGAGACACCGGTCGCGGCGCCGAACTCGTGCATCGTGCTGAGCGCGCCCGACCCGACCCCCGCCTCATGCGGCGCGACCGCGGTGAACATGCTGGTCGAAGCGGCGACGAACACCATGCCGATGCCGAACGCCGCGACGCTCATCGCGATGACGAGCACGGTCATGCTCAGGATCGCTGCGGCCGCGGTCAGCCCGAGGGCGGTGATGAGAAGGCCGGTCACGGCGATCGTGCGCAAACCCATCCGGGGGATGGTGCGGCCGCCGACCTGCGCGCCGGCGATCGTTCCGATCGCGACGGGCAAGAACACCAGGCCGGTGTCGAGGGCAGAGAATGCGTGCACGCGCTGGAAGATGAACGATCCCAGGAAGAAAACGGCGATCATGAGCGCCGTGGCCACGAAGATCAGTCCGAGCCCCGCCGCGACCGGCCGGCGGGCGAGCATGCCGAGGTCGATCAACGGTGCGCGAGCCACGCGCTGCCGCCACGCGAAGAGGGCGTATCCGATCGCGCCCGCGAGGAACGACAGGAGCACGACGGGGGTGAGCCAGCCGGCCTCCCCGGCTGCCACGAGTCCGTAGATCACCGACGCTGTCGACAGCGTCACGAGTGCAGCACCGAGCCAATCCAGTGCGCCGCCCCCTCCGGAGAGCTTCGGCACGGTGCGGTGGAGCGCGACGAAGAGGACGACGCCGATCGGGACGTTGATCCAGAACACCCAGGACCAGCCGGGCCCCGACGTCAGCAGGCCGCCCAGCAGGACGCCGAGCGCCGCGCCGGCGCCTCCCAAAGCGGACCACACGCCGAGTGCCTTCGCCAGCTCGGCGCCTGCGAAGGTGCGCGCGATGACAGAGAGCGCCGCGGGCGACATCGCCGCGGCGCCCAGACCCTGCAGCCCGCGACCGACGAGCAGCGTGACCGGATCGGACGCGAAGCCCGTCAGCAGCGACGCGATCGTGAAGACGGCGAGTCCGACGAGGACGACCTTGCGGCTGCCGAACACATCTGCCGCCTTGCCGCCGAGCAGCATCAGGCCGCCGAACACGAGGGCGTAGATGCTGACGACCCACGTCAGTGCACTGCGTGAGAGCTCGAGGTCGGAGCCGATCTGCGGCAGCGCCAGCGCGACGACGGTGACGTCGATGATCAGCATGAGCTGGGCGATCCCGAGGAAGGCCAGCATCTGCCAGCGGCGACGGTATTGCTCGGTCGCGATCGGCGCTTCATGAGGTGAGGTCGACATCGGTTCATCCTTCGCATAAGTCGAACAGCCGTGTATGCGATGAAGATAACATGAACACATGTGTTCGACAAGTGCGAGCGAGCGCTCGACTTCGTCGGGCGCCAGGGGTGCGGGCGTCACGTTGGCAAGCTGAACAAATATGTTCAGGATTCGAGCAGCGGCGGCAGCGTCGAGGCGACCCGCAGCCACGGGATCGACGCATCGGGCCGCGCCGCCGCACCGCGGGCATCGCCGTCGCAGCGCACGACCACGGCCCAGTCCTCGAGCGACGCGCCGGCGGCACGCAGACGATCGCGCAGCCGCTTCACCGCCTTCGGACTCGGCCGGCCAGCCACGGATACGTGCGCCATGTGGGTCGCGACGATGGCGGATGCCGCGCGCACGAGCGGGTGCGGAAGCCCCAGCCTGCGCCCCACGGCGACGGCGATCTCGGCTCCCCGTTCCGCGTGACCGTAGGAGGTGATGCGGCCGTTCCGACGCTGGGTCGTCTCGGGTTTGCCGATGTCGTGCCACAGCGCCGCGAGCACCAGCAACTCCCGCGCGTCAGGCGAGGCATCCGCTTCCTCCGCGTGCCGGGCGGCGAGATCGGCCGCCCACAGGGAATGGACGAGCACGTCGCCTTCGGGATGCCAGGTGGGATCCTGCGGTGTGAGGGCGAGTGCGGCGAACTCGGGGATCTCGTCGATGAGGCCGGCATCACGCAACTGCTGAGACGGCACCCCTGACCCGCGGAGGATCGCGCGAAGGCGCTCGCCGCGTTCGCGGTCGGTGCGGGGTGGGACGCCGGTCATGCCCTCATTCGACCAGTGCAGCCCGGGACGGGCAATGCCTTCGCCGTCGGTGTCTGTGATGACAGACACCGTCGCGCCGAAACCCGTTGCCGCGGCCCTGCCAGCCGTGTGGAATCGACCTCATGACCGACACCATCCAGACCCCGGCCGTTCCGGTCGGCGCCGCGCGAACCGTGCGCGCCCCGCGGGGCAGTGAACGGACCGCCAAGAGCTGGGGCGCCGAAGCCGCCAAGCGCATGCTCATGAACAATCTCGACCCGCAGGTCGCCGAGCACCCGGAGGACCTCGTCGTGTACGGCGGCACCGGCAAGGCCGCCCGCAGCTGGGAGGCCTACGACGCGATCGTCCGCACGCTGGACGAGCTCGAGCCCGATGAGACGCTGCTGGTGCAATCCGGCAAACCGGTCGGCGTCTTCCGTACGCACGAGTGGGCGCCGCGCGTGCTCATTGCGAACTCCAACCTCGTGGGGGACTGGGCGACGTGGCCGGAGTTCCGCCGGCTCGAGCAGCTCGGCCTCACGATGTATGGGCAGATGACCGCCGGCTCGTGGATCTACATCGGCACCCAGGGCATCCTCCAGGGCACGTACGAGACCTTCGCCGCGGTCGCCCGCTCGCTCGACAGGGAGTCGCTCGCCGGCACCCTCACGCTCACCGGCGGTTGCGGTGGCATGGGCGGCGCGCAGCCCCTCGCGGTGACCCTCAACGGGGGTGCCGTGCTGATCGTCGATGTCGACGAGACGCGTCTGAAGCGCCGGGTCGAGCACGGCTACCTCGACGAGTACACCACCGACCTCGACGCCGCGGTCGCCCGCGTTGTGGCGGCCAAGGACGCCGGCGAGGCGCTGTCGATGGGGGTCGTGGGGAATGCGGCCGAGGTCTTTCCCGAGCTGCTGCGCCGCGGCACACCCATCGACATCGTGACCGACCAGACCAGCGCCCATGACCCCCTGGCGTACCTGCCGGTCGGGGTGGCCTTCGAGGACTGGCGGGCCGAGGCATCCGGTGATCCCGACGGGTTTACGACGCGTGCGCGTGAATCGATGGCGGCGCATGTGGCGGCGATGGTCGGATTCATGGATGCCGGCGCCGAGGTCTTCGACTACGGCAACTCGCTGCGCGCCGAGGCGCAGCTGGGCGGGTTCGATCGCGCCTTCGCCTTTCCCGGGTTCGTGCCGGCGTACATCCGGCCCCAGTTCGCCGAGGGGCGCGGACCGTTCCGCTGGGTGGCGTTGTCGGGCGATCCCGACGACATCCGCAAGACGGATCGCGCGATGATGGAGCTGTTCCCCGACAACGCCGGGCTGGTGCGCTGGCTCGAGAAGGCCGGCGACGCCGTGCACTTCGAAGGGCTGCCCGCGCGCATCTGCTGGCTCGGATACCAGGAGCGCCACCTCGCGGGCCTGAAGTTCAACCAGATGGTCGCTTCGGGAGAACTCGCCGGTCCCATCGTCATCGGGCGGGATCACCTCGATGCCGGCTCGGTCGCCTCGCCGTACCGCGAGACCGAGGCGATGGCAGACGGCTCCGACGCGATCGCCGACTGGCCGCTGCTGAACGCACTGCTCAACACCGCATCGGGAGCGGCGTGGGTCTCGATCCACCACGGCGGCGGCGTCGGCATCGGCCGCAGCATCCATGCGGGGCAGGTGACGGTGGCGGACGGCACGCCCCTGGCCGCTGAGAAGCTGGAGCGCGTGCTGACGAACGATCCCGGCACCGGCGTGATGCGGCACGTCGACGCGGGCTACGATCGCGCGAAAGAGGTCGCCCGTGAGCGCGGCCTGAACGTGCCGATGCTCGATGCCTAGTCTCGTGACGTCTCGCGAGGGAAGAGGGATGCCGTGGGCGCGACGCTGATCACGAACATCGGCGAGCTGACCACCAACGTCGGCCGCGACGGCGACCCGTGCGGCACCCTCCACGACGCGGCGGTCCTGATCGAGGGCACCCGGATCGCGTGGGTCGGCCCGGCCGGCGACGCACCCGGGAGCGGTGGCGGGGTCGAGGTCGTCGACGTAGGCGGGCGGGCCGTGATCCCTGGCTTCGTCGACAGCCACACGCACCTCGTGTTCGGCGGGGATCGCGCGGACGAGTTCGAGGCGCGCATGACGGGCACACCGTATGCCGCGGGCGGTATACGGCGCACCGTGGCGGCCACCCGCGCGGCGAGCGACGACGAGCTGCGCGCGCGGCTCGCCGGATTCGTGTCGGAGCTGCATGCGCAGGGCACCACGACCTTCGAGATCAAGACGGGCTACGGGCTGACGGTCGTCGACGAGGCCCGGCTCGCGCGCCTCGCGTCGGAGGTGACCCCCGAGGTCACGTTCCTCGGAGCTCACGTCGTGCCGTCCGAATACGCCCACCGCCGTGACGAATACGTCGAGCTCGTGTGCGGTGACATGCTCCGCGCCTGCGCTCCGCACAGCCGCTGGATCGACGTGTTCTGCGAAGAAGGTGCCTTCTCCGTCGACGAGTCACGGCGGATCCTTCTCGCCGGGATCGAGGCGGGGCTTCTGCCGCGCGTCCACGGCAATCAGCTCGGCTACGGCGGAGGCGTCGGGCTCGCGGTCGATGTCGACGCGTACTCCGTCGACCACTGCACCTACCTCAGCGACGCGGATGTCATGGCTCTGGCAGGCTCCGACACGGTGGCCACGCTGCTGCCAGGAGTCGAGTTCTCGACGCGCCAGCCGTACCCGGACGCGCGGCGTCTGCTCGACGCGGGAGTGATCGTGGCGATCGCCAGCGACTGCAACCCCGGCTCGAGCTTCACCAGTTCGATGCCGCTCATGATCGCGCTCGCCGTGCGCGAGATGGGCATGAGCCCCTCCGAGGCCGTGTGGGCGGCAACGGCAGGCGGGGCCCGCGCGCTCCGCCGCGACGACGTCGGTGCGATCGCCCCCGGGAGGCGGGCCGACCTCGTTCTGCTCGAGGCGCCGACCCGCGTGCACCTCGCCTACCGCCCTGGCGTGCCTCTCATCGCGGAGGTGTGGAGCGAGGGCGTGCCGGTCCGCGCAGCCCCGGCCTGAGCCGCGGCCGGCGCGGGCCTTCCACAGGAGAACGGGGCTTCCGCAGGACGTTTCGGCGCGTAAACGTCCTGTGGAACGCGGCTTCTCCTGCGGAAAAAACGATGGGCGATGCCCGCCGGGGTCAGCGCGGGGTGTCGAGCGTCCAATCGTCGGGATCGAGCGCGGTGACCACGTCCCAGTCCTCCGCGTGCCAGCGGAAGGTCGCGACGGCGCAGGTCGGCATGTGGGCGATGTCGCCGCCCGAGAGCTGCGCGGCCAGCACGCTCATGCCGGGATCGTGCGCCACCACCATGATCGATCGTGCGCCGGTGGCTGCGGCTGTCGCGAGCAGCGTGCCGGCCGGCGCGCCGTACAGCTCCGGGTCGAGCGTGACGGCGACGCCCAGCTCGGCACCGAACACCTCCGCCGTGGAGCGTGCGCGCACGGCGGTGCTGGAGAGGATTCCCTCAGGACGCACGCCGGCGTCGGCGAGCCGCCGCGCCATGCGCGGGGCGTCCCTCCGGCCCCGCTCGTTGAGCGGCCGGTCGTGGTCGTCGAGGCCGGGGTCGCCCCAGTCCGACTTCGCGTGACGCACCAACACGAGCGTCGTCCCGGTCATCGCGCGACCGCCTTTCCTGCGAGCAGTTCGAGCACGCACAGGGCTGCGAGCCTCACGGTGCGCCCGTCCGGGGCATCCGCCGTCGCATCCACCTCGACGATGTCGGCGCTGTGCACGCGGGAATCGGATGCCGCGGCCCGCACGAGCGCGCGCAGTTCCCACGCCTGCAGGCCACCGGGCACCGAGGCGGGGCATCCGGGCGCCACTGAGCGGTCGCACACGTCCACGTCGATATCGAGATGGATGGCGCCGCCGTCTGCGCCCGTCTCTGCGCCGGCGATGGCGAGCGCTTCGGCCATCACGTCCGGGATGCCTCGGCGCCGCACGTCGTCGAGCGTGATGACGGTGATGCCGAGGTCCAGCGCACGCCGCGCGTACGCGGCGGAGTTGGCGAAGTCAGCGATGCCGACCTGCACGATGCGGTGCGGGGCCAGGCCGTCCTCGACCAGCCGGCGCACGGGCGATCCGTTCGAGACACCATCACGCAGGTCGAGGTGCGCATCGAGCGTGATCAAACCGGATGCCTCGGCGCCCTGCGCGACCGCGTAGGTGATCGAGTTGTCGCCACCCAGCGCGACCACCAGATCGGCACGCTCTCGTAGAGCCCCCACCGCGGCGCGGACGGATGCCTCGCCCGCCGGCCCGTCCGGCTCATCGACGTCGCCGGCGTCCGCGATGCGGAGCACCTGGTCCAGGACGATCGGCGGCGGACCGAGCAGGGTCGGGCTGAAGCGGCGGAGTGCCGCACGGATCGCGCCCGGAGTGGCGTGGGCACCGGTCGGCGAGAGCGACGTGCGGAAGGCGGGAAGACCCAGGACCACGGCATCCCACCCGCCGTCCTCGCCGATGCGCGGCCATCCCCCCGCACGGGGCCACAGCGGATCGACCCAGAGCTGATGGGTGGCGGGCGGCGGATCAGGAGGCGTCACCCCTCGACGCTACCGCCGTGTCAGGCCGAGACGTAGACCCAGGCCGTGCGACCGCTGGCCAGGACGACCGACGTGCGCCGATAGAGCGAGACCTCGTACTCGTCCGATGCGTCGAGTTCGTCGTCGGTGACCCGCAGCGCCCTGCCGAGGACCTTGTCGAGCGGGTTGCCGGTCGCGCGCACGAGCGGATGCACCGACAGTCCCGACAGCTCGACCACGCGCGGGTCCGCGATCTCGGCGTAGTCCACCGTGTAGCCCGGCAGCGCGTCGTCGTCGCCGTCCAGCAGCCGCCCGAACGTGTCGAGCTGCACCTCGGCGTGCTGGAGGGTGCCGTAGCTGAAGAGGAGCTCGGTGGCTTCGTCGGAGGGCTGGTCGGTGGGCTCGTCGCGCGACACGACTTCAGGGTAGCCGCCTCATCCCAACAGCGCGTGCGCGACCGAGAAGATCACCAGTCCCGCCAGGGCGCCGACGATCGTGCCGTTGAGCCGGATGTACTGCAGGTCGCGCCCGACCATGAGCTCGATCTTCTCCGTCGTCTCGGCCGGATCCCAGCGCTCCACGGTGTCGGTGATGATCGAGGCGATGTCGTGGCGATAGCGCTCGACCAGGAAGACCGCGGCGCCGGTCGCCCAGGAATCCACGCGGTGCTGCAGCGCGGCATCCGTCGTCAATCGTTCGCCGATCTCGGACAGCGCCCGCGCGGCGCGGCGGCGCAGGCCGCTGTCGGGGTCGCCGAGCGAGCGCAGCAGGCCGGCCTTGGCGGTGTTCCACGCCTCGGCGGCGAGGGCCCGCATGCGAGGGCTGTCGAACACCGCGTGCTTGGCGTCTTCGAGGCGGCCGATCGTCGCGGGGTCGTGCTGCAGGTTGTCGGCGAGGCGCTCGAGATACCCGTCGACCGCGCCGCGGGCCGGATGCCCCGGGTCGGAGCGGACGGCCGCGACGAACTTGACGGCCTCGTTGTACACGGTGTCGTCGACGAGGCGGTGGGCGACCGAGGGCACCCACGAGGGCAGTCGCCGCGAGACCAGTCCCGTGAACGCCGCATGGTTGGCCGCCAGCCACGTCTGGATGTTCTCCAGCGCCATGTCGACCGCACCGTGGTGCGCGCCCGAGTCGACGATGCGCCCGAGCCATTCGCCCAGCGGCGGCCCCCACTCGGGGGCGATGAGGTGCTCGCGTGCGAGGTCTTCGATGACCTCTTGCACGTCGTCGTCGCTGAGGGCCTGCAGCACCCCGGCGGCCATGGCGGACGCCTCGGCCGCCACCCGTTCGGCATGCTCGGGATGCCGGAGCCATTCGCCCAGCCGGGTCGCGATCGCGGTCGCCTCGAGTTTGGTGCGCACGACGTCGCCGCGCAGGAACTCGGTCTCGACGAACTCGCCCAGCGTGCGCCCGATCTCGTCCTTGCGGCTGGGGATGATCGCGGTGTGGGGGATCGGGATGCCGAGCGGATGCCGGAACAGGGCCGTCACTGCGAACCAGTCCGCCAGCGCGCCGACCATGCCGCCCTCGGCCGCCGCGCGGACGTAGGCGAGCGTCGGCACCTGCTGCTGGAAGGCGAACGACACCGCGAACAGCACGGCCATGAACAGCAGCGCGCCCAGCGCGACACCCTTCATGAATCGCAGGCCGCGTCGTCGCTCCTGGTCGGCGGCGCTCAGCAGGTGGGTCGGAGTTCGCGCCATGCGGTCATCCTCGCACGCGCCGCCTCATGCGCCGTCGCCCTTCCCTCGAGCGGCGGATCATCGCAGGATGGGCTCATGACCTCGCATCAACCCGTCGTCCGCGTCTGGCGTGGCGTGATCCGCACACAGGAACGCGACGAGTACGTCGAGTACGTCGAGCGCACCGGGATGGGGGAGTACCGGGCGACGCCCGGCAACCTCGACGCCTGGGTCCTCACGCGGGATCTCGGCGACGGCACCAGCGAGATCCTCACGGTATCGCGCTGGGAGTCGATGAACGCGGTACGCGAGTTCGCCGGGGTGGATGTCGATCGCGCGGTGTACTACCCGGAGGACGACGACTACCTGGTGGAGCGCGACGAGACCGTGCGCCACTACATCCAGGAGAGCTGAGCCGGGCTACTCGTCCAGCGGCCCCAGCCACGCCGTCGCAACCGCGCTGTGGGCCGACTCGGGGTCGGAGGGGTGGAAGAGCCCTGCCAGCACGTCGCGGTACAGCCGGCTGAGTTCGTTGCGTGAGAAGTAGGACGATCCGCCCGCGACGAGCACGGCGTCGTCGACGATCGCCTTCGCGGCCGTGACGGCGCGATGCTTGACGCCCGCCAGCAGTGAGAACCAGCGCGCGCCGTGGTCGGCCTGCTCGTCGACGTCGCGGCAGAGCATCGCCAGCTGCGGCGGCAGCGCGTCATACGCGAGGGCCATGTCGGCGATCCGCCAACGGATGTCGGGATCCTGGCTGTACGCCTTTCCGGTGCGCTTCGAGGTGCGCGCGCCGGCGGCCGCGACGGCGAGGTCCAGTGCCCTCCGAGCGATGCCGGTGTACACCGAGGCGAGGAGCAGCTCGAAGACGCTGAAGATGCCGAACACCAGCGCGTCCGGGTTGGGGCCCGGTGCGAGGCGACGCACCACGCGGTCGGCTGGCGCCAGCGCGCCGTGCAGCTCGGTCGTGCGGGACTGCGTCGCCCGCATGCCGAGGGTGTCCCAGTCATCGCGCACCACGACCCGGTCGGCCTGCACCTCGGAGCGCGGCACGAACGCATAGACCACCTGCGGGGCGTCCGGCGACGAGCTGTCCAGGCCGTGCAGCCCCAGCTGGGTCCACACCGGCGCGAGCGAGGTGAAGATCTTGGTGCCCGTGAACGCATAGCCGCCGTCAGGCAGGGGCGCAGCATCCGTTCCGCTTCCGAACAGTACGAGGTCGTTGCCGGCCTCGCTGATCCCGAAGGCGAACACCTCTCCGGCCGCGGCGCCTTCCTGCACGAAGCGCAGCGCGTCGATACCTCGGTCGGCCATCACCTTCGCGACACCCGTCCACACCAGGTGCATGTTGATCGCGAGCGCCGTCGCGGGCGCGGCGCCGGCCAGTCGCTGCTGGAGAACGGATGCCTCGGCGAGCCCCAGACCGGCACCGCCCAATTCCTTCGGCACGAGGATCGCCAGGTACCCGGCATCCTTCAGGTCGGTCAGATCGTCGTCGGGGAACGTGTTCTCGCGGTCGTGGACCGCGGCACGCTCGCGCATGCGCTCGAGCAGCTCGTCGGGCAGGATCTCGGCGGGGTCGAAGTCGGCGCTCACTCTCCCATTGTGGTCGCGCGTGGCGGGTCGTGGGGCGCGGGCCGCCCCGGCGCCCGCAGCAGCGGGGGAGGATGGAAGCATGATCTCGACCGACCTGGCCCTCGAGCTGCGCAACGCCGGGCTCGTGTGGCATCCGCACTCGGGCGACCGGTTCCAGCTCGACGAGCCCGAGTTCGAGGCCGACGTCTTCACCGTGAGCGAGATGACGATCGAGCCGCGCGAGTACCCGACGGGCCGCATCCTCGCCTTCAACGGCACGACCGAGTGGGCGCTGGACTCGGTCGCCCTCGAAGAAGCCCTGTGGCTGCCTCACGAGCATCAGCTGCGCGAACTGCTGCGCGGCGCCTTCCGTGCGCTCCGTCGGCTCGCTGACACGCACGAGGTCGAGATCTTCGTCGCCGGCGAGCTCCGCACGTTCCAGCATCCCGAACCCGCAGACGCATACGCACTGGCGGTGCTGGAGCTGCTGCGGCGCATCGAGTGAGCGCCGCGCGACGCTTCAGATGCCGATCGTGAGCGACGCGGTGTAGCCCTGCCCGACCGAGCCCGACATCGTCGCGATCTGATGCAGGCCGCCATCGTCGCGGAAGACGTTGTCGCTCTGCAGCGACACCTGTGAGGCATGCCGGACGCTCTGCCCATAACCGCTGGTGGCGTAGACGGCATCGTTGGCCTCCGGAGGCAGCGCGATCTGGCTCGTCTTCACGATCGGTCCCGACTGGACCGCCGTCGCGACATCGTCATACACCTCGAAGTGGATGTGCGGCCATCGCCCGGGGTAGCAGGCCGGGTAGATCGAGCGGAACACGACGGTGCCGTTCGCGTCGGTCTCCTGCACGCCGCGCAGGTAGTTCTCCTCCTCGACGCCTGCGCTGTAGAGCGAGTAGTTTCCGTCGCGGTCGCAGTGCCACACGTACACCCCGCGTCCCACGAGCGCCGCGCCGGTGGCGGCATCACGCACGGTCAGCGAGATCGTGAGCGGAACTCCTTCGGCGACCGTCGTGGACGACCCGAAACTGGATCGGATGTCGCTGCGGACGACACCGGAGTCATCCAGCACGTTGATGCCGTTCGACCCGTCCGCCGGGAACGGCCCTCCGGTCTCATCGGGCACCTCGTCGAGGGGAGCGGATGCCTCTGCCGTCGCGCCCGCCGACGGTGCGCTGTTCGTCGCACCCGGGGTGGGCGCGGCCGATGTCGCCGCGGCCTCGGTCTCGTCCGTCGCTCCGCATGCGGCCAGGAGGCTCGTCAGCGCCACGCCGCCGAAGATGCCGATCGCCCGGCGCCGGTCGATCAGTGTGCGGATGTCGTACACGAGCCCGCGGTGGTCCTCATCGATGACCTCGCCGCGCTCGTCGATCCAGCGGTCTTCTCCACCTGTCATGGGACTAGGAAAGGGCACGACCCTATGAGCCCGCTTTGCCTGCGCAACGCGCCGGCCGAGCGTTCATCCGATGGTGTGGACCGGCTCGGTGTCGGGAATCGGACTCGCGTCGCGATCGCGCAGATCGGGGAACCCGCGCACGAAGGCGATGGCGACGGCCAGACTCGCGACAGCGAACCCGGCCGCGGCCACGTAGGCGCCCGTCGGGCCGATGTCGTCGATGAGGAACCCGGCGATCGCCGAGCCGGCAGCGGCACCGATGAGCTGGCCGGTGCCGATCCAGCCGAAGGCCTCGGCGGTGTCGCTGAACTTGACGCTGGCCGAGGTCATCGCGTAGATCACCGCGAGGGCTGGAGCGATGCCCGCACCGGCCAGGAGAAGCGTGCCGCCGAGCCACCACACGTTCAGCGACACGACGGTCAGCGCGATGCCCACAGAGAAGATCGCCAGCCGCCGCGCCATGGCCCAGCGCCCGATCGGCAGGTGACCGAAGGCCAGGCCGCCGGCGAGGCTGCCGACGGCGAACACGCCGAGCACGAGACCGGCCTCCAGGCCGCCGTGGTCGAACGTGGCGACGACGCCGGCCTCGACGGCGGCGCACCCGCCGATGAGGAGGAAACCGATGATCGTCGCCAGGAGCACCGGCGGGCGCGCGAGCACGCGTCCGAGGCGGCGCCGGCTGCGGGGAATGCGTACGCGGCCGACCTCGGGAGAGAGGATGAACCACGCGCCGCCGCCCAGCAGAGTCGTCACGATGAGCAGCAGCGCCGGAACGGTGCCCGCCTGCGTCGCGACGACCGTGATGAGCACGGGTGCGAAGATCCAGATGATCTCCTGCAGCGATGCGTCCAGCGAGAACAAGGGGGTGAGCTGCTTCGAGGTCACCATCTTGGGATAGATCGTGCGGACGGCCGACTGGACCGGCGGGGTGGCCAGGCCGCAGATCAGGCCGAGCACCATATAGACCGGCAGCGGCAGCGAGAAGACGGCGATCGCCGCGAGCGACGCGGCGCAGACGGCGAGCGTCGCCGTCAGGACCCGGCGCATGCCCCAGCGACCCATCCACCGGCTCGTCACCGGACCGGCTACGGCCTGCCCGATCGAGGTCGCCGCCAGCACCAGACCGGCCGCGCCGTAGGAGCCTGTCACGTGCTCGATGTGGAGCAGGATCGCCAGGCTCGTCATGCCATTGGGAAAGCGCGCGGTCAGCTGCGCGGCGATGATGCGGCCGACCCCGGGAGTGCGAAGAAGGTCACCGTAGCCAGCCACCTGACAACGCTACTGCGTGGTGCAGTTCAGCCGTGCAGGGGTCGTTCGGGATCCCGCGGCGCGACACGCCGCGACACGCCGAGGGTGCCCTCCACAGGCACATCCGATGTCGGAAGCCGTGGATAGCGTCCGGTCTGTGGATGGATGTGGCCGCGGCATCCGAATCGCGCGTGATTCAGGGATTTTCCAGGCTCGGATCCGCGTAGCCGGTTGTGGATGAATCGGTGGAGAACCTGTGTTGTACATGGGGACAACGGTGGAAAATCACACGGATGTAACTACTAGCCCTTGTGGTGCTATCGAATGTCGGTACCCATATGTAGTATTGGACTCCCGGTGGGGGGCCTGCCGGAGAATCACCCGGATTCTTCCGGAAGAGTACTGAGGAGAGCAGATCGACATGGCGATCACGGTCTACACGAAGCCCGCGTGCGTACAGTGCACGGCGACCTATCGAGCGCTGGATTCCAAGGGCATCGATTACGAAATCCACGACCTCTCGCAGGACCCCGCGGCCCTCGAGCAGGTCAAGGCGCTGGGCTACCTCCAGGCGCCCGTCGTCATCACCGACGAAGACCACTGGTCGGGCTTCCGTCCCGACAAGATCGACGAACTCGCCTCGCGACTGGCCTGACCCGTTCGGCGGAACCGCGGTGACCTATGTCTCGGACGGGCGCAACTCTGACGGGCGCGCCGCTGCTGGTCTACTTCTCGAGCATCTCGGGTAACACAGCCCGCTTCATCGAGAAGCTCGGGGCGCGGGCGGTGCGGATCCCCCTTCACGGGACGGATGTGCCCCTTCTGGTCGACGAGCCCTTCATCCTCGTCACGCCGACCTACGGCGGTGGCCAGGGTCGGGGCGAGGAGAAGGGCGCGGTCCCCAAGCAGGTGATCCGGTTCCTCAACGACGAGCGCAACCGGCGCCACATCCGCGGAGTCATCTCCGCGGGAAACACCAACTTCGGCGAGCACTTCTGTCTCGCCGGCGACATCATCAGCCGCAAGTGCCACGTGCCGCACTTGTATCGGCTCGAAGTATTCGGCACGCCTGAAGACGTGGAACGCGTGAGCGAGGGATTGGAACGATGGCAGACACCGCATTGACCGAGAAGACATTCAAGACAGAGGCGCGCTTCGAGGGCATGGACTATCACGCCCTCAACGCGATGCTCAACCTGTACGACGCCAACGGCAAGATCCAGTTCGATGCCGACAAGCGCGCGGCGCGGGAGTACTTCCTGCAGCACGTGAACCAGAACACGGTGTTCTTCCACTCGCTCAAGGAGCGCCTGGACTACCTGGTCGAGAAGGAGTACTACGAGCCGGCCGTTCTGGAGAAGTACTCGTTCGAGTTCATCCAGAAGCTCAACGACTTCGCCTACGGCAAGAAGTTCCGCTTCGAGACGTTCCTCGGGGCGTTCAAGTACTACACCAGCTACACGCTCAAGACCTTCGACGGCAAGCGCTACCTCGAGCGCTTCGAAGACCGCGTCGTCATGACCGCCTTGGCCCTCGCCGACGGCGATGAGCAGCTCGCGACGAGCCTCGTCGACGAGATCCTCTCCGGCCGGTTCCAGCCGGCGACCCCGACGTTCCTCAACGCGGGCAAGGCTCAGCGCGGAGAGCTCGTGTCGTGCTTCCTGCTGCGCATCGAAGACAACATGGAGTCGATCTCGCGCGGCATCAACTCGTCGCTGCAGCTGTCCAAGCGCGGCGGCGGCGTGGCGCTGCTGCTGTCGAACATCCGCGAGTCGGGTGCGCCGATCAAGCAGATCGAGAACCAGTCATCCGGCATCATCCCCGTGATGAAGCTCCTCGAAGACAGCTTCAGCTACGCCAACCAGCTCGGAGCCCGTCAGGGCGCCGGCGCGGTCTACCTCAGCGCCCACCACCCCGACATCATGCGGTTCCTCGACACCAAGCGCGAGAACGCCGACGAGAAGATCCGCATCAAGACGCTCTCGCTCGGTGTCGTGGTGCCCGACATCACGTTCGAGCTGGCCAAGAACGGCGAGGACATGTACCTCTTCTCGCCGTACGACGTCGAGCGCGTGTACGGCGTGCCCTTCGGCGACATCTCGGTCACCGAGAAGTACCGCGAGATGGTCGATGACCCGCGGATCAAGAAGACGAAGATCAACGCGCGCGAGTTCTTCCAGACGCTCGCCGAGATCCAGTTCGAGTCGGGCTACCCGTACATCATGTTCGAAGACACGGTGAACAAGGCCAACCCGATCAAGGGCCGCATCAACATGTCGAACCTCTGCAGCGAGATCCTGCAGGTGAACACTCCGACGACCTTCAACGAGGACCTGTCCTACGACCAGATCGGCAAGGACATCTCGTGCAACCTGGGTTCGCTCAACATCGCGCTGGCGATGGACGGCGGTGACCTGGCGAAGACGGTGGACACCAGCATCCGCGCCCTCACCGCGGTCAGCGACCAGAGCCACATCCGCTCGGTGCGCTCGATCGAGGACGGCAACGACCGCTCGCACGCCATCGGCCTCGGCCAGATGAACCTGCACGGCTACCTCGCTCGCGAGCACGTCTACTACGGCTCGGAGGAGGGTGTCGACTTCACGAACATCTACTTCTACTCGGTGCTGTTCCACGCCCTGACCGCCTCGAACAAGATCGCGATCGAACGCGGCGAGGTGTTCGACGGCTTCTGGGACTCGAAGTACGCCACAGGCGAGTTCTTCGACAAGTACATCGAGCAGGAGTGGGCGCCGGCGACCGACAAGGTCACCGAGATGTTCGCCGGCCACCACATCCCGACGCAGGACGACTGGCGCCAGCTGAAGGCCTCGATCCAGCAGCACGGCATCTACAACCAGAACCTGCAGGCGGTGCCCCCCACCGGATCGATCTCGTACATCAACAACTCGACGTCGTCGATCCACCCGATCGCCGCGAAGGTCGAGATCCGCAAGGAAGGCAAGCTCGGCCGCGTCTACTACCCGGCGGCGTTCATGACGAACGACAACCTGGAGTACTACCAGGACGCGTACGAGATCGGCTACGAGAAGGTCATCGACACGTACGCCGCCGCCACGCAGCACGTCGACCAGGGTCTCTCGCTCACGCTGTTCTTCAAGGACACCGCGACCACGCGCGACATCAACAAGGCGCAGATCTACGCGTGGCGCAAGGGCATCAAGACGATCTACTACATCCGCCTCCGCCAGATGGCGCTGGAGGGCACGGACATGACGGAGTGCGTGTCGTGCACACTTTGATGGTCTGATCTGGGATTTTAGGAAGAGAGAACATGAGCGAGAAGCTCCAGCTCCTGGACCACGTCCAGGCCATCAACTGGAACCGCATCCAGGACGATAAGGACCTCGAGGTGTGGAACCGCCTCGTGAACAACTTCTGGCTGCCCGAGAAGGTGCCGCTGTCCAACGACATCCAGTCGTGGAACACGCTGACGCCCGACGAGCAGACCCTCACGATGCGCGTGTTCACCGGTCTGACGCTCCTGGACACCATCCAGGGCACGGTGGGCGCCGTCTCGCTGATCCCCGACGCGATCACTCCGCACGAAGAAGCGGTGTACACGAACATCGCCTTCATGGAGTCGGTGCACGCGAAGTCGTACTCGTCGATCTTCTCGACGCTGTGCTCGACGAAGGAGATCGACGAGGCGTTCCGGTGGTCGGTCGAGAACGAGAACCTTCAGAAGAAGGCTCGGATCGTCATGGAGTACTACCGCGGCGACGAGCCCCTCAAGCGCAAGGTCGCCTCGACCCTGCTGGAGTCGTTCCTGTTCTACTCGGGCTTCTATCTCCCGATGCATTGGTCGTCGCGGGCGAAGCTGACCAACACGGCCGATCTCATCCGCCTCATCATCCGTGACGAGGCCGTGCACGGGTACTACATCGGCTACAAGTTCCAGAAGGGACTCGAGAAGGTCGACGAGGCGACGCGCGAGGACATCAAGGACTACACCTTCTCGCTGCTGTACGAGCTCTACGACAACGAGGTGCAGTACACCCAGGACCTCTACGACGGCGTCGGCCTGACCGAAGACGTCAAGAAGTTCCTGCACTACAACGCCAACAAGGCGCTCATGAACCTGGGCTACGAGGCGATGTTCCCCTCGACGGTCACCGACGTGAACCCGGCGATCCTGTCGGCGCTGTCGCCGAACGCCGACGAGAACCACGACTTCTTCTCAGGGTCGGGTTCCTCGTACGTCATCGGCAAGGCCGAGGCCACCGAAGACGACGACTGGGACTTCTGATCCTGCGCTCGTGATGAACGCCCTGCTCGACCTCTGTCGGGCAGGGCGTTCCGCCGTTCGGGGCGCCTATCGGGCCGGCGGACCGTGCGGCTGCATGGGGGGCGCAGGCGGGTACCCTCCGGGAAACTGCCCGCCCTGCTCGCGGCGGGCCTTGTCGGCCGCGAGGATGCCGTTCTTCACCGCGGCGCGCATGATCAGGTATCCGATCCAGAGTACGAGTGCGATGGAGCCGAGATAGATCACGATGCCGAGGATGAAGATGAGGCCGTAGCCGGCGACGAGGCCGCCGTAGTCGTTGTACATGTGAAACACCCTTCTGCGTGGCGCCAGCGTAGCGAGGCGACCGCCCGCGCCGATGCTTTTGTCCACAGGTACCACCGCCGGCGGCAGAAACCGCCGAAGTCGCCGAAGTGTCGCACGCCCCGGCCGCGGCGCCGTGGCACTAATCTCGGAGCCGGGGGCGTCCCCAGCGCCCCTCGGAGACGGTGTCCCCAGCACCCCTCCACGCCACGGAGCTCGTTCGCCTTGGGGGAGTTCGATAGCCGTGGCAGCTGGGTCCCGGCTCCCCAGCCGGGACCCAGTGACATCGCCTCGGCGACGCGTTCGGCTGAATGGCGTGGGAGCTACCGCTTCGTGGACGCGGTCACCGTGAACTTCGCGTTGCGCGCGACCTGGCGCGTCGGTCCGACGAGTCGCTCCAGAGCCGGGCGGTAGCGCAGGCCGGAGTTCCACACGGTCCACAGCTCGCCGCCGGAGCGGAGCACTCGAGCGGCGTCGGCGAACATCCGCGGTGCGAGAGCCTCGTGCACGGCGGCGCCGGAGTGGAACGGTGGATTCAGCGCGATGAGCGAGGCGCTCGCGTCGCCTCGTGCCGCCAACATGTCGTCGCGGACGACCGTCACGCGATCGGCGACGCCGTTGGCCGACGCGGTGGCGCGCGCCGAGGCGACCGCGGCCGCGGACTGGTCGCACGCGTACAGGCGCAGCTCGGGATTCCGAAGCGCGAGACTGGCGGCGACGACCCCGGTGCCGCACGCGAAGTCGATCGCCTCGTCGACTCCGGGGAGGGCCACCGGGAGGTGATCGAGGAGGAAGCGCGTGCCGATGTCGATCGATGTGCCTGCGAACACCCCGCCGAAGGCGCACACGGTCAGACCGTCGTGGACCGCGCGCTGCGGCGCGGGGTCGCGGCCGTCGTGCGGCTCACGCGCCACGAGTACTCGCGACTTCTGCCGGGCGTGCGTGACGTCGAGGCGGCCGAAGTGCTCACGCAGCACGTCGTTCATGCCCAGCGACATGTGCTTGACGCGACCACCGGCATACACCGCGACGTCGGGCCCGGCGTGTGCCGCGATGAGGCCGGCGATGTCGCGCAGCGCCTCCAGCGACCGTGGCAGCCGCAGCAGGATGACCCGGGCGCCTCGCACAAGTGCGGCATCGAGGGGGAGTGACGCGAAAGCGCCGGCGAGCCCGAAGCGCTCGGCGTTGGCCGCGAGCGCCCGCTCGCCCGTGAGGGGATCCTGATGCGTCCGTATGCCACGGGCGCCGGCATGTGCGGCACCCAGCGTGAGTGCGCCGTAGCCGTCACCGATCACCACCAGCGAGCCCGCGGCGCCACCGGCTCGCGCGGACGCCGACTCGTCGAGGATGAGCCGGTCCGCGGCATCCGTCGCCGTCAGCTCCGCGGCCTCGATGTCGGGCCAGCGGCGCAGCGCGTCGAGCGAGAAGGTCACCGCTCAACGGTAGCCGTCGGCCGAGGGGCTCGACGGGACGAACGTAGGCTGGAGAGACCCCGACCCGAGGAGACCCGTGTTCCGCGCGCCCCTGAACCTGTTCCGGACCCTGGCGATCGCGGAGGCGATCTCATGGACTCTGCTGATCGCGGGACTCATCCTTCGCGCCAGCGCGGACCTCGCGATCGCGGTCACGATCGGCGGCGGCATCCACGGTTTCGTCTTCCTCGCGTACGGGGCGACCGCGGTGCTCGTTGCGAAGAACCAGCGCTGGGGCGCCGGCGCCACCGCGATCGCCATCGTGAGTGCGATCGTGCCGTATGCCACCATCCCTACTGAGCTGTGGCTACACCGTTCGGGCAGGCTGGACGGAGCGTGGCGGCTCGAGCGCACAGGCGATCCCCGCGACGGGGCGTGGCACGACCGCCTCATGCGGTGGTTCCTCCACCGCCCGTGGACCCTTGCGATCCTTCTCGCCGGCGCGGTCGCCGTGCTGTTCGTCGTCCTCTTGGTCGTGGGGCCGCCCGGCGGCCGCGACTGAGGCCGCCTCAGTCGCGCGGCGGCAGCTGCTGAAGGGTCCAGGTGTTGCCGTCCGGGTCGTCGAAGGTGACGAAGCGGCCCCAGGCCTGCTCGTCGACGCCCGTCGCCTCCACGCCGAGCCCGCGCAGGTGCGCGAGCGCCTCGTCGGCGTCGGGCACGACGACCTGGATGGTGTTCTGCTGTCCCGGCGCGAGGCCGTCGCCGAGGTTGGTGCCGAACGCGATCGAGCAGGCCGATCCGGGCGGCGTCATCTGCACGAACCGCAGGCCTTCGTACGGGGTCTGATCGTGGTCGGCGTGGAATCCGATGCGCTCGTAGAACTCCTTCGAGCGATCGACGTCGCTCACCGGCACGAAGATGAGCTCGATCTTCCAGTCCATGACAACAGCCTCCTGTTCGCGGGCCCCGCGGCCCCTCGGGGCTCACGCTACGCCGGACCACCGACGTCCGCTGTCCGCGAACGAGGTCGGGAATGAGGTCGGGAATAGCGAGGACTCGACTCCGTTGAACTTGATACGGCTGTGCTCAAGTTCATAAACTTGACAGTCCTCCACTCAAGTTCAGGAGAATCGAATGCCCGAAGACTTCACCCCCTCGAACGGCGCCGACGACAGCTCGCGCTCGTTCGACGAGTTCCTCGCGCGCTACCTCGCGGGCGAGCGTGCCCGCGCCGAGCGATCGATCGATCTGAGTCGCTTCCTCGGTGCGCGCACCCAGGAGCTGCTGCAGCGCGCCGGCAGGTTCGCGCTCGAGCGCGGTCAGCGCGAGCTCGACGCCCTGCACGTGCTGCGCGTGCTGGCTTCCGAGTCGCCCGCCGCCGACGCCATCGAGCGTGTCGGCGCCGACCCCCGCGCCATCGTCCGCGCGACGGAGGAGCGACTGCCCACCGCCTCGGCGGCGGCGGACGTGGACGGCGCCGTCGTCACCCCGTCCGTCCAGCGGGCCCTGTTCCACGCGTTCCAGGTCGCACGCTCGTCCGGATCGACCTACGTCGACCCCGAGCACCTCTTCTTCGCCCTCGTGCTGGCACAGGACACCCCGGCGGGTCAGGTGCTGGCGGGCGCCGGCGTGACGGCCGAGGCACTCACGCAGGGCGTGCGCGAGACCGTCGCCCCGAGCGGTGACACCCCGGCGGGTGCGGGGACGGATGCCGCGGCATCCGGAACTCCGATGCTCGACACGTACGGCGCCGACCTCACCGCGCGTGCCGTGGCGGGCGAACTGGATCCGGTGATCGGCCGTGCCGACGAGATCGAGCAGACCATCGAGATCCTCAGCCGCCGCACCAAGAACAACCCGGTGCTGGTCGGAGAGGCGGGCGTGGGCAAGACCGCGATCGTCGAGGGCCTGGCCCAGGCGATCGTGGACGGCATCGTGCCCGAGCAGCTGCTCGGCAAGCGCGTCGTCGCGCTGGATCTGGCCGCCATGCTGGCCGGCACCCGCTACCGCGGCGACTTCGAGGAGCGCCTCACCAAGACGATGGATGAGATCGCCGAGCACAAGGGCGAGCTCATCGTCTTCATCGACGAGGTGCACACGGTGGTCGGCGCGGGCGGCGCGGGCGACGGCGGCATGGACGCCGGCAACATCCTCAAGCCCCGCCTCGCGCGCGGCGAGCTGCACCTGGTCGGCGCGACGACGCTCAAGGAGTACCGCACCGTCGAGAAGGACCCGGCGCTCGAGCGCCGCTTCCAGCCGGTCAAGGTCGGTGAGCCTTCGGTCGAGGACGCTGTGCGCATCCTGCACGGACTGAAGCCCGCGTACGAGGAGCACCACGGCATCGTCTACACCGACGAGGCCCTGCGAGCTGCCGTCGAGCTGAGCGACCGGTACCTCACCGAGCGTGTGCTGCCCGACAAGGCGATCGACCTCATCGACCAGGCGGGCGCACGACTGCGGCTGCGGCTGGGCGCACAGGTCGACGTGTCAGCACTCGTGGAGCAGTTGGCCACCCTGGAGGCCGACAAGAACGCCGCCGTCTCGGCCGAGCACTACGAAGAGGCCTCCCGGATCCGCGACGAGATCGCGGACGTGCAGGACCGCCTCGAGCAGGCCACCAGCGCCGGCGCCGCGGTGCGCCCTGACGCCATTGTCGACGAGCCCGAGATCGCAGCCGTCATCAGCCGGGCCACCGGCATCCCGGTCAATCGCCTGACTGAGACCGAGCGCGAGCGGCTCGCGCAGCTGGAGGACGAACTGCACGCGCGGGTCGTCGGCCAGGAGGACGCGGTGACCGCCGTCGCCAAGGCCGTGCGCCGTAACCGCACCGGCATGGGCGACGCACACCGTCCCGTGGGCTCGTTCCTGTTCCTCGGTCCGACGGGCGTCGGCAAGACCGAGCTCGCAAAGGCGCTCGCCGCGTCGCTGTTCGACGACGAGGGCGCGGTGATCCGTTTCGACATGAGCGAGTTCGGCGAGCGGCACACGGTGTCGCGCCTGGTCGGCGCTCCTCCCGGATACGTCGGCTACGACGAGGCCGGCCAGCTCACCGAGCGCGTGCGACGCAACCCGTACTCGATCGTGCTGTTCGACGAGATCGAGAAGGCGCACCCCGACGTGTTCAACCTGCTGCTGCAGGTGCTCGACGACGGGCGTCTCACCGACGGCCAAGGACGCACGGTCGACTTCCGCAACACCGTCGTCGTGATGACCTCGAACCTCGGTTCCGAGTTCCTCGCCTCGCGCAGCGGCGCGATCGGCTTCATCGCCGACGGGGGTGGTTCGACCGGCTTCGGCTCCGAGAAGGACCTGCGCGACCGCGTGTTCGGCAAGCTGCGCGAAGCCATGCGACCCGAGTTCCTCAACCGCATCGACGAGATCGTGCTGTTCCGCAAGCTCGAGAAGGCTCAGTTGCGCGAGATCGTGCGGCTGCTGCTGGGCGCGAGTGAAGGCCGCCTGGCGCGCCGCGAGGTCGCGTTCGAGGTGACCGACGCCGCGGTCGATTGGCTGGCCGAGCACGGCTACGAGCCCGAATACGGTGCCCGGCCGCTGCGCCGCCTGATCCAGCGCGAGGTCGACGATCGCATCGCCGAGCTGCTCGTGTCGGGCGAGCTGGCGGACGGCGGGTCGGTGACGGTGGATGCCGCGGGCGACGAGCTCGTCGTGCGCGCCGGCGCCTACGCGGCCGCCGCGTAGCAACGATCTGTGCCGAGAGGCGCCGTGCCGTGGGGTGCGGCGCCTCTCGCCATGTCGCGGCTCAGGGCTGCAGCATCCGTTTCAAGGTCCGCGCGTTGAAGACCGCGTGCCCTTCGCCGTCGTTGTTGAAGTACGCGTACACGTCGTGGCCCGAGGCCTCCCACTCGCGAATGCGCTGGGTCCACCACGCGAGGTCGTCGTCGGAGTACGAGCCGCCGTAGAGATGCTCGGGGTCCGGTCCGTGCAGGCGCACGTACACCAGGCGCGTCGTCGCGCGCAGGATGCAGGGCAGCTTCGCACCGCTCATGACGCAGTACGCGGCTCCGCGGCGTTCCAGAAGCTCGAACACGGCTTCGTCGTTCCATGACGGATGCCGGAACTCCACGACGGGGCGCGTCCAGGAGGGAAGCGCCGTAAGGAAGTGGTCCAGCCTCGCGTCGTCGCGTTGCATGGTCGGAGGCAGCTGCACGATGAGCGGCCCACGGCGTCCGCGCACGGCGTGAAGCCCGGCGGTCACGCGCTCGATCCACTGCTCGGGCTCGCGAAGACGGCGGGCATGCGTGAGGCCCCGGGGCGCCTTCACCGTCATCTCGAACCCGTCCGGAAGTCGATCGCGCCACGACGCGAAGCGCGCCTCGCCGGGCCAGCGATAGAAGCTGCCGTTCAGCTCGACGGTGTCGAACTCGGCGACGTATTGCGCCAGCCAACTGCTCTGCGGCCCGTGATAGACCACGCCGCGCCAGTGGGGATACACCCAGCCAGAGGTCCCGATGCGTGCCATGCCTCCAGCCTGCGGCGCCACCGGCCAGACGGGCCATGGGGTTGCCGCCGCCACGACTGGCGGCTACGGATTCGCACTATGCCCGACACCTTCGTTCATAGTGAAACACTGTGAAACGGAATTTTCGGATGCCGCTCGCGATTTGATCTCCTGTGATGGTGAGTTCTACAGCTCTGCTCGAGCACGAAGACTGGATCGCGGCGCGGCGCCGCAAGGTGACGGCGCCCGACGGCGCGCTGTCGCTGGTGCTGACGCACTGGTCGCCCGCCGGCCAGCCGCCGGTGGACGAGAGAGAGGCGCGCGCAGGGCATCCCGACGACGCGCTTTTCACCCGGCTCCAGCGCGCGGACCTCGACAGCTCCGATCACAACAGCGCCGATCAGAACAGCGCCGGTCAGAACAGCGCTGGTCAGAACAGCGGTCTGACGCAGGAGGGCTACCGCATCTGGCGGCAGGACTCGCCGGCGCAGCAGGCGTTCGAAGAGATCGAGTACTACGACTACGACCCGGAGTGGGTGCTGCCCGGCCGCTTCGAACTGGTCGATGAAGAGCGCGTCGTGCCGTTCGAGCACATCAAGGATGCCGGGGCCACGCGCGGGCTGCCCGTCTCGGGTGACCTCGTTTTCGAGGTCGAGGGCACCGAGTATCGCCTCAACGCGTTCGACACCGTCTACGGCGGCCACGCCAAGCTGCAGCTCGTGTTCGGCGACCGCACGAACGGTGCGGAGAGCTACGGCGCGGGACGGTTCCTGTTCTTGGATCACCCGGCGTCTGACCGGGCGCTCGCTCCGGGCGACAGCATCCCGATCACGATCGATTTCAACCGCGCCACCGTGCCGCCCTGCGGGTTCTCGAATCAGATGAACTGCCCGCTGCCGCCGCTGCAGAACCGGCTGCCTTTTCCCATCCGGGCCGGTGAGAAGCGCGTGCGCTTCGCCGACGGCTTCACGCTCTAACTCGCCGCGTCCACGGGGCGCGCACACAGATCTGCACCTGCTTACCCGAACAGCAAAGGAACCGACGTGTCCTCACGTATCCGACGTCTGGGAGCCGCGGCCGCGGCTCTCACCGCCGCCGCCCTCGTCCTCGCGGGCTGCGCCTCCGGCGCACCGTCCTCGGGCGGCGCCACCGGCGAGGCCGACCCGAACGCCGAGATCGTCGTCGGCTCGCAGAACGAGCCCACGAACCTCGACCAGATCTTCGGCGGCAGCTCGGGCGTGACCGAGGTGTTCACCGGCAACGTCTACGAGGGTCTGTTCCGGATCACCGACGACGCCACTGTCGAGCCGCTCCTCGCGGCCGAGACCGAGGTGTCGGAGGACGGCCTGGTCTACACGTTCACCCTTCAGGAGGACGCGACCTTCCACTCCGGCGACCCGGTCGACGCTGAAGCGGTCAAGTACAGCCTCGAGCGGTTCGTGAGCGAGGAGTCGATCGCGGCGCGCAAGCGGCAGCTGAGCGTCATCGACCACGTGGACGTCGTGGACGACAAGACCGTCGCCGTCACCCTCACGCAGCCCTCGATCAGCTTCACGTACAACCTCGGCTACGTGTGGATCGTGAATCCGGCAGCGGGCGACCTGACGGCGACCGAGGACGGCAGCGGTCCCTACCAGCTCGCCGATTACCGCAAGGGCGACTCGATCACCCTCGAGCTGAACGACGAGTACTGGGGCGAGGCTCCGGCCAACGGCGGCGTCGTCTACCAGTACTACGCCGACCCGACCGCGCTGAACAACGCGCTGCTGACCGGCGCGGTCGACCTGGTGACGAGCCAGTCCAACCCCGACAGCCTCGCCGAGTTCGAGGCCGCCGGCTTCGAGATCATCGAGGGCACGTCCACCACGAAGGAGCTCCTCGCGTTCAACGACCGCGTGGCGCCGTTCGACAGCGTCGAGGTTCGCAAGGCGATCTACTCCGCGA
Source organism: Microbacterium sp. HD4P20 (assembly GCF_019449275.2). GTDB lineage: Bacteria > Actinomycetota > Actinomycetes > Actinomycetales > Microbacteriaceae > Microbacterium. Next base: position 211,211 of record NZ_JAHZQZ020000018.1, read on the forward strand.
TCGACCGCGAGAAGCTGCTCGACGCGATCTGGGACGGCCGCGGCCAGCTCATCGGCTCGATGGTGCCGCCGTCGGAGCCGTGGTTCATCGACCTCGCCGACAACAACCCGTACGACGTCGAACTCGCCGAGGAGCTGCTGGCCGACGCCGGCTACGCCGACGGCTTCACCTTCTCGCTGGACACGCCAGACTCCGGCGTGCACTCGACCGTCGCCGAGTTCGTCAAGTCAGAGCTCGCGAAGGTCGGCATCACTGTCGAGATCAACGTGATCACCGATGACGAGTGGTACCAGAAGGTCTACACCGACAAGGACTTCCAGGCGACGCTCCAGGGCCACGTCAACGACCGCGACATCAATTTCTACGGCAACCCCGACTTCTACTGGGGCTACGACAACGCCGACGTGCAGACGTGGCTCGCCGACTCCGAGAAGGCGGCGTCGACGGACGAGCAGACCGAGCTGGTGAAGAAGGCCAACCAGCAGATCTCGGACGACGCGGCCAGCGTGTGGCTGTACCTCAACCCGCAGCTGCGGATCGCCGCCGAGGGCGTCAGTGGTGTTCCGCAGAACGGCCTGAACTCGCTGTTCTACGTGTACGGCATCGAGAAGGCGGCATCATAGGCCGCTATCTCCTCCGACGGACAGGATTGCTGCTGCTGGCCTTCGTGCTGGCGGCGACAATCCTGTTCGTCGTGCTGCGCGTGCTCGGAAACCCGGTCTTCGCGCTGATCTCGGTGGGGGCGACGGATGCCGACATCGCAGCCGCCGCGGCTCGCCTGGGTGTGGACCGCCCGATCTGGGAGCAGTACGTCGACTATCTGCGCCAACTGGTCACGCTCGACCTGGGCCAATCGTTCACGAACCGCCTCTCGGTCGGCGACGAGATCGTCCGGCGCCTGAACGTCACGCTGCCGTTGACGCTGTTCTCATTCCTGCTCGCCGTGCTCATCGCGGTCCCCGTCGGCTTCTTCGCCGCCTGGAAGTCGCGCACCTGGTACGGCGCGACGTTCTCGGCGCTGTCGCAGCTCGGGGGAGCGGTGCCGGTGTTCTGGGTCGGCATCCTGCTCGTCGCGGTGCTATCGCTCGGCTGGCGAGTGTTCCCTGCCGGCGGCTTCCCGCGCACCGACTGGGAGGACCCCGGCGCTGCGCTCTACGCCCTCGTGCTGCCGGTCATGACCATCGCGCTCGTGGCCGGAAGCGATCTGGCCCGCTACGTCCGCAGCGCGACCCTCGACATCCTCGGTCAGCAGTACATGCGGGCGGCCCGCGCGACGGGGCAGAGCTTCGGCACGGCGCTGTGGCGGCACGGCGTGCGCAACGCCGTCGTGCCGGTCATCTCGATCCTGGCGATCATGCTCTCGACGACGTTCGTCGGGGCGGTGGTGATCGAGCGGGTGTTCGCACTGCCGGGCCTCGGCGACATGCTGCTCGTGGGCATCAAGGAGCAGGACTTTCCCAGCGTGCAGGGCGTGCTGCTGTTCTCGACGGCGCTGGTGCTGCTGCTGGGCTTCGCCGCCGACGTCATCCAGCGCCTGATCGATCCGCGGTTGCGCGGCTCGCTGTCGGGCAACCGGCGGGCGGCGCCGGCGCGAGAGGACGCAGCGGCGGTGGAGGTGACCGCATGACGGTGACGATCCCGACGGTCCCCGCCGACGCCACGGCGCCGGCCGCGTCCGGGCGGCGCCCCCGCGCGCGCCGCTCGATCAACCTCGCCGCGGGCGGTGTGCTGTTCGGCGCCATCGCCGTCGTCGCGCTGGTGTCGCTGCTTTGGACGCCGTACGGTCTGGAAGACACCACGGGCGAGCGCCTCATGCCGCCCTCGGCCGAGCACTGGGCGGGCACCGACCGGCTGGGCCGCGACCTCTTCTCGCAGCTCATGGTGGGAGCCCGCCTCGCTCTCATCGTCGGCGTCGGCTCGGTGCTCATCGCGGCGGTCATCGGCGTGAGCCTGGGGCTTGTCGCCGCTGTCGCCGGCCGATGGCTCGACGACGCCATCTCGAGCCTGCTCGACATCGCGATCGCGTTCCCGACGCTGCTGCTGGCGATGCTCATCGTCGCGTGGCGCGGCGCCTCGATGGAGTCCGCGATCCTCGCCATCGGTCTCGCCGGCGCCGCGGTGATCGCCCGGCTCACCAGGATCACCTCGACACGCGTGCTGGCGCAGGACTTCATCACCGCCTCGCGCACCTCGGGAACCGGGATGCTGCGGCTCATCGGAATCCACGTGCTGCCCAACGTGTGGCCCACCCTCATCGTGCCCCTCGCACTGCAGTTCGGCGGCGCGGTCGTGGCCGAGGCATCCCTGTCGTACCTCGGCCTCGGTTCGCCGCCGCCGAACGCGTCGTGGGGACGGATGCTGCAGGAAGCCCAGAGCACGGTGCTGGTCTCGCCGACCGCGGCCATTCTCCCGGGCATCCTTCTGGTGGCCACGATCATCGGCACGAATCTGATCGCAGACGGCCTGCGGGACGTGGCCGACCCGGCCTCGAGGAGCATCCGATGAGCGCGCTGCTGACCCTGGACGGGCTGGGTGTGCGGGTCGAGGGTGCCGAGCCCCGAGACCTGGTGCACGAGGTCTCGTTCACGCTGGACGCGGGCGAGCGCCTGGGCATCATCGGCGAGTCGGGGTCGGGCAAGTCGGTGACCGCGCTCGCCATCCTCGGACTGCTCGCGCACCCGCTGCGGGCCCGGGGGCGGGCTGTGCTCGATGCCCCCGGCGGCGACGTCGATGTGATCGCGGCGTCGCAGCGCCGTCTCGACCGCATGCGAGGGTCGGCCGTCGGCGCCGTCTTCCAAGAGCCACTGGCCTCGCTCGATCCCCTGATGCGGATCGGCAAGCAGCTCGCCTGGCCGTTCGCGCACCACCGCGGCCTGCGCGGCGACGCCCTGCGACGCGCGGTGCTCGACGCTCTGGCCGACGTGCAGCTGCCCCACCCCGAGCGCGTCGCCCGCGCGTACATCCACGAGATCTCGGGCGGTCAGCGGCAGCGCGTCGCGATCGCCCTGGCGCTCGCTGCCGGTCCGCGGCTGCTCATCGCCGATGAGCCCACGACGGCACTCGATGTCACTGTGCAGGCCGGAGTGCTCGCACTGCTGCAGCGCGAGGTCGAAGAACGCGGGATGTCGCTGATCTTCATCAGCCACGACCTGCCGGTGGTCGCCGGCATCACCGACCGGGTTCTGGTGATGCGCGACGGCCGACAGGTCGAGCTCGCCGACACCACGACGCTGCTGACCGCGCCGGCCACGGACTACTCCCGCACCCTCGTGTCGGCCTCTCGAGAACTCGAGGCGTTCCTCCCCGAGCACGGCGAGGGGGCGCGATGATGACGGATGCCGCAACCACGACGCCGCAGCAGAAGACGGGGCCTCTGCTGGCAGCAGACCGAGTCAGCTTCCGCTACCACCACGACGCCCCCGTGCTGCACGAGATCGACCTGAGCGTCGCCGCGGGGGAGAGCGTCGGGCTCGTCGGGGAATCGGGTGCCGGCAAGACCACGCTGCTGCGCATCCTGCTCGGCCTCGCCGCCCCGACGGGAGGCCGCGTCCTGTTCGGCGGTGCGCCTCTCGACCGCCGCGACCGGGCCGGGATGCGGCTGTTTCGCCGTGCGGTGCAGCCGGTCTACCAGGACCCGTTCTCGTCGCTCGATCCCCGCATGCGCGTGGGTGATTCGATCGCAGAGCCGATCCGCTCGCTCGGGCTGGACCTGGACCGCGCAGCGAGCGCCGCCCGCGTCGCCGAGCTGCTGCGAGCGGTCGATCTGCCTGTCGACGCGGCATCCCGCTACCCCGACGCGTTTTCGGGGGGCCAGCGGCAGCGCATCGCGATCGCGCGGGCGCTCGCACCCGGCCCGCGGCTGCTGCTGGCAGACGAGCCGGTGAGCGCCCTGGACACCTCGGTGCGCATGACGGTGATCGAGCTCTTCCAGCGACTGGCGCGCGAGCGAGGCATCGCCATGGTGCTGGTGTCGCACGATCTGACGATCGTGTCGGCGCTGTGCGCCCGGGTCGCGGTGCTGCAGAGCGGCCGCGTGGTCGAAACAGGCGCGACCCGTCGCGTGCTGTCGCATCCGGAGCATCCGTACACGGCTCAACTGCTGAACGCGGTGCCTCGGCTGCCGGTGGCCTGAGCGCTCGGGCTCGCGCGTGTCGGCCGCCGCTGACAGAGTGGTCGCATGACCCGCATCGGTGCGATCTTCAACCCCTACACGCACTCGCCGGACGAGTTCCGCGACGCCGTCCTCGCCGCCGAAGCGGCCGGAGTGCCGGAGCTGTGGATCTGGGAGGACTGCTTCCGGCAGTCCGCCTTCGCGACCGTCGGGGCGGCGCTGGCCTGGACGGAACGGCTCAAGATCGGGATCGGCATCGCGCCGATGCCGCTGCGCAACGTCGCGGCGACCGCCATGGAGATCGCCACGATCGAGCGGCTCTTCCCGGGCCGTCTGCTTCCAGGCGTCGGGCACGGCGTGCTCCCGTGGATGGCGCAGGTGGGCGCACGGGTCGCCTCCCCGCTGACGCTCATGCGGGAGTATGTGCCGGCGCTCCGCGCGCTGCTGGCCGGACAGCAGGTCGACGTCGCCGGGCGCTACGTGACGCTTGACGCCGTGCGACTGGACTACCCGCCCGAGGCGGCGCCGCGCGTGTACGCCGCCGCCGAAGGCCCCAAGACCCTGCAACTGAGCGGAGAGGTCGCAGACGGCACGGTGCTCGACAGCGGTCACACGCCGGGCGAGGTTGCGACCGCCGTCGCGGCGATCCGCGAGGCGCGGGCGTCCGCGGGGCGGGAGGGGGCGGCCGAGATCGTTGCGTACGTGGTGGCGGCGTTCGGACCGGATGCTGAAGCCCGCGCCCGTGCGGACGTCGGTGACAAGCCCGACCCGCTCGATCGCGCGTTGTGGGGCGACCCGGCCCAGGTCGCAGAGGGTTCGCGTGCCTTCTTCGAGGCCGGAGTGGACGAGGTCATCCTGCTGCCCTCTTCACGGGTCGAGCTGGCAGAGTTCTACGCCGCGGCCGGCGAGGTCGGGCGTCTGGTGGACGCGATGGCCACGCGATGACCGGCCGCCTGTCGATCGGCATCGCGGCGGCCGCGGGCCCCGAGCTGGCGGCGCGTCTCGCATCCGCGGTCGAACGGGCAGGGCTTCACACCCTCTGGGTCAACGACACACCCGGACACGACTCGCTCGAGGTACTGGCTGCCGCCGCACGCGTCACCGAGCGGCTGACGCTGGCGACGGGCGTCATCCCGATCGACCGGCGCGCGCCCGCCGAGGTCCTCGCGCGTGTGGAGCAGCTTGCGCTGCCCGTCGATCGGCTCGTGCTCGGCATCGGTTCCGGCGCCGGGGCGGCGGGGGCACTGAGTCGCGTGTCGGATGCCGTGAAAGCGCTGGGCGGGTCACGCCGAGGCGACCGGCCGCGGGTCGTGGTGGGCGCGCTCGGTCCGCGCATGCGGCGGCTCGGGGCCGAGGCATCCGATGGACTTCTGCTGAGCTGGCTCACGCCTGACCTGGCGCGCGCTCAGGCCGACGAGGCGCACGCGCTTTCACCGGCCGTGCACGTGGCGCTCTACGTGCGTGCGGCGTCCGATCCCGCGGCCGCCGAGCGCCTCTGGATCGAGGCCGAGCGCTATGCGGGCTACCCCTCGTACGCTGCCAACTTCACCCGACTCGGAATCATGGCACGTGACACCGTGATCGGTCCGGAGCGCTTCGGCGACGGCATCCGTCGCTATCGCGACACCGCCGACGAGGTCGTGCTGCGCGCGATCGTGGCGGACGAGACGCCCGAGGACTACGAACGGTTCGTCGAGGCCGTGGCGGATTCGATCGCCGCCGCGGCCTGACGATCTCAGCGGCCGGCGCGGCGCAGCTCCACGTCGACCCACACCAGCCGGTGGTCGCTACTCGGGAACGGGTAGGTCCCGGTGAGCGCCGACAGCGGGTCGGACGAGACGGGCCAGAACACGCCGGCACCGGCGACCCGCAGCTTGCGCGAGGGCAGCACGTAGTCCGCGCGAAGGTTGCCCGGCGCCGTGTCGGCGAAGTCGGCGGTGTCGAACGCCGGATCGCCACGGTGCATGGCGTTCGCGCCGCCCTGCAGCGCGGCGGCTTCGACGGCGCCCTCCGACGCAGGCATCGGGTCGACGATGCGCTTGTTGCGCAGCAGCTGATCGATCGCGGCATCCACCGAGTCCCCGTCGAGCGGGTCGGCGTTCTGGTCGCCGGCGATGACGAAGGCCTGCGACGGGTTCAGACCGCCCCGCACGCCGGCGTCGTCGTAGATGTAGCGGTTCTGGCCTGGCGTGACGTAGTCGGCCCAGAACCGGATCTCGTCGTGGTTGCGCCGGCCGTTTCGGTCCTCGGGTCCGTCGAAGGTCGGCGGAGTCGGGTGGGAGGCCAGGAGGTGCACGGTCTGGCGACCGACCTGCACCGGGATGTCCCAGTGGGACTTGCTCGACAGGCGCATCACCGCGAGCTCCTCGGGCGAGTACCAGTCGGCCGGTGCAGCCGTCGCCGGGTCGTCGGGCAGCAGCGCGCCTGGCATGTCCTTCCACAGGAAGTGCTGGAAGGTGCGCACATCGTCGGTCACGATCGGATGCTTCGACAGCACGACCATGCCGTACTGGCCCTCGAACACGCCGAAGCCGAACGCGTCGTCGCCGCCGCCGACCGCGCCGTCGTTGTTCAGGTCGAATCCGCTCGGGATGCCGGTGTTCGAGGGAGCGACGAACGCGTAGGGGTAGTCGATGGCGGGTGCGCCGTTCTGACCGACCTCGAGGTAGTTCGCGCGGAACAGATCGACCGCGACCCCGCCCTCGACGTAGTCGAACTCGTTGAGCAGCACGACGTCGGGGTCGGCCCGCTGAATGATCTCGGCCACCGTGCGCGCCTGCGCGTTCGTGCCGGTGGAGAGGTCGGCGACGAGCTGTCCGGGCGCATTGCGGTTCAGCGACAGGTTGAACGTCGCGACGCGCAGCGGGTCGCCGTGGGCCGAACCGGGGGAGTCGCCGTGCGGGTGCGCGGCCAGGGCGGGTGTGGCGGCGCCGGTGGCGGCCAGCGCCAGGGCGCCGGCCACGGCGAGCATGCTGCGGAAGCGGGGGGCCATCGAGTCTCCTTCGGGACGACATCGGCAAGGGACGGGTCAACGCTAGGGCCGCCAGGTGACGCGCGGAAGAACACCGTCCAACGGGATGCTCCGCCGTCGCGTGGCTTCGCCGGAGAGGTCACCCGTCGTCTGGGGACGCGCGCGCGATCACCGGGAGCCATCTCTCGTCAGAGCGAGCCTCGGTTGTCTCAGTGACGCTCACAGCGTCCCATCCGGAGTCGCGGACAACCGCGGCGAGGTCGTCTTCCTGCCAGGACGTGAAGAATCGGGGTGCATCCAGCTTGTGCGCTGACCAGCCGGCACCCGTACCTCTCTTGAAGGACGCGACCAGAGCATCGACAAGCGGTGACCGATCCGTGGAGGTGCGTTCGACATATTTGTCCGCGTGTTCGTCGTAGGCCCGCAGCGTCGCGATGACCGAAGGGTCGGCGCGCGCTGGGATCATCCACGCTCGTCGACCTCCGTCACCGATCTTCAGCGATTCAGCTCGTCGACCTCGGCGATCGTGGCCAAGCGCTCGAGCAGGAGGTCGCCCGCAGAGGCCATCGTGCCGATCGCCCACGTCGTGATGAGCGCGGCGATGAGCGCGAATGCCAGGATCGCGGGCAACGCGTATCGCCGCCGGACGGTGAGAACGACGGCGGCGATGGCACTGAGGATCGCGATCGTCTGCCCGGCCACGGTCGCGAAGGCCATCCGGAGGGCGCTGTCCACGGTGAGAGCGCCATAGCTGTTCAGAGCGGCGCTCAGCGCGAACGGGATCACGAGCACGCCGACGATCAGCACGGTCCCGCGGCTGATCCGGCGCCGCCGTTCGGCCTTCGGAGCCTGGTCGACGGCAGAGGGTGCGGTCATGAGGTCACCCTACTCATTGGGGCGCATGGCAGGCCAGTTAGAGCGGCGCGCGCTCGCGTGTGAAGCGGTCAGTCGGTGGGGCGGCGGCGCAGCTGCTTGACATCGGTACGCCGCTTCTTCGCCGTCAGCCGTCGCTCCTTCGCGCCCCGGCTCGGGGTCGTGGGTCGCCGCGAGGGCGAAGGCGGCCGAATCGCCTCGGCCACGACGGCCGCTAGGCGAGCGCGTGCGGCATCCCGGTTCCGCAGCTGCGCACGGTGTTCGGACGCCGCGATCGTCAGAACTCCGTCGACCAGGCGACCGGCCAGACGCTCGAGCAGTCGCTCACGCTGGACCGACGACAGCACGGCCGAGCGGGCGGCATCCCACACCAGTTCCGCTCGGGAATCCGCGGTGTTGACGCCCTGCCCGCCCGGGCCGGACGACCGCGAGAACCGCCACGAAAGCTCGGCCTCGGGGATCGTGAGCCCCGAGCTGACCCGAAGACCGGAGCGGTGGGGAGCGGGCATGCCTCCATCATCCTCCCTGAGATCGGCGCACGCGCGGGCCGGCGGAGCCACCTGGCGCGAGGGCTCACCCGATGGTGCCAGACTGAGACCGATGGATCCCCGTTCCGAACAGCCCGCGCCGAGAGGTGTCGCCGTTGTCGCCGGGGCATCCGGCTTCGTCGGGTCGGCGCTCGTCGGTGCGCTCGCCGATGACGGCTACGAGGTGCGCACGATCGGTCGATCCGGCGCCGACGCGACGTGGGACGACGGCCGCGGCATCCGCTCACTCGTGGACGGAGCCGCGATCCTGGTGAACCTGGCCGGCAAGTCCGTCAACTGCCGCTACAGCGACGCGAACCGAGACGAGATCCTGCGCTCCCGAGTGGAGACCACGCGACTGTTGCGGCAGGCGGTGACGGATGCCGCAGCCCCGCCTCCGCTGTGGCTCAACGCCAGCACGGCCACCATCTACCGGTACGCGATGGACCGCCCGCAGACCGAGGGCGACGGCGAGCTCGGCACCGGGTTCTCGGTCGACGTTGCGCGCACGTGGGAGAAGGAGTTCTTCGCAGACGACCTTCCCGCCACGCGCCGGGTGGCCCTCCGCATGGCGATCGTGCTCGGCGACGGACCGGCCACAGCGACGCTGGTGCGGCTGGCCCGCACCGGCCTGGGCGGGCCGCAGTACGACGGCTGGTGGTTCCCGCACCGCCGCTATCGGGGGATCGGACCGCATCCGACCGGCGACGGGCGTGCGCCGTCGCACCGATCGCGCGGGCGGCAGCGCTTCAGCTGGATCCACATCGACGACGTCGTCGGGGCCGTGCGATTCGTCCGCGACCACACCGCCATTTCCGGGCCGGTCAACCTCGCCGCGCCCGCGGCAAGCGACAACCGTACCTTCATGGCGACACTGCGGCGTATTGTGGGCGCGCGGATCGGGCTTCCGGCCTGGCGGTTCATGCTCGAGCCGGCGATGTGGGCGCTGCGCACCGAGCCCGAGCTCGTGCTCAAGAGTCGGTGGGTCGCGCCCGGCGTGCTGACCGCGGCGGGCTACACGTTCGCCTTCTCTGAGCTCGAGAGCGCGCTGCGCGACGTCGTCGCACGGCCGCGCGGGTGACGCCGCCCGCGAGATCAGCCCCGGTCCTGCGGCCTCAACGCCTCAGGTGGCACGACACGCGGCATCCTGCTGCGTGATTCCGCGTGTTGCGCCACCCGAACGAACCGGGGTTCACCCAGACACGCTCGATCGACCAGAGCCGTTCAGAGCTCTGGCCGACCTTCGGGTCAGTCGGCGGGGCACTCCCGTACCGCGGCTCTGCTGAAATCGGGAACGGGTCGATTCTCTGCAGCTGCGCGGGTGCGCGCGAGGCCGTTCTGTTCGATGTCAGCGATCAGCCATTCCATCTCGAGGATCTCTCGTCGCTGGGCCTCGCTGATCTTCACGGCCAGTTCGCACACGCGGATGTCACTGAGCTGTGCGCGCTCGGACCGGGTGATCGCCAGCGAGTGGTGCGGAATCATGCCGCTCATGAATGCCGTGTCGTCGACGAGGATCTGGCTGCGGTCCAAGGCGATGCCCCCTGCGATCAGCAACGTGCTGGCCGCGATGATCGCGATGTTGGCCTTCGTGTTCTTGTACATGTTGAGCATCCACGCGAGCATGACCAGCCCCATGGTGCCTCCCATGGTGAGGGCCATGAACACGCGGCTTGCGCTGAAGCGGACATGGCTCCACTCCCACGAACCCGCGAACATGACCCAGTACATGACCACCATTCCGGTCAGGATCATCGCCCCGAACCGGACGTACATCGCGGCGGAGTGCTTCTGCTCGGTCTCGGCTTCATCGTGGTTGCTCGGGGGGTTCGAGGACATCATTCGTCTCTTCTCCTTTCAGCGGCAGGTGGTGTCGTTCCGCGCGAATCGCTGGGTGTCTGGGCCATCTCACGCGTGTCGCTACGGTCACATCGGTGGCGGCCAGCGTCAAGGCCCTGGACGGGCGCGCTGGGGAGGGAGCACCGAGTCGAGGTATCGAGCCCGCCGGGCGTGCTTCGGGTGGCGCGACACGCGGGGTCCGTTGGGCGATTCGGCGTGTTGCGCCACCCGAACCGCCCCACCGCACCCCCTCCGACGGGTGTCGGCAGCGGGTGCGAGAATGCGGGAATGCTGCTGCATGAGCTCGTGACCGCGACGGATGCCGTCGCCGCGACGTCGTCGAGGCTGGCCAAGGTCGCCGCGCTCGCGGCCGCGCTGCGCGATCTCGAACCCGACGAGATCGCGCCGGCGATCGGCCTGCTCACGGCCCGGCCGCGGCAGGGCCGCATCGGCGTCGGCTGGCGGAGCCTGAGTAACCTCGACATCGAGCATGCATCCGAGCCGTCGCTCGCCGTGCTCGACGTCGACGCGGCGCTCACGCGGCTCGCGGTGGCCGACGGTCCGGGTTCGGTCGCCGTCCGGCGCAGCGCGCTCGACGATCTTGCGACGCGATCGACGGCGGGGGAGTGGGACTTCCTCGCCCGCGTGATCCTCGGAGAGCTGCGCACCGGTGCGCTGGAGGGCATACTGCTGGATGCCATCGCGAAGGCCTCGGAACGGGAGGCGCCCGTCGTGCGTCGAGCCGCCATGCTGTCGGGCGATCTCGGCGAGACCGCGCGCATCGCACTCACCGGGACTGCCGACGATCTCACCGCCGTCGGGCTGGAGGTCGGCCGCGCCGTGCTGCCGATGCTGGCGTCGACGGCGGCTTCGACAACGGAGGCGCTCGCGACGCTCGGGGGAGCGGCATCCGTCGAATACAAGCTCGACGGCGCGCGCATCCAGGTGCACCGCGACGGTGCCACGGTGCGGGTGTTCACGCGAAGCCTCGCCGACATCACGCACCGGGTGCCCGAGATCGTCGATGCGGTCCGCGAGCTGCCGGCGCAGCGCGTGATCCTCGATGGCGAGACCCTGTCGCTCGACGAGGACGGCGGGCCGAGGCCGTTCCAAGACACCATGGCGCGGTTCGGCTCGTTGATGGCCGAGGGGCACAGCAACGGTGCGGCGGCCGTGCTGCGGCCGTGGTTCTTCGACATCCTCCACCTCGACGGGCGCGACCTCATCGACGAACCGCTCGCGACTCGCCTCGACGTGCTCGAGCAGGTGGCGGGCGCATCGCGAATGCCGGGCATCGTCACCGACGACGCCGCACGGGCCGAGCAATTCTCGCGCGAAGCGCTCGCCGCAGGTCACGAGGGCGTCATGGTGAAGGGCATCGAATCCGCCTACGCCGCAGGACGCCGCGGCAAGAGCTGGATCAAGGTCAAGCCGGTGCTCACCTTCGATCTTGTGGTCCTGGCCGTGGAGTGGGGATCGGGGCGGCGGACAGGACAGCTGTCGAACCTGCACCTCGGCGCGCGCGACCCCGACGGTGCCTTCGGCGAACCGGGCGGCTTCGTGATGGTCGGCAAGACGTTCAAGGGACTGACCGACGAGACTCTGCGGTGGCAGACGGCGCACTTCCCGACGATCGAGACCCATCGCTCGGCGTATGCGGTGCACGTGCGGCCCGAGACGGTCGTCGAGATCGCGATCGACGGCGTACAGCGTTCGACCCGTTACCCTGGCGGCGTCGCGCTGCGGTTCGCCCGCGTGAAGGGCTATCGGCCCGACAAGACCCCCGAAGGGGCCGATACCATCCAGTCGCTGCGCGCGCTGCTGAGCCGGACGCCGCCGTCGGCGGACGTGGAGGGCGCCACCGGATGACGCGGATGGTCGTGCTCACGGGCGCCGGCATCTCGGCGGAGAGCGGGGTGCCCACCTTTCGCGGCGCGGACGGGCTGTGGGAGGGTCACCGTGTCGAGGACGTCGCCACGCCCGAGGCGTTCGAGACGGACCCCGACACCGTTCTCGCCTTCTATGACGCGCGGCGCCGGGCGCTGCCGCTGGTAGAGCCCAATTCCGCTCATCGGGCTCTCGCGCGCCTTGAAGGAGCGATCGGCGACGACCTGCTCGTTGTGACCCAGAACGTCGACGATCTGCACGAGCGAGCCGGTACCGGCAACCTGGTGCACATGCACGGCGAGCTGTTGCGCGCGCTGTGCCTGGCGTGCGGTGCGCGTCCGGTGTGGCACGACGACCTGATCGATCGGCCGCCGTGCCCGGCATGCGGGGAGCGGATGCTGCGCCCCGACGTGGTCTGGTTCGGCGAGATGCCGTATGAGCTCGACCGCATCGAGCAGGCGATCGTCGTGTGCGACATGTTCGTGTCGATCGGCACCTCCGGCTCGGTGTATCCCGCGGCAGGCTACGCGGCGCTGGCGGCGGCGTTCGGTGCCCGGACCGTGGAGCTCAACCTCGAGCCCAGCGACGCGGTCGTGCCCTTCGACGAGGTGCGCGTCGGCCCGGCGAGCCGGCACGTTCCGGAATGGGTGGAAGAGCGCATCGCGATCCACCGGCCCTGACACGCGCGAGCGCCGGACGGTTTGCCCGCCCGGCGCTCGCATCGCAGTCCGACGCGCTACGTCCTGCCGCCGCCGGAACGCAGTCGCGAGAGCGCGTCGACGGTCGCGGCGAGGATCAGCACCCCGCCGGTGACGAGCAGGTTGATGCCTGCCGGCAGGTTGAGCAGGGCCAGACCGTTCGTGATGACGGCGATCACCAGGGCGCCGATGGCAGCGTGGATGAGCCGGCCTCGCCCGCCGAACAGGCTCACTCCGCCCACGACGGCCGCGGCGACGCCCGAGAGCACGATGTCACGGCCGACCGTCGCGTCGACCGATCCGACACGGGCGACGCTGAGCAGCGCCGAGAAGACCGCGAGGCTCGAGCAGATGACGAACGCCCACCACTTGATCCACCGCACCTTGATGCCCGATCGCCGCGCGGCCTCGGCATTTCCGCCGATCGCGTACACGTAGCGCCCGAACTTCGTGCGGTCGAGCACGAACGAACCGATCCACAGGATCGCCAGGACGACGGGCACCACGATCGGCACACCCGCGACCTCGACGACGGACTGCCCGCGGTTCTGGTTGAGGACGTAGACAACGGCGCCGCCGATGACGGCGATGGCCGCCAGCTTGATCCACACCAGCGACAGCGTGCGGTTGGGAACCCCGGCGCGCGCCCGGCGAGCGCGGTCCCAGAACGCGGTCCCCGCCGAGATCGCGAGCATGATCACGAGCATGAGCCACCCACCCCAGACCGGCAGGTTGCCGTTCTGGATCGCGATGAGCTCAGGCACCTCGAGACGGTACAGACCGCCAGGGCCGATGATGACCAGCGCCAGGCCCTGGAATCCGAGGAAGAGACCGAGTGTCACCACGAACGATGGAATCCCGATCCTGGCGACGAAGAAACCTATCAAGGCGCCGGTGAGGAATCCGAAACCGAAGCCGAGCAGCAGCGCGAGCGGCCAGGGAATGCCGAACTGAGCGTTCAGCACCACGAACAGCGCCATGCCCACGCCGCCGGTCACGCCGGCCGACAGGTCGATCTCCCCCAGCAGCAGCACGAACACCAGCGCCATGCCGAGCACGACGAGCGTGGCCGCCTGGTTCAGCAGGTTGGCGAAGTTGCGCTCGGTCAGGAAGAAGGGGCTCATGAGCGAGAACAGGATGCCGAGGACGACGAGCCCGCCGACGGCGGGGAGCGCCCCCATCTCGCCGCCGCGCACGCGCTGCCACCAGGCCTTCACCTGATCCAGCAGGCCACCTTCGACGCCGCTGCCGATGAGGTCGCTGGCGACGGGGTCGGGTGCGGCTTGGGTCCGCGTCGCGTTGCTGCTCATTCGGCGCCTCCTTCGGTGCGAATGGTCTCGGTGCCGACGATCTCGACGCCGCCCAGGGTCTTGGTACCGGTGATGTAACCCACGACGTCGTCGCGAGTCGTCTGGCTGGTGGGGATCTGGGCGACCATCTGGCCGAGGTAGAGCACGGCGATGTCGTCGGCCACCTCGAAGACGTCGGCGAGGTTATGGCTGATCAGGATCACCGCGACGCCTTGCTCCGACAGCCGCTTGACCATGTTGAGCACCTGCTCGGTCTGCGCGACGCCGAGGGCGGCGGTGGGCTCGTCGAGGATGACCACTCGCGCCTTCTTGAGCACCGCGCGAGCGATCGCGACGGTCTGGCGCTGCCCGCCCGACAGGCTCGACACCTTCTGGCGGACCGACTTGACGGTGCGCACCGAGAGCGAGCGCAGCGTGTCGGACGCGTCCTTCTCCATCCGGCCCTCATCGAACGTGCCGTGCGAGAGCTCCTCGCGCCCGAGGAACATGTTCTGGACGATGTCGAGGTTGTCGCACAGGGCGAGGTCCTGGTAGACGACCTCGATGCCCAGGTGCGCCGCGTCGCGGGGGGCGTGCAGATCGCGGTGTACACCGTCGATGAGCACCTCTCCCTCGTCGTAGGGCTGCACGCCCGCGAGACCCTTGATGAGAGTGGACTTTCCGGCGCCGTTGTCGCCGACCAGCGCGGTGACCTTGCCCGGATGCACTTTCAGGTCGACGCCCTTGAGGACGCTCACTGGGCCGAAGGACTTCTTGATGCCGACCAGCTGGATGATCGGCTCCGTGTCTATGGCGGAGGAGGTGGTGGTGATCGTGTCTGACATGCTCGCTTCCCTGCGATCTTGTTCGGGGGGCGGTCCGGCTCGCGCCGGGTTTCGCACCGCGAGGGCGCCGCGCCGTGTCGACGCGACGCCCTCGCGGCTGTGGACCGCTGCGTTACTCGGTCACGCCGTACTGCTCGCAGGCCGCGGCGACCTCGGGCGTGCAGACGTCGTCGAACGAGGCATCGCCTGCCGCGACGACATCCTTGACCTCTTCGGGGCCGACCAGGATCGGCGTCACCTGGATGTACGGGGTGCCGTCCTCGAGTTCGGCATCCGTTGCGACGTCCTCGCCGTTGAGCAGCGCGATCGCGACCTCGACGGCAGCCGCTGCCTCATCGGCGACGGGCTTGTACACGGTGGCCGTCTGCCATCCCAGCAGGATGTTCTGAAGGCCCGCGACGTTGGCGTCCTGACCGGAGACGGCCACGCCCTGCAGGTTGTTGTCCTGAAGGACCTTGATGACGCCGGCCGCATTGGTGTCGTTGGCCGCCCACACGCCGTCGACCGCTCCGCCGAGCGAGGTCAGCGCCTGCTCGAAGTTGGTCTGCGACTT
This sequence comes from Microbacterium sp. HD4P20, assembly GCF_019449275.2. GTDB lineage: Bacteria > Actinomycetota > Actinomycetes > Actinomycetales > Microbacteriaceae > Microbacterium. The sequence goes on from NZ_JAHZQZ020000018.1 coordinate 226,804, forward strand.
CGCCTGGTCCCATGCCCCCGGCGGCTCGGCCGCCGGGGTGATGCCGGCTTCGGAGAGCACCTCGTCGGCGCCCTCGTGGAACATCGCGGCGTTGCCGTCGGTGGGGTCGCCGCCGATGTAGACGACAGTCGCGTCGGCGGGTGCGACGCCCTTCGCCTCGAGACCGTTCAGCACGGTCTGTCCCTGCAGACGGCCGACCTCGACGTTGTCGAACGACACGTAGTAGTCGGCGCCTTCGAACGGGCGGTCGTAGGCGATGACCGGGATGCCCTCGGCCTTGGCGTTGGCGGCCACGGCCTCGGCGGCGCCCTGGTAGTCAACGAGGAGCATGACGCCGCAGCCCTGCGTGAGCTGCTGGTCAGCGATCGTCGAGTAGGTGTTGACGTTGCCCTGCGCGTTCTGGATGTCGACCTCGAAGCCGGCGGCCTCCAGGCCCTCCTGCAGGTAGACGCGGTCGAAGTTCTCCCAGCGAGGGGAGGATGCTGCGTCGGGAAGGATCACGCACGCGCGCCCCGTGGCGTCGCCGCCACCCTCGCCGCCGTCGCCGTTGTCAGTGGGCGTGCCGCCGCCGGCACAGCCGGCGAGCATCAGCGCGGCGGAGCCCGTCAGGGCGGCCACGGCGAGCAGTGAAGACTTCTTCATCTCTTGCCTTTCGTCTTTGAAGGGTGCGATTCCCAGGGTCGAGCCTGGCGCGGATCGCGCTTGTAGCGATCTTGTCCGGATCGTTTCTTGGCGTCAAGTCTTGAACGTAACGCTTTGACAACGCCGCGCGCTTCGAGGACGCACGGCGGGAATTGCGTTCGCGAAGTGAAGGCACGCCGGACGCGATGGGTCAGGCGCGCCCGTTCGCGGCGCGCGCGCGCCGCGAGATGGAATCGACGATCACGGCCAGCACCAGGACCACGCCGGTGACCATGAACTGGACGGACGAATCCAGGTTCATGAGCGTCAGCCCGGATGAGATCGACTGGATCACGATGACCCCGATCAGCGCGGCGTATGCCGACCCGCGACCTCCGAAGAGACTGGTTCCGCCGATCACGGCGGCTGCGATGGCATTGAGGTTCACATCGCCCGTTCCCGAGCTCTGATTCGCCGACGCCAACCGCGCGGCGGCCAGGATGCCGCCGACCGCCGCCAGTGTGGAGCAGAGCGCGAAGACGGACAGATAGATGCGCTCGACCCGGATGCCGGCACGCCGGGCCGCTTCGACCGAGCCGCCGACGGCGTAGACCGACCTTCCCCATCGGGTGCGGGTGAGCGCGAAGTTCGCCACGACGACCAGCATCAAGAAGAACACGAACATCACGCCGACGCCGCGATGGAGGTTGAGATACCAGGCAGCGACGACGAGGAACACCAGCAGGGCCGCGCTGCGGAGCGCGATCTGCGTGTAGCTCTGGCTCACGAGGGAGGCCGCCGCTCGGCGCCGGGCACGCCGGAGGAGGGACCAGGCGTAGGCGGCGACGGCCAGGACGGCCACCGCGTACGAGGCCCATGCCGGCAGATACAACTGCTGCGCGAACTGCACGAGCCATGTGTCGAACGGGATCCCGATCGAGCCCGTCTCGCCCAGCACCCACAGCTGCAGGCCCAGGAAGCCCAGCAGGCCGGCGAGCGTGATCACGAAGCTGGGCAGGCCGAACCGCGTGAACAGGTAGCCGTAGAGCAGCCCGACGAGGCAGCCGGCTGCGAGCGCGGCCACCAGCGCGAACACGAGCGGCCACTGGAGCTGCACGAAGGTGACCGCGAGCAAGGCCGCCGCCAATCCCGACACCGACCCCACCGACAGGTCGATCTCACCTACCAGCAGGACGAGCACCACGCCCAGCGCGATCGTGCCGATCGCCGCGCACTGCATGGTCAGGTTGCCGAGGTTCTCGCTCGAGAGGAACACCGGGTTCAGGATCTGGAACACCAGCCAGATCACCGCGATGCCGAGCACCGCCGGCACCGCGCCGAGGTCGCCACCCCGCAGACGTGCAGCGAACATCGACATTCCGGTGCGCACGCCGTCGGCGCTGAAAAGTCGGCGATCGGGATCTGTCCGACCGGTCTTGAGGTCGTCGCCGGCGAGGCTCATCGACGGCCGTCCGTTCGGCCACCCGGCGTCCGGCGCGGGCCGGTCTGCGGCATCGGGATGACCGTCCCGCCACCCGACTGGGTTGCGGGCTCTCCTTCGTCCGGGGTGTCCGAGCGCACGATGGGCGGCTCGGCCGCCCGACGCGAGACGGCGTTGTCTGTGGCACCCGTGATCGCCGCGATGAGCGTCTCGCTCGTCAGGTCGGCGACGTTGTAGACGCCGTTGTTGCGGCCCAGCCGCAACACGACGACCCGGTCGGCGACGGCCAGCACGTCGGCCATGTTGTGACTGATCAGGATGACCCCATGGCCGCGCTCGCGCAGCCGCTCGATCAGATTCAGCACCTCGGCGGTCTGGGCGACCCCGAGTGCGGCCGTGGGCTCGTCGAGGATGACGACGCGAGGGTCGCCGATGAGCGAGCGTGCGATGGCGACCGTCTGCCGCTGCCCACCCGACAGCGAGGCCACCGGCACGCGCACCGACGGGATCTTCGCCGACAGTTCCCGCAGCAGGGTCCACGTGCGCTGCTCCATGTCGACCTCGTCGAGCGTCGTCCCCTCGACCAGCTCCCTGCCCAGCCACAGGTTGGCCACCACGTCGAGGTTGTCGCACAGCGCGAGGTCCTGGAAGATCGTCTCGATTCCCAATTGCTGCGCGTCGGCGGGAGAGCCGATGTGCACGTGGTCGCCGTCGAACTCGATCGTGCCGGCATCGGGCGGATGCACACCGGCGAGCACCTTGACGAGCGTCGACTTGCCGGCGCCGTTGTCGCCCACCAGAGCGACCACCTCACCCTCGTCGACCCAGAAGTCCACGTCGGTGAGCGCCCGGACGGCGCCGAATCGCTTGCCGATCCCGCGCATCGTCAGCACGCGCTCCCGGGGGCGCCCCGCCCGCGGGTGCGTCATCGACATCATCGCCCCGACCTCTCCGTCGCCTGTGAATCCCCGACCAGGGACAGGACCCTACCCGATCCCCGCAGCTTCGCACGCATCGGCGTATGCGGGCGTGCAGATGTCGTCGACGCTCCAGAAGCCGTCCGCCACCACCGTCTCCATGATGTTGTCGACGGTCACCGCGACCGGCTCCAGGAGCGTCGTGGGGGTGCCGTCGATCTCCATCGGCGCGGTCACCTCTTCACCGCGCAAAAGCGCCACGGCGACCTCGGCCGCAAGCTCCGCCTGCGGCTTGATCGCCTTGTAGACCGTCATGTACTGGTCGCCGGTCAGGATCCGCTGGATGGCCGAGAGTTCAGCATCCTGACCCGTCACGATGGGCAGCGGATCGACATTCGCGACGCGCAGCGCCGCGATGGCACCGCCTGCGGTCGCGTCGTTCGCCGCATACACACCGGTGATGGCGTCGCCATGCTGGGCGATCTGGCCGGCCACCCACTCCTGTGCCTTCTCGGGGTTCCAGCCCGGCGTGTCGTACTCGGCGAGGACTCGCAGTCCGCTGTCGTCGATGATGCTGTGCGCCCCGCGCTTGAACAGCGCCGCATTGCTGTCGGTCGGGGAGCCGTTGACCATGAGGATGCCCTCGCCCTCGCCCTCGCCCTCGCCCGCGCCCGCCTCGCCGATGCCCTCGACGAACGCCGCCGCCTGCAGCAGGCCCACCTTCTCGTTGTCGAACGAGATGTAGTAGGCAAGGTCGCCGCCCGCGACGAGGCGATCGTACGAGATCACCGGCACGCCTTTCGCGTTCGCCGAGCTGACGATGCTCACTGCCGCGTTCGCGTCGACGGGGTCGAGAACGAGCACTCCGGTGCCGGCAGCGAGCGCGGACTCGGCTTGCTGCTGCTGCTTGGCAGGGTCCTGATCGGCGTTGGAGTACAGCACGTCGTAGTCGCCGAGCTCGGCGACACGCGCTTCGAACAGCGGCCGGTCGAACGTCTCGTAGCGGGCGGTCTTTGCATCGGGCAGGAGCAGCGCGATCGTGTCGTCGTCCGCCCCACTCGCTCCGGGATCTGCCGATCCCGCGCACGCGGCCAGTGCCGCGGTGAAGACGGCGACGACGGATGCTGCCGCCACCACTCGACGTGCCCTCGCGAGGGCTGCTCCCGATCCCGGCATCGGTCGAGCTTACGCCGAGAACGGCAGCGACGACGCAGCGGGAAGATCGGATGCAGCGGGCAGGTTCTGGGCGTCGACCGTGACGTGGTCGACGGCGACCGCGATCGCGCCGCGCGCTTCGGCCCACTCCCCGAACGAGGCGCCCACGATCTCAGGGAGGCCACCCGCGGCCGGCAGAGCGGTGCGCTCGAGCGAGTGCCGCATCGGGGCCATCAGGATCTCGCCGGCCTGGCCGAGCTCGCCGCCCACCACGATCAGCTCGGGATCGAAGAGGTTGCACAGACTCGCGGCGGCGACGCCGATGTGGCGGCCGGCGTCGGCGATGACCCGCCGGGCGCTGCCGTCACCGGCTTCGGCGGCGTGCAGGAGATCACCCAGCCGGTGCATGCCGACGCTCGGCGGGAAGAGGGAGAGCAGGGCGGGGCCGCCCGCGTACGTCTCGAGGCATCCGCGGTTGCTGCAGCGGCAGATCGGGCCGTTCTCGTCGAGCGTCACGTGTCCGATCTGGCCGGCCTTGCCGTTGAAGCCCCGGAAGAGGTCGCCGCCGACGATGAGGCCGGCGCTGATCGTGTGGCCGGCGCGGATGAAGACCGAGGATGCGGCGGTGCGGCCGTTGCCCTCTCGGGCCTCGGCCAGTCCGCCGAGATTGGCTTCGCTGTCGACGTGCACCTGGCGTCCGATGCGGGCCGACAGGCTCTCGGCGACGTCGATGCCCTCCCACCCCCGCAGCAGGCCGGGTGTCGAGATCATCCCGGTACGCGGGTCGATCGGGGCGGGCAGCGCCAGTCCGACCGAGAGCAGATCCGACAGCGAGCCGCCGATCGTCTCCATCATGTCGCCGAGCAGCAGCGCAAGCCGGTCGAGTTCCGCGTCGTGGCGGTGGTCCAGCGGCAGGGGGAGCGAGGACTGGGTCACGATCGTGCGTGCGGTGTCGGCGATCGCGATGCGCAGGTGGCGCGAGCTGTAGTGCACACCGGCGACCAGGCCCAGTCGCCGGGCGAGCGACACGAGCGTCGCGCGCCGTCCGCTGCGCGAGGTGAAGGATGTGTGGAGCAGACCCGAGGCGGTGAGCTCCTTGACGATGTTCGACACCGTGGCCGGCGACAGGCCGGTGCTGCCGGCGAGCTCGATCTGGGTCAGACGGCCGTGACGCTTGAGCGATTCGACGACGCGCGCGCGGTTCGCCTCGCGCAGCGAGGTCTGTGAGCCGGGCGGCGGGTTTCGGCGAGCCACAGAGCACACTGTACCGGACATGCGTTTTCCCTGGTCTCCGGCGCAATCCAGTGGGTCCCGACGCCGAGGGCGTGTCCCCGCTGCGCGAGAACCCGCCCTTGGCCTCCCGGAGGCGTGTCTGCCATCACCCGGTGGTTCGGGCGCCCGCCGCCGACGCGGCGAGCAGACGCTCGTGGTCGACCCGGTCGAGATCGTGCAGCGACGAGCCCTTCGTCTCGCGCAGCGAGATCACCGCGACCAGGGTGATCGCTGCCGCGATGGCCAGGTAGATGGCCACCGGGATCCACGATCCGAAGGTCGACAGCAGAGAATGCGCTCACCCTCACTGCACGGGTGGCTCAGGCGCGGTCGGCGGCGAGCCGGATCAGCACGATGTTGCCCGACTCGTCGACCTCGGCCACCGTCGGGTGCGCCTTCACGAACTCGGAGAAGCTCTTGTGACCCAGGGCCTTCTCGCTGAACGACGGGTCCAGCCGCCGGATGAGACTCTTCACCGCCGACGCGTGCTGCCATTCGACGTCTTCTTTGTCACTCTCCAGGCGCAGCGCCCGCTCGAGGAGCGCCTCGGCCGGATCGGCCGGGGCCTTCTTCGCGCGACGACGCGTGGGCGCGGCATCCTTCCTTCCCGCGGCGGGGGGCGCGGCCACGCCCGGAAGCGCGTCGTACGAGTCGAACTGGTCGCACGCCGCCGCGAGGGACTTCGCGGTCGAGCCGGCCACGCCCACGCCCACGACGTAGCGGCCGAGCCGCTTGCACCGCTGCGCGAGCGGCACGTAGTCGGAATCGCCCGCGACGATCACGACGTGGGTGAGATCCGGCAGGCGGAACATGTCCTCGACCACGTCGACGGCCAGCCGGATGTCGGCGCCATTCTTTGCGTACGCGGCGGCCGGGAACAGCTGTACCAGGTCGACCGCGCGCGCCACAAGCTGCGAGCGGTACACCGCGTTGACGGGCGCCGACCAGTCGGCGTAGGCACGCGTGAGCACGAGCGTGCCGAACGACGTGGCGTAGTCGATGATGGCGCCCACGTCGATCGTCGCGGCGGTCAGGCGCTCGGCGATCTCGGGGTCGGTGGCATCCGTCGCGATCTTCTGGCGGTCGCGGGCGTAGGAGTTCTTGCCGTGCACGCGGTCGTACCACGACATCACGATGTTGTCGAAGTCGAGATAGACCGCGACCCGGGCGTTGTGCATGTCGGGCATGTCATTCCTCCCCGGGGTAGCGCACCCCGACCAGCTCGCGGACCTCGTCCATGGTGGACATGATCTCCACCGTCTCGTCGATCGGAAGGATGTCGGAGTCGTTGCTGCCGTCGGCGACGTACCCCTCGGCGGCCAGCGCCTGGTACTGCATGCCGCGGCCCTCGACCTCGGAGACGTAGTCCTCGAGGATCGTGCCGTCGTGCGACACCACCCGGAACGACGTCGGGGTGTACCAGACACGGGCGATCTCGAGACGGGCATCGGTGCCCACGATCGCCGCGGTGTTGGGGCCTGCGGCGCGGGACGCCGAGAGCGTCGTCGACAGTGCGCCCGACTCGTGCGCCATGATCGTGGCGACCTCGGTGTCGGCGCCGGTCTCGCCCAGACGCGCCGACGCGGCGACCGACAGGGGAGCGCCCAGGATGTCCCAGGCGAACGAGACCGGGTAGATCCCGAGGTCCAGCAGAGCGCCGCCGCCGAGCTCGAGCGCGTTGATCCGGTGGAGCGGTTCGCTCGTGATCCGCTGCGTGTGGTCGGCCATCAGCGCGCGGACCTCGCCGAGCATGCCCGACGCGACGATCTCACGGATGCGCATCATGTGCGGCAGATACCGCGTCCACATCGCCTCCATCGCGAGCAGTCCGCGCGCCGCGGCCGCATCACGAACCTGGGCGGCCTCGGCGGCGTTGATGGTGAACGGCTTCTCGACGAGCACGTGCTTTCCGGCTTCGAGCGCGAGCAGTGCGTTGGCGGCGTGCATCGGATGCGGCGTCGCGATGTAGACGATGTCGACATCGGGATCGGCGACGAGGTCCTCGTACGACCCGTGGGCACGCGCGATATCGAACTGTCCGGCGAAGTCGGCGGCCGACTCCAGGCGCCGCGACCCGACCGCGGCCAGATCCAGTCCGGCGGTGCGCAGGTCCGAGGCGAAGGCGCGAGCGATGCCGCCAGGACCGAGGATGCCCCAGCGAAGACCGGTCGAGGATGTCGGAGCAGGGGAGGTCATGACTTCGAGGCTACTGCCCGCCGCCGCGACCCTGAACCGCTCTACCGTGCGGCGCTGCCGGCCAGCTGCGGTTCTGCGACGGTGAGCGGCTCCAGCGCACGCGCCAGATCGTTCACGAGGTCACGCGCGTCCTCCAGCCCCACCGACAGTCGCACCGTCGTCGAGCCGATATGCGCCTCGGCGAGCTGGGTGGGCGTCATATGGCTGTGCGTCATCGAGGCCGGATGCGCCACGAGGCTGCGGGCGTCTCCGATATTGGCCACCAGCCGGATCACGCGAAGCCGCGAGATGAACGACTCGACCAGTTCGAAGTCGGCGTCGGCATCGCCGGTGCCGGGCAGATCGAACGCGAAGACGGCGCTCACGCCGCGCGGCAGGTAGGTCTGCGCGTTGGCATGCCACGGGCTGGATTCCAAGCCTGGGTGGTGCACGCGCGCGACGGCGGGGTGAGCGTCGAGGAACCGCGCCACCTCGAGCGCGCTCGCGGTGTGCCGTTCGACCCGGAGGTCGAGGGTCTCGAGTCCCTGCAGCAGCTGGAACGCGTTGAATGCCGAGAGCGACGGACCGAGGTCGTGCACGTACTTCGTCTTGACCAGGGCGATGTACGGCGATCCGGTCGCACCGAACCGTTCGACGAGACTGCCGTCGGGCACGCGTCGGTACGTCTCGGTCAGCTGGGGCCAGCGCTCGGGTTCGGCTGTGAAGTCGAAGGTGCCGAGGTCGACCACCACCCCGCCCAGCGAGGTGCCGTGTCCGCCCAGGAACTTCGTGGCCGAGTGCACCACGATGTCGGCGCCGAAGTCCTTCGCCCGCTGCAGGTACGGGGTGGCGACGGTGTTGTCGATCACGAGGGGGACCCCCGCTCCGCGCGCGACGGCCGCCACCGCACCGAGGTCGAGGACCTGCGCGATCGGATTGGAGATCGACTCGGCGAACAGCGCCCGCGTCGTGGGGCGCACCGCCGCGGCCCAGGCATCCGTGTCGTCCTGATCGACGAAGGTCACCTCGATGCCCCAGTCGGCGAAGGTGTCCTGCAGCAGGTCGACGGTGCCGCCGTAGAGCTGGCGTGCGGCGACGATGTGCTCGCCCTGCCGGGCCAGCGCGAGCAGTGCCACCGCGACCGCGGCCTGCCCGGATGCGACGCCGGCGGCGCCGATGCCGCCCTCGAGCTCGCTCACGCGCTTCTCGAACACGAGCACCGTCGGATTGGCCGCGCGACTGTAGATGTTGCCCTCGCGGCGAAGCGCGAACAGATCGCGGGCTTCACTTAGCGATCGGAACTCGAACCCGTTGGACTGGTGGATCGAGGGCACCGCGGTGTTCTCGGCGATGCTCGAGTCGAACCCGGCCTGCACTTGTGCCGTCGCGAAGGATCGCGGCGCGGTGGTCTGGCGCGGCGGCACGGCGGATCGGGGGTCGTGAGACATGCGAACCATTGTCGGGGCACGCGCATCCCCGCCCACGTCGTGTGTCGAACTGTTGCGCCGGCGCAGACCGGCGTCCGGCGTGGGGTGGGGCCGCGGGGTTCGGGTGTCACGACACGCGGGATCGAGCGGGGGATGCCGCGTGTTGCGCCACCCGGGACTGGCGCATTCGCCGGCCGCTACGGAACCAGCGTCACCTTGCCGTCGACGCCGGACTCGACCGCGCGGTGCGCGTCGGCCGCGTCCGCCAACGGGAACGAGGGGCCGAGCTCGAGCGAGAATCGTCCCGCGGCGAGGAGGGCGAGGGTGACGGGCACGGCTTCGTCGCGCCACGTCTGCTGCTGCGCGGTCAGCGGCATGGGCGAGCCACCCGAGAATGCCCGGATGCCGAGGCCCGCAGCATCCTTTCCCCGCACCAGCGTCGCGACCCTATCGCGGTCGGCCACGAGCTGGACCGAGGTCTGCAGTGCTTCGTCCGTGCCGGCCGCGTCGATCGCGACGGTGATGCCGCCGGGTGCGGCGTCGCGGAGACGGTCAACCAGGCCCTCGCCGTACACGATGGGGGTGGCGCCGAGCGCGCGCACCCGGTCGAAGCGGCGCTCGGACGACGTGGCGATCACGGTCGCGCCCCACAGCACCGCGTACTGGATCACAGCCTGGCCCACCGACCCCGAGCCGGCGTGCACCACCAGCGTGTCGCCAGCGCCCACCGACAGCGAGCGCAGCGACTGGTAGGCCGTGCCGACGGGGATGCCGATCGCCGCACCCTCGGCGGCGCTCACGCCCGGCGGGCGGCGATGTAGACGGGCGGCAGGAAGCGTCACGTCGGTGGCGTACGCGCCCGAGGCTCCGGAGAAGACCACCGCGTCGCCGACGCGGACGCCATCCACGTCGGCGCCCACGGCGGTCACGATGCCCGCGCCGTCGCTGCCCACGCGGCGCGGCTCGGTGATCGCCGCCGAAGGGCGCCGGCCCGATCGCAGCTTGGCGTCGATCGGGTTGACGCCGGCAGCCTCCACCCGGACGGCGACTTCGCCGGGCCGGGGCTCGGGCGTCGGGATATCGATCTCGCGGAGCACCTCGGGTCCGCCGAACTCGGTATATGCGATGGCAACGCTCATGTCGGGCGCAACCCTCCCTTGCGTGTCGGATATTCCTCGAGCGTTGCACATCGACGCCGGCGGCGTCGGCGGATCAGCCGGCGGTCAGCGCCTTCTGGATCCTCGGCAGCGACACCGGCTCTGCAGTTCCCAGCGCCTGAGCGAAGAGGCTCACGCGGTACTCCTCCAGGAGCCATCGCGCGTGCACGAGGGGTGCCGCGGCGTCCGGCGGCAGCGGGATCGTCCCCCCCGCGTCGGCGTAGAGCGCCGCCGCCCGCTCGAACTCGCTCATGCGCTGCCGATCACGGCCGGGGTTGTCTGACAGCGCGCGCACCCGATCCAACGCGCCCCGCAGATACCGCGGCAGGTGCGTGAGGCGGGCGGTGCCGGTGCGTGAAACGAACGAAGGGTGCACGAGCCCGCCCACCTGGCCCTTGACGTCGTTCAGGGCGCCGAGCAGGGTCAGCGAGTTCTGCTCGCGCAGCGCCCGCTCGACGTCGCGCGCGGCTGTGAGGATCCTCGCGGCGAGCGACACCGTCTGGAACAGCTCGTCCACCACGACCGCAGACAGGGCGTCGCGCACGCTCTCGAAGCCCTCGCTCGTGCGGATCGGTCCGGCGGCGGTGCGTGCGATGACGGCATCCGCCACCGCCACGCGACAGTCCTCGACGAGTGCCCTCGCGGAGGAATAGGGGGATGCCGCCAGCGCGAGCTTTTCGGCAGAGGTCAGGTGCTCGAGCACGTAGGCCACCGGCGAGGGCACCGCCAGCAGCACCAGGCGCCGCACGCCGTCGCGGCTCGCGCGTGCGGCGGCTTCGGGCGTCGCTTCGATGCGCAGTGCCACCGAAGCGCCTTCGTCGATGATCGCGGGGTAGCCGCGCACGACACCCCCCGCGACCCTGGTGTCGACCACAGCCGGCACGTCGCCGAACGACCACTCGGTGAGCCCCGTGCGCTCGGCGAACCCGATCGCTGTCGCCGCGTCGCTGCGGGCGACGGCGGCCGCGCCCATGCGGGCCGTCGCCTGACCGTCGCTCTTCCCGTTCTGCGCTCGCGCAACCGATCGGGCCACCGAGTCGCGGGCGCGTGTGGCAAGCCGATCCTGCAACTGCGCGAGGTCGCGGCCCGACCCGACGGTACGCCCGCGCTCGTCGACGGCGCGGAACGACATGAGCAGGTGGGAAGGGACCCTCTCCAGCTCGAAGTCGGCCGCCGACACCGGCTGATTCGCGATGCGCTGGATACGGGCGGCCAGCGCATCGCGCAGCGCCGTGGGCGGCAGGCCACGTGCGGCCTCCGGTCCCTGCCCGTCCAGCTCGGCCGACAGGGTCGCCGCCCAGTCCGCCGCGGGCACGACGTGGCGCCGGATCGCTTTCGGCAGCGACCGCAGCAGCGCCGTCACGAGCTCGTCGCGCATGCCCGGCACCTGCCAGTCGAAGCCGTCGGGCCGCAGCTGCGCCAGCAACGCCAGGGGAACCACGACGGTCACACCGTCGTCGGGGGCCCCCGGCTCGAAGCGATAGGCGAGCGAGAGCACCTGGTCGCCCTGCTGCCACCGTGCCGGAAAATCGCGCTCGTCCCCGCGCGACGCTTCGTCGAGGAGGTCGGCCTCGCTCATGTCGAGCAGGCGCGGTGTGCGGGCCGCGGCATCCCGCCACCACGTCTCGAAGGAGCGTGCGTCGAATACGTCTCGCGGCAGTCGCGCGTCGTAGAACCGGAACACGGCCTCGTCGCCCACGAGGATGTCACGCCGGCGCTCGCGCTCCTCGATCTTCTCGAGTCGGCGACGCAGCTCGAGATTGCGGCGCTCGAATGCGGTGAGCCGCTTGTCGAGGTGCGACGAGTCCCAGTCGCCCTCCACGAGCGCGTGGCGCACGAACAGCTCGCGCGCCAGCGGGCGGTCGAACCGCGCCAGCTGCACGCGGCGCCGTGGCACGATCTCGAGGCCGAAAAGCGTGACTTTCTCGTAGGCGGATGCCGCCCCCGCCGTCTTGGACCAGTGCGGCTCGCTCAGCCGGCGTTTGGCGAGATCGCCGGCGAGCGGCTCGGCCCACGCGGGATCGATCGCGGCCACGGTGCGGGCGAAGAGGCGGCTGGTCTCGACGATCTCGGCGGCCATGACCGCCTGCGGGCGCTTCTTCTTCAGGCCCGAGCCAGGGAAGATCGCGAACCGGGTTCCGCGCGAGCCGACGTACTCGGCGGAGCGGCGCTGCTCGCGCTCGCCCGCGCCGCGGCCCCGCGCGGGCTCCTTCGACGCGGTCCGTTCGTCGAGCAGCCCCAGGTGCGACAGCAGGCCGGACAGGATGGCCTTGTGGATCTCGTCTGGACCGCCCGAGGATCCCGATCCCGCGCCCGACCCCGAGCGGCGGGTGCCGGTGAGCGCACTCAGCTGCCGGTGCACGTCGGTCCATTCCCGCACGCGCACGTAGTTCAGATGCTCGCTGCGGCACAGCCTGCGGAACGCGCTGGAACCGAGCTCGGCCTGTTTCTCCTGCAGATGGTTCCACAGGTTCAGGAGGGTGAGGAAGTCGCTCGTCGGATCGGCGAATCGCGCGTGCAGCCGGTCGGCCTCCTCGCGGCGCTCCTCCGGCCGCTCACGGACATCCTGGATCGAGAGTCCCGCCACGATCACGAGCACGTCGCGCAGCACGCCGGTGCGCTGAGCCTCGAGGATCATACGGGCGAACCGGGGATCGATCGGCAGCCGCGCGATCTCGCGGCCGAGCTCTGTCAGCCGGTGGTCGCCGGACCCGGTCTCGGAGCCGGTGGCGGAGTGCACCGCACCGAGCTCGACGAGAAGCTCGAGCGCCGCCCGCACGCCGCGCGAGTCGGGGGGCGTGAGAAAGGGGAAGGACGAGATGTCGCCGAAGCCGAGCGCGAGCATCTGCAGGATGACCGAGGCCAGACTCGTCCGCAGGATCTCGGGTTCGGTGAACTCGTCGCGGGACTGGAAGTCCTCTTCGGAGTAGAGGCGGACCGCCACGCCGGGACTGGTGCGTCCGGCGCGCCCTGACCGCTGTTGCGCCGACGCCTGCGACACCGGCTCGATCGGGAGGCGCTGGATCTTGCTGCGGATGCTGTAGCGCGAGATGCGTGCGGTGCCGGTGTCGATGACGTATCGGATGCCCGGGACGGTCAGACTCGTCTCGGCCACGTTCGTCGCGAGGATGACACGTCGTCGCACGCCCGGGATCTTCGACGACTCGAAAACGCGGTGCTGCTCGGCCGAACTCAGCCGGCCGTACAAGGGCAGCACCTCGGTGGGCGCGGCATCCTTCGCATACATGCCGCGGACGGCATCTGTGGCGTCGCGGATCTCGGCCTCGCCCGGCAGGAACACCAGGACGTCGCCCGCCGGCTCGCGATCGAGTTCGCGCAGCGCCGTGGCGATGCCGTCGACGTCGTCCGCGCCGCCACCGGCGTCCTCGGCCGACGCGCTCGCCGACGCGGGCGGCCGGTACCGGATGTCGACGGGGTAGGTGCGACCCGAGACCTCGATGATCGGCGCCGGCGTGCCGTCGGGCGCCGCGAAGTGCTTCGCGAAGCTCTCGGGGTCGATCGTCGCGCTCGTGACCACCACTTTGAGGTCGGGGCGCTTCGGAAGGATCCGCGTGAGATAGCCGATCAGGAAGTCGACGTTCAGGGACCGCTCGTGCGCCTCGTCGACGATGATCGTGTCGTAGCGGCGCAGCAGCCGGTCGCGATGGATCTCGTTGAGCAGGATGCCGTCGGTCATGAGCGCGACCCGCGTGTCGGGTGAGACCTTGTCGGTGAAGCGCACCTTGTAGCCCACCGTGGTGCCCAGCGGCACCTGGAGTTCCTCGGCCACGCGCTCGGCGATCGTGCGGGCGGCGATCCGTCGGGGCTGGGTGTGCGCGATGCGGGTGCGTCCCAGCTCCAGAGCGATCTTGGGCAGCTGCGTGGTCTTGCCGGAGCCGGTCGCACCGGCGACGATCACCACCTGGTGGTCGCGGAGTGCGGCCGCGATCTCGTCCCGAGCCGCGCTGACCGGCAGCTCAGGCGGGTAGGAGATGACGGGCTCGGGCGCGGACATAGCCTCCGATCGTATCCCGCCCGAACGCCTCCCCGCCCGCCCGCACCGCGCCCGCGCCGAGTCCGGCTTCCCTCTCCGCTTGTTCGTTCGCCACACATGTACGCGAAACGCGGCGATTCCCGTGCATCTGTGACGAACGAACCGCGTTGGTGTTGCGTCGCAGAGTACTTTGCGATACAAAGTCAGCGTGGTCGAAACGGCACAAACCCGTACTGGTCGGGCGGCCGCCGCGCCACGGGGGCGCGGTGCGCTCGCGTGGGGACGGGGGCTGCCGTCGCTGGCCGTCGCCTTCCTTCTTGCGAACGGAGCATGATGAGATCTCCGGAATCCCCCGATGACGGCGCCGAGCAGCCGGCCGATGTCGCCGCGATGCTCGACCTCATCCGCTCCGAACAGGACCGGATGAGCAGGCGGCTCGCCGCCGGAGTGCCCGCCATCCTGCTCGCGTGGGGGATCGCGTGGTTCGTCGGGTTCCTGCTGCTGTGGCTCATCGACGGCGCGCGGCCCGTGGTCGCGATTCCCGTGGCCGTGGCGGCCAGCGCGTTCGCGCTGCTCATGACCGGTGCCATCGTGGTCAGCGCGGTCATGGGCGCCCGCATGGGCCGCGGCATCCGTCCCGCACCGGGCGCGGCATGGACGGGCACGGTGTACGGCCTGACGTGGCCGGTCGGCTTCCTGGCGATCCTGGCGCTCGGGCGGGCGCTGATCGTGAACGGGATGGCGCCCGAGCTGTCGAGCATCTACTACCCGACGGCCTCGACGATCTTCGTCGGGATCATGTACGTGCTGGCGGGCGCGATCTGGCGCAATTGGCAGTCCATCGCCATGGGCGGCTGGTTCATCGTCGTCGCCGCGATCGCACCGTTCTTCGGGTACCCCACTCACTACCTGGTGTTCGCGATCGCCGCCGGCGGAGTCTTCCTCTTGGGCGCCCTCGTGGCATGGCTGTGGCAGCGCGAGAGCGGGCGTCGTCCGGTCGTCGCCGAGGACATCGATGAGTGAGCTCGACCCCGTCATCCACGCCGCGGCGCGGCTGCGAATCACGGCGGCGCTCGCGACGCTGCACGTGGACGAGAGCATCACCTTCCCGCGTCTTCAGGAGTTGCTGGGAATGACCGCGGGAAACCTCTCGACCCATGTGCGCAAGCTCGAGGAGGCTGGCTACGTCGCCGTCGAGAAGACGCACCGAGGCCGCACCCCGACCACCTACCTGTCACTCACCAAGCAGGGACGACGTGCCTTCGAGGACTACGTCGAGACCCTCCGATCCGTTCTGGGAGAACAACCATGACCCTTGCCGAGTTCGACCACGTCACGCGGCGCTACGGCGACGTCGTGGCGGTCGATGACATCTCGCTCACCATCGACGCCGGCACCCTCGTGGGCCTCTTGGGGCCCAACGGCGCCGGCAAGACGACGCTGCTCTCGTTGCTGCAGGGCCTGCGCCGGCCGTCCGCCGGTACGGTGACCCTCTTCGGCGGAAGCCCGCAGGATCCCCGGCGCCGTACGATGCTCGGGACCACGCCGCAGGAGACGGCCCTGCCCGAGACTCTGCGTGTGGGCGAGGTCATCGATTACGTCGGCGGTCACTTCGCCGATCGCGTGCCCACGGGTGAGCTCGCGGAGGAGTTCGGCCTCGCCGAGATGCTCCGTCGTCAGTGCGGCGCGCTGTCGGGCGGGCAGAAGCGGCGCCTGGCCGTCGCGCTCGCCTTCGTCGGCCGCCCGCGGCTCGTGCTCCTGGACGAACCCACCACGGGGCTCGACGTCGACGCGCGACGAACGCTGTGGGCGGCCATCCGGCGCCAGCACGAGGCCGGTGCCACCGTCGTCATCACCAGCCACTACCTCGAAGAGATCGAGGCGCTCGCCCAGCGCGTGATCGTGGTCGGCGAGGGCAGGATGCTCGCCGACGACACGGTCGCCCGCGTGGTGGCGCGCGTCGGGGTCGGACGCGTCCAGCTCTCCAGCTCCGAGCCCGAGCGCATCGCGCAGCTGGCGAGCGTCGTCAAGCACGAACGGTTCGAGGGGCGTGAGATCTTCACGGTCACCGACGCCGACGCCTTCGTGCGCGAGCTGGTCGGATCCGGGCTGGCGTTCCGCAACCTCACCGTGCGCGGCGCGACGCTCGAAGAGGCCTTCCTCGCGCTGACCGAATCCCGTGTCGCGGACGAATCCCACCGAAAGGCCGGCAAGGCAGCATGACCACCATCACAGCACGGCCCGTCTCGACGGCCCGGCTCACCTTCCTGCACGCCAAATACGTGTTGATCGAGACGCTCCGGGTACCCATCGCGGTGATCGGCACCCTGGTCTTCCCCGCGCTCGCCCTCCTGTTCTTCGTCGTGCCGCAGCGCGTCGTCGCCGACAACCCCGAGTTCGCGACACAGGCGGTGATCTCGCTCTCGGTCTTCGCCGTGATGTCGAACGCTCTCTTCTCGTTCGGCCTGAACATCTCCGAGAGTCGCGAGAAGCCGTGGGATCCGTACCTGCGGACGCTGCCGGCTCCGGGCACCGCGCGCGTGCTGGCGCAGATCCTCTCCACCGGTGTGCTGGGGCTCATCGCGATCGTTCCGGTCATCGTGGTGGGCGGCCTGCTCACCGCGGCTGAGGCATCCCCCGCTCGCCTCCTGGCAGGCCTGCTCGCTCTCACCGTCGCCTCGCTCCCCTTCATGCTCATCGGCAGTGCGATCGGCTATGCGCTGCCCTTCAAGGCAGCGATCGCGGTTGTACAGATCGTGATGTTCTCGCTCGCCTTCATCGGCGGATTGTTCCTGCCGCCGGCGATGTTCGCGCCGTGGCTGGACGCCATTTCGCGCTTCACTCCGTCGCGCGAGGCTCGCGAGTTCGTGATCTGGGCGGTCCAGGGCGGACCGCTGGAGTGGTGGGTGTGGGTCGGAATCGTGGTGTGGACGGTCGCGTCCTTCGCGCTCGCGGTCACGCTGTTCCGGCGCGATCAGGGCCGCCGCTTCCGCTGACGCTCCTCACCAGATCAGGTGATTTCGCCGGCGTAGGACGTTTCGGCCGGATTCGTCCTACCGTGGTGAAATCACCTGATCTCGCTGCGGGACGTGGCGGCGCTCGTAGGCTGGGAGCATGACGATTCCCACCCTCACGCTCAACGACGGTCACACCATCCCGCAACTCGGCTACGGCGTCTTCCGGGTGCCCGCCGCCGACACCGAGCGTGCGGTCTCGGAGGCGCTCGAGGTCGGCTACCGGCACATCGACACCGCTGCGATCTACGGCAACGAAGAGGGCGTCGGCGCCGCGATCGCCGCGAGCGGCATCGCACGCGATGAGCTGTTCGTCACGACCAAGCTGTGGAACGACCGTCACCACGGGGACGAGCCGCGCTCGGCGATCCGCGAGAGCCTCGACAAGCTCGGGCTCGACCGCGTCGACCTGTACCTGGTGCACTGGCCGACGCCCGCGAAGGACGACTACGTCCACGCGTGGGAAAGGCTGGTCGAGCTGCGCGAGGCCGGTCTCACCCGCAGCATCGGCGTCTCGAATCACCTGGTGCCGCACCTGGAGCGCATCATCGCGGCGACCGGTGTCGTGCCCGCCGTGAACCAGATCGAGCTGCACCCGGCGTACCAGCAGCGCGACATCACCGACTGGGCCGCGGCCAACGAGGTCAGGATCGAGTCGTGGGGACCGCTCGGCCAGGGCAAGTACGACCTCTTCGGTGCCGAGCCGGTGGCCGCGGCCGCCCAGGCGCACGGCAAGACCCCGGCCCAGGCGGTGCTGCGCTGGCATCTGCAGAAGGGGTTCATCGTCTTCCCCAAGTCGGTGCGGCGCGAGAGGCTGGAAGAGAACCTCGACGTGTTCGACTTCGAGCTCACATCCGACGAGGTGGCCGCGATCGACGCGATGGACCCGGGCGACGGGTCGGGCCGCGTGAGCTCCCACCCCGACGAGGTGAACTGACGGAGGGACCGGATGCCATGAACCCCCGCCTCGCGGAAGCGACCAGCCCGTATCTGAGAGCCCACGCGGGCAATCCGGTCGCGTGGTTCCCGTGGGGCGAGGAGGCGTTCGCACAGGCGCGCGCCCGTGATGTTCCGGTCATGGTGTCGATCGGGTACTCGACGTGTCACTGGTGCCACGTGATGGCGCGCGAGTCGTTCGAGGATGCCGACACCGCGGCCGACCTCGACGCCGGCTTCGTGGCCGTCAAGGTCGACCGTGAGGAGCATCCCGAGGTCGACGCCGCCTACATGGCCGCGGCCTCCGCATTCTCGCCGAGCCTCGGCTGGCCCCTCACCGTCTTCGTGACGCCGCAGGGGCGCCCGTTCTACGCCGGCACCTACTATCCGCCAGAGCCGCGGGCGGGGATGCCCTCGTTCCGCCAGGTGCTCGCGGCGGTGCGCGAGGCCTGGACCGAGCGCCGGGACCAGATCGACGGGACTGCGGATGCCGTCGCCGACGCACTCGCCGACGTCCGCGGTGCGACCGGCTCCGGGAGTCCCGATTCCGACAGAGCCGATGCGCTGACAGCAGCCGAGGTCGCCGAGGCCGCGCGCACGCTCGCCGGGCGGGAGGATCCCCGGTACGGCGGCTTCGGCGATCCTGAGTCGGCCGCGCCGAAGTTCCCGGTCGCCACGGCGCTGAGGTTCCTGCAGACGCGGCTGGTGCGCGAGGCGGCGGCCGAGGCGTCCGCCGTCGCCGACCGGGCCCTGGCCGCCATGTCGGCCTCGCCGCTGCGCGACCCCGTCGAGGGCGGGTTCTTCCGCTACGCGACGCGCCCGGACTGGACGGTGCCGCACTACGAGCGCATGCTCACCGACAACGCCCAGTTGCTCGATGTGGCGACGGACGCGGGAGCCGGCGACATCGCCCGCGGTGTCGCGGCGTTCCTCATCGACGTGCTGCAGCAGCCCAACGGCGGCTTCGGTGCCGCGCAGGACTCCGAGTCATGGATCGGCGGGGAACGGAGCGAAGGCGGATACTACGCGCGGGATGCGGCGGGCCGTGCCGACCTGAAGCCCCCGGCGGTCGACGGCAAGGTCGTGACGGGCTGGAACGGGCTGGCGATCGGCGCCCTCGCCCGCGCCGGCGCGCGCTACGTCCAGGAGAGCTGGCTGGAGTCCGCCCGGTGGGCGGCCGACGCGGTGCTCGAGACCAATACGACGCCCGACGGACGCCTGCTGCGGGCCTCCCTCGACGAGATCCCTTCGGCGGCCGCTGCGACGCCCGCCGACTACGGGCAGTTCGCGGCGGGGCTGGCCGCACTCGCGGTTGCCACCGGAGAAGTGGCCTACGCGGTGCGGGCGCGAGAGCTGGTCAATGCGTGCGTGAATGACGACGGCGTGGTGGCGGTGCCCGGCGGCGGCGATCCGGTCCTCGCGGCCCAGGGCATCGGGGCGCCGGATGCTGCGTCCGACGGCGACGAGCCCTCAGGCCGGGCCGCGCTCGCCGAGGCCGCTGTGGCACTGTGGCTGCTCGGGGCCGGCGACCGCTACCGTGCCATCGCCGAGCGCGTCGTCTCGCCCCACGTGCGGGCCGCGCTCGCGCAGCCCCTCGCATACGGGGCACTGCTGCGGGTGGCGGCGACGCTTGCCACGCCGCCGCGGCAGGTCGTGATCGTGCTGCCGGATCCGGAGCCGGCGGTCGCGGGCGGAGCAGAATCGGCGGCGCCGGGTGCCGCGCGCGGTACGGGTCTCGTGTCGGCGGGCCGTGGCATCCCTTCCGATCTCTTCATCGTGCTCACGCAGCGCCTCGCGGGCGCGTGGAGCGACGCGGGGTTCGCGCTGCTTGCCGAGAAGACCACGCGCGACGGGTTGCCGACGGCGTACGACTGCCGTGACTTCGCGTGCCGGCTGCCGGTGACCGATCCCACCGCACTCGGGGGCTGAAACTCAGATCCAGGTGGGCAGCCAGTTGTGCAGCCGCCAGAAGTCGTACGGCACTGTCATCGCCGAGATCACCGGGTACCAGAACGCCGCCAGCAGCAGCGCCACCCCGAGGAACACCAGCACGAGGCGCTGCCCGGTGTGCCGGCGATCATCGTCGGCACTGCCGGATGCCGCGATCCGCTGCAGCGCGAACGTCAGTGCGAGGAGCAGGAACGGCAGCATCAGCACCGTGTAGAACTGGAACACCGTGCGCTCGGGGAAGAAGAGCCAGGGTACGTAGGTCACGACGATCCCCGTGAGCACGAAGGCGTGGCGCCAATCGCGCGCGACCACGAAGCGGTACGCCAGGTACAGCACCGCGGCCACCCCGGCGTACCAGACCAGGGGATTGGGGATGCTCGACACCACCTGCGAGCAGCCGCTCGCCGCGGTGCAGCCGTCGACCCCGAGCGCGTCGTGGTGGTAGTACATGCCGGTCGGTCGCACCAGCAGCGGCCACTGCCACGCCGGACTGGCATAGGTGTGGCCCGACGTGATGCCCGCGGCGGAGTTGTACATGGTGACGTGGAACTGCCACAGGCTCTGCAGCGGCAACGGCACCCACGAGAACAGCCCGGTCGCAGGGTTCGCGTCGGCGACGTGGCGATCGTAGCCGCCGTCGGTCACGAGCCACCCGGTCCACGAGGCGAGGTAGACCACCGTGGCGATCGGGACGAGGAGGACGAAGCTCACTGCGCCCTGACGCAGGGCGTCTGTCGGCCAGAGCGCCACGCCCGCCCGGCGGCGGGCGAGTGCGTCGGTCACGACGAGGTAGACGCCCAATCCCGCGAGCACCCACACGCCCGACCACTTGACTGCGCACGCGGCACCGAGGGCCGCGCCGGCGGCGAGGATCCACGGCCGGTTCCACAGCAGCGGACCCCAGCTGGCTGTTGAGGAGAGCGGGGGCGTGTCGCCTTCGACCCGGGCGGCGACCGACTCGGCGATGCGCGCCATGGTGCGTTCCCGGTCGACCAGCACGAACAGGAACGCGAGCAGCACGAAGAAGGTGAGTGACGTGTCCAGCAGCGCCACGCGGCTCATCGAGATGGCCAGTCCGTCGACCGCCATGAGCAGCCCCGCCACGACGGCGAAGGTGGTGGAGCGGGTGAGGCGGCGCGCGATCAGCATGAGCAGCAGCACGGCCGCCGTGCCGAGGAGCGCCGTCGTGATGCGCCATCCCCACCCCGAACCCGGGCCGAACGCGAGCATGCCCAGGGCGATGATCCACTTGCCGAGCGGCGGATGGATCACGAACGTGGGGTCGGTCGAGAAGACGCCGACGTCTCCGGACAGGAAGCTCGCGTTGCCGTCCTCCGGCCAGGACCCCTCGTAACCCAGCTGCAGCATCGTCCAGGCGTCTTTGACGTAGTACGTCTCGTCGAACTGGTTCATCAGGTCGTGCGCGGCGCCGAGGTTCCACAGGCGCGCCACGGCGGCGAGGACGACGACGAGAGCCGGGCCCAGCCACCGGTACAGCCGCTGTGCGCGAACGTCGCTGTTCACATGTCGCGAGAACCGGTCATACAGGCTGGGCCGTGCCGGCCGGCGGGCCGGCCGGGGGAGGAGCGGTGCGGCAGGCTGGGCGGCGCTGTCCTGGTCGGCGCTGTCCTGGACGGCACTGTCCTGGACGGCAGCTGGCTGATCGGCAGTCGGCTGATCGACAGCGGGCCGAGGGGCGTCCGTCACCCGGCCAAGTCTAGGCTGAGGGCGTGATCATCCTCGCGGCGACGCCGATCGGAAATCTCGGGGATGCCTCGCGCCGCCTCGTCGAGGCGCTCGAGCAGGCGACGACCGTCGCCGCGGAGGACACGCGCACGACGCAGCGTCTGCTGGCGGCACTCGGAGTGGCGAACCGCCCGCGGCTCATCGCGCTGCACGATCACAACGAGAAGGACCGCGCCCCCGAGCTCGTCGAGTTGGCGCGGACGCAGGACGTGCTGGTGCTCAGCGATGCGGGCATGCCGACGGTGAGCGACCCCGGCTACGGTGTCGTGGCGGCCGCGGCGGCCGCGGGCGTCGAGGTCACCGCGATCCCCGGGCCGAGCGCGGTCGTCACTGCGCTCGCGGTGTCGGGGCTTCCCACCGACCGCTTCACGTTCGAGGGCTTCGTGCCGCGCAAGCACGGCGAGCGCATGGGAGCGCTTCGCCTGCTCGCCGCCGAGCCGCGCACCATGGTGTTCTTCGAGGCGCCGACACGCGTCGCAGCGACGCTCGTCGACATGGCGACCGCGTTCGGCGCCGACCGGCGCGGTGCCGTGTGCCGTGAGCTCACGAAGCTGCACGAGCAGGTCGTGCGCGGCACGCTGGCCGAGCTGGCGACGTGGGCCGAGGGCGGCGTGCGCGGCGAAGTCGTGGTCGTCGTGGAGGGCGGCGCGGCGCGCGAGGTGCCGTTGGCCGACGCGGTCGCGCAGGTGCGGGCACTCGTCGGCGACGGCGTGCGGCGCAAGGATGCCGCGGCAGAGGTGTCGGGTCTCACCGGCCATTCCAGCCGCGAGCTCTACCAGGCCTCGCTGTCGGGTCCGGCATAGCGGTCCTTGTGCTACTTGACCTTCTTCAGCCGATGGAGCGCCTTGTCGACGAGCTTGGTGGCGGCCTTCACGTCGGCGGCCGTCGCCGTCGAGCCGGCGAGCACGACGTCGCCTACCGCGACCGCTTCGTCGAGGCGTGCCAGCGAGGCATCCGTGTACCGATCGCGGTCGACGGATGCCGCGGCGGCGAGCGCCTGCTCCAGTGACGTCGTATCGGCTTTTTCCCCGCCGAGGGAGGCCTCGTCGATGAGGCGCACGTCGTCGAGAACCCCCCAGGCACCGGCCGCGAGCGAGAACTCGGCCGAGATCTCGACCACACCGTCTGCGCCGACCACGATGCCGGGCACCTGGGCGGTGTGGAAGTCGTTCCACACCGTGAGTTCCACCGGCGCACTCCACGAGCCCGCCGATGTGGTGGCCCGCAGCGACCGGGTGTCGGTGGCCGGACTGTTCGTGCCCTGCGTGGTCGCCCGCAGAACGTACGTGCCGGCGGGGACGCCGGTCACCGTCTGCGACGCCGTCGCCTCATAAGCCGACCCGTTCCAGAACGTCACGGCATGGTCGCCCGCGTAGGCGTCGGCGGTCTGCTGGCGCGCGGCGGGGCCGGTGAGAGACCACGCGGTCATGTCGTCGTTCTCGAACCCGGGATTCACGATGTGGTTGGGTGCCTCGACGGTCACAGCGGCCGTCACGGCGAAGCCGGACTCGGTCGTGCCGGGGATGGAGTACTGCCCCGGGCCGCGGATCCAGTCGATGGCGTCGCTCCACCGCACCGCGTGGTGCTCGGTCGTGCCGTCGTTGAACTCGACCGCGAGCGTCGCAGGAAGCGCGATCGGCGAACCGTCGACGACGGTCACGTCCACCTCTTCGATCCCGACGATCTCGCGCGGTGCCACGGCGCCGGTGCGCACGTACGAGAACGTCCTGAGCGATTCGAGCGGCGTGCCGTCCCACGCGAACAGCGCCTGGTTGTCCCACGCCGAGCCGCCGTACGAGTCTCCGACATGGAGCGGGTCGTAGTCGCCGGCCGCGCTGGTCGCCCAGCCCGACCCGAACTGCTCCCACAGCACGCTGTTCGCCTCGACCTCGGAGGCCGGTCCGACCGGCAGCCAGGCCGGCTCCCAGTAGTAGACGCCGATGCCGGCATCGCCGACGGCGGCGACTGCCGCGATCACGTCGCGCAGCTGCCACGCCTGGCCCTGCACGCTCACCGGGTACTGGCCGGTGGTGCCGCTCGCGCCGATGACGTTCGGATAGCCGTCGCCGTCTTCCAGCGTGTGCGCCCAGCTGGTCTCGGCGACCATCACCTGCTTGCCATAGGTCGTCGCGACCTCCGACAGGACCGTGGTGAGGTTGTCGATCGTGCCGTGCCAGTACGGGTAGTACGAGCTTGCGAACACGTCGTAGTCGACCTCGAAGGCATCCAGCCCCGACGCGTACGCCGCATAGCGTCCCGATGTCTCGGGGTTGGTGAAGTGCACGGCGACGAGCGCGTCAGGCAGCACTTCACGCACGGCGGCGCTTCCGGCCGAGACGAGCGCCGCGAACTGCGCATCGATCTCACGGCCGGGGCGGGTGTGCCCGGCGATGGCGTTGTTGGTCTCGTTGCCGATCTGCACCATGCGCACGTCGACGCCGGCATCTTCGAAGCGCTGCAGTGCGTCGACGGTGAAGTCGTGCAGCGCGGTGACGGTCTCGCCGTCGCTGAGCGCCGCCCACGCCTTCGGGACGAGCTGGCGTGCCGGGTCGGCCCAGAAGTCGGAATAGTGGAAGTCGACGAGAGTGTCCATGCCCGCCGCGGTCGCACGCTGCCCGATCTCGACGGCGCGCGCGACGTCGACGGTGCCGCCGCCGTAGCCGCGGCCGGCCTCGTCGTACGGGTCGTTCCAGACGCGGACGCGCACCGAGTTCACGCCGTTCTCGGCGAGCACGTCGAACAGGTCGGCCGGCTGACCGGCGGCATCCCGGAACACGACGCCGCTCTCTTCGAGGGACAGCACCGTCGACACGTCGACGCCCATCGCGAATTCGTCGTCGAGGCCCTCGACCTTGTCGACGAAGATGCCGGCGTCCACCGGCGCGTCCTCGGCAGAGTCGGCCGCTGAGGCGGTCAGTGCGCCGCCCGCGACGAGAGCGACGGATGCCGCGCCCGCCGCCAGTGCGGAGGCGACGGTGCGGGTGCGGTCTGAGGTGCTCATGAGTTCTCCGATCGACGTTGATCAGGGGTGCGCCGGGCGTCAGCCCTTGACGGACCCCGCGGTGAGGCCGCCGACGATGTAGCGCTGCAGCGACAGGAACAGGACGAGGACGGGGATCGCCGCGATGACGGCGCCAGCGGCGAACAGCCCCCAGTTGGAGGCGAGCTGGTTCGAGACCCACTGGTACATGCCGACCGCGAGGGTCCAGTTCTCTTCCGAGACCAGCACGATCTTGGCGATGATGTAATCGCCGAAGGCAGCGATGAACGCCAGCAGCGCGACCACGGCGAGGATCGGGGTCACCAGCGGCATGATGAGCCGCCAGAAGATCTGGGCGTGCGTCGCGCCGTCGATCTTGGCCGACTCGTCGATCTCGATGGGCACGGTGTTGAAGAACCCGTACATCAGAAACGTGTTCACGCCCAGCGCACCCCCCAAGTACACGCAGATCAGCGCGATCTTGGAGTTGAGCCCGAGCGCCGGCACGACCTCGCCGAGCGCCAGCAGCATGAGGAAGATCGCGACGAAGGCGAGCGCCTGCGGGAACATCTGAATGATGAGCAGTCCGGTCAGGCTCGCCCGGCGGCCCGAGAAGCGGAAGCGCGAGAACGCGTAGGCTGCCGCCGCGCCCATGAGCACCGCGCCGATCGCGGCGACCCCGCCGATGAGCAGGGTGTTGCCCGCCCACGTCCAGAAGCGGGTCTCGCCCAGGGCGGCGTAGTTCGACAGGTCGAGAACGCTGAAGAGGGCGTTGCTGGCGGCGAGGGTGCCGCGCGGGTTCAGCGAGGCGGACAGCACGTACACCAGCGGGAAGATCGAGTAGAAGATCACCACGACGGCCAGCAGGTACTTCCAGCCGACCTCGACGAGCCAGCGGCGGCGGCGCGACCGCTGGCGATCGCCGGGCGCGGGGCGAGTGGTGGAGGCGGTGACGGCAGTGGCGGTGGACATCACTGGAACTCCTCGAGCTTGCGGGTCTGGCGGAAAGCGACCGCTGAGATGGCGCCGACGACCGCGAACACCAGGATCGACAGCGCGCTGGCGAGGCCGTAGTCGGCGGCGCCGCCCGAGACCCCCGAGATGTCGTAGATCGCCGAGATCAGGATGTCGGTGGCCCCGAGTGCGTACGGCGCTCCAGGAATCGCGGGTCCGCCGTTGTTGAACATGTAGATCACGGTGAAGTTGTTGAAGCTGAACGCGAACGACGAGATCAGCAGCGGCGCCGTGGCCACCAGCACGAGCGGCAGGATGATCGAGCGCAACTGTCGCGTGCGTCCGGCGCCGTCGAGCTGTGCCGCCTCGAGCGTGTCGGGAGGCAGCGCCTGCAGCGCCCCGGTGCACACCAGGAAGTAGTACGGGTAGGTGAGCCACAGGTTCACCCAGATCACCGCGCCGCGCGCCAGCCAGGGGTCGCCCAGCCAGTTGATGTCGGCGCCGAAGAAGAAGAGGTCGTTGATCACGCCGAACTCGGCGTTGAACATGCCGCGGAAGAGCAGGGCGGACATGAAGGCGGGGAACGCGTACGGGAGGATGTACAGGGTCCGCAGGAACCGTCTGCCCTTGAGTCGTGCGTCGTTGTAGATGAGGGCGAGGAGCAGCCCGAGCGCGAACGGCAGCACCACCGAGAGGATCGCGAAGACGAAGGTCCACACGGTCACCGCGAGCAGCGTCTGGGCCAGCATGGGGTCGGTGAACAGCCGCAGGAAGTTGTCGAATCCGACATTGACGTACCACCCGGTGGGCAGCGCGGTGCCGTCGTCCGACACGAACGAGCCGCGATCGTCGGCGCTGTAGACCGTGCCCGTTGTCGTGTCGGTGATGGTCTGCGCGTCGGCATCCCAGACGAGCGTCGATTCGTAGACCGCGCCCGAAGAGCCGTCGCGCGTGCGGATCGAGCCATCGTTCGGGTCGTCCGAGACCGGCACGCGCAGCGAGGCGATCTGCTCCTGGAGAGCGGGGTCGGTGATGACCGTCGTGCGCGGCACCACCGTCCAGCCGGGAACCTCGGTCGGCACGCCCCCCGCGCCCACTTCGGCGTCGCGTGCCTCGCTGAGCGGCTCGATCGCCGAGCCGACCTGCACGTCGCCGTCCTCGTCGACGATGGCGAAGCCGAGCTCGCCACCGAGTCGTTCCACGACCGACAGTGGGAAGGTGGGGGAGTCGTCGATGCGCCGCTCGCCCTGGATGAGGGCCGCTTCCACGGCCTGCTCCTGGGTGCCCGCATGACCGGTGCCGTAGTTGGTGAACGCGATGTACGCGGTGTAGGCGAAGATGAACACCTGGAAGACCAGCAGGAACACCAGGCCCGGGAGCAGATACTTCAGCGGCAGCGCGCGCTTTGTGAAGTAGACCACGTCGGCGGCCAGCAGCAGCACCAGCGTCGCGCCGAAGACGACCCACGACTCCGCGCGGAAGGCGCTGATCAGCGCCATCACGCCGAAGGCGTTGACCAGAGCCATGAGCGCGATCTTGGCGAGGAACCCCCAGCCCGGTCCGCGCCAGCGGCGCGCGTGCGATTCGCCGCCCGGCGTGCCGGTGGTCTGGGGCGGCGAGGCCGGCGTGGTGGGTGCGTCCACCGTCATGCTGTTGCTCCTGTCGCTGTGCGCGGTCGGTGGGGGCCGGAGGGCGGGGAGAGGCACTCACCCGCCCTCCGGCGGCTTTCAGCCGGCGACCGTCGCCTCGAGGTCGGCGACCATGGTGTTCCACGTCGACACCGGGTCGGCGCCGTTGATGATCTGCGACTGCGCCGCGTTCCACAGGTCCCACACCGACCCCATCTCGGGGATGCTCGGCATCGGCACGCCGGACTGCGCCGAAGCCAGGAAGCCCGCGATGATCGGGTCGGAGGCGACCTCCTCGGCGAGGGTCGACCACGCCGGGATGCGCGGGTCGGCCTCGTACAGGGCCCGCTGTGCGTCCTCAGTGCCCATGTAGTTGACGAGGAACTCCTGCGCCAGCAGGGCGTTGTCGGACTGCGAGCTGAGGTAGAAGCCCTGGACGCCCACGAACGGCGCGGCCGGCTGGCCGCCCGCCGACGGGATCGGGTTCACCGCGACGTTCACATCGGGGTAGGCGCTGATCGCCCACGGGCCCTGGATCGTGTAGGGGGCCTGGCCCGAGTTGAACAGCTCGTTGTTGATGTCGTAGTCGACGGTCGTCGAGATGTAGCCGGTGCCCGCGGAGCCGTTCGCGCCCAGCCACGAGGCGAACGCCTCGCCGGGGGCGCCGCCCATGCCGACCTCCGACGTGTACGAGCCGGAGTCGTCCTGCACGAACACGGGCGCGCCGAACGAGGTCTGGAACCCGTACATCGTGTAGCCGTCGCCGGTCTCGCCGTTCGTGTTGATGACGAAGGGGCGCTCGGCGCCCGATGCCAGGCCGCGGGCGATCATGTCATCCCACGACGACGGCGCCTCTTCGCCGACGAGGTCGACGTTCTGCACGAGCGCGATCGTCTCGAGCGAGTACGGCAGAGCGTAGAGCTGACCGTCGTAGGTCATCGCCTCGAGCGCCACCTCCTCGAATTCGGCGGCCTTGTCGCCGAGGTCGATGGTGTCGACGACGCCCGCCGCCACGAGGGCGCCGAGCCAGTCGTGCGCGCCGACGGTGATGTCGGGGCCCTCGCCGGTCGGGACCTGCGCGATGAAGTCGTTGCGCAGGTCTTCGAAGTTCTTCTGCACGAGGGTCACCGTGGCCCCGGTCTCCTCCTCGAACGCCGCCGCGGCATCCGAGATGGCCTGCTCGCGCTCCTCGTCGGTCCAGATGACGAGCTCGACGCCGCTGCCGTCGGCGTCGTCGCCCCCGCCGTCGTCGTTCGTGCCGCCGGTGCAGCCGGCCAGCACGACCGCGGTCGTGAGCGCCAGCGCTCCGAGTGCGATCTGCTTACGCATGTTGTTCCCTTTCGGTGGTGGTGGGTATTGCGGTGTGGTCGGTCGTGCGCACCACGGCGACGCCGCCTGCGGGCACGGTCAGCGCGCCGTCGACGTGGACTCCGGTGAGCAGCTCGACTCCGGTGGCGGCGAGGCTGAGCGGCTCGTCGCGGTGGTTGATCGCGACGACGAATTCGGCGTCCGCGCTGCGGCGGACGACGACCTCGAGACCTTCGGGATGATCGGATGCCGCCACGCCGGCGTCGGCGTAGACCTCGGCCATGACGGTGCGCAGGCTGCCGGCATCCAGTCGGGTGCTGATGTACCAGCCGCTACCCGCCCCGTGGCGGTGGCGCGTGATGGCGGCACCCTCGGCGCCGGGACCGTCGACGTAGGACCCCAGGGGCTCGGCGCCCTCGAGGACCAGGTCCTCCTGCCACGCGTCGGCAATCAGGGTGGCGGGGGCCGAGCCGGCCCAGCGCACCTCGTGACGGGCACCCTCGCGAAGGGGAAGGAACTCCTCCACCACCAGCCCGAGGGCCTCTCGCAGGGGCGCCACGAATCCGCCGGCGTGCACGGCGTCGTTCTCGTCGACGATCGCCGAGAAGAACGAGACCACGAGCGTGCCGCCGCCGGCCACGTAGTCGGTGAGGTTCGCGGCGTCGGCGGCGCTCAGCAGGTACTGGGCGGGCGCGATGACGAGCTTGTACTGCGACAGGTCCTGGCCGGGGAGGGCGAAGTCGACGGTGATCCCGTCGCGCCACAGTGCCTCGTAGAACGCCCGGATGCGCTCGGCGTGAGAGACGTCCACCGACGGTCGCCACTCGAGGTCCTGCGCCCAGAAGGACTCGAAGTCCCACAGGATCGCGGCATCCGCTTTCACGCGTGACCCGCGGAGCTCGCCCAGCCGGTCCAGCCCGGCGCCGAGCTCGACGACCTCGCGCCAGACCCGGGACGAGGTGCCGGCGTGCGGGATCATCGCCGAGTGGAACTTCTCGGCGCCCGAGCGCGAGGCCCGCCACTGGAAGAACAGGATCGCGTCGGCGCCGCGCGCCAGGTGGGTGAGCGAGTTGCGGGCCATCTCGCCGGGCCGCTTGGCCACGTTGCGCGGCTGCCAGTTGACCGCCGACGTGGAGTGCTCCATGAGGATCCAGGGCTTGCCGCCGCCCACCGAGCGCGACAGGTCGGCGGCGATCGCCAGTCCGATCTCGCCCTCGGGGTCGGCTGCCCACAGGTAGTGGTCGTCCGAGACGATGTCGACCTCGCGGGCCCACGCCCACATGTCGGTCGTCCAGCTCTGGTTGGCCATGAAGTTCGTGGTGACGGGCTGCGACGCGTGGGCGCGGATCGCGTCGCGCTCGGCGATGAAGCACTGGCGCAGCTGGTGGTCGGTGAATCGCGCGAAGTCGAGCCGCTGCGCGGGGTTCACGACCGACGGTGCGGCCGCCGGTGCGCCCACGTGCTCCCATTCGCCGTAGCGCTGGCCCCAGAAGGCGGTGCCCCACGCGGCGTTGAGGGCCTCGAGCGTGCCGTACTTCGCCTGCAGCCACCCGCGGAAGGCCCGTACCGACTGCTCCGAGAAGTCCTCGCCCACGGGCACGCCGTACTCGTTGTGCACGTGCCACAGCACGACGGCGGGATGGGAGCCGTAGCGCTCGGCGAGCGCGCCGGCGATGCGGACGATGGCGTCCCGGTAGGCCGGCGACGAGTGCGAGGCCATGCCCCGCGCGCCGAAGCCCATGACGGTGCCGTCGCGGGTCACGACGCGCGCGTCGGGGTGGTTCGCGAAGAACCAAGCCGGGGGAGAGGCGGTGGGCGTGCCCAGATCGACGGCGATGTCGTTGGCGTGGAGCAGGTCGAGCAGCTCGTCGAGCCACGCGAAGTCGAAGACGCCCTCGCTGGTCTCCAGCAGTGCCCACGAGAAGATACCGACGCTGACGAGGTTGACGCCCGCCTCGCGCATGAGGGCGACGTCTTCGCGCCAGACCTCCCGGGGCCACTGCTCGGGGGTGTAGTCGCCGCCGTAGGCGATGCCCCGGATCTCGGGCCAGCGGTCGGGCGAGGTCATGGACGCTCCATCGGGTCGAAGGTAGGACTCGGTCGATCGGCGCGACGAGCCGTCGCGGACTGTGACCGGTCACAGTTCTACCTGAGATGAATGCCGCGATGCACGGCGCAGCCGGCAACCGTTACGCAACTGTGACCGGTCACAGTCCGCATCGTGTCGGGACGGTCTCGACGCCTGCGGGCGGGGTAGAGTCACTCGACGTGGAGGAGACGATGTCCGTGCGGCGCAAGCCGACGATCCGCGACGTGGCCGCGGCGGCGGGCGTATCGCGCGGGACGGTGTCGCGCGTCATCAACGGTGGGCACTGGGTCTCGCCCGATGCCCGCGTGGCCGTCGAGGACGCGATCCGCCGCACCGGTTACACCGCCAACCACGCCGCTCGCAGCCTTGCGACAGGCCGGGCCGGGTCGCTGGCCTTCCTCCTGACCGAGCCGCAGCACCTGCTGTTCGATGATCCGACATTCGCCCTGCTTCTTCGCGGGGCGGCCGAGGCCCTCGCTCAGCGGTCCATGACACTGGTGCTGCTCGTGGCCGGCACGCCGGCCGAGCGGGCCAACGTCGCGCACTTCGTCAGCGCCGGCCACGTCGACGGTGTGCTGCTGATCTCGTCGCACGAAGCCGACCCGCTCGTCGAGCAGCTGCTCGGAGCCGGCATGCCCACCGTGTGCTGCGGCATCCCGCTCGGTCACGACACCCCGGTGCCGACGGTCTCGGTCGACGAGATCGGGTCGGCCCGCGAGATGACGCGCTACCTGCGCGAGCGCGGTCACCGGCGCATCGCCATGATCGCCGGGCCGCACGACACCCCGGGTGGCCGCTTCCGCCTCGTCGGCTTCCGTGACGAGATGGGCGCTGATTTCGACCCCGGCCTCGTGGAAGAAGGCGATTACAGCCAGGACTCGGGCGCCGCCGCGATGTCGCGGCTGCTCGAGCGCACGCACGACATCGACGCCGTCTTCGCGGCGAGCGACCTCATGGCGGCGGGCGCGATCGCGGCGATCCACCGTGCCGGCCTGCGCGTCCCCGGCGACATCGCGGTGGCAGGCTTCGACGACTCGGGGCTGGCCGCGACCCACCAGCCCCCGCTCACCACGATGCGTCAGCCCTGGGATCGCCTCAGCGAAGAGATGGTGTCGCTCCTGCTGCGCGTGATCGATGGCGCCGAGGCGCAGCCCATCACGCTGCCGACGACCCTCGTCGTCCGCGCGAGCGCCTGAACCGGCGTCGCGCCCGCCGCCCCGCCCCACGGTTCGTTCGTCACATACGTACGCGATCCCGCCGTTTCAGCGTGCATATGTGACGAACGAACAGGGTGGGGAGGGGATGCCGGGGCCCGCTGTCACAGCGCCGGCCGAGGGATCCGCTCGAACTAGACTCGTCGGGTGACTTCCGGCCGCCAGTCCTTCTACATCACGACGCCGATCTATTATCCGAGCGACGTGCCCCACATCGGCCACGGCTACACGACCGTGGCCGTCGACACGCTCGCCCGCTGGCACCGCCAGGCGGGCGACGACACGTGGATGCTGACCGGCACCGACGAGCACGGCCAGAAGATGATGCGCGCGGCCTCGGCCAACGGCGTGACGCCGCAGGAATGGGTCGACAAGCTCGTCACCGAGGCGTGGTTCCCGCTGCTGGAGACGCTGGACGTCGCCAACGACGACTTCATCCGCACGACCCAGGCTCGCCACGAAGAGCGCGTGCAGCAGTTCGTGCAGGCGATCTACGACCGCGGGTACATCTACGCGGGCGAGTACGAGGCGCTGTACTGCGTGGGCTGCGAGGAGTTCAAGCCCGAGTCCGAGATCGTCGACGGAACCGGCGCCTTCGAGGGCCTCAAGGTCTGCGCCATCCACTCGAAGCCGCTGGAGCTGCTGCAGGAGAAGAACTACTTCTTCAAGCTCAGCGAGTTCCAGGACAAGCTGCTCGAGCTGTACTCGAGCGTGCCCGACTTCGTGCGCCCGGATTCGGCGCGCAACGAGGTCGTCTCGTTCGTCAAGAACGGGCTGAAGGACCTGTCGATCTCGCGTTCGGCGTTCGATTGGGGCATCCCGCTGCCGTGGGACGAGAGCCACGTCATCTACGTGTGGGTCGACGCTCTGCTCAACTACGCCACCGCCGTCGGCTACGGCTCCGATCCGGAGGAGTTCGCGCGCCGCTGGCCGGCCTATCACGTGGTCGGAAAGGACATCCTGCGATTCCACGCCGTGATCTGGCCCGCGATGCTGATGGCGGCCGGCGTCGAGGTGCCCAGGGGCGTGTTCGCGCACGGCTGGCTGCTGGTGGGCGGCGAGAAGATGTCGAAGTCGAAGCTCACCGGCATCGCGCCGACCGAGATCACCGACGTGTTCGGCTCTGACGCGTACCGCTTCTACTTCCTGTCGGCGATCGCGTTCGGGCAGGACGGCTCGTTCTCGTGGGAGGACCTCTCGGCCCGCTACCAGGCCGAGCTGGCGAACGGGTTCGGCAACCTGGCCTCACGCACGACAGCGATGGTCGAGCGCTACTTCGAAGGCGTCGTACCCCCGGCCGGCGAGTATCTCGAGGAGGATCTTGCCATCCAGAAGACGGTGGCGGATGCTGCGGCCACCGCCGACGCCGCGATGGAGCGGTTCCGCATCGACGAGGCGATCACCTCGATCTGGACCATCGTCGACGCGCTGAACCTGTACATCACCGAGAACGAGCCGTGGGCTCTCGCGAAGGACGACGCCCAGCGCGAGCGCTTGGGCACCGTGCTGTACACGGCCGCTGAGGGCCTGCGCGCGCTGGCCGTGCTGTTGTCGCCGGTGATGCCGGTCTCGACCGAGAAGC
Organism: Microbacterium sp. HD4P20; assembly: GCF_019449275.2. Taxonomy (GTDB): domain Bacteria; phylum Actinomycetota; class Actinomycetes; order Actinomycetales; family Microbacteriaceae; genus Microbacterium. The sequence continues at coordinate 260,364 of NZ_JAHZQZ020000018.1, forward strand.
TGTGGATCGCCCTGGGTGCGGCCGAGTCGCTCGGGCGCCTGCAGGATCAGCCGATCCGCGACGCCGGCGCGTGGGGCCTCCTGAAGCCCGGCACGTCGGTGAACGGCCTGGCACCGCTCTTCCCGCGCGTCGAGCAGTCGGTCTGAGACCGGCTCGAGGCATCCGTGTCCCGAATTCTCCCCTTCATGTCCCCTTCTCTCCCTTCGATGTCCCGAAATCCACCGCTAGAGGCGCGGCCAGAGCGAGAAAGTGGGACACGCTGTGGCTGAGAGCGTTGATCCGAGCAACTACGTGCGCACGCGCTCCCGGGAAGGGCGTGGCGACGTGCGCTGGCCCGAGCCGCCCCAGCCGCTGGCCATCCCCGTGTACGACAACCACGCGCACCTCGAGATCGAGGACGGCGAGGAGCCGTTGAGCCTCGACACGCAGCTGCAGCGCGCGGCGGACGTGGGGGTCGCGGGCGTCGTGCAGGCCGGTGGCGACATCGACTCGAGCCGCTGGTCGGCGTGGGCCGCGGCATCCCGCCCCAACGTCCTGGCAGCCGTCGCCATTCATCCCAACGAGGCGCCGGCCTACGCGGCGGCCGGCCGCCTGGGCGAGGCGATCGCCGTGATCGACGAGCTGGCCGCACAGCCGCGGGTGCGTGCGATCGGCGAGACCGGGCTGGATTTCTTCCGCACCGGCCAGGACGGCCTCGCGGCGCAGTTCGAGAGCTTCGAAGCCCACATCGCCCTGGCCAAGAAGCACCGCATCGCGATGCAGATCCACGATCGCGACGCCCACGATGCGGTGCTCGAGACGCTGCAGCGCGTGGGCGCTCCCGATCGCACGGTGTTCCACTGCTTCTCGGGCGACGTCGCGATGGCGCAGATCGCCGCCGAGCGCGGGTACTACCTGTCATTCGCCGGCAACGTCACCTTCAAGAACGCGCAGAGCCTGCGCGATGCACTGAAGGTGACGCCGCGTGAGCGGATCCTGGTCGAGACGGATGCCCCGTTCCTGACGCCGACGCCGCATCGAGGGCGCCCGAACGCGCCGTATCTGATCCCCGTGACGGTGCGGTTCCTGGCCGTCCAGCTCGAGGTCGAGCTGGACGAACTGTGCGCCCAGCTGGCCGCGAACACGCTGGAGGTCTACGGCGCCTTCGACGACTGACCCGGGCCGGAGTCGACAGGGTCGCCGCCCACGACGGGTTTGGCCGCTGCAATGTGCGAGATCGAGCGCCACACCAGCAAGAGCGTGAGCGCCGAGCCGCCGAACGCGAACCACCACGGCGCCGTCAGGCCCCACGTCTGGGCGAGCAGGCCGCCGATGAACTGCCCGATCACCAGGCCACCGAAGACGCCGACCATGTTCACCGAAGCGATGCGGCCCTGCAGCTCCATCGGCACGAGGCGCTGGCGTACCGTCGTCGAGATCGTGCCCCACACGAACGCGTAAGCACCGAAACCGAACATGAGCACGAACGCGACCCACGGTGTCGTCGTGAGCGCGAACCCGAGGTGCATCAGCACCTCGAGCGAGAGGCATACGCGCATCAGAGTCGCGAAAGACACGTGGCGCTCGAGCCAGCCGAAGCTGCCGATCGCGATCATTCCGCCGATCGCTGTCGCCGTGGTCAGCGCCCCGTACCCGACGGCGCCCATGTTCAGATGCTCGGTGGCATACAGCACGAGCACGCCCCACGGCGCGGCCCACGTCACGTTGAAGACCAGGATGATCAGCACGAGGGTGCGCACCGGCGGGTTGCCGCGCAGCCACCGCAGTCCCTCGCGGATCGCGTGGGAGGTGCGCACGGGCTCTTCGCGCCGCGGAAGCGGTGTGCGGGCGATCCGCGAGATGAGCACGACGGCGAGCGTCACGCACAGGATCTGCACGAGGAACGGCCAGAACGAGCCGATCGCGAACAGGAAGGCGCCCAGCGGGGGACCGACGAGCTGGTTGCCCACCAGGTAGCCTGCTTGCAGGCGCGCATTGCCGATGCCGAGGTCGGTGGGCCGCACGAGCATCGGCAGCAGCGTGCTGCCGGCCGAGTCCGCGAAGACCTCGGCGGTGCCGTAGAGGAAGGCCGTCGCCAGCACGATCCACACATTCGCGTGACCGGTGACCAGGAACACCACCAGCGCGCTGACGATGATCGCCCGCAGGCCGTTGGCCAGCATCACGAGCCGACGGCGATCGTGATGGTCGGCGACCGCGCCGGCGAGCAGGCCGAACAGCAGCCACGGCAGGAACTGCATCATCGCGCCGGCGGCCACCAGGAGCGGCGAGGAGGTCATCGAGGCGATCAGCAGCGGCGCCGCCGAGAGGGCGATGCCGTCGCCGATGTTGCTGGTCCACGACGAGGCGAGCAGCCAGCGGAAGTCCCTGCCCAAGCGGCGGGGTGCGATCAGTTCGCCGAGCGAGGGCATCCGTCCATCCTACGACGCGGACGTCCTTGCGACCGGCTCCCTCCGCCGACGAGGCGGGGGGCGAGCACCTCGCTACGGCGCCGCAGTCTCCGGCGCGACGGCAGCTTTCGGCTCCGCACCGTCGAGCATCGATTCCAGGGTCCGCCCCTTGGTCTCACGCACGTACTTGATGACGAAGAAGATCGCGACGAACGCGAAGAACGTATACACGCCATAGGCGAGTCCCAGCCCCACCGCGGCGAGGGCCGGGAAGGTGGTGGAGATGACGAAGTTCGCCGCCCATTGGGCGGCTGCGGCGACCGACAGGGCGACAGCGCGAATCCGGTTGCTGAACATCTCGCCCAGCAGGACCCACACCACCGGCCCCCATGACGCGCCGAAGAACACGACGTACAGGTTCGCCGCCAGGAGCGCGGTCGTCCCCGCCGCACCTTCCAGGACCGGTTCGCCGTTGACGATCGGCGCGGTGGCGAAGACCACCGTCAACACCGCGAGGCACACGAACTGGCCCATCGCGCCGATGAGCAGCAGTGGTCGCCGCCCCACCTTGTCGATCAGCATGATCGCGATGATCGTCGTGACGATGTTGGTCACCGAGGTGATGACCGTGATGGTGAGCGAATCCTGCTCGGTGAAGCCCACCGCCTGCCACAGCGTGGACGAGTAGTAGAAGATCACGTTGATGCCGGTGAACTGCTGCAGCACCGACAAGCCGATGCCGATCCAGACGATCGGGAGCAGGCCGAACTTCGAGCCGCGCAGGATCGAGAACCGCGGCCTGTCGGGCTTTCCCTGCACGGTCTTGAGGATGTCGGTCGTGGTCTTCTCGACGTTCCCTCCGACGAAGCGGGTGAGCACGTCCTTGGCCTTCTGCATCTCTCCGCGTGCGATCAGATAGCGCGGGGACTCGGGGATCGTGAGCGCGAGCAGCCCGTAGATGACCGCGGGAACCAGTTCCGACAGGAACATCCAGCGCCACGCTTCCAGGCCCAGCAACCAGGGCGCCGTAGCGCTGCCGGCCGCCCCGACGATCGCCGCGTCGCCCAGCAGGGCCACGAAGATTCCCGAGACGATCGCCATCTGCTGCAGAGAGCCGAGACGACCGCGATGCGCGGGAGGCGACACCTCGGCGATGTAGGCCGGCGCGATCACCGAAGCCGCGCCGACGCCGAGGCCGCCGACGACCCGCCAGAACGAGAGGTCCCAGATGCTGAAGGCGAGCCCGCAGCCCAGTGCGCTGGCGACGAACAGGATCGCCGCGAGGATCATGACCCTGATCCGTCCGAACCGGTCGGCGATGCGGCCGGCGAACCACGCGCCGATGGCGCAGCCGATGAGCGCGGACGCGACTGCGAAGCCCAGCAGGAACGGACCGGCCCCGAACACCTCCCCGATCGCGCTGACGGCGCCGTTGATGACCGCGGTGTCGAAGCCGAACAGGAACCCGCCGAGAGCCGCCGTCGCGGCGACCAGCACCACGCGCGAGATCGGAACGGAGATGTCGGAGCCGGATGCCGGAGCCGAGGCCATGGGGAACCTCCTTGTTCGCGCCGCTGCCCACAGCGCACCGGCCGTGCGCCCACCCTGGCGCGGCACGCGCGACCGTGTCAAGCGATAGCCCGGGTCACGCACGGTGCAAGGCCCGCGGCCGGGTGCGCGCGCTGCGGTCGGTAGGGTGATCGCATGCCCGTGACACTCCTCGGCGCAGCGGAGATCCGCGCGCTGGCCGCCGAACTCGATGTCACGCCGACGAAGAAGCTGGGGCAGAACTTCGTCGTGGACGCTAACACGGTTCGCAAGATCGTGCAGGTCGCCGCGGTCTCGCCGGGGGAGCGAGTGGTGGAGGTCGGGCCGGGCCTGGGATCCCTCACGCTGGCGATCCTCGAGGCAGACGCATCCGTCACCGCCGTCGAGATCGATCACCGCCTCGCCGAGCGCCTTCCCGCCACCGCGGCTGCTCACGGCGTCGCCGACGGCGCGCTGACCGTGGTGGACGCCGACGCGCTGCGCGTGACCGAGCTGCCCGGCGACCCGACGGTGCTCGTGGCGAACCTGCCCTACAACGTGTCGGTGCCCGTGCTGCTGCACTTCCTCGAGACCTTCCCGAGCCTTCAGCGCGGTGTCGTCATGGTGCAGGCCGAGGTCGGGGAGCGGCTCGCGGCGCCGCCAGGGTCGAAGGTCTACGGGGCGCCGAGCGTGAAGGCGGCCTGGTACGGACCCTGGCGGCTCGCCGGAACCGTTTCGCGGCAGGTCTTCTGGCCCATGCCCAACGTCGACAGCGTGCTCGTCGCGTTCCGCCGTGACCCGGTTCTTCCGGGGGGCGAGAGCCCGCGCGGCGACGTCGAGCTGCGTCGGCGCACCTTCCGGATCGTGGATGCCGCGTTCCAGCAGCGGCGCAAGATGCTGCGGCAGGCTCTGGCCGCCGTCCTGGGTGGCACAGCCGCCGAGGCGACAGCCGTTCTCGAACGCGCCGGCGTCGCCCCCACGGCTCGCGGTGAGGAGCTCTCGGTCGACGATTTCGTGCGCATCGCGCTCGCCGTCTGATCTCGGCCATTCACGCAACGTTCACCGTGTTGCCAGGGTTGCCGCCCATCGCGGGGGTAGCCTGCGGGCAGGTCCCGGTGGTCGAGGCGAGGAAGACGACACGATGCGCACCGCAGAGTACCCCGCACCCGAGCGGATCCTGCTGCACTTGAGCGACACGCACCTGCGCGCAGGGGGTTCACGCCTCTTCGACACGGTCGATGGCGCTCACCGACTCTCGCGGGCGCTGGAGGCCGTGGAGGCCAGCGGCGTGCGCCCCGACGCGCTGATCTTCACCGGCGACCTTGCCGATCTCGGCGAGCCGGCCGCGTATCAGCAGCTCCGCGACCTCGTCGAACCGCTCGCCGAGCGCCTGGATGCGCAGCTGCTGTGGGTCATGGGCAACCACGACGACCGCGGCGCCTTTCGTGCGGGGCTTCTCGGCGAGCTTCCCGACACCGACGCGATCGACCGGGTGGACGAGCTCGACGGCCTGCGCGTGATCACGCTCGACTCGACGGTGCCCGGGCGCCACCACGGCGAGGTCACCGACGCCCAGCTGGAGTGGCTCGGTGATGCGCTGGCGACCCCCGCGCCACTGGGGACCGTTCTCGCGATGCACCACCCGCCCGTGCCCAGCGTGCTGCCGCTGGCGGCGAGCGTCGAGCTGCGGGACCAGTCGCGCCTTGCCGACGTGCTGCGCGGCACCGACGTGCGCGCGATCATCGCCGGCCATCTGCACTACTCGACCTTCGCGACCTTCGCCGGCATCCCCGTCTCGGTCGCCTCGTCCACCTGCTACGCGCAGGACCTCACGGTGCCCACCGGGGGCACCCGGCCTCAGGACGGCGCCCAGGCTTTCAACCTCGTGCACGTGTACGACCAGACCGTCGTGCACTCCGTCGTTCCCGTCGATGTCCCCAGGACGCTCGAGCACATCGACGCGGAGCAGGCGCGAGACCGGCTGCGGGTCGCGGGAATCCGGCCCCTCAGCGATGCACCCGCGGACGCCGCGAGCGTGCCGAGGGATGCGCCGACCGCGCCGATCGCACTGATCCGCTGAGTTCTTCGGCGACGGCCGAATCCGCGCGTTCCCATGGAGCCATGACCGGGAACATCCGCTCCAGGGCCGTGCGCATGGCCTCAACGCGGATCGCCTCGGGCACCTCCACCTCGCCGCCGTCGTTCAGGCAGAACATGTCGATGTCGGTGCGCTCCGCCAGCCGTCCGAGCCGGCGCAGTGACGCCGACAGCGTGGTTTGCACATACCGCACGCGCGGTCGATGCGTGGCGACCGCTCTCCCGGTCATGAGTGCGTAGTAGTGATAGAGGCTGTTGGTCACTGAGATGTCGGTGGCGGAGCGGAAGCGGGATGCCGCGGTGCGGGCGAAGTCCCCGGGGAAGGCCTGCTCGAGCTCGGCCATCACGCTCTTGCGCAGCGGCGTCGCGCAATGCTCGAGGTCGCGCACGATCGTGCGGCCGAAGCGCTCCCGCAGCAGCGCCCGGTTGACTCGGAGCCCGTTGTCGTGCCCGCTGCGGTGCGGGGCGGGCTCGCCGGCGCCGATCCGCACCTCGCACTCGACGAACTTGGTCACCCCGCCCGGTGTGAAGAACAGCTCCGGCTCGATGAGACGGCCGAAGAACATGTCGTCGTTGGAGTAGAGGAAGTGCTCGGCCAGACCCGGGATGCGGTGCAGCTGCGCTTCGACCGCGTGGGAATTGTGAGTGGGAAGCACTGACGGATCGGCGAAGAACTCCTCGCTGCGCACGATCGTCACCTTCGGGTGCTCGGTCAGCCATGCCGGAGCCGGAGAGTCCGTGGCGATGAAGATGCGACGCACCCAAGGGGCGTACATGTGCACGCTGCGCAACGCGTACTTCAGTTCGTCCACGTGCCGGTACCGCGCCGGGCCGTCGTCGCCGTCGCCGACGACGTATTCGGCCATCTGTGCGGCGCGCTGGCGCTGGAACTCCGTCGATGAGCCATCGACCCACGAGAAGACCATGTCGACGTCTGCGGTGAACTCGTGCGGCTGCGGGTCGAACATCCCGCTGATCGTGCGCCATGTCCGACCGTAACGCTCCACGGCCGTCACGTCGAGGTCGCCACGGGGCACGAGCCGACGCGTCAGCGCGTTGTCGCTGGGCGCCTCGAGCACGTCGTCCTGCTGCCGCCAGAACTCCAGGCGCGCGCCGAGCGCGGCGCCATAGCGCAGCGAGCCGTTCGCGCTCACGCGTGGGCGGTAGACCCGCACCACCGACGGCTCCGCACCGGGGAGGGTGGCCTCGCTCGCCAGCACGGGCGGGCGTCGCTTGGCCTTGACGTAGACCGGCTCGCGGTCGCACAGCGCGGCGAGCGCTGCGAAGGCGGCGTCCCGCGCGGCGACATCGACGACCAGGGCCGGAACCGCGCGGTCGTGGCGGATCAGCGTCACCTCGACCCCCGCGGCCTCGAGGGTCGACGCGACCAGGAGCAGATCGCCGATGCGCGCCTGCTCCGGTGTCACGGTGTCATGGACGATGTGCAGGATCCCGCGATCGAGCACGACATCACGACGATCGAGCAGATCGGACCACGGGTCCGGCTGCGGGGGGACTACCGACAGAGCGGGCATCGAAACCTCCTTCGCGGCGACACGGAAGATCCGGCTGTCCGAGAACCGGCGTGCGCGGCACGCTCGAGGGCGGGCCGGCTGCGGCCGGTAGGGCAACCATATGCACCTTTCATTACAACAGGATTTCCTGCCATGGGCCTTCCCTTTGCGGCCGCTCTGGTGTACGCGCGCGGCACCCGTCGAAACCTGCGGGCCGGGCGAGACGTCGATAGCCTGGACCGGTGACCGAAGAGCCGCGCTACCGTGCCCGTGGAGGCGACCTCCACCGCCCCTATTCCGCCGCCGACGATCGCTACGCCCGCGCGGAGTACCGCCAGGTCGGCGCCTCCGGTCTCACGCTTCCGCCGATCTCGCTCGGGCTGTGGTGGAACTTCGGCGACAACATCCCGTTCGACAACCAGCGGACGCTGCTGCGCCACGCGTTCGACAACGGCATCACCCATTTCGACCTCGCGAACAACTACGGTCCGCCCTACGGCTCGGCCGAGACCAACTTCGGCCGCATGATGCGCGAGGACTTCGCGGCATACCGTGATGAGCTCATCATCTCGTCCAAGGCCGGCTACGACATGTGGCATGGCCCGTACGGCAACGGCGGCTCGCGCAAGTACCTGCTGGCCAGCGCCGAACAGTCCCTGAAGCGCATGAGCGTCGAGTACGTCGACATCTTCTACTCCCACCGCGTCGACCCCGACGTTCCCATCGAGGAGACCGTGGGGGCGCTGGACACGCTGGTGCGGCAGGGCAAGGCGCTCTACGTCGGCATCTCGTCGTACAGCGCCGAGCGCACCGCGGTCGCGGCATCCGTCGCCCGTTCGCTCGGAACCCCGCTGGTGATCCACCAGCCCGCATACTCGATCCTCAACCGCTGGATCGAGGACGGCCTGACCGGCGTGCTGAAACAGGAGGGCATGGGCGCCATCGCGTTCACGCCGCTCGCGCAGGGGCTGCTCACCGACAAGTACCTCGGTGGCGGCCCCGCCCAGCGCGCGCAGCAGCGCGGTTCGCTTCCGCAGCAGCAGCTGTCGGAGAAGGGGCTAGCCATTGTGCGCGGGCTCGACGTCGTCGCTAAGGAGCGGGGGCAGTCGCTCGCGCAGATGGCGATCCAGTGGGTGCTGCGCGACCCGGTCGTCACCTCGGCGCTCATCGGCGCCTCCCGTCCCGAGCAGCTCGACGAGAACCTGCGCGCCCTCGACGGTCCTGCTTTCAGCACCGACGAGATCGAGCGCATCGACGCGCTGTCGGACGGCATCGACGTCGACCTCTGGGCGGAATCGGCGAGGCGGTGAGCGAGGCCCTCGCCGCCGCCGGCGTCCACGTGCGGGCACCGGGAAAGCTCAATCTCTTCTTCGAGGTCGGCAGGGTGCAGGACGACGGCTACCACGACGTCGCCTCGGCGTATCAGGCGGTGTCGCTCTTCGAGGACGTGTGGGCGACGCCGTCCGACGAGTTCACGGTGGCCGTCTCGGGCACCGTCGACGTCTCAGGCGTTCCTGCCGACGACCGCAACCTCGCCGTGCGGGCCGCGCGCCTGCTCGCGCAGCGCATCGGCTACGACGGCGGTGTGCACCTCGACATCGTCAAGCACGTTCCGGTGGCCGGCGGCATGGGCGGAGGATCCGCGGATGCCGCGGCCGCTCTCGTCGCGTGCGACGCGCTGTGGGGCGCCGAGCTCGGCGGTGCCGAGCTGCACAAGCTGGCCGCGCGCCTCGGGGCCGATGTGCCTTTCGCGCTCATGGGAGGAACGGCCGTCGGCACCGGCCGTGGGGACCAGCTGAGCCCGGCGCTGGCGAAGGGACGCTTCGACTGGGTGGTGCTGCCCTCGGGCGGCGGACTGTCGACGCCCGAGGTCTACGCCCACCTGGATCAGCTGCGGAACGGCCCCGACATCGTCGCTACCCCGAGCGTGCCCGAGGTTGACCCCGCCGTGCTCCACGCGTTGCGCGCCGGCGACCCTGTCGCGCTCGCCGCGCACATCCGCAACGACCTGCAGGTCGCCGCCCTCTCGATGCGCCCCGAGCTGCGGCGCGCCCTCGAACTGGGCGAGCAGTCCGGCGCGCTTGCCGGGCTGGTGTCGGGGTCTGGCCCTACGCTGGCTTTCCTGACCGCCGACCCGGAGTCGGCGCTCGAGTTGCAGGTGACGCTGTCGGCTGCGGGGTTCGAGGCGCTGCACGTCCACGGGCCCGTGGCGGGAGCGCGCATCGCCGCGTGAGAACCTGCCGAAACCCGGGCGCTGCTCCCGGGAGAAGGCACCGACCTTCCCAGATCCGAGGAGGACACACGATGACCACGTTCCACCAGACCGACGCACAGGTCGCTTCAGCGTCGGATCGGGACGCCTTCCGCGCCGCGCCTCTGGATGAGCAGTCCCGTGCTCGCCTCGCCGAGAACGGGCTGGAATACCGTCGCGTCGAGGTCGACGGCGACGGCTTCTCGTCGTGGCTGCAGGTCACCGCGCGCGGATTCCAGGACGGTGAGCGCAGCGACGAGCAGATCTCCGCCGCGCGGGAGCGCAGCGGCTATCGGCGCGTCACCGGCGTGTTCGATCCCGCCGCGCCCATGGCGGAGTCGCCGGCGGCGACGATCGCCTCGTGGCTGGGCGAGCTCAGTGTGCCGGGCGAGGGAGCGATCCCTTCCGCGGCGATCTCGGCCGTGACCGTGTCGCCGACTCACCGCCGGCGCGGAATCGCCCGCGCGATGCTGGAGGGCGAGCTGCGCACGGCGCATGCCGCCGGCATCCCCATGGCGATGCTCACGGTGAGCGAGTCGACCCTGTACGGCCGCTACGGGTTCGCTCCCGCCGCCGCCGCGGCGGCGTGGCGCATCGAGACGCGGCGCGCGACGTGGATCGGGCCGCGCCCCGAGGGCCGGGTCGACTTCATCTCGCGACAGCGGCTGCGCGAGCTCCTTCCGGTGCTGCACGAGCGCTCGCGCCGGCGCGTGCCCGGCGAGATCGATGTGCCCGGCGGTCACTGGGACAACTTCGCCGGCACCCGGCCGGACGCCGAGAAGGCGGGCGAGAAGCGCGCGGTGCAGTACTCCGACGCGTCGGGAGAGGTGCGCGGGCTCGCGGTGTACTCGGTGCGCGAGAATCACGACGACTTCACCAAGGCGACGGTGAACGTCGGGTATCTGCTCGCCGAGACCGATGACGCGTATGCCGCGCTGTGGCGCTTCCTCCTCGAGCTCGACCTCGTCGCGGAGGTGCGCGCGTCCGAGCTCGCGGCGGACGAGCCGCTGTTGTGGATGATCGCGGATCAGCGCGCCGCGACCATCACCCTGACCGACCACCAGTACGTGCGGATCCTCGACGTCCCGCGGGCGCTCGAGACCCGCCGGTACCCCGTCGCCGGAACACTGGTGTTCGACGTGTCCGATCCGCTGGGCATTGCCGGCGGCCGCTTCCACCTCGATGCCGGCGCGGACGGCGCGGCCCGTGTGACGACGCTGTCGGCCGACGAGACACCGGCGGGCGCGGTCACCGTGACCCTCGGCATCCAGGAGCTCTCAGCGGTGTATCTCGGAGGCGTGTCGCTGGCCACGCTCTCGGCGGCACGTCGCGTGCAGTCCGATGACGTCGAGGCCGCGGCTCGCATCTTCGGCTGGCACACCGCGCCACGGCTGAGCATCTGGTACTGAGCGGGCCACCTTGCACACCGGGGGAACATCCCTGGTGCAGGCGGCGTTCGCCTGACTGACACCCACTACCCCCAGGGAGAATCATGAAGGCAGTGTTCGACGGCGTGACGATCGCCGAAGCGGAGCAGGACGACCTCGTCCGGATCGAGGGCAATTGGTACTTTCCCCCGGCGGCGCTCGCCGAGGGGGCGCTCGTCGAGAGCCCGACGCCCTACACCTGCCCGTGGAAGGGTGAGGCGCAGTACTTCTCGGTCAGCAAGGGCGGCGCTCAGCTCGCCGACGGCGCCTGGTCGTACCCCACGCCGAAGCCGACCGCGATCGAGCGCGTCGGCGCCGACTTCTCTGGATACGTCGCGTTCGACCGGAAGGTGCAGATCGTCGACTGAGCTCCGCCTCGCCTAGCCTGGGGGAGACATGGCACATCTTCTCGGGGCCGAGGCCCTGCACCTGGAATTTCCCACCAAGGTCGTCTTCGACGGCATCTCGCTCGGGATCGACGAGGGCGACCGCATCGGCGTCGTCGGACGCAACGGCGACGGCAAGTCCAGTCTGCTGGCGATGCTGGCCGGCCGTCTCGATCCCGACTCCGGACGCGTCACCGTGCGCAGCGGCGTGCGCGTCGGCGTCCTCGATCAGGCGGACACCCTCGATGATTCCCTGACCGTGCGCGAGTCGGTCGTCGGCGATCGTCCCGAGCACGAATGGGCCGGAGACGCACGCGTGCGCGACGTGATCTCCGGCCTGCTGGGTGAGCTGGAATGGGATGGCCCGGTCACCGGCCTGTCGGGCGGTCAGCGCCGGCGCGTCGCGCTGGCGGCGCTGCTCACCGCCGACCACGACGTCCTGTTCCTGGACGAGCCGACGAACCACCTCGACGTCGAGGCGATCGCGTGGCTGGCCGACCACATCAAGCGTCGCTGGCCGGCGAACCAGGGCGCCATGCTGGTCGTGACGCATGATCGGTGGTTCCTCGACGAGGTGTGCACCCGCACGTGGGAAGTGCACGACCGCATCGTGGAGCCGTTCGAGGGCGGCTATGCGGCCTACATCCTGCAGCGCGTCGAGCGCGATCGTCAGTCGGCCGCGATCGAGGCGCGCCGCAAGAACCTGGCGCGCAAAGAGCTGGCCTGGCTGCGCCGCGGCGCGCCGGCGCGCACGTCGAAGCCGAAGTTCCGCATCGATGCGGCGAACGAGCTGATCTCGGACGTCCCAGAGATCAGAGACAAGACCGAGCTGCAGTCGCTCGCGGTGTCGCGGCTCGGCAAGGACGTCGTCGACCTGCTCGACGCATCGGTGGTCTATGACGGGCGTGAGGTGCTGCACCCGGTGGAGTGGCGCATCGCACCCGGCGAGCGCACCGGCATCCTGGGTGTGAACGGGGCCGGCAAGTCGACGCTGCTCGGGCTCGTCTCGGGTGAGGTGGCGCCGACGTCCGGCCGCGTCAAGCGGGGCAAGACGGTCAAGGTCGCGACCCTCTCGCAGCGGATGGACGAACTCGACCAGCACCTCGGCGATCCGGTGCGCGTCGTCATCTCGGGGCTGCGCACCACCTACACCTTCGGCACCGGATCCAAGGCGCAAGATCTCACGCCGGGGCAGCTGCTCGAGCGCATGGGGTTTCAGAGTGCACAGTTGTCGACGCCGGTGAAAGACCTGTCGGGCGGCCAGAAGCGGCGCCTGCAGCTGCTGCTGATCCTCCTCGAGCAGCCGAACGTGCTGATCCTCGACGAGCCCACGAACGACCTCGACACCGACATGCTGGCCGCGATCGAGGACCTCCTGGACTCCTGGCCGGGAACGCTCCTCGTGGTCTCGCACGACCGGTACTTCATCGAGCGCGTGACCGATCAGCAGTACGCCATCCTGAGCGGACATCTGCGCCATCTCCCCGGCGGTGTCGATGAGTACCTGCGACTGCGCGAACGCGAGCGCACCGCCGGCGCGAACAGCCCGACGGCACCGAATTCCGCCGTCGCAGCATCCGCATCACCCGCCCTGTCCGGCGCCGAGCTGCGCACGGCGCAGAAGGAGGTCACAGCTCTCGAGCGACGACTGGAGAAGCTCGAGGCGCAGATCGCCACGGCTCGGACCGCTCTGGCCGACCACGACCAGTCGGACTACGTCGGCCTCGGATCCGAGATGGAACGGATCTCGGCGCTCGAGAACGAGCGGGACGACGTCGAGGAGCGCTGGTTCGTGCTGACCGAGCAGATCGGCTGACGCCGACCACGGAGCGTTGACGACCGGAGACCAGAACGGTCCGGTGCGGTTCGGCAGCCGTTCACCGTGCGTACGCCGGGCGGACAGCCGTCGTGAGTGTGCTCGGACATCGTGATCTCCCGTGTCCCGGCGCGTCCGCGCGCCGCTCTCGCCTCGCTCGCCGCCACCGTCGTCGCCCTGACGGGGGTGGGGATCGCTTCTCCGGCAGCCGCTGAGGAGACACTGCCGCCCCTGGTCATCACCGAGGTGATGCAGGACAATGCCGGCACGCCGAGCGACCAGGATCACTTCGAGTTCTTCGAGGTCACCAACACCACGGCCGAGCCCATCGACTTCGCCGACTTCCGGCTGCAGTACAACGACGCGGCCTTCATCCAGGTTGTCCAGACCGGCACGGCGACCGCGCTCACCGACGTGATCATCCCCGGTGGCGGCACCGCCGTGTTCTGGCTGCGCTACGCGGTCGGAGCCGGCGACGCCGCCGTCGAGCAGTGGCAACTGGCCGAGGCGGATTTCCGGGCGCACTACGGCGACGCCGAAGCGACCTACCCGCTCTTCCACGCCACGGGCCAGGCGGGCTTCGCCAACTCGGGTGCGCGGTCACTGCGCCTGTACGAGGGCGACGGCACCACGGTCGTCTCGGGGGCGGACTACCACCGCCCCGCGCCGGACAAGGGTCGCGCGGATCACTTCGTCGTGCCGGCGACGGGGGTTCTGCTCACGAGCCCCACCGCGGCCCCTGCCACGCCGGGCGCCGTCCTGCCCGAGCAGCTGGTCCGCCCCGAGCCGGATCCCGAGCCCGAGCCCACCGAGCCCGCGGAGCCGGCAGAGCCCGGGCCCGGCGCGGACGGCAACGCGGGTGAGTACTTCCCACTCGCGATCACCGAGATCCACGGCGACAACCCCGGCGCGGACGTCTCGGAGTTCGTCGAAGTCACGAACACCACCAGTGAGCCGATCGACCTGACCGCGGAGGGGATCGGGCTGCGATATCACACCAGCCAGTGGAACGCGGGAACCGCGCAGCCGTTCCTCCACCTCGAGGGCGAGAGCGACGCTCCCGTCGTGATCCCCGCCGGTGTCTCGGCTCTGTTCTGGTTGAACTACGGGGCTGACTCCGCCCAGGCGGCCCTGACGAAGGAGCAGTTCCGCACCTCCGTCGGCGCCGATCCGAGCGTGCCGGTCTACCGCTTCGGGCCGCAGGCCGGAATCGCGAACGGCGGCGACCGCGGCTTCAGCCTGGTCGGCGCGGACGGAACGCTCAGCCGCGCGTGGGCGCCCGCCGATATCGACCCCACCGGCAACTGGAACGCGCAGTTCGCCGTGCCGAGCACCATCGGCGGTGTCGACGCGGTGCTGCGGGAAGCCGGCCCCGACGTGGCGGTCACGGCCGGCACAGTGACGCTCGCGCAGGTGACGAGCGCGCTCACCCGCCCGACCGACCCGGAGCTGCACGCGCCCCTCCTGCAGATCACCGAGGTCGCACCCGACACCGCGAATGTCGGAGGCGGTGACGGGTACGAGTTCATCGAGGTCTACAACGCCTCGGATGCCCCGATCGACTTCGACGACTACACGCTGTCGTACCTCTACACCGACAACGCGCTCACCGGTCCTGTCACCTTGAGCTCGACACTGTGGCCGGCCGAGCCGGGCGATGTCACCATCGCGGCGGGCGGCACTCTGGTGCTGTGGGTGAAGAACCCCGCCGGCGTGGCCGCAGGACTCACCGTCGCCGACTTCAACGAGGCGTTCGGCACGGACCTCGTGCTCGGCGACGACATCGTCGAGCTGTTCAACGGCGGCATGGCCAACGGCGGGTCGCGCGGCCTCCAGGTGCGCACGAACACCGGGCACGACATCAGTCGCGCGTACTACTTCACCAACGACCAGACCACCGCGAGCACCGCGATCCAGTACGGCTGGAACACGCCGTCAACGGCTCCGCTGTGGGCTCCGGCGCCGACCGACGGCACGATCCAGACGATGATGCGGCTGGATGCGCCGACGCCCGGCTCGGTGAGCGCCGATCAGGTGCCTGCGGGCTTCGTCGCGGCTCCGGCGGCGGGCAGCGCGCCGGCGATCACCGACCTCACCGGCAGCTCGGACGTGCCCGACACGGCAGACCTCGACCTCGGCTTCGATGTGAACGACGACGTGCAGGTGCGCACGGTCACGCTCCGCATTCGCGACAACCTCGGCGCGACCCAGACCCGCAGTCTCGCCTTCGACGCGGCGAATCGGTACTACTACTCCGTACCCGCGGCCGACCTGTTCGGAAAGCGCTGGATCGAGTACACGCTGATCGCGAGCGACGGATCACAGGATGCCGAGCTCGGTCCGGTGCGCATCGACCTCGTCGACGGCGAACCCGACCCGGTACGGCTCAACCTCGTCGAGGGCCAGTTCGTCGGAGGCGACACCCGGATCTCGGCGACGGCGGACAGCGGCGGATCCGAACTCGAGCTCACGATCGACGGCGAGCCTGTCGCCGATGCGGTCCCGTCACTCGAGACCGGCCCCGTCTTCGCCTTCGAGGCCACGAACACCGACGCGTTCTTCCGCAACGGCGTGAAGCTCGGCGACGAGGTTCTGCGGATCTTCGACGAGGGCTACTACTCCCGCATCGTCACGGTCGACGCGACGGTGCCCGTGGACCGGGTCGTTCCTGGTCAGCAGCTCACTCTCACCATCGCCGCGGGGACCAAGGCGTGGCCCGAGGCGAATGTGAATGAGAACAACGACGACTTCACGACGATGAACCTGCGCCTCGCGCTCCCCGACGGACGCGTACTGCGCCCCGACCACTGCGCCACGACGAAGGAGCAGGAGGGTGCCGTCACCGCACCCGCCTTCGTCGAGTGCCCGGCGCCGGATGCCCGGATCGCATACTCCGACGCGAACCTCGTGTCGTTCCTGGCGACGTTCACCATCCCGGAAGACGCGTTCACCTCGGTGTCGGCCGTGTGGAAGACGACCGACACAGCCGACGGCCCTCACATCGTCGCGGCCGCGGCCGGCGAGTCCGCCACGTCGCGCACCGTGCACGTCGACAACACCGCGCCGGTCATCGAGAGCCCGCTGGTCGAGGGCGAGCGCTACCGCGGCCACTTCGCCGTGGATGCGACCGCCACGGATGCGGGGGCGGGTGTGGCGTCGATCACGGCGACCCTGGACGGCGATCCGATCTCGCTTCCGCTCGCGACGACCTCTCTGGCACTGCAGTCCGGCGCGCACGTCGCCGAATTCACCGCGACCGACCAGGTGGGCAACGTCGCGACGCATACTGTCTCGTTCCAGACCGCGGACGAGCAGCCGGGCATCGAGCTGGACGGCCCTGGCGACGGCGAGATCGTCCAGGACGATAGCGCTGATCTCTCCGCCACTCCCACTTCGCCGGAGCAGGACGCGCTGGACCTCAGCTTCCGTGAGGGATACAGCTTCGCGCCAGGCGACGCGGGGCTGACGGTGTCGACCGGCGCGGTCACCGATTCGGGCGTCATGGACCGCAGCTCGGGTGTCGCGCTGGCTGCCGAAGATCTCTCCAAACTGCTGGGCACCGATGGTGTGAACGTCGAGACGACGAGCACGACGGCGCTGCCGTACCAGCTCTTCACGGTCGCGGTGCCGGAAGGCACCGATGCCGGCTCGCTGGTGCGCGCCGACTGGCGCGGCAGCGCGAACGCGGACGCCAAGGTCACGCTCTACGCGCGTACCGTGGACGGCACGTGGGCACAGGCCGATCAGATGCTGACGACCGACGGCGCGGCGACCGCGTTCACGCTCGAGGCGCTCGTGCCGGTGGACGCTCACGCGACCGACGGCACGCTGACCTTCCTGGTGCAGCACTCCGAGGGCTTCGCCGCCACGGATCTGTCCACCCGTGAGAGCCCGGTGGAGCCCTACCACGTCGAGGCCACGGCGCGCGCCGAGTTCGACTTCACGGTCGGCATCGAATCGGATACGCAGTACTACAACGAGACAGACGGCTACTACCCGCACCAGCTCGCGATCCACGAGTTCCTGCTCGAGCAGCGGGCGAATCTCAATCTGCAGTATCTGATCCACACCGGCGACATCGTCAACGTCCACACGCAGCCGCACCAGTGGGCGAACGCGGATGCCGCATACCGCATGCTCGACGACGCGTCGCTGCCGTACGGGGTGCTCGCCGGCAACCACGACGTGGGCGGCTTCGCTGCGGACTACGCGCAGTACTCGCAGTTCTTCGGCGAGGACCGCTTCGCCGCCAGCCCCTGGTACGGGGGGTCGTACAAGGACAACCGCGGTCACTACGACCTCGTGTCGGTGGGCGGGGTGGACTTCCTGTTCCTGTACATGGGATGGCCGACGCCGAACGACGAGGCAGCCAACACCGAGGACATCGCGTGGATGAACGAGGTGATCCGGCAGTTCCCCGAGCGCAAGGTGTGGATCAACCTGCACGAGTACATGCTGACGACGGGTGGTCTCGGACCCTTCCCGCAGCGCGTGTTCGACGAGGTCGTGACGCCGAACCCGAACGTGTTCGCGGTGAGCTCGGGCCACTACCACGACGCCTACACGCGCACCGATGAGATCGACGACGACGGCGACGGGATCGCGGATCGCACCGTGTACTCGATGCTGTTCGACTATCAGGGGCTGCCCGAGGGAGGGCAGGGCTACCTGCGGCTGGCGCACTTCGACAACGAGGGCGGGCGGATCGTCTTCCGCACGTATTCGCCGTCGCTCGACGACTTCGACTCGGACGACGCTTCGCTCAACGACCCGCCGGGCATGCAGGAGTTCGAGATCCCGTACGCGGCGGCGGGAATCGTTCCGCAGGCGAAGACCCTCGCAACGGACTCGTTCCGCGCGGAGATCCTGACGGCGAACGAGATCGGCGCCGTCTCGGAGGCGCCGTCGGGGGAGCGCGCGACCGTGACGTGGGAGGACCTCGCAGAGGGCGAGCACGGCTGGTACGTGATCGCCGAGGGACCGCACGGCGGAATCGAGTACTCGCCGGTGCGCACCTTCACGACGGTGCCGGGCGAGACCGACCCGGGTGAGGGTGAGCCGGGCGGGGGCGACCCCGGTGAGGGTGAGCCCGGCGGCGGTGACCCGGGCGAGGGCGAGCCGGGCGGGGGCGATCCTGGTGAGGGTGAGCCCGGCGGCGGTGGCCCGGGCGAGGGGGAGACCGTCGAACCGTCGGGCAGCGTCGGGCCGGCCCCGGGGTACGCCCTCGTCCCCGGCGGCCGTATGCGGGTCGAGTTCCGTGGCTTCCAGCCCGGCGAAGAGGTGCGATTCGTGCTGCACTCGGCCCCCCTCGCGCTGGACGGCGTGCTCACGGCGGACGCCGACGGCACGGTGGCGGGAGTGCTGGAGATTCCGTCTCAGACCTCAGCGGGCGTGCACCGGCTCGAGGCGATCGGCGCCTCCGGCCTGTCGGTGATGTCGGACCGCTTCACGATCTCCGCCGCGGCGGGAGCCGGTGCGAGCTCGCTTCCGTTCACCGGAGTGGACGTGGTGCCGGCGCTCCTCGTCGCATCCGTCCTGCTCCTGCTCGGCGCCGCGGTGGTGGTCGTCGTCCGGCGGCGGCGCGTGGCGGGCTAGAGGTCGCCGGCGCGGGCGGCTGCCCGCGCCGGCTCACCCGTCGAAGCCGAGGCTGAGCTTGCGCAGCAGACCCGCCAGCCGGTCGCGGTCGGCGCGCGACAGCGTGCCGAGCAGGACGGCCTCGGCATCCACCAGGCGTGTGATGGCAGCATCCACCCGGATCCTGCCGTCGTCGGTGAGGGTGACCAGGATGCTGCGCCCGTCGTCGGGGTCGGCTTCTCGTCGCACGAGCCGCCGTGCGACGAGCCGATCGATGCGGTTGGTCATCGTGCCGCTCGAGACCAGCGTCTGCTGCAGCAGCTGCTTGGGGCTCAGCTGGAACGGCTCGCCCGCGCGGCGCAGCGCTGACAGCACATCCCACTCCCAGGATTCGAGGTCGCTGCGGCGGAACGCGTCGCGCCGCGCGCGGTCGAGATGCCGCGACAGGCGGTCGACGCGCGAGAGCACGCCGAGGGGCGAGAAATCGAGATCGGGCCGCTGAGCGGTCCACGCCTCGACGATGCGGTCGACCTCGTCGGTCTGCTGGGCCATGCCCCCATTATCGCGACCGGCGCCCGCCGCCACGTTCCGCGACGACGGGGTGGTCCGCGCGCGTCCACGGGCGCAGCGACCGGTGGACCGTCTGGCAGACTTGTCGGGCGGCGATCCGCCCTCCGGACGCCGCGATCCGCCGTAGTGTAATGGCAGCACGACAGCCTTTGGAGCTGTTAGGTCCAGGTTCGAGTCCTGGCGGCGGAGCATGACCGACACCACTCCCGAGAGCCGTCTGGCCGTCGTCGTCCTGGCCGCGGGCCAGGGGACTCGCATGAAATCCTCGCTGCCCAAGGTGCTGCACCGCATCGGCGGGCGGCCTCTCGTCGGCCACGTGCTCGACACGGCCGCCGCCTTGGGACCGGAGCGCGTCGTGGTCGTCGTCCGCCACGAGCGCGACCGGGTCGCCGAAGCCGTCGCCGACGTCGCGCCGACGGCTGTCGTGGTCGACCAGGACGAGATCCCCGGCACCGGGCGCGCGGTCGAGGTGGCGCTCGACGCACTGCCGGACTTCGCGGGCGATGTGCTCGTGCTCAGCGCCGACGTCCCGCTCCTCGAGCACGGCTCACTGGCCGCCCTCATCCGCATGCACCGCGAGAGCGCCGCGGCGGCGACGGTGCTCAGTGCCGTCGTCGACGACGCATCCGGATACGGCCGGGTCATCCGCGACGCCGACGGAACGGTGGCGCGCATCGTCGAGCAGAAGGACGCCACGCCCGAAGAGGCATCCGTCACCGAGATCAACGCGGGTGTCTACGTGTTCCGTGCCACCGAACTGCGGACGCAGCTGTCGCACGTGGGCACGGCGAACGCGCAGGGTGAGAAGTACCTCACCGACGTCGTGGGCCTGCTGCGAGCAGCCCAGCTGGCGGTGGCGGCGTCGCCGGCTCCGGATGCCGCGGCCGCTCTGGGCGTGAACGACCGGGTGCAGCTGGCCGAGGCCGCGCGGCTGCTGAACGCCCGCACGGTGCGGCGCTGGCAGCTGGAAGGCGTGACGGTGCTCGACCCCGCCACGACCTGGATCGACGTGGATGCCGTGCTCGCCGCCGATGTCACGGTGCTGCCGAACACGCACATCCTCGGGGCCACGACGATCGCGACCGGGGCCGTGGTCGGGCCCGACACGAGCCTCGTGGACTGCGAGGTCGGCGAAGGGGCGGTGCTGCGCCGCGTCGAAGCGAACCTCGCGGTCATCGGCGCCGGCGCCACCGTGGGGCCCTACAGCCATCTGCGACCGGGGACCGTGCTCGCCGACGGCGTCAAGATGGGCTCGTTCGTCGAGACCAAGAACGCCAAGGTCGGTGCCGGCACCAAGGTGCCCCATTTCATCTACCTCGGTGATGCCGAGGTGGGGCGCAACACGAACCTCGGCGCCGGAACCATCACCGCCAACTACGACGATGTCGCCAAGCACCGCACCGAGATCGGCGACGAGGTGCACACCGGCTCGCACACGGTGCTCGTGGCGCCCATTAGGCTGGGGGACGGCGCGAAGACCGGGGCAGGGGCGGTCGTCCGCAAGGATGTGCCCGCGGGTGCCCTTGCGCTCAGTGTCGCTCCTCAGCGCAACGTCGAGGGGTGGGTCGAGAAGAACAGACCGGGAACCGGCGCGGCGGATGCTGCGGCCAAGGCTCGGTCCGCACAGAAGGCGGACGATGGGGCGCAAGAAGAAGACGGTTGAGCTCGACCGGGCGAATGACATCGCCCCCGGCCTCGTCGCCAAGACGAAGAAGCGCCTCGTGGTGGCGCGAGGCAGTTCGCATCCGGCTTTGGCAGCCGAGGTCACCGAGCATCTCGGCACCGAGCTCGTACCGACCGAGTACCGCACGTTCGCGTCGGGAGAGATCCTCACCCGCTTCGAGGTCTCGATCCGCGGCTGCGACTTCTTCCTCATCCAGAGCTTCGGCCCGCCGGTCAATGAGTGGCTCATGGAGACGCTCATCATGCTGGATGCCGCCAAACGCGCGTCCGCCAAGCGCATCACGGTCGTCGCCCCGTACTATCCCTACTCGCGTCAGGATAAGAAGGGTCGCGGGCGTGAGCCGATCAGCGCCCGCCTGGTCGCCGACCTGCTCAGGACCGCCGGCGCCGATCGCGTGATGAGCGTCGATCTGCACGCCGCTCAGATCCAGGGCTTCTTCGACGGTCCCGTCGATCACCTCTTCGCCAAGCCGGTGCTGCTGGAGTACTTCCAGAAGACGCTCACGGCGCAGGACCGCGAGCTGCTGACCGTCGTCTCGCCCGACACCGGCCGCGTGCGCGTGGCCGATACGTGGTCGGACAGTCTCGGGGCACCGCTCGCGATCATCCACAAGCGCCGCGATCCGAACGTGGCCAATCAGGTGACCGTGAACGAGATCGTCGGCGACGTGGACGGCCGCGTGTGTCTGCTCGTGGACGACATGATCGACACCGGCGGCACGATCGTGAAGGCGGCCGAAGCGCTCAAGGCGAACGGCGCCGTGCGCGTCATCGTCGCCGCGACGCACCCGATCTTCAGCGATCCCGCGCCGCAGCGTCTGCGCAGCGAGGCGATCGACGAGGTCGTGGTGACCGACACCATCCCCATCCCCGAAGAGAAGCGCTTCCCGACTCTGACGATCCTGCCGATCGCGCCGCTGCTCGCCCGTGCCATCCACGAAGTCTTCGAAGACGGCTCGGTCACCAGCATGTTCGACGGGGCGGCCTGAGCGCGACGAGGCGTCGCATTTCAGAGGTGCTTCATAGGACTGGTTGTCAGGATGCTTTCGGGGCCGTGGCATCACGGCCTCGACGTCACGAGCCAGGAGGACCATCCATGATCCGCACCGCCCTCGCCCCCCGTCCCGTCCGCGCCGGCGCCACCCTGGCGGCCGTCGCGGGAATCGCCCTTCTCGCCGGATGCGCTCCCGCGACCGAGAGCGCCGCCGACGAGCCGTCGGAGGAAGCGAACTCGAACGAGTCCGAGGCCACGGGATCCGGCTCGTACGCGGACGGCACGTACACGGCGGACGGCACATACGCGACACCCGAGACGGTCGAGACCATCTCGGTCACGGTGACCCTCGAGGGCGATGTCATCACGGATGTCGAGGTCACCGGCGAGCCGCAGCGCAGCGAGTCGGAGCAGTATCAGGGCGAGTTCATCGGCGGAATCGCCGAGGTCGTGGTGGGGCAGAACATCGACGACATCCAGGTCAGCCGCGTGGCAGGATCCTCGCTCACCAGCGGCGGATTCAACGAGGCGATCGAGACCATCAAGGCCGACGCTGCCGAGTGAGGCGGTCCGGTGAGGCGGCCGGTGAGGCCGTGACCGGCGGAGGTGTCGGCGCGGCGCCGGCCGTGTGGCGATTCGACGCGATCGGCACCGGGTGGGAGGTCGTCACGGCACTCGAGCTGCCCGGCCCGGCTCGCGCCGAGGTGCTGCGGGTGATCGACGCGTTCGACCGCGCATGGTCCCGATTCCGCGGCGACTCCACGGTGCGCGGGCTCGCCCGTAGGCCGCGGGCGGTCACCGCGCCGCCTGACGCGGTCCCCATGCTCGACGCGTTCGCCGCGCTGTCGGAGGCCACTGGCGGCGCGGTCAATCCGCTCGTCGGCGGCTCGCTCGAAAGTCGCGGCTACGACGCCTCGTACTCGTTCCGCGACAACGGCGCCGTGCCGGCACCGCCGGACTGGCGTGAGCTGCTCTCGTGGCGCGAGGGCGTCCTCGAGCTGCATCAGCCGGCGACGATCGACGTGGGCGCACTCGGCAAGGGCCGTCTGGTCGACCTCGTACTCGCCGTGGTCGGGGCTGCCGCGACCGGCGACGTGATCGTCGACGCCGGCGGTGACCTGGCCGTGCGCGGGGCGCCGCAGCGCATCGGGCTGGAGCATCCGTTCGACTCCCGGCGTGCGATCGGGCTGTGGGAGGTGACGGATGCCGCGCTCTGCGCGTCGGCGACGAACCGGCGTGCGTGGCCGGCGTCGACGGGCGCCGGGCTGCACCATGTGCTCGACGCGCGCACAGGGGAGCCCGTGCGCACGATCGCCGCCACGTGGGCTGTCGCCGGCGACGCCATGACAGCGGACGCGATCGCGACCGCGCTGTTCTTCGACGGCGGCCCTCGGCTCGCCCATGAGTGGAAGGTGGAGTGGGTGCGCATGACGACCGACGGCCGGCTGGAATGGTCTCCCGGATGCGGAGCCGACCTGTTCGTGCGAAGGGATACCGTTGCACAGTGACCGATTTCCTCGCCCTCGAGCCGCTGCGGGCGGTGTGACATGCTCGGAACGCTGACCTCTGCCTGGAACCGGGTCTTCGCCGTCCTCGGTCGTGTGTCGATGTACCGCCTGGCCTATCTCGCACTGGCCGCGCTCGCCGTGATCGCGCTGCTGCTGTCGTTCTTCGGACTCGTGGGCCCGGCGCCGCTCGAGCTCGTGGTGACGCTGGCCGTGCTGTCGGCGGTCTGCGTCGGGGTGGATGCGGCGATGCAGCGCGTGCTGGGGCTGCCCTGGCGCATCGAGTCGTCGCTGATCACCGCGCACATCCTGCTGTTCGTGCTGCGTCCCACGCTGGAGCTCGGAGGTCTTGCCGGCGTGGCGATCGCGGCCCTCGCCGCGTCGCTGTCGAAGTACGTCCTCGCCTGGCGCGGCCGCCACATCTTCAACCCGGCGGCGGTCGGTGCGACCGTGCTGACCCTGCTGAGCGTGCCGTGGCCGGCACTGGGCTCATCGTCCTGGTGGGTCGGTACGCCGGCGATGGCCGCACCGGTGATCGTCCTGGGGATCCTCGTGCTGGTGCGCACCGAGAAGCTGCGGGTGGTGACCGGCTTCGTCGTGATCGCCGTCGCCGTCGCGGTGCTGCGCACGGCTGCGCAGTACCAGGCGGCGGGAGTCGAGGTCGAGGTGCTCGACATCGTCTCGCCGCTCCTGTGGTCCTCGCCGTTCCTGTTCCTCGGGGCGTTCATGCTCTCCGAGCCGCTCACCCTGCCACCGCGCCGGTGGCAGCAGTTCGCCGTGGCGGCCGTGGTCGGCGTGCTCGCAGGCTGGCCGATCCCCGTCGGCGACATCACGCTCGGCCAGGAGCGGGCACTGCTCATCGGCAACCTCGTCGCCTTCGCGTTCGCGGTGCGCACCGCGGTCCGGCTGACGCTCGTGTCACGCGCCGCGCCGACCCCCACGGTGCGCGAGCTGACCTTCCGCGTGCACGACCGGCTGTCGTTCGTGCCGGGACAGTACCTCGAGCTGGAGGTTCCGCACCGGCATCCCGACGCCCGCGGGACACGACGGGAGTTCAGCATCGCCTCGGCACCGGGGGACCTGCCGCAGCTCAAGGTCGCCTTCAAAGACGGGTCGAGTTCGAAGCCGCTGAGCTCGTACAAGAAGGCGCTCGCCGAGGTCGGTGAAGGCGACGGACTGGCGATCACGGGGGTGTGGGGCGACTTCCTGCTGCCCAAGCGCGACTCCGCGCCGATCCTGATGGTCGCGGCGGGGATCGGGGTGACGCCGTTCGTCTCGCAACTGCGTCACACCCGTCTCACGGGCCAGGAACGCGACGTCGTGCTCGTCTACGTCGTGTCGGGTGCCGCCGAGTTGGCGTACCGCGATGAGATCGAGGCATCCGGGGTCCACGTCGTGGTCTTCTCGCGCGACAGCCCCGCCGACCTCCCCCCGCACTGGCAGTGGGCGCGCGGCGTGCGGCTGGACGCGGACGGCCTGTTGCGCGTGGTGCCCGACATCGGGGCACGCCACGCGTACATCTCGGGGCCGGCGGCGCTCATCGCCGACCTGGCACCCGCGCTCGAGCGCGCCCGTTCCATCACGACCGACGCCTTCAGCGGCTACTGACCCGAGATGCCTCAGGCCGCCGGGTCGGACGGCCGAGCGGGCAGGCGCACCTCGAACAGCGTGTCGCCGGGCGAGCTGGTCACAGTGAGGGTGCCGCGGTGGGCATCGACGATCGCGCGCGCGATCGACAGGCCGAGCCCCGTGCCGCCGGTCTGACGCGCGCGGGACCTGTCGGCGCGCGAGAAGCGCTCGAACAGCTCGTCCGTGATCGCCGGGTCGATGCCGGGGCCGTCGTCGTGCACGCGCAGCACCGCTTTCGCCCCCTCACGGGCGACACTCACCGTGACCGTCGTCCCCTCCGGAGTATGCGTGCGCGCGTTCGCCAGCAGATTGGCCGCGACCTGGTGCAGCCGGCCTGCGTCGCCGGCGACCAGCACCGGCTCGTCGCCCACGTCGAGCACCCACCTGTGGCGAGGGCCGGTCGGGCGGGCATCTCCGACCGCGTCGATCACGAGCCGGGTCAGGTCGACGGTTCCGAAGACGAGCTCCTGCCCCTCGTCCAGGCGTGCCAGCAGCAGCAGGTCTTCGACGAGAGAGGTCATGCGCAGCGACTGCGCCTGGATGCGCTCGAGCGACGTCTGGGTGTTCTCGATCGTCGCGGGCGCGTGGTCGCGGCCCAGCGCGCGCAGCGACAACTCGGAGTATCCGCGGATGGATGCCAGCGGCGTGCGCAGCTCGTGACTCGCGTCGGCGACGAACGCCCGCATGCGCTCCTCGTTGCGCTGGCGGACCGTGAGCGATTCATCGACGTGGTCCAGGAGCGAGTTCAGCGCCTCGCCCACGCGCCCGACCTCCGTCCGGGGATCGGCCTGGGCGGCCGGGACGCGCTCCGCGATGGAGACTTCGCCTTGATCCAGTCGCTGCGTGGAGACGCGTGCTGCCGTGTCGGCCACGGCGCGCAGCGGCGCGAGTCCCGCGCGGATCGTCCAGGCCGTCGCCGTGGCGAGCAGGACGAGTCCTCCTGCCGTGAGCAGTCCGATGGCGGTGAGCATCTGCGCGATCGTGTTGGCGACCTTGTCGCGCGACAGCCCGACGACGATGAACGACTCGCCGATCCACTCGCCGTCCACACGGAACGTGCCGACCTCGTCGATCGTGACGATGAGCGGACCCTCGCGCGGCACGGTCGCGACGAGCTGCGCGAGCTGCTCGTCGGTGAGGGCGACGATCGAGCCGTCCTCACCCACGTAGGCCGCGGTGGCCGCGGCGGGGAGCGTCTGGACGACGAGCAGGGTGCCGGGCCGCATCGGCTGCTTGGCGAGGATGTCCTCCGCCGACATCCCGGCGATCAGGTATGTTCGGGCGTGGCTGGCGGTGCTCTGGGTCTGCTCGCGCAGTTCGCTCGTGAGCCCGTCCTCGACGACGGCGCCGAGGATCGCGCTCGTGGCGACGCCCACCAGCACGAGGATGAACGACGTGATCGACACCACCGTGACGATCAGCTTCCGCTGCAGTGTCCACGGCGCGTGTCGCGGCCGTTGCGCGCTCGGCTCCGGTGGGGTCGCAACCTGGGCGGTCGCCGCCTCCGGGGCATCCGTCACCAGCTGGGTGCCGTGGTGCGGCTCGCGCGAGCCGTCCGTCATTGCGGAGCCTTGATCATGTACCCGACGCCGCGCACGGTATGGATGAGCGGCTCGCGCCCCGCATCGATCTTCTTGCGCAAGTACGAGATGTACAGCTCGACGACGCTGGAGCGTCCGCCGAAGTCGTAGTTCCACACGCGGTCGAGGATCTGCGCCTTCGAGACCACGCGGCGCTGATTGCGCATGAGATAACGCAGCAGCTCGAACTCGGTCGCGGTCAGCTCGATCTCGTCGCCGGCACGTTCGACTTCGTGGCTGTCCTCGTTGAGGGTGAGTTCTCCCACGCGCAGGATCGGCTCGGCCCCTGCGGCATGGGCCGTGCCGGCGCGACGCATCAGGCCGCGCAGGCGAGCGACCACCTCCTCGAGGCTGAACGGCTTCGTGACGTAGTCGTCGCCACCGGCGGTGAGGCCCGCGACGCGGTCGCCCACGGCGTCCTTCGCGGTGAGGAAGAGCACCGGCACGTCATCGCCGGACTGACGCAGTCGCTGCAGCACCGCCATGCCGTCGAGGTCGGGCATCATGATGTCGAGCACCATCGCGTCGGGCGCGAACTCGCGCGCCGCCTGCAGCGCCTCGAACCCCGAACCGGCCGATCGCACCTCCCAGCCCTCCATGCGGAGCGCCATCGACAGCAGATCGGTGAGCATCTGCTCGTCGTCGACCACCAGGACGCGAAGAGCGGAGCCGTCGGGGCGGTGAAGCGCAGGCGCGGGGGAGGTCATGCGTCCATCATGGCCCGCTATCTATGTGGTTCCTATGGAGCCGCCTATGCGGGCGCTGTGAATGGCGGACGACGGGGACTCGCGGGGGGTCGACGACGACCGATGCCGCCCCCGATCCTCAGCCGGCGGTGCTGGCGTGGGCGGCGATGCGATCGAACAGCGCGTCGCGCTCCGCGTTCACCCGCTGCTGCTCGGGATGAGCGTCGTAGTGGGCCAGGATGCGCCGGGCTCCCTCGTCGAAGGTGATCGTGGTGCGGAACTCGGGCACCAGCGCCGTGACCTTCGACGTGTCGAACACCATCGAGTGGGCCTTGTCGCCGACGAGCGTGGGACCGAGGTCTGGCGCGAAAGCCGCGATCGTGTCGGAGGCGACGTGTACGAGGTCGGGCTCGGCGACGCCCGCCGCCTCGGCCAGCCAGCCGTAGATCTGGTTCCAGGTCGGCGCATGGGTGCCCGTGATCGTGAACGCGTCGCCGATGGCGGCGGGGTTGCCCAGCAGCCCTGTGAAGGCGACAGCGAAGTCGTCGCTGTGCGTGATCGTCCACTGGGTGGTGCCGTCGCCGTGCACGATGACGGGGCGTCCCTCGCGCATGCGTGCGATGTCGGTCCAGCCGCCGAGTGTCGGCAGCAGTCGCTCGTCGTACGTGTGCGAAGGGCGCACGATGGTGACGGGCAGCGCGCGCTCGCGGTGAGCGGCGACCAGCAGGTCCTCGCACGCGATCTTGTCGCGCGAGTACTGCCAGAACGGGTTGCGAAGCGGTGTGGACTCGGTCACCGGCACGCGGCGCGGCGGCTTCTCGTACGCCGACGCGGAGCTGATGAAGACGTACTGACCCGTGCGTCCCTCGAACAGCTCGAGGTCGGCGGCGACGTGATCCGGGGTGAAAGCGAGGAACTCGGCGACGACGTCGAACTCCCGGCCCCCGAGCGCTTCCTGTACCGCACCGCTGTCGCGCACATCGGCCTCGACGACCTCGACCTCGTCCGGAAGCGGGCGCCGGGCCGTTCCTCGATTGAGCACGGTGACCGCATGGCCGCGTGCGACGGACCGCCGGACGCACGCCGCACTGATGGTCCCGGTTCCGCCGATGTACAGGATGCTGGTCACAGCGCCGAGCCTACGCGGACCGCCCGACAGCGCGCGATGACGCGGGAGGGGCGCCGACGCCTCTGGCTCGCTGAGGGCGAACACGGTACCGCGTGTCGGTGGTGCGCTCTATGTTTGCGATCATGACCATCGACGAGCTCACCACCGCCATCGGCGGTACCGTCATCCGCCCGGGCGACTCCGACTGGGAGTCCGCCCGCCGTTTCCACTCCGGTATCGGAGAACCTGCCCTCATCATCCGCGCCAGCACCGTCGACGACGTGCGCGGCGCCGTCCGCTACGCCGCCGCCGAACGGCTCGACGTCCTGGTCCGCAGCGGCGGGCACAGCGCGTGGGGCACCGTGGCCGGAGGCCTGACCATCGACATCTCAGCCCTCGACGACATCTCGGTCGAGGGCACGCGCGTGCGCGTCGGCGGCGGCGCGCAGTGGGGCGCCGTGGCGCACACGTTGTCCGAGCACGGCCTCGGTATCAGTTCCGGCGACACCGCGTCGGTCGGCGTCGGCGGCCTCACGCTCGGCGGCGGCATCGGATGGATGGTCCGCGCGTGGGGCCTCGCCGCCGATCAACTGGTCGGCGCGCAGGTCGTCACGGCGGAGGGCGAGGTCGTGGAGGCGACGGATTCCTCGCACCCGGACCTGATGTGGGCGCTGCGCGGCGGCGGCGGCAACTTCGGTGTCGTGACGCGGTTCGACTTCGAGGCGCACCCCCTGGAGCGGGTCGTCGTGGCGGTGCTGGGTGTCGAGGGTGACGCACGTCCGGTGCTCCGCGCCCTGCGTGACGTCATGGCCGACGCGCCCCGTGATCTCACGGTGACGTACATGGACGTCCCCGCCATGGACCCGAATGCGCCCGCAGGCGCGACCATCACCGCGGTGTGGATCGGCGACGACGAAGACGCGGCACGGCGCGCCCTCGCCCCGCTCTTCGAGACGCCTGGCCTGGCTGAGCGCGAGTTCGGCGTGCAGTCGTATCCCGACATCCTGCTGGAGACGCCCGAGTTCGACCCGGACCACCCCATGCCCGGATTCGTCGGCGGCAACACACTGCTGCGCGAACTCGGTGACGACGCGATCGAGCGCATCGTCGCCTTCCGTGAGCAGAATCCGGCGTCCGTGGCATTCCTGCGCTCTCTCGGCGGGGCGTACGCAGACGTCGCGCAGGAAGACACCCCCTTCCCCGCGCGGGATGCAACCTGGTTCGCGATGGCGGGCGCGTTCGACGTGCCCGGCATGCTCGATGACGCGGGCCGTGCTGGCGCGCTGGCCGCGTGGGACGCGATCGAGGCACTCGGCGCCGGTGTCTACGGCAACTTCACGACCTCGACCGAGGCGTCGTGGGTGCAGCGCATGTACCGCGCCGAGGCGCTCGCGCGTCTGGCTGCCGTCAAACGCGAGTGGGATCCGCACAACGTGTTCCGCCGAAACCACAACATCGCGCCGGCCTGAGCCGCGCACGCCGAAGGCCGGGCCCCTTGCGGAGGCCCGGCCTTCGGTGCAGTCCGATACCGTCAAGCCCGGTGCGATCGGCGCCGCACGGGCGGGTCAGTGGGTGTCTTCGGCCTCGATCTCGGTGCGGTCGCCCGACCACAGTGTGTGGAAGGTGCCCTCTTTGTCGATGCGCTTGTAGGTGTGGGCGCCGAAGAAGTCTCGCTGGCCCTGGATGAGCGCGGCGGGGAGGCGCTCGGCGCGCAGACCGTCGTAGTAGGCCAGCGACGACGAGAACGCGGGGGCCGGGATGCCGGCGGTCGCCGACGTCGACACGATGCGGCGCCACGCCTCCTGGGCGCGGCCGAGGGCGTCGACGAAGTACGGGGCGGTCAGCAGCACCGCGAGGTCGGGGGCTTCGGCATACGCCTCGGTGATGCGGTTGAGGAACTGCGCCCGGATGATGCAGCCGCCGCGCCAGATTTTGGCGATCGCACCGAGATCGATGTTCCAGCCGTACTCGGCGGCGCCGGCGCGGATCTCGTCGAAACCCTGGCTGTAGGCGACGATCTTCGATGCGTACAGGGCCAGGCGCACGTCTTCGATGAACGCGTCGACGTCTTCGACCTCGAGTTCCTCTTCCGCTCCGGGCAGGGCGCGAGAGACCTCGCGCTGCTCGGGGTGGCTCGACAGCGAGCGGGCGAAGGTGGCCTCGGCGATGCCCGAGACCGGCACACCCAGCGACAGTGCGGTCTGCACGGTCCACGCGCCGGTGCCCTTCGCGCCGGCCTGGTCGACGATCACGTCCACGAGCGGCTTGCCGGTGGCCGCGTCAACCTGTCGCAGCACTTCGGCGGTGATCTCGATCAGGTACGACTCCAGCTCGCCGCGGTTCCACTCCGCGAAGACCTCGGCGATCTCGGCGGGGGTCTTGCCGGTGCCGCGGCGGATGAGGTCGTACGCCTCGGCGATCAGCTGCATGTCGGCGTATTCGATGCCGTTGTGCACCATCTTCACGAAATGCCCTGCGCCGTCATGGCCGACGTGGGTCACGCACGGCTCGCCCTCGGCGACCGCGGCGATCGAGCGCAGGATCGGTCCCAGCGTGCGCCACGACTCGTCCGAACCTCCGGGCATCAGCGACGGGCCCAGCAGTGCGCCCTCCTCGCCGCCCGAGACGCCCATGCCGACGAAGTTGATGCCGGTCTCGCGCACCGCCTTCTCACGGCGGATGGTGTCGGTGAACAGCGCGTTGCCGCCGTCGACGATGATGTCGCCCGGCTCGAACACGTGCACGAGTGCGTCGATCACGGCATCGGTGGCCGTACCGGCCTTGACCATGATCACCGCGGTGCGCGGAGCGGTCAGCGATGCCGCGAACTCCTCGTACGAGAACGTCGACACGAAGTCGGCCTCGGGGTGGGCCTGGACCAGCTCGTCGGTCTTCGAGCGGCTGCGGTTGAACACCGCGACGGTGTTGCCCTCACGGCTGGCGAGGTTGCGGGCGAGGTTCGATCCCATCACCGCCAGCCCCACCACGCCGATGTTCGCCGTCGCGGCGACCACGGCATCCGGACCCTCCGGCTCCGGCGTCGGGCGCCCTACATCCTCCGGCGCCGGCGTGGCCTCATGCGCGGTCGTCGCCTCGTCAGGAGCCTGGTCCTGATCGGTCGAGATGCTGGTCTGGGCCTGGTCGCCGCTGCGCGAAGGATCGTTCGAAGACACACATGCTCCTGGGGTCGGGGTCACATCCAGCCTAGAGTCTGGCCCATCCGTGTTACACCGCGTGGCGAGGTGCTCACGCGCGGTGCGGGGGTGTTGTGAGGCACGTCCGCTAACGTGGCCGCGTGAGCGAGGGACTGCAGACATCGACCGCACGACGCATCGTGGCGATGGGCCCGAGTGGCTCGGGCAAGTCCGTGGTGGGGGCGGTGCTCGCCGAGAGGCTCGAGCTGGCCTTCATCGACGCCGACGACCTGCATCCGGCGGAGAACCTCGCGAAGATGGCGGAAGGCACGCCGCTGGACGATGCCGACCGGATGCCGTGGCTCGACATCGTCGCACAAGCACTGGTATCAGCACCCGGCGGTGCGGTCGTGGCGTGCTCGGCCCTCGCGCGCCGGTACCGCGACCGCATCCTCCAGGGTGCGCCCGACGCCGTCTTCGTGGAGCTGCGCGTCTCGGCAGACGAACTGGCCAGGCGCATGCGCACGCGTCAGCATTTCATGCCGCCCGCACTGCTCGCCTCGCAGCTGCAGGCGCTGGAGCACCTCGGCGAGGACGAGCCGGGCGTGGTGGTCGAGAACGACCGCGCCCCGCATGACGTCGTCACTGAGATCGTGCGGGCGCTGGAGACCCGGCGGCGGGACTAGCCGGGGCGAGAACGGCCGCTCAGTCCTTGCGGTAGGCCTGGCGCCCGAGACCCCAGAACGACAGCACCACGCCGAGGCCCCCGATGGCTGCCATCGCACCGATCAGCCAGAGCAGGGCGTGAGACCAGAAGCCGTATTCCATGGGTTCCTCCGTCGCCCGGCGGTCGTGAATCCGGGGCGTTCTCCATGGTAGCGGGGGCGCTGGTAGACTCGGGGTCGAACTTCGGCGAGGGATGCCTCGCGCCTGTCGAGCATGGCGGGTTGCGACATCCGTGATCGACGCGGTGATGCAGGCCACTGGCTTTCCTCACGCGTGTGCGTTCGAGTCGAAACAGATCCCACAATCCCGGGCCTGCCACCGCAGGCCGATTCATCCGGGCCTCGTGCCCGCAAGGAGAACCCATGTCGACCGAACCCGACACCAAGGTCCACGCCGAGCTTCGCGAGAACTTCGGCAAGGGCTTCGCCCGCCGCCTCCGTGCCGCCGGCAAGATCCCCGCCGTGATCTACGGTCACGGCACCGAGCCCGTGCACGTCGCACTGCCCGGTCACCAGACGGCACTCCTCATCCGCCGTGCCAACGCGGTGCTCGAGCTCGACGTCAACGGCACCCACCAGCTGACGCTCGTGAAGGACGTGCAGAAGGACCCGGTGCACCAGGTCATCGAGCACATCGACCTCCTCGTCGTGAAGAAGGGCGAGAAGGTCCAGGTCGAGATCCCCGTCAACGTCGTGGGCGAGCCCGCGCCCGGCACGATCGTGAATCTCGACGCACAGACGATCACGCTCGAGGTGGAGGCTACGCACATCCCGCAGAACGTCGAGGTGGACGTCGAGGGCCTCGAGGACGGCACGCACATCACCGCGGCCGACCTCAAGCTGCCCAAGGGTGCGACGCTGGTCGCCGACCCCGAGGTGCTGATCGTCGCGATCTCGGTTCCGGCCGCCGCGCTGGCCGCCGAGGACGAGATCGCCCAGGCCGATGCCGAAGTCGCCGCCGGACAGGCCGAGCAGACCCCAGAGACCGGCGACGCAGGCGAGTAACCGACGCAGCGCGTACGGCGAGGGGGTGCGGATGCCGCACCCCCTCGTTCGTCTTCTCACGACCGATCGTGGTGGTCCGGGTCGGGCAGGATGGATACATGGCACACGTCTGGCTGATCGTGGGACTGGGCAATCCGGGGCCTCGCTACGCGGCGACCCGCCACAACGTCGGACAGCTCGTGGTCGACGAGCTGGCCGCGCGGCGCAGTGAGTCGTTCCGCGCGCACAAGGCGAACGCCCGTGTGGTCGAGACGTGGCTGCGCCCCGGCGGGACGAAGCTCGTGCTCGCCAAGCCCAACACGTTCATGAACGTCTCGGGCGGTCCGGTGGCCGGCCTTGTCAAGTTCTACGGGGTCGAGCCCGAGAACGTCGTGCTCGTGCACGACGAACTCGACATCCCCTTCGACACCATCAAGCTCAAGACGGGCGGCGGGCACGGCGGTCACAACGGGGTCCGCGATGTCGCGAAGGCACTCGACTCGGGCGACTTCGCACGTGTCCGGGTCGGCATCGGCCGTCCGGTCGGGCGGCAGGACCCCGCCGACTGGGTGCTCGACCCGTTCGGCCCGGCCGAGCGCAAGAACCTGCCGATCCTCGTCGGCGACGCCGCCGACGCGGTCGAGCAGCTCGTCGACGAGGGCCTTCTGGCCGCGCAGCAGAAACACCACGCCCCGCGCGTCTGACGCCTCAGCCGGCGATGCCGCTCCCGGCCGCGAAGCCGGCGGTGAGGAATCCCTGCACGACGGCACCGAAGATCGCGGGTCCGACGGCCGCGATCACGACGGCGGCGATTCCGGGCCCCCGCCCTCGGTGCGTGGCAATCGCCACAATCCCCTGGACCAGCGCCCACACGCCCATGACAGTGCCCGCCCAGAACGCGATCTCACCCATCAGCACCCAATCCCGAACGGGAGTGAGGATCGACCAGTCGAAGTCGGCGCCGAGCGCGCCCATGGCGATCTGGCGCCCGGTACCCAGCCCGACGTTGAACGACGCGAGCGCCGCGAACAGGCTCGCACCCACGGCGGCCAGGAGCGCGAGGACGAGCGCGATCATGCCGAGCGTGCGGCTGCGGCGCGGGGGAGCAGATGTGGCGTACGGCCCGCCGGCACCGGGATACCCGGGTGCCGGTGAGTACCCGGATGGCGACGGATACCCGGCGGGCGCCGCGTAGCCGGGCGGGGGAGCGAACCGCGCGGTGCTGGACCTGCCGTCGGGGTGCGCGGCGGCGGGTACCCCGAAAGGGGGCGCGGCCGGCGGTGCCCAGCCGCCATGCGGTGCGGCATCCGGGCCGTCGTGCGGGTCCGTACTCGACGGCGCGGTGCGGGGTGCGTGCTCGGCGGGATCGCTCACGCGTCTCATCCTAGGAGTCGCGCCCGCCGCCCGCCGGGGCCACGGGCGCCGGTGTCCGTCGTGCGACGTAGACTCGTGCGGTGACAGTTCCCGGGATCGTGCGCGCCCTCGAGCAGGCTGAACCATTCCGGGACGCGGTTGCCGCGGCATCCGTCGACGCCGACTTCTCCCTCGTCGAGGGGCTCGGGGCGCCGCTCCTGGCCGCTCTGGTCGAGCGACGTCGCGCGGCGGGCAAGCCGCCGGTCGTCCTGCTGGTCGCGCCCACGGGGCGCCGGGCCGAGTCGCTGGGGCCGGCGCTGGGCGCCCTGCTGCCCGGCGCCGAGGTGCTGCACTTCCCGGCATGGGAGACCCTGCCCCATGAACGCCTGAGCCCCAGCGCCGAGACGGTCGGCACGCGGCTCGAGGTCCTGACCAGGATCGCGCGATGGGACGCGTCGACCCCGCTGATCGTCACCGCCTCGGTGCGCGGCGCGATCCAGCCGCTCGCCGCGGGCCTGACCGACGTTGCGCCGGTCGAGCTGGCCGCCGGGGGTCGCGGCCACGACCTCGGCGAGGTCGCGACCCGACTGGTCGAGCTTGCCTATCACCGCGTCGACATGGTCTCGCGGCGCGGCGAGTTCGCGTTGCGCGGCGGCATCCTCGATGTTTTCCCGCCCACGGCCGCGCATCCTTACCGGATCGAGTTCTTCGGCGACGAGGTCGACCAGATCCGCGCGTTCTCGGTGGCCGATCAGCGCTCTCTGCCCGGTGACGTGCCCGAGGTGACGCTGCTGGCCAGTCGCGAGCTGCTGCTGACGGATGCCGTCCGCGGACGGGCCCGCCAGCTGAGGGACGACTTTCCCGGGCTCTCGGGCATGCTCGAGAAGATGGCCGAGGGCATCCCGGTCGAGGGCATGGAGTCGCTCCTGCCCGCCGTGGTCGACCGGCTCGTGACGCTCGTGGACTACCTTCCCGAGAGCACAGCGGTCGCGCTGGCCGACCCCGAGCGCGCTGTCACGAGGGCGCTCACGCTCGGCGACACCAACCGTGAGTTCCTCGACGCGGCATGGAGTGCCGCGACAGCCGGGGCCTCGACGCCCGTCGACCTCGGCGCCGGTGATTTCCTGACGCTGCCGCGCCTGCGCGAGGCGACGCGTGAGCGCGGCGGTGTCTGGTGGACGCTGAGCGCCTTCGACTCGGGTGAGGCGGATGCCGCCGCCGCCCTTCGACAGGCTCGGGAACCGGGCTATGAGGAAGACGTCGATGTCGCCCTCCAGGACGCGGCGACCATCCGCGTGCCGGGCACCGCCGTGCCGGCGTTCCACGGCAACGTCGATGGGGCCACCGAGCACGTGGGCGCGCTGCTGGCCGACGGCTGGCGCGTCGTGGTGGCGGCATCCGGAACCGGCCTCGTCGAGCGCGCGCGCGATGTGCTGGCCGAGCGGGGGATCGCCGCACGCCGCGTGGACGACGTGATCGAGCCGCCCGAGCGGGGCGTCGCCCACGTCGTGGTCTCGGTGCTCGAGCGGGGCTTCGAGGCGCCCGACGCCAAGCTCGCCGTACTCACGGAGTCGGAGTTCTACGGCCGCACCATCGGCGGGGACCAGCGTGTGGTCAAGAAGCTCGCGTCGCGCCGCAAGGCCGTCGTCGATCCGCTGCAGCTCAAGGCCGGCGATCTCGTGGTGCACGCGACCCATGGGATCGGCAGATTCGTCGAGCTGACGCAGCGCGAGGTCTCCAGCGGCGGCCGCAACGCGGTCAAGAGCGTGCGTGAATACCTCGTCCTCGAGTACGCGCCGTCCAAGCGCGGCTACCCGGGCGACAAGCTGTACGTGCCGACCGACCAGCTCGACCTGCTCTCGCGGTACGTCGGCGGTGAGGCGCCGTCGCTGTCGAAGATGGGCGGCAGCGACTGGGCCCAGGCCAAGAGCAAGGCGCGTCGCGCGGTGCGCGACATCGCGGTCGAGCTGGTGAAGCTCTACTCGGCCCGCATGGCTGCGAAGGGGCACGCCTTCGGCCCCGACACCCCCTGGCAGCGTGAGCTCGAAGAGGCGTTCCCGTTCGCCGAGACCCCCGATCAGCTGCAGACGATCGACGAGATCAAGGCCGACATGGAGAAGCCGATTCCGATGGACCGGCTGCTGTCGGGCGACGTCGGGTTCGGCAAGACCGAGGTCGCCGTGCGCGCCGCCTTCAAGGCGATCCAGGACGGCAAACAGGTCGCCATGCTCGTGCCGACGACGCTGCTGGTCAAGCAGCACCTCGAGACGTTCACCGAGCGGTTCGCCGGCTTTCCGGTGAAGGTCAAGGCCCTCTCGCGCTTCCAGACCGACAAGCAGGCGCGCGAGATCCTGGCGGGGCTCACCGACGGCACCGTCGACATGGTCATCGGCACCCACCGGATCCTCACCGAGAAGGTGCTGTTCAAAGACCTCGGCCTCATGATCATCGACGAGGAGCAGCGCTTCGGCGTCGAGCACAAGGACCAGCTGAAGAAGCTCAAGACCAACGTCGACATCCTCGCGATGAGCGCGACGCCCATCCCGCGCACGCTCGAGATGGCGGTGACCGGCATCCGCGAGATGTCGACGCTGCAGACGCCGCCCGAGGACCGGCATCCGATCCTGTCTTACGTCGGGCCCCGCAACGACAAGCAGATCGCCGCCGCGATACGCCGTGAGCTGCTGCGCGAGGGGCAGGTCTTCTACGTCCACAACCGCGTGCAGTCGATTCAGCGTGTGGCGTCGGAGCTCGCCGAGCTGGTGCCGGAAGCGCGCATCGCGGTCGCGCACGGGCAGATGGGCGAGCACGCGCTCGAAGAGGTCGTCGACGCGTTCTGGGAGCGCCGGTTCGATGTGTTGGTGTGCACCACGATCGTCGAGACGGGCCTGGACATCTCCAACGCGAACACGATCATGATCGATCGTGCCGACAAGTACGGGCTTTCGCAGCTGCACCAGTTGCGCGGCCGCGTGGGGCGGGCGCGCCAGCGCGCGTACGCGTACTTCCTGTACGACGAGCAGAAGCCGCTCAGCGAGACCGCCGCCGACCGCCTCGAGACCATCGCCGTGAACAACGATCTCGGCTCGGGGATGCAGGTGGCCCTGAAGGACCTCGAGCTGCGCGGGGCTGGCAATCTGCTGGGCGCCGAGCAGGCCGGGCACATCGCCGGTGTCGGGTTCGACCTGTACCTGCGCATGATCGGCGAGGCGGTCGCGACGTTCCGCGGCGAAGAGACCGAGGGCCCCACCGAGCTGCGGCTCGAGCTGCCCGTGCAGGCGCGGATCCCCGAGTCCTACATCGACAGCGAACGACTGCGGCTCGAGGCCTACCAGAAGCTCTCGGCCGCCGCATCCGCATCGGCGAAGGCCGACGCACTCGACCTCGTCGTCGACGAGCTCACCGATCGCTACGGCGAGCCGCCGGCCGAGGTCGAGGGACTCCTCGCCGTCGCGCGGCTGCGGCATCGCGCCGCGCAGGCGGGTCTCGCCGACGTCGTGGCGATGGGGCCGAACCTGCGCATCGCGCCCGCGAACCTGCCCGACTCGATGCGGGTGCGCCTGCAGCGGCTCTACCCCAAGGCGAAGATGCTCTCGGGCGGGGAGGCCGTCGTGGTGCCGCTGCCCACGGCCGGGGGCGAGCGGGTGTCGGACGCCGATCTGATCGCATGGGTCCGGCAGCTGCTCGACCAGCTGTGGCCCGTCAAGTCCGAGTCGGCTGCGCCGGACGCCGCCGCGGCCGGCTGAGCCCGCTCGGCGCCCACCCGCGCTACGCTGGCGCCGACCAGGAGGACAGATGCGATTCGAGCACCTCGGGGCACAGCCCCGCATCCATCCCGATGCGGTCATCGCCGCGACCGCGGTCATCAGCGGTGATGTCGAGATCGGCGCCGACTGCCAGATCCTGCACGGTGCGGTGATCACCGCGGAAGGCGGGCCGATCACCCTCGGTGCGAACGTCATCGTGATGGAGAACGCGCTCGTTCGCGCCACGGCGACCAATGCCGTGCACATCGGCGACCACGTGCTGGTCGGGCCGATGGCGAGCGTCTCGGGCGCCGTCATCGAAGACGAGGTCTTCCTCGCCACGGGCACGCGCATCTTCAACGGGGCCCGCGTCGGCCGGCGCAGCGAGGTGCGCATCAACGCCGTCGTGCACCTGCGCACGGCCCTCCCCGCCGAGAGCACGGTGCCCATCGGTTGGGTCGCCGTGGGGGATCCGGTGCAGATCCTCCCGCCGGACCGTCACGACGAGATCTGGGCGGCCCAGCGTGAACTCGACTTCCCCGGCTATGTCTTCGGCCTGGACCGCGAGACGCCCGACCTCATGGTGCAGCTGACCGAGCGGTACGGTCGCAGTCTCGCGCGCCACGCGGACGACCGTCGCGTCGACTGACGCGCCCGATCGTCAGCTCCAGTTCGCGCCGCAGTCGCGGCAGCCGAACTCGGGCGCCGCATCGGCATCGCCGCGGCGCACCTCATCGCCCCGATCGAACTCCAGCACGAACCATTCCTCGGCGATGCGGACATCCGACGACGCGCACACCGGGCACACGTCGATCGCGAGCGTCAGCGTCGCGTCATCCCATCCTCTGCCCATGCCCCGACGGTAACGCCGGCCGCCGACAGGGCTGGGAGCGACGCGCGTGTCGGCCCGGACGTCAGCCGGTGTTCTGCAGCCCCGCCGCGACTCCCGAGACCGACAGCAGCAGCAGTCGCTGCTGCTCGGGGTCCACCGGGGCGTCCTCGGGCGCGTCGCGCAGTGCGCGCAGTGCCCGCAGCTGCAGAAGCGACAGCGCGTCGACGTACGGACTGCGCATCTTCACGGCGCGCTGCAGCACGGGCTTGTTGCCGAGCAACTCGGTTCCGCGCGTGACGCGGACCACCCACGAGCGGGTGAGCGCCATCTCGTCGCGCACGAGTGCGGCGAGGTCGTCGCGGTCGCCCAGCTCGAGGTAGTGGCGTGCGATGCGGTCGTCGGCCTTCGCGAGGCTCATCGCGACGTTGTCGACCAGCGTGCGGAAGAGCGGCCATTCCTCGTACGCACGCTGCAGCAGCGGCTCGTCGCCGACCGCCTCGAGAGCCGTGCCCAGGCCGAACCAGCCGGCGAGGTTGATGCGCGCCTGCGTCCATGCGAACACCCACGGAATCGCGCGCAGATCCTCGAGCGACTCCACTGACAGCCCCCGCCGTGCCGGCCGCGAGCCGAGCGCCAGGAGGCCGATCTCCTCCATGGGCGTCACGCGCGCGAACCAGGCGGCGAAGCCCGGCGCCTTGACGAGGGCGAAGAAGCGCTCGCGGGATGCCGCATCCATCGTCGCCGCCACCTCGGCGTACCGCTCGGCGGCGGCACTGTTGCGTTCCTCGTTCGATGGCGCCGAGGCGAGCAGGATCGCCGCGGCGACCTGGTCGATGTGGCGCATCGCGATGGCGGGGTCGCCGTAGCGCGCGAAGATGACCTCGCCCTGCTCGGTGAGCTTGAACCGGCCGTCCACCGAATGCGGCGGCTGTGCGAGGATCGCCGAGTTCGCGGGCCCGCCGCCGCGGCCGAGGGCGCCGCCGCGGCCGTGGAAGAGGGTCAGTTCGATGCCGTTCTCGCGTGCCCACGCCGAGATGGCCGCCTGCGCCTGGTACAGGGCGAGGTTGGCGGCGACCGGACCGACGTCCTTCGACGAGTCC
The DNA here is from genome assembly GCF_019449275.2 of Microbacterium sp. HD4P20. Classification (GTDB taxonomy): domain Bacteria; phylum Actinomycetota; class Actinomycetes; order Actinomycetales; family Microbacteriaceae; genus Microbacterium. The sequence continues at coordinate 300,975 of NZ_JAHZQZ020000018.1, forward strand.
GAGTAGCCGAGCATGACCTCCAGGCGACGACCGGTGGCCTCCAGCCGCGCGGCGAACTCGGGGTGATCGACGATCTCGGCGAGGATGCCGGGCGCTGCCTGCAGATCGGCGAACGTCTCGAACAGTGGCACGACGTCGAGCACGGGAAGGGTGTCGTCCGGGCCGACCGCGTGACGGGCCAGGCGATGCACGGCGGCCAGGTCGTCGGCGGACTGCGTGAACGAGACGACATAGCGCCCGGCGGCGCGGGGGCCGTAGCGTTCCTGCACGAAGGCGACCGTGCGGATGACCTCGAGCACTTCTTCGGCGAGTTCGCTCAGGGGCGCGCCGCTGGAGGCCGCGGCATCCAGTTCCGCCAGCACCTTCGCGTGGACGGCGGAGTGCTGGCGCACCTCGAGCTCGGTGAGATGGAAGCCGTAAGTCTCGACCTGCCACAGCAGCTGCTGCAGGTGCCCGTACGCCTGTCGCGGCGCGCCGGCCTGCACGAGGGAGTCCTGAACGACGCGCAGATCGGCGAGCAGGTGCTCGGGATCGCGATAGGCCAAGTCGGCGTTCCGCTCCCGGGTCGCGTCGATCTTGCGGGCGATGAGCAGGAGGATGCGGCGATGCGGCTCGTCGGGGGAGCGCTTGGCGATCTCTTTCGCCGCTTCCTCGTCGGCGGCTCGCAGCCGCTGCCACAGCGCGAGCAGCGCCGGACTCGGCGGCGTCGTCGCGGCGTCCAGCGTCAGTGTGCGGCCGATGCGGCTGGTGGTGCGCTCCAGGCCCAGCAGGACGTGCTCGCTGGCGATCTTCGCCGCTTTGCGCGTGACGGATGCCGTCACGAACGGGTTGCCGTCGCGGTCGCCCCCGACCCACGAGCCGACGCGCACGAACGGTCGGATCACGGGTGCCCGGCCCCCTGCCGCGGGGCCCTGCAGCGCGTCATCGACGCGCCGGTAGACGTGAGGCACCGCGGTGTAGAGCGTCTCGTCGAAGACCGCCATGACGGCGCGCACCTCGTCGACGGGCGAGGGCTTCTCAGGACGAAGCGGCGCGGTCCGCCACAGGGTGTCGACCTCTTCGAGCATGCGCCGCTCGGCGCGCCGCTCATCGGCGCCGTTGCGCAGGGACGCGTCGTGCTCTTCGAGAAGGGTCGCCAGGCGCCGGATGCTGGACGAGACCGCCCGGCGACGCGCTTCAGTGGGGTGCGCGGTGAAGACCGGGTGGAAGCGCATCTTCTGCAGGTGTGCCAGCGCGGTGTCGTCGCCGACCTCGGCGGCCAGCCGCATGAAGGCCGCGGCGACCGAGTCGGTCGCGCGCTCACGGTCGGGGCGGCCATCGCGCTCGCGCAGGATGCGCACGCGCTGGTGCTCCTCGGCGAGGTTGACGAGATGGAAGTAGGCGGTGAACGCACGCGCCACCTCATCGGCCCGTTCGATCGTGAACGAGTCGGCGATCGCCGCCGCACGGGCGAACGCCTCGGGGGTCTCGTCGGTGTAGGCCTGGATCGTCGCGGTGCGCAACCGCTCGACGTCTTCGTACAGCCCGGACGATCCGCTCTCGCGCAGGACCCGACCGAGGAGAGTGCCGAGCATGCGCACGTCGGCCCGCATGCGCTCGGGAATCTCCTGCTCCGCCTCGAATCGTCCGACGACGTCGATCGCTTCGGTCTGGGTGAGTTCGCGCATCCCTCCAGGCTAACGGCGCGCCGCGGGGCCCATTCACGGTGGTCGTTGTGTGACGGAGTGCATCAAGTGACGGAGCGCATCAAGTGACGGAGTGCATCAAGTGACGGAGCGCGTTCGAGTGACGGAGCGCGTCGAGGGTGACGGACCGCGGCGGGAGAGGGCATGTCGGAGCGGACGTCGATAGACTCTCGGGACTGGTGTGCCGGGAAGTCTGGTCGGCGATGCGCTGTGGCGCGACCTGCCGCCCCCGACGAAAGGACCTGTGTGTCCCTGCTCCGCTCCGCCCGTTTTCCCGCGATCATCCTGCTGATCTCGGCGGTCCTCGCCCTGATCCTCGCCAACTCCCCGGCGGGACCCGGGATCGCCGCCGTGAAGGACGCGTATCTGGGCATCCCGGGCGTGTTCGAGATGTCGGTCGGCCACTGGGTGCAGGACGGTCTTCTCGCCGTCTTCTTCTTCATCGTGGCGGTCGAACTGCAGTTCGAGCTGACCAACGGCGAGCTCAACTCGGCCCGCAAGGCGCTGCAGCCCGCGATCGCTGCCGCGGGCGGCGTGCTCGTCCCGATCGCGGTCTTCCTTGTGTTCGCTGCCGGATCTGACGCCGTGGACGGCTGGCCCATCCCCACGGCGACCGACATCGCCTTCGCGCTGGGCGTCCTCGCCGTCTTCGGCAAGGACCTTCCCTCGGGCATCCGCATCTTCCTGCTGGCGCTCGCGATCCTCGACGACATCGTCGGGATCGTGTTCATCGCCGTGCTCTTCACCGACGACGTCAACGTCGGCCTGCTCGCCCTCGCCGGCGTGGCGGTGCTCGTCTTCGGCGTCCTCAGCCGGCAGCTCGATACGCGCGGTCGGATCCCGCTCGCGATCGCGCTCGTTCTCCTCGCGATCGCCACCTGGGTGCTCGTGTACCTCTCGGGCGTGCATGCGACCATCGCCGGCGTGGCGCTGGGCCTGGCGATGGCACAGCAGCCCGCCCTGCGCTCGCGTCATGAGCTGGAGCCGTGGGTGAACGGGATCGTGCTCCCGCTGTTCGCGTTCTCCGCGGCGCTCGTCGTGATCCCCGCCGTCTCGCCGTCCGAGCTCTCGCCGGCATTCTGGGGCATCCTCGTGGCGCTGCCGGTGGGCAAGATCATCGGTATCTCGGCAGCCGGATGGATCTCGCTGCGCATGGGGAATCGAGGCATGGCCCCGCATCTGTCGTTCCTCGACCTCCTCGCCGCCGGCGCGCTCGGCGGGATCGGCTTCACCGTGTCGCTCCTGCTCTCGGAACTCGCCTTCGCCGGTGCCCCGCTCATCCGCGACGAGGCGACGCTGGGCGTCCTCGGCGGGTCCGCGATCTCGATCGTCCTCGCGGCGATCCTGGTCGCGATGCGGGCGCGGCACTACCGCAGGACGAATCCCGCCACGCGCGGGAACGAGCTGCCACCCACAGGAGAGCACGAGGGGCAGATCGCATGACCGAGGATGTCGGCCCGTCCTCGGATGCCCTGCGCCAAGCGGCCGACACGATGCGAGCGGTGCGGGATCGATGCGTATGGACGCAGCAGATCGATCACCGCGCGCTCGTGCCGTATCTCGTGGAAGAGAGCGCCGAGCTGATCGACGCGGTCGAGGAGGGGTCGCGGGCCGAACTCCGAGAAGAGCTTGGTGATCTGCTGTGGCAGGTGCTGTTCCACGCCGAGATCGCCTCGCGCGACCCCGACGATCCGTTCGACATCGACGACGTCGCGCGTGGGCTCACCGACAAGATGGTCAGGCGGCACCCGCATGTCTTCGGCGACGCGGTCGCCACGACACCCGAAGAAGTGCTCGTGCACTGGAACGCCGCGAAGGCGGCAGAGAAGCACGAGCGCACCAGCGTGCTGGACGGCGTGAGCGAGCGGATGCCGTCCCTCGCGCTCGCGCAGAAACTCGTGGGCAAGGCGGCACAGGCCGGCGTCGCGCCCGCCCCCCGGTCGTCGAGTGACGAGCGCGGCGACGCGACCGAACACCCTGGACCGGCCACCGAGTCCGAGCTCGGAGACGCCCTCCTCGCGCTGGTCTCGACCGCGCGAGCGAACGGGTGGGATGCCGAGCGCGCCCTGCGCGAGCGCCTGCGGCTGCTCCAGGCAGAGATTCGCGCTGCCGAACGGTGACACGCTGTGCGCGAGCGGGCCGGCGCACTGGAAGGATAGCTGCGTGGCATCCGTCAATCCGCCGCGCGGCATGCGCGACTTCCTCCCCGCTGACAAGGCACGCCGCGAACGCGTGCTCGCCGTGATCCGGGAGCGCTATCGCGCCCACGGATTCGACGAGATCGAGACCCCGGTGATGGAGGAGCACGGCCGGCTGCACGCCGGCATCGGCGGCGACAACGAGAAGCTCGCCTACAACGTGCTCAAGCGCGGGCTCGACGCCGACGCTATCCGCGCCGCCGCCGACGACCCCGCGCAGCTCACCGACCTGGGACTGCGCTACGACCTCACCGTGCCTCTCGCGCGCTTCTACGCCACCAACCGGGGGCAGCTGCCGGCGGTGTTCCGCTCGATCCAGATCGCCCCGGTATGGCGTGCGGAGCGGCCGCAGAAGGGCCGGTACCGCCAGTTCCTGCAGTGCGACATCGACGTGATCGGGGATGCCTCGGCGCGTGCCGAGTCAGAGCTGATCGTCGCCACGCTCGACGCCCTCGACGCGCTGGGGCTCCAGGGCGGACAGGTGCGCATCAACGACCGGCGCGTCCTGGACTGGATGCTCGACAGCCTCGGCTTCACGCCCGACGAGCGACCCGGGGTGCTGATCACGATCGACAAGCTCGACAAGCTCGGACCGGCGGGCATCGTCGCCGAGCTGCGCGAGCGGGATGCCACGCCGGCAGCGGTGGACGCGTTCGAGGCGTTCCTCAACCGGCCCCAGACCCTCGAGTACAACGCGTACGGCGAGCGGCAGATTCGCAAGGCGCTGCCCGATGCTGCCCCCGACGACATCGTCGCCCATCTGGTCGGCATCGGTGAGGCCGTCGCCACGGCACGCGTGTCCGAGAGCTCCGACGAGGGGGTCCCCGGCGACATCCCGCTCGTCTTCGACCCGTTCCTGGTGCGGGGCATGGGGTACTACACCGGCACGATCTTCGAGCTGGCGCACCCCTCCGTCGCGTACTCGCTCGGCGGAGGCGGTCGCTACGACGGCATGATCGGGCGCTTCCTTGGCCAGGACGTGCCGGCCGTGGGCTTCTCGATCGGGTTCGAGCGCCTGGTGGACCTGGTCGACGAGGGCACGGATGCTGCCCACCCGGCCGTCGTGCTCGTCCACGACCGCGACGTGCCCGAGCCGCGGCTGCTCGCGCTCAAGACGGCCCTGATCGCCGAGGGGTCGCGGGTGCGGCTGGAGCAGCGCACCAAGAACCTCAAGGCGCTGCTCGAGCGCGCGGCATCCGACGGTTACACGGCGTTCGCGACAGTCGCGGCCGACACCGCACGCGACGCCCTCGAGATCAGGCCGCTCGGGTGACCCGCACCGCCCGGTAGACGATGCCGACGGCGACCACGATCACGCCGGCCACGACCGACTGCCACGGCAGGGTGACGGCCAGCACGAGGCAGCCGACGCCTCCGATCACCTGCAAGACCGCGGGGTAGCGCCGTGCCGGGCCGCGCTGGCGGAAGGCGGCGACGTTCGCCACCAGGTAGTAGAGCAGCACGCCGAAGGATGAGAAGCCGATCGCCCCGCGCAGGTCGACGAAGGCCACCAGCGCCAGCACGGCAACAGCCACGGCCAGCTCGGCGCGGTGCGGCACATGCCAGCGCGGGTGCACAGTGGCCAGCGCCACCGGCAGGTCGCGCTCGCGCGCCATCGCGAACGTGGTGCGGCTGACCCCGGCGATGAGCGCCAGCAGGGCGCCGAGCGATGCCGCCGCCGCCCCGATGCGCACCACCGGGCCCGCCCAGCCCCAGCCCGACGCGACGGCGGCATCGGCGACGGGCTCGGCGGATGCCGCCGTACCGTCGGGCCCGAGAGTGCTGAGCACAGCGATCGCCACGACGACGTAGAGGGCCAGTGCGATCGCGAATGCCACGACGATCGCGCGAGGGATGAGGCGCTGCGGGTCGCGCACCTCCTCGCCGAGCGTCGCGATGCGCGCGTAGCCGGCGAACGCGAAGAACAGCAGGCCCGCCGACTGCAGGGTGCCGTACACGCCGCCCGCGCCCAGCGCGTCGGGGGTGAGCCAGCCGGGGGAGTCCGGAGCCGAGACACTCGCTGCCACGCCCACAGCCAGCGTGAGCAGCACCGCGACCACGATGACCCGGGCGGCCTGCGCGGTGCGGGTCACGCCGAACCAGTTGACGATCGTCAGTGCCGCGACGGCTGCGAGCGCGACGGGTCGCTCCCACCCGGGCGGTGCCGCATACGCCGCGAAGGTCAGCGCCATCGCGGCGCAGCTCGCCGTCTTGCCGATCACGAATCCCCAGCCGGCGGTGAACCCCCACCACGGGCCGAGTTCGGCACGCCCGTACGCGTAGGTGCCGCCCGACGTCGGGTGGGCGGCGGCCAGCTGTGCCGACGACGTTGCGTTGCCGAAGGCGACGACGGCCGCGATCGCCAGGCCGATCAGCAGCCCCGCGCCCGCGGCGTCCGCTGCCGGCGCCCACACCGCGAACACGCCGGCGCCGATCATGGCGCCCAAGCCGATGAACACCGCGTCGGTCAGACCAAGCCGTCGCTGCAGCGAAGGAGACGCCATGCGCGCACTTTATCGGGTCGTGGTTTCCCTCTCGGACGCAGAGCGGGGGCGCTCTCGCCCGTCACTATGCGCCGGCGCGCGGCGTGTCGGGTGTCACGGAGCGTCACCGGCGCGACGGCATCCGTTCACCCGGCCGTTGTGGGATGTCGAGCATGGCTCGCGTGCGCGTCGTCCGGCCGCGCAGCGTCGTGATCGGCGCTGCGGGCGTCCTTGTCGGCGGGGGTGCCGCCCTCGTCATGGCTCGCGCCGTTCTACGGCGCCAGGCGGCGGTCGCGCGCCGGCGCATCGGCAAGCCGCTCGGCGAGGAGGCGCTGGACGCCGACCGGGTGTGGCGCCGCCGTTACGACGGCCCGCCGGTCGAGCTGCTCGTGCTCGGCGATTCCATCGCCGCCGGCCTGGGTGCCGAACGGCGGAAGGACACCCTCGGCGCGCGCCTGGCCAAAGGACTCGCGCGGGCCGCGCACCGGCCGGTGCGACTGCGCACCCTCGCGATGGTCGGGGCGGAATCGTCCCTTCTTCGGGTGCAGCTTGCCGAGCTCCCCGAGGACTATCGTCCCGACGTCGCGGTGGTCATCGTCGGCGGGAACGACGTCACGCACCGAGTGCCGATACCGGTTGCGGTCGGGCATCTCGAAGAGGCGATCGTGCGGCTGCAGGGGCTCGGGGCCGGGGTCGTCGTCGGCACGTGTCCTGACCTCGGCGCGCTGCGGCCGGTGCCGCAGCCGCTGCGGTCGCTCGGGTCGCGGCTGTCGAGGGCGCTGGCCGAGGCGCAGGCACGGGCAGCGGCGCGCCACGGCGCGCGGGCGGTCTCTCTGCGGCGTGCAGTGGGGCCGTTCTTCATCACGCAGCCCGACGAGATGTTCAGCCTCGATCGGTTCCATCCCAGCGCGCTCGGTTACCGGCGTACGGCCGACGCGCTGCTGCCCGCGGCGCTCGAGGCGCTGCGGGAGCACGGGTGGCCGAGTGGCGCTCAGCAGCCGGGGCCGGACGGGTCCTCGGTGCACGTGCGGTCCACCAGTGCGGTGCGCACTTCGACGACGGTGACGTCGTAGCCCGTCGCGGTCGCCCGGACGACCCCGGCCACCGGGCGCCAGAAGCCGCTGCCGAAGTCGACGGCTGCGGCGTACTCGACGGTGACCGAGACGGGGTAGATGCCGCGCTCGCGGTAGACGTGGCTGGTCGCGGTCGGGGTGAACTGCGCCTGCCGCAGCGCGGCCCACGACGCGCCACCCGTCGTGGCGCGGCCCGACGTGCCGTCGCCGTGGTCGAACACGAACACCGTCGGGGTGAAGCGCACGGTGACGTCCCAGTCCAGGACCGTGCCGGGGATGTGCTGCTCGGATGCCGTGGCCACCAGATTCGCCGGCATGCCCACCACGCCGAACCCGGACGGTTCTCCCGTGAGCGTGGGCGTCGCCGGCCGGAACGAGGCGAGGTCGGCCAGCGTCACGTCGGGGACCGTCTCGACCGCGAAGCCCCCGCACCGGTCCAGTGGACCGCAGTCCTCCGGCGCGGGCGCGGGAGCCGGAGCGGCATCCGTCCCAGGTCCTGGCCCGCGGTCGCCGCTGCCTGGCGCGCCACCTCCTGGGCGCGTGCCGCCGGCCGCGACGTCGACGCCATCTCCAGTGTTGGACACGCCAGGACAACCGGTCCAACTGGATGCCCCGGTGCAGGTTGCTCCTCCGGTGGAGAGCTCTGTCGAGCCCGCTGATGCGGAAAGCAAGCCAGTGAGGAGGACGATGCCGGCTATGACGTGGTGCACCGGTCCTCCTCGACTGCGTTGCTGGCGCTTATGACGAGGCCTGTGGAAGTTTGAGCGGAAGGCAAGAGTTCGACTCTGAGGGGATACACGTCGGGCCGGTCAGCCGCCACCATCGAGGTTCCCGCGGCGTCTGTTACCACCACGGCGCTCACATCGCTGCAGACGAGGATCCGCACTCCGCCGTCCTCACCTAGCTCCTCTCCGAAAATGGCTCGGGTCCGGGTTTCGCCAGACACAGCCCACCCATCGGCGTGCATCTCGGACAGCGACTTCCGCTCGCTGGCGTTCGCCTCACCGGTGGTCCAGGCGTAGACCTCCTCGAACGTTTCCGGGTCGCTGAGGTCGACCTCGTTGAGGGCGTCGACGTACGCGCGGTAGGTCTCCTCGGCGGCGGCGAAGGCCTCTTCTTCGCTCGTGAACGGGGCGGTGGGCGTCGGCTCGGGTTGGGGCACCGTGCATCCCGTGAGCGCGAGCAGCAACAGGGCCGCTCCCAGCGCCGGTGTCATGCGGGATCTCACACCCCCAAAGTACCGGCGCCCGCCGCGCCGCCGCCGAGTTATCCACAGGTCTCCCGGCCGCGGCCGAGGGGGTCAGCCGGCGCTGACGGACGCCGCCCACTCCGCGACTCGGGCGGCGCTCTCCTCCTCCGACAGGTCCTCGACGCGGGTCATGATCGACCAGCGCACGCCGAACGGGTCCCGGATGCTCGCGTACCGGTCGCCCGACACGAAGGTGGACGGCTCCTCGCGTACGGTGGCGCCGGCGGCGACAGCTCGCGCGGTGACCGCGTCGACGTCGGGCACGTAGAGGCCGATCGAGTAGCAGTCTTGATCGCCCTCGGGCGCGGGCACGGTGCCGTAGGCAGGGCTCGGCTCGCCGATCTGCAGCAGGCCCAGGCCGAAGTCCAGGCCGGCGTGCACCACGAGGCCATCGAACTCCGTCACGTCGCTCACCCGCGCGCCGAAGACATCGCGGTAGAACTCCAGCGCCGCCTTGGCGTCGCGGATCGCGAGGAACGGGGTGAGCGCTGTGGCGGCGTTCGGCCGGCCGTCGGTCGTGTGGGCACCGGTCACGCCGGTGGTGTTCTCTTTATCTGTCATGTCCTCATCGTGCGCCGCGGCGCGGTGGCCCGGCTTGGAGATTCGCGACAACCTGCGGTGTCTGGGCGGCGCGCTAGCGTGGGCGGCGTGACGGAGGCTTCGCGGGCGATCGATCCCACCCGCGGCGTGCTCTACCCGGGCCGCCTGCCCCGCTTCACGCGGCTGCCGCCGCCCGACGAGGCATCCGGTCTCGTCTCGTGGTTCTGGATCCCGCAGTGGAACCTGCCCGACGGCGTCGAGACGCGCCAGCCGATCCTGGGCTATCCCGCCGCCAACCTCGCCGTCGAACCCGACGGCGTCACACTCTGGGGTGCGACGACGAGGGCGTCGGAGCGCGTGCTGACGGGCACGGGCTGGGCGGTGGGAGCGCTGCTGCGGCCCGCGGCACTGGGGCGTTTGACGTCGTCCCCGAGCGAACTGGTGGACGGATCCGTCCCGCTCGACGAACCCGAGCTGCACGCGGCGGTGGTGGCGGCGATGCCCGATGAAGGGGCGGCGGCGTACGTGGTCGCATCCTGGCTGGTCGAGCGGGTCGGAGCGCCGACGCCGGAGGGCCGGCTCGCGAACGATATGGCGGACCTGTTCATGACGACGCCCGTTCCCGCTCCACGTATCGTCGACGCGTCGCACCACGCCGCCGGGAGCACGACCGCGATCCTGCGGGTCGAAGATGCCGCGGCGCAGCTACGGGTCTCGGTGCGCACGCTCCAGCGACTCGCACACCGTACGGTGGGGGTCTCGCCCGCGGCGATGATCCGACGCCGGCGGCTGCAAGAGGCGGCGCAGCGACTGCGCGACGATCCCGGCGTCACGCTGGCGGCGGTGGCTGCCGAGCTGGGATACGTCGACCACGCGCATCTCGCGAACGACTTCCGCCGGGTCCTCGGCCTCACGCCCTCGGAGTATCGCGCCGCAACCTGAGATCGAGACTCCGTTCAGTCGGCGCTCGTCGGGGGCGCCGTCACCCGCTTCTTCTCGCGCACATACACCTCACGCCGCACGCGCGCCACCACATCTCCCGCGGCGTCCGTGATGTCGGTCTCGAACCATTCGAGCACCTTCGCGCCCCCGCGGGCCCGTTCCCGCAGCTCTTCGGCCTTTTCTCGTGGCACCTCGAAGTGCGCGGTCAGCACGCCGCGGCCGGGCTTGACGAACTCGATCTCACCGCGGGTGTCCCACACCATGTAGTCGCGCCCGAGCTGGTGCATCACGAGCATGAAGAAGTACGGGTCGGTCATCGCCGACATGGATCCGCCGAACGCGGTCTTGACGTAGTTGCGGGTGATGAGATTCACGTGCAGCTCGACGGTCGCGCTGGTCCAGTCCTCGGCGAACCTTCGCACGCGGATGCCGCTCCACAGGTTCGGCGCCCACAGGCTCATTCCGACGGCCAGACGGCGAGGGGTCATGCGCATGAGCAGAATGTTCGCGCATCAGCCTGGTCCGCTCCGAATCGATTGTCGACGCTCCACAATCGCACCCGCGCACGGTGCGCGCGGACGCATCCGCAGCCGACGTGGACCGTGCGCGCCGGTCGGCGCTCGCGGCCCGCGCGGACGCATCCGCAGCCTTGACGGCGACGCCCGCCGCTTGTTTGCTGGGCTCATGAGCGAGCCGACCCCTGACGTATGGCGACGTGTCGACGCCTACCTGACCGACACGCTCGTCGGGCACGATCCCTACCTGGAACGGGCGGTCGCCGACCAGAACGCCGCCGGCCTTCCTCCGATCGAGGTGGCGCCTGTCAACGGCAAGCTCCTCCACCTCCTCGCGCGCATGACCGGCGCGAGGCGGGTGCTCGAGATCGGCACGCTCGGCGCCTACTCGACGATCTGGCTGGCCCGTGGCATCCCTGATGACGGCCGCGTCGTGACGATCGAGGCCGAGCCGCGCATCGCGGACATCGCTCGCGCCAATCTCGACCGAGCCGGCGTGGGCCCGAAGGTGGAGATCAGGCTCGGCCGCGGCGTCGACGTGCTGCCCACGCTCGAGGGCCCCATCCGCGACGGAGGCTCCGACCCGTTCGACCTGGTCTTCATCGACGCCGACAAGGAGTCCAACACGATCTACCTCGACTGGGCCGCACGGCTCGGGCGCTCGGGAACGGTCGTCGTCGTCGACAACACGGTGCGTGGGGGAGAGGTGGCCAACCCCGCCACGGAGAACGCGCAGATCATCGGCGTCCAGCGCGGGCTCGAGATGCTCGGACGTGACCCGCGATTCGACGCCACCGCCATCCAGACGCTCGATGCGAAGGGCTACGACGGGATCGCGATCGCGCTCGTGGTGTGAAGGACGCGTCTGTGGGTGCGGAGACCGGCATCACTAGACTCGGGAGCGGACCGACGATGCTCCGACGAACCACCCTCCACAAGCAAGGAGTCCCTCAGTGGCACTGATCGAGGCTGTAGGCGCGCGCGAGATTCTCGACTCGCGCGGAAATCCGACCGTCGAAGTGGAGGTGCTGCTCGATGACGGGATCGTCCAGCGCGCCGCCGTTCCATCCGGCGCGTCCACCGGAGCCTTCGAGGCGTACGAGCTTCGCGACGGCGACAAGAGCCGCTACGGGGGCAAAGGCGTCCTGAAGGCCGTCGCCGCCGTCATCGACGAGCTCGGCCCGGCGATCGAGGGCGTCGAGGCGAGCGAGCAGCGCGTCATCGACGAGATCCTCCTCGAGACCGACGGGACCGAGAACAAGTCGCGCACCGGCGCGAACGCCATCCTCGGCGTCTCGCTCGCCGTCGCGAAGGCGGCCGCAGACTCAGCCGACCTGCCGCTGTTCCGCTACCTCGGCGGTCCCAACGCGCACGTCCTGCCCGTGCCGCTGTTCAACGTCATCAACGGCGGATCGCACGCCGACAACGGCATCGACATGCAGGAGTTCTTCCTCGCGCCCATCGGCGCCGAGACGTTCTCGGAGTCGCTGCGCTGGGGCACCGAGGTCTACCACGTCCTCAAGGGCGAGCTCAAGGCAGCCGGCTTCGCGACGGGGCTCGGCGATGAGGGCGGTTTCGCCCCCGACCTGCCGAACAACCGCGAAGGTCTGGACTTCCTCCTCAAGGCGATCGAGAAGGCGGGTTTCACGCCCGGCACCGAGATCGCCCTGGGCCTGGACGTCGCGGCAACCGAGTTCTTCCACGACGGCGTATACCGCCTCGACGACAAGGACTGGACGGCCGCCGAGCTCACCGAGTACTACGTCGGCCTCGTGAACGACTACCCGATCGTGACGATCGAGGACGCGCTCGCCGAGGACGACTGGGACAACTGGAAGGCTCTCACCGACGCGCTCGGCTCGAGGATCCAGCTCGTCGGGGACGACCTGTTCGTCACCAACCCCACGCGTCTGGCCGACGGCATCGCGCGTGGCGTCGCCAACTCGCTGCTGGTCAAGGTCAACCAGATCGGCACGCTGTCCGAGACGCTGGATGCCGTCGACATGGCGCACCGCGCCGGGTACACCGCGATGATCTCGCACCGCTCCGGCGAGACCGAGGACACCACGATCGCCGACCTCGTGGTCGCGACGGGTGCGGGTCAGATCAAGAGCGGCGCGCCCGCCCGAAGCGAGCGCGTGGCGAAATACAATCAGCTTCTGCGCATCGAGGAAGAGCTGGGAGACGCCGCGACGTTCATCGGCCGGGCCGCCTTCCCGCGCTACAAGGGCTGAGTTCGACCGAGGAGAGGGGGAGCCGTGGCGAAGACGACGGCTCCCCCTTCCCGTTCCACCGGTGCGTCGCGTCCAGCTCGGCACCGGGCGGCTCGTCGCCCGGTGGATGTGCGGGAATGGCTCGGCGGCATCCGCCTGTCGGGCTTCATGGTCATCATGCTCGGTCTCGTCGTGCTGGCCGCCTTCGTCCTGGTTCCCACGATCGGCACGTACGTCGACCAGCGTCAGCAGATCGCCGCGCTGCAAGCGGCGGTGCAGCTGAGCAGGGAAGAGGTCGAAGAGCTCGAGTCGCAGCGTGACCGCTGGAGCGATCCCGCGTACATCACCACCCAGGCGCGGGAGCGCCTGTACTACGTCAAGCCCGGCGAGGTGATCTTCCTCGTCGACGACGACCTGCCGCCTGAGCTCGAGCCGCAGGAGCAGGCGACGGTGAGCGAGGACGTCGAGCAGACCCGCACCGACTGGATGTCGCAGCTGGTGCGGTCGGTGACCGAGGCAGGGCTGGCGCAGACTGTTGTGCCGGTCACGGTCGGCGTGCCTGATCCCGGGTCCACCCCGACTCCCTGAATCCCCATGCGGTCCAGCCCCGTCCCAGGCGCCGCCGCTACTCTGACCTCGACTGTCTTGACTCCCTCGACCTGGAGGACCCTGTGACGACCCCGCCGTTCCCCGCGGTCAGCGAGGCCGACCTCGCCGTCCTGCGCGAGCAGCTCGGCCGGCCGGCCCGAGGCGTCATCGGCGTCGCGGCGCGCTGCGTCTGCGGCAATCCGACCGTGGTCGCCACCTCGCCCCGTCTGCCCGACGGCACGCCGTTCCCCACGTTCTACTACCTGACCCACCCCGCCGCCACGGCGGCGATGTCGGTGCTCGAGGCCGATCACGCGATGCGGGCCTTCAACGACGAGCTCGCCGACGATGACGAGCTCGCGACGGCCTATGCCGCGGCTCACGGCGCGTATCTGCGCGATCGGGCGGAGTACGGGGAGGTCGAAGAGATCGCGGGGATCTCGGCGGGGGGCATGCCCACCCGCGTGAAGTGCCTGCACGCGCTCGCCGGACATGCCCTGGCGGCAGGGCCGGGCGTCAACCCGATCGGCGACCGCGCGCTCGCGCTGTCGACGTGGTCGCCGGAGCGCTGCGTGTGCGCGCAGCCGGGAACGGCAGGATGACCCGGCGCCTGCTGGCTGCGGCCGCCGCGGGGTTGGCGCTCAGCCTGGCGGTGGCGCCGTCGGCGGCCGCGCAGGCGCCGGCGCCACCCGCCGTGGCGCCCACGCCGCCGGCCGAGGACCCGGTCCGCGCCGCCGAGTACTGGCTGAAGGACTACGGAATCGACAAGGCGTGGGAGACCACGCGGGGCGAAGGTGTCACGATCGCCGTCATCGACACCGGCATCGCGCGCGGCCCCGTCGAGTTCACCGGAGCCGTCACCGGCGGAACCGACGTGTCGGGGGTCGGCTCCGACGACGGCCGCACCCCCGTCGGCGCCGTGGATGCCGACCACGGCAGTTGGGTCGCCTCGCTGGCGGCGGGCCGGGGGACCGGGCCCGACACCGGCATGATCGGCGTCGCCCCCGAGGCCGAACTGCTGTCGGTATCGGTCGGATTCGGCTCCTCGGCGACCCGCCCGTTCGCCGACCAGATCGCCGAGGCGATCCGGTGGTCCGTCGATCACGGCGCGGACGTCATCAACATGTCTCTCACGACGAACGTGCCCGACTGGCCCGAGAGCTGGGACGACGCCTTCCTTTACGCGTTCGAGAACGACGTCGTCGTCGTCGTCGCCGCCGGTAACCGCGCGAGCGGCACCACACGCGTCGGGGCGCCGGCGACCATTCCGGGTGTTCTGACGGTGGCCGGTGTCGACCCGCAGGGCAAGGCGAGCGTCGACGCGTCGACTCAGGGCATCACGCTCGGGGTGGCAGCTCCGAGCGAGCAGCTGCTGGGAGTGTCGGCCGACGGACAGATCGTCGTGTGGAACGGCACCAGCGGTGCCGCGCCCATCGTCGCGGGCATCACCGCGCTGGTGCGCGCCGCCCGCCCCGATCTCGACGCCGACAACGTGATCAACCGCATCGTCAGCACGGCTCGGCCGCCCGCCGGGGCGACGGCATCCGATCCGCTTCTTTACGGCAACGGACTGGTGGATGCCGCCGCCGCGGTCTCGGCGTCTGTGCCCGAGGTGGACTCCAACCCTATGGGGAGCCTCGAGGAGTGGGTGCTGGTCTATCGTCGCGCGCCGAGCGATCCCCGCCCGGCCGAGCCGGTCCCGACGATCGAGGTTCCGCCGCTTCCTCCCGCCGAACCGATCGAGCGCGCCTCCTCGCCGCTCCTTCCCGACTCCGACACCCTGCTGTACGGGACGCTGCCGCTCACCGCCGCCACCGCGGCGGCTATACTGGTGGCGCTCGGCGTCACCGCAGCTGTCCGACGCATCCGATTGGCGTCCCGCGCGCCGAGCCGCTGACACAGGAGGAGTTCTCCACTCGTGACCAACACCGTGCCCAAGATCCTCATCGTCGGTGGCGGCTACGCAGGCTTCTACACTGCTTGGAAGCTCGAGAAGCATCTGCGCAAGGGCGAGGCCGACGTGACGATCGTCGACCCGCTTCCGTACATGACGTACCAGCCGTTCCTCCCCGAGGTCGCGGCCGGTTCGATCGAGGCGCGCCACTCCGTAGTTGCGCTGCGGCGGCACCTCAAGCGCACCCACGTCGTCGCGGCCAAAGTCACCGGCATCGACCACGCGCACAAGGTCGCCACGATCACGCCCATCGCCGGAGAGCCGTACGAGTTCGCCTACGACCAGATCGTGGTGACCGCCGGTGCGGTCTCGCGCACCTTCCCGATCCCCGGCATCGCCGACAACGCGATCGGGCTCAAGACGATCGAAGAGGCCGTCGCGATCCGCGACAAGCTCATGTCGAACTTCGACAAGGCCTCGGTGCTGCCCCCGGGCCCCGAGCGCGACCGGCTGCTCACCGTCGTGGTCGTCGGCGGTGGCTTCGCCGGCATCGAGGTGTTCGGTGAGTTGCGCTCGCTCGCGTCGTCGCTGGTCAAGAGCTACCCGGGGATCACGTTCGACGACACGCACTTCCACCTCATCGAGGCGATGGGGCGCATCATGCCCGAGGTCTCGCTCAAGACCAGCGAGTGGGTGCTGAAGAACTTCGCCAAGCGCGGAGCGTATGTGCACCTCGACACGCAGGTCACCGGCGCGATCGACGGCAACGTCGAGCTGTCGACGGGCGAGGTTCTCCCCACCGATCTGATCATCTGGACGGCCGGCGTGATGGCCAACCCCACGGTGGTCCGTGGCGGCGACCTTCCCGTCGAGGAGCGCGGCCGCATCCAGACTCGCGCAGATCTGCGTGTCGGCACGGCGGAGGAGTTCGTCGAGGGCGCCTGGGCCGCCGGTGATGTCGCGGCCGTGCCGGACCTGTCGGGCGGGGGAGTCGGCGGCTACTGCGTGCCGAACGCGCAGCACGCGGTACGTCAGGCGAAGCTGCTGGCGAAGAACCTCGTCGGCGTGCTGCGTGGCGAGCTCCCGCGCGAGTACTTCCACAAGAACCTCGGCGCCGTCGCCGGCCTGGGCCTGTGGGTCGGCGTCTTCCAATCCGGCAAGCTCGCGCTGAAGGGACCGATCGCGTGGCTGGCCCACCGCGGCTACCACGGCCTGGCGATGCCGTCGTGGGAGCGCAAGTGGCGCGTGCTGTGGGGATGGTGGAACAACTTCTGGCTCGGCCGCGACCTGGTCAACCTGTCGACGGTGCAGAGCCCCCGCTACGTCTTCGAGGAGTTCGCGGCGCGCCCGCGTCCGGCGCAGCCCGCCGTCACGCCGCCCGCGGAGCCGCGCGGAGCCGGCAAGCAGGCCGATCAGCCGGAGAAGGTCGAAGCCGACAAGGTGTCGGCGAGGCGCTGACCGCCGCGTACCCCGGCCCTGACGGTACCGTGGGGTCTGTCGATCCGTCGCGGGTCGACGGCGCCCCCGTAGCCCAATCGGCAGAGGCAGGCGACTTAAAATCGCTTCAGTCTGGGTTCGAGTCCCAGCGGGGGTACGGGTCCGGCGGGCTCTAGGCTGTAGCGCATGCGCGCGCACCCGAAGCGGGACGTATGAATCTCGACCTGCTGTCCACGCCTCCGGCGACGAAGCCATGGGAAGATCCCCCGTCGTTCTGGAGATCGATGACGCGCGCCGTCGCGGCCCTGAGCGGCCCGGTGGCCGCACTCAGCGTCGACGCACTGCGGTACAACGCGCTCGACATGGTCGTGCGGGCCGGGGGCGTCCCGATCCGCGTCGCCAGCAAGTCGGTGCGCGTGCGCGCCGTCCTGGACGCTGTGCTCGCGCTGCCCGGCTACCGCGGCATCCTGGCCTTCACACTGCCCGAGGCGCTGTGGCTGGCTCGGCCGCACGGGGGGATGCCCGCTCACGACGACATCGTTCTGGGCTACCCGACCGCCGACCGAGCGGCGATCGCCGCCCTTGTCGCGGACGAGGATGCGCTGTCGCGGATCACGCTCATGGTCGATGACCCCGCGCAGCTCGACCTCGTCGACACCGTAGCCGCGCCCGGATCCCGGCCCGAGATCCGCGTCGCGATCGACGCCGACGCGTCGTGGCGCGCCCCCGGACTCGGACACGTCGGCGTCCTCCGCTCGCCGGTCCACGAACCGGGTGAGGTTGCCGCGCTCGCACGCATCATCGCCGCGCGCGACGGATTCCGGCTGGTCGGCCTCATGATGTACGAGGCGCAGATCGCCGGGCAGGGGGATGCGACCGGCCCCGGCGACGCCGTGATCCGCTGGATGCAGCGCCGCTCCGCCGCGGAGCTGCTCGACCGGCGCGCCGCGATCGTCGCTTCGTTGCGCGACATCGCGCCGCTGGAGTTCGTCAACGGCGGGGGAACCGGTTCGCTCGAGCTGACCGCATCCGACCTGTCGGTCACCGAGCTCACCGCGGGGAGCGGACTGCTGGCCGGCCACCTGTTCGACGGCTACCGGGTCTTCGACCCGGCTCCTGCGGCCGCGTTCGCGCTGGAAGTCGTGCGCAAGCCGGCGCCGGATGTGGCAACCGTGCTCGGCGGCGGCTGGATCGCGTCGGGGCCGGCGTTGGAGTCGCGGCAGCCGCGGGCCGTCTGGCCGCCTGACCTCCGCATGGCGGCGCGTGAGGGGGCGGGAGAGGTTCAGACGCCCTTGCGAGGAGAGGCGGCGCGAGCACTGCGGGTCGGCGACCGCGTGTGGTTCCGCCATGCCAAGAGTGGCGAGCTCGCCGAGCGCGTGGAGCGCTACCACCTCGTGGACGGTGTCGTCGCAGACGGCACGGTAGGCACGGTCTCGACCTATCGCGGCGACGGAAAGGCGTTCCTGTGACCCGCCCAGGTGGCACGTGGCAGAACTGGGGACGCTCCGAGCGCGTGCGTCCCCGGCGTGTGGAGTTCCCGCGGACGATCGAGGCCGTCCAGCGAGCGGTGATGGCGGCGTCGGAACGAGGGATGCCGGTCAAGGCAGTGGGCGCTGGGCACAGCTTCACCGGGATTGCGGTGGCGCCCGGCCTACTCCTGGAGCTTCGCGACATGACCGGACTCGTCTCGGTCGACGCCGACCGCAGCAGGGCGACCTTCCTGGCGGGCACGCGCCTGCACCAGGTCCCGGCGCTCCTCGCGCCCTACGGGCTGGCGATGGAGAACCTGGGAGACATCGATCAGCAGTCGATCGCCGGCGCGATCTCGACCGGAACGCACGGCACCGGCGCGCGGTTCGGTGGCATCGCGACCCAGGTGGTGGGGGCGACGATCGTCACGGCCGAGGGCGAGCTGCTGCGAGTCGACGACGAGGAGAATGCCGAGCTCGTGCCGGCGGTGGCGCTCGGGCTCGGTGCCCTCGGCATCCTGGTGGAAGTCACTCTCCAGTGCGTGCCGTCGTTCGTGCTCCACGCGGTGGAGCAGCCCGAGCCGCTCGACGAGGTGCTCGACGCGCTCGAGGACCGGGCAGCGGCCGCCGACCACTTCGAGTTCTACTGGTTCCCGCACACCGACCGCGCGATGACGAAGACCAACACGCGGCTGCCCGCCGACGCGCCGCGGCATCCGCTCACGCCCGTGGGCAAGTGGATCGATGACGCGCTCGTCGGCACGGGCCTGCACCAGGTCGCGTGCAGCGTGGCACGGGTTGTTCCCGTCGCGATCCCCGCCATCAACCGGCTTTCGGTGCGGATGTGGGGGGATCGCGAGTTCACGGATGCCTCGGCGCGCGTCTTCGCGACGTCACGAGCAGTGCGATTCCGCGAGATGGAGTACGCACTGCCGGTCGAGAACGTGCGATCCGCCTTCGACGAGCTTCGTGAATTGGTCGATGAACGCGGCTGGCGCATCTCGTTCCCGGTCGAGGTGCGGTTCGCCGCGGCGGATGCCGTATGGATGTCGACCGCCTACGGACGGGCGACCGGTTACATCGCCGTTCATCGGTACTGGCGGGACGATCCGACGGAGTACTTCGAGGCGGTCGAGCAGATCATGGTGAGCCACGACGGTCGGCCGCACTGGGGAAAGATGCACACACTCGACGCCGGTGTGCTGCGCGAGCGCTATCCGCGCTTCGACGAGTTCGTCGCGCTCCGGGATCGCCTGGACCCCGATCGGCTGCTGCGCAACCCCCATCTGGATCGCGTCCTCGGTGGGTAACGGCTGAGAGTCCTGGTCGGGGGCGCATTCCGCGTCGGCGCGCGTGGCTAGGATGAGGGCAAACCTCGAACGGAGTCTCGGTATGGAATGGCTGATCGCGGTCATCATCGTGGTGGCACTCGTGCTGATCGCCGGCATCTACCTGTGGGCGACCTACAACTCGCTCGTGCAGTTGAACGTGCGCGTGGACGAGGCCTGGAGCGACATCACGGTGCAGCTCAAGCGGCGCGCAGACCTGCTGCCGAACCTGATCGAGACCGTGAAGGGGTACGCCGCTCATGAGAAGGCGGTCTTCGAGAACGTCACGCGCGCACGCGCCGAGACGCTGTCGGCCTCCGGCCCTGCCGAGGCGGGAGTCGCCGAAGGACACATGCAGCAGGCGTTGAAGTCGCTGTTCGCGGTCGCCGAGGCGTACCCCCAGCTGCAAGCGAGTCAGAACTTCCTGCAGCTGCAGCAGTCGATCGTCGACACCGAAGACAAGGTTCAGGCGTCACGCCGCTTCTACAACGGCGGCGTGCGCGAGCTGAACACCAAGATCAAGGTCTTCCCGAACAACATGTTCGCCCGCAACCTGGGCTTCCACGAGCGCGAGTTCTTCGAGGTCATCGACGGCGCCGCCATCTCCGAGCCGCCGCGCGTCCAGTTCTGACGCGACAACCTCGCACCATGCCTCACCGCCTCTCGCGTGAGCAGGCGCGTCGCATCGCGGTGCGCGCGCAGCTGCTCAGCCAGGAGCGGCCGGCGGGGATCGTGGAGACGATCGACGCGCTGACGATCGTCAACATCGAGCCCACCGCCGCGGTCGCCCCGAGCGCCGACCACATCCTGTGGAGTCGCCTCGGCTGGCCGTACCAGCCGGCAGACCTCGCGAGGCTCGTGGAACAGGACCGCGCGGTGTTCGAATGGGGCGGCTTCTATCGCACCATGACGGACCTCCCGCTGCTTCTTCCCGAGATGCGCGAGCGGCCATATTCGGCCGAGGCGCGGGCGTGGCTGTCGGCGAATGACCGCTTCCGGCGTGATGTGCTCGACCGGCTGCGCAGCGATGGTCCGCTGCGTCCGGCGGACATCCCTGACACCGCTCAGGTCTCGTGGCGGTCATCCGGCTGGACGAACAATCGCAACACCCTGCAGATGCTCGAGATGCTCGTGCTCCGAGGCGACGTCGCCATCGCGTCCAGGGATCGGGCGGGCCGCAGATTCGACCTGGCAGAACGCGTCTACCCGGCCGACGTCGCAGAGCTGTCCGCCGAGGAGGCCGCCCGCGAGCGGGCCGAGCGTCGCCTGGCATCGCTGGGTCTGGCGCGTGCGAAGGGCATCGCGCAGCCCCTGGAGCCCATCGACGTGGGGGAGGTCGGCGAGGAGGCCGTTGTCGACGGCGTCGACGGCACATGGCGGGTCGACCCGCAGTCCCTGCGCGACGCCGAGGCAGCCTTCACGCCGAGAACGGCACTGCTATCGCCGTTCGACCGGCTGGTCTTCGACCGGCGGCGCTTGGAGGAACTGTTCGACTACGAGTACCTGCTCGAGATGTACAAGCCCGCCGCCAAGCGGCGCTGGGGCTACTTCGCGCTGCCGATCCTGCACGGCGACCGGTTCGTCGGCAAGCTCGACGCCAAGGCCGATCGCAAGCAAGGCGTGCTGCATGTATTCGCGGTGCACGAGGACGAGCCCTTCGGCGACGATCTGACGGCGGCGGTAGAGGGCGAGATCGCCGACCTCGCCCGATGGCTCACACTCGAGGTGCGCGGCACGGCGACCGCGCGCCGGTGATCAGCGCACCGCGAGCACCATCTCGTCGCCCGAGAAGCGGATCGACCCGCGCACGCTAGCCGGACGGCTCGTCGGCGGCGAGCGCAACGGGTTCGCGGGCGCCGGCTTCATGGCGCCGCACGCCGGGCATGGCGCGCGCCAGGTCCTCGACGGCATCGCCCCAGCGAGAGATGGACACCGATTCCAATCCCTGCCACGCCGCCGCGATGCGCAGCTCGTCGGCCAGCCGTGCCGGGGCATCGACAGGCGCGCCGTGCTCCCACCATGCCGACTGGACCAGGAGCGTGGACGCGGCGCGGTCGGCCTTGAGATCGACGCGGCCGACGAGGTCGTCGCCCACCAGGACCGGAAGCGAGTAGTACCCGTAGCGCCGCTTGTGCGCGGGCGTGTAGATCTCGATGCGGTACTCGAACTCGAAGAGGCGCTCGGCGCGGTCGCGGAACCACACGACGGGGTCGAAGGGCGTGAGGACCGCGGTGGCGTCCACACGACGCGGAATCGAAGCGTCGGCGTGCAGCCAGGCTTTCGCGGCCCGTCCGCCGCTGGTCCAGCCCTCAACGGTGACCGGGTGCAGCTCGCCGGCGTCGGTGAGGTCGGCGACCGCCGACAACACAGCCTTGCGGTCGCTGATGCGCCAGTAGTCCGCGAGGTCTGCTGCGGTCGCCACACCGTAGGCGCGGGCGGCGCGGCGCACCAGCTCGCGGACCGCCTCATCACGCGGAACGCGGACGGCGAGCGACTCAGCCGGGATCACGTGCTCGGCGAGCCCGTAGCGCCGTTCGAAGCCGCGACGGCCCGCGATCGCCACCTCGCCGAACAGCCACAGGTACTCCAGGGCGTGCTTGACCACGTCCCAGTCCCACCACGGTCCGCGTGCGCCCTTCTTGGAGTCGTGCTCGATCTGCGCAGGGCGCAGGGGCCCACGGTCGGCCAACTCGGCACGGACCCAGTCGACGGTCTCGCGGTGCGTGTCGAACCACCCACCGGGCTTCGACCCGTATTTGTCTCGCAGCGCTTTCATGCGGAAGTCGAACAGGCCCCAGTCCGACGACGGGATGAATGCCGCGACGTGGGCCCAGTATTCGACATAGGGCGCGCGACGAGCGAAGAGCAGCCGGTCGAGGGCGGCGGTGTCGTAGGCGCCGAGGCGAGAGAACAACGGCATGTAGTGGGAGCGCGCGAACACGTTGACAGAGTCGATCTGCAGCGTCGCCATGCGGGAGAGCGCGGCGTTCAGCTGCCGGGTCCCGGCGGTCGTGGGACGGGCGCGTCCGAACCCCTGAGCGGCCAGCGCGATGCGGCGCGCCTCGGCGCCGCTCAGATTCGACTTCACGCGCGTCAGCCTAGCCACGGGCTCCGACACGCCACGCCTCGCGACCGGCCGGGCGGCGGTCCATGACTCCCGCGGAATGCGACCGTCCTAGACTGGCGGAATGAGCGGCTCCGACGACAAGCCCCGCGGCTCGCTCTTCGACGCCCTTCGCGACAGGAGCAGAGTCGTCTCGACCGAGCTCTCCGGCTCGATGCCCCGCGGCCTCAGGATCGCGACCGCGTACTCCTGGCGGTTCCTCGTGGTCGCCGCTGCGATCGGGGTGGCCGTGTGGCTGGTCATCCAGCTGAAGCTCCTCGTGATCCCGCTGCTGATCGCGATCCTCGTGAGCGCGCTGCTGTACCCCGCGTTCACGTGGATGCTGCGCCATCGCGTGCCGCGCTGGATCGCGATCGTCGTGTCGGTGGTGAGCACTCTCGCCATCGTCACCGGTCTGCTCTGGCTCGCCGTCTGGCAGATCACCCGACAATGGTCTTCGGTGCAGGCCCGCACGGTCGACGCGATCGGAGAGTTCCGCCAGTACCTCATCGAGGGTCCGCTCCACCTCAGCGCGGAACAGATCGACGATCTGCTCGCCCAGGGGTGGAGCTTTCTGCAGGAGCAGGCCGAACTGCTGTGGTCGGGCGCGCTCGCGATCGGCTCCACTCTCGGGCACGTGGTGACCGGGGCTCTGCTGGCGATCTTCATCCTGCTGTGCCTGCTCGCCGACGGGGCCGGCATCTGGCGCTGGGTGCTCAAGCTGTTCCCCAAGCGGGCGCGCCCTGCCGCCGACGGCGCCGGCCGGGCAGGCTGGGTGACGGTGGTGAACTACGCCCGCACGCAGCTGCTGGTCGCGACCATCGACGCGATCGGCATCGGCCTGGGCGCATTCCTCCTCGGCGTGCCACTGGCGATCCCCATCGGGGTCCTGGTCTTCCTCGGTGCGTTCATCCCGTTCGTCGGCGCGGTGGTCACCGGCGCGGTCGCCGTGTTCCTCGCGCTGGTGTACAACGGGCCGTGGATCGCGCTGTGGATGCTGATCGTGGTCCTGGGCGTGCAGCAGCTGGAGGGTCACGTGCTGCAGCCGCTCCTCATGGGCTCGGCCGTCAAGGTGCACCCGCTCGCCGTCGTGCTGGTCGTGGCCGGAGGCGCCATGATCGCCGGCATCCCCGGTGCCCTGTTCGCGGTGCCGCTCGCGGCCTTCATCAACGTCGTCGCGGTCTATATCGGCCAGCGGGCGTGGGAGACCGGCGTCAGACCCAGCGGTGACCTGATCTGGAGCACCGTTCCCCGCCCGAGGAGGATCCGCCCGTGACGACAACGCACTCGCATCGAGCCGCGGCGCCGGCGCTGTCGGACGTCGAAGACGCCGCGGCCGCGTTGCGCGGCATCATCGTGCGCACGCCGCTCGACGAGTCCCAGCACCTCTCGGAACTGATGGGCGTTCCGGTTCATCTCAAGCTCGAGAACCTGCAGCGCACGGGTTCGTTCAAGATCCGCGGGGCCACCTACCGGCTGTCTCGGCTGACCGCCGAGGAACGTGGGCGCGGCGTGGTGGCGGCATCCGCCGGCAACCACGCGCAGGGAGTGGCGATGGCCGCGAAGTCGCTCGGCATCCCGGCGACGATCTTCATGCCACTGGGTGTGCCGGTGCCCAAGCTGCTCGCCACGCGCGGGTACGGCGCCGACGTGGTGCTGGAGGGCGCGACGGTCGAGACGCCGCTGCGGCTGGCGGCCGATTTCGCCGAGCGCACCGGTGCGGTGTTCATCCACCCGTTCGACCATCCGGACATCATCGCCGGTCAGGGTACCCTCGGCCTCGAGCTCATGGACGAAATGCCCGATCTCGACACCGTCGTGTTGGGCATCGGCGGCGGTGGGCTCATCGCCGGCGTCGCGGCCGCGGTCAAGGCCCGGGCGGCCGCCCAGGGGCGCACGGTGCGGGTCATCGGCGTCCAGGCCGAGAACTCCGCGGCGTATCCGGCGTCGCTGAAGGCGGGGCGTCCGCTCGAAGTGCCCACCAAGCCGACCATCGCCGACGGCATCGCCGTCGCGCGTCCCGGCGATCTGCCCTTCCGCATCATCAGCGACCTGGTCGACGAGGTCGTCACGGTGACCGAGGACGACATCGCCCGCGCGCTCCTCGTGCTCCTCGAGCGGGCCAAGCAGGTGGTCGAGCCGGCGGGCGCCGTCGGCGTCGCCGCGATCCTCGCGGGCAAGATCGTCGCCACCGGACCTACGGTGAGCGTGCTGTCGGGCGGCAACATCGACCCGCTGCTGCTGCAGCGCGTCGTCGCGCACGGGCTCTCGGCATCCGGTCGCTACATGACGCTGCAGGTTCCGCTTCCCGATCGCCCTGGCCAGCTGGCACGCGTCTCAGAGCTGCTCGCGCTCGCCGGTGCGAACGTCATCGAAGTTCTCCACACCCGGCATGGCCACGGGCTTCAGATCAGCGAGGTGATCCTGCAGCTGAGCGTCGAGACCCGCGGCGAAGAGCACCGCGCGCACGTCATCTCGGTGCTCGAAGCGGCCGGTTACGTGCCGACCGTGGTTGCGGACTGACGAAGAGCACCGCTCGCGGGCTCACTGACCGTTGTAGGTCTCGACCTTCACGATCTCGACCGCGATCTCACGCCCGGTCGGGGCGGTGTAGGAGGTCTTCTCGCCCTCCTTGCGGCCGAGGATCGCCGCGCCCAGGGGCGAGGCTTCGCTGTAGACGTCCAGCTCCGAGCCGGCTCCGATCTCGCGGTTGCCGAGCAGGAAGACCTCTTCGCCGCCGGCGATGACCGCGGTCACGACGGTGCCCGGCTGAACGACGCCGTTGCTCTCGGGCGCTTCGCCGACCTTGGCCGACTTCAGCAGGTGCTGCAGCGTCCGGATGCGGGCCTCCTGCTTGCCCTGCTCGTCCTTGGCCGCGTGATAGCCACCGTTCTCTTTGAGGTCGCCCTCTTCGCGGGCGGCCTCGATTCGCTTGGCGATCTCTTCGCGGCCGGTGGTCGAGAGGTGTTCGAGCTCGGCGGCGAGTCGGTCGTAGGCATCCTGGGTGAGGAAGGTCTCGGGTGCGTCATTCGACACGGTTGACTCCTTCGATCGGCGGGGCACGTCGATAAACCGAACGCCCCGGCTCACGGCCAGGGCGCGGATCGACTGCAGTCCCGACAGACTATGTCAGGTGGCAGACGAGGACAAAACCCAGCACGAGTTCACGAAGCCCGTCGTCGCCTCTGCGGTGGTGGGGATGATCTCGCGAAAAGCCCGCGCATGGGTGTCGGATGCCTCGATCTCGACGACCCGCCAGCCCACCACGCCGTGCTCCTCGTCCTGCGCCTCGATGGCGCACGCGACCGCGCGTCCCGGGGGAGCGGTGATCTGGAATCCGAGCTCGACCGAATGCTCGTCGATGATCGTGAACGAAGTGGTGTCGACGTCGACGGAGTCCAGGGTGCCCTGCACGGTGAACCAGCCGAACGCGACGACGAGGCCGACGGCGATGAGGCTCGCGGCCCCGACGATCCATCGTCGCGCGGGAGAGCGGCGGCGTCCATAGCGCTCGTCGAGCATGTCCTGCGTCGTCATGGCGGTTCCGTCGGAAGATTAGGCTGGAACTCCAGGCTATGCGCTCCCGCGTGTCGCCGCCGACATCCGCACCGCCCGCCATCCGGGCAGAACGAGGACACCCATGCACGACGTGCTCGCCCTCCTGGGCGGTGCCGCGGCGACACCGACGCCGACGCCGACGCCGCAGGTCGATCCCGAGCTGGTGACACCCGGGGTGGAGGGCTTCATCATCACCGCCCTCGTCGCGGTCGCGGTGATCTTCCTCGTGTGGGACATGATGCGCCGCATCCGCCGAGGACGAGTCCGTGCCGACATCGACGAAGAGCTGCAGGCCGAGCTCGACGCCCGGGATCAGGCATCGCGAGCGGTCGAGGCGACCGACACCGACGACGAGAGCACCGGCCCACGCGACGAGCCGACCTCCCGGCCCTGACCGGTGACGCCCGGGCCCCCGGCATCCGTCAGCCTGGAATCCCCAGCGACGGTGACAGCGGGTCGGTCGCGATCAGCAGGCACGCCGTCCAGTGGCACAGGAACGCGAGCACGGTGCACACGTGGAAGATCTCGTGGAAGCCGAAGTGCCCGGGCCACGGGTTCGGCCGCTTGACGGCGTAGACGATCGCACCGCCGGTATAGAGCAGGCCGCCCACGATGACGAGGATCATCATGGCCTCGTTCGCCACGAAGAGGTCGACCATGTACATGACGGCCGCCCAGCCGAGCGCGAGGTAGAGCGCGACGTACAGCCACCGGGGCGCGTTGATCCAGAAGACACGGAACAGGATGCCGAGCAAGGCCCCGCTCCACACCACCGACAGCAGCAGGACGCCCTTCTCGGGCGGGAGCGCGAGCGTCGCGATCGGCGTGTATGTGCCCGCGATGAGCAGCAGGATGTTCGCGTGGTCGATGCGTTTGAGGATCGCCCTCGTCCGCGGCTTCCAGTCGAAGCGGTGGTAGAGCGCGGAGGTGCCGAACATCAGCATCGAGGTGGCCATGAAGACCGCCGAGGCCCACTTCGCCGGTGCGCCTTGCGCCATCGCGATGAGAACGACGCCGGCGACGATCGCCACCGGGAACGTGCTGGCGTGGATCCATCCGCGCCAGCTGGGCTTGAGGTCCGGAGCAGCGGCGTCCACCGCCGCGGCGTCCATGAGCGGCAGCACCGGAACCTCGGGGGCCTGCGAAGGGCGTGCGCGACGGCTCATGCTCCCAGGTTAGGGGCCGGTGCATGCCGGTGTCGGCACATGGTCGGCATCGGCCCGGCGGGGTAGCGTAGGGATGTGGCGCGTGCTTCGTCGAATGAGGGCAGGGGACCGCTCTACCGGCTCTATATCAATCGCCTGCGCCGGCGGCTCGACCCCGAGACCGTGCCGCGGCACGTGGCGATGATGATCGACGGCAATCGGCGCTGGGCGAAGCAGCTCGGGTTCGACTCGGCGTCGCACGGCCACCGTGCCGGCGCGGCGAAGATGCGGGAGTTCCTGCGCTGGTGCGACGATGTCGGCGTCCGCGTGGTGTCGCTGTACCTGCTCTCCAACGACAATCTGGTCAAGCGCGATTCGCGCGAGCTGTCCGACCTCATCGAGATCATCGCCGAACTGGCCGATGAGCTCTCTCACGAGCGGGATTGGCGTGTGAAGCACGTCGGTCGCTCCGCCGCGCTGCCTGCCGAGCTGGCGCGTGTGCTCGCCGATGCGCAAGAGCGCACTCGTGATCATCCCGGGCTGCATGTGAACCTCGCCATCGGCTACGGCGGGCGCGGCGAGATCGTCGATGCGGTGCGCAGCATCATCGCCACGCATCGCCGCGAGGGCGGCTCGCTCGAGGAACTGGCCGAGAGCCTCACCCCTGAGCAGATCGGCGAGCACCTCTACACCGGTGGTCAGCCCGACCCTGACCTGGTGATCCGTACGTCGGGGGAGCAGCGGCTGAGCGACTTCCTGCTGTGGCAGAGCGCGCACTCGGAGTTCTACTTCGTCGAAGCCCTCGGCCCCGACTTGCGCGAGGTGGATTTCTTGCGGGCGATCCGAGATTTCGCGTCTCGGGATCGTCGATTCGGAAGCTGAGGGCGCCCGCCTCGCGCTCACGCGGAGCTTCTCCTTCGTCGAAGCCCTCGGCCCCGACTTGCGCGAGGTGGATTTCCTGCGGGCGATCCGAGATTTCGCGTCTCGGGATCGTCGATTCGGAAGCTGAGGGCGCCCGCGACGCGCGCCGGACCGGGCTCTGCCAGAATGACGGCGTGGATCTCGACGCATATGCGGCCTCGTTCGATGGAGAGCCCGGCTATCTCGACTGGGCCGGGTTCGGGCCGCTCTCGCCGACGGTGCGGGCAGAGGCCCAGGCCGACACCGAACTGCTCGGCTCGGGCCGACGGACCAGTCTCGACCTGGTGCGCGACCACGCGCGGGAGGCCCGCGAGCTGGCGGCGGTGCTGATCGGGACGACCGATGCCACGCAGGTCGTCCTGCAGCCGTCCACCACCTACGGCCTCATGCACGCGATCTATGGCCTCGCCGGCGGACTCATGCTCGGACGTGGCGAGTTCCCGAGTCTCACCGTGGCAGCCACCCGCGCGTCGGAGGCGCTGGGTTCGATCCAGCTGCAATGGCTCGAACCCCAGGATGGACGTATCACCCCCGAGGTCGTGCGGGACGCCCTCACCGACGACAGCCGTGCGCTCGCAGTCAGCCTCGTCGACTTCCGCACCGGCTATCGCGCTGATCTCGCGGCGCTGCGCGACGTCATCGGCGACCGCCTTCTCATCGTCGACGCGACGCAGGGCTTCGGGGTGGTCGATGTCGACTACACGATCGCCGACGTCGTGTGCGCGCACGGCTACAAATGGCTGCGCGCCGGGCGCGGCACGGCGTTCGCGTGGTTCGGCGACCGGGCGCTGGAGCGCATCGCGCCGGTGCTGTCGGGGTTCCGCGGCGTCGACGGCGATCTGCCGATCGACACCGTGCCGCCACCGTCGTCGTCGGCACAGGCATTCTCGGTGGCGGGCCCCGACGCGCTCGCGGCGGCACGCCTGGCGACGGCGTTGCGCGAGGTGTCCGCGGTGGGCATCGCGTCGATCGAGACCGAGCTGGCGGCGCGCACGGCCGATGTCATGTTCTTCGCCGACCGCTATGACGTTCCGGTCATCACCGCGCGTGAGCCCGAGCGGCGCGCCGGCATCGTGACCCTTGAACCCGCACCCCAGGACGCCGCGCCCCTGGCCGCTTCTCTCGCCAACCATGGGCTCACCGTCACGGCGCGTTCGGGCCAGGTTCGGGTGGCTCCGCACGTGGGCACCGGGGCCGACACGCTGCGGCTGTTCGGCGACGCCCTGGCGGCATTCTCGGCGACTCGCGTGTGGTGACCGGATGCCGCGGGCCCGCGGCATCCGGAATTCACGAACACGTCACCGTCGCGCGCGTGTCGTGCGCACGGGATGTCGCCGGGCGGACGTACGTTCATCACATCGGGCAAGGCGCCCGTTCGAGTCGGCCGTTGGGAAACGACTCGTGACCCTGGTCGACTCGTGACTGCCGGGTTCTCCACCCGGGGCGGGAGTGGGTTGTGACCACACGAGCACCACACAAGCAGCGCAGTCAGAGCCTCGAGCAGGCGGGCGGGATCGATCAGGACCTCCGAACCTACGTGCTCGACACATCGGTGCTGCTGAGCGATCCGCGGGCCTTCTTCCGCTTCGCCGAGCACAGCGTCGTGATCCCGGTCGTGGTGATCACCGAGCTGGAGGGCAAGCGGCATGACCCCGAGATCGGCTATTTCGCCCGGCAGGCACTGCGTCACCTCGACGAACTGCGCGTCGAACACGGGCGGCTCGACTTCCCGGTTCCCGTCGGCGCAGGCGGGACCCTCCGGGTCGAGCTGAACAACACCGATGCCGCCGTGCTTCCGTCGGGGATGCGTCTGGGCGACAACGACAGCCGGATCCTCGCTGTCGCCATGCACCTCGCGCAGGACGGGCAGGAGGTGACGGTTGTCTCCAAGGACTTGCCGATGCGGGTCAAGGCGGCATCCCTGGGCATCTCGGCCGAGGAGTACCTCGCCGAGCAGGCGGTGGACTCCGGCTGGACAGGGATCGCCGAGATCGACGTCTCGGGCGACGACGTCAGCGACCTGTACGAGAGCGAGGTCGCTGTCAGCGACGACGTACAGGGGCTGCCGGTGAACACCGGCCTGATCATCCATTCCGAGCGCGGCTCGGCGCTCGGGCGCGTGGTGGGCGACGGCGAGTATCGGCTCGTGCGCGGAGACCGCGAGGTGTTCGGCCTCCACGGACGCTCGGCCGAGCAGCGCATCGCGATCGATCTGCTGCTGGACCCCGAGGTCGGGATCGTCTCGCTCGGCGGACGGGCGGGCACCGGCAAGTCCGCCCTGGCGTTGTGCGCAGGGCTGGAGGCCGTGCTCGAGCGCCAGCAGCAGCGCAAGATCATCGTGTTCCGGCCGTTGTTCGCCGTCGGCGGGCAAGAGCTCGGCTACCTGCCCGGCGATCAGCAGGAGAAGATGAACCCGTGGGGACAGGCCGTCTTCGACACCCTGGGCTCGGTGGTGTCGGCCAACGTCCTCGAGGAGGTGATCGAGCGCGGCATGCTCGAGGTGCTTCCGCTCACCCACATTCGCGGACGCTCGCTCCACGACGCGTTCGTGATCGTCGACGAGGCGCAGTCGCTGGAGCGCAACGTACTGCTGACCGTCCTCAGCCGCATCGGCCAGAACTCCCGCGTGGTGCTCACGCACGACGTGGGACAGCGCGACAACCTTCGCGTGGGGCGGCATGACGGCGTCGCTTCGGTGATCGAGACCCTCAAGGGACACGGGCTCTTCGGTCACGTCACCCTCATGCGGTCGGAGCGCTCGGCCATCGCGGCTCTCGTGACGGATCTCTTGGAGGCCGGCGAACTCGCCTGAGAGTGCGGGGAGGCGGGACCGGGATGCTGCGGCATCCCGGTCCCGCGTGCGTCCGTATGAGAAGAGTCTCACGGCCTCGATTACCCGACCGGTGCGCCGTCTGTCACCATTGACGAGGGCGTTCTGGCGTCGGCGGAGAGAGGACGATCGTGGACGGACGGGTGGGGCTCGTGATCGGTGGCGTGTCCACGGTCGCGGCGAGCGTCGCTGTGATCTGCGCGGTCGCGATCAGCAACTCGGCAGCTCTCGCCGACTCCACCGGCTCCGCTGTCTCCGCCGCCGGTGTGGTCGTGCCGGCGTCGCCGACCTCGTCAGCGCCCCCATCCCCGTCAGTTCCCACCCCTGCGCCCGTCGCGACCTCAGCGCTCGCGCCGCTCGTCGTGAATCCGCCGCAGGCGCGGCCGGCAGCCCCCGCCACCGATACCCCCGATATTCCTCTGGCGCCGGCCGAGCCCGAGCAGGATGTCGCGGCCTCAGCCGCGGCCGGCCAGTGGGGAGAGGTCCGTTCCTGGGCGTTGGCACAGGGGTGGTCCACCGAGCGCATCGAGGCCTGGATCGAGGGCTTGCGGGCCGAGGCGGATCGTCGTGCCGAGGCGGATCATCGTGCCGAGGCGGATCGTCGTGCCGAGGCGAATCGCCGGTCCGAGGAGCGCCCCGCCCCGGACGACGCCGGGCGACACGGCCGTGGCCAGTTGGACGGCGCGCAGGGCGGATCGCACTTGGACGGCGGCGACGACACCCGCTTGGCCCCCGCCACCGAGAAGGTGCCCGCCGCACCCGAACCCCCCTCTTCGCTCCCCGTCCCGGGCGGGCAGGACGCTGGTCCTGTCGCCAGTCGACAGGACTCCCACCCCGTCCCCGGCGGGCAGGACGCTCGTCCCGCCCACGCGGGTCCGAACAACGAGCAGCGGGCCGATGGCCGCGGCTCGAACAAGGATCGATCGCGCGATTCCCCAGATAGGCGCGATCGATAACGGCCGGATCCCCCAATCCGGCCATTCCCAGCCCCCGGTGCCCCCCAGCACCGGGGGCTTCCCCGTGAAGGGGAGGATCACTCCCAGCGGTAGCCGGCGCCGCGCACGGTCACGATGCGATCCGAGCCGAGCTTGCCGCGGAGATACCGGACGTACACGTCGACGACGTTCGAGCCGGGATCGAAATCCATGCCCCAGACGCGGCTGAGGAGCAGTTCGCGGCTCAGGACACGCCCCGGGTTGCGCAGGAACTGCTCCGCGAGGGCGAACTCGCGCGCGGAGAGGTCTACCTCCCTGCCTGCGACGCTGGCACGGCGCGCGAGGACATCGAGCACGACGTCACCGTGCGAGATCGACACGCCCGGCTGCGGAACCGTCTCGCGCAGGCGGGAGCGTACGCGAGCCAGGAGCTCTTCGAACACGAACGGCTTCGGGACGTAGTCGTTCGCGCCGGCGTCGAGTCCCTCGACGGTGTCGCGAGTGCTCGAGCGGGCGGTGAGCATGATGACCGGGACGACCGACCCACGGGCCCGCAACTCGCGCAGCACCTCGAATCCGTCCATGGTGGGCAGTCCGACATCGAGCAGCACCAGGTCGGCGTCGCCGCGCAGCGCCGCTGCGAGCGCCTCGGCCCCGTCCTCGATCACGACGGTCTCGTACCCGGCGGCTTCGAGTCCCCGGCTGACGAACGAGGCGATGCGCGGCTCGTCCTCCACGATCAGGATCTTCGTCACCCGGAAGCCTCTCGTTGCAGTACGACGTCCCCAGCTCGCACCGGGGCCGGCAGTTCCGCCTCGTGTGGGGGGAGATGGATCGTGAACGTCGCTCCGCCGCCCGGCGTGTCGGTGACCGCGCAGTGACCTCCATGGCCTTTCGTGATGGCTTCGA
The DNA here is from genome assembly GCF_019449275.2 of Microbacterium sp. HD4P20. GTDB lineage: Bacteria > Actinomycetota > Actinomycetes > Actinomycetales > Microbacteriaceae > Microbacterium. The sequence goes on from NZ_JAHZQZ020000018.1 coordinate 333,990, forward strand.
CGATCGCGAGGCCCAGGCCCGACCCGCCGACCGTCCGCTTGCCCTGTGCCCGGTCGAAGCGGCGGAAGATGCGGTGCCGAGCGGCCGGAGGGATGCCGGGGCCGTGGTCGCGCACCCACAGGTGCGCGCCGTCGGCATCCAGCGAACTGCCGATCTCGATCGCCGTGCCGTGCGGTGTGTACTTCGCGGCATTGTCGGCCAGCTGCAGCCACGCCTGCAGAAGACGGTCGTGGTCGGCGAGGATCGTCCCTGATGCGTGGGCTTCCACGGTCCAGGCGTGGCCCGGTATGACGGCGACGAGCTCACCCACGCGCGCCGTCAGGGCGCCGAGATCCACGGCGTGCGTCGCATAGGTGTCGGCTTCCGCTGCGGCGAGCCGGTCGATGTCTTCGACGAGCCGGGCCAGCCGGTCGAGTTCGGCGATTCCGATCTCGCGCGCTGCCGAGACGTCGGAGGCATCGCGGGGGTTCATCAGCTCGAGATGTCCGCGCACGATCGTGATCGGCGTCTTGAGCTCGTGGCGGACATCGTCCAGCAGCTGGCGCTGCACGTCGACGGAGCCCTCCAGACGGTCCAGCATCGAGTTCACCGTCCGTGACAGGTCGGCGATGTCGTCGTTTCCCTGGGGCGACAGCCGCAGCGACAGATCGGTGATCGAGATCGCGTCGGCCGTCTCTCGCAGATGCCGAATGGGCGACAGGAGGCGCCCCGTGACGAACCAGCCGACCACGCCGATGGCAGCGAGCACGGCGATCGCGGCGATGACATACGTGGTCAGCGCGATCGCGACGGGCTCGAGTTCGGCACCCAGATCGATCGCGCGCACATACAGACCCTGCTGCGGGTCGCCGGGCATCGTCACGGGGATCGCGATGTAGCGCAGTGACCCCTGGTCGGTGACCGCGGTGCCGCGCTGGGTCTCGCCCCCTTGGGTCTCGGTCACGATCCGGTCGATGAACTCTTGGTTCTCAGAGACGTCGAAACCCGAGAGCGTCGCCGGAATCCAGCGTGGAGTTCCGTCAAGGAGGGCCAGGGATGCTTCGTTGCGGGCGGGAACGAGCTGGGCGACAACCGCGTTGAGGTAGTCGTCGACGGTGACGTAGTCCTCGACGTCGACCTCGGCCGTGGCCTCCTCGGCCCCGGAGGGGGCCTCCCCGGCGTCATCCGGTTGGGCGAGCCCCTGCAGGAATTGCACCTGGTTCTTCAGCCGGTCGTCCACACTCCTCACGACCTGCTCACGCTGCATCCAGAACGTCACGCTCCCCACGATGGCAAGGCCGATGCAGGCCACCGCGAGGATCGCCGCGAGGATCCTGACACGGGCGGGGATGGGACGGGCGGTGCGGGCCACCTCCTGATTATCCCGCCGCAGAGGCGCGTCCGGCACCGGGGGCGGATCCGCCGCGTTCTGCGGCAGCTCCCTGAGCATCTCGCCGGTCGCGCCGATCAGCCGGGGTGGGTCATCGAGAGCAGGTCCAGCTTCTCGTCGAGCTGCTCCAGCGTGACCTCGCCACGCTCCACGAAACCGAGGTCGATGACCGCTTCGCGGACCGTGATGCCCCTCGAGACCGAGTGCTTGGCGATCTTCGCGGCGGCCTCGTAGCCGATCAGCTTGTTGAGCGGTGTGACGATCGAAGGCGACATGCCGGCGTATGCGGCCGCACGCTCGACATTGGCCTGGAGGCCATCGATCGTCTTGTCGGCGAGCAGGCGCGAGGCGTTGGCGAGCAGTTCGATGGATTCCAGCACGGCGGTGCCCATGACGGGAATGGCGACGTTGAGCTCGAACGAGCCCGATGCGCCTGCCCATGCGACCGTCGCGTCGTTGCCGATGACCCTCGCGCACACCATGAGGGTGGCCTCCGGCACGACGGGGTTCACCTTGCCGGGCATGATCGACGATCCGGGCTGAAGATCCGGGATGTGTAGCTCGCCGAGGCCGGTGTTCGGACCGGAGCCCATCCACCGCAGGTCGTTGTTGATCTTCGTCAGCGACACCGCGACCGTGCGGAGGGCGCCGGATGCCTCGACCAGGCCGTCGCGGTTCGCCTGCGCTTCGAAGTGATCCTTGGCCTCGGTGATCGGGAGCTCGGTATCGGCCACGATGAGCTCGATGACGCGCTGCGGGAACCCGAGCGGCGTGTTGATGCCGGTCCCGACGGCGGTGCCGCCGAGCGGAACCTCTGCCACGCGGGGGAGCACCGCCTGCACCCGCTCGATGCCGAGGCGGATCTGACGCGCGTAGCCGCCGAACTCCTGGCCGAGGGTCACCGGCGTCGCGTCCATGAGGTGGGTGCGACCCGCCTTCACGACGCTCTTCCAGGCCTCGGCCTTGGCTTCCAGAGCGACGGCGAGGTGGTCCAGAGCCGGGATGAGGTCGTCGATGAGTTCCTGGGTGACGGCGATGTGCACCGAGGTGGGAAAGACGTCGTTCGACGACTGCGACGCGTTGACGTGGTCGTTGGGGTGGACGAGGGAGCCGAGAGAATGGGTGGCCAGCGTCGCGAGCACCTCGTTCATGTTCATGTTCGACGAGGTGCCGCTGCCGGTCTGATACACGTCGATCGGGAACTGGTCGGCGAATTCGCCCGCGATGATGCGGTCGGCGGCGCCGGCGATCGCGTCCGCGACGGCCGGGTCGAGCGTGCCGAGTTCCTTGTTCGCCAGTGCCGCCGCCTTCTTGATGCGTGCGAGCGCGACGATCTGGGCCGGCTCGAGCGGGTCGCCCGAGATCGGGAAGTTCTCCACCGCACGCTGCGTCTGCGCGGCGTAGAGCGCGTTCTTGGGGACGCGGACTTCTCCCATGGTGTCGTGCTCGATACGGTACTCGATGTCGGTCACGTCGTTGTTCCTCACGTTTCGTACGGGTGGGGTGGGGGCTCAGACCGGGCCGGCGATGCCGAGCATGACATCGGGGACCGCGGTGCCTTCGGCGAGCCGGTACTTCGCGCCCACGATCGCGAGGCGCCCTTCGGCAACGGCGTCGCTGATCAGCTCGGACGAGTGCAGCAGCTCGGCGACGGTGTCGCGCAGGTGCTCGCGCCCGACCTCTTCGGCGTCGATGTCGTTCGTCGTAACCCCGTGGTCCTTGCCGGCCCGCTGCACGCGGCGCACCGCCGGGACGATCGGGGAGATCAGCCGCCAGATGTGAGGCGGCAGGGGAGCGGCATCCGGATCCGTGCTGTCGATCGCGGCGCGTACGGCGCCGCACGCGTCGTGCCCGAGGACGACGATCAGCGGTACCTCCAGCACGGCCACGGCATATTCGAGGCTGCCGATGACGGAGTCGGAGATCACCTGCCCGGCGTTGCGCACGACGAACAGGTCGCCGAGCCCCTTGTCGAAGATGATCTCGGCCGCCAGGCGTGAGTCGGAGCAGCCGAACAACGCCGCGCGAGGACGCTGCCCGCCGGCCAGATCGTGGCGGCGGTCCACATCCTGGCGCGGATGGTGCGGCTCGCCGGCGACGAAGCGGGCATTGCCGCGCTGCATCTCACGCCAGGCCTTCGCGGGCGCGGACTCGGTTCCGGGGATCGAGGGTGAGGTCATTCCGATTCCTCTCGCAACGCGGTGACCTCGTCGGCGACGGCGGCGGCCACGTCCTGAAGCGCGTCGTCGTCGGCCGTGCCGTAGATCAGGACGGTGTCAGCACCCGCCGGCGCCGCCAGGGCGACCGAGAGCTTGCCGTGGCGTGACGGCTCCAGCTCGTAGCGGTCCCACGTGACACCGCCGATCGTCACGGTGTCGACCGGCGCAGCACCGGCCAGCACGCGGGCGGGCCAGGCTTCATCGGCGTCGAAGCCCTGTGCCGCCCGCAGGAAACCGGGCTCGTCCTCGTTAGCGGGGGCGATCACGATGGTCCATGCGCGCGAAGAGCCTTCGTCTTCGACAGCGGCACTGTTCACGATCCAGTCGTCCGACAGCTCCGGCGCGATCAGGGAGCGGCCCTCGGCGGTCCCGACACGTTCGGCGACGGCGGCGACGTCGATCGGCTCGCGTGCGGGAGGCGTGCCACGCGGCACCGCGAAGACGACGACGGCGACCACGGCGAGGGTCACCAGGAGCGCTGCGACGAGGTTGCGGGTGTTCTGGCTCGACCGATACACCCGCGAGGACTCGGCCTTGCGGGCGGCGGTCTCGTCCGGGGTTTCCGGGCGGCCGAGCTCGGCGACGACGCGGGGATCGCGGGCCATCAGGCCTCGCCACCTTCATCGCGAGGCGTCGAGGCGCGTGCGGCTTCGAGTCGGCGCTTGGCGCCGAGCAGCCATTCCTCGCAACGCGCCGCGAGAGCCTCGCCGCGTTCCCACAGCGCCAGGGAATGCTCGAGCGTCGGCGATCCCTGCTCGAGTTCGGCGACCACGCGGACGAGTTCGTCGCGGGCCTGTTCGAACGAAAGCGAAGCGACGTCGGTGGGGGCGCCGCTGGTCTCGGTCATGACTTCCATCCTACGTCGGCGCTCCGGCGGGTCCGTCTGCGGCGGCCTCTTCGATCGGGCCCTCGGAACGTGCTGCGAACGAACCGCGGCCGACGGTCACGAGGACGGGCGTGGATGCCGGAGCCTGCGCGGCATCGCGCACGATGACGCCGTCCGCCAGGTGTGCGATGGCGTAGCCGCGCGCCAGCGTCGACGCCGGAGACAGCGCGCGGAGCGTCGCGCGCAGCTCGGCGGTACGGCGCCCCTGGACGTCCAGCGCGCGGTCCACCCGCTCGCGGCCCCGGGCTGCGAGCAGCTCGATCTCGTGCGAGCGCGAGGTCAGCAGCGACTCCGGCGCGCGCAGCACCGGCCGGGAGCGCAGCTGCTCGAGCTGCGAGATGTCGTGCGTGAGCCGCTGCGTCAGGCGCGAAGTCAGGCGCGAACGCAGCTGCGCCACGATCGCGCGCTGCTCGGCGACATCCGGAACCACCCGCTTGGCCGCGTCGGTCGGCGTCGACGCGCGCACATCGGCGACGTCGTCCAGGAGCGGGTGGTCGTTCTCATGCCCGATCGCGCTGACCACCGGTGTGGTGGCCGCCGCGACCGCGCGCAGCAGCCGCTCGTCGCTGAAGCCCAGCAGGGTCTGCGGGTCGCCGCCGCCGCGGGCGATGACGATGACGTCCACCTCGGGTGCGGCGTCGAGGGCTTTGAGTGCGGCGATCGTCTCGGGCACGCACCGGTCGCCCTGCACAGCGGCGAACTTGGTGCGGAAGCGCACCTGCGGCCAGCGCAGCTCGGCGTTCCGGTGAACGTCCTTCTCGGCATCGGAGTTCTCGCCGGTGATGAGCCCGATCACGTGGGGCAGGAACGGGAGCGGCTTCTTGCGGGACGGGTCGAACAGTCCCTCCGCCCGCAGCTGCACCCGCAGGCGCTCGAGGCGCTCGAGCTGATCGCCCAGCCCGACGTGGCGCATGGCGGAGACGCTGAAGCTGAAGTCGCCCGTCTTGCTGAAGTAGTCGGCCTTGACGCACGCGATGACGTGATCGCCGACCTTGAGATCGCCCGGCAGCCGGTCGCGCGTGGACGACCAGATCCGGAACGAGATCGTGGCGTCCGTGACGAGGTCCTTGAGGCGACCGAAGACGTTGCCGCCGCGCTGATTCCACGCCGTGATCTCGCCCTCGACCCACACCGAGCCCCAGTTCTGGATGAATCCGCGGATGGTGTCGTTCAGGCGCGCCACCGATGTCGGCGCGTCGGATGTGGAGTCGCGGGGCTTCACCGAGTCGGCTGGTGGCGGCTCGCCGGCGATCGCGGCGGGCTGGAAGGTCGTCATGCGGTCCTCTCGCTCACAGGTCCCGTCCACGGGTGCGCCCGTAGACTCGTGGGGTGAGCACCGGCACCTTGGGTACGAGATCCGTGAGCATGCCCGTCCCGCGTATTCCGCGGCGGCGCGAACCGCTCCAGAATAACGCGGTCCCCGGACACAAGCGGGTGCTCCTGGCTTCGCCCCGTGGGTACTGCGCCGGCGTGGACCGCGCCGTCATCGCCGTCGAGAAGGCGCTCGAGCGCTTCGGTGCTCCGGTGTACGTGCGCAAGCAGATCGTGCACAACATCCATGTCGTGACCGAGCTCGAGAGCAAGGGCGCGATCTTCGTCGAAGAGGTCGACGAAGTGCCGGAGGGTGCGCACGTCGTGTTCAGCGCACACGGGGTCTCGCCCGCGGTCGTGAACGCGGCATCCGATCGGGGGCTCCTCGCCATCGACGCGACATGCCCGCTCGTGACCAAGGTGCACCGCGAAGCCGTGCGGTTCGCGCGCGACGACTTCGAGATCCTGCTGATCGGCCACGAGGGCCACGAAGAGGTCGAGGGAACCGCCGGTGAGGCACCCGAGCACGTCACGATCGTGAACTCGCCGGATGAGGCCGACACGATCGTGGTGCGCGACCCGTCGAAGGTCGTGTGGCTGTCGCAGACGACACTGTCGGTCGACGAGACGATGGAGACCGTACGGCGCCTGCGCGATCGGTTCCCGCAATTGCAGGATCCGCCCTCCGACGACATCTGCTACGCCACTCAGAACCGCCAGGTCGCGATCAAGAAGGTCGCCAAGGATGCCGACCTGGTGATCGTCGTGGGTTCGGCGAACTCCTCCAACAGTGTGCGACTGGTCGAGGTCGCGCTCGAGTACGGGGCGAAGGCCGCGTACCGGGTCGACTACGCCGACGAGATCGAGCAGGCGTGGCTCGACGGGGTAGAGACGGTCGGCGTCACCAGCGGTGCGTCGGTGCCTGACGTCTTGGTGCAGGAGGTGCTCCGAGACCTCTCGAACGCGGGGTTCCGCGACGTCGAAGAGGTGCGCACTGCCGAGGAGGACCTGCAGTTCTCGCTCCCCAAAGAGCTGCGGACGGATGCCGCGGGCAAGCGGGACGACCGCGCTCTGGGCGGGAGGGCCCGCGCGTGACCGACGCCGTCGCCCCCGAGCCGGGTGCTCGACCCAGACCTCAGTACGGTGAGTACGCCACCCCCGAGGAGCAGCGCGCGCGCATCCGCCAGCCCGACGTGACCGCCGCCCTCGAGACCGGGCGCCCCGTCGAAGTGCCGCCCGCGGTCGCCGCGCCCGTCGGCCCCGCCGCTACCGAGACTGCCGGCGCGGATGTTCCTCCCGCCGCTGACGCGGCGCTGACCCGGCGGCGAGCCGTCGACCGCATCGTGACGTTCGCCCTGCTCGCGTACGGGCTGGTGAACGTCATCTCGTCGTACCCGGCCTTCCTCGACTACTCGGCGTACGCCGACACCATGTTCACGGTCCTCGGCGTCGAGGCCGAGCTGGCGGACCCTGCAGCCGGCCGGCCGTGGGGCATCGCCGCCGCACTGCTGCTGACGGTCGGCTGGATCGCGACCGCCGCGATCTCTTGGTGGAACATGAGCCGCCGCCGGCTGTCGTGGTGGATCCCGCTGGTCGCGGGCGTCGTCTTCGTCTTCGTGGCGGGCATGCTGATGGTCGTTCCGCTGATGAACGATCCCGCCGCGTGGGACGCCCTGGTCGGCAGTCTGGGCTGACGCGAGCAACCCTAGGTGCAAGCGGACTGGAGACCACAGTGCGTGCATAGGATGACGGGATGGCTTGCCTGCTTGCGATCTGCGCCGTCAGCCGGCTTCACCCGGACGCCGGTCCGGTCGGCGTGACGGCGATCGACAAGGCCGCGATCGACGGGGCGGTGCGGATCGGCACGTACGGCGCCTACGCGGACGTCCAGGCCGACAGGAAGCACCACGGCGGCCTCGACAAGGCGCTCTATGCCTATGCCGCCGAGGACGCGGCGTTCTGGGAAGAAGAGCTCGGCCGTGCCCTGCCCGCGGGTTTCTTCGGCGAGAATCTGCGTACCGAGGGCTTGGATGTCAACGCCGCACTGATCGGGGAGCGGTGGCGGATCGGGGATCGCGTCGAAGTCGAGGTCACGATGCCGCGCACGCCGTGCCAGACGTTCGCCCGCTGGGTCGGCGGGGAGGAGGAGCGTGGCTGGGTGAGGCGCTTCTCGGACGCCCGGCGGCTCGGTCCTTACCTCCGGGTGCGGAGCACGGGCCGCGTCCGCGCGGGCGACGGGATCGAGGTCGTTCATCGCCCAGCGGGAGCGCCCACCATCCTCGAGGTCTACCGAGGTCCGTGACGGTTTGCGACGCCCGGGTCGAAGCGGCGGATGTCCCCGGCCCACGCCCGCGAGGGCTCGGGCCGGAGGCATCCGTATCGACTGATCAGGCGGCGAGGCTCTTGCCGTGCGAGCCCAGCTGCTGCGTGGCCGCGACGACGCGGACCGCCATCGCCGACTCAGCGATCTTGCCCCACGCCCGCGGGTCGTAGGCCTTCTTGTTGCCCACCTCGCCGTCGACCTTCAGCACCCCGTCGTAGTTCGAGAACATGAAGCCCGCGATCGAGCGGGTGAAGGCGTACTGGGTGTCGGTGTCGATGTTCATCTTCACGACGCCGTTGGCGACCGCGAGGGCGATCTCTTCGTCGGTCGAGCCGCTGCCGCCGTGGAAGACGAGGTCGAGGGGCTTCGGACCGGTACCGAAGCGTGCGGCGATGCCCTCCTGGATCTCGCCGAGGAGCTCGGGTCGCAGCTTGACGTTTCCGGGCTTGTACACACCGTGCACGTTGCCGAAGGTGAGGGCCGAGATGTAGCGGCCGTTCTCGCCGAGACCCAGCGCCTCCACGGCCTTCGTGACGTCGGCGACCGTGGTGTACAGCGCCTCGTTCGAGCCTTCGTGCGTGACGCCGTCTTCTTCTCCGCCGACGACGCCGATCTCGACCTCGAGAATGCCGTTGATGTTGCGCAGCCGGGGCAGCAGGTCCTTGGCGATCTCGATGTTCTCGTCCAGGGGAACGGCCGAGCCGTCCCACATGTGCGACTGGAAGATCGGGTTGCGACCCGCTTTGACCTCTTCCTCCGACGCCTCGATGAGGGGCATGACGAAGCCCGGGAGTGCTTCCTTCGGGCAGTGGTCGGTGTGCAGCGCAACAGTGATGGGGTAGGTCTTGGCGACCTCGGTGGCGAACCTGGCGAACGCGAGAGCGCCGGCGGCACGCGCCTTGACGGTGTGGCCCGCGAAGTAGTCGGCGCCGCCGGTGGTGACCTGGAGGATGCCGTCGGATCCGGCTTCGGTGAGCCCCTGGAGGACGGCGTTGATCGTCTGCGAGCTCGAGACGTTGATGGCGGGATACGCGAAGCCACCGGCCTTCGCGCGGTCCAGCATGTCGGCGTACTGCTCCGGGGTGGCGACGGGCATGGGTGCTCCCTAGTTCTGTTCTGTCGGGACGAGCTTCACGAGAAGCCTAGCGAAGGCCGGGTGGTTGGACCGGCGTCCCGATCCATGGACGGCTCCGGATGACGTGGTCCTGCCCCCGGCGAAAGAACAGCGATTCCTTCGTCGCGACAGGCATGAAAGCCGGGCGCCTCGCGCGGCATGCTGGCTAGGCTGACCGACATGGTGAGCCTGACCGCGGACATGAGTCCCCTTCAACCCGACCGCAACCTCGCACTCGAACTGGTGCGCGCCACGGAGGCCGCTTCGATTCGCGCTGTCCCGTTCATCGGGCGCGGCGACAAGGAAGCCGCCGACGGCGCGGCAGTCGACGCGATGCGCGCGTTCTTCACCACCGTCAACTTCGACGGCACCATCGTCATCGGGGAGGGTGAGAAGGACGAGGCCCCGATGCTCTTCAACGGGGAGCGCGTGGGCAACGGGCGGGGGCCGCGGGCGGATGTCGCGGTGGACCCGATCGACGGCACGTCGCTGACGGCAGCCGGTCGGAACAATGCACTGTCGGTCATCGCCGTGTCGGATCACGGCACGATGCTCGATGCCTCGAGCGTGTTCTACATGGACAAGCTCGTGACCGGTCCGGCCGGAGTGGGCGTCGTCGACATCCGACTGCCCATCGGCGAGAACATCCGGCTCCTGGCGAAGGCGCTCGGCAAGCCTGTCGACGAGATCGTCGTGTCGGTGCTGCATCGCCCCCGTCACGAGAAGCTGATCGCCGAGATCCGTGAGGCGGGGGCCGGCACGCGCCTGATGAGTGACGGCGACGTCGCCGGCGGCATCAACGCCGCGCGCCACAACGCGCGCACCGACATGTGCGTCGGTGTCGGGGGCAGTCCCGAAGGGATTGTGACGGCGTGCGCCATCAAGGCGCTCGGTGGGCACATTCAAGGGCGCCTGTGGCCGCGCGACGACGACGAGAAGCAGAAGGGCATCGACGCCGGCCTGAAGCTCGACGGCACCGTTTACGAAGCGGACGAGCTCGTGCGGGGCAACAACACGATCTTCGTCGCGACCGGCGTCACCGACGGCCAGTTGGTCGCAGGAGTGCGTCGTGAGGGGGGATACGTCTACACCGAGAGCGTCGTGTTGCGTGGGGCATCCGGCACGCTGCGCCGCATCACGTCGGAGCATCTCGTGTCGAAGTGGCTCTGAGCGGCGCGAGCTGAACCTCCTGGACAAGAGGTCATGTGAGGACCCTCATGTGATGGAGGAGACCGCTGTGACTGCTGGGGCTGATGTGATCCATTCGTGACGCTGTTGCGGAGGGATGTCTGGCAGAATCGAAGTCGTGTCCAGGGAGGCACGTCGTTGTTTCCCATTCCGCAGGGGGTTGTCGATGTCCGCAACGGTGGGCAAGTCATCGCCGCAGACCGGTGCTCACGCCGTCGTGCAGAACGCGGTCGTGAAGAACGCCGTCGATCCTGCTCGGCGCCCCGATGTCCTGCTGCGGGTTCGCCGCGAGGAGGGCCACGAGCTCAGCGCGTGGTGGATGATCGGTGCCTTCGTGGGGTTCTCCGCAGCCGTGATCCTGTTGCTGAGCTTCGTTCCCGGCGGCGCCTGACGTCTCGGGACTAGGCGTTCGGGTCGGCGATGCGAGCGCGCACCTCGCCGAGCTCCGCGATCGCGGCTGCCATGGGCTCACCCAGCGACTGATCGCGCGTCGGTTCTTCGAGCGTGTGATCGAGCATCTCGGGAGCCGTGAGCCGGCGCGGTGCCTTCTCGATCGGCGCCGGCTCGCTCACGGTGTCGAGCTTGGTCGCATCGATGCCGGGGAACTTTCGGGCGCTCACCAGCACCCGAGTCTCGAGGGAGCCGGCGAAGCGGTTGTAGCTGTCGACTGTCCGCTCGATCGCGCGCCGCAGGTCGTCGGCGTGGGAGGCAAGCGAGCCCAGCCGCTCGTAGAGCTGGTTGCCCAGCTCGAACAGCGTGCGGGCCTCCTGGGAGACATCCTGCTGGGTCCAGGTGTAGGCGACTGTCTTCAGCACCGCCCACAGGTTCACCGGCGACGCGAGGGCGACGCGCTTGCCGAAGGCGTAGTCAAGCAGCGACGGGTCCTCTTCGAGCGCTGACGCCAGCAGGGATTCGCTGGGGAGGAAGCACACGACGAACTCGGGGCTCGACGACAGACCGGCCCAGTACGTCTTGCGCGCGAGGGCGTCCACGTGTGAGCGGACGGCTTTCACGTGCTTGCCGAGCAGGGCGCTGCGGCGGGCCGCCTCGGGTCCCTGGGCAGTGAAGGGGATCGCGCTGGCTTCGAGGTAGGCGTCCAGCGGCACCTTGGCGTCGACGGCGATCGCCTTGTCGCCGGGCAGGCGGATGACCATGTCGGGGCGCCCGGCCCCCGCGTCGGAGGTGATGGATGCCTGCAGGTCGAAGTCGACGTGGTGGGTCAGGCCCGCCGCTTCGACGACGCGACGCAGCTGTGTCTCTCCCCACACGCCTCTCGTCGCACCCGAGCGGAGTGCTCCGGCGAGAGACTCCGTCGTCGCACGCAGCGCTTCGTCGGACTCGTGGGCGCGACGCAACTGCTCTGCCAGCGTGCCGAACTGGGTGTGCCGGTCGCGTTCGAGTTCATCGACCTTGTGGTGCATCGCGGCGAGTGTCTCCTGCACGGGGGCCAGCGCGCGCAGCACGGACTGCTCGCGACGCTCCCGCTCCTCGCGCGAGGCCTGGTCGTGCCGCGCCTGCGACGCCAGCTCGCGGTACAGCAGGTGCTGGTGGTCGAGTTGGGCCTGCACGCCCTGGTGCGCAGCCTCGGATGCGGCCAACCGGGCACGCAGGTCTGCCGTCTCGCGGGCGGCCCGTGCGGCGCCTCGGGCGAGGCCCGCCGTCCAGCCGGCGAACGCGCCGAGCACCAGCGTCGCGATCGCGAGCATCGACATGAGGAGGGCGTCCATAGTCCCAGGATGCCCGGGGCCGCCGACATCGCCGGGACGTCACGCCCGGCGACGGCGCCCGCGACGGGCCGCGGAAACCCCGATCAGGCGAAGGAGACGGCCGGAGCCGCGGCGATGAGGATCTGCGAAACTCTCACACCGGCGGCATCGACGAGCGCGTCGACGTCGTCAGAGCCGAGCCGTCGCGCCGCGTCGATCATGACGTGTGCGCAGGCGAGGGCGTCCGCGGTGGCGTTGTGATGCGCGAAGTCGGGGAACCCCGCCTCGGCGGCGACGAACGGCAGGCGATAGGAGTCCAGCTGGTACACCTTGCGCGCGACCTGCAGACTGCAGGCGTAGCGGTATGGAGGGCACTCGTCGCCGGTGGCGTCGCACGCGCGCTTGATGACAGACATGTCGAAGCCGGCGTTGTGGGCGACCAGAACGTCATCGCCGGCGAACGCGGTGAGAGCGCCCAGCTGCTGGGTCCACGTCGGTGCATGGACGACGTCCTCGGCTCGGATTCCGTGGATACGGGTGTTCAGTTCGAAGAACACGTCGTGTCCCGCCGGCGGACGGATCAGCCACCCGGTCTTGTCGACAACTTCGCCGTCGCGCACGCGCACGAGCCCGACGGCACACGCTGAGGCGCTGCTGGAGTTCGCCGTCTCGAAGTCGATCGCGGTGAAATCCAGTGGCACCCCATCAGACTCACCCGGCGTCAGGGATCGCCGTGTCAGGCGCGCCGTGCTCGGCGTGGCTCGGTGGCAGCGTCATAGGCTCGAGTCATGAGCAGCCGCGAAGAGATGTCGGTGTCGTTCGGTGCTGTGGCCGGGGCTTACGAGTCGGGGCGACCGGATTATCCGCGTGAAGCCGTGGAGTGGATGCTCGCGCCGGTCCGGCAGCACGATCGCGCTCTGCGTGTCGCCGATGTCGGTGCCGGAACCGGCAAGCTCACCCGCACGATCGTCGAGGCGGGAGCGGACGTGGTCGCGATCGACCCCGACCCGAGCATGCTCGCGGAGTTGAGGCAACACGTCCACGGTGTGCCCACATTCGTGGGACAGGCCGAGCGCATGCCGCTGCCCGACGCGTCGCTCGACGCGGTGCTGCTCGGCCAGGCGTGGCATTGGGTCGATGTCGTGGCCGCGTCCGAGGAAGCCGGACGGGTCCTGCGGGCCGGGGGTGTGCTGGGGCTGGTGTGGAACATCCGCGACGAGACTGTCCCGTGGATCGCGGAGCTCACCCGGGTGATGCACGGCAGTCACGCTGAGACGATGCTCGCCGACGGCGACGCGCAGGTCGCCGCGCCGATCGGTCCCCTCGAAGAGCACAGGTGGGAATGGACGCGCACGCTCGGGCGGTCGGCGTTCCTCGACATGGTGTCGTCGCGCAGCTACATCATCACGGCCTCGATCCAGGAACGCACGCGGATACTGACCGCCGTCGGGGATCTCTTCGATGCGCAGCGACGCCGGGACGAGACGGGCGCCGAGGTCGTCGACATCCCCTACGTGACGCGCGCCTATCGCGGCATCCGCAGCTGACGGCATTCGCGGCGAAGGTCGCTCGCGAGTGGCGTGCGCTCGCGGCGGACGGTGCCCGCGAGTGGTGGATCCGCGCTGACCGGCCGGGCCCGGACACCGGCGCCGGGTAGGCTGGATGCCCGTGGCTCTCACCATCGGAATCGTCGGTCTCCCGAATGTCGGCAAGTCGACCCTCTTCAACGCCCTGACCAAGAACCAGGTGCTCGCGGCGAACTATCCCTTCGCGACGATCGAGCCCAACATCGGGGTGGTCAACCTCCCTGACTCGCGACTGGCGAAGCTCGCCGAGATCTTCCACTCCGAGCGCATCCTGCCCGCCGCAGTGTCGTTCGTCGACATCGCGGGCATCGTGCGCGGCGCCAGCGAGGGGGAGGGACTGGGGAACCAGTTCCTCGCGAACATCCGTGAGGCGGATGCCATCGCCCAGGTCGTGCGCGGATTCGACGACGACGACGTCGTCCATGTCGAGGGCGCAGTGAACCCGCAGAGCGACATGGAGACGATCAACGCCGAGTTGCAGCTCGCCGACCTTCAGACCCTCGAGAAGGCGATCACGCGGTACGAGAAGGAAGTCAGGGGCAAGAAGCTCGATCCGGTGGTGCTCTCGACGGCGCAGGCAGCGCAGGAAGCGCTGCAGCGCGGCGAGCTGCTGTCGGCATCCGGCATCGACCTCGGGCCGATCCGCGAGCTGGGCCTGCTGACCTCGAAACCGTTCATCTTCGTCTTCAACGTCGACGAGGCCGTGCTGACGGATGCCGAGCGAAAGGCTGCACTAGCTGCGCTGGTGGCGCCCGCGCAGGCCGTGTTCCTCGACGCGAAGATCGAGTCCGAGCTCATCGACCTCGACCCGGAGGACGCCGCCGAGCTGCTTGCCTCCACGGGCCAGGAGGAGTCGGGTCTGGACCAGCTCGCGCGCATCGGGTTCGACACCCTCGGACTGCAGATCTACCTGACCGCCGGGCCGAAGGAAGCACGCGCGTGGACGATCGGCAAGGGCTGGAAGGCGCCGCAGGCGGCCGGCGTCATCCACACCGACTTCGAGAAGGGCTTCATCAAGGCCGAGGTCATCTCGTTCGACGATCTCGTCGCGACCGGCTCGGTCGTCGAGGCCCGCGCGAAAGGCAAGGCCCGTCTCGAGGGCAAGGATTACGTCATGCAGGACGGCGACGTCGTCGAGTTCCGCTTCAACGTCTAACCCCCGCACGTCCCTACGCGAGAGGATTCTCCGTCATGACCGAAACCCAGATCTTCGAGCCTGACGGCCGCGCGATCCGCTATGTCGATGAGGGCGAGGGGCCGGTCGCTCTGGTGCTCATTCCCGAGCCGGGCCTGGAACGGGACGCCCTCGGCGTCGTGGGGCACTATCTCGCCGAGGAGGCCGGGTTCCGGGTCGTGCGCATCAGCACCCCGACCGCGTCGGGGCCCTCAGCCGAGCCGGCGGCGCTGAACGAGCGGGTGAGCAGCATCGCGGCGGTACTCGACCATCTCGGTCTGGATCACACCTGGATCGGCGGCCACGGGTTCGGCGGCACGGTCGCCCGGGCGTTCGCCGCCGCGCAGACCGGCCGGGTGAACGGCCTGCTGCTGCTCGGGGTGCAGGACGAGCAGATTCCGCTGCCACCGGCCATTCCGGTCCTGATCATCCAGGGGACGGATGACGACGTCACGCCGCCGGCCAACGGCGAGCGCCTGCAATCCACCGCCGTCGATCGCGCCAGTGTCACCAGCATCCCCGAAGCGGGTCATCTGTTCCCGCTCACGCACCCCATCCAGACGGCGGTCGTCATTGAGGAATACCTCGACTGGGACTGAGTGCCGGCCCCAAGGCTGTACATGCGGTCACGTCCAGGGCAGCCGGGTCGACTCGACGATGTAGATCCAGCCAGCGCGACGCCGCGCCCGATTGCAGGGCCGGCTGGTTGGTGAGGTCGGTCGGGTCTTGTGTGGGCTGCTCATCGGGGAGCCCCATCGGTCCGTGCGCGTCGTCTCGGCTCGCATTGGTCATCGTTCCTCCTCGCATCGACCTCAGCATCGCTCGTGCGGTGTCGACGGTCGCGGGCTTGACATCGAGCTGAGGGCGCTACTGGCGTGCTGGCTCCACCTGACGCGCGTCGAGCAGGGCATGCAGGTGGCCGGCGCCTTCCAGCAAGCGGATGCTGCGGCGCGTGAGGTCTGAGAGCCGGGCGTCGAGAAGGTCCCGCGCCTCAGCGGTCAGGCCGTGCGTTCGCCACTGGTCGAGCACGCGAGAGATGTGCGGGATGCCGTAGCCGCCCGCACGAAGCACCGCGACCACGCGGGCTTCGGCGATCGCGCGTGCACGGTACCGGCGAGCGGCGCCCGCGCGGGCAGGGCGGACGAGACCGTGGTCTTCCCAGTGCCGCAGCGCGGACGGTCGCAGGCCCAGGGCATCGGCGAGCTCTCCGATCGTCATGACGTCGCGTTCGTCGGACTCGTCTGTCGGGTCGGCCAGGACCGAGACCAGGGCGCGCAGGGCACCCCGCACATCAGCGCGATCGCGCGCAATCGCAGCGTGCAGGTCGTCGACTGCTTCGGCCGCGTCCTCCACCGTGCCGGTGACCACCACGGGGAGGATCCGCCGGGCGGCCACCGGCCCGATCGCTGCGGCGACCGCGCGGTAGGCCCGCAGTGCCGTGACATGGCGTTCGTGGTAGCCGCGGTAACCGTTCGGCGCGCGCTGCGCACGCGGGATGACCCCGAGGCGCTCGAGGTCGCGCACCTGCTGGGCGGAGTAGCCCACCAGCAGGCCCACAGCCGCGGTCGTCAGCATCCGCTCTGGAGGGTTTGACATCGCGATACCTCGGATTCTTGGGAGAGATCCTCGCCAAAGTCCACATAAGCACATGAAGGCGAGCATGGAGGAATGGAGTTTCAAGAGATCGTGGATGCCGTCCGTTCGCTCGACGGAGCGCTCGTGGTGCTGCCTGACGAGTCGGGTTCGTACCCGGAGCTCGCATGGGGGGATGCGTTCTTCTACTACGCACCGGATGGGGTGATGCCCGAGCGGACGCAGCCCTACGGGACGATCATCACGAAGGACTATCCCGACGACCGCTCGTCCAACCTCGACGGCGCGCCCGATCGGTTCCGCGTGAACATCCACGTGGGGCAGGAGCGCGCCGCGGAGCTCGCCGTGAAGGATGCCACGCCGGCCGATGCCGATGCCTTCTTCCGGCACCCCCTCTACGGCACGGTGGGGTGGATATCGGTGGTGAATCCCGGCGGTGCGACCGGAGCAGCGGTGATCGCGCTGCTGCAGGCAGCCCACAGGAACGCGCGGACGCGCGCTGAGCGCCGCGGCCGGCGAGGATCCGCCGAGTGAGTTCGCCGCAGACCCTGAGTGAAGCCGATCGCCGGACGGTCGCTGCGTGGGCGGCGGACTGCGCGGAGCGGGTGCTGCCCCTCTTCGAGGCCGAGGTCCCAGACGACGACCGACCACGCGAGGCGATCGCGCGCGCCCGGGCCTTCGCGCGGGGCGACCTCGGCGCCGCGGGCGAGATCCGCCGTCGCTTCGTCGCCGGCCGGGCGGCGCGCGGCGTGAGCAACGTCGGCGCGGCGGCGGCGCGGTCCGCGGCGCAAGCAGCCGGCGTGGCGCACATGGGGGCACACGCCCTGGGCGCCGCCGCCTACGCAGCGAAGGCGGCCGGTCTTGCCGAACCGTCCCGACCGGAGGCCACCGATCAGGAGGTGCGGTGGCAGCTGCAGCACATGCCGAACGACGTTGCTGACGCGTTGCGGCGCCTGCCCGCGCTCGGAGAGGACTCGGCCGGCCCGCTCGGTGCGGGCCTGCTGGCCTCCGGCGCGCTCGGCAGGATCATCCGCGACATCCAATCCGCGCTCGACGCGCGCGGACCTGCGTAGCCGGTGCCGGCCGGCAACGGGGACGTGCCGTGTCTACGCGGCCGCCCCGCGGCTCGCGGTCGCGACCTCGACGAGGTGGGGGAGGGCCGCCTCGATCATCTCCATCGTCGCCGTCAACGAGATGCGGAAGTGCTGCGGCTGGTCGAACAGCGTCCCGGGCATCACATAGACGCCTCGCTCTGCGAGCGCGTCGCAGAATGCGATCGCGTCGCCGCCGGGTGCACGCCCCCAGAGGTAGAACGTGCCTTCGGGGCGCGTGATCTCGAACCCCGCATCCGTCAAGGCTGCGTAGAGGCGGTCCCGCTTGCGGGTGAGCTCGGCCAGATCGATCGTGAGCGTCTCGAACTCCGGCACCGAGTACTGCATGACGGCATCGGGAAATCCCCACCCGATCGCAAGCCCGAGCGGCATGAGTGCATCGCGAAGCTCCTCACGCTCGTGGGTCGGGATGAGCGGCGAAAGCGCGAGGTAGCCCAGCCGCTGGCCGGGTGCCAGCAGCACCTTCCCGTAGCTGTAGTCGATGACGGTCCACGGGTAGGACGCGGCGGGACTGGCGAATTCCACGTCGTCGAAGAGAACGCGCCGGTACGGCTCGTCCGAGATCAGCCAGATTCGGCGGCCGTGGGTGCGTGACGCTTCCTCGAGTACTGCGGCGAGGGACTCCCACTCCTGCTTCGAGTAGACGCGACCGGTGGGGTTGGCGGGGGAGTTGACGATCACGATCCTCGTCCGGCGCGTGATCGCCCTCGCGATCGCGTCGACGTCCAGGTCGAAGCTCACCGGTTCCAGCGGAGCACGCACCGGGACGAGGTTCACGGCGTGGAGCATGGGCTCGTAGCAGAACCAGCCCGGGACGGGGATGACGACTTCGTCGGCGGCATCCGTCAAGAGAGCCAATGCCAGCGAGATCGCACCGAAGGCTCCCTGCGTCATCGCGATGTCTTCGGGCTCGAAGGGCAGTCCGAGCTCGGCGCTCAGCCCTGCGGCCACCGCTTCTTGCGCGGGTCGTTCGCTCGCTTTGTACCCGAACCAGTCCGCCGACCGGGGCTCGACGTGTGCCCGCAGCGCCGCCGTGAACCCGGGCAGCGCCATCTCGTGCGGATTGCCGAACGTCAGATCGAGCGCGTCGGGGTCATCCGCGAGCGCCCGGATCCGTGCGAGGAACGTCGTGACGACGTCCACAGCGCCCTTCGCCTGAGTGGCTCGCGCGGATATGGCCACAGTGATCACCTTCGTCCCCAGCGTCGTACGTGACGTGGTCAGCATCCCAAGGTGCGGATGCCGCGTCAATGCCCCTCGGAACGCGCAACGATTGCGAGCTAGACGCGGTCGCCCAGCGACGGGTCGTGGACGTCGGCGGGCGCCATCGGCCGGTCGCCGTTCGGATGGAGCGCCCGCGCCTTGTCGACGAGATGGGCGACCGCCTCGCCGTCTTCGAGAGCGGGCGTGTCTTCGCGGTAAATCGCGGAGAGGCCAGTGCGGGGTCGCCGCGACCGCACCCGGGAGATTGCTGAGACGGTCAGTGCAGATCAGGACCGATGCGGATCTCGCGACTCACCAACTGCGCCGCCACCGCTCCCAGGCGGAGTCCTCGATGACGCGCATACGTGCGGATGAGGGCGAACGCCGCGTCGACGGGCACTCCCGCCGTGAAAGAGACGACGCCCTTGGCCTGCTCGATGATGACACGGGTGTTCAGCGCGGTCTGCAGCTGCGTCGAGAGCACCTCGGACTCGCTCAGAGTGCGTTCGTGGAGGATGCCGATGGTGGCGACATCGGCGAAGGCGCGCGCGGTGGCCACATCGTCGTCCGGCGGTGACCCGGGAGTCGACCGCAGCAGGTTCAGTGTTCCGATCGTCACGTCCCTCAGGCGCATCGGAATCGCCTCGACCGCGGCGAATCCGTTCTCGACGGCGGTGCGACGGAATTCGCTCCACATCTCGGGAGCCTCCTCGACGTTCGGCAGCGACACGCGACTTCCGGTGCGGTAGCTTTCGATGCAGGGGCCCGCCTGGGCGCCGACCTGCATGACCTCCACGAGCTCGGCCGCCTCGCTGGTCGAGACGATCAGCTCGAGAACCCCCGTGGAGTCGGCCAGCAGGATGCCGGCATCGGTCGTGTCCAGCAGGTCACGGCACGCGTCGACCAGGGTCTGCAGCAGTTCGACGACGTCGTAGTCGTCGACGAGGGTGTCTGCCAGGGTCGCGAAGGTCTCGAGCAGTCGAGCCTCCCGCGTGAGCGCTGTCATCGTGTCGCCTCGATTCCGGAGGCCTGGCGGTCGAAGCGCAGCCTCCCCGTCACGACGTTCTTCGACACTTCCGCGACGCTCTCGCCGGTCGCGAAGGCGTGCGCCTGGATCACCAGCAGTGCGTCGTCCGCCGAGAGATCGAGCTGTGCGAGCACCACGCCGGTCGCCTGGTGGACCATCCGCCGCGAGTACGGCTTCTCATCGGCGGTGACGTCGTCCGCGAGGCTCGACAACGCGTCGCGCAGCACATGGCGCCCGATGATCTCCGCCATCGCGGTCGCCTGGCGAATATGGGCGTCCTCGAGCAGCAGCCGCCGCCTCGAGTAGAGATCGACCGCCCCGAACCTGAGGTCGCCGACCGCGAGGGGAAGAGCGAACATCGAGGCGATGTCGTCCTCGGCAGAGGCCGCAGCAGCGAACCGCGGCCAGCGGCGTGCCCCCTCGCTGCGGAAATCCGGCTCGGCGACGAAGCGTGCGCCCCCCACGGCTTCCCAGCACGGCCCTTCGCCCAGATCGAACTGCAGTTCGTCCAGACGGACCGCGACGTCGTCTGTCGCCGACACGGTCTCGCTGCCCATCAGCCGGCCGACGGTCGAGACCGCCGCGCCGGTGACCGGCAGCACGGCGAGGAATGACGCGCTGAAGCGCTCGGGGCGGTCGGGCGACCGCTCGAGCTCCTCGAGGGTGGTTTCGAATGCGTCAGTCATGGCGGTCCGCTTCCACGGTACCGCGAGGGCGGGGTCACGACCGCGTCCTCGGTGCACTCGTCGACCACACGCGGTTACCACGATCCCGGCGCCGAGGCAACGCCGTGGCAGCCCTCGCGCGCACCGCACAGGCTGGGAGCATGGTCTTCCTCGGTTATCACGCCTCGCACGAGCAGATTCCTCCCTCGCAACTGCTAGCTGACGTCCAGGAGGCCGAGCGCGCCGGTTTCGATGGTGCGATGTGCTCGGACCATCTCGCGCCGTGGGGCTTGGCTCAGGGTGAATCCGGGTACTCCTGGAGCTGGCTCGGCGCCGCGCTTGCCACGACGTCGCTGCCGTTCGGCACCGTCACGGCACCCGGGCAGCGCTATCACCCCGTCATCACGGCGCAGGCGATCGCGACGCTCGCGGAGATGTTCCCTGGGCGATTCTGGCCCGCGCTCGGAAGCGGCGAAGCGCTCAACGAGCACGTCACGGGGGACCCCTGGCCTCCGAAGGACGAGCGTCAGGAACGACTGCGGCAGTCGGTGTCGGTCATGCGTCGGCTGCTGGAGGGGGAGCGCGTCGACCACGACGGCATGTTCCGGGTGCACGACGCCCGTGTCTGGAGCCGTCCCCCGCAGCCCCCACCGCTGCGCGCGGCGGCGGCGTCGGCGCCGACGGCATCGTGGGCGGCGTCGTGGGCCGACGGTCTGATCACGGTCGGCCACGACCCTGACAGGGTGCGCGAGATCCTGTCGGCGTATCGGGATGCCGGGGGCACCGGCCCCTGCGCGGTGCAGGTGCACATCAGTCTGGCTGCCACCGAGTCCGAGGCGCTGCAGCTGGCCGCCGACCAGTGGCGGCACGCGACGGCGCCCGCAGAGCTGATGTGGGACATCATGCAACCCGAGGAGTTCGATCGCGTCTCGGACCCGAACGACCCCGATGCGCTGCGCCGGGGCGTGCTCGTGAGCACCGATGAGGACGAGGTTGCACAGCGGATCGCGATGCTCGCCGCGGTCGGCGCGGACGAGGTCTTCCTCCACCATGTCGGCCAGGATCAGGCCGAATTTCTCACGCGGTGCCGGGAGGGCCTCCTCGAGGGCATCCGAAGGATCTCGTGACAGAACGGACGGCAGGTGCCGGCCACGAGGGTCTGCGCCTGCCGTCGGCATGGAGGTGCGGATTCGGCGGGGTGGTCACTCCGAGATCTCGGCGACCGTCTCGCCAGTGGCGCGAGGATCCAGCGCCAGCGCGATGTCGGCCTGGCTGATGATGCCGACGAGGTCGTGGCCGTCGATGACGGGCAGGCGACGCACCTGGTGACGCTGCATCGTCTCGAGGGCCTCCTCGATGTCGTCGTCGGCCCCGATTGTGACCGGCTTGCCCTCGCCGAGAGAGCCGGCGTTCGTGGTCGCAGGATCTCCGCCCTGGGCCAGGCACTTCACGACGATGTCGCGGTCGGTGAGCATGCCCTTCAGCCGCTTGTCCTCTCCGCAGATGGGGAGGGCTCCGACGTCGAGCGATGCCATCAGGCGTGCCGCCTCGACGAGGGTCTCGTTCTCGCCCACACAGCGCGGGTCGGGCGTCATGATGTCGCGGGCGACGGTCATGGTGTACTCCTTTCGGTATGCCGCTGCCGGTCACGGGCGCGCGTGGGCAAACCGCGGCCGACACTGTTCTGTCACGACGCTACGGACGCCCGTAGGGCCAAGCGCAGGGGGTTGACACTCCGCTCGGGCACGCGTAGCCCCGGATGCAGCCACTGCCGCCGCGGCATCCGCCGGTCTATCCGGGGGGTCCAGATGTGTCAACCCCCTGGCCCCACGCGGACACCGCGCGCATGCTGTGTTCAGGAGGTTCGCAATGGCCCACAACGCGAGCGTATGGCGCATCGTCGCGCCGACCGAGCACAAGCGAGACGCCGAGCGCACCGCCGATCCGGCACAGGGAACCGACCGCGGCTCGATGAGAGCGCGGCCGAGTGAATCGCCCGAGCGCCGACGCATCGAGCGCGCGCAGCAGATGCCGGCAGACCGGCACGAGTAATCGTGCGCACAGGAGGAAGACATGTACCGTGACGATGTCCATCAACTGGCGCTCGTGCCCTTGGCCGAGCGCTCGTGGCGGCTCTGCGATCGCAGCGTGGCGCGCAGCGACGCCGCCAGTGTGGTGGCGTACGTGGAGTTGCTCGAGACCGGACAGTACGAGGTGGTCTGGGTGTCCATCGGGTTCGGCACAGCGCGCTACCCTTCGCTCGAGGGAATGTTCCGAGCGGCCGTGCAGATGGTCCAACGTTCGCGCGGCGCCGGGGCGATCAAGCCAGAGCCCATTCCACATCGCCCGCCCGCGCACGCCTGACAGGTCAGTGTCGGCTGCCGGTGGCAGTATGGGCGCATGCCTGAGTCGCCCGAGGTCGATGCGCTCGCCGGATTCCTCGACACCGCGGCATCGGGCCGCACCGTCGAGGCGGTGGACATCCTCGAGTTCCGCACCGTCAAGACGCGTGCGACACCCCCGGCGACCTTGATCGGGCGCACCATCACCGGTGCCGCGCGTCACGGCAAGCACATCGAGGTGATGTTCGGCGACGAGAGCCTCGTCGTATCGCTCGGACGCCACGGCTGGATCCGCTGGGTGGAAGGCGATGACGACGAGACCGGAGCCGACGCCACCCGGCCGCCCTCCCTGGCCACCGTGAGCCTTTCGGGCGAGGTGGCCATGGAGATGACGGATGCCGGAACCTGGGTCTCGCTGGGACTCTTCGTCGTGGGTGACCCGCGCGAAGTGCCGGCCATCGCCAAGCTCGGGCCCGATCCCGTCGACCCGGACTTCACTCGCGCCGCGTTCGACGCGGCCCTGGGTGCACGCCGCAAGCAGATCAAGGCGATCCTGCAGGAGCAGGAGTCGCTCGCCGGGATCGGCAATGCCTACTCAGACGAGATCCTGCACGCGGCGATGATCTCACCCGTCGCGCACGCCGCCGCGCTTGGCGACGGGGAGCGGCAGCGGCTTTTCGAGGCGACTGTCGCCGTGCTGCGGGATGCGATCGGCGCCCGTCGCGGCGTCCCCATCGACCAGCTCAAGCCCGCGAAGGTCGCGGCGATGCGCGTCCACGGGCGCACGAACGAATCCTGTCCGGTCTGCGGCGACACGGTGCGCGACTTCTCCTTCTCGGGCGCTTCGGCGCAGTACTGCCCGACGTGTCAGACCGAGGGCGTGCGCTTGTAGGAGCCGGCCCGTGCGCTGTACGGATCTCACGCGCCGCGGCACGGGTAGCATGGTCGCCATGACGACGTCGCAGCTTCCCGCCCCGGTCACCCTCCAGCCCGTGCCAGAGGACAAGAGCCTCCTCACCGTGGTCGAGTCCTCGGGCTCGTGCTGCGGCGGTGGCAGCTGCAGTATCGACTGACGAGCGCTTTCCCCTCGCACACCACCGCCGTGACCGGCCAGCAGCTGCGGCTGACCCCACGCCTCACCCGCCTCCTCAAGTCAGAAGAGGCCGTCTACGGTCTCATCCTGGTGTCGGGAATGATCGTCGTCAGCGGCTCTCTCGTCGGCACCTCCGTCAACGCCCTCGTCACGACGGCCGTCACGGTGCTCGTCTTCTACCTCGCTCACGTGTACGCGGGGACGCTGGGCCGTCTCGCGATGACCGACGGGAAGGCCGGGCTCGGTGAGAGCCTGCTGGCCTCGGCCCGTCACTCATTGGGTCTTCTCGTGGCGTCGGTGCCGCCGCTGCTGGTTCTGCTGTCGGGCACGACCGACGTGATCGACGACACCCTCGCGATCTGGCTTGCGCTCATCGTCAACACCGTGATGCTCGGCGCGCTGGGCTGGATCGCGGTCGCCGCGTGGAGCACACACTGGACTTCACGCCTGCTGGGCGGTCTCATCACGGCCGCTTTCGGCGGCATCCTGATCGTGCTCAAGGCGGTCATCCACCACTGATGTGGCTCAGTGCGCGACCGGCGCGCCCATCGGCTGGTCGACGGGCTTGCGGATCAGGAACGCCCCCACCAGCAGCGGCAGCGAGAGGAACGCGGCGACCAGGAAGGCCGCCTGGGTGCCGGCCGCCTCGGAGGCGACATCGCCCGCGCCGTTCGCGGACGCGGCCGCCGTCGCTGCCGACATCACACCGAACATCAGCGCGATGCCGGCGGCACCGGCCACCTGCTGCGCGGTACCGACGATCGCCGACCCGTAGGAGTAGAACTTCGGCTGCAGCGAGGCCAGCGACGCGGTGAACAGCGGCGTGAACGACAACGCGAGCCCGATCGAGAGCACTGTCTGCGCTGCAGCGACCAGGAGGACCGGTGTCTCGGTGGAGAAGGTCGTGTAGAACCACAGCATCGCCGTCGTGATCACCGCTCCCGGCACGAGGAGGACGGTCGTGCCACGGCGGTCGTAGATGCGCCCGATGACCGGACCCAGAAGCCCCATCGCCAGAGCGCCCGGAAGCACGACGAGCCCGGTCTGCAGCGGATCGACCTCGAGCACGCGCTGCAGATACAGCGGCACCACCGTGATCGCGCCGAAGAACGCCATCGACATGATCACCATCTGCCCGATCGACAGCGAGAAGTTCGCGGAGCGGAACACGCGCAGGTCGAGCAGCGCGTCGTCGTTGCGCTGCAGCCGCACCTGACGCCAACCGAACAGTCCGAGCGCCACGACGCCGACGACAAGCGCGATCACGAGCGTCGCGGTGGAGGTGGCGCTCGCGGCTGCCGCTTCGGCACCGGTGCCGTGCCCGCCGCCGCCCAGCTGACTCAGGCCGAATACCAGGCCGCCGAAGCCGAGGGCGGACAGGATCACCGAGAGGACGTCGATCGGGGCGCGCGTCGGCTCGCCGAGATTGTGGATCCACCGGGCGCCGACCACGAGGGCGACGATGGCGATGGGCAGCACCATGCCGAAGATCCAGCGCCATTCGAACGAGTTCAGGATCGCGCCGGCCACCGTGGGACCGATCGCGGGAGCGAGCGAGATGACGATGCTGACTCGCCCCATCATGCGGCCGCGGATGGCTGCCGGCACGACGGTCATGAGCGTCGTCATCAGCAGCGGCATCATGATCGCGGTGCCGGAGGCCTGTACAACGCGAGCGATGAGCAGCACGGGGAACCCCGGAGCCAGGAACGCGATGAGCGTTCCCGTCGAGAACAAGCCCATCGCCGCGACGAACATCGTCCGCGTGGTGAACCTGCGCAGCAGGAACCCGGTGATGGGGATCACCACCGCCATCGTCAGCATGAACGCGGTCGTCAGCCACTGCGCGGCCAGCGCGGTGATGCCGAGGTCGTCGATGAGGTGCGGGATCGCGACGCCCATGGTCGTCTCGTTCAGGATGGCGACGAAAGCCGCGGCCAGGAGCAGCCAGATGACGCGGCCCTCTTCGCGGCCCAGGGTGGCGACGCCGGAGGCGACGGCGGGCTTGACGGCCGCGATGCTGCCGGTTCCCGGAGTGGTGTCGATGGCGGCCATAGGTCGTCTCCTCGGGGCTCGGATGGACAGCAGAAACGCCACCCGAGGATGGCAAGCCTCCACCATAACGACGGCGACCGACATCGCATTCCCGATTCCGGGAAACGGATCGTGAACCCGGGCGGGTCAGCCCTCGAGGGTCTCCTCGTCGGCGGACTCGTCCCACTTCTCGGAGCCGATCGCGTCGGTCGCGTGTGGTGTGGGTTCGCGCTCTTCGATGTTCTTCGGCATCGGGTTGACGACCTCCTCGTGCGGGATCGCCTGGAGGGCGTCGATCTCCTTGCGCAGTTCGGCGAGATCGCTGCCGTCGTGCTCGGGCGTTCCGGACGTCGAGGTCATGGCGCAAGCCTAGCGCGGCGGGATCGGGTCGGTGGGGTGCGAGCCGTGGCGTCCAGCGGCCTGGTTAGGCTGACGTGCGTGAGCATGCGCGGTGGCGGAGGAGGCGGTGGTGGCGGCCATCCCGGATTCCGCCCCGTCGACAATGAGGCGCAGCGGCGGCTGAACGCCGAGGCGCCGAAGATTCCGAACCTCGGGCGCCGCGTCGTGGCGCTGTTCCGTCCGTACCTGTCGTCGATCGCGATCACCGGTGTCCTCGTGGTGGTGGGAGCCGGCATCGCGGTCATCCCGCCGCTGCTGGTGCAGCGCATCTTCGACGATGCGCTCTTCCCGGTGGACGGCTCGCCGCCCGACATCCCGCTGTTGTGGCGGCTGGTGGGCCTCATGATCGGACTGTTCCTCCTCTCGGCGGCCCTCGGTGTGTTGCAGACCTGGCTCACGTCCACTGTCGGCAACCGTGTCACGGGCGACCTCCGTGTGAAGCTGTTCGACCATCTGCAGGCGATGGAGCTCGGCTTCTTCACCCGCACCAAGACCGGCGTCATCCAATCCCGCCTCCAGAACGACGTGGGGGGCGTCTCGGGCGTGCTCACCAACACCGTGACGAGCATCCTCGGAAACACCGTCACCGTCGTCGCCTCTCTGGTGGCGATGATCCTGATCGACTGGCGGCTGACCATCATCGCGGTCGTGCTCATGCCGGTCCTGGTGATCGTGCAGCGGCGCGTCGGGCAGGTGCGCGCCCGGATCGCAGGCGAGACGCAGGAGTCGCTCTCGGAGCTGACCGCCATCACGCAGGAGACCCTCAGCGTCTCCGGCATCCTGCTGTCGAAGTCGTTCAACCGGCAGCGCACCGAATCCCTGCGCTACGGCGACGAGAACCGCAACCAGGTGCGGCTGCAGGTTCGCCGCGCCATGAGCGGCCAGGGATTCTTCGCGGTCGTACAGGTGCTGATGTCGAGCGTCCCCGCCGTGATCTACCTCGTGTCGGGCTACTTCATCGTGGGAGGCACCGACGCCATCACCGCCGGAACCGTCGTGGCGTTCACCACCGTGCAGGCGAGGCTGCTGATGCCGCTGATGGGCCTGATGCGCGTCTCGCTCGATCTTCAGACCTCTGCCGCCCTGTTCGCCCGCATCTTCGAGTACCTCGATCTGGTGCCCGCGATCGGCGACGCGCCCGACGCCATCGCGGTCGACGAGGCCCCCGGCCCGATCGGACGCATCGAGTTCCGTGATGTGGTCTTCCGGTACCCGGATGCGTCGGCCGACGCCCGTCCGACGCTCAACGGCGTCTCGTTCGTCGCCGAACCGGGCCAGCACGTCGCCTTCGTGGGGCCGTCCGGTGCCGGCAAGACCACCGTCCTCTACCTGACGCCACGCATGTACGAGGCATCCGACGGGTCCGTCCTGTTCGCAGGCGAGGACGTGCGGCGCCTGCGGCAGGAGTCGATCATCGACCACGTCGGCATCGTCTCGCAGGAGACCTACCTGTTTCACGCCACGATCCGCGAGAATCTGCGCTATGCCAGGCCGGACGCGACGGATGCCGAGCTGGAGGCCGCGTGCCGCGCGGCCAACATCCACCATGTGATCGAGCGGTTCGAGAACGGCTACGACACGGTTGTCGGCGAGCGCGGCTACCGGCTGTCGGGCGGCGAGAAGCAGCGCATCGCGATCGCGCGGGTGCTGTTGAAGGATCCGCCCGTCCTACTGCTGGACGAGGCGACGTCGGCCCTGGACACCGTGTCGGAGCGGGTCGTTCAGGAGGCCCTCGACGCCGCGGCGCGCGGACGCACGACCCTGTCGATCGCACACCGGCTGTCCACCGTGATCGCCGCGGACGTCATCCACGTCGTCGAGGCGGGCCTCGTCGTCGAGTCCGGCACCCACGCGTCGCTCCTGTCCGCCGGCGGGCTGTACGCGGAGCTCGCCGCTCAGCAGCTGGCGACGACCCGCGTGCTCGACACGGAGCTCGACATCGCCGAGTCCGTCCCGCCGTCGGATCACCCTGAGCGACGCGCCGACGCGGCTCCCGACCCGCTCTGAGCGCGGATCACCACAGCCGCGCTGCGGCCAGAGCCGTCGCGACGGGTTCGCCCGGGCGCCCGCCGTCGACCCTGGCCCACATTTCCCGCACGAAACCGCCCAGCGCCCGCCGGTACGCATCGTCGGGGTGCTCCTTCGCGAGGGCGACCAACGGGGGCACGTCCATCGCCAGGACGAGCCGGACACGAGCCGCCGCCGCCCGCGCCTGGCCGGCGGCATCCAGCACCGCGATGCCGCCCGCCAAGGCCTCGAGGTAGTCGCGCAGCACGGGCAGCTCGGCCTTGTGCTGGGTGATGGACGACCCGTCCGCCCGCTCGCGCCAGTGCACGACGACGTCGGGGATGACGTCGAACGCACGCGCCCGGGCGTACATCTGCTGGGCGACGATCTGGTCCTCGTACATCTTGCCGACCGGAAAATGCAGATCCGCGCGCCGCCAGAATTCTGTGCGGCTCACCTTGGACCACGCGACGATGTTGCCCGACGCCTCCGGGTGCTCGTCGAGCGTGATGCTTGTCCGCGCCGGGTCGGTGGCGGCGGCGACCCACGGCTGCACGTCCCCGGCCGCGTATCCTCCCGCATCATCCGGCCGCAATCGCACGTAGGCGCCGAGGGCGAAATCGCTGCCCGATCCGGAGAGCGTCGCGACGAGTCGGTCCAGCGCGTGCGGGGTGTATCTGTCGTCGGCGTCGAGGAAGGCGACGAAAGGAGTGCGCACGTGCGCGAGCCCGGTGTTGCGTGCGGCCCCGAGGCCCTGCCGCTCGCGGTGGTGCACGACCTGGAATCGCGGATCCGCCGCCGCGGCCGCGTCGAAGATCGCACCCGTCGCGTCGGCGGACGCGTCGTCGACCAGGATGGCGACCCACGCGCCGAAGGTCTGCGCGCGCAGCGAATCGAGTGCCTCGAGCGCGTACTCCTCGACGTCGAAGCCCGGAACGATGACCGTCACGACGGGCGCGGGCAGGCTCGGCGAGGTCACCCGCCCGATTGTACGGCGGCGACGGATGCCGCGACCGCGTCGGCGACGGCATCCAGGGGTTCTCGCAGCGCGTGCGGAAAAGTGAAGCGCACCGCCGTCTGTGCCACGGCGGGCGCCACCCCCATCGCGAGCAGCACGTGCGAAGGCTCGTCGCTGCCCGCAGCGCACGCGGAACCGCTCGAAGAGACCACGCCACGTCGCTCGAGCTCGAGCAGGACGGCCTCGCCGCTCGTCCCGGCGAACGTGAAGCTCGCCGTTCCCGGCAGTCGATGAACAGGATCACCGGTCACTGCGGCCGACGGCACGGCGCCGAGGACGCGGGCGATGAAGCGATCGCGGATCGCGGACACGCGAGCGGACGCCTCGACCCGCTCGGTCTCAGCCAGCTCGAGCGCCGTTGCTAAGCCGACTGCACCGGCGACGTCCTCGGTGCCGCTGCGCCGGCCGCGTTCCTGGCCGCCGCCG
The DNA here is from genome assembly GCF_019449275.2 of Microbacterium sp. HD4P20. Classification (GTDB taxonomy): domain Bacteria; phylum Actinomycetota; class Actinomycetes; order Actinomycetales; family Microbacteriaceae; genus Microbacterium. Next base: position 363,785 of record NZ_JAHZQZ020000018.1, read on the forward strand.
TGGAGGAGCGGCTCCAGCGGGATCCGCCCGCGGACGGCGAGCACGCCGGTGCCCTTAGGCGCGCCGAGCTTATGGCCGGCCAGCGAGATCGCGTCGAACCCGAGCTCGACGGCCGACAGCGGCAGCCAGCCCGCGGCCTGGACCCCGTCGAGATGGAAGGGCACGCCGTGCTCGTGCGCGGCGGCAGCGAGGGCGGCGGCATCCTGCACCGTCCCGACCTCGTTGTTGGCGTACCCGAGGCTCACCAGCGCGGTGTCGCTCCGGAGGGCGTCCACGAGGGTCGCCGGTGCGAGGCGGCCGTGCCGGTCGACGTCGGCGTGGGTGACGGTGAAGCCGTGCAGGCGCTCGAGGTAACTCGCGGACTCGAGGATCGACTCGTGCTCGATCGGCGTCGTGACGAGGTGGCGTCTGCTGCCGGACTGCCACGCACCGAGCCCGATGCCCTTCACCGCGAGGTTGTTGGCCTCGGTGCCACCCGACGTGAAGACGACGTCCCCGGTGCGCATGCCCAGCACGCGCGCGACCCGCGCGCGGGCGTCGGCCAGCGCATCGGCGGCCGCTTCGCCCACGGTGTGGTGGCTCGACGGGTTGCCGAACCATCGCGTGAGGTACGGCATCATCGCGTCGAGCACTTCGGGTCGCACCGGTGTGGTCGCCGCGTTGTCGAGGTAGAGCATGCTCATCGGCGTGCCGGTTCAGGGGGCGTCGATGCGGACGTCGAGGCCGATGTCGAGGGCGGGCGCGGAGTGGGTCAGCGCGCCCACCGAGATGACGTCTACGCCGGTCTCGGCGATGGCACGCACGGTCTCCAGTGACACCCCGCCCGAGGCTTCGACCGTCGCGCGACCCGCGACCTGGGCGACGCCGGCGCGGAGGTCGTCGAGCGAGAAGTTGTCGAGCATGATCGTGCCGATTCCGGCGGCGAGGACCGGCTCGATCTGGTCCAGACGGTCGACCTCCACCTCGAGATGCGTGGTGTGGGGGAGCCTGTCCTTCGCGGCCTGCAAGGCGCCGGTGATGGTCGCGCCCCACGCGGCGGGCTCTGCCCGTCGCGAGAGGACGGCGAGGTGATTGTCCTTCGCCATAACAGCATCCGACAGGGAATGCCGATGGTTTCGACCGCCGCCGTCGCGTACGGCCTTGCGCTCGAACGCGCGCAGCCCCGGTGTCGTCTTGCGGGTGTCGGCGATCCGCGCGCGGGTGTGGGCGACCTCAGCCACGTAGCGCCCGGTGAGCGTCGCGATGCCCGACATACGCTGGGCGAAATTCAGGCCGATGCGCTCTGCCGTCAGCACGCCCCGCGCGGGACCGGTCACGACCGCCAGCACGGAGCCGGGCTCGAACCACTCGCCGTCTTCGACGACAAGCTGCACCTCGATGCGCGGATCGGTCAGGCGGAAGGCCGCCGCGAACACGTCGCCGCCGCTGAAGACCCCGGACTCACGTGCGACGAGGTCGGCCCGCGCCCGCGCGTTCTCGGGGATCAGGTACTCGCTCGTGAGATCGCCCCACGGCGCGTCCTCGTCGAGGGCGGCGGCGACGACGCGGTCGATGGTGGTGCGGCTCAGCATGCGACGGCCTCTTTCGGGATGGCGACGGGCATGGGCGCGGCGGCGGCGTCGCCGCGGAAGTGCGCCCCCACCGATTCACGACGCGCGCGAGCGGCAGCGACGAGGTGCTCGGCGACCAGCAGCAGATTCGCGTCCTCGAACTCGTGCTCGGTGCGCGGGGCGCGCGGCTGCGTCCGCCACGCGGCGATGACGGATGCCGCGTGCCCGAGCCCGCTCTCATCCCGCACGAGGCCCGCGTGCTCCCACATGAGCTCCTGCAGCGCGTGCCGCGAGAACTCCCGCACCTCCCGTTCATTCGTCACATATGCACGCGAAAGTGCCGTTCTGGCGGGCATATGTGACGAACGAACCGGGGGGAGGAGGGGATGCGTGGGCCAGGTTCGGGATGCCACGTCATCGGCGATCGCGTCACCGGCGCGCGCGCCGAAGACGGCACCCTCGAGCAGCGAGTTCGAGGCCAGCCGGTTGGCCCCGTGCACGCCGGTGCGGGCGACCTCACCCACCGCGTACAGGCCCGGCAGGGTGGTGCGCCCGACGAGGTCGGTGACGACACCGCCCATGAGGTAGTGCGCGGCGGGCGTCACGGGAATCGGCTCGCGCGCCCAGTCCAGTCCGCGCTCGCGCACGGCACGGTCGATGGTGGGGAAGCGACGGGCGAGGAAGGCGGCACGGGCAGCGGCATCCGATCCTCCCAGCCCGGTCGCGTCGAGGAACACCGGGCGACCGTTCTGCGCCTCCATCGCCCGCGCGATCGCGCGGGCGACCACGTCGCGCGGCGCGAGTTCGCCGTCGGGGTGCGCGTCCAGCGCGAATCGGCGCCCGCCCTCATCGATCAGCGTCGCGCCCTCACCCCGCACCGCCTCCGACACCAGGAACGAGTCCCCGGCCGCCGGCCCGACGGCGTCAGACTTGCCTTGCAGAACCGTCGGGTGGAACTGGAAGAACTCCAGGTCGGCCACGGAGGCGCCGGCGCGGATCGCGGCCGCGATGCCGTCGCCGGTCGCGACGACGGGGTTCGTGGAGTGGGCGTAGAGCTCACCCGCCCCGCCGGTCGCGATCACCACCGCCTCAGCCTCGATCACCAGCCGTGTGCCCGCGCGGTCGCGGGTCTCGCCGACGAGGAGGTCGACCCCTCGCACGCGGGGTCCTTCGCGAAGCAGGTCGACCAGGAAGGCGTGCTCGATCACGGCGACCTCGCTCGCGCGCAGCCGTGCGACCAGTGCTTTCTCGATCGCGGTTCCGGTGGCATCCCCTCCCGCATGCAAGATGCGGGGGTACGAGTGCGCCGCCTCGAGTCCTTTGACGAACGTGCCCTCACCGTCGCGGTCGAATGCCACACCGAGCTCGACGAGCTCACGAATGCGCGCGGGGCCCTCGTCGACCAGCACGCGCACGGCGGCCGGGTCGCTGAGGCCCGCGCCGGCGACGAGCGTGTCGCGGACGTGGTCCTCGGCCCGGTCATCGGCGAACATGACGCCGGCGATCCCGCCCTGCGCGAAGCGGGTGTTGGCGTGGTCGAGGACGTCCTTCGTCACCAGCGTCACACGGCAGCCGTGTTCGACGGCGTGCAGCGCGGTGAGGAGACCGGCGATGCCCGAACCGACGACGACAGCGTGCGGCCGCAGTGGCGGGGTTTCGGTCGTCATGACGCCTTCTCGACCCGGCCGGCCGGTGGCTTGGCCGCCAGCATCCGCTCCAGTGCCACGCGTGCCGGCGCGGCCACATCCGTGGGGACCGCGATGCGGTTGCGCACTTCTCCCGCGACGAGTCCTTCGAGCACCCACGCGAGATACCCGGGGTGGATGCGGTACATCGTCGAGCACGGGCACACCACCGGGTCGAGACAGAAGATCTTGTGCTGCGGGTGCTGGGCGGCCAGGCGCTGCACGAGGTTGACCTCGGTGCCGATCGCGAATGTGGTCGGCTCGGTGGCGCCCTCGATCGCCTTGCGGATGTAGTCGGTCGACCCGGCCTCGTCGGCGGCGTCCACGACCTCCATCGGGCACTCCGGATGGACGATGACGCGCACGCCGGGGTGCTCGGCGCGTGCCTTCTCGATCTGGTCGACGGTGAAGCGGCGATGCACCGAGCAGAAGCCGTGCCACAGGATCACGCGCGCATCCTCGAGGGTGGAGACGGATGCCCCGCCCAGCGGCCGGCGCGGATTCCACATCGGCATCTGCTCCAGCGGCACGCCCATCGCCTTGGCGGTGTTGCGGCCGAGGTGCTGGTCGGGGAAGAACAGCACGCGCCGCCCGCGGGCGAACGCCCACTCCAGCACCGTCCGCGCATTGGACGACGTGCACACGATGCCGCCGTGGCGTCCGACGAAGCCCTTGATGGCTGCCGACGAGTTCATGTAGGTGACGGGGATGACGGGGACCTTGCCGTTGGCATCCGTCGCGTCCATGTCGCCGTAGACGTCGGCGAGCTGCTCCCAGCATTCCTCGACCTGGTCGATGTCGGCCATGTCGGCCATCGAGCAGCCGGCGGCGAGGTTCGGCAGGATGACGGCCTGCTCAGGCCGCGAGAGCAGGTCGGCGGTCTCGGCCATGAAGTGCACGCCGCAGAAGACGATGGCCTCGGCGTCGGGATGCTCCAGCGCGGCGTTCGCGAGCTGGAACGAATCGCCGACGTAGTCGGCGTGACGCACGACCTCTTCGCGCTGGTAGAAGTGTCCCAGCACCACGACGCGCTCGCCGAGCGTCGCCTTGGCGGCGCGGATGCGCCCGTCGAGCTCGTCCTCGGATGCGTCACGGTACTCGCGGGGCAGCTCGCCCTGGCGGGGCGATCCCGTCGGGATGACGTCGCCCATGGACGACCCGGGACCGTAGCCGGGCCGCGTGTCGAAGTCCCATGGACCCACCGCGAGGTCGGTGCTGCACGTCTCGGCGATGGACGCGCCCGCGACGATCGCCTGGATCGCATGGTCGACCGAGGCATCGACGGGGGCCGGAGGAGGCTGGAGGGTGATGTTTACGGCGGGCATACGGGTGCTCCGTTCGGGTGGTCAATCGTGGGCGCCGAGGGGGCCGCGTTCGGCCAGCTCGACATCCTGGTTGTAGCGGTACAGCCGCGCGGGCCGGTGGCTTCCGGTGCGGAACCGGTCGGTGGGGATGAGGTTGCCGGAGTTCTCGACCTGCCGGCGGAAGTTGGCCGGATCCAGGCGACGGCTGAGGATCGTCTCGTAGACCTCGCGAAGCTCGGCCAGCGTGAACTCGTCGGCGAGGAGGCCATGCGCGATGCGGCTGTAGCCCACCTTGTTGCGCAGCCGCCACAGTGCGTAGTCGACGATCTCGTTGTGGTCGAAGGCGAGCTCGGGCAGGGACGCCGCGTCGAACCACGCGACGTTCTCGACGTCGTCGACGATCTCGTCGGGTCGGATCAGCGCCCAATAGACGATCGAGACGACACGAGTGGGGGAGCGGTCCACCGCCCCGAAGGCGTACAGCTGCTCGAGATAGCTCGGCGCCAGCCCAGTGGTCTCGGCGAGGGTGCGGGATGCCGCAGCCCCGAGGTCCTCGGCGAGATCGAGCCAGCCGCCGGGGAGCGCCCACTGGCCCTCATGCGGATCGCGGGTTCGGCGCACGAGCGGCAGTGCGACCGCAGCAGCGTCGCTGCCGGGCAGGCGGCGCAGCGTGAAGATCACCGTCGACACCGCGACGCGGAGGGCGTCGTCGGCGGTCGTGAGGATCGTCTCCGGGGTCATGGCAGCCGTTCTGGTCATAGTGACTCTAACTCCGAATCGATCATAGTGTCACTGTGACCAGAACTCCAAATGCGTGACATCGGATGCCGCGGGTCCCCGTCGCGGCGCCCTCCCAGGGTGCGTGCGTAGCCTGGCCGGACGACCCCGGAAGGAGTGCGCGTGATCGTCGTCGACGTGCTGATCGTGCTGGTGCTGATCGCCGCCCTCGCCGCCGGCATCCGTCGCGGGCTCTTCGCGAGCATCGGCACCCTCGCCGGGCTCGCCGCCGGCGCGCTCGCCGCGTACTGGCTGACGCCGCTGGTGAGCGGCTGGGTGCCTTCGCCGGCGTGGCGCGGCCCCGCCGTGCTCGCCGCTGCCCTCGGTCTGGTCGCGCTCGGCGCGGCAGCCGGGGCCGCGGTGGGCGCTGCGCTCCGCTCGGGCGCCGACCGGCTGAAGCTGCGCGGCATCGAGCGCTTCCTCGGCGGCATCGCGTCCGTCGTCGCAGCGGCGCTGGCACTCGCCCTGGTCGCCCCCGCGATCGCGGTCGCGGGCGTGCCCGTGGTGTCGTCGGCTGTCGCATCGTCGCAGGTGCTGCGCGGCATCGAGGCGCTCACGCCCGACCCGGTCGACGCCGCGCTCGCGCAGCTGCGCGGCGCCGTGATCGATGACGGACTGCCCCAGCTGGGCAGCCTGCTCGGCCCCGGTTCGGCCGAACCCGCTGCGCCGGTCGAGCTGGACGATCCCGATCTGGCCCGTGCCGCAGCATCCGTCGCCCGGGTATCGGGGACGGCGTACGCGTGCGGGCGGGGACTGACCGGCAGCGGCTTCGTCGTCGCCGAGGACCGGGTCGTCACCAACGCGCACGTGCTCGCGGGCGTCGATACGCCGGTGGTCGAGCTGCCCGGCGTCCCGGCGCGCGAAGGCCGCATCGTGTACTTCGACCCGATCGACGATCTCGCGGTGATCGCGATCGACGACCTGGGCGTCGCGCCGCTGGCGTTCTCGCCGACGCTGACACCGGGAACGGCCGCCGTCGTGCAGGGGTACCCCCACGGGGGGCCCTTCACAATGGAATCGGCCGGTGTGCTCTCGACGGGAACCGTACCGGTGCCCGACATCTACGACGAGACCTGGAATGCCCGTGACATCTACTCGCTGCAGGCTGCGGTGCGCCCGGGCAACTCGGGCGGACCCGTGCTGACCGAAGACGGCGCGCTGGCAGGCGTCGTGTTCGCGCGCGGCGAGAACGATCCCGACCTCGGCTACGCGATGACCATGGCTGAGCTCACCGCGGTCGCCACGCAGGCGCCATCGCTGTCGGACCGCGTGTCGTCGGGAAGCTGCGTGGGATGACCTGTTGGCCGCTATGCTGACTGCGCAAGTCAATACCGGCCAACGACCCGCGCGGGAGAGCCTCGGCAGCATCATCGCCGAGCACCGAAGGAGCAAGCCTCCCCGCCAATCTCTCAGGTACCGCGTACCGCTCGGGTGAGGCCGACTCTGGAAAGTGATTCGCTTCGAATCCGCCGAAGGTGAAAACCGGGTGCCCGCATCCGGCGAAACTCTCAGGCCTATGACAGAGGGGGAGTTCACGGACGTCGCCAGGCGCCCGCCCGCCCATCACGGGAGAACTCATGACCGCATCTGCGCCGCCCCCGCGCACCACCGCGCTGCACGACCGCCACGAAGCGCTGGGCGCCTCGTTCACCGACTTCGGCGGCTGGCTCATGCCCGTCCGCTACACCTCCGACCTCGCAGAGCACCATGCTGTGCGCACGGCCGCCGGGCTGTTCGACATCTCTCACATGGCCGAGTTCCTCGTGACAGGCGGTGACGCGGGCGCGTTCCTGGACTACGCGCTCGCCGGACGGATCTCCGCGATGCGCGATGACCAGGCGAAGTACAGCTTGGTGCTGGCCGCCGACGGCGGCATCATCGACGACGTCATCGTGTATCGCCATCACTCGGAGCGCCTCATGGTGGTCGCGAATGCGGGGAACCGTGCGGCGGTGGCCCAGGCGTTGGACGAGCGTGCGGAGCCGTTCGATGTCGAGGTGGAGGACGCAACCGACCACATCGCGCTCGTTGCGGTGCAGGGGCCGGCGTCGCAGGCGATCCTCGAGGCGACCGCCGGCATCGGCGAACTCGCAGGTGCCCTGGGCGACGTGAAGTACTACCGAATGACGCACGCGCGGTTCGCAGCTCCCGGCGAGTTGCCCGTGCCGGTGCACATCGGCCGCACGGGATACACCGGGGAGGACGGCTTCGAGCTCTACATCCGCGGGTCCGCCGCCCCGGCGCTGTGGGACGCGCTCCTGGTCGCCGGCGAACCCCATGGCCTCGTGCCGGCGGGCCTCGCCGCTCGTGACACGCTGCGCCTGGAGGCCGGGATGCCGCTCTACGGCCATGAGCTGTCACTCGACATCGTGCCGGCCCAGGCGGGCCTCGGCCGGGCGGTCGCCGCCGACAAGGACGACTTCGTCGGCAAGGACCGCCTCGCCGCCGTCCTCACCCCTGACGCGCCGGTGCTCGTGGGCCTCGTGTCGGAGGGCCGTCGCGCCGGCCGCGCCGGCTACGCCGTGCTGGAGTCGGCCGACGCCGAGACGCCGATCGGCGAGATCACGAGCGGAGCCCTCAGCCCGACGCTGGGGCATCCCATCGCCATGGCATTCGTCCCACCGGCGCTCGCCGAACCCGGCACCCCCCTCTTCATCGACGTGCGGGGTACCCGCATCCCCGCGACCGTGACCACCCTGCCCTTCTACCGGAGGAACTCATGACCGACCTCAACAGCCTCAAGTACACCGACGAGCACGAGTGGGTCGCGCTCGACGGCGACATCGCGACGGTCGGCATCACCGACTACGCGGCCGACAAGCTCGGCGACGTCGTGTTCGTCGAGCTGCCCGCGGTCGACTCAAGCGTCACCGCCGCGACCGTCGTGGGCGAGATCGAGTCGACGAAGTCGGTCGGCGAGCTCTACGCCCCCCTCACCGGGGTCGTCGTCGAGGCCAATGACGCCGTCGTCGACGACCCGTCGCTGGTCAACTCCGACCCGTTCGGCGAGGGCTGGCTGGTCAAGCTCCGGGTCGAGGCATCCGACGTCGCGCAGCTCCTCGATCGCGACGCGTACGTCGCTCTCACAGGTGGCGACCAGTGACAGGAGGGTTCGCCGAGCGGCACATCGGAACGGATGCCGCAGCCCAGCGCACCATGCTCGACGCGCTCGGGTACGACTCGGTCGAGGACCTCGTGCAGGCGGCGGTGCCGGCATCCATCCGCTCCCGTCCCCGCGCGACGACCGACATCCCGCCCGCGGCGACCGAGGCCGAGGCGCTCGCCGAGCTTCGCGCGCTGGCCTCGCAGAACCGCACCGGCCGCCCCATGATCGGCCTCGGCTACTACGACACGCTGACTCCGTCCGTGATCGCGCGCAACGTCTTCGAGAACCCCTCGTGGTACACCGCCTACACGCCGTATCAGCCCGAGATCTCGCAGGGGCGCCTCGAGGCGCTGATCAATTTCCAGACGATGGTGACCGACCTCACCGGACTCGCGACGGCGAACGCGTCGATGCTCGACGAGTCGACGGCCGTCGTCGAGGGAATGCTGGTGGCCCGGCGCGCCTCGAAGTCCGCGTCGAATGTGTTCGCCGTCGACGCCGACACCCTGCCGCAGACCAAGGCGCTGCTCGCGCATCGCGCCGGAGCTGTCGGCATCGAGCTTCTCGAGCTCGACCTCGCGCGCGGGGCGACCCTGCCGGAGTCCGTGTTCGGTGCCTTCGTGCAGTACCCCGGCGCGTCGGGGAACGTGTGGGACCCGTCGGGCGTGATCGACGCCGTGCATGTCGCCGGCGGGCTCGTCGTCGCCGCCGCCGACCTGCTCGGCCTCACGCTGCTGCGCTCGCCGGGCTCGCTGGGCGCCGACATCGCGGTCGGCACGACGCAGCGCTTCGGCGTGCCCCTTGGCTTCGGCGGCCCGCACGCGGGCTACATGGCAGTGCGGCAGGGCCTGGAGCGACAGTTGCCCGGACGGCTGGTGGGTGTGTCGCAGGATGCCGCGGGGCATCCGGCCTACCGTCTCGCGCTGCAGACGCGCGAGCAACACATCCGCCGCGAGAAGGCGACGTCGAACATCTGCACGTCGCAGGTGCTCCTCGCCGTGATGGCCTCGATGTACGCGGTCTATCACGGCCCCGAGGGGCTGCAGGCGATCGCGACGGAGGTCGCACAGAAGGCCGAGGCCCTCGCCGCACGGTTGCGCTCCTATGGGCTGCCGCTGGCGTCCGACTCGTTCTTCGACACCGTGCGCGTGACCACTCCGGGTCCGTCGGGGCGCGTGATCGAGCGTGCGCGTTCGCTGGGGTACCAGCTGCTGTGGGTCGACGACGCCACCGTGGGCGTCTCGGTCGACGAGACGACGACCGACGCCGACCTCGCCGCGGTCGCATGGGCGTTCGGGCTGCCCGAGAGCGAGTTCGCCGGCACGGGGGAGCAGGGCGAGCGGACGGTGCCCTTCGCCGACGCCGTGCCGCTGGCCGGCGTGCCGGCGGCGCTGCGGCGGGTCGAGGAGTTCCTGACGCACCCGGTGTTCCACACCCACCGCTCCGAGACGGCGATGATGCGGTACCTGAAGCAGCTCGCCGACCGCGACTATGCGCTGGACCGCGGCATGATCCCACTCGGCTCGTGCACCATGAAGCTCAACGCCGCCACCGAGATGGCGGCCGTGTCGTGGCCTGAGTTCTCGCGCGTGCATCCGTTCGCGCCCGAGGCCGACGTCCATGGCTATCTCGCCCTCATCGAGCAGCTCGAAGTATGGCTGGCCGAGGTCACCGGGTACGACGCGGTGTCGCTGCAGCCCAACGCTGGATCGCAGGGAGAGCTGGCGGGACTCATGGCCATCCGCGGGTACCACCGCGCGCACGGCGACCTCGAGCGCACCGTCTGCCTGATCCCGTCGTCGGCGCACGGTACGAACGCGGCCTCGGCGGTGCTCGCGGGCATGCGCGTCGTGGTGGTGGCGTGCGACGAGGCCGGCAACGTCGACCTCGGCGACCTGCGCGCAAAGATCGCGGCGCACGCGTCCGAGCTCGCCGCCCTCATGATCACGTACCCGTCCACGCACGGCGTGTACGAGCACGACGTGCTCGACATCACGCAGGCCGTGCACGATGCGGGCGGCCAGGTCTACATCGACGGCGCGAACCTCAACGCCCTGCTCGGCTATGCGCGCTTCGGCGACCTGGGCGGCGACGTCTCGCACCTGAACCTGCACAAGACCTTCGCGATCCCGCACGGCGGCGGCGGACCCGGAGTCGGGCCCGTCGCGGCCAAGGCCCACCTGGCCGCGTTCCTGCCGTCGCATCCGCTCTCGCAGCGCAAGGACCACGCAGGCGGCGTCTTCGACGGCGGACCGATCTCAGCCGCCCCGCACGGCTCGGCGAGCATCCTGCCCATCTCGTGGGCCTACGTGCGCATGATGGGCGCCGACGGCCTGCGCGCGGCGACCGCGGCCGCCGTGCTGTCGGCCAACTACATCGCATCGCGCCTGCGTGAGCACTACCCGGTGCTGTACACCGGCGAGGGCGGTCTTGTCGCCCACGAGTGCATCCTCGACCTGCGGCCGCTGCGTGAGGCGACCGGGATCACCGTCGACGACGTGGCCAAGCGCCTCATCGACTACGGCTTCCACGCCCCGACGATGTCTTTCCCCGTCGCCGGGACCCTCATGGTCGAGCCCACCGAGTCCGAGGACTTCCCCGAGATCGAGCGCTTCATCGAGGCCATGATCGCGATCAAGGCCGAGGCTCTCGCCGTGGCAGCAGGGGAGTGGCCCGCCGATGACAACCCCCTGGTGAACGCTCCGCACACCGCCGAGGCGGTCGTCGCCGGGGAGTGGTCTCACCCGTACTCGCGTGAGAGCGCCGTGTACCCCGTGCCCGCGCTCGTGCGGACGAAGTACTGGCCTCCGGTTCGTCGCATCGACCAGGCCTACGGCGACCGCAACCTCGTGTGCGCCTGCCCCCCGATCGAGGCCTTCGCCTGACCCGGGTCAGGAACTCGGGCTCGGGGACGGGGACGGGGAAGGGGAGGGGGGAGGGGCGAAGACGCCGGGCCACAGTGCGGCCGCGAGGGGATAGCCGACGAACGCCACGATGTCGAGGATGGTGTGGGCGATGACGAGCGGCATGACCCGGCCCCATCGCTTGTAGCACCAGCCGAACAGGACGCCCATCGCGAAGTTCCCGACGATCGCACCGATGCCCTGGTAGGCGTGATACGCGCCGCGCAGCGCGGCGGTGGAGAGGATGATCGCCCACCAGTTCCAGCCGAGTCGCCGGAGCCGGTCGAACAGATAGCCGATGAAGATGACCTCTTCGGTCAGCCCCGCCCGCAGCGCGGCCAGCACGAGCAGCGGCACGGTCCACCACGCGGCATCCAGCGGCGACGCGACGACGGCGACGGTCACCCCGAGTGCCCGCCCAGCGGCATACAGTCCGAGCCCGGGAATGCCGATGACGGCGGTGAGGAGGATGCCGCGGCCGAGGTCTCCGCCGAACCTCGAGAAGTCGAGGCCGATGCGGCGGAAGGCGCTACGGCCCGGATCCCACAGCAGGTAGAGCACGAGCGCGACGAGCGCCAGATCGAAGAACACCGCCAGGAGCTGGTAGACGATGTCCCACAGCGCCAGGGCATCCCGCGACGGGTTCACCTGGGCCTGCTGCGAGCCCAACGGGATCGGCGCGAGCAGACGCCTGACGAGCGACAGCATCGAGTACACGGCCGACTGGCCGACCGTGACGGCCAGCACGAGGCACACTTCCCACTTCAGCCGCCGGCGCTCTCCCGTGGTGTCCGAAACTGCGATCGTGGAATCCCTCACATCCGCGAGCCGATTGGTCGCCGCCATCTTGTCAGATTGTCACACTTCGGGTCGATTGAGTTAAGGCTCTGTAACGTTTTCGTCCATCGTTTTGACCATCTCACAACGCGTGCATATGGTTTTCCCATCCGCGCCCCGTCGGCCAAGGCCTGACGTGTGCGCATTACCCTGCACAGGAGGAACAGTGAGAATGAAGCGCATCTCGGCAGCGGTGGCACTCACCGCAGCCGGCGCCCTAGTGATCTCGGGCTGCGCCGCGGGCGGCGGCGACGACACCGGCGACGACTCGGGCCTCGTCGAAGGCTCGTCGATCACCGCCGCGTGGAACCAGGCGTTCTACTCGATGAACGGCAACACATCGTTCGGAAACGCCACGGCGAACAACAACATCAACTACTTGGTGCTCGACGGTTTCAACTACTACAACAACACGCCTGAGCTGGTGGAGAACACCTCCTTCGGCACGTACGAGTTGGTGAGCGAAGACCCGCTCACGGTGTCCTACACGGTCAACGAAGACGTCACGTGGTCGGACGGTACGCCGATCGACGCAGCCGATCTGATGCTGCACTGGGCTGCCAACTCCCGGGCGCTGGACACTCCTGACTTCGACCCGGCCGACTTCACCGACCCGGACACGGGTGAGTTCACCGAGGCGTTCCCGACCGATGTCGTCTACTTCGACTCCGGCGCCACCCCCACCTCGGGGCTGGGTCTGGTCTCGGAGACGCCTGAGATCAGCGACGACGGTCGCACCATCACGATGACCTACAACGAGCCGTTCGTGGACTGGGAGCTCACCTTCGCTTCCGTCGGCGCCATGCTGCCGGCTCACATCGTGGCCAAGAAGTCGCTCGAGATCGAAGACAACGAAGAGGCCAAGCAGGCGCTCCTCGACGCGATCGAGAGCAACGACGCTGCGGCGCTCGCGCCGATCTCGGCGTTCTGGAACTCCGGCTTCAACTTCACCGCGATGCCGGACGACCCGGAGCTCGTGACGGCCAGCGGCCCGTACATGATCAGCGACTACGTCGCCGACCAGTTCGTCACGCTGACGGCCAATCCCGAGTACAAGGGCGACAACGCCGCCAACATCGAGGAGATCACGATCCGCTTCATCCCCGACCCGCTTGCCGCGGTTCAGGCGCTGGAGAACGGCGAGGTCGACATCATCCAGCCGCAGGCGACCGCCGACATCACGACCGCCCTCGAGGCGATCGACGGCATCACGGTCAACACGGGCCTGGGTGGCACCTACGAGCACGTCGACCTTCAGTTCGACAGCGGGCGCAACCCCGAGAACATCTTCTCGAACCCGCTCGTGCGCGAGGCGTTCATGAAGACCATCCCGCGCCAGGAGATCGTCGACACGCTGATCAAGCCGATCATCGGCGACGACGCCATCCTGCGCGACTCGCAGCTGTTCGTGCCGGGTGCTGAGGGCTACGACGAGTCGATCGCCAACAACACGTCGGCCGACTACGCCGAGGTCGACATCGCGGGTGCGCAGGCGCTTCTCGCGGAGTCGGGCATCACCAACACCGAGGTCTGCATCCTGTACGCCTCGAACAACCCGCGCCGTGTCAACGAGTTCGCGCTGATCCAGGCGTCGGCTGCTGAGGCCGGCTTCAACGTCACCGACTGTGGTTCGGAAGAGTGGGGCGGCCTGCTCGGCACCCCGGGCGCGTACGACGCATCGCTGTTCGGATGGCAGTCGACGAGCCTCGGCGTGACGAACTCGCTCCCCACGTTCGAGACCGGTGGAATCAACAACCTCAACTTCTACTCGAACGCTGAGGTCGACGACATCATCTCGCAGCTGAACGTCGAGTTCGACGCGGAGCGTCAGATCGAGCTCCAGCAGGAGATGGACCGTCTGCTGTGGGAGGACTTCTACGGCGTGACGATCTTCCAGTTCCCGGAGGTCACCGCGTTCAGCGACCGCGTGACCAACATCGACGCCTCGATCCTGGCGCCGACCATCTTCTGGAACGCATGGGACTGGGAAGTGACCGACGGCGGCTCCGAGGAGTAATCACCGTCGCAGTTTCCACCGGACTTCGGTCCGCGTGAGCAACTGAGGTGGGGTGCAGGTCCCCGAGGGGGCCTGCACCCCACCGCGTTAGACTCCTCGCAGCTGCGAAGCGCGGGCCCGGGCGTCTTCCCGGGCCTGCCTCGTGCTCGCTGATTCATCGATTGGCAGGCGGCCACACCATGGCTTCATTCATCATCCGGCGGTTGATCGCGTCGATCTTCGTGCTCTTCGCCGCGACATTCTTGATGTATCTGCTGGTGTCCTTCTCGGGCGATCCCCTCGAGGACCTCCGGCAGAGCAGTGCCCCCAACAAGGCAGAGCTCATCGAAGCTCGCACCAGACTTCTCAACCTCGACGTCCCGCCCCCGCTGCGCTACTTCCTGTGGCTCGGCGGGCTGTTCCGCGGCGACTTCGGCATCAGTATCCAGAACCAACAGGTCAATGCAATGCTGGGGAACGCGATCACGTCGACGCTGACGCTGGTCACCACCGCCACCATCGTGGCGATCGTCCTCGGCATCACGGTCGGCATCGTTTCGGCTCTGCGCCAGTACACGGGGTTCGACTACTCGGTCACGCTGCTGTCGTTCCTGTTCTTCTCCCTCCCGATCTTCTGGGTCGCGGTGCTGCTCAAGCAGTACGGCGCGATCCAGCTGAACGACTGGCTCGCCGAGCCGACGATATCCGTGCCGGTGACGATCGGGATATCCCTGATCGCAGGTCTCATCTGGCTTTCGCTGATCGGCGGCCGCTGGAAACGACGACTCATCGTCTTCGGGGTGTCGGCCCTCGCGACGGGCGCTGTGCTGACGTTCCTCTCGGTCACCGAGTGGTTCGCGGATCCCTCGATCGGCATCGTCGTCTTCTCGGCGCTCGCGCTGGGCGTCGCTGTGGGTGTCACAGCGATCTCGACCGGCTTGCACAACCGCAAGGCACTGTATGCCTCGCTCATCGTCGCGTTGGTCGGCATCGCGCTGTACTTCCCGATGATGAACTCCATCCTCAACAACATGACGCTGTGGTTCTTCCTGCTGCTCGCCGTGGTCACCCTGGTGGTCAGCGGAGCGATCGGCTGGTTCATGGGGTCCCCCGACCGCGGGCCCGTCGTTCGCACCACCGCGATCGTGGGCTTCCTCGTCGCCTCGTTCATCTCGCTGGACAAGTACATGTCGTACTGGGAGGTCTACGCGAACTCCAGCCGCGTGCGAGGTCGCCCGATCGCCACCGTGGGGGCGTCGACACCCGGTCTCGGCGGCAACTTCTGGGTGCAGGGCATCGATTTGTACACCCACCTCCTGCTGCCCACGATCGCGATCATCCTGATCTCATTCGCCAGCTACACCCGATACTCGCGAGCGAGCCTCCTCGAGGTCATGAACCAGGACTACATCCGCACCGCGCGAGCCAAGGGCCTCACGCAACGGACGGTGATCGTGAGGCACGCGTTCCGGAATGCGCTCATCCCCATCACCACGATCATCGCCTTCGATGTCGGCGCGCTGATCGGCGGGGCTGTGATCACCGAGACCGTCTTCGGCTGGACGGGAATGGGGCGATTGTTCGTCGACGGACTGGCGGCCCACGATCCCAACCCCGTCATGGCGTTCTTCGTGGTGACCGGCACCCTCGCGGTCGTCTTCAACCTCATCGCGGACCTCGTCTACGCGGCCCTCGACCCGAGAATCAAGGTGGGCTGACATGAACACCAGTACTTCGCAGGAGCCCGGCGTCGAGACTCAGGCGCTGGCCGAGATCACGATCGAGCAGAAGGAGACCGAAGGCCTCAGCCAGGGGCAGATCGTCCGCCGGCGCTTCTTCCGTCACCGCGCGGCGCTCATCTCGATGTTCGTCCTCGCCTTCATCGTCATCCTGGCATTCACCTCCGTCGGCGTGGACCTGTGGGGTCTGCGCATTCCCGGCTGGTGGATCTACTCGTGGAACGAGATCCCGACGAAGGTGAACAACGGCGTTCCGACGCTCAGCCTGTGGCCGCTGCAGTTCGGGGAGCACCCGTTCGGTCAGGACGAGGTCGGCCGCGACATCTTCGCGGTCGTCATGCGCGGCGCGCAGCAGTCGATCATGGTGATGGTCATCGCGGGCGTCGTCGCGACGGTCATCGGCGTCGTCATCGGCGCTGTCGCCGGCTACTACGGCAAGTGGACCGACTCGGTGCTGATGCGCTTCACCGACATCATCATCACCATCCCGCTCATCGTGATCGGCTCCGTGCTCGGAAACACGTTCGGAAGCCTCGGCGCCGCCGTGCTCGGTGTCGTGATCGGCCTGTTCGCATGGACGACGATGTCCCGTCTCGTCCGCGGTGAGTTCCTCTCACTGCGCGAGCGCGAGTTCGTCGATGCTGCACGAGTGTCGGGAGCGCGGGACCGCCGGATCATCTTCCGGCACATCCTGCCCAACGCCGTCGGCGTCATCGTCGTCAATGCGACCTTGCTCATGGCGGGAGCGATCCTGCTGGAGTCCGCACTGAGCTTCCTCGGATTCGGCGTCCAGAACCCCGACACATCGCTCGGCAAGATCATCTCCGAGAACCAGGCGGCGTTCTCGACGCGACCCTGGATCTTCTGGTGGCCCGGCATCTTCATCATCGCGATCGCGCTGTGCGTGAACTTCATCGGCGACGGTCTGCGCGACGCGTTCGACCCGCGCCAGAAGAAGATGCCGAGCGAGCGGGCGATGGCACGCGCAGGTCGGGCCGCCGGTCCGGTCGCGCCGGTGGACACCACCCCTTCGACCGACGCCCGCATGGTGGACGTCGGGATCGAGACCGCGTACACGGGCGACGTCGTGAATTATCACGACCCGCGCCCGGAGGAACCCGGCGACGTTCAGCACAAGCCGCTCGATCCGGAGAGATGACGTGCTGTCGCTGCTAGGCCAGCAGGCCGATCACCGTCGCGGCGATCAACGCGGCGATCGCCGTGATCGTCGCGATGTGCCACGTCGTGCGCTGCGCGTCAGGATCCACGCCGCTGGTGAAGGCGCCCGCGTCCTGCAGCCGCTCCCAGTGACCACGGATCACCTGGGCCAGGTTGCCGCTCGGGGTGGTGAGCGCGTCGGCGGGCCGGAGCTCGCCGACGCGGCCGCGGGCAGAGTCGCCGATGCCGTCGAAGTCCTTCGGGGCCAGTCCGAGCATGCGGTGCCTGCTCGGGGCGGGCGCTGCCCACACCGATATGCGGCCGTTCGCGGTCTGCAAGGCGAGCGCGTACCGCGTGTCGATCGCACGGATCGCGGGCCATGGCACGAAGTGCGTCCGCAGGACGTTCTCGACCGTGACGCCGTGTTCTTCGACGATCAGGCTCGGACGCCAGAACAGCGCCCACGCCAGCACGGCGACCAGCAGTACCGGCCAGACGTAGCGCACCGCCGAGGCGGGATCGGCCCAGACGAGCGCCACCAGGCCCAAGACACACACCACCACGGTCACGACAGCGAGAATGCGGCCGAGAACCGGCCGATAACGGACCTCCTGGAAAGACATGACCTCAAGCTTCGCAGATGGGACACCACGAATGACTGACAAGACGGGCACGGACGCCGCACTCGCAGCGTCGCATGGAGCCCTTCCCGAAACGGTCCTGCAGGTCGACGAGCTCGGCGTCGAGTTCTGGGTCGACGGCGAGTTCTACCCGGCAGCCATCGACATGAACTACGAGGTGCGGCGCGGCGAAGTGCTGGCCATCGTGGGCGAATCCGGCTCGGGAAAGAGCACCAGCTCGATGGCGCTGCTCGGCCTGCTCCCCGAGAACGCGCGCGTGACAGGGTCGATCAAGCTGCTCGGTCGCGAGTTGCGTGGCGCCGATGACGCGACCCTGCGCTCCCTGCGTGGCAACGAGATCGCCGTCATCTTCCAGGAGCCCATGACGGCGCTCAACCCGGTGTACACGATCGGCTTCCAGATCACGGAGTCGCTGCGTGCACACCAGCGTGCGCTCTCGCCGAGCCAGGCGAAGGCGCGCGCCATCGAACTGCTGCAGATGGTCGAGATGCCCAAACCGGAGCAGTCATTCCACAAGTATCCGCACCAGCTGTCGGGTGGTCAGCGTCAGCGCGCCATGATCGCGCAGTCGATCTCGTGCGACCCGCTGCTGCTGATCGCCGACGAGCCGACGACGGCACTGGATGTGACGGTCCAGGCAGAAGTCCTCGACCTGCTGCGAAACCTGCACAAGAGGCTCGATTCCGCCATCATCCTGATCACCCACGACATGGGTGTGGTGGCCGATCTCGCCGACCGGATCATGGTCATGAAGAACGGCATCGTGGTGGAGTCCGGCACGGTGGAGAAGATCTTCCACAAGCCGGAGCATCCCTACACCCAGCAGCTCCTCGCTTCCGTGCCGCACCTCGGCCTCGGAGTGCTGGAGAATGCCGGGTCCGGCCCCGAATCCGTCTCGACCGACACGTCCACGGTGCCGGCGGTGTCGGCGATCCGCGAACACGCCTCCGAAGCCTCGCGAGTGGCCGTCGACGAACGCACGCCCGTGCTGCACTTCGACGATGTCGCGATCGACTACCCCAAGCGCGGCCGGATTCCCGCTTTCCGGGCCGCCGAGCACATCGATCTCGCCATCTACCCCGGCGAGATCGTGGGACTCGTGGGCGAGTCCGGCTCCGGCAAGACGACGCTCGGGCGCGCGGCGATCGGCCTGATTCCGATCGCCGAGGGCAGACTCACCGCTGTGGGCACGGACATCTCGCAGGCATCGCAGAAGGAACTGTTCGCCATTCGTCGTCGCACCGGGATCGTCTTCCAGGACCCCGCGTCATCGCTGAATCCCCGTATGCCGATCGGGCAATCGATCGGTGAACCGATCCTGCTGGCGAACGTGGCCAAGGGCAAGGAGCTCGACAAGCGCGTCGAAGAACTGCTGACACAGGTCGAGCTTCCCTCCTCCTACCGAAACCGTTTCCCCCACGAGCTGTCCGGCGGGCAGCGTCAGCGCGTCGGGATCGCACGCGCGCTGGCTCTCGCCCCGGAGCTGCTGGTCGCGGATGAGCCCACCTCTGCGCTGGACGTCTCGGTGCAGGCACGGTTCCTGGATCTGCTTCAGGAACTGCAGCAGCAGCTGCAGTTCGCCTGTCTGTTCATCAGCCACGACCTCGCGGTGGTCGACATTCTTGCTCACCGCATCGCCGTGATGCACCACGGCAAGCTCGTGGAGACCGGCACTCGCAACGAGATCCTGCGCGGCGCGCAGGACCCCTATACGCAGCGTCTCATCGCGGCCGTCCCGGTGCCCGATCCGGAGGAGCAGCGGGTGCGTCGCGAGGAGCGGGCGGCGCTGCTGCAGCGCAGCGGCGCGCGAGCTGAGAGCTGACGCGCAGGTAGCGACCGATAGAGTGGGGGATGCCGAATTCCGGCATCTCCCACTTTCGCAAGGATTCCCTCATGGCCCGCGCCCTCCGTCCGGACCTCCGCAACGTCGCCATCGTCGCCCACGTCGACCACGGCAAGACGACACTCGTCGACGCGATGCTCCGTCAGACCGGCTCGTTCGGCGAGCACGCCCACGTCGAAGAGCGCGCTATGGACTCGAACGATCTCGAACGCGAGAAGGGGATCACGATTCTCGCGAAGAACACCGCGATCACCTACAACGGCGCTCACACCGACGTCCCGGTCACGATCAACGTGATCGACACACCCGGCCACGCCGACTTCGGCGGCGAGGTCGAGCGCGGTCTGTCGATGGTCGACGGGGTCGTGCTTCTCGTCGACGCGAGTGAAGGTCCCCTGCCGCAGACGCGGTTCGTGCTGCGCAAGGCGCTCGAGGCGAAGCTGCCGGTGATCCTGCTGGTCAACAAGACCGATCGCCCGGACGCGCGTATCGCCGAGGTCGAGGAAGAGGCCCACGACCTCCTCCTGGGACTGGCTTCCGACCTGCACGAGGACGTTCCGGACCTCGATGTCGACGCGCTGCTCGACGTGCCCGTTGTCTACGCGAGCGGACGCGCGGGTGCGGCATCCCGCAATCGTCCTGCCAACGGCGACCTGCCCGACAACGCCGACCTCGAGCCGCTGTTCGAAGCCATCCTCGCGCACGTGCCGGCACCGGTTTATGACGACGAAGCGCCGCTGCAGGCGTGGGTGACCAACCTCGACTCGAGCCCGTTCCTCGGTCGTCTCGCCCTGCTCCGCGTCTTCAACGGCACGCTTCGCAAGGGCCAGACGGTGGCCTGGGTGCGCCACGACGGCACGACGAGCAACGCCCGCATCACCGAGCTGCTGAAGACCCGCGCCCTGGAGCGCTATCCGGCCGATTCCGCGGGCCCCGGCGACATCGTCGCGATCGCCGGGTTCGAGGACATCACGATCGGCGAGACGATCGCCGACCCCGACGACGTCCGGCCGCTGCCGCAGATCCACGTCGACGACCCCGCGATCTCGATGACGATCGGCACGAACACCAGCCCGCTCGTCGGCAAGGTGAAGGGTCACAAGCTGACCGCCCGCATGGTGAAGGATCGCCTCGATCGCGAGCTCATCGGCAACGTCTCACTCAAGGTCGTCGACATCGGTCGCCCCGACGCGTGGGAGGTGCAGGGCCGCGGCGAGCTGGCGTTGGCGATCCTCGTCGAGAACATGCGTCGCGAAGGATTCGAGCTGACCGTCGGAAAGCCGCAGGTCGTCACACGCAAGGGCGAGGACGGCAAGGTCAAGGAGCCCTTCGAGCACCTGACCATCGACGCCCCCGAAGAGTATCTGGGCGCCATCACGCAGCTCATGGCGGCACGCAAGGGCCGCATGGACAACATGACCAACCACGGCACGGGCTGGGTTCGCATGGAGTTCATCGTCCCCTCGCGGGGCCTCATCGGGTTCCGCACCGAGTTCCTCTCCACCACGCGCGGCACCGGCATCGCCAACGCGATCTCGCACGGCTACGACGACTG
This sequence comes from Microbacterium sp. HD4P20, assembly GCF_019449275.2. Lineage (GTDB taxonomy): Bacteria > Actinomycetota > Actinomycetes > Actinomycetales > Microbacteriaceae > Microbacterium. The sequence goes on from NZ_JAHZQZ020000018.1 coordinate 384,879, forward strand.
GGCGGGCCACATCGTGACCCGCCAGAACGGCTCCATCGTCGCCGATCGCGCCGGCGTGGTCACTCCGTTCGCGATCATCGCGCTGCAGGAGCGCATGTCGTTCTTCGTGCAGCCGACGCAAGAGGTGTACGAGGGCATGGTCATCGGCGAGAACTCCCGCGCCGACGACATGGACGTGAACATCACCAAGGAGAAGAAGTTGACGAACATGCGTCAGTCGACCTCCGACACGTTCGAGTCGATGACGCCGCCGCGTCAGCTCTCGCTCGAAGAGAGCCTCGAGTTCGCCCGAGACGACGAGTGCGTCGAGGTGACTCCCGAGATGGTGCGCATCCGCAAGGTGGTGCTGAACGCGACCGAGCGCGGTCGTGCGACCGCACGCCTCAAGCGCCAGGACGCCAACGCGTAGCAGCCGAACGGATGCCACGACCCGCCCTCTCGCGGGCCACGGACCACGCGGTGGCCCGGCCTCGGTGTCGCCGGTTCTCGCTAGCATGACGACGTGAGTCCTCCCCACGCCGTCGAAGGCGCGCACTTCGACGATGCGCACAGCGCGGGAGAGGCTCGCAGGGCCGTCCGCGAGGCGCTCGGCGTCGCGCTCGCGACGAGCGCGTACGGCATCTCTTTCGGCGCGCTTGCGGTGGCCTCCGGGCTCGACGTCTGGCAGACCTGCGTGCTGAGCCTGCTGATGTTCACCGGGGGATCTCAGTTCGCCTTCGTCGGAATCGTCGCGGCCGGCGGGCTCGCGGCCGCGCCCTCGGCCATCGCGTCAGCGGCGCTGCTGGGTGTGCGGAACATCGCCTACGGCATCCGCATGTCCCCGGTGATCGGATCGGGGTTCTGGCGTCGCACGGCAGCCGCGCAGTTCACGATCGACGAATCCACGGCGGTCTCGCTCGCACAGACCGGGCACCGCGCCCGGACGCTGGGATTCTGGGTCACCGGGATCGGCATCTACATCGGCTGGAACCTGTCGACGCTCGCCGGTGCGCTCCTGGGCGATGTGCTCGGCGACCCCCGCGCGTACGGACTGGACGCCGCGGCGGCCGCCGCCTTCCTCGCGCTGCTGTGGCCGCGCCTGCGAGCCCGGCAGCCGATCGTCGTCGGGATCGCGGCGGCGGTCATCGCCACGATCCTGACCCCTGTGCTGATGCCGGGACTGCCCGTCATCATCGCCGCTGCCGTGGCGGTCGTCGTCGGATGGACGAACTGGCTTGGACGACCTGCCGGGTCCTCGACAGCCACGAACGGGTTCGGCGGGGGAGAACCAGCCGATGTCCCCGAACGGGAGGGATTGCCATGACCATGTGGACCGCGGTGCTCCTGGCATCCATCATCTGCGTCGCGCTCAAGACCGTCGGCTACCTCATTCCACCGCGCTGGGTCGAGTCGCCCCGCCCCCTGCGGATCGCCGATCTGCTCACCGTCGCTCTCTTGGCTGCCCTGGTCGCGGTGCAGACGGTCGGCGCCGGGCAGGCCGTCGTCGTCGATGCCCGAGTGCCCGCGGTGCTGGTCGCCGCGGGACTGCTGCTGCTGCGTGCGCCGTTCCTCGTGGTGGTCGTCGCCGCCGCCCTCGTGGCCGCGCTTCTCCGCCTGTGGGGCTGGGCCGCCTGACCGGCCGACGACGCGGCCCGTGTGGCTGCGCGGCTAGAGTCGACGGGTGCGTACGTCTGTCCTTGCCCGCGTCGGCACCTGGTTCGTCGCGTTGGTCGTCGGTGCCGTCTACGGACTGGCGGGCACCATTGCGCACGCCTACACGATCGGTCCGTTTCCGCTCGGCCTCGTGCTCGGCGCGATCGGATGCGCTGCGCTGCTGCTCGCCGTGCGCCTGCTCACGGCGGACCGCGGCGCCACGCTCGCCACGGGCCTGGGCATGATGGTCGCTACGCTCGTCTTCTCGGGGAGCGGGCCAGGTGGATCGGTGATCGTGCCGCAGACGGGCCTCGCCGTCGCGTGGACCTATGCAGTCCCCATCCTCGTGGCGCTGATCGTCGCGTGGCCCGAGCGTTCGCGCGCTGCCGCGCGGCCGACACGGTCCCCCTGACCGGCTCCCCGCTCCGCCGTGGCCCCGCTGGCGGCGACTGGCCCCAGGCAGCGCACCTAGACTGGTGCTGTGACGTATGTGATCGCTCTTCCCTGCGTCGATGTCAAGGACCGCGCCTGCATCGACGAGTGCCCGGTGGACTGCATCTACGAGGGTGACCGGTCGTTGTACATCCACCCTGACGAGTGCGTGGACTGCGGTGCGTGCGAACCGGTGTGCCCGGTGGAGGCGATCTACTACGAGGATGACCTGCCCGACGAGTGGCAGGACTACTACAAGGCCAACGTCGAGTTCTTCGACGATGTGGGCTCGCCCGGCGGCGCCGCCAAGGTGGGCGTCATCCACAAGGACCACCCGATCATCGCCGCACTGCCCCCGCAGGAACACTGACGTGGGGGTCGCCGACCTCGCCGACTACCCCTGGGATGCTGTCGCTCCTTACGCGGCGAGGGCTCGGGCTCACCCCGACGGAATCGTCGACCTGTCGGTGGGCTCGCCGGTCGACCCGACGCCGCAGGTCGTGGCCGATGCGCTGCGCATCGCAACAGACGCCCACGCCTACCCCCAGACCGTCGGCACCCCGGCACTCCGGTCGGCGATCGCGCAGTGGTACGCCCGCCGGCGAGGCGTGCCTGGACTCACGCCCGACCACGTGCTGCCGACGGTCGGCTCGAAAGAGCTCGTGGCGTTGCTGCCGCTGCTCCTCAACCTCGGGCCGGGTGATGTCGTCGTCCATCCGCGCGCGGCGTACCCGACCTACGAGGTCGGCGCCCGGCTGGTCGGCGCGACGTCGCTCGCCGCAGACGACCCGGCGCAGTGGCCGGCGGGCACGCGGCTGGTGTGGGTCAATTCCCCGGGCAACCCCGACGGCCGCGTGCTCGATGTCGACGCCCTGCGCGTCGCGGTCGCGCGTGCCCGCGAACTGGGTGCGGTGCTGGTGTCGGATGAGTGCTACGCCGAACTCGGGTGGGACGAGCCGTGGGATTCCACGCCGATCCCTTCGTCGCTCGACCCGCGGGTGACGGGCGGCGATCTGCGCAGCATCCTGTCGGTGTACTCGCTGAGCAAGCAATCCAATCTCGCCGGCTACCGCGCAGCCTTTCTGGCCGGCGATCCAGAACTGGTCGCGCGACTGCTGACCGGACGCAAGCACCTAGGACTCATGCTGCCCCTGCCGGTGCAGACCGCCATGGTCGCGGCCCTCGGCGATGACCAGCACGTCGTCTCGCAGAAGGCCCGGTATCGCAGGCGCCGCGACGTCCTCAAACCCGCGGTCGAAGCGGCCGGGTTCCGTGTCGAGGGCAGCGAGGCGGGCCTCTACCTCTGGGGGACCGAGGGTCTCGATGCCTGGGAGAGCCTGGGCCGCCTCGCCGATCTCGGCATCCTCGCTGGCCCTGGGCACTTCTACGGAGCCCACTTCCCGCAGCACATCCGGCTGTCGTTGACCGCCACCGACGAACGTGTCGCCGCGGCCGCGGCGCGCCTCTCCGCGTCGGTGTGATGAATCCTCCATCGGATGCCGCGTCCCTTTGGCCGTGTCAGCAGTAGGCGCGGTGGCGCACTAGGCTGTATGAGCGGCGGTGCGGTATCTCCGTCCCCGTACCTCGTTCCTCGCGGACATGCCATTGCGTCCGTGCCGGAACGAGACGACACCCCCGGCACGACCAGAAATCGCGAGGAGGCGCCGTGAGCGACGCGGGAACCCAGCAGGAGAAGGCCACCCTCACGATCGGTGAACAGACCGCCGAATTTCCGCTGCTGAAGGGCAGCGACGGCGCCCCGAGTGTGGACATCTCCACCTTCACCCGCCAGACAGGACACACGGCGCTCGACTACGGGTTCGTCAACACCGCGGCGACGAAGTCCGCCGTCACCTACATCGACGGCGACCAGGGGATCCTGCGCTACCGGGGGTATCCCATCGAGCAGCTGGCCACGAACAGCACGTACCTCGAGGTGGCGTGGCTGCTGATCTACGGCGAACTGCCGACAGCGGACGAACTCGCCGAGTTCGACGGGCGCATTCGGCGCCACACTCTGCTGCACGAGGACCTCAAACGCTTCTTCTCAGCGCTGCCGCACAACGCTCATCCCATGTCGGTCCTGTCGGCGGCGACGGCGGCACTGTCGACCTACTACGAGAACGAGTCCGACCCCAACAACCCCGAGCACGTCGAACTCAACACGATCCGCATGCTGGCGAAGCTGCCGGTGATAGCCGCCTACGCGCACAAGAAGAGCATCGGACAAGCGTTCCTCTATCCCGACAACTCGCTGGGCTTCGTCGACAACTTCCTCAAGCTCAACTTCGGTGTCCTGAGCGAGGTTTACGAAGTGGATCCCGTCATGTCCCGGGCGCTGGAGCGGCTGCTGATCCTGCACGAAGACCACGAGCAGAACGCATCGACGTCCACGGTGCGCCTGGTCGGCTCGACCGGAGCGAACCAGTTCTCGTCGATCTCGGCGGGCATCAACGCGCTGTACGGGCCGCTGCACGGCGGCGCCAACGAGGCGGTCCTGAACATGCTGGGCCAGATCCGGGACTCCGGCGAGAGCGTGCAGCGCTTCGTCGAGAGGGTCAAGAACAAGGAGGACGGGGTCAAGCTCATGGGCTTCGGCCACCGGGTCTACAAGAACTACGACCCCCGCGCCAAGCTGGTGAAGGAGTCCGCCGACGAGGTCCTCGAGGCGCTCGGGGTGAGCGATCCGCTGCTCGATCTCGCCAAGCAGCTCGAAGAGATCGCTCTCAACGACGACTACTTCAAGGAGCGCCGTCTGTACCCGAACGTCGACTTCTACACCGGCGTCATCTACAAGGCGATGGGCTTTCCCACCCGCATGTTCACGGTGCTCTTTGCGATCGGGCGTCTTCCGGGCTGGCTCGCGCAGTGGCGCGAGGCCGCGAGTGACCCGCAGACCAAGATCGGCCGCCCGCAGCAGCTCTACATCGGCGCGCGCGAGCGTGACTATCCCGGCACCGTGTGAGCCGATGACCGAGATCGGCCCGGACGCTCACGCGCCCAGGCCGATCTCGTCGTGTGGGTCAGGCGTGAAGGGCCTCATTGAGGGTGATGCCGACTCCGGCGCGCTGCACGACCTCGACCGCGCCGGTGACGGAGTTTCGCCGGAACAGCAGGCCGTCGCGCCCCGAGAGCTCGGAGCCCTTGATGACCTGGCGCCCGCCTTCGGCAAGGGGAGGTGCGTCGGCCATCACGATCTTGGTGCCCGCGGTGACGTACAGGCCGGCCTCGACGATGCAGTCGTCGCCCAGCGAGATGCCGATGCCGGCGTTGGCGCCGAGCAGCGTGCGCGCTCCCACGGACACCTTGTGCGTGCCGCCGCCGGAAAGCGTGCCCATGATGGAGGCGCCGCCCCCGATGTCGCTGCCGTCGCCGATCACCACGCCCTGTGAGACCCGGCCTTCGATCATGCTCTGGCCGAGCGTGCCGGCATTGAAGTTGACGAAGCCCTCGTGCATGACGGTGGTTCCGGGCGACAGATAGGCCCCGAGTCGCACTCGAGAGGCGTCCGCGATCCGGACGCCGGCCGGGGTCACGTAGTCGAGCAGGCGCGGGAACTTGTCGAGGCCCTGCACCTGCACGCCGTCCCGTACGAGGAACGGGCGCAGGCGTGTGAGCGCATCGGGATGCATCGGCCCCGCGGTCGTCCATGCGACATTGGGCAGGTGGCCGAAGATGCCGTCGAGGTTCAGCTCGTTCGGGCGCACGAGTCGATGCGACAGCGCGTGCAGGCGCAGGTAGGCGTCAGACGTCGATGCCGGTGATGCGTCGAGGTCGATCTCGACGGTGACCACGTCGACGCTGACGGCTCGTCGGGGATCGGCGACCGCGAGTCGTTCGAGCTGATCGGGAGGCATCTGGGGGTCGTAGCCGACGGGGATGCGTCCTCCCGCAGGGGAGGGGAACCACGTGTCCAGCACAGTTCCGTCTTCGGCCAGCGTCGCGAGGCCGGCGCCCCACACCCATCGTTCGTCGCTCATGTGCACAACGGTAGCGCGGCGACGGATGCCCCGGAATTCCGCCGATCCAGGGCGCGACACGCCCGGGGACCCAGTGGATTGGCCACCTGGCGCAGATCCGACGTAAAGTATCTCTTGTTCGCCCCAAAGGGTAGAGCGGAGCGGCCGAGAGGCCCCGCCCCCCTCAAGCGGAGAACGAACTCCCCTCCGCTGGATCACGATCTGATCCAGACGGCCTCCGGGCCGGGAAGGGAAGCTCTGAGAGCGAGGAACGTCAGTTTGACGGGCCGAGCGCCGAGAGCTAAACTAGTGAAGTTGCCCTTCTGGGCTGGTCATCGTTGTGGTGGTTGGTTTGGTTGGTGTGTCTGATCCTTGAGAACTCAACAGCGTGCACTTGTCAAATGCCAAATATCCTCGTCCAGGCTTTTGTCTGGTTGGGATTCCTTTGGATCAATTTAATGGATGTCAGTGACATTTGTTTTTGGTCAGTTTCGAACTCGCTGCATGATCATTTTTCTGGTTGTGTATGCATTTTTTCTTTATGGAGAGTTTGATCCTGGCTCAGGATGAACGCTGGCGGCGTGCTTAACACATGCAAGTCGAACGATGAAGCCTAGCTTGCTGGGTGGATTAGTGGCGAACGGGTGAGTAACACGTGAGCAACCTGCCCCTGACTCTGGGATAAGCGCTGGAAACGGCGTCTAATACTGGATATGAGCCTTCCACGCATGTGGGGGGTTGGAAAGATTTTTTGGTTGGGGATGGGCTCGCGGCCTATCAGCTTGTTGGTGAGGTAATGGCTCACCAAGGCGTCGACGGGTAGCCGGCCTGAGAGGGTGACCGGCCACACTGGGACTGAGACACGGCCCAGACTCCTACGGGAGGCAGCAGTGGGGAATATTGCACAA
>NZ_JAHZQZ020000019.1 GCF_019449275.2 Microbacterium sp. HD4P20
CGGAGTGCGGCGGGGGGTTCGTACCGGTCGCGGCCGACGGAGAGGACCATCCCGGTCTCGGGGTGGGTGAGCACCCGCATCCATCTCCCGTCCCCACCGCACAACTCCCGCGCCCGGGGCAACGGGATGGGGCCGATGCCTTCCACCACCGGCGGATCACAACTCTCCGCCACCTCATCCTCCAGCAGGGCCAGCGCGGGGACGGTGACGACCACGGTGGCACGGATCCCGTGCGCCGCGGCGGGGATGGTGTCGGTGGTGCCGTCGATGAGCAGGTCACAGACCACATCGGCGCGCACCTGATCCAACGCGCGAGTGTCCTCAGCGTCGCGGTCGTGCTGGTCGCGGTCGTTCCGGCGGCCGGTGATGGTCTTGGCGATCGCGGTCACCCGACCGTGGATGGCCTGCACCTCCACCAGCGGCGCATACACGCACAGGGTGCCCATCCCGTCCCGCCCGGGCTCGACCCAGACCCGCCGCTCCCGCACCGCGTCCCGATGCCGCTCCTCCAAAGTGCGGGCTTGCACCGTGTCGATCAAAGTGCGCAGCGCCCGCCGGAACGATCCCACCGGCTCCGCCTCCGCCAACCCCACCGCCTTCTCAACGACCTGGCCGCGTAGCTCCGTCGGGACCTCGTCGATGAGATCGACGAACACCTCGGCATGCTTCTCCGTGATCCGCCCCGCCGACAACGACGCCAACACCCCCGGATACCGGCCCGTCAACGCCTCCGCGAGCACCAGGAGCCTGCCGGCGGTGTACTCGGTGACCCGCATCGCCGCCGCCAACTCCAACCGGATCGACCGCTCCACGATCTCCAACACCCCGACACCACGCCCCACCGCCTCAGCGAGCATTTCCCGCCGCATCGCATCGATCCGCACCAAGCGTTCCGCGGCGAACACCGACATCATCGTCGCCGTCTCCGTCACCAGATCCACCGCATCCGGCACCGGCATCCACTCCGCAGCATCCGGAACACCCTCCCAACCCCACAGGTCCGAAGGATCGATCTCGGAAGCATCCGCCATACCCCAACAGTAGTAATTACCTACGACACTCGCTGAGGGGCGATCGGGGGCCGTTCGACTCGTCGATTCGGTGGGACTTGACCTGAACCCGCACGTCGGCAATAGTTAGGCATATGCCTAACTATCATGCCGAGCTGGACGCGGTGCTGCGCGCACTCGCGGATCCCACTCGGCGGGCGGTCGTGGAGCGATTGGCGAAGTCCCCCGCCGTCGTATCCGACCTGCTGGCGCCGTTTTCGATGACGCTGCCCTCGCTGCTTCAGCACCTGCGGATCCTCGAGGACGCGAAAGTGATCACCTCGAACAAGCAGGGACGCGTCCGAACCGTGAGCTTGCGCCCTGGCGGGCTGGACGTCCTGCATCTCTGGCTCGGCTTGCAACGAACCCCCGCGGAGCGCCAGGCGGACCGCCTCGGCATCCACCTGGCCCGCACAACCTCTGAGGAGCTGAAATGACCCGTGTCCGCGTCGACCTGTTCTCGTCGCTCGACGGCTACACCACGGCCGCCGACCCGGCAGCCGCCAATCCCATGGGTGAGGACTGGGGTCCTCTGACGGCGGCCTACGCGGCGACCCGCACCTTCCGGGAGAAGGTCCTCGGCGACACGAGCGGCAAGGGGACGACCGGTATCGACGATGCGTACGCCACCGCGGCCTTCACGGGCGTGGGCGCCGAGATCATCGGCGCCGCGATGTTCGGCCTCCACACCTACCCCGACGACCCGGAGTGGAAGGGGTGGTGGGGCGATCGGCCGCCGTTCGGCTTTCCGGTCTTCGTGCTGACCCACTCCGCACCCCGGCCATCGATCCCGATGGAGGGTGGGACGACCTTCCACTTCCGCAGTGGCGCGATCGAGGACGTGCTGGCCGAGGCGGTCGCCGCCGCCGGCGGACTCGACGTGCGGGTCGGGGGCGGGGTGCGCACCGCACACGAGTTCCTGCGCGCGGGACTGGTCGACGAGCTGCACCTCATGATCGCGCCGATCGTGCTGGCCCGCGGCAACCGCGTGTGGGATGACTTTCGTGGCCTGGAGAAGACACACGCCGTGAAGACTGAAGTCGCCGAGAGCGGCACGATTCACGTGACCTTCAGCAGATAGGACGAACCGATGACGATCGAGCGCCGACTCGCGCACTCCGGCTTCACTCTCACCCGGGACTATCCCGCGCCCCTCGAGCGGGTCTGGCGCGCGTTCGCCGAGGCGGACCAGAAGCGGAACTGGCTCGGCGACGACGACACCTTCGAGCCCCGGGAGTGGGCGTTCGACTTCCGCGTCGGCGGGCGCGACATCGACGAGGCGAAGTTCCACGGTGGCCCGGTGACCCGGTACGAAGCGGTCTACACCGACATCGTCGAGCACGTTCGCATCGTCACGACGTACGACATGTGGCTCGACGGCATCCACATGTCCACCTCGGTGGCGTCGTTCGAGTTCGAGCAGGTTTCCGACGGCACCCGGCTCACGCACGTGGAGCACGGAGTCTTCTTCGACCAGTTCTGGGCCGACGGCGCAGGCCGCGAGGAAGGCACGCGAGGACTGCTCGAAACCCTCGGACGCCACCTCGCGCAGCAGGCGTGACGTCGCGCCCGGCCTCAGACCTCGCCGGGCCCGCGATCGGGCGTGAGCTGACCGGCCAGCCCCAACGGCATGACGTGCGGCCGGCCCTGCACCGGCTCGCGGACGATCGCCGCGTGCAGGCCGAACACATCGGCGAGCAGCTCCGCTGTCACGACCTCGTCGGGGGTCCCCGACGCGACGATCGCACCGTCCTTCATCGCGACCATCTGCGAGGCGTACCGGGCCGCGAGTGAGATGTCATGAAGGACCATGAGCACCGTGCGTCCGTGGTGCCGGTTCAGGTCGCGCACGAGCTCGAGCACCTCGACCTGATGAGCGAGGTCGAGGTAGGTCGTCGGTTCGTCCAGCAGCACGATCTCGGTCTGCTGCGCGAGCGACATCGACAGCCACGCGCGCTGCCGCTGCCCGCCCGAGAGCTCGTCGATCGGCATGTCGGCGAGGTGGTCTACGCCCGTCGCCGCCATGGACTCGCGCACGACCGACTCGTCGGCACGCGCGAACTGCTCGTACCAGCGCTGGTGTGGATGCCGCCCGCGCGCGACGAGCTCGGCGACGGTGAGTCCCGCGGGTGCCTCGGGGCTCTGCGGCAGCAGCGCGATCTGCTGCGCGACCTGCCGGGTCGGGATGCCGCGCAACGACACCCCGTCGAGCAGCACGTCGCCCTCGGCGGGCGCCATCACGCGGCCGAGCGCTCGCAGCAGCGTCGACTTGCCGCATCCGTTCGGTCCGATGATCGCGGTGACCTGACCGTCGGGCACCTCGAAGTCCAGCCCTGAGACCACGGGCCGGCCGTCGTACGAGAGCGTGAGCGAGCGCGCGCACAGGCGTGAGGTCATGACGTTCTCCGTTGCGTGGTGATCAGCAGCCAGACCAGGTAGGGCACCCCGATGATGGCCGTCCCGACGCCCGCGGGGAGCGGGAGGGGGAACAGGCGAGCGGTGAGCACGTCGGCCAGCAGCACCATGAGTGCGCCGACGAGGGCGGATGCTGCGAGCGGCGGTGTCGCGGACCGCACGAGCATGCGCGCGATCTGCGGCGCCGCGAGCGCGACGAACACGAGCGGCCCGGCGATGACGGTCGCGAGGGATGCCAGCAGCACAGCCGCCACGAGAGCCAGGCCGCGCGACCGGTTGACCCGTGCGCCGAGCGCGATCGCCGTGGGCTCTCCGAAGGCGGTGAGCGAGAGCGGCCGGGCGAGGAACCCGGTCGCCCCCATGAGTACGAGCGCCGCGATGGAGAGCGGCCCGACGAGCGTCCACTCCTCGGCGTTCAGCGAGCCCGACATCCAGGTGAGCGCCTGCGCGGCGTTCGTGACGTCGCCGAGGGTGAGCAGCCACGTCACCAGGCTCGTGGCCAGCCACGAGACGCCGAGGCCGACCAGCACGATGCGATAGCCGTCGACCGATCCGCGATACGCGAGGAGGAACACCGCGAGCCCGGCGAGCAGGCCGCCCAGGAACGCGGCTGCCGGCATCCCGATGAGCGCTGCGGCTCCCGAGAGCCCGCCTGCGCCACCGCCCGCGAGCACCAGCACGCCGACCGCGCCGAGCGAGGCGCCCGCCGTCACCCCGAGGATGTCGGGGCTCGCCAGCGGGTTGCGGGCGATGGTCTGCGTGATCGCGCCGGCGACCGCGAGCGCCGACCCCGACACGACCGCGGCGACCGTGCGCGGCATCCGGAACTCCATCACCGCGAGTTCGGTCCGCGGGTCGGGCGGAGCACCGAACAGGGTGCTCAGCACGGCCAAGAAGTCGATCGAGCTGCCGCCGAGCGACACGTGCAGCGCACAGGCGAGTAGCGTCGCCACGAGCAGGATCGCGACCACGACCAGCGCGCGCGGTCGCCACAGCACCGATACCGGACCCCAACGGATGACCGGAAGCAACGGGCGACGCGAATCCGTGGTGGTCACAGGGAAACCACCCGGCCACGGCGCGCCAGTGCGATGAAGAACGGTGCGCCGGCAACGGCGAGCACGACGGAGACCGAGAGCTCACCCGGCTGGGCGATGACGCGCCCGATCGTGTCGGCGACGAGCAGCACCGCGCTGCCGATCAGAGCGGACGCGGGAAGCTGCCACCGGTAATCGGCGCCGACCAGCGCTCGAGCGATGTGCGGCACGATCAATCCGGCGAAGGCGATCGGTCCGGCGAGCATGACCGCCGCGCCCGCCAAGAGGGTGATGGCGGCGATTCCGAGGATGCGCGCCCGACGCAGCGAGACGCCGAGGGATGCCGCGGCCTGCGGTCCGAGCGCCAGCGCATTGAGTGCCGGCCCGTTCGCCAGCGCCAGCACCGCGCCGACGACCACGAACGGCCACATGTACGCCAGCGCCCCGTTGCGCGTCGCGAGCGACCCCACCTGCCAGAAGCGCAGAGCGTCGAGCGCGTCGAGGTTCATCAAAACGGTGGCGGTCACGAGCGCCCCGAACAGCGCCGACACCGCCACACCAGCCAGGACGAGCGTGATGGGTGTCGCGCCCCCGCGCGCGCTCGCCGCGATCGCGAACACCAGCGCGGACGCGCCGAGCGCTCCGATGAAGGAGAAGAGCGCCTGCACCGGACCCGAGGGGTCGCCGGTCGCCGCGACGAGGACGATCGCCAGTGCCGCGCCCTGGAAGATGCCGAGCAGTCCGGGGTCGGCGATCGGATTGCGGGTATGGCCCTGCACGAGAGTGCCGGCAAGACCCAGGCACGCGCCGACCACGATTCCGAGCACGGTGCGGGGCACACGCAGGCCGGTGATGGCCACGTCGGCGTCGGTCCCCGTGGGTGCGAAGAGCGCGGTGAACACCTGGACGGGCGACGTCGCCATGCCGCCGACGCACACGCTGATCACCGCTGCCACGACGATCGCAGCGACTGCGCCGGCGAGCACGACCGGGCGGCTCGGGCGCCGCCGCGGTGGGGAGATGGGGATCACGGGCGCGTTTCGTCGTCTGCTAGATTCGAGGGCGCGAAGTTAGGTAAGCCTTAGCTTCCTGCGCGCGACATCCCATCCTAACCGTGACGAGAAAGAACCCGCCAACTTCATGTCCTCACTCCGTTCCACCCTGTCGGTGATCGCCGCCGGCGCGCTCGTGCTCGGCTTGGCCGCATGTCAGTCCTCGACTGCCGAATCGCCCGCGCCCGAGGCCTCCTCCGACAGTGGATTCCCGCTCACGATCGAGCACGCGATGGGAGAGACGACCATCCCCGAGCGACCGATCCGGGTCGTGGCCCTCGATCCGAGCTACGTCGACGCGACCCTGCTGCTGGGCGCCGAGCTGGTCGGATACGCCGAGTACCGGCAGGACCCGGAGAACCCGTTCGCGCCGTACCTCGGCGACGTGAGCGACGCGACGGCCGACGCGGTGAACGTCGGTACCATCGCCGAGCCCGATCTGGAGAAGATCCTCGAGCTGGAGCCCGACCTGATCATCTCGGCGAAGGTGCGGCAGGAGGCGCTCTACCCGCAGCTGTCGAAGATCGCGCCGACGGTCTTCTCAGTGAGCACCGGTCCGACGTGGAAGGAGAACGTCGTGCTGCTCGGCACGGCGCTCGGACTCGAGGACGAAGCCGTCGCCGCCGTGACGGAGTACGAGGACCGCGCCGCGGCCGTGGGCGAGGAGATCCTTGCGCAGGATCCCGAGACCACGTACTCGCTGGTGCGCTTCGCCGGCGAGGACACCGCCCGGCTCTACTCGAGCGACTCGTTCATCGGCGAGATCATGGCCGACATGGGACTGCCTCGGCCGGCGGATGCCCCCGACACCACAGAGTCCATCTTCGTGCCGCTGTCGGCCGAGAACATCCTGCAGGCCGACGCGTCGATCATCCTCGTCAGCTCGTGGGAGCCGGACGGTGCCGAAGGCGACGCGTCACGCGCGCAGCGTGATCAGTTCGAGTCGAACCCGCTGTGGGAGCGCTTGACGGGCGAAGTCGTCACGGTCGATGACGGCACGTTCGTCGCATCCGTGTCGATCCAGGGCGCACACGCGGTCATCACCGAACTGGCCGAGCAGTTCGGGGTCGACCCGCTCGACTGACCCGCCCGCCGGCGCGAGTCGGGCCCCGCGCTCGCTGCAGCGCGGGGCCCGCCGCGTGAGGCTAGTCCTTCTGAAGCGCCTGCGCGAACATCACCAGGATGCCGCTCGGACCGCGGAGGTACGTGAGCTTGTACACGTCCTCGTAGGTGGCGACGCCGCGGAGCGGGTAGCAGCCGTGCCGCGCGGCGATCGCCAGCGCCTCGTCGATGTCGTCAACCGAGAAGGCCACGCGATGCATCCCGATCTCGTTGGGGCGAGTGGGCTCCGTCTCGATCGCCTCGGGATGGATGTACTCGAAGAACTCGAGCTGGCCCTGACCGTCCGGCGTCTGCAGCACCGCGATTTTGGCGTGATTGCCGTCGAGCCCGACGGCGGTGTCGGCCCAGTCCCCGCGGATGGTGTCACGACCGAGGAGGGTGAGGCCGAGGTCGGTGAAGAACGCGATCGCCTCCTCGATGTCGCGAACCGCGATGCCGACATTCTCGAGCTTGATGGCCATGGCTTGCATGGTACTGAGCCCGCCCTCTCGAGCAACCCCGGGGGAGGTGATACCGCGCCGGTCTCAGCGGTGCTGGTCTGCGCTCTCGTGGTGGGCGAATGTCTGACGCGTGGTCAGGTCGGCGCCGGTGAGGATGCCCCCGCGGCCCAGCAGGCGGCCGTTCTGCCAGTTCGACAGGCCGAGCTCGGGCTGGTGCAGCGCGTATTGACCGTCAGCCCAGCGGGTGAATCCGTCGCCGACGAACGGCGCGTTCACACTCTCGCGGAAGCGCGCGTGCGCGGCGGGATCCTCCGAGATGAGCGTCGCGACGAACTGGGGGCTGTGCGCGTTGAACAAGCGCACCGCCTGATCCACGTCGTCGACCACCACGAGGCTGAGCTCAGGCGTCTCCTCCCACTCCCACTCCGTGCCCAGCTCTTCGATCCCGATGAGTGTGGCGCGCGGCTCGGCGACGGTGCCCTCGGCACGTCGCACCTCGATGGTGCGAGTCAGGTCGTCGGCGGGGAGCCACGACTCGCTCCCACGGGCGACATGAACGCGTGCGACACCGCCCCGGGCGGCAGCCGCCTCGTCGGCCGCCGCCAGCAGCAGCGGCACCAGTTCGTCTGCGCGATCGCGCACGATGGCGGCCACGTTGAGCGTGTTGCACACCTTGCGGTCGAGCGAGTTGCGCACGACGCCGGCGAAGCGCACGGGGTCGGCGGTGCTGTCGGCGACGAGCCAGGCCCCACCCGTGCCGTGCGAGCTGACCGGGATGCCGCTCTGCCGCGCGACGCTGCTGAGCTCGGTGACGGCCGTGCCCGACCCACGGACGACGGCGAGGGCCAGGCGCGCGTCGCTGAAGAGCGCCCAGCCGGCCGAGCGCTCGCGGACGGGAATGAGGCGGACCGCGCCGTCCGGCAGGCCCGATCGCTCGAGCGCCGGACGCAGCGCGTGGTCCTGGATCGCCCGGGCCGTGGCCAGCGCGTCCCCGCCGATGCGCAGGACCGCCGTGTTGCCGGTCGCGAGCACACCCGCGGCGTCGGCGAAGACATTGGGACGACCCTCGAACACGAACGCGATGACGCCCAACGGCGCGGCCACCGTCTCGACGACCCAGTCATCGTGCTCGACGCGGGAGACCACGTCGGCGGCGGGAGCGTTCTGAACGTGGGCGGCCCAGCCGCGCAGACCCTCGATCATGTCCTCCCGCATACGGTCCGAGACGCGCAGGCGCGTGGTCGAGCGGCCGAGCGATTCCGCCCGCGCCACGTCGGCCGCGTTCGCCCCCGAGATCTGCGACCAGACGCCGTCGTCGGCCAGCGCGTCGGCGAAGGCGACGTAGAACGCGTGCACCGGATCGGTGCCGGCGGTCCTCAGCCGCTCGAACGCGGCCACCGCGGCATCGACCTGCTCGCGGACGGCCTCGCGCACCGCCGCGGGCACATGGAGCAGCGCACCCGTCGTCTGCACGATGTGCAGGTGATCGCCGGGCTGGAACACCTCGGCGAGCTCAGCGGGGACCGTCGTGAAGCGGTCGCCGCCGAAGGGGATGACGGCACCCTCCTGCAGATGGGTGAGATCGCCCGAAGCCATTGCGGCCCCCTTCCGAACCGGGGTCTGAGACGTCGCCCATCATATGGCGACGCCGAGCACCGCCCCGCCGTCGCGCAGCCGTCGCTGCAACACCTCGACATCGACCTCGTGCACTGCGCCCCCCGTTCGAGCCGCGAGGGCCGCGGCCACTCCGGCCGCGTGACCGAGCATCTGATACTGCGGTTCCATGCGGATCGAAGAGAACGCGACGTGGGATGCCGCGACGCACACCGCGACGACGAGGTTCGAGCATTCCTCGCGCCGCGGAACCAGCGCCGAGTACCCTATGCCGTAGATCGGCACCGGCACCGAGAGGTAGCCCTCGCTGACCACCATCGCGATCGGGTCGGGATGCTCGTGCACCCAGCGCCAAGCCCGCTGAACCTCCCGGATGTCGAGGTGGTACGACCCGAGCGCCACGACGTCGGGCGGAACGGCCCCCGACCGCAGATCGTGCTCCGTGAGGACGGCATCCGTCACCATCCGGCGCGCTTCACGCACGTACAGCTGGTGCGGCAGGTGCCCGGTGTCGGCGAACTCGTCGGCGGGCAGTCCCCATTCCCGCATGCCCCTGCGCACGCTCGCCGGCACGCCGGGGTCGTTGGCGAGGAACCACAGGAAGTCCTCGGCGTGGTGAAGGTGGTGCAGCCGGAGCTGTTCGCGGCGCTCGGGAGCGGCATCCGGGTACTCCCAGGCACTTCCGTCCAGCACGCTGAGCGAGAACGGTCCGAGTGAGTTGCCGTCGGCCTTGCCGCCCGGCAGATTCGGCTCGAGTCCGAGATACCGCCCCGCGGGGTGCACGTCGCCGCGCCGCTCGGCGTCGGCGAAGATGCGGCGGCCCAATTCCCAGTGCGCGTCGTCGTAGCCCTCACGCCGGCGGAACGGGATGCGGTCGGCCGCGCGCGACAGGCACACGCGGTAGCCGAACGACATCACGCCGCCGTCGCCCTCGCCGACCTCGGCCATGGGTTCCGGCTTGATCTGCTGCAGCAGCGGTCCAGACTCCAGCCCTGACGGGTCGTCGCGGAACGGCGAGATCCACGCGGGCATCGAATGGCGTCCCGGCACGACCTCGCGCCGCCCGGCGAACTCTTCGCCGTACAGAGCCCGTGATTCGCGCCCGACGGCGTACGAGACCCCGGATGCCGCGAGCAGATCCCCTTCGTAGCTCGCATCGACGAACACCCCGGCCTCGATGACCGAACCGTCCCGAAGGGTCAGCCGCGTGATCCGCCCATCCCGCACATCGACGTTCGCGAGCGCGGCGTCGACCACGAGCGTGACGCCGGCCTCGTCGAGCCAGCGCAGGAAGATCTGCTCCGCCACGTGGGGCTCGGGTCCGGCGTACGCCCCCACCGCCACCCCGTAGTGGTCGGCGACGGCGGCGCGGAACTCGGCGGCCATCCCGCCGAGCGCGCGCACGTCGCCCACGTCGGTGTAGCCGAGGCCGCCGCTGGTCATACCGCCGACGTGGTGGCCGGGCTCGACGAGCACGACGCGGGCACCGGTTCGTGCGGCGGCGACCGCCGCGCACACGCCGGCCGAGGTCGCCGCGTATATCGCGACGTCCGCCGTGATCACGAGAGCCACCCCGTGAGAAGCACAGTGCCGCCGGGATGCGCAACCCCCGTGGCTGCAGCGGCGTGCGTACCTAGCATCAGCGCGTGGTCGGGCGGGCGCGGTTGCGGCGAGCGGAGGTCCCGCCGTATAGTCACTGGCATGTGGTAACGATGCCACATCTCGAGGTGGAGAAGTGAGATGACGAAAAGGACCGGCTGGCGGCCCGCGCTGAGCGAGGCGCCGAGATGAGCCTCACGTCGCAGCCCGACGCCTACGTCGAGGCACTCGAAGAACGCGCCGAGAAGGGCAGCCGCGGCCGCAAGAAGAAGGACCGCGCGCCGAAGGTCAAGACGCACTACAACAAGCGCGAGGCCATCGCGGGCTATCTCTTCATCTCGCCCTGGATCATCGGGTTCCTCGTCTTCACGGCGGGCGCGATGGCCTACAGCCTGTACATCTCGTTCAGCAACTACAACCTCGCGACGAACACCGCGCGGCCTGTCGGCATCGACAACTACGCGCGGCTCTTCGACGATCCGCGGGTGGGCGTCTCTCTGGCCAACACGCTGTTCTACGTCGTGATGGCCGTGCCGCTCGAGATCATCTTCGCGCTCGTCCTCGCGATGCTCCTCAACCGCGCCTCGCGCGGTGCCGGCTTCTGGCGGACCCTGTACTACTTGCCCAAGATGACTCCTGCCGTGGCCACCGCCGCCGTGTTCTTCCTGTTGCTCAATGGCAACACCGGCGCCATCAATCAGTTCCTGCGGCTCTTCGGCATCCAGGGCCCGCAATGGCTCGTCGATCCCGACTGGGTGAAGCCCAGCATCGTGATCATGACGCTGTGGACCGTCGCCGGCACCATGGTGATCTTCCTGGCGGCGCTCAAGAACGTGCCTCAGGAGTTGTACGAAGTGGCCTCGCTGGACGGCGCGGGGCCGATCCGCAAGTTCTTCTCGATCACGATGCCGATGATCTCGGGCGCGATGTTCTTCAACGTCATCGTGCTCTCGATCGCGGCGTTCCAGGTCTTCGACCAGGCCTTCCTGCTCTTCTGGCGAGATCAGAGCAACGCGTCGCCAGAAGCATCCCTCTTCTATGCGATCTATCTGTTCCAGCAGGCGTTCCGTCAGTTCAACTTCGGCTTCGCCGCCGCGATGGCGTGGCTGCTGTTCGTCATCATCATGATCATCACGGTCATCCAGGTGAAGTTCGGCAACCGCTTCGTCTACTACGAGGGAGACCGCTGATGTCGGCGTCGCTGCAGACCCCGGGTGTGACCCGGGCCACCCCCGAGGCCGCGACCGTCGCCCTCACCGTCCCGAAGCGGTCGCGCTGGCGTCGTCACTTCGCCCGGCCCAAGACGCTGCTGGGCAACATCATCCTGACGATCGTCCTGATCGGCTTCGGGATGCTGTTCCTCTACCCCTTCGTGTGGCTGCTGGCGGCGAGCTTCAAGCCCCGCGGCGAGGTCTTCGACAACTCGCTGATCCCCAAGACCTGGGTGCCCGAGAACTACGTCGAGGTATGGAACCAGCTGCCCCTCCTCAGCTGGATGTGGAACAGTGTCGCGATCGCACTGCTGGCGGCCACCGCCGTCGCCGTGTCGAGCTCGATCGTGGCGTTCGGTTTCGCCTACTTCAAGTTCCCCGGCCGCAACCTGCTGTTCGGCCTGGTGCTGGCGACCATGATGCTGCCCGGCGCGGTCACCATGATCCCGATCTACCTGATCTGGAAGGAGACCGGCTTCCTCGGCACGTGGGTGCCGCTGTGGGGCATGAACCTCTTCGGGTCGGCGTTCTACATCTTCTTGCAGCGACAGTTCTTCCTCGGGCTGCCGAAGGAGCTGTTCGAAGCGGCGCGCCTGGACGGCGCGAGCTACTGGGGACTGTTCTGGCGCATTGCGATGCCGCTGTCGATCCCGTCGTTCGTGATCGTGTTCCTCTTCGAGTTCCAAGCGAGCTGGAACAACCTGCAGGCTGCGCTGATCTATCTGAACGCCGGGTCGGTCGACGACTTCACCGCCCCGCTGGGTATCGCGTATGCGATGACCAAATACAGTCCCACCGCAGGTGGCCAAGGCGACTACCAGTACGTGATGGTGGCCTCGCTGATGGTGACGCTGCCGATGCTCATCATCTTCGCCTTCGGTCAGCGGTACTTCATCGAGGGCGTCGCCACGCAGGGGCGGAAGGGATGATCCGGATGCCACGACCGAGCTGGCATCGATTCCACAACGTACACATCACAAACCAATAAACAACAGGGCACATCCGTTGCCCCGCCGTGATGAAATGAGTAGTTTCATGTGGGAAGGTTCCCACATTGGAGCTGACACGCGGTGGTGGTGACGGAGCCGCCCCGATCGAAAGGGAAACAGATGCGCAAGCGCATTATCGGAATCGCCGCCATCGCGGCGTCAGCCGTCGTGCTCGCCGGTTGCGGTGGCGGGGGTGGCGGTGGCGGCACCGGTGGTGACGTCGACTTCACCGCTGAGCCCACGGGCAGCCTGTCGGCGTGGGGCTTCGAAAACGCCGACGACGTCGGCCAGTCGCGACTGGACTATGCCGCCGAGCAGCTGAGCGATGTCGAGGTCGACCTGGATGCCACGGGCTTCGACGCGCAGAAGTTCACCACGCGCATCGCCAGCGGCGACGTGCCCGACGTCGTGCAGATGGACCGCCGGTACGTCACGCAGTACGCGGCACAGGACCTCATCATCCCCCTGGACGCGTGCTTCGAAGCGCAGGGCGTCACCCCGGACGACTACTGGTATCCGTTCGTCGTGGACGACGTGGAGTATGAGGATGCCACCTGGGCGGTGCCGCAGTTCTACCAGCCGCCGGCCATCATCCTGAACAAGCGTGTGATGGATGCCGCGGGCGTGACGAACGCCGAGATCGACACATCGAACCCCGACGCCCTCCTGGGCGCGGTGGAGAAGATGTACCAGGAGTCCGGCGGTGTGCCGGCGGTGCTGGGCTTCGACCCGGTCTCGACCGGGCAGGCGGCACTGTGGATCCTCGGTCAGGGAGGTCAGCTGATCGACGACGAGGGGGCGCCGACGCTCGATGACCCGAGCAACATCGCCGGGATCGAGCTGCTCAAGCAGATCAACGACGCTCAGGGAGGCTACGCGGCGGTCAAGAGCTTCACCGACTCGTTCGACACCTTCGGCGACAGCAACCAGTACGTCACCGACCAGGTCGGCGCGCAGGTGAACGCCCAGTGGTACCCGAACGTGCTCTCGCCCTACGTCGACCAGATCCAGATAGAGGCCGTGCCG
The DNA here is from genome assembly GCF_019449275.2 of Microbacterium sp. HD4P20. Classification (GTDB taxonomy): domain Bacteria; phylum Actinomycetota; class Actinomycetes; order Actinomycetales; family Microbacteriaceae; genus Microbacterium. The sequence goes on from NZ_JAHZQZ020000019.1 coordinate 13,555, forward strand.
TTCATGAACAGCGAGGGCGAGCCGTTCTCGGTGTCGGGTGGGACGGCGTTCGTGATCCCGGCCGGTGCCGAGAACCCGGCCGCAGCATGCGCATGGATGATCGAGCTCACGAGCGAAGGCGCGTGGGATGCGGCAGCCGCGGCACGTGCCGAGACGCGCGCCGAGGACGGCGGCATCAACACCGGTCTGTTCACCGGCTCGCCCGGCCCCGACCAGTCGATCCGCGAGGAGTACGTCGTCGAGACGGGCAACGCCGGCTTCGACCAGACGATCGCCACGTACTACGACGTGCTCGACTACGGACGGTCGTTCGGCTCGTCGCCGGCCGGCCAGGACATCCAGAACGAACTGAACAACGCCGTCACCGCAGCCCTGCTCGGCGACAAGACGCCCGAGGAGGCTCTTGCCGACGCGCAGCAGGCCGCGATGCGCGCGTACGAGAGCGCAACCGCCGGCTGACCGGCGCGCTCGCTCTGAGGCACGGGGGTGGGTCGACTTCGGTCGGCCCGCCCCTTCCTCGCCTCGGGCGACACGACGAACCGAACCACTCCGAACCCCCGAAGCCATAAGGAACGCACTCGCCATGCCCATCCGGCAGATCCTCCTCATCGGCCACACCCACCACGACGTCGGCTACACCAACAGTCCGCGCCTGATCGACCGGATGCACAGCAGCATCGTCGACCGGGTGCTCGAGATCGCCGGCGAGCTGCCGACGACCGGTCCCGACGGCTTCCGCTGGACCTTCGAGGTCGCCCGGCCGGTGCTGGCGTTCCTCAGACGCGCGCGCCCAGAGCAGATCGAGCGCCTCGCCGAGCTCACGCGCAGCGGCGCCCTGTCGGTCACCGGCGGCTACCTCAACATGACGCAGCTGCCGAGTACGTTCGAGTTCGACGCGGCATACGAGCACCTCGCGCAGATCCGGGGAGCGGGCATCGACGTGCGCACGCAGCAGCACGGCGACGTCAACGGCATCGCGTGGGGCGTCGTCGATCAGATGCGCGACGCGGGGCTCAGTCGTCTCGTGATGGCGCTCAACCCCGACCACGGGCGGGCGCCCTTCACTCAACCGAGCGGCTTCTGGTGGGAGGGACCGTCGGGCCGTCGGATCTTCGTGTGGCTGTCGACGCACTACGGCTTCGGTGAGGAGTGGGGCATCGTCGACGGCGATGCCCAGCTCGCCGAGGAGCGCATCTCGCAGTTCGTCGACGAGCTGGAGCACCGTTCCGACTATCCGTGGAGCACTGCCGTCGTCCACGCCGGTAACGACAACCGGTGGCCGACTCCGCTCTTCCTCGATATCGTGCGCCACTGGAACGAGCGGCATCCGGAACGGCCGATGCGCACCGCGACGATCGACGAGGCGCTGGACCAACTCGAGGCCGAGGCCGAGGGGTTCGATCTGCCGACGGTGCGGGGCGAGTGGGCGGACTGGTGGTCGCACGGCCACGGGTCGACGGCGCGCGAAGTCGCGGTGTACCGAGAGGCGCGCACGTTCGCCCGGGCCGCGCAGAGCACACTGTCGCTGGCGGCGCTCGCGGGGTCACGGCACGAAGCCGGGTTCGACGTGCTCGGGTATCGCCGGGGGCCTGTGCGGCTGCGCTCCGATGCCGAGATCGCCGAGACGCTCGAGCACGTCGACGAGCAGCTGCTGCTGTACGGAGAGCACACGTGGGGCAGCTGGGAGACGTACTCCAAGCCGCACTCGACGTTCACCCACTCGCATCACAACGCCAAGTCCGCGTTCGCGTACGACGCATTCGACCACGCGCGAGACCTCGCCATCGAGGGCTGGTTCCGTTACGCGTACGCGCAGGGCGAGGATCAGGATGCCGCCGCCATCGGGGCGACCGACGGCGGGGCGGTCGTCGTGGTCAATCCCACCGAGTCCGCGCGCCGCGAGCTCGTCGACGTCGAGGTCGCCGGCACCCGGCGTGCGCGCGCACTGGCCGACGTCGGCCCGTTCGGCATCATCGCTCTGCCCGTGCCCGTGCCCGTGCCCGAGCCACTGGTGTTCGAGGACGCCACCGGGCCGATCGTCGCGGGGCGGTATCGCGTGAGCGTCGACGCCTCGCGTGGCGGCGTCGTCTCGCTCGTCGACGAGAACGACGGCCGCGAGCTCGTGGACGCCACGGCCGAGGTGCCCCTCGGCGCCGTCGTCGACGAGGTGGTGGAGGCCGGGTCGCAGCATCCCATGATCACGACGTCGCCCAAGCTCTTCCACCCCGACCATCCGGGTCCGCGGTTCGAGCGCGTCGTGGCCCGCGGCACCGCGCCGGTGCGCGTCGCCCGTGGCGGCGGAGTGACCGAGATCCGGTGGGAGACCTCGGCACCCGGCATCCCGAACGTGATCTCGACGCTCGTGATCGCCGATGACTCCGTCGATCGCCCCGCCGACATCGTCCTCGAGGTGCACATCTCGAAGCCCGAGCGGTTCGGGCCCGAGAGTGTGTTCGTGTCGTTCCCGTTCGCGGTCGTCGAGCCGGAGTTCCTGCTCGAGACGGCGGGCGCGGTGTTCGCCGCCGACAGGGAGCAGCTGCCCGACACCAGCAAGGACTGGTACTCGATCCAGCACGCGGTGGGTGTCGCCGGGCGCGACCGGGGGGTGCTGTGGGGATCCTCCGACGCCCCTCTCGTGCAGCTGGGTGGCTACCACACCGGCCAGTGGGCGGCCGAACTCGCCGCGCCGTGTGGCCACGTGCACAGCTGGCTCATGAACAACCTGCACTTCACGAACTTCCCGGCGCGGCAGGAGGTCACGCGTCGATTCCGCTACCGGTTCCGGCCGGTCACGGCGGTCGGCGCCGAAGACGTGCGCCGCTATGGCCGCGATCTGCTCGAGCCGTTGCAGGCGCGCCACTCCGCGACGGTCCCGGTGATGCCGCCCAGCGCTCCCGTGCAGGTCGAGCCCGCTGACGCGGTGCTCGTGGAGCTGCGTCCGGTGGCCGACGGCGTGCGTGCGCGGATGCGCAACATCTCGGCGGAGGCGGTGACGGCGCGCATCACCCACGGCGACGAGACCCGGGCGGTGGAGGTGCCGGCCGCGGGCGTGGCCGACGTCGTCCTCGACCCGCGCTGAGGCGGCGCTGTGTCTGCTGCCGTGGCAGGCGGAGCCCAGCGACGATCGAGGGGACGGATGCCTCGGCTCGCGGTGTCCCGCATCTCCCGGTGGACAGCACGTCGGCCATGCACCGCGGCGCAGATTGTGGGGCGCTGGGCACCACCCCTAGGATCGCGACATGGCGGAGACCCTCCGCGAGTCGGACCGCGGGGAGCCCGGCTTGCAGGCGCTGCTGCTCGGCAGCAAGATCCAGACCCCTCCACGACGCAACGGTTCCGTCAGCAGGCGACAGCTCATCGAGCGCGCACGCACGAGCCCGGCCCGCGTCGTGGCGGTGACCGCGCCTGCCGGCTACGGCAAGTCGACGCTGCTGGCCGAATGGGCCGCCACCGACACGCGGAACGTCGCATGGGTTTCTCTCGACCGCTCCGACGACGACCCGGCATCGTTCCTTTCGGTGATCGCGGCGGCCTCTGTCTCGCTCGCTCCCTCGGTCGACGCGGTCATGGCCGACATGCGCGGGGTCGGCGCATCCGCGCTCGGCCGCTCCGCGCCTCTGCTCGCCGGCGCGCTCGCCGCAGCACCGCAGAGCTTCGTCCTCTTCATCGACGACCTTCACTGGGCCGATTCGCCCGGCTGTCAGGATGCGCTGGAAGTGCTCCTCACGCGGCTGCCCGAAGGGTCGCAGGTCGTCCTCGCAGGTCGTCGCGAGCTGCCGCTCGTCGCACGCCTCCGCGTCGCCGGCGACGCGGAGGAGATCACGGTGGCGGATCTGTCGCTGGATCGGGCCGGCGCCCGGACGATCTTCGACGAGGCCGGCGCCGTGGATGTCGGCGACGCCGACCTCCAGTCCATCGTCGAGCGGTGCGAGGGGTGGCCGACCGGGCTCTTCCTGTGCGCACTGGTCGCACGAAGCGGCGGGGACGCGGCATCGGTCACGGGCGACGATCGGTATCTCGCCGACTATCTCTACCGCGAGTGCGTCATGCGGCTGCCTGAAGACATGCAGGAGTTCCTGCGTCGCGCCGCCGTGCTCGAGCAGCTCTCGGCGCCGTCGTGCAACGCGGTGCTCGGCATCGAGGACTCCCGAGCCCGCCTGCGCGAGATCGAAGCCGCCAACCTCTTCCTCGTCGCCGTCGACCGGCGCCGCAGCTGGTATCGCCTCCACGCGTTGTTCCAGGAGTTCCTCCTCACCGACCTCGAGCGCGCCGAGGGCGCAGCCGCCGTGGCAGAACTGCACCGGCGCGCCGCCGACTGGCACGACGCCAACGATGCCCCTGCGCAGGCCGTGGAGCATCTGCTGCACGCCGGAGAGTTCGAGCGTGCCGCGGACCGGATCGCGGACCTCAGCCTGCCGATGTATCAGATGGGTGAAGTCGGAACGATCACGCGGTGGCTGTCGGCGCTGGGTGACGACCTCGTACTCGCCCACCCGTCACTGCTGGTGATCGTGACGTGGACCGCGGTCCTCCTGGGCGACGTCCCGGCGGGGGAGCGCTGGGCGCGGAGCCTCAACGCCTTCGATATCGGCTCGCTTCCCGAGGAGTATCGGGTGCCGTTCGAATCGGCGCGGGCCATGGTCCGGGCCGCGATGTGCGAACAGGGCCATGCGCAGGTGGTGGCCGACGCCGCGTTCGCCGTCCGCCATGAACCGGTGACGAGCCCGTGGCGCGACCAGGCGCTCCACCTGTGGGGTGAAGCGTGCCTCCTCGTCGACGACACCGCCGCGGCGAAGACGGCGTTCGAAGAGGCGATCGACGTCGCGACCATCATGGGCAACTCCGACACTCTCATCCTGAGTGAGCCCGAACTGGCGCTCCTCGCGATCGAGTCGGGTCAGTGGGCGACCGCCGCAGAGCACGCCGATCGCGGCGTCGCCGTGATCGATGAGAGTCACATGGACGGCTACCCCACCACGACCCTCGCACTCGCCGTCGCGGCCCGGGTGGCCTTCCACGCCGGCGATCGCGAGCGCGGCGGCGGGCTGCTCGCGCGCGCGATGCGATCTCGCGTCGGCTGCACGCATCTCCTTTCGCACCTGTCGATCCGGGCGCGCATCCAGCTCGCCGTGGCGCATGTGGCCGTCGGTGACCGGTCGGCGGCGCGGCATCTCGTTCGAGAGATCGACGATCTGGTGCGCAGGCGTCCGGACGTGGGCGTGGTGACCGCCCAGGTACAGGAGTTGCGCGCGGCCCTCGATGCCGAGCCGGCTGCCGGCGGCTCCGTTCCGCTGACCCCGGCCGAGCTCAGGCTGCTGCCCTACCTGCAGACGCACCTGACGATCGCCGAGATCGGTCAGCGCCTGTTCATCTCCCGCAACACCGTGAGCTCGGAGGTCGGGTCCATCTACCGCAAGCTCGCCGTGACCACCCGCAACGGCGCGGTCGAGCGTGCGAGGGCACTCGGGCTGCTGGGCGAGTGAGCCCGCCGTCGCGAACCTCTCGGCCTCAAGCATCCGGGATCAGGTCGTCGGCATGGCCGAGGGCCGCGGCGATCCGCGGTGCCGCGGCCACCGTGCGCGGCAGCCCGACCAGCTCGACCATGCCGTCGAGCACCGCCACGATCTCGCGCAGTGACACACCCGCCGAAACGGCGTCCTCGACGGCGGACCGCATGGATGCGGCCGGCGCCGCGGCCGCGATGAGCGCCCCGATGCGGACCAGCGCCGCGGTGCGCGGATCGAGCGCGTCGTGCCAGAGGGCCCCGGCATCCGCCGCGAGCTCCGGTGCGTCGACGCAGTAGAGCCGGAGCCGGTCGATGTCGTCCACCGCTGCCTCCTCTTCGACTCTGCTCGCGTGCCGTCCAGTCCACAGCCCCCGGTGTGTGTGCGCACCATGCAGATCGCATGATCCGGCGGCTCGCTTCACGTATTTCAGATGATGCGATGCGTGCCGGGCCGTCGCTAGGGTTGCGACCAGACGGCGAGCCGGCTGACCGGCGACTGCCCGGCGACGAAGGGGAACGACATGACGGATGACGCGCGCACCTCGATCGTGGGGGCACCGCTCCCGCCCGCCAGGACGCTCCCCTTTCCACCCAAGGCCTCGGGCAGCATCGCGGGCCGGACTCTCGCCGAATCGACGTACTCGCCTCTGCCCCCGCAGAGTCACCTCGGTGAGGACGCCCCCAACATCCTCGTCATCCTCATCGATGACGCCGGTCCGGCGCTGCCGGCACCGCTCGGCGGGGCGGTCAACACCCCCACGCTCGGCCGTATCCGCGAAGAAGGCATCGGGTTCAACCGGTTCCACACCACGGCGATGTGCTCGCCGACGCGAGCGGCGCTGCTGACCGGTCGCAACCACCACCGGGTCGGGAACGGCCAGATCGCGGAGCTCGCCAACGATTGGGACGGGTACTCGGGACATATCCCGAAGAGCAGTGCCACGGTCGCGGAGGTGCTGCGCAACTACGGCTACTCGACGGGCGCGTGGGGCAAGTGGCACAACACTCCTGCAGAGGAGACGACGGTGGCCGGTCCGTTCGACCGGTGGCCGACCGGCTACGGCTTCGAGTACTTCTACGGCTTCCTCGCGGGCGAGGCGTCGCAGTACGAACCCAACCTCGTGCGCAACACGACGAGCGTGCTCCCGCCCAAGACGCCCGAAGAGGGCTACCACCTGAGCGAGGACATCGCCGACGACGCGATCGGGTGGCTGCGCAACCACAAGGCGCTCTCGCCCGACAAGCCGTTCTTCATGTACTGGGCCACCGGCGCCATCCACGGGCCGCACCACATCATGAAGGAGTGGTCCGACAAGTACAAGGGCGCCTTCGACGACGGCTGGGACGTCTATCGGGAGCGCGCGCTGGAGGGCGCGAAAGCGGCGGGCTGGGTTCCCGACAGCGCCGTGCTGACGCCGCGACCTGACAACCTGCAGGGCTGGGACGACATCCCCGACGACCAGAAGCCGTTCCAAGCCCGGCTCATGGAGGTGTGCGCCGGCTTCGGCGAGCACGCGGACGTGCAGGCGGGGCGTCTCGTCGACACCCTGGAAGAGCTGGGCTACGCCGACAACACGCTCGTCGTCTACATCTGGGGCGACAACGGCTCATCGGGCGAGGGTCAGAACGGCACGATCAGCGAGCTGCTCGCTCAGAACATGATCCCCACCACGATCGAGCAGCACTTGGCGGCCCTCGAGGAGCTCGGCGGGCTCGACGCGCTGGGCACCCCCGCGACCGACAACCAGTACCACGCCGGGTGGGCGTGGGCGGGCTCGACGCCGTACCAGGGCATGAAGCTCATGGCCTCCCACCTGGGCGGGACGCGCAACCCGATGTTCATGCGCTGGCCGGAGCGCATCGCGCCCGAAATGAAACCACGCACGCAGTTCCACCATGTCATCGACCTCGTGCCGACGATCTACGAGGTGCTCGGGATCTCGCACCCCGAGAGCGTGAACGGCATCCACCAGGATCCGATCGACGGTACGAGCCTCGCGTATGCGGTGGACGATCCGTCCGCCGAGGGACGTCACCGCACGCAGTACTTCGAGATCATGGCGAGCCGCTCGATCTACTCGGACGGCTGGATCGCCTCGTCGACCGGGCCTCGCCTCCCCTGGGTGCCCGGGGCGCCTCCCGGCATCGCAACGTGGACGCCCGACCACGACGTGTGGGAGCTCTACCACCTCGACGAGGACTGGAGCCAGGCGCATGACCTCGCAGCCGAGAATCCGCAGAAGCTCGCCGACCTGAAGGAACTCTTCGCGATCGAAGCCGCCAAGAACGAGGTGCTCCCGGTCGGCGCGGGGCTGTGGGTGCCCGTCTATCACCCGGAGTACCGCATCGCGGTGCCGTACACGCAGTGGGAGATGGGCGGCGACACCGTGCGCGTACCCGAGTTCTGCGCGCCCGCTCTGGGGAACAAGCCCAACGTCGTGACGATCAACGCCACCGTGCCCGAGAACGCGAACGGCGTGCTCTACAAGCTCGGCGGGGCCGGCGGCGGCCTGACCTGCTTCATCGTCGACGGGGTGCTCACATACGAGTACAACCTGTTCCTCGTGCAGCGCACCACGATCGCGGCATCCGAACCATTGCGCGCGGGCGACGCGACGATCGAGGTCGAGACCGCCTATGTCGAGCCCCGGCCCGGCGGGCCGCTCAGCGTGACGCTGCGCGTCAACGGGAAGGAGGTCGGCTCGGGGGTCGTCCCCGTGAGCGCGCCGCTGCTGTTCTCGGCCAACGACTGCCTCGACATCGGCCGGGCCTACGGCGGCGCCGTCTCGCGTGCGTACGTCGACAAGATGCCGTTCGCGTTCGAGGGCGACATCTCGAAGGTGCACATCGCCTACGCGATGCCGCAGGGGGCGTGACGGCGCAGGTTCAGCCGAAGGCGCCGAGGGATCGATGCCGCAAGGCAGATCGTCCTACACGGGAGCGAGCTTGCAAGCCATTCAGATGACGTCTGTCGTGGTGTCGGTCCAGGTCGGCTGGTCGGGCCACTCGTCGGCGATGACGGCGTGCGGCGTCAAGGCGCGGATCTTCGCCTCGAGATCTTCCACGGCCCCGGGGACCACCAGATCGGCGGGCTCCGTGTCGACATCCTGCGCCATGATCTGACTGGCCGGTCCGACGAGGACCAGCACCTTCGACTCTTCGCCGTTCTCCCCGAGAGCGGGAACCACGATCGTCTCGGCCTGCCCTACCCCGGCCAGCGCTTCGCTGTACCGCAGCAACGCCGCAGCGATGGCGTCGCCTGTCAGAAAGTCGCTTCCCGCATAGATGACCCGTTTCACAGGTACAGGTCTACGCCCTCCCGGCGCGATCCGACTTGGGGTTGTCTCCTCGCCGCGGACGCGCTAGCGATCCCGCGGCCCATGCAGCACCACCAGCCGCTGGGTTGCACGCGTCATGGCGACGTACCGGTCGACCGCGCCCTCGATGCCGGAACCGAACCGCTCGGGTTCGACCAGAACGACGAGGTCGAACTCGAGCCCCTTCGCAAGCTCCGGTGTCAGCGATCGCACCCTCTCGCGCCCGTCGAACGTCGCGTCGCCGATGACGCACGCGATGCCCTCGCCGTGCGCAGCGAGCCACTCGTCGAGGATCGCGTCCCGCTCCACGGTCGGCGCGTGCAAGACCGGAACGCCGCTCGATCGCACCGACGTCGGCACGTTGGCGTCGGGGATCGCGGCCCGGATCACCGGCTCGGCCTCGGCCATCACCTCGCTGGGCGTGCGGTAGTTGATCGTGAGCGATGCGAGCGACACGTCCGTCAGGCCGGCGTGCTCGAGACGCTCCTGCCACGTCTCACCGAAGCCGTGCCGCGCCTGCGCCCGGTCGCCGACGATCGTGAAGCTGCGCGACGGGCACCGGGCCAGCAGCATCCGCCATTCCGCATCGGTCAGCTCCTGCGCCTCGTCGACGATCACGTGGGCGAAGGGGCCGGCCAGCTGGTCGGGGTCGGCGCTGGGCAGCACCGCTTCGTCGACGAGGCTGTTGCGCAGGTCGTCGCCGTCCATCCACTGCAGCAGCTCGTCGCCTGACTCCTTGAGGCGCTCGATCACCTGGCCCATGTACTCGCGCTCGGTCGCGAGGGTGGCTTCGCGTTCGCGGCGCCGCCGGGATTCCGCCGGGTTGCCCAGCCGGCGCCGCGCGGCGTCGAGGAGCGGCAGGTCCGCGGTGGTCCACGGCGAGTCCGCGGGTCGCTGCAGGCTCTGGACCTGTTCTGCCGACAGCCACGGAGCGCACCGGCGCAGGTAGGCCGGCACCGACCAGAGGTCTGAGACGACGACGGATGCCTCCACCAGCGGCCACGCCCGGTTGAAGGTGGAGACGAGCTGCTCATGGCGCGCGAGTGCTCGACGCAGCTGGTGCAGCGGCACCTCCTCGACGTCGACCTGGTCGCCGAGGATGTCGAGCACCGTCTCCCACACCTGGTCGCGCGCCTCGTTGTGCGGCGTCCCGGGTTCGGGGGAGTCGAACGCTTCCGCCCAGTCGTCCGGGCTCAGCCACAGGTCGGCCCACGGCGTCTCGACGAGAAGGCCCTTGACCGGCGGTTCCTCGTACAGCCCGACAGCGGGCTCGATCGCATCGACGAGGCGGGCGTCGGCCTTGAGCAGCGCCACCTCGGCGTCGGGCTCGGCTGCCGCCGCACCGCCCTCGGCGACGAGGTCGCGCAGCGTGCACGTCTGCACGCTCTCCTCGCCGAGGCTCGGCAGCACGTCGGCCACGTACGACAGATAGGCGGGGCTCGGGCCGACGAAGAGCACACCGCCGCGGCCTTCACCCAAGTGGGGGTCGGAGTACACGAGGTAGGCCGCCCGGTGCAGCGCGACGACGGTCTTGCCGGTTCCCGGACCGCCGTCGACGACGAGGGCGCCGCGTGACCCGGCGCGGATGATGGCGTCCTGGTCGGCCTGGATGGTGCCGAGTACATCCCGCATGTGTGGGGATCGGCTCGCGCCGAGGCTCGCGATGAAGGCGGACTGGTCATCGAGCGCGGCGTGGGGGACGGCGTCGTGCTCCAGCCCTTCGGGGGTGAAGACCTCGTCCCAGTAGTCGGTGACCCGCCCGCCGGTCCATCGGTAGCGCCGCCGGCTGATCAGCCCCATGGGCCGAGCATGCGTCGCGCCGAAGAAGGGCTCGGCCGCGGGCGTGCGCCAGTCCACGAGCAGGCGACGGCCCGCCGTGTCCGTGAGCCCGAATCGGCCGATGTAGACCGGCTCGCCATCGGCGGGCACGATGCGGCCGAGGCACGCGTCGAGGGTGAAACGGCGCAGTGCCCGCAGCCGGCCCGACAACCGGTGGATCTCGAGGTCGCGTTCGAGGGCCGCCTGCCCACCGCCGCCGGGCAGCCGGCGCACGGTCTCGAGGCGGTCGGAGAGCTCGGCGATCGAACGCTCGAGGCTCTCGGAGACGGCGGCGAAGTGCAGCTCGTCGTCGGCGATCAGTGCGGGATCGCCCTTGGCGGCGAGACGGGCAGGAAGCTGGAAAGGACTGATGAGGGCAGGGTTCATGGCATCGACTCCCGGGCGCAGGTGCGACGGTGACGCGTCGCGACCGACAAGTATGCGCCCCCGAGGGGCCCTTGCCGCAAGGCCCCCCTGTGCCGTTATCCTGGTAGTGGCAGGAGATGCCGTGACCCCGCGCCCCGAGCGCGGGGTATTTTTGTACGTGGTCCAGCCGGGCCGCGTACGACGGGAGGCGACGACGATGCCCGACCGTCCCCTCGCCCCGGCACGTCGCGTGCTCGACGGGTCGATCGCGGTCGTCGGCGCCGGCCGGGTCGGCGGCGCGATCACCGCCGCGCTGCAGGCTGCCGGCGCCGAGGTGCAGGGTCCGCTGGGTCGCGGTGCGACGGCGCGCGATGCCTCGATCGTGCTGCTGGCCGTGCCGGATGCCGAGATCCGTGCGGCTGCCGCGGCCCTGGCGCCGGGGCCTCTGGTGGGGCACTTCTCGGGAGCCACGCCGCTCGACCCGCTCGCTCCGCACGAGGCGTTCAGCATCCATCCGCTCCTCGCGATCACGGGACCGCAGGCCTCGTTCTCGAATGTCCCCGCCGCGATCGCCGGAGCGACGCCACGTGCCCTGGCCACGGCTGAAGCGCTCGCGACCACGCTGGGCATGCACCCCTTCCGGGTCGACGAAGCCGACCGCGCCGCCTATCACGCGGCGGCTTCGATCGCGTCGAACTTCCTCGTGACGCTCGAGGCGTTCGCCGAAGAACTCGCCGCGACGGCCGGCGTCGATCGCGACGCCCTTGTGCCACTGGTTCGCGCCACCGTGCAGAACTGGAGCGACCATGGTCCCGCGCACGCGCTCACCGGGCCGATCGCGCGCGGTGACGACGACACCGTCGCCCGCCAGCGCGCAGCCGTGGCCGAGCGGCTGCCGGAGCGCGTGGCGCTGTTCGACGCGTTGACCGACGCCACGCGTGCGCTCGCCGGCGGGCGAGAGGTCGCCTCGTGATCGTCGTCCGCACCGTCGCCGAGCTGCGCTCCGCCTTGCGCGAGTCGCGCGACGGCCGCATCGGATTCGTCGCCACGATGGGCGCGCTGCACGAGGGCCACGCGTCGCTGCTGCGCGCCGCCCGCGCCGACAGCGACACCGTCGTGATGTCGATCTTCGTCAATCCGACGCAGTTCGACGAGCAGGCCGACCTCGCGGCCTATCCCCGCACGGAAGAGGCCGACCTCGCCCTGGCGGCGGCCGAAGGCGTAGATGTGGTCTTCGCCCCGTCGGCCGCCGAGATGTACCCCGCCGGCTTCGCCACGACGGTGAGCATCACCGGTCCGATCGCCGAGACGCTCGAGGGCGCGCAGCGCGGCCGCGCACACTTCGACGGTGTCGCCACGATCGTCACCAAGCTCCTGCTCGCGGTGCTGCCCGACGCCGCCTACTTCGGCGCGAAGGACGCGCAGCAGGTGGGGGTGCTGCGACGGCTGGTCGCCGACCTGAACATCCCGGTGCAGCTCGTGGTGTGCCCCACGTCGCGCGACGACGACGGCCTGGCCCGCTCCAGCCGCAACGCGCGGCTCGGTGCCGACGAGCGTGCGCGGGCTCTCGCCATTCCCCGCGCGCTGCAGGAGGTGACGGATGCCTCGGCCTCCGGCATCCGGGATCCCGAGGTCTTGCGCAGCCGGGCCCTGGACGTCCTGGCCGAAGCTCTCATCGAGCTCGAGTACATCGCGATCGTCGACCCCGAGACGTTCGAGCCGATCACGGCCGTCGACGGCCAGGCGCTCGTGGCGATCGCCGCCCGCGTCGGGCGCACGCGCCTGATCGACAACACGCTTCTCACCCCCGGAGGTTCATGATGCGTCCACAGGTCACCCTCCGGCAGCTCGCCGAGATGAAGGCTGCCCGCGAGCCGATCGTCATGGTCACGGCCTACGACTTTCCGACGGCGCGCGTCGCGGACCGGGCCGAGGTCGACATGGTCCTGGTCGGCGACTCCGGCGCGCAGGTCGTGCTCGGCCACGACTCGACGGTCGCCGTCACCGTCGCCGAGATGCTCGTGCTCGCCGCGGCGGTGCGTCGCGGTGTGCGGTCGGCGTTCGTCGTGTGCGATGTGCCGTTCGGTTCGACCGAGGTCTCGGACGAGCAGGCGGTCACGACCGCGGTGCGCTTCGTCAAAGAAGCGGGGGCGGATGCCGTCAAGCTCGAGGGCGGCGGACCGTCGCGGCTCTCGCGCATCCGGGCGGTGGTCGCCGCCGGCATCCCGGTGGTCGCCCACATCGGGCTCACGCCGCAGACGGCGACGGCGCTCGGCGGGATGCGGGCGCAGGGCCGCACGACCGAGTCGGCGCAGCGGCTCGTACGCGAGGCGCTGGCCGTGCAGGACGCCGGGGCGAGCCTGCTCGTGATCGAGGCGGTGCCCGCCGAGGTCGTGGACGTGGTGCTGCCCGAGCTGCGGATCCCGGTGATCGGCATCGGCGCGGGCCCCGCCGACGGACAGGTGCTCGTGATGCACGACCTGCTCGGCATCACCGAGGGCAAGACCGCGGCCTTCGTGAAGCGCTATGCCGCCATCGGCGAGGCGATGGTGGACGGCGTCGCCGCTTACGCGCGCGAGGTGCGCGCGGGGGTCTTCCCGGCCGCCGAGCACGGGTACGCCGCGGCGCCGGAGGCGGTCGAGGCGGCCCGAGCCGCCCTCGCGCAGCCCGGAGACTGACGCGGGCGGCCGGACCGCGGGACCGCCGAGCCGCCGGGCCGCGGGTCGCCCGGCCTGCGCCGCACGAAAACCGGATCCTGGCGTCAGAGGGTCGCGGCGTGCGGGTCGAAATCGGCGGTGAGCGCCCCGACCTCGTCGACGGTGCTCTCGACGCTCACGAAGGTGCGCGTCTCGGCGGCTTCCTCGATCGCGAGCAGCGTGTCGAGCACGTGGTAGCCGAAGTCGCCGGTGGCCACATGCGGGCGGCCGTCGCGGATCGAGCGCGCCATGTCGAGCACACCCAGACCACGCCCGACGAGCACGCCCTCCTGCGGCACCTCGAACACGTCCTGCACGACCGGCTCGGGCGGCACGACCATCTTCTTCAGCGGCCTGGTGATGGTGATGGGCCCGCCGAAGGTGTTCGGGTCGGGGATCACGAGGGTGCCCTCCGTGCCGGTGATCTCGACGATGCCGTGGCGGTACAGCGGCGAGTCGGTGCTGTAGAGGCTCTGCGCCTGCCCACCCTGCTCGAAGTCCATGAGCACCGACAGCGTCGACGGGATCTCCACCGGGAACTCCTGGCCGATCAGCTCACCGACCTGCACGCGGCGGCTCGGCGTGCCCTGAAGGCCCAGTGCCGCAACGGCGGCGACCGGACCGAACACGTGCACGAGCGCCGAGACGTAGTACGGGCCCATGTCCAGCAGCGGTCCGCCGCCCTTGGCGTACAGGAACGCCGGGTTCGGGTGGAAGATCTCCGGTCCCTGCCACTGGAACGTCGTCTGGGCGAAGAGCGGCCGCCCGATGTCGCCGCGTGCGATGGCGCGCTTGGCGGTCTGCACTCCGGGGCCGAGGACGGTGTCGGGCGCGACGCCGACGCGCAGGCCGGCGGCATCCGCCTTCGACAGCAGGCGCTGCGACTCCTCACGGTCGATGCCGATCGGCTTCTCGGTCCACACGTGCTTGCCGGCGGCGAGGATCGCCTCGGACACCTCGACGTGCACCGCCGGGATCGTGAGGTTCACGACGATGTCGATGTCGGGGTCGTCGAGCACGACGTCGACACCACCGGCGCGCGGCACGTCGTACTTGGCCGCCTGCGCGCGGGCACGGTCCTCGAGCAGGTCGCCGACCGCGAGCACGCGCACGTCGGGGAAGGTCGTGAGGTTCCGCAGGTACTGGTCGCTGATGTTGCCGGCGCCGATGAGGCCGACTCCGATCGGGGCGCCCATCAGGCGGCCGCCTTGTCGCCGTCGAGGCTGAGCCCGTCCAAGAACATGCGGCTCTGCTCGATCGCGTTGTAGAGGTCGCCGGGGAAGTGGTCGAACTCGACGATGGCGACTTCGAGGGCGGATGCCGCAGCCAGCGCCTCGCGCAGCGGCACGACACCCTGCCCGGCGGGCACCTGGTCGGCTGGGGGATACGCGGCGATCGCCTCGGGGTCGAGGGTGCCGTCCTTGACGTGCACGGCGATCACGCGGTCGCCGAGCGTGCGCAGCAGCGACACCGGGTCGACACCCGCGCGCGCGACCCAGTACAGGTCGACCTCGAGCACGACGCGCGGATCGAGCAGATCGGCGAGCACCTCGAGACCCGTCTTGCCGTCGAAGGTCGCTTCGAGCTCGTGCGCGTGATTGTGGTAGCCGACACGGATGCCGCGGCCGGCCCCGATCTCGGCGGCGGCGTTGAGCAGCCGGGCGGTCTCTTCGATCTGCGCGACCTGCTCCCACCGTGCCGGCGCGGTGTAGGGGTCGATCACCGTCGTCATGCCGAGCGTCTCGGCGGCGTCGAAGACGACGTCGGGTGCTGGCACGGGGACGGTGGTTCCACTGCCGTCCGGATTGACGAACGAAGTCGAGGCCAGGAATGCGTGACCGGTCGGAGCGACCAGCCCGTGAGCGCGAAGGGCGGCCGCGAGCGGCTCGGCACGACGTACGAAGTCGTACGGCTCCACCGCCGTGAACCCGCGAGCGGCGACGGCGGCGAGTGTCGCGTCGAGGTCGGCCTCGAGTGCCGCATTGACGGTGAACAGCTGGATGGATGTCTGGACCGGCATCGGTCGCGCTCCTTCGTGGTCGTCGATGACGCGTGGCGTTTCGCCCCGCCCGGCCACCGTAGCACGCAAAACCTCCATGTGGAGGTTTTGCGTGGGTAGGATGGCCGTCATGTCTGACGAGCCCGCCTCACCCCCGCGGGGGTCCTACGCGAAGGGCGTCGCGCGCAGGCAGGAGATCCTCGATCGCGCCATCGAGGTCTTCGCGCGCCGCGGCTCTGACCGGACCAGCCTGCGCGCCATCGCCGAGGAGGTCGGCGTCACCCATGCCGCGCTCCGTCACTACTTCGGCTCTCTCGAGGAGCTGCTCGTCGCGGTGTATCGCGAGTCCGAGCGCCGCGGCAGAATCCCTGAACACGACGATCCGGAAGTGACGCCCATAGAGCTGATGCGCGGGTGGACCGAGTCCAATCGCGAGGTTCAGGGGCTGGTGCAGTTGTACTCGACCCTCGTGGCCACGGCGCTCGAAGAAGGGCATCCGGCAGCGCGGGAGTTCGCGACGGAGCGCTTCTCACACAATCGAGCCGAGCTCGCCGAGCGCGTCCGGCGCAACCAGCGCTCCGGCCGCATCCGCGCCGACGTCGACGCCCTGGCGGTCGCGGCGCTGGTGATCGCGGCATCCGACGGCCTGCAGACCCAGTGGCTGCTCGACCCCGACGCGCCGCAAGATGCCGCGCTCGCTCTCCTCGAGCTGCTGTTGGCGGCTCCCGGCGACACGTCAGGCTGAAAGCCCGGTGGAACTTCCCGCGCCGGCGAGCTCCTGGCGATACAACATGGCGAGCCGTCCGAGCCCGGCGGTGCCGGCACGCCGCTGACGCGTGGCGCCGGGACCGTCGCGGATCGTCCTCCGCACGAACTCGTCGACAAGCTCCCCTTCCGCGCGATCGGCAAGGTGCGGGCGGATGCGTTCGTCGAGCGCACGCACCACCTCGCGCGCGGGAACCACTCGCCCCGAGAACGGGTGGACGAGTGTGGCGCTCACCCCGAACCGCGCAGCGTGCCAGAGCGCGGCATCCGTCAGATCCATCGCCGCGGAGAGCCGATGACGGGTCTCGGGAGCCGTCGGGAGATCGGCGGATGCAACGAGGGCACGCGTGATCGCGGCCAGTGCAACGCTCGAGCGGGGATCGAGCTGTGCATCGAACACGCGCACCTCGACCGTCGGATAGCGGGCCGACAGCCGCACGTTCCAGTTGATCGTGCCCGGATCGGACGTCGCACCGATGCCCCGCAGCGCCCGTCGCGCGGCCTCATGCTCGGCGGCATCGCGGAAGAAGGGCGGAGCGCCGTAGGTGGTCCAGCGACGGCTGTGGATCGCACGCCAGCTCTCGAACCCGGTGTCTTCGCCGTGCCAGTACGGCGAGTTCGACGACAGAGCGAGGAGGGTCGGCAGCCACACGCGCAGCGTGTTCGACGCGCGCACGCCCGACTCGGCGTCGGGGATGCCGACGTGCACGTGCAGTCCGTTGATCTGATGATCCGGGGTGACCCCCGCGATGTCGGCCGCGATGTGCGCGTAGCGGATGTCGGCGCTGACCTCGGGGCGCGGCACGGTGCGGAACGGTGTGCCCGTGCCGGCGGCGACGAGCCCCTCCGCCCCGGCCCACGCCGCCAGCGACCGCCGGAATCCCCACACAGCATCCAGCGCTTCTGTCGCCGACGCGAACACCGGCGAGGCGAACTCGATCTGCGACGGGAAGAACTCCTTGCCGACCGCCCCTCGCGCACCGCTCAGCGCCGCGATGGCCTCCGGTGCCCGATCCACCGCGGTGAGGGTGTGCGGATCGAGCAGCACGAACTCCTCCTCGATCCCGAACGTCGGTTCCACCCGTGCCCTCCGTCCGTCAGCGTCACTGAGAAGACTCTCGCAGGAGCGGTCTGCGGGCGGAACGTGCTTGACAGCGGCGCGAGAGTCCCGCCCGGTTGGAGCCGCTCACTTTGCCGCCGACCGCCCCGAATCGGTGCCACGTGCGCGATTCGGAGGCCGTGGTCAGGAAAGCAGGCCCGCCGAGCCCATGACGTGCGTCGGCTCGATCCGGATCACGACGCGCCGCGGATTCACGCGGGGCGGGCGGTAGCGCATTGTGTAGAGCGCCTCGGCGTGGGCGACCGCCTCGGGATCGCGCTGGATCGTGGCGTGTCCGGCGATGCTCAGCCAGCGGGCGCCGGCGACCTGCGCCACGGTGGCCCGTGCGTCCCGCTCGACATTGCGCACCTTCTGGCTCTCGCCCGACGTGATCACGCGCACGATGCCGTCGTGGACGGTGAACCCGACCGCGACGACGTGGATCGACCCGTCGCGCCGCATCGTCGACAGGGTCGCGAGGTGCCGATCCGCGACGAACGCGAGGCCGTCGGCCGTCAGGGATTGGAGGCTGCGCATCCGTCCATCCTCGCGCACGGGCCCACGGCCGCCGGTCATCCGTGCACAGAATCGGAGGTCGGAGCCGACACGCCGGCTGCGGCCCGGGACCGCCGGCGTGGCGGGCAGAAGCTCCGATCCTGTGCACGCGGCGCGCCGCCCATCACGCCCGAGCAAGGGGATAGATCCGGCGCAGCACGACCCGCTGCGCCAGCGTCCAGGCGACCGTCGTCGCGAGGTAGAGGGCGGCGGCGAGCGGCACGAACATCGCGAACACCGCGGTCGTGAACTGCAGGGCTCCGGCGACTCGGGCCATGCCCGCGCCCGCCAGAGGCGAGGCATCCGGTGCGTCGTCGATCGGGGGCCGGAACGCACGCCGCGTGATCTCGGCCACGACGACGATCACGGCGAGGACCCCGGCGAACACCGCCAGCGTGGCCGCTGTCGGTGCGCCGGCGGCGATGACGCCGACCAGGCTCGCGCCCAACGGCACGCCGAGAAGCTGCTCGGTGAGCAGGGCGTTCGCGTGCCCCGCGATCGACGCGCGCAGGAACAGCGTGTAGACGATCGCGATCACCGGAGCCTGCGTCAGCATCGGCAGGCAGCCGGCCAGCGGCGAGGCCTTCTCGTCGGCGTAGAGCTTCATGGTCTCGCGCTGCAGGCGCTCGCGATCACGCTTGTGGCGCTGCTGCAGCGCCTTCAGCTTCGGCGCGAGGCGGCTGCGCGTCTGCTCCGCTTTCGCCTGCGCCACCCCCGCCGGGATGAGGGCGGCGCGCACCAGGAGGGTCAGCAGGATGACGGATGCCGCGGCCGCGGCCGATCCCGCGAGAGGTTCGAGCAGCGAGGCCAGGCTCATGAGCCCGGCGTAGGCCGCGTCGAGGATCGCGGCGACAGGGGGGAAGGCGTAGAGGTCCAAGGAGGTGTCCGTTCGTCGGTGGCGGGTCGTGGCGTATGGCCACGACGGCACCGGCGGACACGGCGGATCCCGCGCTCGCACGAGCGGGGACGACGTGGGGTCGGGCTACGCGGCCGAGGCCGCGGCTCCCGGTGCCCGCGGACGGGAGTGACCCGGGGCATCCGGGTGACTCTCGGTCAGGCGGGTGAAGTCGGCGATCGCCCGTCGCGGGTGCGCCGCCGCGGCGCTCGAACCGGCCGGTGCGACGACGAGCGTCAGCGCGACGGCCAGGAGCGCCATCGCCGCGAGCGCGGCGGCAGCGGCGGTAGCCGCAGCCACCGTGAGGAGACCGGCTCCGGGGGCGGCCGCGGTCGCGACGACCTCGGCGGCGGGCCGGAGTACGGCCGCGACGACCTCGACCAGGAGGCGCAGCATGAGGCCGATCGACTCGATCACGCGCACCCCCTCTCGACCCGATCACGCTAACACGGGCTCCTCCCCAGGTTCCGGGGAACCTGCCGCTGAGGGCCAGGCATGCACGAATGCGTGCATCGGTCACCCCTTGTCCGGGGGATGAGGCAGGGTGGAGGTCGTGACAGCCGTGACCACGACCCGAACCGAGGCCCTCGAAGTTCTCCGAGCGCTCGTGGGTCGCGAAGACGCCGACTTCCACGACGGTCAGTTCGAGGCGATAGAAGCCCTCGTCGATGAGCGGCGCCGCGCGCTGGTCGTGCAGCGCACCGGGTGGGGAAAGTCCGCGGTTTATTTCGTGGCGACGCTGCTGCTGCGTCGGCGCGGCGCCGGTCCGACCGTGCTGGTGTCGCCTCTCCTGGCGCTCATGCGCGACCAGATCGCCGCCGCCGCGCGGGCCGGTGTGCGGGCGGTGGCCATCAACTCCACCAACGCGCACGAGTGGCGCGACGTGCTCGCGCAGCTCGACGCCGACGAGGTCGATGTGCTGCTGGTCTCGCCCGAACGGCTCAACAACCCGTCTTTCCGAGACGAGCAGCTGCCGCAGCTGGTTCCGCGCATCGGGCTGCTCGTGGTCGACGAGGCGCACTGCATCAGCGACTGGGGCCACGATTTCCGGCCGGACTACCGGCGGCTGCGCGATCTGATCGGGCGGATGCCGGAGGGTGTGCCCGTGCTCGCGACGACGGCCACGGCCAACAGCCGCGTCGTCGCCGATGTCGCGGAGCAGCTGGGCGCCGGGGGTGCGGACGTGCTGACCATCCGCGGCCCGCTCGCGCGCACGTCACTGCGACTGGGGGTGCTGCGCCTTCCGAACGCTCCGAGCCGGCTGGCGTGGCTGCTCAGCCATCTGCGCGAACTCCCGGGCTCGGGCATCATCTACACGCTGACCGTCGCGGCGGCGAACGACACCGCGCGACTGCTGCGGGACCACGGCTACGACGTCCGCGCCTACACCGGGCAGACCGACACCGACGAGCGCGAGGAGTCCGAGGCGCTGCTGAAGGGCAACCGCGTCAAGGCTCTCGTCGCCACGAGCGCCCTGGGCATGGGGTTCGACAAGCCCGACCTCGGCTTCGTCGTGCATCTCGGGGCGCCGTCGTCGCCGGTGTCGTACTACCAGCAGGTGGGTCGCGCCGGCCGGGCCACGGCATCCGCCGACGTCCTGCTTCTCCCCGGCGCCGAAGACCGCGACATCTGGCACTACTTCGCGACGGCGTCGATGCCCGACCGCGACCGTGCCGAGCGGGTTCTCACGGCACTCTCGGCGTCGTCCGGCCCGATGTCGACGCCGGCGCTCGAGGCGACGGTCGACATCCGGCGTACACCGCTCGAGCTGCTGCTGAAGGTGCTCGACGTCGACGGCGCGGTCGCCCGCGTGCAGGGCGGCTGGATCGCGACGGGCTCGCCGTGGGTCTACGACGACGAGCGCTATCGCCGTATCGCGGCCGAGCGGGTCGCCGAGCAGCAGCACATGATCGAGTACGAAGAGACATCGGCGTGCCGCATGGAGTTCCTGCAGCGCTCGCTCGACGACGACTCCGCCGCCCCGTGCGGCCGGTGCGACAACTGCGCGGCGGCCTGGTATCCGTCGGCGCTGGGTGCGGAGGCGACGGATGCCGCGGCCACGGCTCTCGATCGCGTCGGCGTCGCGATCGAGCCGCGGCGGCAGTGGCCCACGGGTGCGGACCGTCTCGGTGTGCCCGTCAAAGGCCGCATCGCGGCGGAGGAGCAGGCGGTCGAAGGACGGGCGCTCGCCCGCCTGACCGACCTCGGCTGGGGCGGCACGCTGCGCGAGCTGTTCGCGGCCGGCGCGCCCGACCAGGCCGTCCCGCCCAACCTGCTGTCGGCGTGCGTGCGCGTGCTCGCTGAGTGGGGATGGGCCGAGCGACCGGTCGCGGTGGTCGCGATGCCGTCCCGATCGCGCCCGCTGCTGGTGGACTCGCTCGCCCGCGGCATCTCGGGGGTGGGGCGCCTGCCGTATCTCGGTGCGCTGGACCTCGTCGACGGGGGCCCGACGGGGCAGCCGGGCGGAAACAGCGCTTTCCGCCTCGCCGGGGTGTGGGGGCGCCTGACCGCCGCCGAGCTCGCGCTGCCCGAGGGGCCGGTGTTCCTGGTCGACGATGTGGTCGACAGTCGGTGGACGCTGGCTGTGGCGGCCCGCGAGCTGCGCCGGGCCGGGGCATCCGCTGTCCTGCCCTTCGCACTCGCCCTGCGGGGCTGAACTCTGCAGGTCGCGGCGGCGCGGATCGCCGGGCTGAGCTCTGCAGGTCGCGGCGGCGCGGATCGCCGGGCTGAGCTCGACGTCGCTGCACCGCAGGCTCGCGAATGCAGAGCTGCCCGATTGCCACCTCGGCCGCCGCTGGTTCGTGCCCGAGCGCGAGTTCCGCGGCACCTGCGCGCGTCCCGCCGGCACCTGCGCGTCGGCACGCGCGGGTCGGCGGCACCTGCGCGTCGGTCCGCGACGATTGCCCGCCGTGCGTCGGCGACGCGCGTGAGCAGCATCCCGTGCGGGTGACGTGAGGCTGCGGCCGGAACCTCCTGTCGACCGACGTCGCCCACAGGTCAACCGCGCCTCTACAGGAGGTTTTCACGCGTCTACGTCCTGTGGAAGGCCGGTTGACCTGCGGAAGGTCGCGGCATCCGTTCTCGACCTCACGCGCGCGCCCGTCTAGACTTGCCCGCGTGTTGACCTGTCGGTGTTGTCGCTCCTGCTGTTGAAGCCTCCGCTTCACCTCCTTCTCGCGACCCCCGTCAGATCCACCCGCGCACGAGCGCGGCAACACGTCAGGACTCATCTGTGCGTTACGCCAAGAGCGTGGCCGACCTCGTCGGCAACACCCCTCTCGTCCAGCTGACCCGCGTCACCGACGGCATTGCCGCGACGGTGCTCGCCAAGGTCGAGTACTTCAATCCCGGCGGATCGGCCAAGGACCGCATCGCCCGCCGCATCATCGACGCGGCCGAGCGCGACGGGCTGCTCAAGCCCGGAGGCACCATCGTCGAGCCGACCAGCGGCAACACCGGCGTGGGCCTGGCGCTTGTCGCGATCGAGCGCGGCTACCGCATGATCTTCGTGGTGCCCGACAAGTTCGAAGGCACCAAGGTCGACGTCCTGCGGGCGTACGGCGCGGAGGTGGTCGTCACCGATACGAGCGTGCCGCCCGAGGACCCGCGCTCGTACTACAGCGTCTCGGACCGGCTGGTGCGCGAGATCCCGGGCGCCTTCAAGCCCGACCAGTTCGCCAACCCGAACGGGCCGCTCAGCCACTACGAGACGACCGGTCCCGAGATCTGGCGCGACACCGACGGCCGCGTGACGCACTTCGTGGCCGGCATCGGCACCGGCGGCACGATCACCGGCACCGGCCGCTATCTGCACGAGGTGTCTGGCGGCGGCGTGCGCGTGATCGGCGCCGACCCGGAGGGGTCGATCTACTCCGGCGGGCCGATCCACGGCTACCTCGTCGAGGGCGTCGGCGAGGACTTCTGGCCAGGATCGTACGACCCGTCGGTGCCCGACCACATCCACCGCATCCCCGACGCCGAGTCGTTCGAGATGACCCGCCGCCTCGCGCGCGAGGAGGGGCTGCTCGTCGGTGGCTCGAGCGGCATGGCCGTCGTCGCCGCGCTGCGTGAGGCGCGCGACCTGCCCGCGGACGCGATCGTCGTGGTGCTGCTGCCCGACCACGGCCGGGGCTACCTCGACCGCTTGTACGACGACGCGTGGATGAGTGACCACGGCTTCGATCTCCCGGTCGTCGAGCAAGCGAGGAACGAGCGAGACGAAACGCCTGAGCTCGGCGGCTCCGGCCACAGCGCAACCCCCCACAAAGGAGACGACGCATGAGTGAGTCCACGACCGGCCGCGGCTTCGAGACCCGCGCCGTGCACGCCGGTCAGGCGTTCGACCCCACGACGGGTGCGGTCATCCCGCCCGTGCACTTCTCGACGACCTACGCGCAGGACGGCATCGGCGGGCTCCGCGAGGGGTACGAGTACGGCCGCAGCGGCAACCCGACACGCACTGCGCTCGAGTCGCAGCTCGCCGCGCTCGAGGGAGGCGCCCATGCGCTGTCGTTCGCATCGGGCCTCGCGGCCGAAGACGCCCTGCTTCGCGCAGTGTTGAAGCCCGGCGACGAGGTGCTGCTCGGCAACGACGTCTACGGCGGAACCTACCGTCTCATCGCACGAGTCCTCGGCGGCTGGGGGATCGGGGTGCGCGTCGTCGACATGAGCGATCTCGATGCCGTTCGTGCGGCGCTCGAGCTGCGCCCGGCGCAGATCGTGTGGGTCGAGACGCCCAGCAATCCGCTGCTGCGCATCACGGATATCGCCGGACTCGCACGCCTCGGACACGACGCCGGCGCGCTCGTGGTGGTCGACAACACGTTCGCGTCGCCCGCCCTGCAGCGACCTCTCGCGCTGGGCGCCGACGTCGTCGTGCACTCGACGACGAAGTACCTCGGCGGACACTCCGACGTCGTCGGCGGTGCGCTCGTGCTCAACGACGACGAGCTGTACGCCCAGACGAAGTTCCTGCAGTTCGCCGTCGGGGCGGTGTCAGGCCCGCTCGATGCGTGGCTCACCACGCGCGGCATCAAGACACTCGCCCTGCGCATGCAGCGGCACAGCGAGAACGCGCAGGCCGTGGCATCCTTCCTCGAAGGGCACTCCGCCGTCGCACGCGTGTACTATCCGGGACTCGTGTCGCACCCCGGACATGAGCTCGCGGCTGCGCAGATGAGCGGGTTCGGCGGGATCGTGTCGGTCGCGCTCGCGGATGCGGCATCCGCCCGCCGCTTCGCCGAGTCGACGCACCTGTTCCAGCTGGCGGAGTCGCTGGGCGGCGTCGAATCCCTCATGAACTACCCCGACGAGATGACCCACGCCTCGGTGCGTGGCACCGAGCTGGCCGTCCCGCCCGAGGTGGTGCGCCTCTCGGTCGGGATCGAGACCGCCGCCGACCTCATCGCCGATCTCGACGAGGCCCTCGCCCGCCTCTGACCCGCCCCCACCCCCACCTCCGACGCACCTCGCCCCCAACGCCCCCACCCCCAACGCCCCCTCGCCCCCGTCGCGGTTTCCGCGACCATGTCCCTTCTTCGCCGAGCATGGGGGTCTCACGCCGACCATGTGGGTTTCGCACCGACCATGTGAGACATGCTCGGTGCGAAACCGACATGGTCGCGGCACAAGGGACATGCTCGGTGCGAAACCGACATGGTCGCGGCGAGCCAGAGTGAGGAGGGAAGGGGAGGGGGGAGCAGAGGGAAGGCGGAAGGGGAGGGGGTCAGGCGACGGACCAGCCGCCGTCGCTCGCCAGGACGACGCCGTTGACGTTGACGCCGTCATCACTGAGCAGGAAGGTGATCGAGGCGGCGAGCGCGTCGGCGTCGACGGGCGGCGACATCACGGCCATCGCCGTGCGCACGCGTTCGGCGCCGAGGGCAGAGGCGAACGACGCCTCGATGTTCGTGATGGTGGGGCCCGGAGCCACGGCGTTGACGCGGATGCCGCTGGGCCCGTACATGAAGGCGCTCGACTTCGTCAGGCCCACGACGGCGTGCTTCGACGCGGTGTAGGCCACGCCCGCGGCGGATCCCCGCAGCGCGGCCTCCGAGGCCGTGTTCACGATCGAGCCGCCGCCCTGGGCGAGCATCGCGGGGATCACGGCGCGCATCAACTTCATGGTGCCGTCGACATTGACGCGGAAGACCCGCTGCCACACGGCATCCGTCACCTCCGCCACCGGCGTCATGTCGTCCATGATCCCGGCGATGTTCGCCAGCGCGTCGATCGTCGCGCCCGCGGCCTCCACGATGCGCGCGACGCCGGCGTCGTCGGTGATGTCGGCGACGAGCGGCACGATGTCGGCTCCGCTATGGGTTGCGATCAGATCGTCGAGGCGCTCCTGGCTCACGTCGACGGCGATGACGCGGCCACCCTCGCGCGCGACGCGCGACGCCGTCGCTCGTCCGATGCCGGAGCCGGCGCCGGTGACGATCACGGTGCGTCCGGTGAAGCGCCCCCGGTC
The DNA here is from genome assembly GCF_019449275.2 of Microbacterium sp. HD4P20. Classification (GTDB taxonomy): domain Bacteria; phylum Actinomycetota; class Actinomycetes; order Actinomycetales; family Microbacteriaceae; genus Microbacterium. The sequence continues at coordinate 39,040 of NZ_JAHZQZ020000019.1, forward strand.
GATCCGCTCGGTCCACTCGCGCAGCGGAACAGCGGGGACGGATGCCGTGGCCGCCGGCGGTGCATCGGTCGCGGCCGCTGCACCCTCGGGCACTGCACCCTCGGGCACCTCGCCCGCCGCGGCTCGGCGCACGACCTCGTCGAGCGTCTCCTGGCTGAAGGCGCCGCGGCTCAGCTCGACGAGGCGCTTCAGGGGGAGCGTGCGGATGGGGACGAAGGCGTCGGCGCTTTGCCCGCCCTGCGCAAGAAGCTCACGGAGGATCTGACCACCGACGGGGTGGTCGAGCCAGGTCGCGATGGAGGAGTCGCCGTTCAGCGGCGGGATGCTGGTGTTCATGGTGCGTCCTTTCTACCGGACAACTGTGTCCGGTAATAGGCTACACCCGTGCCCAGAACCGCATCCCCCCGGGCCGACCTCTCCCGCCCCAACCGCGGCCCCGCCGCCGCCGCCGAGAACCGCCGCGCGCTCATCACCGCCGCGCGCGAGGTCTACGCCGAGGGTGGGCTGAACTCGCCGTTCAGCGCCGTCGCGAAACGCGCCGGCGTCGGGCAGGGAAGCCTGTACCGGCACTTCCCCGACCGCACCGCCCTCGCGGTCGCGGTGTTCGAAGACAACGTGCGCGCCCTGGAGGAGTACGCCGCACCGTCCCAGTGCACCGTCGGCGACCTGCTGGACCAGGTCGTGTCGCAGGCGGTCGTCTCGACGGCATTCATCGAGCTGATCACGGCAGACATGAGCGACCCGCGAGTGGCGCGGCTGGGAGCCCGCTTCGCCGCGCTGGTGAGGCAGGTCGTCGATCGCGACCGCTCGGCGGGGCGCATCGGCGCGCATATCGAGGCTGCTGACGTGACGATGGCGGCCGGGATGCTGGCCACCGAACTGGCGCGGACCGAGGCATCGGAGCGCCCCGCCGTCGCGGCGCGCGCGAAAGCACTCTTCCTTGCTGCATTCGAGCCGCGGTCAGCCCACTAAACTCCTGGCATGGGCAGGTTCATCTACGACACGAGCGGCAATTCGATCGACATCGACGACCGCACCCTTGCACACCTTCGGATCGTCATGATGAACAAACTCCGTCGTTCGGAGCCCTTCATGTTCGATTTCGAGGTCGGCGACGGCAGCGGCCGGCGCAGTTTCTGGATCGCACCGGCGGTGCCGCTGCAGTTCCACTTCTTCGGCAGCCGCCAGCCTCGCATCAACCGGAGGTGGATCGAAGAACTCATGCTCGCCGCGAGCGGGCCCGTCGGGCTGACGATCCTGCCCGAACCCGCTGACGAGAGCGAACCCGAGGTCGGCTGAGCCTGCCGCGAGCCGAGTCCCGCGAGAAGCGGGCCGGTTCGCGAACCCGGGCCGGTGGGTTCAGGCGCTCGTGAGCTGACCGCCGTTGATCTCGTCTCCCGAGACCTTCAGCGTGTCGATCTCGAGCCGGTCGACCTCGACGACCCCGAGTGAGACATGGGCGCTCTCCGAAGACCCACCGTCGCTGTTCGCGTCATCGCCCTCGCGGGGGAGCGTGTGCACTTCGCCGGTGTCGAAGTGATGCGCGACGAGCATGATGCCGCCCGTCGAGTTGGCCGAGTTGGCGAGCTCTTCGACCCACTCTCGGCTGAGCTCGGCCGGCTCGGGATTATCGAACACGAAGCGGAGCGGAATCGAAGGGTGCAGCCAGATCGTGCTCCGGCCGCGGGGCTGGTCGTCGGGATGGCGCCACGAGACGGTGAAGCTCTCGTCGCGACGCAGCTTCGTCGCGATGACGACTTTCAGGTGCGCGAGCGCGCGGTCCTCGATTTCGATCGGCATGGCAGAGCCGCCGTAGTAAATGGTGCCCACGGCCCAACCCTAACGCCCGAACACGGGTTTTCACCCATCGGCCAGAGCGGCCTCCGGCCGACCCGCCGGCCGGTGCGGAGTCAGAGCCGCGTCCAGGCCTCGCTGAGCACGCCGCGCAGGATCTGCTCGATCTCGTCGAACTCGCCGGGTCCGATCGTGAGCGGGGGTGCGAGCTGGATCACGGGGTCGCCGCGGTCGTCGGCGCGGCAGTACAGGCCGGCATCGAAGAGCGCTTTGGACAGGAAGCCGCGCAGCAGCCGCTCGGACTCGTCGTCGTCGAAGGTCTCTTTCGTCGCCTTGTCTTTCACGAGCTCGATGCCGAAGAAGTAGCCGTCGCCGCGCACGTCCCCGACGATCGGCAGGTCGGTGAGCTTCTCGAGGGTCCGGCGGAAGATCGGGGAGTTCTCTCGCACGTGCTCGGGCAGGCCCTCCTCCTCGAAGATGTCGAGGTTCTCGAGCGCGACCGCGGCCGAGACCGGGTGACCCCCGAACGTGTAGCCGTGGTAGAACGCGGTGTCGCCGTGCGCGAAGGGCTCGTAGATGCGGTCTGACACGATCGTGCCGCCCAGCGGCGAGTAGCCGCTGGTGACGGCCTTCGCGAAGGTGATCATGTCGGGCTGGTAGCCGTAGGCGTCGCACGCGAACATGTGGCCGATGCGGCCGAACGCGCAGATGACCTCGTCCGACACGAGCAGCACGTCGTATTTGTCGCAGATCTCGCGCACACGCTGGAAGTAGCCCGGCGGCGGCGGGAAGCATCCGCCCGAGTTCTGCACCGGCTCGAGGAAGACTGCTGCGACCGTCTCGGGACCCTCGAACTGGATCATCTCCTCGATGCGGTCGGCGGCCCACACGCCGAACTCCTCGAGACTCCCGGTCGGCGCCCCCATGTCGGCCGCGCGGTAGAAGTTGGTGTTGGGCACGCGGAATCCGCCCGGCGTGACCGGCTCGAACATCTCCTTCATGGCCGGGATGCCGGTGATCGCCAGGGCGCCCTGGGGCGTGCCGTGGTAGGCGACCGCTCGCGAGATCACCTTGTGCTTGGTGGGCCGGCCCTGCAGCTTCCAGTAGTACTTGGCGAGCTTGAACGCGGTCTCGACGGCCTCGCCGCCGCCGGTGGAGAAGAAGACCTTGTTGAGGTCGCCCGGTGCGTAATCGGCCAGGCGATCGGCGAGCTCGATCGCGGCGGGGTGCGCGTACGACCAGATCGGGAAGAACGCCAGCTCCTCCGCCTGCTTCGCCGCGACCTGGGCGAGCCGCTTGCGGCCGTGTCCGGCAGCCACGACGAAGAGCCCCGCGAGCCCGTCGATGTAGCGCTTGCCCTGCGAGTCCCAGATGTGGTGCCCCTCGCCCTTGACGATGATGGGCACGCCCGGCCCTTCGGTCATCACCGACTGTCGGGCGAAGTGCATCCACAGGTGGTCTTTGGCCATCTGCTGCAGCTCGGCTTCACTCCTGGCGGAGCGGTCACTCCTCGCGGGGCGCTCGGTGCGGGTGGGGCGATCGGTCGCTGTCGACATGGCTGGCCTTCCGTCAGACGTGCTCCCACGCTACTCGCGTGACCCCCGGGCAGTGGGGGGACGGTTCGTCCGGTTCGGATGCCGCGGCCACCGGTCCGTCCGGCGTCAGGCTGAGCCGCGCTCGATCAGGCGGGTCGGCAGCACGATCGGGGACGGCGGCAGCGGCGCGCCGGCCGCCGCGTCGGCGAGGGCGGTGACCGCGGCAGCGGCCATCTCGCGGATCGGCTGGCGCACCGTCGTGAGCGGCGGTGTGAGCCAGCGCGCGCCGCGCAGGTCGTCGAAACCCACCACGAGGACGTCGTCGGGGATGCGCCGGCCCGTGGCCGCCGCGGCGGCGTACGCTCCGGACGCCATCTCATCGGAGCAGGCGAACACCCCCAGCCGCTCGCTCGCGGCCAGATCGCGCATGAGGGGAATCAGGCCCTCCCGTGCGGCGGCCGCCCCCCAGTCCGCCGGGACGACCACTGCTTCCGTGTCGGGGTGTGCGACCGCGAGCCCCGCGCGAAATCCCTCCAGCCTGGCGCGTCCGTAGCGGTACGCCGGCAGACCGACCACGATCGCGAACCGAGTAGCGCCTCGCGTCGCCAGATGCGCCGCAGCGGCGACGCCGCCCTCGCGATCAGTCGTGCGCACGCTGGTCAGGCCCCGGGATGTCTCGGCTTGGGGGTCCATCAGCACGACCGGGATCTCGGCATCCCTCAGCGCCGCCAGCTGCGATGCGGTGGGGGCGATGAGCCCCAGCACGACGCCCGCCGACCCGCGCCGGCGGATGCGCATGGGCCAGTCGTCGTCGGGGGAGTCGCGCTCCTCGGTGAGCACCAGATCGTAGCCGGCGGCTGCGGCAGCGCTGCGTGCGCCGGCGGTGACCTCGTCGGAGTAGGAGTTGTGGAACGACCCGAGCACGAGGTCGAGCAGGCGCGCAGAGCCGGGCGGTCGCCCGCCGGCGGTGGGGTCGCGCACGAAGCCGAGCGTGCGGGCCGAGGCGAGGACGCGCCGCCGGGTCGCCGGTGCGAGATCTCCACGGCCTGAGAGAGCCCGCGAAGCCGTCGCGACGCTGACCCCCGCGTGCGCGGCGACGGTCGCGAGCGTCACCCGCCCGGTCATCGCACCGCCCAGGCGCGGGCTGCCGATCTCGCGACCACCATGGGGACACCCTCGCGCATGGCGGAGGTTTTGCGCAAACCGCTCGACCGTCGTGCGTACCCGTGGCATGGTCGGAGGCTGGAAAGGCCTCCGATGACGACGAAGACATCCCGTCCGCAACCCGAGACGAGTGCGCCAGGGCGCACGTACGCGAACCTCCTCACGACTCGAACGCTCGCGGAGTTCGCCGCATGACTCGCATCGCTCTGGTCGTCCGCGGCGGGTGGGACGGCCATCATCCGGTCGAGGCGACCGAGCTGTTCGTTCCCTTTCTGCGCGCGCAGGGCTTCGACGTCGCGATCGAGACCGATCCGCAGGTCTACGCCGACGCCGACCGGCTGGCCGCGACGGACCTCATCGTGCAATGCGTGACGATGTCGGAGATCTCGAAGGAGGCCGTCCGCGGCCTGCGCGACGCGGTCGCCGCCGGCACCGGACTTGCGGGCTGGCACGGCGGCATCGCCGATTCGTATCGTGCGAGCTCGGACTACCTGCAGCTGGTCGGCGGGCAGTTCGCCACCCACCCCTCGAAGCACCCCGACGAGGTGCACGGCGACCAGACCGACAACTACCTCGACTACACGGTGGAGCTCACCGACCTCGGCCGCAGCCACGAGATCATGGCGGGCATCGACGACTTCACGCTGCACACCGAGCAGTACTGGGTGCTGCACGACGACCTGAACGACGTGCTGGCCACCACGACGCACCCGGTGCAGCCGTACCACCCGTGGCACCGGCCCATCGTCTCGCCCGCCGTGTGGACGCGCGACTGGGGCCGCGGCCGTGTCTTCGTGGCCACTCCGGGCCACAGCCCCGATGTCCTGCAAGACGCGAACGTTCGCACGATCATCGAGAGGGGAATGCTGTGGGCAGCCCGCACCCGGTAGGGATCATCGGCCTCGGCGTCATCTCGAAGCAGTACCTCGAGACGCTCCTCGGTGCCGACGCGGTGCGCATCGCCGCCGTCGCCGATCTCGATCCCGCGCGCGCCGTCGCGGCGGCCGAGGCGATTCCGGGATGCCGCGCGCTGAGCCCCGCGGACCTGCTGGCCGACCCCGACATCCGCACGGTGCTCAACCTCACCGTCCCCGGCGCGCACGCCGAGGTCGCCCTCGCCGCGATCGCCCACGGCAAGGACGTGTACGGCGAGAAGCCGCTGGCGGCGACGCTCGATGACGCGCGCCGGATGACGGATGCCGCGGCCGCCGCAGGCACGCGCCTCGGAGGTGCGCCCGACACGGTGCTCGGCACCGGCGTGCAGACCGCCCGCGCGGCGATCGACGGCGGCATGATCGGCCGGCCGGTGTCGGCGGCGGCCACGTGGATCTCGGCGGGCCATGAGTCGTGGCATCCGCAACCCGACTTCTACTACCTCGAGGGCGGCGGACCGCTGCTGGACATGGGGCCCTACTACGTCACCTCGCTCGTGCAGCTGCTCGGTGCCGTCACGTCGGTCTCGGGCGCCGCCTCGCGCTCGCGCGAGACACGGGTGATCGCATCGGGGCCGCGCGCGGGCGAGAGCATCGCCGTCGAGGTCGACACGCATCTCACCGGCATCCTGCATCACGACTCGGGAGCGCTGTCGACCGTCACGATGAGCTTCGACGGGATCGCGTCCACGACCGCGCCGATCGAGGTCCACGGCGTGGACGGGTCGCTCATCGTGCCCGACCCCAATCACTTCGCCGGTGACGTGCGCATGCACCCGCGCGGCGGGCAGTGGCAGACCCTCGAACCGTCGGCCGGATACGTCGACGCGGGCCGCGGTGTCGGTCTGATCGACTTCGTCGCAGGCGACGGGCGCGCCGGCGGCGACATGGCGCTGCACGTGCTCGAGATCATGACGCTGCTGCAGGCCTCGGCGGCATCGGGCACCCGCGAGACGCTCACCACCACCGTTCAGCGCCCCGATCTCGTGCCGCTCACGGCCGCATCCACCTGGAGGAATCCATGACCACGGCTCGCGCCGTCATCGACCTCGACGTCCCGGGCGACGTGATCAGCCGCCACCTGTACGGGCACTTCGCCGAGCATCTGGGCCGGTGCATCTACGACGGGTTCTGGGTCGGCGAAGACTCCGCGATCCCGAACGTGCGCGGGATCCGCTCCGATGTCGTCGAGGCGCTGCGCGCCCTCGGGATCCCCAATCTGCGGTGGCCCGGCGGATGCTTCGCCGACGACTACCACTGGCGCGACGGGATCGGGCCCCGCGAGCAGCGGCCGCAGATGGTCAACTCGCACTGGGGCGACATCGTCGAGAACAACCACTTCGGCACGCACGAGTTCATGGACCTGTGCGACCTGCTCGGTGCCGACGCGTATGTGAACGGCAACGTCGGCAGCGGCACCGTGCGCGAGATGAGCGAGTGGGTCGAGTACCTCACGCGCGACGGCGACAGCCCGATGGCGCGCCTGCGCCGCGAGAACGGGCGTGACGAGCCGTGGCGGGTGCCCTTCTGGGGGATCGGCAACGAGGCGTGGGGCTGCGGCGGGAACATGACGCCCGAGCAGTACGCCGCCGAGGCTCGCCGGTACGGCACCTACTGCCGCAATCACGGAGGCAACGAGCTGTACCGCATCGCCGCGGGCGCTTCGGACGACGACGTGAAGTGGACACGCACCCTGATGGAGTCGCTGGGATGCCTCACGTGCGGGCAGCAGCCCGCGCCGGTGTTCCAGGGCATCTCATTTCACTACTACACGCACGCCGGTCCCGGCATCGCCAGTGAGCCGGCGACCGCCTTCACGACCGAGCAGTACTACGGCACGATGCGCAAGGCGCTCGACGTCGAGCGGGTGATCCGCCGGCACGAGGCCGTCATGGACTCGTACGACCCCGACCGGAGGATCGGGCTCGTGCTGGACGAGTGGGGCACGTGGTGGAACGTCGAGCCCGGCACCAATCCGGGATTCCTGTTCCAGCAGAACACGGTGCGCGACGCGCTGGTGGCGAGCGTGCACTTCGACGCGTTCCACCGCCACGCCGGGCGACTGAAGATGGCGAACATCGCGCAGACGCTCAACGTGCTGCAGGCGATGATCCTCACCGACGACTCCGGCGCGATGGTGCTCACCCCGACGTACCACGTGTTCGAGATGAACCGCGGCCACCACGACGCGACGGCGCTCGCGGCGCATGTGCTCGATGCCCCCGCGGCCGACGACGGCGTGCCGGCGGTCTCGATGTCGGCGTCGCTGTCGCCGAGCGGTGACACCGCTTTGCTCTCGCTCTCGAACCTGTCGATCGACGAACCCCTCGAGGTGCGCGTCGACCTGCGCGGGCGTGCCGCGACCGTGACGCGGGCACGCGTGCTGACGGGGACGGATGCCACCGCGCACAACTCCGCGGCGGCCCCCGACGCCGTCGCGCCCGCGGTGCTGGAGACCGCGCTCGAGGCGGGCGCGCTCTCGGTCACGCTGCCGCCGCATTCGTTCGCGACCGTCGAGCTCGCCCTGGCCTGACGTCAGGAGGTGGGGTCGCGCAGCAGTTCGGCGAAGGCGGCCTCGGCCGCGCCGATGAGCAGGCGGTCTTCGGCCAGCGAGGCCACGCGGATCTCGAGATCGTCGCCGTTCGCGGCCATCGCCTGCGCACGTACGAGCTCGGCGAGGCCCGGGACGTCGGCCTCGGCGATCGTCGCGAGAAAGCCGCCGAGCACGACCACGGACGGGTTGAGCACGTTCACCGCGTTCGCGAGGGCCGTCGACAGGATGCGGCGCTGCCGTGCCACCTCGTCCGCCGCGGCGGGGCCCGCGTCGGCGAGCGCCTGGGCGAGCGTGGGCTCGTCGGCTGATGGCAGGCCCACCGCCGCGAGCAGTCGCGCGCGGCTCACCTCGTCCTCGAGCACCCCGTGGTCGGCGCGGCGGTCGGCGTCCGAGGCGATTCCCGGCCGGTTCTGGCCGAACTCGCCCGCATAGCCGCCGGCGCCGGCCACCGGCATCCCGTGCACGATGAGACCGCCGCCGATGCCGCTGGCCCCGCCGTTGAGGTAGACGACATGGTCGATGCCGCGCGCGGCGCCGAAGAGGTGCTCGGCGACGGCGCCGAGCGTCGCGTCGTTGTCGACGGCGGTGGGCAGCCCGGTCGCCTCCGCCACGAGGTCTCGCACCGGCGCTTCGGTCCAGCGCAGGTGCGGCGCGTTGCGCACCAGGCCGTCGGCTGCGCGCACGAGGCCGGGGACGGCGACTCCCACGGCGACCACGCGCGATCCGGCCAGCGCGCCGTCGCGCCAGCGCGCGATGCGGTCGGCGATCAGCTGCGCCGTCTCGTCGGGCGTGAGAAGGTGGTCGACCTCGATGCGCTCCCGCAGACGGATGCCGCGGTCAAGACCCACGGCCGAGATGGTGAGCGCATCGACCTCGGGGTTCGCGGCGACCGCGACGACCCGAGGATCGGCGGCGACGACCGGGGAAGGGCGGCCGACACGGCGCGACGGGTCGGGCGCACGCTCGATCACGAGCCCTTCGCGGGCGAGCTCGGCGACGAGATCGGCGATGGTCGAGCGGTTCAGTCCGGTGGACTCGGTCAGAGCGGCGCGCGAGAGCGGTCCTTCGAGGTGGACCAGACGCAGGAGGCGGGCGAGATTGCGCTGACGGACGCCTTCTGCCGGTGTCGGATCGCTCACCATCCTCACTGTAGGGGCTGGGCCGTTGCCGAATCGGTATTTGTTGGCCTTGACCTCAAATCTGGTTCCGTCGTACTCTTGCCGAGTCCACATCACTTTCGACGTTGACGTCGAAACTTTCGAGAGGTTCGAAGATGAACACACGCAGCAAGATGCGCGTCTTCGCCGCAGTCGCCGCCACAGGGATCGCCGCCGGCGCTCTCGCCGGATGCGCCGCAGGCGGAGAAGGTGACGGCGGCGACGGCGGCGATGTCACGATCACGTGGTGGCACAACGCCACCAACGGCCCCCTGCCCGATATCTGGGAGGAGGTCGCGACCGAGTTCGAAGAGGCCAACCCCGGCGTGAACGTCGAGCAGACCGGGTACCAGAACGAAGAGCTGCAGCGTACACTCATCCCCAACGCGCTGGCAGCGGGCGACCCGCCGGACCTCTTCCAGGTGTGGCCGGGTGGCGAGCTGCGTGACCAGGTCGAGAACGGCTATCTGATGCCGCTCGATGACCTCATCCCCGAGACGATCGAAAGCGTCGGCGCCACGGTGAACCCGTGGCAGGTCGGCGGCGAGACCTACGCCATCCCCTTCACCTTCGGCATCGAGGGCTTCTGGTACAACACCGACATGTTCGACGAGGCGGGCGTCGAGGTGCCCGAGACCTTCGACGAGCTCGTCGACGCCGTGGGCGCGCTGCGCGAGTCGGGCGTGGTGCCGATCGCGGTCGGCGCCGGCGCCGGCTGGCCGGCCGCGCACTGGTGGTACCAGTTCGCGCTCAAGTCCTGCTCGCCCGAGGCCCTCGCGGCAGCCGAGACCGAATACGACTTCAGCGACCCGTGCTGGGTCGAGGCCGGCGAGCAGCTCGAGGAGTTCATCGCAATCGAGCCGTTCCAGGACGGCTTCCTGGGCACCGTCCCGCAAGAGGGCGCAGGAAGCTCGGCGGGCATGATCGCCAACGGCCAGGCGGCCATGGAGCTCATGGGTCACTGGAACGTCGGCACGATCGGCGGTCTCACCCCTGACGAGCAGGTCCCGGCCTTCCTCGGCTGGTTCCCGATGCCGGGCATCGAGGGCGCGGCGGGCGACCCCACGGCAGCCCTGGGCGGCGGCGACGGGTTCGGCTGCGCAGCCGATGCCCCGCCGGAGTGCGCCGACCTCCTCGCCTACATCATGAGCGAAGACGTGCAGCGCCGCTTCGCGGAGAGCGGCTCCGGCATCCCGACGGTTCCGGCAGCACAGGACGGGATCGAGGACGAGAACCTCAAGGCCGTGGCCGAGGGCCTCGCCGAGGCATCCTTCGTGCAGCTCTGGTTCGACACCGCGTTCGGCACCACCGTCGGCAACGCGATGAACGAGGGGATCGTCAACCTGTTCGCAGGAACCGGTTCGCCCGAAGACATCGTTCAGCGGATGCAGGACGCGGCAGCGACTCTGTAGGCCATGACCACTCTCACCACTCCCGGGCCCGCGGTCACCGCGGGCCCGGGCCCTGCACCCGCGCGCCGACCGCGGCGAGGCGAGGGGCGCAAGCGCCTCGAGATCGTCTTGTTCGTCACCCCTGCCCTCGTGCTGTTCCTCGGCTTCGTGATCCTGCCGGTGATTCTCGCTGCGGTCTACAGCCTCTACAACCTCCCGCCCGCCTTCCAGTGGTCGCACCTCGCCGACTCCGACCGCTTCATCGGACTCGACAACTACGTGCGCGCGCTGACGACGCCCGAGTTCCAGCGCGCCATCGGCAACACGTTCTTCATCCTCGCCATGTCCCTGCTCGTGCAGGGCCCGATCGCGATCGGCATCGCGTTGCTGCTGAACCGGCGCATGCGCGGCCGCAGCATCTTCCGCCTGCTGATCTTCGTGCCGTACGTGCTCGCAGAGGTCATCGCGGGCCTGTCGTGGCGCCTCATTCTGCAGCCCTCCGGCGCCCTCAACGCGACACTCGAATCGGTCGGACTCGGCGCGCTGGCCCAGAACTGGCTCGCCGACCCCACGCTCGCGCTGTGGACCATCTTCTTCATCCTCACGTGGAAGTACATCGGATTCGCGATCCTGCTCATGCTCGCCGGCCTCCAGGGAGTCCCGGACGAGCTGGCCGAGGCCGCCGCGATCGACGGAGCCAGCTGGTGGCAGATCCAGCGGTACGTCACGCTGCCCCTCCTCGGCCCCACGATCCGCATCTGGGCCTTCCTGTCGATCATCGGCTCGCTGCAGGTATTCGACATGATCTGGGTCACGGTCTCGCCGGCGGTGAGGCGGATCGGAACCGAGTCGATGGCGACCTACATGGTGCAGCAGGGCCAGTTCGCCGGGCAGCCGGGCTATGGCAGTGCGATCGCCGTGATCCTGTTCGTCATCTCGCTGGTCATCGCCCTGGTCTATCAGCGCTTCGCGCTGCGCCGCGACCTGGCGGGATCGATCACGAAAGGCGCGAACTGATGTCGGCCACCACCACCATCGTCACCGGCGGCACCGAGCCGCGCGACGTCCAGCCGGTCCGGCGCGGGTTCGACTGGGGCCAGCCCTTCGTGTACCTCGTGGCGCTCGTCATCGCGGCGATCGCCGTCGGCCCCGTCGTCTACGTGTTCATGGGCGGTCTGCGCACCACCGCAGACCTCAACGCGAACCCGGCGGGCTTGCCGGATCCGTGGACGCTGCAGAACTGGGCCGAGGTGCTCGGGGCCCCGCGCTTCTGGGGCAACGTCTTCGCGAGCACCGTGCTGGCGGTCGCCACGACCGTCGGCGTCGTCGTCGCCGGTCTCATGGCCGCCTTCGTGCTGGCCCGCTACAACTTCCGCGGGCGCCAGGGGCTCTACACGTTGTTCGCCGCGGGCCTCATGTTCCCGCTCACCGTCGCCGCGCTTCCGCTGACCCTGCTGCTGCGCACGCTCGGCCTGCACGGGACGTACCTGGGCGTGATCATCCCGGGCATCGCGTTCGCGCTGCCGACCACGATCATCATCCTGGTGCCGTTCCTCCGAGCGATCCCTGCCGAGCTCGAGGAGGCCGCGATGATCGACGGTGCCACGCGCATCGGGTTCTTCTGGCGCATCATGCTGCCCCTGTCCAAGCCGGGCCTCATCACCGTCGGAATCCTCGCCTTCGTCGCCAGCTGGAACGGCTACCTCCTGCCGCTGCTGGTGATCAGCACCGGCAGCCTCCCGCAGGAGCTGTGGCCGCTCCCCCTCGGGGTGACGCAGTTCTCCAGCCAGTACTCGCAGAACACCGGGGCGATCCTGGCTTACACCTCGCTGGCGATGATCCCGGCGCTGGTGTTCTTCCTCCTCGCCGAGAAGCGCATCGTCGGCGGACTGACAGGAGCGGTAAAAGGATGACCCTGAACGAACAGGCAACCGCGATCGACACGGCGGGAGCGACGGATGCCGTGGCTCGCGGTGCGTGGAACGACACGACGCTGCCGATCGACGAGCGCGTCGACGCGCTCATAGCCGAGATGACGGTTGCCGAGAAGGTTGCGCAGCTGTACGGCGTGTGGGTCGGGGCATCCGACGACGGCGAGGACGTCGCGCCGCACCAGCACGACATGGACGACCACATCGATCTCGACGCGATCCTGCCGGCGGGACTGGGTCAGCTGACGCGGCCGTTCGGCACCGCGCCGGTCGATCCGGCCACGGGCGCGCTGTCGCTGCAGCGCGCGCAGCAGCGGATCGTCGCGGCGAACCGGTTCGGCATCCCGGCGCTCGCGCACGAGGAGTGCCTCGCGGGCTTCGCGACCTGGAGTGCCACGGCCTACCCGGTGCCGCTCAGCTGGGGTGCGACGTTCGACCCCGCGCTGGTGCGCGAGATGGGCGAGCGGATCGGCTCCGACATGCGCTCGGTCGGGGTGCACCAGGGGCTCGCTCCCGTGCTCGACGTCGTGCGCGACGCGCGGTGGGGCCGCGTGGAAGAGACCATCGGCGAAGACCCGTACCTCGTCGGCACCGTGGCGACCGCGTACATCCAGGGCGTCGAGTCGGCGGGCGTCGTCGCGACGCTCAAGCATTTCGTCGGCTACTCGGCCTCCAAGGGCGGGCGCAACCTCGCACCCGTCTCGGTCGGGCCGCGCGAGCTCGCCGACGTGCTGCTGCCCCCGTTCGAGATGGCGATCCGCGAGAGCGGCGTGCGCTCGGTGATGAACTCGTACACCGACCTCGACGGCATCCCCACAGCCGCCGACGCGCGCCTGCTCACCACCCTGCTGCGCGACGAGTGGGGCTTCGAGGGCACGGTCGTCGCCGACTACTTCGCGATCGCGTTCCTGCGGCAGCTGCACGGCGTGGCCGAGACGTGGACGGATGCCGCGGCCGCGGCCCTCGCGGCAGGCATCGACGTCGAGCTGCCCACAGTGAAGACGTTCGGTGGCGAGTTCGTGCGCGCGGTCGAGGCCGGCGAGGTCGACGAGGCGCTCGTGGACCGGGCGCTGCGTCGCGTGCTGCGCCAGAAGGCCGAGCTCGGGCTGCTCGATCCGGACTGGTCGCCGGTGCCCGACGCGCTCGCGGGCGTTCCAGACCCGTCGGCGGACGGGGTTCGCGGGAGCGTCGACCTCGACCCGCCGGCGAACCGTGCGCTCGCGCGCCGCATCGCCGAAGAGGCGGTCGTGCTGCTGCGCAATGACGGCGTGCTGCCTCTCGCCCACCCCGGCCGCATCGCGGTCATCGGACCCGCGGCTGACGACCCCTACGCCGTGCTGGGATGCTATTCGTTCCCGTCGCACGTGGGGGTGCGGCATCCGGAGTTCCCCATCGGCATCTCGCTGCCCACTCTGCGCGAGGCGCTCGCGGCGGAGTTCCCGCACGCCGAGATCGTGCACGCCGCCGGGACGACGATCGACGGGGGCGAGACCGACGGCTTCGACGAGGCGCTCGCCGCTGCCCGTGACGCGGACGTCGTGGTGCTGGCGCTCGGCGACCGCGCGGGCCTCTTCGGCCGGGGCACGAGCGGCGAGGGCTGCGACGCCGCCGACCTGACGCTGCCCGGCGCGCAGCAGGCGCTGCTGGACGCCGTGCTCGACGCGGGAAAGCCCACGGTGGTGACGCTGCTCGCCGGCCGTCCGTACACGCTGGGCTCGGCTCCGGAGCGGGCCGCGGCGATCGTGCAGACGTTCTTCGCGGGCGAAGAGGGCACGGGGGCGATCGCCGGCGTGCTGAGTGGTCGCGTCAATCCGAGCGGCCGGCTTCCGGTCAGCGTGCCCCGCGATCCCGGAGCCCAGCCCTCGACGTACCTCGCCTCGACCCTCGCACGGCCGAACGGCGTCTCGAACATCGATCCGTCCCCCGCGTTCCCGTTCGGCCACGGTCTCGGCTACTCGCACTTCGTGTGGTCGGATGCCTCGGCCACGGCCCCCGAGCTGCCCGTCGACGGGGTCGTCACGGTGTCGATGCACGTCGGCAACGCCGGCGAACGTGACGGGGTCGAGGTCGTGCAGCTCTACGTGCACGACCCGGTCGCCTCTGTCGTGCGTCCGGTGCAGCGGCTCATCGGGTACGCCCGGGTGCCGCTGAAGGTGGGCGAGCGCGCGCAGGTGTCGTTCGAGGTTCCGGCGGATCTGCTGTCGTTCACGGGCGCCGGCGGACAGCGCATCGTGGAGTCCGGCGAGATCGTGTTCGGATTCGGGCGCTCCAGCGGGGAGATCCCTTTGACGACGGCCGTTCGTGTCGTGGGAACGACGCGCGTGGTCGATGGCACGCGTCGGCTGCACGCCGACGTGCGGGTCGACCTCGACACGACCTCAGTGTCCGAGCGGTGAGGCGGATGGTCGATGGCGGCTGAGGACCCGTTCGGGCATCGGCGGGGGAGCGCACTCGTGCGCGTGCTCGATGCAGCCGGCGCCCCGCTGCGCGAGACCGACGTCGTCGTAGAGCAGGTCGGCCACGCGCTCGGCTTCGGCAACATCGGATTCGACCTGATCGATCTCGCCGACGGCCGTGGCGTGCCGGATGACGAGGCGCTTGCGGTCGACTGGCTCGAGTTGTTCAACACGGCGACGCTCCCGTTCTACTGGGGCGACTTCGAGCCGACCGAAGGCGCTCCGCAGACCAAGCGCCTGCGCGCCGCGGCGCGATGGTTCGGCGATCGCGGAGTGGCCGTGAAGGGGCATCCGCTCGTCTGGCACACGGTGCAGCCGGACTGGCTGCGCACGTACGACCTGGACGGGATCGAGCAGCGCTTGCGCAGCCGCGTGCGGCGGGAGGTGTCGGCGTTTCGCGATGTCATCCCGACGTGGGACGCCATCAACGAGCTCGTCATCATGCCGGTCTTCGACCGCGACGACAACGCGGTGACGCGTCTCGCCTGGAACCGCGGACGTGTCGCCATGGCGAAGCTGGCCTTCGAGGAGGCGCGCGCCGCCGACCCGGGGGCGACGCTGCTGCTAAACGACTTCGACCTCAGCACCGCGTACGAGTGCCTTATCGAAGGCCTGCTCGAGGCCGGGGTGCGGATCGACGCGCTCGGGCTGCAGACCCACATGCACCAGGGCTATCGCGGTGAGGACGAGGTGCTCGCCATCGCCGACCGGTTCGCCCGGTACGGCCTGCCGCTGCACTTCACCGAGAACTCGCTGGTCTCGGGCGCGCTGATGCCGGCCGACATCGAGGACCTCAACGACTACCAAGTCGACGACTGGCCGAGCACGCCCGAGGGCGAGGCGCGGCAGGCGGACGAGATCGAGCGCCACTACCGCACCCTGGTCTCGCACCCCGCCGTGGAGTCGATCACGTACTGGGGCATCACCGACCGCGGGGCATGGCTGGGCGCCCCGATCGGGCTTGTGCGGGACGACGGGTCGCGCAAGCCCGCCTACGACGCGCTCCGCAGGCTCATCAAGGGCGAATGGTGGCTGCCGCCCACGACGACGAGGACGGATGCCGAGGGCCAGGTGCACGTGAGCGGCTTCGCCGGCGACTACCTTGTGCGCAGTGGCGTCTTGTCAGCACAAGTGAGACTGGAGCGCGGGGACCACGACGCTCGCGCGGAGGCGTGGCTGGTCTGATCCGGCCTTCTCGGCAGGGACACGGCCACAGTGGATCAGGCGTGCGTCGAGTTACTTGAGGTCCCCGCAACGGTAAACACAGTGGTTCCCAGGGCTGCAGTAGAGGTGCCCTTGCGTGCATCTTCATCGCGCGGGCCTTACGAGCATCCCGCCGCTGACTGGCCCGACAACGCATGCCCCACGTGTGGGGGTGTTCAGCGGAGGACCGGCTAACTGGCCGATCCGCGCGCTCACCGATCCACGTAGTGAGGCGCTCAACGGAGGATTGACCGTTGAAGGTCCGCCTCGGTGTGTTAGGGGCTGCCGGCCTCCGAGGGACCCGGCAACTCGTCGTCCTGGGATGACAGCGCGGCCGAGGGAATGTCCTTCGGCACTTGCTCGTCCACGACGACCTCTTCGGGTTTGCGTAGTCGAGGTGGGGCGGCTGACCAGTCCTTGAGCCGCTGTCCTACGACGTCGTAGGAGGTGAGGATCGCGTCCATGACTGAGTCGATGAAGCCGGACCTTCCTGCAAGTCGCGCGCCACCCATCTTCCCGAGGTACGTGACAGTGAACGATTTGATTTCTCTTGCGGGATCGACGATGAGTACGCCCGGATTCTCGCGCGCCGCACCGAGGAGTTCCGCGGTCCCGCCTCGTTGACGCGCGGCGAATGCCTCAACCCGCAGTGTGTCCGGCGCGTCTTTCAGCTGACGAAGTAGCCAGTTCACCCGCGTTGTGGGTCTGCCCTCCGCGGGAGCAGCGGTCGAGAACGAGCACGTGATCTGAGCCGCGCGAATATCGACCGTCACGGTCAGGGGCGAGACGGCGTTGGGAATCCGGATCGCGCCCGACATCTTGCCCTCGTTCACCAACATGTCCGTCACAGCCGCGACCCGAAGCGCCGGGTTGGCGACCTCAGCCTTCGACAGCACTTGAGTGACGTCAGCGCCAAGTCGCTGCCCGAGCTTGAGTGCACCGTAGCGAAGCAGCGCATCGAACCGGCCCGCGACCTGCGCGGCGCCTTTATCGCTCTTGCGGAGAGTGCCACTCGATACCGCGTCTCGAACGGGGACCCAGCTCTGGCCCATGTCCGTGAACTCGACAGCGCCTGACTTCGGGTGCTCCAGGTAGCGGATCAACTCACCCAGGATCCACGCTTGGTCAGGATCCGCGACGCCGCGAAACTCTTTCTGCATGACCGCGGCGGTCAGCACTTCCGTCCACGACAGATGATGCATCGCGACGTACTTTGACTTGCGCTTATCGACGGCCGTCGGATGAGCGCCGGCGGCGGGCGGAATCTCATTGGAAACCGTCAGCAGAGCGTCGAAGCGGTGTTCCCGCGCGACATCGAGATAGTTCTCCAGTTGTTCGCGCTGAAGCTCGTTGTTGCCCGTCTTGACCTCCACAAGCGCGGTCCAGACCTTGCTTCCCCGCTTCACCCGGATGAGGCCGTCGGGGAAGACCTTTCGATCACCCAAGAGAAACGGCACCTCAATGAAGGTCTCGAGCACACCAGCCGGCGCGCCCATCCGGCCCGTAAGGACGCGGCCGTACTCCTTCACCGAACTCATCACTGCGAGCAGTGCTGACGTTGCTCGCCGCTCCTGCTCCTCGGCGCCGTTGATCCCAGACGTCGGGATCAGACGCGCAGTGTTCCAGGGATTCTCTTCTGCCATTTCGACTCCGTCATCGACACGATCTACCCGAACGCTAGCGGCAACCGTCCATGGTCCCCGACATTTCGGGACGAAGCGCGCTGGAGCCGCACGGCTGAGAACCATGCTCCCGAGTTGTGGATCACATCCTGATCACTGGAATGTCCGGCGTCGGAAAGTCATCGGTGCTGAGCGAACTCTCGCGTCGAGGCCATCGAACGATCGACACGGACTACGGCCCATGGGTGCGCGCAGACGGCGCGTGGGACGAACCGAGAATGGCTCCTCTACTATCGGCCGCCTCGCCCGTGGACGTAGCCGGCACGGTAGATAATCAGGGACGCTTCTACGACCGCTTCGCGGCCGTCATTCTTCTCAGCGCACCGGTCGACGTCCTGCTACACCGCCTCTCGACGCGTACGAACAATCCCTACGGAAAATCAGAACGCGACCAGGCCGAGGTTCGCCGATACGCGCGGGACATCGAGCCCCTGCTACGTCGCGGCGCGACCCTGGAACTAGATGCGTGCCGACCCATCAGCAAACTCGCCGACGAGATCGAGAAGCTCGCAATACCGCACGGCTCCGGTAGCGCACGGTAGGCGATCCCGCCGCGTCCAACCCGCTCAGGGGGCGGCGGGGGCCGCTTCCAAATCTGCACCCGAATCGACCATCTGCACCGCAGACGCTCGGTTTGCCGGTTCGGGGCGGCGGACAAAATCACGCCAGTAGTCGGCGTACTCGGAGTCGAATCCCTCGCGAAATCTCAGCATCTCGTTCGGCGCGGCAAAGATCGCCCCCTGCATGAGATAGACCTTGCGATGGAGGGACGGCATTCCGAGGAGTTCGTAGGTCGACGGTCCCGCAAGACGAATCTCGGTGCCGTTCGCGCGTAGGAGGGTGCTCGTCCGCCCCCATTGGTCCGTCTCACTTGAAACCACCTCGAAGGTCGCGCGCACGCACCCGATCTCCTCGAGGGACCGAAGTACTTCCCGCGCGCGATCTAGGGCGGACTTCATCTCGGTGATGGTGGGCGTGCGTTGCTTTCCCTCCGCATGGAGGAGACCGTTGCGCGCACTCAGAATTCCAGAGTCATTCAGCTTCGTGCTCACCTCGCGGAGAATCGTCCTCAGACCGACCTGCGAGGCAGCCGTCAGATTCAGGTACGGAACAGTACGAGTGAAGGGGAATCGCTGAAGGTCGGTCTGCTTTACGAAACGCGGGTACTCGTCGGGCTGTCGCAAGTAGTTCTCCTCGCGCCCGCGCAGGCTCTCCAGATGGTTGGACAGACGCAGGAAACCCTGAACAAGCTGCTGAAGCACGGGGCCGTCGCTAAGGTCGTTCCGCTCGACGCCATCCTTGCGTTTGACGGAACTATTCAAGGTCTCAATTGTGAACTGACGCGCCGATCGAAGGTGGAACTCGAAGGGCCGGCCCGACGTAGAGTGGTCCGTCAGCAGAGCCCAGGTCGCGAAGATCAATGAATCGAAGAGGTGGCGCTCAAGCGCGACAAAGTAGTTCGAGGCAGCCGATCTCAGCTCCTCTTCGGTGGGATCGGTGGCCGCGAGCGCGGTGACGACGAACTTCTCGAGTCTGGTGTGGTTGGCCCAGTAGGCGTCGCGGATGTCAGGGCGCCGACCTGGTACGAAGCCCAGCTTCCACAGCATTGCGTTCAGGAAACCGTCGTCATCGCCCCCAAGGGCGAGGCCTAGGAAGTCCGCAGCCTTCTTCGCATTCGCCTCACGCGACAGGACCAAGGTGCTCAGAATTTCACGAGGGCTGGCTGTGCGGAGGAAGCTCTCCAGCCGATCCTCTGTTGTGTCGCCCGGGCGTCCCCTCAACAACCAGGCGAGATCGTCCATCTCGTTCGGTGAGGTGGGGTCAAACAACGTCCGTGCGAGCGACGTGAGTCGGAGTATGGTGACCGTCGAGCTGCTTGGGATCATTCGATAACCCATCGAACTCAGTTCGGAACGCAGTTGCCACGCGCCAGAGCGGGCGCGGTGGTTGACGACTGGGCGACGGATTTCCCCGTCAGGCACGGTGATGTCCCCATCGAGGACTGCGGCGTCGAGCGCCTCTGCGAGGAACTCGTTGGGTTCAGTGAGCAGCAGATTGAGCAGACTTGCGCGGTCGAGATCCGGGGCCCACTTGGCAACGTCCCCCTCAAGACCGAACTTCGCGGCCCAGTCTCGCGTGCGTCCCGAGCTGGCATTCCATACTCGACGCAGGAGCGCGCGGAGTTCACCATCGCTTAGCCCGTCGCCGAGCAGGTAAGGCAGTGTTGACGGATCGTTGATTTCGTATGGATTGAAACGGTCTTCGACGAGATCCGAGGCAAACCCGGACCAATCCGACGGGTCCTGGGCGATCTGACGGAGCACTCGGCTGGCAGCTGAACGGTGGTGATTGACACCCGCTTCGCGGCTTGTTGTCAGGCGAACGCGATGCACAGAAGTGCACGCGATGTCGCTGCAATGCTGCAACGGAACCTCGACCGTGGGGTACAGATCTCTTTCGAACTCGAGCCGATGAAGCCCAAATGGCCCCATCAGGAAATGACCGTCGTGGAACACGCCTTGAGGCTTCCCCTCCAGTAGCCGCATCGTGTCGCTGTACTTCAGGTACCGACGTTCCTCCGGAGCAAGCGCGGTCAGTGCGTCGTAGAGATCGCGACCAAAGATCATCGGGTAGATGATCCGTCTCTCCCTAATCATCGCCGAGATCGCTTCGACCAGTCGACTCATGTCGATCCGCTCAATGTCGATCAGCGGCTCGACGTGGGTCAAGGACAACAGACACAGCAAGTTTGCGTCCTTCGTCTCGACCGACTCGTTCGCGACTAGCTGGTGACGGAGCCTTTTTCCCGCCTCACTGAGGGCGATCGCACGATTCAGTTCATCGGAAGCTTTAAAGTCCGAGCCGATGATGGAGTGGGTAAGTACGTGCACCAGCGTGCGCAGGTCGAGAAACCGTTCGCGCCATTCATTCCCTGGGTAATCCGACGCGAGTTCCGCACGCGTCCGTGCACCAGAAGAAGACACTGATAACCCCCGACCGGCGCCTCCTTGACGCGTGAGCTTACACTACAAGGGCGCTCCAACTCACAGAACCGTTGTTGCAGCGACGAACGGACGCGAATCATCCAAGAGCACGCGCCCACATGCTCTCGCACGCGGGTTGTGTCGGGATCGCCATTAGGCGAGATTGATCGCCGGTTGCGGCGTGGCCGCTGCCGACTCCCCATGAGACCGCACCGATGTTGATTCGCCGAGCCCGTGAAGGTGCCGCCTCCGTGCACTGCCCGCTCAGGGATCGGCAGTCGAACCGCCGCGCGGGGCGGGGCCGATAGTCCGGCTATGCCCTCTTAAGTATGTCTAGGTGGTCTCGCGAACCACGAGGTGCGCGTCGGTCTCAGGGCCGGCGTGCGGGGGCGCGGATCCAGTAGCGGCGCTCAACGCGAGCTCGGCGAGGAATCGGCCGAGGCCCGCATTATCGACGCGCACTGTCGATAGTGCCGGGACGAGGAGACGCGCGAGCGGGGTGTCGTCGTGGCCGACAATTGCCAGCTGCTCGGGAACGGCGATGTCTGACCGTAGCGCGGCGCCCAGGAGGAGAGCGGCGATGTCGTCGTTGTAGGCCACCACGCCGTCGACGCCTTGGTCTATCCATTCGCGCAGCTGATCCAGCGCGTTCATCTCGCTGATGGTGGCTTCGGCAACGAACCCGGAGTCGGTCTGTTTCGACAATGTCTTCCGCGCGAGTTCGCGCCGCTGTGCGACGAGGTCCGCGATGCGGGGGTCAGGGGACGCTGCGAAGGCGAGCTGTCGGCGCCCTCGCTCGAGGAGGTGATTGACCTGCAGGCGTGGCCCGTCCGCGAATCCGAGATCCCCGACGGCGCCTTCCTCGCCTGCGGCTACTGGCGGAATGATCTGCTGCACACCGCTTCCACGGATCTCGGCGAGCTGTTCTCGAGTGAATGGCGCCATTCCCATCACGACGTCCGGGCGGAGGGTCTCCCACAGCGGCCGGGCCTGCCCGCCTGGATGCGGGGTCGTCGTGACGAGCGAGTAGCCGGCTTCGTCCAGCGCGAGGGATGCCTCGTCGAGGTGAGTGCGCATGCTGTAGTCCAGCGGCCAGTCAGGCAGGACGAGAAGGATGATTCGGCTCTTTCCGCTTGCCAAGGCCTGCGCCGCGCTGTTTGCGCGATAGCCGAGCCGCTTCGCTTCCGCGAGCACGCGATCCCGCGTCGCGGCCGGGATGGTCTGGCCAGGGGTGTCATTAAGCACGAAACCGACGGTCGCCCGAGAGAGGCCCAGAGACCGGGCGACATCGGCCGCGGTGACTCGCTTGGTCGGTACTCCCGGCATTCCCTCTCCTTATGACTTGCGCGCGCTAGCGAGGATACCGTAGCATCCTAACTCAGCCACTAGCACGCGCTAGCAGTACAACCCGACAATGGAGTCCTCACGATGACCCCGAGCAACGACGAACCGCTCATCACCCCGCTTCCTGCGACCGTCCCTGCGCCGCCGGCGAACGCCGTGGAACTCGACGAGGCGGCACACCCCGCTCCCGAGCTGCCCAAGGTGGACGCTCGATACATCTGGTTCATGGTGCTGGCGCAGTTCGGCGTCTTCATGGCCTTCATCACCCCGCTGGCGATCTCGCTCACCATCCGCGTCAACACGCTGGCTCCCGGCCACCCCGAGTATCTTGGCTACATCACTGGTGCCGGCGCGCTGTTCGTGATGCTGACCTCGCCGTTCATGGGCATCTGGAGCGATCGCACCCGCACTCGGATCGGGCGCCGTCGGCCGTTCATGATCGGCGGCATGCTCGTCGGCGTGCTGTCGCTGGTCGTGATGGCCATCGCGCCGAACGTCTTCGTCGTGGGCATCGGCTGGATCCTAGCCCAGTGGGGTTGGGGCACCACGCTCGGCAACCTGCAGATCTCGACGGCCGACCGGCTGCCGGAATCGCAGCGCGGCAAGGTCGCCGGCCTCACCAGTTTCGCCACCCAGATCGCGCCGGTCTTCGGCGTCATCCTCGCCCAGTTCTTCACCGGCGACCCGCTTCTACTCTTCCTCGTGCCTGGTGCGGTCGGAGTGCTCTTCGTCGTGCTGTTCGTCACCCTCGTGCACGAGGACGACAGCCGGGCGCTTCCGAAGGACCCCATCACGGTCGTGCAGCTGCTGTCGAAGTACGTCTACAACCCGCGCAAGCACCCCGACTTCTCGTGGAACTGGCTCGGCCGCTTCCTCTTCTACACCGGCATCACGCTCAACACGACCTACACGGCGTTCTTCTTCGCCGACCGGCTCGGCATCGCGGTGGAGTCCGTCGCCGGGATCATCGCGACGCTGAGTCTGGGGGGCATCCTCGCGGTGACCCTGGGTGCCATCGGCGGAGGGTTCCTGTCGGACCGTCTCAAGCGACGCCGGCTGTTCGTGCTACTGGGCGGGCTGATCATGGCGGTCGGGATGCTGCTGCAGGCGTTCGCCCCCGACATCACCTTCCTCATCGCCGGGTCCCTGATCACCTCCGTCGGTCTCGGTCTGTTCGCCGCGGTCGACCAGGCGCTGCTCCTGGACGTGCTGCCCGAGCGCGAGACCGACGCCGGACGCTTCATGGGCATCACCGGGTTCGCCACCTCCATCCCGCAGTCGATCGCGCCACTGGTCGCGTCCGGCATCCTGCTCGTCGGCGTCACGGGCGACGAGCGCAACTACACCCTGCTGTTCATCGTTGCCGCCGTCTCGGTGATCCTCGCCGGCGCCGTCGTGCTCCGTATCCGCTCCGTCCGCTGACACACCTCTCGCAGAAAGCTCTTCGCAGATGTCTCTCACCGTCACGCCTGTCCGCTTCGAGCACCACCGCGATGCCCTCGGCACCGGCTATGCCCGCCCTCGCCTGTCGTGGATCACGACGGATGCGCCGGACGGCTGGTCGCAGGCAGCCTACGAGGTGCAACAGGGCGACGGTGAGAGCATCCGTGTCGAAAGTGGCGAGTCGGTGCTCGTGCCGTGGCCGTTCGACGCGTTGCGCTCGCGGGAACAGCGGGCGATCCGGGTGCGCGTGCACGGCGCCGACCGGTCCACCAGCGAGTGGAGCGACTGGGCACCGGTCGAGGCGGGCCTGCTGGAGGCATCCGACTGGACCGCCCAGATGGTCGGTCCGAACGACTCCGCGATCGCGGCTCCGCTGGTGCGCGGCTCGTTCACGACAGCCGAACACGGCGAGGTCGTCCGGGCGCGCGCCTACGCCACCGGGCACGGGCTGTTCCAGCTCGAACTGAACGGAGAGCGCGTCGGCGACGACGAACTCGCGCCCGGCTGGACCGCCTACGAATCCCGGCTGCGTTACGCCACCTACGATGTCACCGCTCAGGTCCGCTCGGGCATGAATGTCATCGGGGCGTGGCTCGGCGACGGGTGGTGGCGCGGCTACCTCGGCTGGGGCGGTAAGAAGGCGCTCTACGGCACCGACCTGGGCGTGCTCGTCCAGCTCGATATCGACTACGCCGACGGCACCCGGCAGACCGTCGCGTCCGGCTCGGACTGGCTTGCCGGGAACGGCCCGATCCGCTCGGCCGACCTCTACAACGGCGAAGACTTCGACGCCCGCGACCTCGACCCGGCATGGTCGACGACGGATGCCTCGGCCCAGGGGTGGACGTCGGTCGCGGTGCGCGAGCTCGGCGACGTCGAGCTGGTCGCGCCAGACGGCCCGCCGGTGCGGGTCGCCGAGACCCGTGCCGTGCAGAACGTACTGACGTCCCGGTCGGGGGCGACGATCCTCGACTTCGGGCAGAACCTGGTCGGCCGGCTGCGGATCACGGTCTCCGGCGACGCCGGCACGACGATCACCCTCCGGCACGCAGAGGTGCTCGAGCACGGCGAGCTCGCCGTCGAGCCGCTGCGGGGGGCGAGGGCCACCGACACCTACACGCTCGCCGGAGTCGGCGAGGAGACGTGGGCGCCCCGGTTCACCTTCCACGGCTTCCGGTATGCCGAGGTCACGGGATGGCCCGGCGAGTTCGATCCTGCGGCGGTCACCGCAGAGGTGATCCACTCCGATATGCACCGCACCGGCTGGTTCGAGACGAGCGATGCGCTGGTGGACCGGCTGCATGAGAACGTCGTGTGGGGGATGAAGGGCAACTTCGTCGACATCCCCACCGACTGCCCGCAGCGCGACGAGCGGCTCGGCTGGACCGGCGACCTCCAGGTGTTCGCGCCCACCGCTGCCTATCTGTATGACTCCGCGGGGTTCCTGGTGTCGTGGCTCAAGGACCTCTCTGCCGAGCAGAGGAAGTACGGCGGCACCCCGATGGTGGTCCCCGCGATCGTTACCGGCTACACCGGTCCGACTGCCGGGTGGGCGGATGCCGCGACCGTCGTGCCGTGGACCGTCTACCAGGCGTACGGCGACCTCGGCGTTCTCGAGACGCAGTTCGACAGCATGGTCGCGTGGGTGGACGAGGTGACAGCGGCCGCCGGCGCCGACCGGGTCTGGAGCGCCGGGTTCCAGTTCGGCGACTGGCTCGACCCGACCGCACCGGCCAACCGCCCCGAACAGGCGCAGACCTACCCCGAGATCGTCGCCACCGCCTACTTCGCGCGCTCCTCCCGCATCGTCGCCGACGCCGCCACCCTCCTCGGACGCACCGCAGAAGCGCGGAAGTACGGTGCACTGGCGGAGGAGGTGCGGCGGGCGTTCGTCCGCGAGTACGTCTCAGGCTCGGGACGCCTGCTCTCCGACTCGGCCACCGCGTACGCCCTCGCCTTGGCGTTCGACCTGCTCGATACCACCGACCAGCGACAGCGGGCGGCCGACCGGTTGGCCGAGATCGTGGCCGGCAACGGCTACAGGATCGCCACCGGGTTCATCGGCACGCCGATCATCACCGATGCCCTCAGTGCCAACGGCCACGCCGACGTCGCCTACCGGCTGCTGCTGCAGACGGATGCCCCGTCCTGGTTGTACACGGTCGAACAGGGGGCAACCACGATCTGGGAGCGATGGGATTCGCTGCTGCCGGACGGCACGGTCAACCCGAGCGGCATGACCTCGTTCAACCACTATGCCTTCGGCGCTGTCGCGGACTGGATGCACCGTGTGGTGGCGGGTCTCGCGGCCGCGGCCCCCGGATACCGGCTCATCCGCATCGCCCCGCATCCCCCGAAGCGCGGGCTGACTTCCGCCTCGGCCCGGCTCGACACCCCGTACGGGACGGCGGAGGCGGGGTGGGTGCTGGCAGACGGCCAGGCGCGGATCTTCGCGACCGTGCCGGTCGGCGTCACCGCCGAGGTCGTGCTCCCCTCGGGCATGACCTTCGAGGCCGCCGCGGGAACGCACGAATGGACGGAGCCGTTCGTCGTCGATGAGGAGCACGCGTATGAGTTCACCGTGGACTCCCGCATGGCCGACATCGTCGACCATAAGCCGGCTCTCGAGGTGCTGACCGGTGTCATCGCCAAGTGGGTGCCCGGTGCGGCTGAGCACATGTCGGGCGGACTGCGCGGCCAGGACGAGGTCACACCGAGGCAGATCACCGGGATGCTGCCTGATCCGGCCGCCGTGCTCGCCGACCTCGAACGTGGCTTCGCTGCGCTCAACGCCGGCGACGACATCCCCGCTGACATCTACAGCGTCGCCGAGTCGCCGGCAGACGACGCGGATCTTGCCGAGAAGGCGGCGCTGCTCTCGGGCCGCGACTTCTGGTCCACCCGCGACAGCGCCGGGGTGCCATCGATGGTGATGGTCGACGGCCCGCACGGCGTGCGCCGCCAGGATGGCACCGCCGACAACCTCGGGTTCAACGACTCGCTGCCCTCCACCTGCTTCCCGCCGGGCGTCGCGATGGGGTCGACGTGGGATCCCGCGCTGATGCGGGAAGTGGGGGTCGCGCTCGGGGAGGAGGCTCGCGCGCTGAACGTGAACATGCTCCTGGGGCCGGCGATCAACATCAAGCGTTCTCCGTTGGGCGGCCGCACCTTCGAGTACCTGTCCGAGGACCCGCTGCTGACCGGCGTCCTGGCGACGGAGTACGTCCGCGGCGTGCAGTCAACCGGGGTGGGCACGTCGGTGAAGCACTTCGCCGTGAACAGCCAGGAGACCGACCGGATGCGCGTCAGCGCCGAGGTCGACCCGCGCGCGCTGCGTGAGATCTACCTGCCCGCGTTCGAACGGGTTGTGAAGGACGCGGCACCGACCTCCGTAATGAGCGCCTACAACGCGATCAACGGCGTCTTCGCCTCTGAGAACCGCTGGCTGCTGACCGAGCTCCTCCGCGAAGAGTGGGGCTTCGACGGTCTCGTCGTCTCGGACTGGGGTGCGATCAAGGACCGCGTCGAAGCGCTGCAGGCGGGCCTGGACCTCGAGATGCCGGGGACCGGTGACGAGGGCACCGATGCGATCCTGCAGGCGGTGCGCGACGGCCGCCTCGACCGCGCCGTGGTCGAACAGGCGGCAGCCAGGGTCGCGGCGTTGGTCGAACAGACACGTCTGCCCGAGGATCCGTCGACGTTCGAACAGGCAGCTCACCACGCGCTGGCCCGCCGCGCGGCGGGGGCCGCCATCGTGCTGTTGCGCAACGAGAACCGGACGCTGCCGCTGCGGGCGGGGCAGAAGGTCGCCGTGCTCGGCGAACTCGCTGCTGAGCCGCAGTACCAGGGAGGCGGAAGCTCGCACGTGAACCCGACCCGGCTCGACATTCCGCTCGATGAGCTGCGCGCCGCGCTCGGTGAGCAGAACGTCTCGTACGCGCCCGGCTACGCGGCCGACGGCGACGCGGTGCGACTGCTCGCGGATGCCGCCGAAGCAGCGGCTGCTGCCGACGTCGCGGTCGTGTTCGTCGGGCTCTCCGAGAAGGACCAGTCCGAGGGCTTCGACCGCACCACCATCGACCTCCCCACCGAACATGTCGCCCTCATCGACGCGGTCGCCGGCCGCGCCGGCCGCACGGTGGTCGTCTTGTCGAACGGCGGTGTGGTCACGCTGGAACCCTGGCACGACGCCGTCGACGCGATCGTGGAAGGCTGGGCGCTCGGGCAGGCCGTCGGCGGAGCTCTCGCCGATGTCCTCACCGGGGCGGTGAACCCGTCCGGCCGACTCGCCGAGTCGATCCCGCACCGCCTGGAAGACACTCCCTCGTTCCTGAACTTCCCGGGTGAGAACGAGGTCGTCCGATATGGCGAAGGCGTCTTCGTCGGTTACCGGTACTACACGTCGGCCGAGCAGCCCGTGCGCTACGCTTTCGGCCACGGCCTGTCGTACACGACGTTCAGCCACGAGGCACTCGAGGTCGTCGCCACCGGTCCGGACCACGCGGTCGTGCGGGTCACCGTCCGCAACACCGGTGCCGTCCCCGGGGCGGACGTCGTCCAGGTCTATGTCGCTCCCGCCGACTCCCCCGTGCGTCGCCCGGTCCGTGAACTCGCCGCGTTCCAGAAGGTGCAGCTGGAGCCGAGCGAAGCGCGCACCGTGGAGCTGACGCTGGAGCGTCGGGCGTTCGCCTACTGGGACACCGTGAAGGACCGCTGGCGCGTGCAGCCGGGTACCTTCGGCGTCGAGATCGGCCGGTCCTCCGCCGACATCACCGCCTCCGTCCCGCTCGAGCTGGAAGGCGACATGGACCGGCCGGAGCCGCTTAGCCTGGACTCGACCGTCGGAGAGTGGTTCGGCCACCCGACCGTGGGTCCGGCGCTGATGCACGCGATGATGGCCAACGCGACGCCGGAGCAGCTGGCTGCCGCCGAGGACAACGGCAACATGCTGAAGATGGTCGGGTCCATGCCGATGGGACAGTTCGCCCGGTTCCCCGGCGTCAAGATCCCCGATGAGGCGCTCGAGCAGCTGGTGGCCCTCAGCCTGGCCGGCTGATCCGGCCACAGGAGCGACATCCGATGATCTCCGATTCCCGCCGCACCGTCCTGCTCACCGGCGCCACCGGCAACTGGGGACGCGCGACTCTGCGTGCCTTCCGCCAGCGCCCCGAGCTCGTCGTGCGCGCCTTCGCCATGCCGACCCCCGCCGACCGCGACGTGCTCGACGAGTTCCGCGACATGACCAACCTTCAGATCGCCTGGGGCGACCTCACCCGGTATGACGATGTCCTCGCCGCAATCACGGGCGTCGGCGTCGTGCTGCACGTCGGTGCCGTCGTTTCGCCGCACGCTGACGAGAACCCCGCGCTCGCCCGTCGGGTGAACATCGGCTCCATGCAGAACATCATCCGAGCCGTCCGCGCGCAGAGGGATCCGGGTTCGGTCGCCGTCGTGGGCATCGGATCCGTCGCCGAGACGGGAGACCGCCAGGAACCTGTGCACTGGGGGAGAGTGGGCGATCCCCTGCGCGTGTCGCAGTTCGACGAGTACGGGCAGACGAAGGTCATCGCCGAACGGCTTCTCGTCGACTCAGGCCTGCCCAGATGGGCGTGGCTCCGGCAGACAGGCATCTTCCATGCCGGCATGCTCGAGATCCGAGACCCGATCATGACGCACTCGCCGTTCGCCGGCGTCATGGAATGGGTGTCCGCGGAGGACTCCGCCCGCCTGCTGGTGGGAGTGTCGTCCCCCAATGTGCCCGACGAGTTCTGGGGCGGGATCTACAACATCGGCGGGGGCGAGGACTGGCGGCTGACGAACTGGCAGCTGCAGACCGCGATGGGTGCCGCGATGGGGGTCTTCGACATCCGCCGCTGGTATGACCGGAACTGGTTCGCGCTGCAGAACTTCCATGGGCAGTGGTACACCGACAGCGACAACCTTCAGGAGCTCGTCCCGTTCCGGCAGGACTCCTTCACAGAATCGCTCGCCCGCGCGATCGCGGCGGCGCCCGCCTCGGTCAGATCGGCCGGAAAGGTCCCGCCTTGGATCGTGAAGAACCTCGTCCTGCGGCCGCTGACCCGCAAGCCGCGCGGAACGATGGCCGCGGTTCGCGCACGCGACGCCGACGAAGTCGCCGCGCACTACGGCTCCCGGCAGGCCTTCCAAGCCATCGGCGGCTGGGACACCTTCATGCCTCCCACGCCCTCACGCACCCGCACGTTCCTGGAGCACGGCTACGACGAATCAAAGCCGCGCTCCGAATGGTCGGCCCTTGACTACGTCGAAGCCGCCGCTTTCCGCGGAGGCGACCTGCTCAGCCAGCCGACGACAGGCGACGTCACGACGCCCCTCGCTTGGCGATGCGCCCTCGGCCACGTCTTCGCCGGTAGTGCCCGCCTCATCCTCACCGGCGGCCACTGGTGCCCCGACTGCACCCGCGACGCATCGACATACGAGCGTCAAGCACAGGACAACCTGTTCCTCCGCCAAGTCGTCTCACCTGAAATCAACGACCAGTCCCTACGCGCGGAGGCCCGCGACCTCATCGCCCAGAAAGTCATACCGCTTCCCGACTCCGCCCGATAAGGAACCAGATCGGGCAATGAGCAATGAAGCTCCGGCTGCACGCCGAGCGTTCCGTGGAAGGACCGCTGACGGGGATTGCCCGTTGACGGTCCGCTCGCGGGCAGTGCCCGTTGACGGATCGGCGGATTCAAGCGGTCATCGCAACAGGATGTTACCGATGACTTCGTTCGGGGTTTGGAACTCTAGTCGTTTACGGGGTCGGTCGTTGAGTTCGGCGGCGACTGCGTCGAGGTGCGCCTCGTCGAAGCCCGCGAGCGGGGTGCCTTTGGGGAAGTACTGCCGCAGTAGTCCGTTGGTGTTCTCGTTGATGCCGCGCTGCCAGGGTGAGTGCGGGTCGCAGAAGAACACCTCGATGCCGGTGTCGATGCGCACCTGTTCCCAGTCCCGCATCTCCGGCCCCTGATCCCAGGCGAGTGTGCCGCGTAGCTGCTGCGGGAGTTGCTGAATCTTCCGCGCCAGCGCCGGCGCGACCTGCTCCGGCTTGTATCCGTCGGCCAGTGGCACCAGCATCGTGTAGTTCGAGGACCGCTCAACGAGAGTGCCGATCGCCGACTGGTTGCGCGCCCCGATGATCAGGTCGCCTTCCCAATGGCCCGGGACGGCGCGGTCCTCGATCTCCGCCGGCCGCTGCACGATGTTGACCATGTTCGGGATCCGGTTCTTGCGCTGCCCGGCCTTCCGGCTGGGGTGACGCAGAGCCCGACCGGTCCGTAAACACCGGGTCAGCTCCTGCTTCAGCGCTCCCCGGGACTGCACATAGAGCGACTGATAGATCGTCTCCGCGCTCACTCGCATCTCCGGGTCATCGGGGAACTCCCGACGCAGCCGACCGGCGATCTGCTCCGGCGATCGGCGCTGAGCCAGGTCCTGCTCCACTCTGACACGCAGCCGCAGATTGGTCGCCAGCTTCGCCCGTTTCGGGCGTGACGCACGATGGTGCGCCGCGATCTGCGCGCTCGAGGCCCGATAGCGGCCCTTCAAACTGTTCCGTGCGAGCTCGCGCGAGATCGTCGACGGAGCCCTACCGATCCGCCGGGCGATCGCCCGGATCGACTGGCCCGACGCGATCCCCACGGATATCTCCTCCCGCTCCGCGAAGGACAAGTATCGACCCTCGAGATCCCGGCCGCGGCGCGGCCTGACACCGCCGGCGGCAATCAGCATCCGCTTGGCAGTCGTCCGATACACCCCGATCCGCTCGCCCGCTTCACTCGCGAACTGCCCCGCCTGAAAGCACTCCCACGCCTGCTGGACCACATCCAGCCGGAACCTCAGCGCCAACTCCGCCACAACACTCTCCATTCAGCAAGTGTTGCGACCACCGCAAGAACCCAAGGATCCTTTACGGGCTAGTGACGGTTCACCCCATCGGGCGATAAGGGTTCGATTCCGCTGCGGAGCTCGATCGCGTTGAGGCGCACACCAAAAGGGCCGGGCACCGCTTGCGCGATCCCTTCGGCCGTCCCTACTTCTTCTTCTTGCCGGGCGGCACCGTCACCGGGTCCGAGGCGGCGGTCGCGGCATCCAATCCCTCGATCGTCGCGGTGACGACCACGGTGAGTTCCGAGCCGGCGTCCTTCGGCTTGACCTTGTACTCGGCCTTCTTGGCGCCGGGGATGTCGACCGCGTCCGCCTGCCAGCGGTAGCTAAAGGTCAGCCCCTCCGTGTCCCACGTGCCGGGAGTGGCCGTCAGCCGCGACCCGACGAGCGGGTTGCCCTCGATGACCGGTGGCGTCAGGTTCACCGGAGCGGTCGGGACGGCGACCTCGGGCAGCAGACGACCGACTCCCCAGCGGGCCGTGGACTGGTAGCCCGCGCCCGTCGGGTCGGCCCAGTTGCGGATCGACGTGCGCTGACCATCGGCTGCGTCGTTCACCTGGAAGTCGAAGCCGTGGAAGGTGTCGGCTCCGCCGTACTCGAGCAGGCTTATCGCCGCCTCGACGACGTACCCGCCGTCGACCAGGGCGGTGGCGCTCTGCACGCGAGCCCGCTGGAACGCCTCGTCGCCGGTGCCGAACGACACCACGTTGGCCGCGCTGATGCGGACCTGCGAGTCGTCGTAGCGGTACGAGCCGTTCTTCGCGTTGCCGGGATCGACGTAGATCTCGACCGAGTCCTGGATCCAGGGATCCGACCCGCTGACGTCCACCACCGGGTCGGCGACCTGCGCCACGACGTACAGGGTCTGGTCCTTCCAGAGCGTCCGGACCGTCGCCGTCGCCCCGTCGGTGCCCACCACCTGCGTGTCTGTGGACACCGTGCCCGCGGCATCCCACAGTCCCTCGATCGTGCCGTCGATCGCCGGAGCCTCCGTGGTGGCGGCGACCTCGAGATACGACAGCGGCTCGACGAGGGTCAGGGTGCCCACCTGCCTAGGGGTGTTCCAGCCGTGCACGGTCGAGCCGTCGGTGACGCGCACGTCCAGGCCGAGGGTCGACCCTTCGGCCGCGGGCGTGGCCAGCGGCAGCGAGGCGACGAGGTCGTAGCCGCCGGTGCGCTCGGCCACGACCGCCTCGACGCCGACGGAAGAACTCGTGCCGTCTCGGCCGACCGTCACCACGGCGCCGCCGTACTCGAACGCCACGGCGTCGGTCGCCTGGACAGTCGCATCCTCGACGCGCACGAACGCGGTCAGGTGGTCCGGGCTCCAGCGCAACTGGAACGCGGCGGCGTCGTCGATCACGTTGAGTGGCAGCTTGCGCCACTCGAGCGACCCGGTCGCGTCCCCATCGATCGGTACGTCGCCCTGGAACACGTTCGCGGTCCTCAGTCGCGCGGGCAATTCGGTGTCGACGGCGCCGTAGTACGCCGGCTTCGCCTGCAGCCCGTCGTCGAACAGCAGTGGAGCGCCCGACGAGGAGCGCCAGCTGCGCCCGTCGGTCAGCCCCCATACCGTCACCGCGAACAGGTCGGCCGCGTGCTCGCGGAACACCCGGAAGGCGTCGCGGTAGTAGTAGCCGTGCTCGATGAGCTTCGCGGGCGTCACCGGCGTGCCCGTCGTGACGTCGAGCTCGGTGACCGCCTGGGTGACAGGCAGGTCCTGGAACACGACGATCGCGTCCTCGAGGGCGCTGACCGGCATCGACAGGCTCACGTGGAACTGGTGTCCGACCCCGTCGACGGGCACCCCGCGCGACAGCAGCCGCTCGACGAGCGCCTTGTACCGCTGCTGCTTGCCGCTCTGCTCGGTGTTGTAGTCGTTGATGAAGAGCGTCACGGGGCGATCGGCGCCCGCGGCGGCGTAGGTCTGGTTGAACGCCTCGTCGGCGTACTGGAAGGCCAGGTCGATGAAGTCCTCGCCGAGGATGCGATACCACTCGCTGCGCCGCAGGCCGTCGGCGAAGTCGGCGCTGTCGGAGATGACCTCGTTGACGACGTCGAAGGCCACGAGCGGGTTGCCGTCGCCGAACAGTCCGTACTTGGTGCTGAGGTCTTCGGCGATGGCGAAAATGTGCGCGTGCAGGCGGTCCCGGAGGGCCTGCTTGTCGGCGTCCGTCGTTCCCAGCGGCTCGCCGGCGTCGTTCTGGAAGAACCACGCCGGTGTCTGGCTGTGCCACACCAGCACGTGCCCGTAGACCCGCAGGTCGTTGTCGACGGCGAACTGCATGAGCGCGTCGGCGTCGGGGTGCGCGCGGAACGCGCCCGCCTCGTCGTACCAGGCCTCGGGCTTCATGTGGTTCTCAGCCGTGATCTGATTGAAATGACGCAGGAGCAGATCGGATGCCGAGCCCGAGGTCTCGCGGCTGTCGATCGCCACGCCCACCGGGTAGGGCTGGGTGTCTGTGATCGGTGTCAGGTCCTCGATCACTGCCGGCTCGGGCACCCGCACGACGACGTCGTCCACGAGGAAGTCGCTCGTGTCGCCCGCCACACCCTCGCCTTCCCACGGGGTCTCGAAGTACAGCAGCGCAGTGGTCTCGGCAGCCCCCATCGTGAAGGTCGTCGTGACCTGCGTCCAGCCGTCCGCGGTGATGCCGGTGTACTGCCCGAGCGTCTGGAAGTTCGAATCCCGCTGCAGGCTCAGCCACAGCTCGCCGCCGGCGGCCGGGTCGACGAAGCGCACCCACGCCGACACCTCGTACGTGACGCCCGCCTCGAGGAGGCCGAGCATGTCACGGCCGATGCCGGCGCCCTGGTTCACGCGGTCGGTGACGATGGCTGACTGCGCGCCGTCGTGGGCGAGGTCCGACAGGGCCACGCTCGGCGCGCCCGGACCGCCGTCGCGCGCCGCCCAACCGTCGAGCCCGTCCTCGAAGTCGGTGCCGAGGACGACGGTGCCCGGCTCAGGCCCACCCGAGCCCGGCGCCTCGGGTGCCGTGATCAGCACGTCGTCCAGCAGCAGCTCCGCGGTGGCTGACTCGGCCTCAAGATACAACTGGGTGACCGGGTGGGCGGCGTCGTTGACGAAGGTGCCGGTCAGCTGCACCCAATCCCCGCCCACCGAGAGCCGCGATCCCACCCACGGATACTCGTTCGCCGCCCCGGGCTGGTTGATGCCGAGGTTCACGCCGGTCGCCGCGCCGGCGGGATCGAGCAGCCGCACCCACGCCGACACCGTGTACTCGACCCCGGGCTGGAACAGTCCGCCGTCGATCGCCGCGCCGTTCCAGCTGCTGGTGCGGCCGGTGATGGCGAGACTCTGGGTGCCGCTGTGAGCTGCGGCATCCGTCGTCGCGATGGTCGCTCCGCGGCCCGTCCAGGGATCTGCCGACGTCTCGAAGTCGCTCGAGAGCACGACGACCGGCTCTGCGGCGGTCGCGGCGGTGGGAAGGACCGGACCGATCAGCAGGGCGGCGGTAGCTATCGCCGCGGTGACAGACAGGCGGGCACGGCTTCGAGTCACAACGCGCTCCTTTGCGCTTCATTTGTGGTGCTCGCAAACTAATCCCGCTCGCACTCGCGTGGGGCGCTCTGTTGCGGAAACGTTACGAAACTCAACCGCAACTTTCGAGCAACGCCACTGCGGCGGCGCGGGTTCTGCTGGTGAACCGGGATCAGGTGATTTCGCGTGCGTAGGTCGTTCGGGGGCAAATCGTCCTACCTCGGCGAGATCACCTGATCCGGCGACGGATGCTGCGACCGCGGCTCCCCACGGAGTGCCGAGGTCTCAGGTGCGCGCAGCCGCAGTGCTGCCGCGAACTACGAGATGCGTCGCCAGATCCATGCGCAGCGTGTCGACGGTCGCGCCGTCGGCGAGGCGCAGCGCGAGCCGGGTGGCCTCCTCGCCCATGCGGCGCAGCGGCTGGTGGATGGTCGTCAACTGCGGGCTCATCCACCGCGAGAGCGCGATGTCGTCGTATCCCACCACCGAGAGGTCGTCGGGTACGCGCAAGCCCGCCGCCGCTCCGGCCGCGATCGCCCCGAGCGCCTGCAGATCGCTGCCGGCGAAGATCGCCGTCGGGGGCTCCGCCAACGCCAGCAGCTCGCGCGCGTGATGCTCGCCGCCGCCCGGGTGGAAGTCGCCAAACCGGATGAGCGCGGGATCGATCGGCAGACCGGCGGCGTTCATCGCCGAACGGTAGCCGTCCACGCGGGCCAGCGAGCACATCATGTCTTCCGGCCCGGTGATGGCGGCGATCCGCCGGTGGCCGAGCTCGATGAGGTGCCGCGTGGCCATCAGCCCGCCCGACCAGTTCGCCGACCCCACCGACGGTACGTCCGGCGACGGGTCGCCGGCGGGATCCACGATGACGAATGGGATGCCGCGTGAACGCAGCTTCTCGCGGTAGCGCGGCTCGATGTCTGAGAAGACCAGCACGACGCCGACCGGGCGACGGCGCAGGACCCCGTCGATCCAGTCCGCCGAGGGGGCGTGGCGGTCGCCGCTCACCGTGAGCACCACCGAGAGGCCGGCGGCGTGCGCGACCTCTTCGACGCCCTCGATGACCTCCATCGACCAGCTGGGCTCGAGCTCGTGGAAGACGAGCTCGACGAAGTCGCTGCGCTGCGCGACGTTGCGCCGCTTGTAGCCGTGGCGCGCGAGGTGCTCCTCGAGCCGGGCACGGGTCGCCGGAGCGACGTCGGTGCGCCCGTTGAGCACCTTCGACATCGTGGCGAGCGACACACCCGCCTCCGCCGCGATCTCGGCGAGCGTGATCCGCTGTCCGTCTGCCATGGAGCCGATCCTAGATCCTCGAAACTATCGGAGGCGGGAGTGCGCGGTCACCAATCGTGCACCGTGCCGTCGGCCAGGCGGTTGTAGGGCAGGTACGCCTGCACGTACGGGTACCGGTCCGCCGCGTCTACGTTCAGCTCGACGCCCAGCCCCGGCACGTCGCCGGGGTGGAGGAATCCGTCCTGCCACGTGAACGACTGCTGGAACACCTCGTCCGTCTTGGCGCCGTGCTTCATGTACTCCTGGATGCCGAAGTTGTGGATCGACAGCCCCAGGTGCATGGCGGCGGCCATACCGACCGGCGAGATGTCGGTGGGGCCGTGCATGCCGGATTTGATCTGGTACTGCGCGGCGTAGTCGAGCACCTTCTTCAGGTGCGAGATGCCGCCGGTGTGGGTTACGGCGGAGCGGACGTAGTCGATCAGCTGCTCGCGGATGATCTGCTGGTAGTCCCACACCGTGTTGAAGATCTCGCCGATCGCCAGCGGTGTGGTCGTGTGCTGGCGCACCAGGCGCAGCGCCTCCTGGTTCTCGGCGGGCGTGACATCCTCTAGCCAGAACAGGTCGAACGGCTCGAGCGACTTCCCCAGCTGCGCGGCCTGGATGGGCGTCAGCCGGTGGTGCGCGTCGTGCAGCAGCGGGATCTCGGGCCCGAACTCAGCCCGAACCGCCTCGAACACCGTCGGCACATGCCGCAGGTACGACCGGGTGTCCCAGTCCTCCTCGGCCGGGCGCGCGCCGCGCTGGGCGGGCTCGTGGTCGTACCGCACGCCGGTGTTCGCCTCGTACGTCGCGTTCGACGCGATGCCGTAGATGGACTTCAGCCCCGGCACCCCGGTCTGCACCCGGATGGCCCGGTAGCCCTGCTCCTGGTGCGAGCGGATGCTGTCGAACAGCTCGGGCAGGTCGCGGCCCGACGCGTGCCCGTACGCGAGCAGGCCGTTGCGGGAGGCGCCGCCGAGCAGCTGGTACACCGGCATGCCGGCCGCCTTGCCCTTGATGTCCCACAGCGCCATGTCGACGGCCGCGATGGCGGCCATCGTGACGGGTCCGCGTCGCCAATAGGCGCTGCGGTAGAGGAACTGCCACGTGTCTTCGATGCGGTGGGCATCGCGGCCGAGGAGGAGCGGCACGACGTGGTCGCGCAGATACGACACGACCGCGAGCTCTCGGCCGTTGAGCGTCGCATCGCCGAGGCCCGTCAGCCCGTCGTCGGTCGTCAGCCTGAGCGTGACGAAGTTGCGATCGGGGCTCGTGACGATCACTTCCGCTTTGTCGATGTGCATGGCTCTCCTCGGTTGTCGGGGCCGGCTCCTTGCGTCGCCGGCGCGTTCGCTGTCAGGACCTGGCCGACACCGCGCCCGCGAGGTCTGCGGCAAGGCCCGGGTCGGTGCCCTCGAGCAGTCGTGCGAGGGCGGCGGCGGCATCCGTCTCGTCATCGATGCGCTCCGAACGGATGCCGTCGGCCCACGCGCGCACGACCGCCAGCGCGCCGGCGCCCGACCGGCCTTCGGCGCGCGCGTGGGCGAGGACCGGCACGATGCGCATGCGGATCTTCGTCACGGTGTCCACCGTGATCTGCGTCAGGCGGTGCTCGATGCGTCCGTTCTCGAAGCGGCGCACGAGCGCCGCGCGGTAGTCGCGCGTGTCGACGGATCCGGCGGCGCGGGCGGCCTCGTCCCAGAACGCGTCGAGATCGCGCCGGCAGCGCTCGTCGGCCATCGCCTGCGCCACCGTTGTGTGGCCACGAAGCAGCCCCCCGAACGCGAGGGCGAGGTGGCCGCCGTTGAGCAGCAGAAGCTTGCGCCGCTCGTACGGCTCGATGTCGGCGACGAACCGCGCGCCGGCGCCCTCCCACGCCGGACGCTCACCGGCGAAGTCGCCCGAGAGCGTCCAGTCGGCGAACGGCTCGGCCACGACGGCGCCCTCATCGCGCCAGCCGGTGGCATCGGCGACCGCGACGCGGTCGTCCTCGGTGGTGTGCGGCGTGATGCGGTCGACGCTCGTCGTGACGAACGCCGTGCGCGCGAGCGCGGCCTCGAGACCGGTGCGCTTCGCGAGGGTCAGGACGGCGGCGTGAAGTCGCGCGCCGTTTGCCGGCACGTTGTCGCACGGCACGACCGTCAGCGGGGGTGCCCCCGCAAGCCGGCGGGCCTCCAGCCCCACGAGCAGTCGGCCGGTGGGCGTACGCACGGCGGCGTACCGCTCGTCTCGCAGAGCCTGGATGTCATGCCGCACAGCCGGATCGTGCAGATCGAGCGTGCCGTCAGGGCGCTGGTGGTAGCCGGCCTCGGTGACGGTGAGGGTGACCACAGCCGTCGCGGGGGCTGCCATGCGGGCGGCGAACCGTGCGGCGTCAGATGCGGGATGCACCTCGGCGATCGTCGGGACCACCTCGAAGCGGTCCGTCTCGGGGCCGCGCTCGACGAGGGTGAACAAGCCGTCCTGGGGCGCGAGCTGCCGTGCCACGGTGTCGTGCCGACCGGTGAACGCAGCGATGCCCCACGCGGCGGCATCCGTCGCGTGCGCCGTGAACCACGCCTGGTGCGCACGATGGAACGCCCCCGCACCGAGGTGCACGATCCGCACCGGCGGCGCCGCGGCGGCGCGTCCCGCGCGGGTCAGCTCGGTGCGCGTCAGCCGGGGAAGCGTCTGGAGGCTCACGAAGACACCGTCCCGATGCGGTCGGTGAGCCACTCGAGCTGCCGCAGCTGGTGCCGCCCTTCGCCACCCTCGTGCCCGTTCCACGCGTAGGCCGCCACCTCGGCGCCCGCTGCCCAATGGTTCGCCGCGGCGTACACCGTCGAGGGCGGCGAGATGGTGTCCATGTGCCCCGCCGCGAACAGCGCCGGCGCCGTCGCCCGCTTGGCGAAGTTGACGCCGTCGAAGTACGACAGCGTCTCGAAGACCCGGTGCTCTGCGCCGCGATGCACCGAGAGGTACCGCGTCACCTCGGAGTGCGGGTCGGCGTCGGTGAGACCGATGCCCCGGCGGACGTGGCACAGGATCGGTGCGGAC
The DNA here is from genome assembly GCF_019449275.2 of Microbacterium sp. HD4P20. Lineage (GTDB taxonomy): Bacteria > Actinomycetota > Actinomycetes > Actinomycetales > Microbacteriaceae > Microbacterium. The sequence continues at coordinate 78,331 of NZ_JAHZQZ020000019.1, forward strand.
GGGAGGGCGCCGATCAAGTCCCGGGACAGGCCGGCAGCGGCGATCGCGATCGCCCCGCCCTGACTGTTGCCGGTGACGGACACCCGATCGGGGTCGACCTCGGGGAAGGAGCGGATGGCGTCCACCGCGCGGACGGCGTCGGTGAAGACGCGGCGGTAGTAGTACGTGGCGGGGTCGTCGATCCCGCGCGTGAGGAAACCGGATGCCGCCGGTCCCGCACCATGCGGATCTGCGGTGTCGCCACCCGTCCCCCACTGGCTTCCCTGACCACGCGTGTCGACGATGAGCTGGGCGAATCCCGCGGCGGGCCAGTGCAGACGCTCCAGGGCGAGGCCGCGTCCACGCCCGTAGCCGACGAACTCGACGACGGCGGGGAGCGGACGGGGAAGGTGCCGCGGCAGGACGAGCCACGCGCGAACGGGATCCCCGGCGAAGCCCGGGAAGGTCACGTCGTCCACGTCGACGAGGGCGAGCGGAGACGCCGTGGGCACGCGCTCCACGGCGGCGTCCACGCGCCGCGCGTCGTCGATCGTCGCCTGCCAGAACGTATCGAAATCCTCGGGCTCCTCGACGTCCGGGCGGTACGACTCGAGTGCCGCTGGGGTGAGGTCGAAGCGGGCCACGCAATTCACCATCCGATCGATGCCGTCATTCCCACCGCCGACGTCGGAGGTGGATCGCACCGCTCACACGATACAATGAAAACGTTGACATTCGCGCAACGGCGAGTTAGCGTCAACCCGTATCGAGGACGATGGCGAAAGTTTCGCTGTCGATTCGAGCCCGATCAGAGGCATCACAACGCAAGGGAGCGCATGTCGATCGACAACAGCGTCGTCGCCGCCGAGGCGGTGGAACTGCGCACGGAGAAGGACGAGCAAGGGCGGACGAGTCCGGGCTCTCGGAGGCCCCGGCGTCTGCGCAGGCAGCGCTCCGCGGCTCGGCTGACCTGGCGGAAGGCGCTTCGGCGAGACTGGCGGCTCTATACGCTGCTCATCCTGCCGGTGGTCTTCCTGCTGATCTTCCGTTACGTCCCGATGGCCGGCAACGTGATCGCCTTCCGCCGGTTCCGTCCCGGCGGCAGCATGTTCGGGGACGAGTGGGTCGGCCTGCGCTACGTCGAGCTCTTCATCAACGATCCGACGTTCTGGCGGGCTTTCAGCAACACCCTGATCCTGGGTGGCCTGGCGCTCATCATCGTCTTCCCGCTGCCGATCATCCTCGCGCTGATGTTCAACGAGCTGCGCTCGTACCGCTTCAAGCGCATCGTGCAGTCGATCTCGTACCTGCCGCATTTCATGTCGATCGTCATCGTCGCCGGCATGGTCCTTCAGCTCACCGCCCTGCGCGGCTCGATCAACCAGGGCATCGAGGCTCTCGGCGGTGAGGCCATACCGTTCATGCAGCTCCCGCAGTGGTTTCCCCCCATCTATGTGAGCTCTGAGATCTGGCAGACCGTCGGGTGGGGCACGATCCTCTACCTCGCCGCCCTCACGACGATCGATCCGCAGCTCTACGAGGCGGCGCGCATCGACGGAGCGAGCAGGTGGCGCCAGATCTGGCACGTCACGCTTCCCGGCATCCGCCCGACGATGGTCGTGCTGCTGATCCTCAACATCGGGACGTTCATGGCGGTCGGGTTCGAGAAGATCCTGCTCTTGTACAACCCGCTCCTGTATCCGACCGCCGACGTGATCTCGACATACCTCTACCGGGTGGGCATCATCTCCAGCAACTTCTCCTACGCGACCGCGATCGGCCTCTTCGAGGCGGTCATCGGCCTGACCCTGATCCTGAGCGCGAACGCCATCTCGCGCCGAGTCGTGGGGACGAGCCTGTGGTGACCGAGAGCATGCGCACCGTGCCTCGGAGGGCGGTGGATCGCATCTTCCGGCCCGCGGTACAGGGCGGCATCCGCGACTCCCGCAGCTATACGGTGTTCCGCGTCGTCAACGCGGTGCTCATCGTCGTGATCTGCTTCGTGACGCTCTACCCGTTCCTCAACGTCGTCGCACAGGCGTTCAGTTCCGAGGCCTACATCCGCGCCGGGCAGGTGAACCTGATTCCCCAGGGATTCAATGTCACCACCTTCAGCTACGTCATGAGCGACCCGCTGTTCTGGCGCAACTACGGCAACACCGTCGTCTATACCGTCGTGGCGACCGCGATCGCGATGGTGCTCACGACGACGTTCGCCTACGCGCTGTCCAAGCGGCACCTGAAGGCGCGGGCGTTCTTCATCGGCGTCGCCGTGTTCACGATGTTCTTCAACGGCGGCCTGATCCCGAACTACATCCTGATCAACACCCTCGGCTTCAAGAACACGCTCTGGGCCATCGTCATCCCGAACGCGATCAGCGTGTTCAACCTCCTGGTCATGAAGGCGTTCTTCGAGAACTTCCCGACCGACCTCGAAGAGGCGGCGGCGATCGACGGCCTCACCACCTACGGCATCCTGTGGAAGATCGTGCTGCCGTTGAGCAAGGCGGTGATCGCGACCATGGTTCTCTTCTACGCGGTCTCGTTCTGGAACTCCTGGTTCGCGGCCTTCCTCTATATGGATGACGCGCAGCTGTATCCGGTGACGGTGTATCTGAGGAATCTACTCGCGGCCGCCACCGGCACGGAGGCTCTGGGGGCCGGCAGCGGCTCCGGCGATTCGGCGCAGGTGGCCTCGAACGTCAAGGCGGTCACCATGCTGCTCACCGTGCTGCCGATCATCTGCCTCTATCCCTTCATCCAGAAGTACTTCGTCTCGGGCGTGATGCTCGGCTCGGTCAAGCAGTGACCCGTCGTCCTCGAGGCGCATCTTCTCAACCCCCTAAGAAAGGAAATCTGATGGCACAGCAGATCCGAGCGATCGGCCGCACGCGACGCGGCGTGATGCTCGCCGGTGCGCTGCTCGCTGCGGGCGCCCTCGTCCTCAGCGGCTGCGACTCCCCGAGCGCCGGACCCGAAGGCGAGGCGTCGGAGTTCGACTTCACCGGCAAGGATGTCGGTGCGATGGAGGACTACGGCGTCGGCGACACGTTCAGCGCGACCGAGCCCGTCGAGTTCGGGCTCTTCTATCGCGATCACCCCAACTATCCGCTCGACGAGGACTGGCTCATCCTGGAGCAGCTCGAGGCGAACCAGCAGGTGACCTTCGACTTCGTCAGCGCGCCGCTTTCGGAGTGGGACCAGCGCAAATCGCTCGTCATCGGCGCCGGCGACGCGCCGGACATCATCTCGGTCACCTACCCCGGCCAGGAGGTGTCGTTCGTCTCGGGCGGTGCAATCCTGCCCGCCAGCGACTTCGTGCAGTACATGCCGAACTTCATGGACAAGGTCGAGAAGTGGGACCTGGAGGCCGACCTCGATCAGCTGCGTCAGGAGGACGGCAAGTTCTACCTCTTCCCCGGCTTCCGCGAGGAACCGCGCGCGGAGTACTCGTTCGCGGTGCGCAGCGACATCTGGGAGGAACTGGGACTCAGCCTCGAGCCCGAGACGTTCGACGACTTCCGCGAACAGCTGCGCGCCGTGAAAGAGGCGTACCCCGACCTCTACCCCATGACCGACCGCTGGTCGGCCAACGGCCCGCTCGAGGGGACGCTCGGGTTCGTGTCGCCGAACTTCGGCACGCAGGCCGGGTGGGGCTTCGGTGAGGGGCTCACCCACAAGGACGGCGAGTTCGCGTACACCGGTGCCACCGACGAATACCGCGATCTCGTTGAGTTCTACGCCTCCCTGGTCGAAGAGGGACTGCTCGACCCGGAGGCTGTGACGCAGGACGACGACCAGGCGATCCAGAAGTTCGCTTCGGGAGAGGCGCTGTCGATCGGCACCAACGACCAGGAGATCGTCCGCTACCGTACGACGGTCGAAGAGCTCGGCACCGATGCCGAGATGGCCATGATCCGGGTGCCGGCGGGTCCCGCCGGTGACAACTTCCAGTACGGGCAGCGCCTCATCAGCGGGTTCATGCTCTCGAGCCAGGCCGCCGAGTCCGAGAACTTCCTGGCGCTGCTGCAGTTCCTGGACTGGCTTTACTACTCCGACGAGGGCCTCGAGTTCGCCAAGTGGGGCGTTGAGGGCGAGACCTACGCGAAGGACGGCTCGGGCACGCGCACGCTCAACGAGAACATCACCGCGATGGGGCTGAACCCCGGCGCGCCTGAGAACCTGCAGGCCGACTACGGGTTCTCCAACGGCGTGTGGTCGCTCGCGCACGGATCGACGCTCGACCTCGACCGCTCGATGCTGCGGGAAGAGACTCTGGAGTTCCTCGACAAGATGTCGACGAAGAACGTGCTCGAGCTGCCGCCTCCCGCCCCGCTCAGCGAGGTGGAGCGCGAGCAGGTCTCGCTGTACCAGTCGGCTCTGAAGGACCACGTATGGCAGAACACCGCGCAGTTCATCCTCGGGCAGCGTCCGATGGACGAGTGGGACGCGTACGTGGCCGAGCTTGAAGGGCTCAACATGGGCGCCTATATCGACATCGTCAATGAGGCCGCCCAGCGGTACGAAGAGAACAACTGACACTGACGGATGCCGCGGCCCCGTACCTCCGTGTGAGGCGCGGGGCTGCGGCATCCGCACGGATCGCCATCACCCATTTCTGGAGCTTCGATGTCCCTTCCCGCGATGAGCAAGATCCCCTTCGGCGGGGATTACAACCCCGAGCAGTGGGACGAGGGGGTGTGGGATGCCGACTATCGGGCCTTCGATCTCGCGGGGATCGACCTGCTGACGGTCGGCGTCTTCACGTGGGCCCTCACGCAGCCTGACGAAGAGACCTACGACTTCGCGGCGCTGCAGCGCATCCTCGATCGCGCACAGGCGGAGGGCCGCAGGGTGTGCCTGGCCACGGGTACCGCAGCGGTCCCGCCGTGGCTGGCGCACCGGCATCCCGATGTGTGCCGCACCGATTTCGAGGGCCGGCGCCACGTGTTCGGCGTGCGCCACAACGCGTGTGCGAGCTCGCCGAACTACCGTCGCCTGGCGGCGGCGGTCGCGGGCCGGATCGCCGAGCGGTTCGCAGACCACCCCGCCGTGGTCGCGTGGCACATCAACAACGAGTACGGCGGCCTCTGCTATTGCGAGAACTGCGCGGCGGAGTTCCGTCTGTGGTTGCAGGAAAGGTACGGCACGCTCGATCGCCTCAACGACGCGTGGAACACGACTTTCTGGTCCCACCGCTACACCGACTGGGAGCAGATCGTGCCGCCCAACATGCTTTCGGAGCACTGGCGAGGCCCGAACCACACCGCGTTCCAGGGCGTGACGCTGGACTATCACCGCTTCAACACCGACAACATCCTGCGCACGTTCCGTGAGGAGAAGGACGCGATCCGCGCCCACTCCGACCTGCCCGCGACGACGAACATGATGGCCATCTATCGCCACCTCGACTACCACCGCTGGGCCCCGCACCTGGACTTCGCGTCGTGGGACAACTACCCCACCGACGGGTCGCCGGTCTCTCGCATGGCGCTCAGCCATTCGCTCATGCGCGGGCTCAAGGACGGGCAGCCGTTCTGGCTCATGGAACAGACGCCGACGATGACGGCGACTCGGGATTTCAACCCTGTCAAGCGACCGGGCGTGATGCGGCTGTGGTCGTGGCAGGCCGTCGCGCACGGCTCGGATTCGGTGCTGTTCTTCCAGATGAGGCACAGCAAAGGTGCCTCCGAGAAGTACCACGGCGCGATCCTGAACCACGCGGGTCGCACCGATACGCGCTCGTTCGGCGAGGTTGCGGCCCTGGGCGCGGAGCTCGAGGCGGTGGGCGATCGCTTGCTGAACGCCCGGACGCCCGCCAGGGTCGCGCTGCTGTTCGACTGGGACTCGTGGTGGGCGCTGGAGATCTCGGACGGCTTCAGCCGCGCCGCGAAGTACGAGGCGCAGGTCGTGTCGTACTACGAGGCGCTGTGGCAGGCGGGCGCGATCGTGGACGTGGTGCCGGTGACAGCAGAGCTCTCGGCCTACGACGTCGTGGTGGCGCCCTTCCTGCACATGCTCAAGCGCGACACCGCCACGCGACTGGAGGATGTGGCCCGCCGCGGCGGTACCGTCCTCACCACGGTGATGTCGGGCCGCGTCGACGAGGACGACAACGCCTTCCTCATGGACGTGCCGGGGCCGCTGGGCTCGCTCACCGGCATCCGCATCGACGAGACCGACTCTCTCCCGCCCGAGCACTCGCAGCCGGTCGTGCTGTCGATGCCCGACGGCGCCGAGACCACGGTGGCGGCATCCCATCTGTTCGACGTCGTGCAGCTGCAGGAGGCGACCGCGGTCGGTGCCTACACCGAGGACTTCTACGCGGGTACGCCCGCAGTGACGCGCAACGCGTTCGGCGACGGCGAAGGCTGGTACGTCGCCACGTGCCTGGACCAGGACGGCGTGGACTGGGTGGTGCGCCGCGTCCTCGAGCGTCACGGGCTGGTCGGACCGTTCGCCGATGTGCGGGATCTCGAGCACACCAGCCGCGAGGTGGGCGATCGGCGGTACGACTTCGTACTCAACCACGCCGACGGTGCGGTTGCGGTGCCATCGCCCTTCGCCGGCACCGACATCCTCACCGGCCGCACGATCGGCGGGGGAGACACCCTCGAGATCGCCCCTGCCGGCGTGCTGATCATTGAAGCTCGATGACGTACGCGCCGCGCGACCGCGCACGAGGCAGGATGGTCTCCGATGTCGAATCACACCGATCACGGGCGGCGCCGATGACCGGCGGCGGCGCCCCCGATCCCCGGCGGGAGCTGTTCGGGCGCGTCACGGGCGTCATCTACTGGTTCTTGATCGTCGAGCTGTGCTTCCTCCTCGCCGCGCTGCCCGGCTTCGTCGGCATCGTGCTGCTGGAGCGGGCGCCGTCGAACATCCCGCTCTACGCCGTGTGCCTCATACCGGTCGGCCCGGCGTTCTCGGCGGCGATGTCGGCGATGGCCGCACGCACCCGCGACCAGGAGCTCTCGGTCTGGCCGCGCTTCTGGCGCTCGTACGCCGGAAACCTACGCGATGTGCTCTTCGTGTGGATCCCCGCGCTCGCGGTCGCGACGATCCTGGGCATGAACATCGCGTTCGGGGGCACGGTCGGCGTCGACGGATTCTTCATCGGTGCCTCGATCGTGCTGCTGGTCTTCCTCGCGGTGTGGGCGGCGAACGGCCTCGTCATCGCGTCGTGCTTCCGCTTCCGTGCCCGCGACACCGCCCGCCTGGCGCTGTACTACCTCGCCGCCAAACCCCTCGTCACGCTCGGGGCCCTGTCGTATCTCGTGCTCGCGACAGCGATCGTCGCGTTCTCATCGGACTGGGTGCTGGCCCTGCTCGGTGTCTTCTTCGCCGCGTTCGCGCGGGTGACCGCGCGGCCGATGATCGCCGACATCACCGCGCGCTTCGTCGCACCCGACGAGTCGTAGAGGCTCCGGTGCCGGACGTCAGTAGATCGTGCGGCCGTGCTCGTCCGGGATGCCGGACTTGCGCCAGAAGTACGTGTTGATCTGATCGCGCCACTCCACCGCCGAACGCACCTGCTCGGCGAGCCGGTTGTTCACGCGGGCATGGAGCGCAGCATCCACCCGGCCTTCGAGCCCGGCCCAGACGGCCGGGAGCGCCTCGACGGCCTCGACACCGGCGAAGTGCGTGTCATAGATGTGCTGGATGACCGTCGATCCGCTGCGCAGGCGATGGGTGTAGGGCACGTGATGGAAGAACAGCAGCAGCTCGTCGGGGACGGTGTCGAGCGACTCGTACGCCTCGCGCCACGGTGACGGGTACTGCCCCGCGTAGCCGGTTCCCGTCGCCACGGTGCGGTCGACCCCGATGCCGTCGCGATCGGCGAAGTGGTACGTGCCCCACGGCGAGTACTCGTAGCCGTCGACCGCCGGTCCGTAGTGCCCCTGCGGCGACACCATGAAGCCGACGCCGAGTGGCGCGGTGTACGACTCGTAGGTGCGCCACGAATCGTCGAGGATCGAATGGATGCCGTCGCGCACGCGCTGGTCGGATCCGAAAGTCAGCGCGATCCATTCGTCGAGGATCGCCGCCGGGTCGAGCGTCGGATCCCACGCGAGGCGGCCGTAGGCGTACAGGTTGGCCTGGGCGAGGGGATGCCCCGTCCAGAACGCGTCGTCGCCGATGTTGGACACCGCGACGATCCCGCCGCGGACGATCTCGGCAACCGCCGGGCCGTCGTCGCCGAACGGCCGGAAGTCGAGGATCTCGCGCCATTGCGGGGCGAGGTACACGGCGTGGAGCTGGTGCCCGGTGTACTCCTGCGTGACCTGCAGCTCGAGCGCCACGCGCGTGTCGCGCATCACGGGGATCACGGGCGACACCGGCTCGCGGGTTTGGAAGTCGAGCGGTCCGTACTTCACCTGCAGGACGACGTTGTCGTCGAACTGACCGTCGAGCGGGGCGAAGTGGTCGTATGCGGCACGAGCGCGGTCGGTCGAGCGATCGCGCCAGTCCTGCCGGTGGTTGTAGACGAACGCCCGCCAGTGCACCATGCCGCCATGCGGCGCGAGTGCGCGCGCGAGCATGTTCGCGCCCTCGGCGTGGCTGCGGCCGTAGGCGAAGGGGCCGGGCTGCCCTTCCGAGTCGGCCTTGACGACGAACCCGCCGAAGTCCGGGATCGCGGCGTACACGCGATTCGCCGTCTCGGCCCACCACCCCTGCACTCCGTCATCGAGAGGATCGGACGTGCCGAGCCCGCCGAGCGTGAGGGGGGCGGCGAAGCTCACCGACAGATGCGTGCGGATACCCCACTCTCTGAAGATTCCGGCCAGCCGCGCGACGCCGGGCAGGTCGTCGGTGAGCAGCCGTGCCTCGCGCGCGTGGACGTTGACGTTGTTGATCGCGACCCGGTTGATCCCGATCGAGGCGAGAAGCCGTGCGTATCGCTCCACCCGCGTGAGGTCGTCGCGCAAGCGGCCGTCGTCGTAGAAGATCGACCCGCCCGCGTACCCGCGCTCGACCTGCCCCATGACGGGGTGCACCGCGACGTTGTCCCAGTGGTCGAGCATGCGCAGATCGTGCGCCGGCTCGTGGCGGGTGGTCTCTCCGACGTGGTGCGTCCCGGGCTGGGCCGCCTCACGCAGCAGCTGGAACCATCCGTACAGGGCTCCGGCTTCGGCGCCGTAGCGGACGACCGTACGGGCCGTTTCTCGCGTCAGGGTGAAGGACTCCGGTCCGAGCGCGTCGGCTGCGGCAGCCGGCTCGACGAGGATGTCGGTGCCGTCGCCTCCGGCGACGTCGACCAGGCGCAGGCCTAGTGCCGCGGCATCCCGTCGCACCGTCTCGAGGAGGGCGCCCTCGCCGGTGATTGCGATCGAACGGTCGCGCAGGCCCGCATCCTCGCGGTCGGCGAGGTCGTCGGGCAGCCACATCGAGTGCACGGTCATGTCATCTCCTCCGGAATGCCGGCAGCCGGCATCCCTCACCAGTCATGGACGGTCCCGTCGACGAGCCGAGCCGTCGGCAGGTAGGCGGGTTCATAGGGGAAGCCTGCGGCGGCGGCGTCGTCGTAGTCGACGCCCAGCCCCGGCTCGTCGCCGGGATGCAGCATCCCATCGGCGAAGGAGTACGAGGTGCGGAACACCTCGTCGGCGAGCGGCTGGTGCTCCATGTACTCCTGGATGCCGAAGTTGTGGATCGCGAGGTCCAGGTGCAGCGCCGCGGCCATGCCGACGGGCGAGATGTCGGTCGGGCCGTGGCTGCCAGAGCGCACCTGATACGTCGCGGCGAAGTCGAAGATGCGGCGCAGGCCCGTGATCCCCCCGGAGTGGGTTACCGACGCGCGTACGAAATCGATGAGCTGCTCCTGGATCAGCGTGGTGAAGTCCCACACCGAGTTGAGCACCTCGCCGATCGCCAGCGGCGTAGTGGTGTGCTGCCGGACGAGCCGCAGCGACTCCTGGTTCTCGACCGGCGTGCAGTCCTCGAGCCAGAAGAGGTCGTACGGCTCGAGGTCGCGGCCCAGCCGCGCCGCCTGGATCGGCGTCAGCCGGTGATGCGCGTCGTGAAGGAGCAGCAACTCCGGGCCGAACTCCGCCCTGGCCCATTCGAAGACGCCGGGCAGGTGCCGCATGTACCGCGCAGAGTCCCAGCCCTCCTCGACCGCGAGGCCGGCGCGCTTCGCCGGCTCGTACGCGTAGCGGCCGGCCACCGCGGCGGCCACGCCGTACATCGCGCCCATGCCCGGCACCGCGACTTGCAGGCGAATGGCGCGGTGGCCCTCCTCGAGCCGGGCACGAATAGAGTCACCGAGCGATGCGAGATCGCTGCCCGACGCGTGCGCGTAGACGAGGGCGCCGCTGCGCGAGGCCCCGCCCAGCAGCTGGTAGAGCGGCACGCCCGCGAGCTTGGCCTTGATGTCCCACAGCGCCATGTCGACGGCTGCGATGGCCGACATCGTGACCGGCCCGCGCCGCCAGTACGCCGAGCGATAGAGCAGCTGCCAGGTGTCTTCGATGCGGTGCGCATCGCGGCCGACCAAGAGCGGGGCGACGTGGTCGCGCAGGTACGAGGCCACCGCCAGCTCGCGCCCGTTGAGCGTCGCGTCGCCGAGCCCCACCACGCCGTCCTCGGTGGTGATGCGCAGCGTGACGAAGTTTCGCGACGGACTGGAGACGAGCACCTCCGCCGACCGGATGCCGGCCATCGCCGGGGCGAGCGCCGTCATGCGGCTGCCCCGGCCGGCGCCGGATAGCTGTCGCGGGCGAGCCGATAGGCGAGATCCGCCGCGGCGTCCAGCGCTTCGTCGAGGTCGAGCCGGTGCTCGGCCACCAGGCGCGCGAGGTAGCCGGCATCCGCTCGCCTCGACAGATCGTGTCGAGCGGGGATCGAGCAGAACGCGCGCGTGTCGTCGACGAACCCGCTGGTGTTGCGGAACCCCGCGGTGTCGGTCGTCGACTCGCGGAAGCGCCGCATCGCGTCGGGGGAGTCCAGGAACCACCACGGTGCTCCGAGGCGCAGCCCCGGGTATGCCCCGGCCAGCGGGGCGAGCTCACGGGAGTACACCGTCTCGTCGACCGTGAAGACGACCATGCGGAAGTTCGGGTGGTGTCCGAACGCCTCGAGAGCGGGGCGCAACGCGCGCGTGAATTCCGTGGCGATCGGGATGTCGTAGCCGATGTCGTGCCCGTATCGGGCCGCCGCACCGCGGTCATGATCACGGACGACCCCCGGGTGCAGCTGCATCACGAGGCCGTCCTCGGCCGACATCTCGGCCATCTGGAACAGCATGTGAGCGGTGAACGCGGCCGCGGCGGCGGAGTCGATCTCGCCGCGCCGCGCGTCGTCGAACAGGCGCCGCGCGTCGGCGTCGGCGAGCGGCGTCGTGTCAGGGCGCAGGTGCCCGTGGTCGGTCGCCCGCGCGCCGGCGCGGATGAAGGCGCGTCGGCGCGCGCGCAGCGCCTCGAGGAAGCCGTCGTAACGGAGAGCGTCGATGCCGCTGGACTCGCTCAGCCCCGACAGCAGCGATCCCCAATCGCCCCGCGCAGGCTCGAGCAGCGGGTCGGGGCGGAAGGTGGGGATGACGCGCCCGGCCCAGCCGTCGGCGGCGAGGCGCGCGTGGGCCTCGAGCGATGCCGTCGCCGGGTCGGTGGTCGCGAGGACTTCGATACCGAAGCGCTCGAACAGTGCGCGCGGCCGGTACTCGGGGCGCGCCAGGCGATCGGAGAGGTGATCGAAAAGCACGTCGGCCGTGGCGGCCGACGGCGGCACTGGTGCCTCGAACACCTCGATGAAGACGTGCTCCAGCCAGAACCTCGTGGGGGTGCCGCGGAACGCTTCCCACCCGGCGCAGAAGCGCCGCCAGATCACGCGGGGATCGGTCTCGGGGTCAGGTCCCACGCCGAGATCGGCGACCGTCCGGACTCCGGCATCCCGGACGGCTCCCGGCGCCGTGGCCTGCGAGACCAGCATTCGCACGAGATAGTGGTCGGGAGTCACCAGCAGTGCGGCGGGATCGGGGAACTGCTCGTCGTCGGCGAGCATCGCCGCATCGACGTGGCCGTGCATCGACACGATCGGAAGGTGCTGGGTGGAGCGGAGGATCTCGCGAGCCACGCTGCGCACGCCCGGATCGGACGGGAGTGCCCGGTCGGGATGCAGCGCCCACGTGCGCGTCGCCTCGTCCGCGGGGAGAACCGTCATCGGCGTGCTCCTTCAATGTAAACGTTATTATCCACTGTAAACGTTATTGTGGTCGTGACGGTACGACATGCTTCCGTCGGTGTCGCTCCCGCAGGATCTGCGGGAGAATGGCCTCCTCCGAGCAGCAAGGTGGCGCACAGGTTGGTGACCGTACATGATGTCGCCGCTCGCTCCGGCGTGTCGATCGCGACCGTATCTCGTGCACTGCGCGAGCCCCACCGCGTTTCGGAAGACACCCGCGATCGAGTCCTGGCTGCCGTCCACGACCTGGGGTACCGGCCGAATCGGGCGGCGAGCAGCCTTCGCCGCGGACGCACCGGCGTCATCGCCCTCGTCGTGCCCGACATCGTCAACCCGTACTTCTCGTCGCTCACCAAGGGAGCGCAGGGACTGTCTCGCGAGCGCGGCTACGGGCTCGTCGTCGTCGACACCACCGAGCTCGCCGAAGTCGAAGCTGAGGAGATCGCGGCGCTGCGCTCGCAGATCGACGGCATCATCCTGGCCTCCTCGCGGTTGCCTGATGACCGTCTCGTCGAGGTTGCGAGCACGACGAACTGCGTACTGATCAACCGGGATCTGAGCGAACTCGGCGTGACCACCCCCACCGTGACGATCGATGAGCGTGCCGGTGCGCGCATCGCGGTCGGCCACTTGCATGAGCTGGGGCACCGCCGCATCGCGTATGTCGGAGGGCCTGAGCGCTCGTGGTCGCAAGGCCGCCGAGCCCAGGGCACTCGTGCGGCTGCGGCCGAGCTGGACGGGGTGACGCTGATCGAGGTGGGCTCCTTCGCGCCCGACGTCGACGGCGGCCGGGCCGCAGCGACGGCGGCCCGCGACAGCGGTGCGACCGCGGTCATCGCCTACAACGACCTCGTAGCCCTCGGGCTCCTTGCGCGATGGTCCGAGAGCAGCATCCGGGTCCCCGACGACGTGAGTCTCATGGGCTTTGACAACACGTTCGTCGCGGAGCTGTCGTCGCCGCGCCTGACGAGCGTCGGCGCTGACCTGACCGAGTGCGGCGAGCTCGCCGTCGAGCTCCTGCTGGAGCGGATCGATCATCACGAGCCGACCGGGGCAGGGCTTCACCGTGTGGTCACACCGCGCCTCGCGATCCGCGCCTCGACCGCGGCCCCCGCCGGCGCGGGCGCGCGCTGACGGCGGCTGAATGCGGGCGGCCGCGCCGGCTTCGCGCGAGACGCGGTGACGCGGTGGCGCGGTGGCGTTCGTGCGAAGGCTGGACGCGGCATCCCTTCTGGTATAGGTTGTCGTCAGCAACAATTCCCGCGAAGGAGCGCCATGCCCACCCCCACTCCCGCCGACAAGTTCTCGTTCGGCCTCTGGACCGTCGGCTACAACGGCACGGACCCGTTCGGCGGGCCGACCCGCAACGCCCTCGATGTCGTGCACGTGGTCGAGAAGCTCGCCGAGCTCGGCGCTTACGGGCTCACGTTCCACGACGACGACCTGTTCGCATTCGGATCGAGCGACGCCGAGCGCCAGAACCAGATCGATCGCCTCAAGGGCGCGCTCGCCGACACCGGCCTGATCGTGCCGATGGTGACGACCAATCTCTTCTCGGCCCCCGTCTTCAAGGACGGCGGCTTCACGTCCAACGACCGCGACGTGCGCCGTTTCGCGCTGCGCAAGGTGTTCCGCCAGCTCGACCTCGGTGCCGAGCTCGGCGCCAAGACCTTCGTCATGTGGGGCGGCCGCGAGGGCGCCGAGTACGACTCCGCGAAAGACATCCGCGCGGCGCTCGAGCGCTACCGCGAGGCCGTCAACCTGCTCGGGGACTATGTCACCGACAAGGGCTACGACATCCGCTTCGCCATCGAGCCCAAGCCGAACGAGCCCCGCGGCGACATCCTGCTGCCGACCCTGGGTCACGCGATCGCGTTCATCGACTCGCTCGAGCGTCCTGAGCTGGTGGGCCTGAACCCCGAGGTCGGACACGAGCAGATGGCGGGCCTGAACTTCGCCGCCGGCATCGCGCAGGCGCTGTACCACGGCAAGCTCTTCCACATCGACCTCAACGGTCAGCGCGGCATCAAGTACGACCAGGACCTCGTGTTCGGCCACGGCGACCTGCACAACGCGTTCGCGCTGGTCGACCTGCTCGAGAACGGCGGCCCGGGCGGCGTGCCCGCGTACGACGGCCCCCGCCACTTCGACTACAAGCCCTCGCGCACCGAGGACGAGAAGGGCGTGTGGGACTCGGCAGCGGCCAACATGAGCACGTACCTGCTGCTCAAGGAGCGCGCCGCGGCCTTCCGCGCCGACCCCGAGGTGCAGGAGGCGCTCGCCGCCGCGAAGGTCGACGAGCTCTCGGTGCCCACGCTCAACCCGGGCGAGTCGTACGACGACTTCCTCGCGGACCGCTCCGCCTACGAGGACTTCGACCCGAGCGCCTACCTCGGCGGCAAGGGCTTCGGCTTCGTCCGCCTGCAGCAGCTCGCGACCGAGCACCTGCTCGGCGCCCGCGGCTGACCCGCGAAACGGATGCTGTGGCCGCCCGCGCGTCGGCCACAGCATCCGTCTTCCCTCCCGCCGGTTGAGCGTGTCCCACTTTCTGTCGGATACAGCGGCCCTATCGGCGGCAATCGGGACATGAAGAGCAGCAATCGGGACATGAAGGAGACGGGGCAATGGCGCTGGTGATGGGAGTCGACTCGTCGACGCAGTCGTGCAAGGTCGTGGTGGTCGACACCGCGACGAGTGACGTCGTTCGTACCGCACGTGCATCGCACCCCGCCGGCACGTCGGTCGATCCTGAGGCGTGGTGGCACGCGCTGCAGACCGCGGTCGCCGACGCCGGTGGGCTCGACGGTGCTGGGCTCGACGGCGCTGGGCTCGACGGCGTCGAGGCGTGGGCGATCGGCGGGCAGCAGCACGGCATGGTAGCCCTCGACGCCGACGGCCGGGTGATCCGAGACGCGCTGCTGTGGAACGACACCCGCTCGGCACAGGCGGCTGCAGACCTCACGACCGAGTTCGGCGCCGGAGAGCTCGCGCGACGCACCGGACTCGTGCCCGTCGCATCCTTCACCATCACCAAGCTGCGATGGCTGCGCGATCACGAGCCCGACAACGCGGCCCGTGTGGCAGCCGTCGCGCTGCCGCACGACTGGCTCACGTGGCGGCTGCGCGGGTTCGGTCCGGCCGGCGAGTCGCCGCGCGGACCGGTGCTCGACGAGCTCGTGACGGACCGGTCGGATGCCTCGGGCACCGGCTACTGGGACCCCGCTTCAGGCGACTACGATCGCGAACTCCTCGTTGCCGCGCTCGGCCATGACGCGATCCTGCCGCGGGTGCTCGGACCCGAGGAGTGGGTGACGGATGCCGAGGGCCGGCGTGTCGGCGCAGGCGCCGGCGACAATGCGGGTGCAGCCCTCGGGCTCGGCGCCGGGCCGGGCGACGTGGTCGTCTCGATCGGGACCTCGGGCACGGTGTTCGCCGTCAGCGAGGACCGGACCATCGACCCGACCGGCACGGTCGCGGGCTTCGCGGATTGCACGGGCCGGTTCCTACCGCTGGTCGCGACCCTCAATGCTGCGCGCGTGCTCGACGCGATCGCGCGCGTGCTCGGCGTCGACCACGCCGAGCTGTCGCGCCTCGCACTCGCCGCCGAGCCGGGCGCCGGCGGCCTGACCCTCGTGCCGTACTTCGAGGGCGAGCGCACTCCGAACCTGCCCGACGCCACGGCATCGCTCACCGGCATGACGCTGGCCTCGACGACCCGTGAGAACCTCGCGCGCGCCGCGGTCGAGGGCATGCTCTCGGGGCTCGCGGCCGGCCTCGAGGCTCTGCGTGGCCTCGGCGTGCCGCTCGAGCGCGCGGTACTCATCGGCGGCGGTGCGCAGTCCGAGGCCGTACGCCAGATCGCGCCCCTCGTGCTCGGACTGCCCGTCGAGGTGCCCGAGCCGGGCGAGTACGTCGCACTCGGCGCCGCCCGGCAGGCGGCCGGGGTCCTCTCCGCCTGACCCGGCACTTCTCGGCAGCGGCAGCGGCAGCAGCGGCAGCGGCAGCGGCAGCGGCAGCATGGGGCGAACCATGCACACGCTCACCACAAGATGCATCGATCAGCCGATCCGCGATCGCGTCCTGGCTCCTAGCGTCGTCGACATGGACATTCCCATGGTCGCGGGTGCGGTCTCCACGGTGCTGTTCGCCGCGGCGAACCTGCCCATGGTCGTCAAAGCCGTCCGTACGCGCGACCTCCGCTCGTACAGCGGGACCGCGCTGATCCTGGGCAACGTGGGAAACGTCGTGCACACCATCTACGTCGTGAGCCTCCCCTGGGGACCGATCTGGGTGCTGCACGGGTTCTACCTGGTCTCGATGGGCGTGATGCTCGCACTGTTCACGGTGGTGCACCGTCGGCCGCATCCTTTCCGTCGATCGGACGCGGCCCGGGGCCCTGGCGACGGCCGCCATGAATCCGCGGCAGCCGCACACGGCGGAGCTGACCGCCGTGCGGGACGACCTCGAAGCCGCACTTGGCGCGAGGCCGTGTGACTCGCAGCCGGAACGCGCAAGAATGGGCGGATGCCGCAGGCCGACGCCTCCGATCAGCTCGACGAGATCGCCGCCGAGCTGTACGCGCTGCCACCGGACGAGTTCACGAAGACCCGCAATGCCCGCGCCGGCATGGCGGGCGGGGTCGTCGCCCGTGATGTGAAGGCGCTGCGCAAGCCCACCGTCGCTGCCTGGGCGGTCAACCTCCTGGCCCGCCAGGGGCAGCTCGGTGAGGCACTCGAGCTGTCGTCGGCGCTGCGCGAGGCGCAGGACGATCTCGACGCCGCCGAGATGTCGCGCCTGGGCAAGCAGCGTAGGCAGCTGGTCGCCGCGCTGGCCAAGCAGGCGGTCGAGCTCGCGAAGGACGCCGGTGTCGCAGTGAGCGCGGCGGCGCGCGAAGACGTCGAGAAGACGATCAACGCGGCGGTGATGGATGCCGCGGCCGCCGCAGCGGTCATGACCGGCCGTCTCGTCAAGCCGCTCGAAGCCGGCGACATCGAGCCCGAGGCGCTCGCCGACGCCGTCGGCGGGTCGCTGCCCGGCGCGCCCGAACCCGCCCGCCGCGACGACCTCGCCGAACGCCGCGCGCGCAAGGCCGCCGAGAAGGCCGCCCGCGAAGCGGAACGGCTCGCGAACGAAGCCGAGCGCGCGCTCGCGCGCATGAACGATCGCCGTGCCAAGGCGCAGGAGCGCGTCGACCATGTCCGCGAGCGCATCGACGATCTTCGCCGCGACCTCGCGCGGCTCGAGGAGGACGAGGCCGCAGCCGCGGCGAAGCTCGAGGCCATCGAGGCCGAGCGTGCTGACGCCGCGGCCAAGGCCCGAGAGGCGGCGAAGGCGTCCGAGCGGGCGCAGCGCGAGCTCGACGCCTGACCTCGCCGGGCCTCCACCCCCCGGCATCCCGCTCCCCGCCCACACCTCGTCGAAAACGTACGTACTCGCCGAAACCGCACGTCGTGTGCGTCGCCAGTGTGCGGTCTCGGCGGGAACGTGCGTATTCGACGTAGCGGAAGCGCCGACGCAGCCCCGCGCCCGACGAAGCCCCGCGCCCGATGAAGCCGCGAGGCTGACGCAGCCGCGAGGCCGACGAAGCCCCGCGGCTGACGCAGCCGAAGCGCCGCCCCTGGCCCTGGCATCCCCGCGCCCCACTCCCGCTCTCGCGCCCGACTCCCTGCCCACACCTCGTCGAGAACGTACGTACTCGCCGAAACCGCACGTCGTGTGCGTCGCCGGCGTGCGGTCTCGGCGGGAACGTGCGTATTCGACGTAGCGGAAGCGCCGACGAAGCCCTGCGGCCGACGCAGCCGAAGCGCCGCCCCTGGCCCTGGCCCCCTCCCGCGCCCCACTCCCGCTCTCGCGCCCGACTCCGTGCCCACACCTCGTCGAAAACGTACGTACTCGCCGAAACCGCACGTCGTGTGCGTCGCCAGTGTGCGGTCTCGGCGGGAACGTGCGTATTCGACGTAGCTGGGCCGCTCGACGTGGGCAAGGCGCGCTACGCAGACGCGCGGCATCCGGTTCTCACAGGACTCTCGTAGCCGCCCTCCCTACCGTGGAGGGCATGCCGAACCCCGCGCCGCTGGTGCCCGTGACGACATCCGATGACGACACCGAGTTCACGATCTCGGCGGCGGAGCTGCGAGAGATGCGGGACGGGCTGCAGCGGTTTCTGATGGAGTACCGGTTCGGCCTGCAAGAGGTCGAGACCAAGATCGGCATTCTGCGCGACGAGTTCCTGCTCACGCACGACTACAACCCGATCGAACACGTGTCGAGCCGCGTGAAATCGCCCGACAGCCTGGTCGAGAAGGTGCAGCGCAAGGGCATCGAGGGCGACTTCGCCACGATCCGCCGTCACGTCACCGACATCGCCGGGGTACGCATCACGTGCAGCTTCGTGGCCGATGTGTATCGCCTGTTCGACCTGCTGACCGCGCAGGACGACGTGCGCCTGGTCCAGGTGAAGGACTACATCGCCGCGCCGAAGTCGAACGGCTACAAGAGCCTGCACGCGATCATCGAGGTGCCGGTGTTCCTGTCGACCGGGCGGATCGAGGTGCCCGTCGAGGTGCAGTTCCGCACGATCGCGATGGATTTCTGGGCGAGCCTCGAGCACAAGATCTACTACAAGTACGAGACGCTCGTGCCCGACGAGCTGCTCGCCAGCCTCAAGGACGCCGCCGACACCGCGGCCGAGCTCGATGAGCGCATGGAGCGCCTGCACCGGTCGATCCGCGGCGGCGGCCCGGGCGGCGCCGGCGGCCGAGTGATCGCCGCTCGCGAACTCGAGGTGGTGACGCCCCCGGATTCGGCGACGGTCCCCACGGCCGCCCGCCCGCCCGGTGTGATCCACCCGCCCGCCCGCCCGGTATAGCCCACCCGCTCGCCGGTGAAGCCCACCCGTTGGCGCACCAGGCGTGCCCCCGCCGTCGGCCATCTCGAACTCACCCGTGCGCAGCACCGGCGCGTCGGTAGTCTTCTCCCGTGGACGACCTCGAGCCGACGCTGCTGGTGATTCCGCTCCTCGCCGTGCTCGCGCCGCTGGCGGCGCGGGGACTCGGCCGCTGGGTGCGCGTGCCGGTCGTCGTCTTCGAGCTGATGCTCGGCATCCTGGTCGGTCCCGCGGTGCTCGGCTGGGCCGTGCCCAGCGCGTTCGTCGACACCCTCTCGGAGTTCGGGCTCGCGATGCTCTTCTTCGTCGCGGGGACCGAGATCGAGTTCGGGGCGTTCCGCGGACGGCTGGGGCGGCGCGCGGCGACGGGATGGCTGATCAGCCTCGCCGCCGGTGTGGCGGCAGGATTCCTCCTGGCCCCGGGCGAGGCGGGCATCGTGATCGGCGTGGCGCTCTGCTCGACGGCGCTCGGCACGCTGCTGCCTATGCTGCGGGATGCCGGTGAGATGCGCACGCCCTTCGGCCAGGCCGTCGCAGCCATCGGCGCGGTGGGCGAGTTCGGTCCGCTGATCGCGATCTCGATCTTCCTCGGCGGTCGCGAGCCCGGTATCTCCACCGTCATCCTCGGCATTTTCGCGCTCGTGGCCGCGCTGGCGATCTGGCTCGCTTTCCGGCTGCCGCGGGGCGCGATGCACGCGTTCGTCAACTCGACGCTGCACACGTCCGGGCAGTTCGCGATCCGCGTCGTGTTCCTGATCCTCTCGGCACTGGTCGCCCTGAGCATCGTGCTCGACCTGGACCTGCTGCTCGGGGCGTTCACCGCCGGGATCATCTGGCGACTGATCATGCGCGACGCCTCGGAGCCCGACCGCGAGGCTGTCGAGAGCAAGATCGAGGGCGTGGCGTTCGGTTTCCTCGTGCCGATCTTCTTCATCTACACGGGCGTCACGTTCGACCTGCAGTCGCTCCTGGACGAGCCGGTGCTCTTCCTCCTGCTGCCGGTGGGGCTGGTGGCGCTGTTCGTCATCCGCGGGCTGCCCTCGATGCTGTCGGCGCCCGAGGGGTCGACGCGTCGCGATCGCCTCTCCATCGCGCTGATGGGCGCGACGGGGCTGCCGATCATCGTCGCCGTCACCGCGATCGGCGTCGAGGAAGGCATCCTGACCTCCTGGCAGCATGCGGTGCTGGTCGCCACCGGAATGCTGTCGGTGCTGGTCTTCCCGCTGCTGGGCATGGCGCTGCGAGGCGAGCGCGTCCGGGGCGGCACGCTGCAGGACGACATGGCGTGACCACCGCCGAGCTCCTCGATGCCTCGCGCGGCCGCCTCGGCGACGCGCCGCGCGAAGCGCTGGGCGAACTCGTCACGCCGCGCCGCGTGCTCGGCATCTCGCGTGCAGCGCGCATCGTGCGCCGGGGGTCGGCGTGGCACCTGGGTGTGCTGCTGCTCACCGACGATGCCGTGCTCGCGACCGGCGATGTCATCCGCGCTCGGCAGGAGGCCCGCCGCGGATACGCCGCCGAATCGCAGCGACAGCGCGCTGAGCTGGCCGCCGCGGCACGCCGGGGCGGGTTCGACGAGGGCGAAGTCGTGCACATCGGATGGCGGATGCTGGATGCCGCGGCCGTCGATCGGGGCGGGCGAACGGGCCCCTTGGCCCTGATCGACGGCGTGCCGAGCGTGCGGTGGAGCGCGGCCGGCGGGTACACGCCCCTTGCTTCGTATCTCGACGAGCGGGTCGCACTGCTGCTCGAGCCACCGGCCGGTGCGTGAGCGGGCGTCGATAGGGGCCGCGCGCCGCGATGTCAACCAGGTGCCGCCGGTTCGCGGCCGACCCTAACGTGGGGGGATGCCGGCAACCAGAGGTCTCGTCCGTCAGATCGCCGTGATCAGCGCCTTCTGCTTCATGATCGTCGCCGCCATGGTGGGCACCGGGCTGTTCGGCGGCACGCCCGTGCAGGACCTCCAAGACGGGGCGCTCGACGCCGACGGCTCGTATCTCGCGCCGGCGAGCGCGGCTTTCTCGATCTGGACCGTCATCTACGTGGGCCTGTTCGCCTACACGGTGTGGCAGGCGCTTCCGAGCCAGCGCGACCGGGACCGGCAGCGTGCGCTCGGCTGGCTGATCGCCGGCACGATGGTGCTCAACGGGCTGTGGCTGGTCACGGCGCAGTTCGCGACGCTGCCGCTCACCGTGCTCGCGATCGTCGTACTCCTGGCGCTGCTCGGCGTGACGTTCCAGCGTGCGGTTGCGGTCCCCGGACGAGGCGTCGTGGACGCGCTGCTGATCGACGGCGTCACGGGCCTGCACCTCGGCTGGGTGGCGCTCGCGACGGTCGCGAACACCGCGGCCTGGCTCACCCGAACCGTTCCGGAATCCTGGGGCGAAGCCGCATCGGCGTGGGGGATCGCGGTGCTCGTCGTGGTGGCGCTCATCGGCGTCGCTGTCTCGTGGGCGAGTGGCTGGAGGATCGCCCCCGCCCTCGCGATGGCATGGGGCCTCGCGTGGATCGGGATCGGACGGCTGGTGTTCGAGCCGGCGAGCGCAGCGATCGGGGTGACGGCGCTGGTCGCGGCCGGCGTCGTGCTGCTGGTGTCGCTGGTCGGCATGGTGCTGCGCAGGTCCGATGAGGTGCGCAACGCCGAGTGAGGTGCGCAACGCCGAGTGAGGTGCGCAACGCCGAGTGAGGTGCGCAACGCCGAGTGAGGCGTCGCCGGCCGCGGCCGGGCTCAGTTGCCGCGGCCGGGCTCAGTCGGCCGCGGCCGGGCTCAGTCGGCTGGGCCGGGCTCAGTCGGCTGCGGGCCGAAAGCGGCGTGCGAAAGCACGGAGGAGACGGGCGGGCTCGGTGAGCGACGCGCCGAGCACCCGTGCGGCGATCTCGTCGTAGGCGCTGGCTTCGAAGTACCCGTCGTCGCGGTAGACGGCCATGCGTTCGGTGAACGCCTGGGTGGTCGGCTCGGGATGGAACTGCGTCGCGTACAGCCGGTCGCCGACCACGTACGCCTGCACGGGGCAGGCCCGGTTCGTCGCGAGCTGGATCGCGCCGGTCGGCATCGCCTCGGTGCCCTCCTTGTGAGCGGTCAGCGCGGTGAACCGGTTCGCGATGCCGCCGAAGACAGGATCGGCGGCGGCGGCTGCCGTGAGCTCGATCGTGACCGGGCCGGTGTCTTCGGGGAACGCCCGGCTGACGCGCCCGCCGAGCAGCCGTGTCACGATCCCGATGCCGTAGCAGGTGAACAGCGCCGCCGGCCCATCGCCCTCGGCCGTGCGCGCGGCGATGCGCTCGAGGTCGGACTCCAGTCGTCGCTGGGGGTCGGTCTTGGTCGATTCGGGATCGGCGACGTTGAACGGGCTGCCGCCGATCACGAATCCGCTGAAGCGGTCGAACACGTCCGGCGGCAGCGGGTCGCGCACGAGGTCATGTCGCTGCAGCTCGCCCTCACCCACGCGCATCGCCGACCGGAACGATTCGTACTCCGCGGCTGCTGCGCCCTGCTGCGGCCGCACGCACACGTAGAGCAGCGGCGCAGTGGTCATCCTGGAATTGTATGCCGGACCGGTGAGGCTGCATCCGACAGCCGAGACGCTGGGTAATGCCCACCGTCTCGCGATCGGACGGTGTCTCACGAATGCTCTCGGGACTGGATGTATCAAGCGCGCACTACCGCTCTCCTTCAGGTGTGGACACAATGGGCGCTATGACGCATGCGAGCGCCGAAGCCGGGCCTCCGCTGCCCGACGACCCGCGCGACGCGTCCGCGGCGCGTGCGGAGGCAGCGGCAGGCGCCGACCCCGTCGAGCCGGCCGAGCCGAGGTGGGAGCGCGCCGCCGCGCTGTTCGTGCGGTGGCGCGAGGGTGACAGTCGCGCGATGGACGACCTGGTGCGGCTCATGACACCGACCCTGTGGCACGTCGTGCGCGCGTACGGACTCGACCATGCCCTCGCGCAGGACGTCGTGCAGACGACGTGGCTCACGCTGGTGCGCCGGCATGCGAGCGTCCAGGACGACCGGGCGATCTCGGGGTGGCTCACCATGTGCGCGCGCCGCGAGGCATGGCGGGTGAGCCGGCAGCAGCGGCGCGCCGACCCGACCGAGGTCGAGTCGCTCGAGCCCCATCTGCCCGTTCACGAATCCGCCGAGCAGACCGCGGTCGCAGACGACGAGACCCGTCGCCTATGGGACGCGGTCGCCACGCTCAACGAACGATGCCAGCGTCTGCTGCGGATCGTCGCGTTCGATGACCGCCCCGACTATGCACGCATCGCGCAGGACCTCGCGATGCCGGTCGGTTCGATCGGGCCGACACGCCAGCGCTGTCTCTCGAAGCTCCGCGCCGTCCTCCAGGGCGCGGGGGAGGAGGGGTGAGGATGGAGACCGACCAGAACGCGGACTTCGCCGCCGACGCGGCGCTCTTCGCGCGCATGCGGCGCATGTGGGAGGAGGTCGACCCCGCGCCCGCTGACCTCGTCGATCGCATGGTCGCCGCCGTCGCGGTCGAGGACCTCTCGCGGGAGTATGCGCTGCTCACGATGGTCGAGGCATCCCTCGCCGCCGTCCGTGGCGAGAGCGACACGGCGACCCTGCAGTTCAGCGACGGTGAGACCAGCGTGCTGCTCCACGTGACGGCCACGGAGGACGGCGGACGCCGCGTCGACGGATGGGTGGATGCCGCGGTCCTCGCCATCCGCCTCGTGCAGGGCGAGCGCGAATGGCCGGCAGATCCGGGTGCGCATGGCCGCTTCGCCTTCGACGAGGTCACGCCCGGCATGGCGCGGCTGCGCCTCGTGGTGCGCGCCGCCGACGGCACCCTGCACGACTTCCAGACCCCGCAGTTCGAAGTATAGGAATCCGGATGCTGCGGCCTGGGGGCCGGGGTGTCCGCTGTCTGACGAGGAGAACAGATGTCTGACCTGCCCCCTGGCGAGTCACCGCGACGAGACCGGAACGACCGGATGTCCTGGCGGGAGCGTCTCGACGCCCAAGTGCCCACGGGCGTCCCGCTCGACACGAGTGTTGAGCCGGAGGCGGGCATCGCGGCATATCCGACGATGTACTTCCCGCGCCGCGTGCTCATCGACATCACCAAGGTGGATCCGTTGCTGCCGGTGCTGGAAGCCGCGGCTGCGGAGTTCGGATGGGGTCTCGCGCCCGAGACCGCCGCCGGCGAGGCGAGCGATTCGGCGGGGCTGCGCAGCGCGGGCGCCGAGCGACGGGCGGACCGAGCTCCTGCAGCCGCACAGCGCGTCAGGATCTTCCCGAACCCCCAGCGCGAGCGAGACGACGAGCCCGTTCCTCCCGTGGACGCGTGGCGACTGCTGCAGCGCGCGCGACTTCGCACCCGGCGCGACCTGTCCGGCGTTGGTCTGGACCATGTCATGTCGACCGACGGCCTCAACCCCTACACGTCAACCAATCCGTACACGACCACCAACCCGTACACGACCACGAACCCGTACACGACAACCAATCCCTACACCTCGACGAATGCGCCCGGTCCTGACGCCTACGCTCGTCCGGGAACGGGCGGCCGGCAGGTCGTGCACTACGTCGGTCCCGCACCCGAGCGCCGACTGCCATTGGGCAAGGGCAGACGTCCCGTGGTCGCCGTCTTCGACACAGGTTGCGGCGTGCACCCGTGGCTCGATGACTCGATCGTCGACCGGCGCGATGCCCAGGGGAACAAGATCCCCTCCGGGGCGTGGGACCCCACCGACCCGGAGGGATCCGGTGACGTCTCCGGCCCCCTGGACGGCTTTCTCGATGCCGCGTCCGGCCACGGCACGTTCATCGCAGGGATCGTGCGGCAGGTCTGTCCGGAAGCCGATCTGGTGACCTTCCGGATCGCCGACAGCCAGGGCACGGTACTGGAAAGCGACTTCCTCGATTCCCTCGATGTGCTTCTTGAACTGCTGGCCACGCCGGTGGAGAAGGGCGGCCTCCTCGTCGATGTGCTCAACCTGTCGCTCGGCTTCTTCCACGAGACGCCCGAGGACGGGCTGTTCGAGCAGGCGCTGAGTGACCGGCTCGTGGCGCTGCGGCGGCTCGGGTGCGCGATCGTGTGCTCCTCCGGCAACGCCGCGACCGACCGGCCGTCCTTCCCGGCCGCTCTCTGGGCATGGGAGGATGCCGAGTTCAGCGTGGAAGATCCTCAGCAGGAGGCGGCACCGCACGTCTCGGTCGGGGCGCTGAACCCGAACGGCACCGTGGCGCTGTTCAGCAACATCGGCCGATGGGTACGCGCCTACGCGCCTGGCGTGGGTGTGCTCAGCGCATCGCCGCCCTTCCGGGGAGGCGTGCAGCCCGGTACCCGGCAGCACGCCGGTCGTCTCCGCCGTGAGACCATCGATCCCGACGACTTCAGCGGTGGGTATGCGGTATGGAGCGGAACCTCATTCGCCGCCCCGTACGTTGCGGGCAAGCTCGCCGCCGGCATCGCCGGACAGCTCATGGACGGCTCGCTGACTGCGACCGACGAACGATGGGCCGCTCTGCACAAGACGCTCACCGACCTCGAACCGGAGTTGGCCCGCCTTCGCGATGATCGGCCGGTCGACGAGCCATGACCCGAAGGGGCCCGCTCTCGCGCCCGCTTCGCCAAGACACGTCTGCTTCGCCAAGATAGGAGCGTGACGAGTGCTGCAGAGGAGCTGCACCGCGCTGCCGTCGAGCTGAGCGTCGTCGGCAGGTACGCCGCGGCGCGTCGCACACTGGCGCGCGCGGCGGCCGTCGCCACGGAAGACGAAGCGGACGTTCGGGCGCGGATCCTCGGGACGTCGGCGTATGTGCAGCACCGGACCGGGGATCCAGCAGCAGCCGAGCGCACCTGCCGCGATGCGCTGGCGATGCCGGGCCTGACACCTCACACGGTCGCGATCCTGGCCGGTCAGATGGGTGTGATCTCGCTGCATGGTGGTCGGCTGGAGGATGCGGTGACATGGCTGAGTCGCGCCATCGCCGACCTGGCGGACGATCGCCCGGCGGCTGCCCGCAACTTGCTGAATCGAAGTGTGGCGCTCATGCAGCTTGGCCGCCTGCGCGAAGCCGACGCTGACCTCGAGGCAGCGGCGGCCACGTTCGCGAGTCTGGGCATGACGATGGACGAGGCGCAGGCGCGACACAACGTGGGATACGTCGCGCTCTTGTCCGGCGACCTCGTCCGCGCTCTGGAATCAATGCTCGCCGCGCGCCCGGACGCCGCGGCATCCCCGGTCGCGACGGCGATCGGAGATCTCGACCGCGCCGAGGTCCTACGGGACGCCGGTCTCCCGCGCGAGGCCGAGCGGACGCTGGCGCATGTGGCGCACGTGTTCGGCACATACCGGATGCGCCAGTCGCGCGCCGAGGCGGAGTTCCAGTTGGCCCGCTCGCTGCTCTCCCATGACGCGGACCGCGCCCGCACCGTCGCCGCGGCAGCGGCGCGGCGGTTTCGGGCCCTCGGCAATGACGCGTGGGCGGCGCGCGCCGAGGGGATCCGGTTGCGCGCAGCCCTCGCGGGCGAGGTCGGGTCGCGTGGGTCGCCTCCGCCGGCGCGGCGCCTCACGCGTGCAAGCCGTGCCGCCGTCGCTGCCTCAGTCGAACAACTCGTCCGGCACGGCTTCCAGAACGAAGCGGCGTCACTCAGGCTCACTGCCGCGCTCGCCGATGCCCGGACGGGTGGGCTGGTTCCGGGTGTGTTGCGGATACCGAAGCGGGCCTCGATGGAGGTGCAGTTGCTGACCCACGAGGTCCGCGCGGCTCGGGCGAGCAGGAACGGCCGGCCGACGCAGGTCCGGGCCAACATCGCACGCGGACTGGACACTCTGGCCGAATGGCAGCGCTCGTTCGGAAGCCTCGATCTGCAGACATCCGTGGCGATGCACGGAGCGAGCCTGATGTTCGCGGGACTGAGGTCCGCGCTCGCCAGCGGTCGTCCGGACGTCGTTTTCGAGTGGTCTGAGCGGGCACGCCAGTTGAGCCAGCAGGTCGCGCCTCTTCGCCCGCCGCCCGATCCCGAGATGGCGGCGGAACTCGCGCAACTGCGAATGCTGCGAGCGGAAAACGCCGACAGGGGAGGTGACTGGCTCTCAGACCCCCGGGCAGCGGCGTTGCGGGAGCGCGCGCGCGAACGACAGTGGACGGCCGTCCGGTCGGGAGCCGCCTACGACCGGATCTCTCTCACCGAATTGCAGGAAGGCCTCGAAGACGGCACGGCCTTCGTGACCTACGTGTTCACCGGCGTCGAGATGGCAGCACTCGTTGTCACGTCGGACCGCACTGCGGTGCACCGGTTGCGACCGTGGGCGGACATCCAGCGCCTTCTGAGCGGCCTGCGCGCCGACCTCGACGTGTCGGCTTCGATACGTTCCGGTCCCGTGGCTTCAGTGGTGCGCGCCGCGCTCGAAGAGCGGATGTCGGCGCTCTCTTCGGCGCTCCTCGCAGACGTGCTGTCGTCGACTGATGCCCGGAGAGTCGCCCTCACCATCCCGGGCATTCTCAGCGGAGTCCCGTGGGCCATGCTCCCTGCTCTCCGGGATCGCGTCCTGACGGTCGCGGTCTCGGCGACTCAATGGCAGCACAGACGCCACGGCACCGGAGCCGACCGACCGACCGCGGGTTTCGCCGTAGGGCCGCGGGTGGCGCGGGGCGCTGAGGAGACCGCTGTCGCATCGCACGCCTGGCACGCCGCGCGCACGCTCTCCGGGGCGACGGCCACCGTGGACGCGCTCGTCGCGATGGGCTCCGAAGTCGACGTGCTCCACATCGCCGCGCACGGCCGCCACGCGGCGGACAATCCGATGTTCTCGGGCCTGGAGCTCTCCGACGGGACGCTGTTCGGCTATGACATCGACCTCATCGACAAAGTTCCTGACACCATCATCCTCTCTGCCTGCGAAGGAGGACGCTCGTCCGTGCGATGGGGCGAGGAAGCGATCGGGATGACGCGCATCTGGCTGCACGCCGGCACACGAAGCGTTGTGGCAGCACCGGTCATCGTCGCGGACGACGACGCGTGCGAGCTGCTCGGGGCGATGCACGAGCGCCTCGCGGCAGGGGCATCACCGTCCGAAGCTTTGGCTGCGGCATCCGAGCGCACCGGCATCGTCGCGCCGTTCCAAGTGCACGGCGCGGGCTTCTGAGCGGGTCGCGAAGAATTCCGGCAACGATGTATCAGCGCCGCAGCTCGCGACTCCAGGTGATCGGAGCTGCTCGTCGCAGTCCGGCACCTGGGGGCGCCGGATGCTGGGAGCGTGAGACCCGCCCGGGGATGCGTCTGGGGCGCACGGTCTTGCGAGCGGATTCCACGGGGGATGTCGTACGACCCGGGTCGGCGGCATCCCCCGCACACCCTGCCGCGGGTTCAGCGCGAGGAGTTCGCCGTGCGTCCGCGCACGATCCCGACGAAGGTCTCGACCTCGGCCGACGTACGGTCCGTGACCCACGCCAGGGCGACCGTCGACACCGGACCGCCCCGCAGGGGCCGGTACTCCGTGTCTTTGCGCTGATGCAGGCGCGCGAGCGACATCGGCACCACGACGATCCCTACGCCGGCCGCCACCGTCGCGATGGCCTCTGCGGTGTCGGGCGGCGGAGCGAACCGCGGCGCAACAGTGCCGGGGATCCGGATGCCGAGCACGTCGTCCCGCGGAACGATGAGCACTTCGCCCTCCAGGTCGACGGCGTCGAGCTCGGCTGCCACGGTGAGATGGGAGTCGCGCGCGCACACCACGACGGGCACCTCGTCGTAGAGCGGGATGACGTCGAGCCCGTCCCTGTCGATCGGCAGCCGCACCAGCGCGGCGTCGACCTCGCTCTCGATCAGCGCGTGATGCTGGTCCGACACGGCCAGGGGCACGAGCTCGAGCGCGGTGCGCGGCATCCGTTCGTTCCACGTGTCGATCCATTTGCCGGGCGTCGCGCCGGGGATCGCGCCGAGCCGGAACGGACCGGCCGGCTCCGACGCGGGAGGGGTCGGCGCAGGACCGGGTGACGGCTTCGGCGTGCGCTGCGGCCGGCCGGCCGCGCTCTTGCCCGCAAGCGGGGAGCCCTTGGCCTTCGCCGTGCGCCGGGTCAGGGCATCCCGTCGCGGTCTTCCGCCGCGCCCGCCGCCCGCCCTGCCCTTCGCCATATCCCTCAGGGTAGCCGGGGCGCTATCGTTCGCTCATGCTCGCCATCCTCGCCACTGTCTTCGCCGCTCTCGCCGCCCTGCTCCACGTGTACATCTTCGTGATGGAGAGCGTGCAGTGGACGCAGCCGCGCATCTGGCGCCGATTCGGCGTCACCGACCAGGCCGCCGCCGAGACGACGAAGCCGATGGCGTACAACCAGGGCTTCTACAACCTCTTCCTCGCGATCGGCGCGGTGATCGGGATCGTGCTGTTCCTGGCCGGGTCGGCGGACCCCGGTCTGCGCGCGGCCGGCCTCGCGCTGGTGCTGTTCTGCCTCGGGTCGATGGTGGCTGCTGCCCTCGTGCTGCTGACGACGGGCATGAAGTACCTGCGGCCCGCGCTCATCCAGGGCACACTGCCGCTCATCGGGTTCGTGCTGGTGCTGTTCGCGTAGACGGTCAGCGGCACGCGCTCCAGCGACCGGCTCCGGATGCCTCGGCCTGCGCCTGTGCGGCGGCCAGCAGATCGTGATGCTCGACGTTGGGCCAGATCCGCATTGTTTCGGCGTCGCCGGCCGCGACGAGTTCGTGGTTGACGAACCGGCCGTCGTCGGTCCACAGATAGAACAGGCGGCGGTCGTAGTCGTCCCATGTTTCGATGTCGGGCGCAGCCCACACGGTCGAGCCTTCGGGAACGAGCCGCGCCAGGTGTGCGCGCGCCTCGTCGGCCCAGCACTCGAGCGACGGCGTGCCCTCGGGGGTGTCGATGCCGATGAGCCGGATGCGGATCGGCCGCTCGGTCGTGACGATGTCGTTCGGGGTCTGTACGCGTGCCTCGATCGTGTCGCCGTCGTAGACGTGCGTCACGGTGAGCGGGAAGGCCGCGAGCGGACGGGACGGGATGCCGGTGCCCGACGGTGCCCGCTGCTCGGTGGCCTGCGGCGTCGGGGTCGGGGTCGGCAGCATCTCGTGCAGGCGGCGATCCATGTCGACGCTGATGCCGCGGCGACCGACGTCGAAGCCCCACGTTCCGTCATCCAGGCCGGAGGTGCCGCGCCACACCATCGCGACGACGAAGACCACGACGCCCGCCACCACGACGAGCAGCAGCTCGAGGTTTCGGGGCCGCCGGCGTGTCGGGCGGGTGCCGAAGTCGTCTCTCACCGCGCCAGGCTAGGCAGATCGGCCCGAGCGCCCTGGCCGTTGTCCACAGGGCACGGCGCCCGTCCGTCGCCGCGTTGTGCGAAAACACTGGCCCGTCACGGCGACACGCCGTGTAACGAGACGTCGAGTCGGCGTCACCGACCAGTGTTTTCGCAGTGGGGCAGCGCGGGATGCCGCGCCCCGGCGTCCCGGATCAGGCGGCGAGCCGCAGCCCCCGGCGGTCGGTCGCGACGCGCTCGCCGTCGGCGATCGTCTCGTCGTCGCCGATGAGCGAGCCGCCCGCGACGCGAGCCTCGCTGCCGACCTGGGTGCGCACCCCGATCTTCGCGCGCGGGCCGATGGCGGCGCGCGGACCGATGTGGGCATGGGGTGCGATCTCGGCGTCGGGGCCGATCACGGCATCCGACTCCACCCACACGCCGCGGCCGACATGCGCGCCCGCGGCGATCTGAACACCCGGTTCGACATACGCCCCCGCTTCCACGATGGCGCTCGGGTGCACCTTCGCTCCATGCGCGATCAGACCACGGCCGTTGACGTGCTTGCGATAGCGCAGCGTCTCGCCCCGGTCGTTCTCGATGTCGACGTAGTTCTTGCCCACTGTCCCCTCCTACGGCACGGTTCTGTGCCGAGTAAAGAAACAACCTCGGTGCCTTCAATTTCATTCCCGCGCATCGGATCGATTCGAGGAACGGGCTTGCACGTTGTTCGGAGGCGAGGTAGCGACCGGATTGCCCGCGACGGACGCCGCCGCCCGCCGCCCACCCCCCGTCGAGTACGTATCCTCTCGCCGAGAACGCAGGTCGTCGGCGTGCGTAGCGTGCGGTTTCGGCGAGAGGACATGATCTCGACGGATGCCGGCGGCCCGGCGTGGTGGCCTGGCCCGGGCCGGGCCGGGCGGGCCGGGCCGCCGCACGGGCGGGGCGGGCCCAGCGCTGCGGGTCCGAGGAGGCTACCGGGCGGCGTGCTCGTCGGCGACGGAGAGGGCGCGGTCGATCACGTCCAGGCCGCGCACGAGTTCGTCCTCCGAGATCACCAGGGGCGGTGCGATGTGCATGCGGTGGAAGTGCGTGAACGGCCACACGCCGTCGCGCTTGCAGGCCGCCGCGACCGCAGCGACCGGCGCGGCCTCGGCGCCGGTGGCGTTGAACGGCACGAGCGGTTCGCGGGTCCCAGCATCCTTCACCAATTCGATCGCCCAGAACAGGCCCATGCCGCGCACGTCGCCGACGGACGGATGCCGCGCCGCGATCTGGCGCAGACGAGGCTCCACGACGCGCGCGCCGAGGTCGCGGACGCGCTCGAGGATGCCGTCGCGCTCGAAGACCTCGAACGTCGCGACGCCCGCCGCGCATGCGAGCGGGTGCCCGGAGTAGGTGAGGCCGCCTGGAAAGGCGACGGTGTCGAAGTGCGCCGCGATCCGCTCCGAGATCACGACACCGCCGAGCGGCACGTAGCCGGAGTTCACGCCCTTCGCGAACGTGATGAGGTCGGGCACGACATCGAACGCCTGGAACGCGAACCACTCACCGACGCGGCCGAACCCCACCATGACCTCGTCGGCGATGAACACGATGCCGAACCGGTCGCACAGCTCGCGCACGCCGGCGAGATACCCGGGCGGTGGCACGAGCACGCCGTTTGTGCCGACGATCGTCTCGATCACGACGGCGGCGATCGTGGACGCGCCCTCGAGCACGATGGTCTGCTCGAGGTGGGCGAGAGCGCGCTGCGTCTCTTCCTCCGGACTCGACGAGTGGAAGGGCGACCGGTAGGGGTAGGGTCCGAAGAACTTGGCGACCGAGCCGTCGGCGGGCTCGTTCGGCCAGCGGCGCGGGTCGCCCGTCAGAGCGATCGCGGTGGAAGTGTTGCCGTGGTAGCTGCGGTACATCGACAGGACCTTGCGCCGGCCCGTCACCAGACGGGCCATACGCACCGCATTCTCGTTCGCGTCGGCGCCGCCGTTGGTGAAGAACACCTTCTCGAAGCCGTCGCCCGCGACCTCGGCGATGCGACGTGCGAGGTCGCCGCGCACGTCGTTCGCCATCGATGGCTGGATGGTCGCGAGACGCCCGGCCTGCCGCTGAATGGCCTCCACGAGATCCGGATGCTGGTGCCCGAGATTTAGGTTCACTAGCTGCGAGCCGAAATCGAGGTAGGCCTTGCCCGCGTAATCCCAGAAGGTCGACCCCTCGCCCGCCGCGACCGGAAGCGGATCGATGAGCGCTTGCGCACTCCACGAATGGAAGACGTGGCCGCGGTCGTCGGCGCGCACCCGCGCGTCGGCCTCGAGGTCGGGCTGGATGCCGGTGAGGGTGTCGGTCATGGGGCTCCTGACGGCTTCCGGACAGATCGTGCGGCGATCACATAGGCTGAACGCGTCCAGTGTTTCAGAGCAGCAGAGGCGGAGCCGGTGCCCGACCGTCGCGAAGATCGAGCGATCCAAACGGATCGTCCGGCCGATCTCTCGGCCGATGAAACGCTGCCCAGCGTGCGCGAGGTGATCGCCCTCGAGGCGGTGGCGAACGGTGTTCCCGAGGTGCTCGTCGGGGACGACGCGCTCGACGCGCGCGTGCGTTGGCTGCACGTCTCCGACAGTGCGGGGGTGCCGCGGCTGCTCGACGGCGGCGAACTGCTGCTGTCGACCGGGTCGTCATGGCCGGCCGAGCCCGGCGACCTGCGGCGCTTCATCTACGAGCTCGCCGACGCCGGCGCATCCGGCCTCGTGCTCGAGCTCGGCACCCATTACCGATACGTTCCCGCGATCGTCGTCGAGGCCGCACGCGATCGCGGGCTGGCGCTGGTGGTGCTCCACCGCGAACTGAAGTTCGTGACGCTGACCGAGGCCGTCCACAATCGCATCATCCGCGGCCAGACCGATGCGCTGCGCGCTCGTGACGAGGTGCGGGAGCGGTTCACCGCCCTGGCGCTGCGGGGATCGCCCGCGGACTTCATCGTGCACCAGCTGGCGCAGACCCTGGGTGCGCCGGTGGTGCTCGAGAATCTCGCGTACGAGGTCGTGGCCGCCGAGGTGCCTCTCTCGTTGGAGGACGAGCTCTTCACCGAGTGGGAGCTGCGATCCCGCTCGGCGCACCGGCGCGCGGAGTATCGGCGCGAGCGGGGTGCCACCGCCGGCGGCGAGGACTGGCTCATCGTGCCCGTCGAGGCACGCGGCATCCGGTGGGGGAATCTCGTCGCGCTGCCGGGGCCCGAGCATCCGGCTGGACGCACCGCCGTGCTCGAGCAGGGCGCGATCGCCCTCGCGGTGGGACGGCTCGCCGACGGCGAGGCCGACGAGTGGGCCCGCATCGGGCGTCGGCGGCTGATCGACGGTCTGCTCGCCGGGCGGTTCGCGGGAGTGGGCGGTGCGGGCGCACGGCTCGAGGCGGCGGGCCTGCCGCTGCGCGACGCGCGGCAGTTCGGGATCGTCGTGTCGGGTGCGGCCGTGGCGACGGAGCGAGCGGATGCCGCGGCCCGCGCCCTGCGCGGACGCGTGCTGGCCGGCTCGGCTCCCGACGGCGTCGCCGCGCCCGCATCGGCCATGCTGCTCTCGTTGCCAGCGACCGCCATCTTCGACGACGATGCGGTCCGCGCCTTCGCACGCGCCCTCGTAGACCCGGCCGAGATCGACCGCGTAACCGTGTCGATCGGCCGCGGCGCCGACGAAGGCCTCGACGCTGCGCTGGCTTCACTGCACGAGGCGGTCGACCTCGCCCGCGGACGCCGGCGCCGTGCCGGTCGAGGCCCGCACCTGCGCCGCGCCGAGAACCGGCCCCTGGTGCAGTTGGTCACGGCGCTGCGCGATGACCATCGCGTCCTCGAGCACGGAGAGCGGATGCTGGCCCCGCTCATCGCTCACGACCTGAGCCGTTCCGGCGACCTGCTCGACGTGCTCGAGGCCATGCTGTCTCACCCGGGCAACCGCACGGCGGCAGCCTCGGCATCCCATCTGTCTCGCTCGGTGTTCTATCAGCGCATCGCCCTGATCGAGCAGCTGCTCGGACTCGACCTCGACGACGGCGAGACGCAGACCGCCCTGCACCTCGCGCTGCTGGTGCGGAGGTCGGCCGGCCGCTGAACCCGGGCGGCGCCTGACCCGGTCAGCCCAGGACGTAGACCTTTCGGAGCGTCTCGTGCACCGTCCACACCGTGCGCATGCCGGCCGTCAGTCGCACGATCGAACCGGCCCGCAGCTCGATCGGCGGCAGCGACGTCTCGTCGAACGACACGGTCGCCGAGCCTGACAGCACCACGAACACCTCGTCGGCCTCGACGTCGGTCGACGTGCCGGGCGTGTGCTCCCACACCCCGATCGTCTCGGTCAGTTCGACGAGCCCCGTCTCGGGGGAGCCGGCCGTGACCTGGTCGTGAGGCACCGGCGTCATCGCGAGCGCCAGGGCCGCGGCATCCGTCACCGTTCCCGGGTTCACGAGTCGAAGCCCAATCCGAGCGCGTCGAGCGTCTTCAGCAGCACGTTGCGGCGGCCCTCGTTGTGGTCGGCGCGGTCGAGCGACCAGCGGGTGGCGTTGATGCCGATCGCAGCGGCCGGCTCGGGTGGGAACGGCAGCGGGCGCTTGCGCACCATCTCGAGGCCGGTGCGTTCGGTCGAGGCGCCGTCGAGCAGGTCGAGCATGACCTCGCCCGCGAAGCGGGTCGAGGCGACGCCGAGCCCCGTGAAGCCCGCGGCGTAGGCGACGCGGCCCTCGCGCGCGGTGCCGAAGAAGGCCGTGAACTGGGTCGAGGTGTCGATCGCGCCGGCCCACTTGTGGCTGAAGCGCAGTCCCTCCAGCTGGGGGAACGTCGTGAAGAAGTGACTCGCCAGCTTCTCCCACGTCGCGGGCCGGTGCTCGTACTCCGGGCGCACCGCACGACCGTAGTGGTAGATCGCGTCGTAGCCGCCGAAGAGGATGCGATTGTCGGCGGTGAGCCGGTAGTAGTGGAACTGGTTGGCCAGGTCGCCGATGCCCTGGCGGTCGCGCCAGCCGATGCTCGCCAGCTGCTCGGCGGTGAGGGGCTCGGTCATCAGCACGTAGTCGTATACCGGAACGGTCATGAGCCGGTTGCGCTTGATGAGCGACGGGAAGACGTTGGTCGCGAGCACGGCACGGGATGCCTCGACGCGGCCGGTGTCCGTCGCTATGACCGCGCCCGGGCCCGAGGTGTCGAGCCCCGTGACGTGGGAGCGCTCGAAGATCTCGACGCCGCGCTCCTCGCACACACGGGCGAGCTCGGCGGCCAGACGCGCGGGGTGCAGCAGCCCGCATGTGCGCTGCTCCCACACCGCCGCGAGGTAGGTGGGGGAGGCGACGGATGCCCGGACCTCGGCCTCGTCGAGGTAGACCACGCCCTCCTCGTCCTCGGCGGCCCAGTCCTTGAGCCACTGCACCTGGTGCGGCTCGATCGCCGGCGCGAGCTGGCCGGTGCGCTCGAACTGGAAGTCCATGCCGTAGCGGGCCTCGGCCGCCTCGATCTGGTCGAGATTCTCTCTGCCGAGCCGTTCGAGCACCGGCATCTCGTCGGGCCAGCGGGCCATCCCGTTCTCGTGGCCGTGTGTCAGGCTCGCCTCGCAGAAGCCGCCGTTGCGACCCGATGCCGCCCAGCCGACGCGCTGGGCCTCGACGATCACGACCTTCGCGCCCGGGTCGCGCTCGGTCGCGAGCAGGGCGGTCCACAGCCCGGTGTAGCCGCCGCCGACGACGACGAGATCGGCGCGGTGCGTACCCACCAGCGGGGGGCGGTCGGGCAGGAGGCTCTCGGGGAGATCGTCCCGCCAGAACACCGAGTGCCTGGTCTCGGCGAGGGATCGATGGACGACGGATGCTGCCGGCCGCTGTCGTTCGAAGACGGTCGTGCCCACGGGTATCAACTCCGATGCGAAGGTTTCGACCATCATCCCGCGCGCACCGCGGCGGCGGCATCCAGCCGGTGTCGGGAGTTTCCCCGGTCGCCGGACAGCCTGTCGGGGCCGGATCAGCGCGCGGGGACCTCCGCAACCAGCGCGTCGGCGTCCCCACCCCTGTCGAATACGTATCCTCTCGTCGAGAACGCAGGTCGTCGCCGTGTGTAACGTGCGGTTTCGGCGAGAGGACATGAACTCGACGGATGCCGGCGGCCCGGGCCGCTGGCAGCCAGGCGTGCGTGACGCAGCCAGGCGTGCGTGATGCTGCCAGGCGCGCGTGCGGCGGCCAGGCGTGCGTGACGCAGCCAGGCGTGCGTGCGGCGGCCAGGCGCGCGTGCCGCGGCCCGGGCTGCCGGCAGCCAGGCGCGCGTGCCGCGGCCCGATCAGGCGTGGGCCGCGGCGTAGACGCGCTCGCCCTCGACGAAGGTCTGCAGCACGCGGGTCGCCCCGATCTGGTCGGCAGGACCGGCGAAGGGGTCACGGTCGAGCACGGCGAGATCGGCGAGCTTGCCGACCTCGATCGTGCCGGTGGAGTCGTCGAGGTGGTTCACCCACGCCGAGCCCGCCGTGTACGCGGTGAGCGAGGTCGCGAGGTCGATCGCCTGCTCGGGCAGGAACGCGTCGTACTCGCCCTCCTCGTGGCCCGGCGCCGCCTTGCGGTTGACGGCGGTGTGAATTGCCGCCATCGGATCAGGGCTCGACACCGACCAGTCGCTGCCCGCCGCGAGCACAGTACCCGCGCGCAGCAGGCCGCCGAACGGATACTGCCACGCATCGCGCGGCGACCCGAGGAACGGGAGAGTGAGATCGACCATCTGCGGCTCGTACGTGGCCCACAGCGACTGCATGTTGGCGGCGACACCGAGCTCGCGAAAGCGCGCTATGTCTTCGGGGTGCACGACCTGGATATGCGCGATGTGGTGGCGGTTGTCGCGCCGTCCGTTGCGGGCGATGGCGTGCTCGACGGCGTCCAGGCACTCGCGCACGGCGCGGTCGCCGATCGCGTGGAAGTGCACCTGGAAGCCCTCGGCGTCGAGGATCGGCACCGCCTCGTTCAGGATCTCGGGCGCGACGAACGAGATCCCCGAGTTGTCGGTGAAGTGGCCGTGCCCGTCGCAGTAAGGCTCCAGCATCGACGCGGTGAAGTTCTCGGCGACCCCGTCCTGCATGACCTTGACGGATGTCGCGGCGAAGCGTCCGCCCCGGTACCGGTCTCGGCGCTCGAGGATCGACGGGATCTGCTCCAGCCCCGCGGTGCGGTCCCACCAGATCGCGCCCACGACGCGCGCGGTCAGGCGCCCGTCCGCGGCGGCGGCGAGATAGGCGGGACCGGGGTCGCCGGCATCCCCGTACGAGCCGACGATCGCGTCCTGCCACGCCGTGATGCCGAACGAGTGCAGGTAGCGCTGCCCCACGAGCAACGCCTCGGTGAGGCGTTCGAGCGGCTCTTCGGGGAGCAGCCGGTTCACGAGGGTCATCGCGCCCTCGTGGAGAGTTCCCGACGGATGCCCGTGAACGTCGCGCTCGATGCGGCCGTCGGCGGGATCGGGGGTGTCGCGGTCGATGCCCGCGAGCCGCAGCGCCGCCGAGTTGACCCATGCGCCGTGCCCGTCGCGGTTCGGGAAGAACGCCGGGAGGTCGCCGGTCACGGCATCCAGCGCCGCGGCGGTCGGCGTGCCGCCCGGGAACGCAGACATCTGCCACCCGCCGCCCAGGATCCATTCGTCGTCGGGATGCTCCCGGGCGTACCGTCCGATGGCATCGAGGTACTCCTGGGAGGTGCCCAGTGCGGCGAGGTCGCACCGCAGCATGTCGAGCCCGCCCCACACCGGGTGCACATGAGCATCCTGGAATCCCGGGACCAGCATCCGGCCTCTCAGGTCGACGATCTCGGTCGATGCGCCGACGAGGTCGCCGATCTCGTCGCCGCCGACCGCGACGATCCGCCCGTCCTTGACGGCGACCGATCGCGCACTCGAGCGCACGGTGTCGGCGGTGAACACGGGTCCTCCGGTGAACACGAGGTCGGCGTGAGCCATGGGTCTCCTGTCGGTTGCGGCGTCCCGTCTCGCTTGCTGAGCAGGGAGCTCAGCGGGCGGGCTGTCCGGATGCGGCCGCTCAGCCGCCGGTCATGGTCCGGGCGATCTGCGTCGCCGAGTCGCCGGCGCGCTTGAGCACCAGCGCCACCAGGGCGAGAGCCACGAGAGTGAGCAGGAGCATGATCGTCGAGACGGCGGCGATCTCGGGGCGCAGGCCCGACCGCACCGCCGAGAGCACATACACCGGCCACGGCGTGGTGCCCGACACTTGCACGAAGGCCGCGATGACGGTGTTGTCGAGACTCAGCGTGAAGGCGAGCAGGAAACCTGCCAGCACCGCCGGCATCGCCAGCGCGAGGGTGATGCGTCGGAACGTCGTGAACGGCGTGGCGTAGAGATCGGCGGATGCCTCTTCGAGGTTCGCGTCCTGGCCCACCAGCCGCGCCCGCACGATGTACGAGACGACCGCGGTGGCGAACAGCGACGAGCCCACCGACAGACGCACGATGCCGTCGTTGAACATTCCGAGGCCGAAGTCCTGTCCGAGCAGCACGAACCAGGGGAGCAGCGCGACCGCGTCGACGATCTCGGGAGTCACCGAGACCAGCAGCAGCAGGGACAGGAACCACCACACCCACTTGCCCGGATGCCGTGCCATCGCGATGCCGGCGAGGGTGCCCAGCACGGTGGCGATGATCGCCGCGATGAACGCGGTGATGAGAGAGACCCGCACCGCGCTCTGGATCGCCGGCTTCTCGACGATCGTCCAGAAGGCGTCGAGCCCGAAGCCGTCCCACGACACCAGGAGGCGTCCGGTGTTGAACGAGTACACGACGATGACGATGATCGGCAGGAACAGGAACAGCATCACCAGGACGCCCCACACCGTGAAGGCGACGTCCGACCACGACCTGTGGGCACGACGGCGGGGCATGCGCCCTGGCGGCACCGCGCTCGGGCGCTCGCGCAGGATCGTCTCGGTCTGGGTCATGACTTCGGGGCGGGTCACGTGGTCACCTCCGCGGGGGCTGTGGCCGCGGCATCCGACTTCGCCGGCATCGCCGGCCCGAGCACGAGCCGGTTCCGCGCGCGGAACGGCATCGTCACGAGCCAGATCAGCGCCGCGGCGACGCCGATCGTGAGCATGATCACGAGCATCAGCAGCACCGCCATCGCCGAGCCGAGCGCCCAGTTCTGCGCCGTCTGGAACTGGCTGGCCACGAGCTGGCCGACCATGTTGCCCTTCGCTCCACCGAGAACGGTCGCGGTGATGTAGTCGCCCATGAGCGGGATGAACACCAGCAGCACGCCGGCGATGATGCCCGGCCGTGAGAGCGGCAGCGTGACGCGGAAGAAGGTTGCCAGCTTGCCGGCGCCGAGATCCTTCGAGGCCTCGCGCAGGGCGGGACCGACCCGGTCGAACGCGACGAACAGCGGCAGGATCATGAGCGGGAGGTAGTTGTAGACGACACCGATGACGACCGCGGTGCGCGTGTACAGCAGGTCGAGCGGGCCGTCGAGCACGCCGATGCCCTGCAGCAGCGTCGACAGCCAGCCTTCGGGCGCCATGATCACCTGCCACCCGATCGTGCGCACCAGGAAGTTGGTCCAGAACGGCACGAGCACGAGGGCGATCAGGATGCCGCGGCGCTGCGGCTTGACCTTGAACGCCATCCAGTACGCCACTGGCGCGCCGATGAGGAAGCACAGCACGGTGCCGATGATGCCGACCCCCAGCGTGTTCTGGAAGGTCGAGAAGAACGTCGGCGAGAACGCCTCGACGTAGCGGTCGAACGACAGGATGTCGTTCGCGTGGGTGCCGAAGACGCCGGGTTTGTAGCCGAAGCTGAACCACACCACCATCGCCACCGGGGCGACGAAGAACAGGAGGAGCCACGCCCAGGCAGGAATCGCGAGCGCGGCTCCGGCCGAGCGGCTACGCACCAGCGGCGGCCTTCATCTCGTTCCAGATCTCCACCCGCACGGTCTGCGAGTCGTTGAGCTCCTGCTCGTGCATGGTCTCGAGCTGCTCGGGCGTGAAGAAGATGAGCTCGGGCAGGGCGAGGCCGGCGTCCACTGCCTCCTGCTCCATGTCCTTGCCGCCGACGTTGTAGCCGATGTAGTCGAGGTTCAGGAACAGGTTCTCGGGCGTCATCGAGAAGTTGATGAACGCGTGCGCGGCCTCGGGATGCGGCGCCCCCTCGGCGATCGCCCAGTTGTCCATCCACAGCTCGGTCTGCGGCCCGGGCAGCACCCACTGCCAGCGCTCCGGCTCGCTGGACTCCATGAGTCCCAGCCGCGCGTCGCCGTTCCACGACTGCATGAGCGCCTGCGTGCCCTGGGGGATCGCGTTGGTGCCGGGGTAGGAGTCGAATGCCGAGATGTGCGGCGCGATCGTCTCGACGAGGAACTGGCGGCAGGCCTCGAGCTGGTCGGGGTCCTCGGTGTTCCAGTCCAGGTCGTTCGCCCAGAAGTACGCCCCGATGATGCCGGCCGGGTCGTCCGACATCGACGTGCTGCCGCTGGCTTCGTTCTGCGCGGCGTCGAAGAAGTCGCCCCACGTGGTCAGCTCCCGTGTGATGACGTTCTTGTCGTACACGAAGCCGGTCGTGCCCCACGCCTTGCAGACGGAGTAGTCGTTGTTCGGGTCCCACGCGCGGCCGAGGTAGGCCGGGTCCATGTTCGACAGGTTGGGCAGCAGGTCCTTGTTGAACTGCGTCAGCAGGCCGTTCTCGATCATCTGCGGGATGAACACGCCGGTCGGCACGACGATGTCGTAGCCCGACGTCCCCTTCGCGGCGACGAGCTTGGCGATGAGCTCCTCGTTCGACGAGTACGAGTCGAGCGTCACCGTCGGCCCCAGGTCGGCGGTGAAAGCCGAGACCACATCGGGCGAGTCGTAGTCGCCCCACGTGTAGATCGACAGGTCGCCCTCGAGGTCGCCACCGGTGGCCTGTGGTGCCGGCGAGGCGCCGCCGCCCGGCGCGCAGGCTGCGAGCACGGTGGCACCACCGGCGAGCGCGGCGAGGCTGAGGAAGCGCCGACGCGAGAGTTCGCGAAGGATCACCGGCGCGGCGGCCTCGGAGGCGAGGATGCGGAGCTGGCTGCGGGACTGGTTCATCGGTGTCTCCTGGATTCGGGTCGGGAGCCGGTGAGGCGGGTGGACGGCATCGGGTGGGAATAAGAAGGGGTCCGGATGCCGCGTGCCGCGGCATCCGCTCGCTCACAGCGCGGGCGGTGCGATGTAGCCGCCCTCCTGCGCGGCGTCGTCGGCCGGGAACAGCAGCACGTGATGCGCGGCCCACGTGCAGATGACCGCGTCGCCGACCGTCAGCTCCGGGGCGTCGGGAGTCGGCCGTCGCACGATGAGGCTCTGCTCCTCGCCCAGGCGCACGAGGTACTGCATCGTGTCGCCGAGGTGCGAGATGCCGATCAGCTCGCCGCGGGCGCTGTTGGGGGCGGCTGCGGCGGTCGGGTCGTCCTGCGCGATCTGGATGTACTCGGGCCGGACTGCCGCTTCGCCGAGGTTGGCCGCGGTCAGCGTCGGCGAATCGGAACGAACCAGCGCGTTCGGTGAGGCGATCGCGGCGCCCGCTTCTGCCACGGTGCCGCGGAAGAAGTTCTGCTGCCCGACGAAGGCGGCGACGTAGGCCGACGCGGGCCGTGCGTACACGGTGTCGGCGTCGGCGAGCTGCTCGATGCGGCCCGCACGCATGATCGCGATGCGGTCGCTCATCGACAGGGCCTCGCCCTGGTCGTGCGTCACGAAGACGAACGTGATGCCCAGGCGCGATTGCAGGAGCTTCAGCTCGAGCTGCATCTCTTCGCGCAGCTGGCGGTCCAGCGCGCCCAGCGGCTCGTCGAGCAGCAGCACGGCCGGGCGGTTCACCAGGGCGCGGGCGAGTGCGATGCGCTGCTGCTGGCCCCCCGAGAGCTGTGCCGGCTTGCGGTCTCCGAACCGGCGCATCTGCACCAGATCCAGTGCCTGACTCACCTTGTCCCGCACGTCAGCCTTCGGTGTGCGGCGCTGCTGCAGTCCGTAGGCGACGTTCTCGGCGACCGACAGGTGCGGGAACAGGGCGTATGCCTGGAACACCGTGTTGACGTCGCGGCGATAGGGCGGGATGCCGCGCACGGACCGTCCCGAGATGCGGATCTCTCCGGCATCCGGCCGCTCGAAACCGGCGATCATGCGCAGCGTCGTGGTCTTGCCGCACCCAGACGGGCCGAGCAGCGAGATGAACTCGCCGGGCTGGATCGTGAGCGAGAGGTCGTCGACGGCGGGCTGATCGCCGTAGTACTTCGTGATGCCCGACAGCACGACGGCCCCGCGCTCCGCTTCGCCCTCCGGGGAGGACGGGGTGATCGGAGCGGACTCCGGGTGGGTCGCCGTGCCTGTGGACATGGTCACTCGTGAGATCCTCCCGAGACGGGCCGCGCGACGATGCGAAGCCTTGTCGAATGTGAGTCGTATTCAATATGGCAGCATCCACCCCCCGCAATGGACGCCCCGGCGAACCGGACGATTCGCGGTACGCGAATGCCCCGGCCGACACTTCGTCCGGAGTTGTGTAACGGTCAGGAAACCGCGGCATTTCGCAGAGGCGCCGCCACCGACGAGCGGCTGTCGCGGCGATCGCCGACAGATCGTCTGTTGCGTCGCTCTCACCCCCTCCTACGGGGGCGGCTGCTCCCCGCCAGGGTCTGGCCGTGCGGTCGGGTCAACGCTGGCACACCGGGCACCAGAACACGATGCGCTCGCGGGTCGGATCGGCGCCGAGCGATCCGCCCCGGATCGGCGTGCCGCACCGACGGCACGGCCTTCCCTCACGGCGGTACACCCACGTCGATCGTCCCGGTCGGCTGTCGCCGGTGAAGGTGCGGCCCGGGCGGTCGCGGTTGGCGCGGATCATGCGGGAGCCGACGTCGACGAGGGCTGCGGCATCCGTCTGCGATGCGGGGGTCGCGGGCAGGACTCCTCGGACGAAGAGGATCTCGTTGACGTACTCGTTGCCGAACCCGGCGACGTTGCGCTGATCCTGAAGCGCGACGTGAACCGGGCGAGGGTCCGCGGCGAGTCGCCGCGCGGCTTCGGCCGGGTCCCACGAGTCAGCGAGCGGGTCGGGGCCGAGGTATCCCACGAGGTCGTCTTCGTCGGTGGTCGGCACGACGGCGATGTCGGCCAGATCGAAGCCGACGGTCTCCCACTCGGTGGCATCAGGCGCCGTCGCGCCGATCACGGCGCGCGCTCTGAACGCCGGCGCTCGCCAGCGCTCGCCGCGGCGATACACGTGCCACTCGCCCTCCATCTTCAGGTGTGTGTGGAGGGTGTAGGCGCCGATGCGATGCAGAATGTGCTTTCCGTGCGGCACGACTTCATGCACCGTCTCGCCGCGGAAGTCGACGGTCGCCGCCTGCGGCACCCGCAGCTCGAACCGGGTCACGGTGGCCCCGTGCAGCACCCGGTCGAGCTTGAGCGCGGCACGGTAGACGCTGTCGCCCTCAGGCACGAGTCCGCTCCGGCGGTCGTCGCATGCACAGAATCGGAGGTTCTGCGCGACACGCCGGCGACGACGCATCGCGGGCGGAGTGTCGCCGACATTCTCCGATTCTGTGCACGGACTCAGCCACGACCGCCGGACCCTTGCGCGGCCGCGCCCTGGCGGAGCGTGTCGCCCGCGGTGAGCCGTCTGAGCGTGAGACCGCGGGTGGACTCGACGAAACCGGCATCCCGGAGCGCCCTGCCCACCGCGGTGCCGTACACGAAGGCGCCGTTGACCTGCTCGACGGTGAGGGTGTCGAGCCGGCGCGACCGCGCCGTCGCGACCAGTTCGCGCGCCGCCGCCTCGAGCACCGGCTCGGCATCGGTGAACGCGAGGGCCGACTTGCCGCCGCGTTCGACGTAGAGCGTCAGGGCGCCGTCGACGAGCACCACCAGCGCCCCTGCCTTGCGCCCGGGTCGATGCCCGATGCCCTCGAGGGGTGGCCAGGCCAGCGCCGCGCCGTAGGCGTTGGCGGGGTCGGTGGCAGCGAGGGCGACGGCCCGCAGCGGTGGCGGGTCGGCGACGGCCGCGAACTCGCGGAGCCGGTCGACGGTCGCCGACGCGGCGAACTGCGCGGCACCGAGCTTCTCGATGACGTAGCCGCGACGGCAGTGGCCCGCCTCCTCGAAGCCCGCCAGCACCCGGTAGGTCTGGGCGAAACCGCCGGGTACGCCCTCCGCCTGGACCGCACCGCGCGTCACCACGCCGTAGCGGTCGAGCAGCAGGCTCGCCGTCGCGGTGGCGCGCAGCGCCGCGTCGGGCTCCGGGGCGGGCAGCATCGACCAGCGGCCGCCGAGCGAGGGCGGACGGGGAGGAACGGATCCGCCGACCGCCCGCACGGCTGCCCCCCGGTACATGCGAGCCCGTGGCGCGCGCCGGCTGACGCGGTGCGCCTGGGACCCGCCCGACACCAGCGTCCGGACGGGCGCGAAGGTGTCGTTCGAGACGCGCCCCGCCCATGTGAGGCGCCACAGCGCATCGATGACGGACTGGTCGTTCTCGGCACCCGTGAGCTGCCGCAGCTGGGCGGCGAAGAAGGCGCCCCCTGCCTCGAGCGAGGCCAGCAGCTGGGCGTCGATCGATCCGGGCGCGGGCTCGTCCGCCTCGTCGGGCGGCGCGAGTGTCAGTGGCAGCCCATCGGCCGGGTGGAGCGCGACCCAGCCGTCGCGACCCGGCAGGCTCCCGTGCCCTGACCACACCACCTCGC
Source organism: Microbacterium sp. HD4P20 (assembly GCF_019449275.2). GTDB lineage: Bacteria > Actinomycetota > Actinomycetes > Actinomycetales > Microbacteriaceae > Microbacterium. The sequence continues at coordinate 123,316 of NZ_JAHZQZ020000019.1, forward strand.
CCGTCGCCGTGAGCTCGTCGAGCATGCCCGGGGTGTAGTCCGTCACCCGGGCGGGCAGGATGAGCGACTCCCACGCGCTGGCCGGAATCGGCACGCCTGCGAGTTGCTCGACGACGGCCGCGACCCCGTCGAGCCCCTCGAGCGGACGGGTCGCGTGCTGCCAGACCGGCAGGAATCGCGCGTACGCCTCTTGCGGAACCGGCTCGACGCTGCCGCGGATGGCCGCGAGCGACCGCATCCGCAGCCGCCGGAGCACCTCGGCGTCGCACCACTCGAGATCGTCCGAACCGGCGCGGGTCTCGGCTGATGCCTCGGGTAGGAAGAACCCGCTCGCTATGCGGCCCTGCGACTCGAGGCGCTGCAGGGTGTGACGAGCGACGGCGACGCCGATGCCGAGGCGCTCGGCCGCGGCATCCGCCGTGAACGGTCCGTGTGTGCGGGCATAGCGCGCCACGAGGTCGCCGAGCGGATCGGCGAGCGGTTCGAGGAACGCCGTCGGAATGCCGACAGGGAGCGCCACCCCGAGTCCGTCGCGCAGACGCCCGGAGTCCTCTATCGCGGCCACACGAGCCGTGCCGGCGATGGTCACCGGGACGGCTCGACGCGTCGTGACTAGTTCTTCCAGCAGAGCGGATGCCTCGGCCTCGCTCGCGTGGCCGGCGGGATCGGCGGCCACGAGGCGGGCGGCGACCTCGGCGGCGTCGAGCGGACCCAGGAGTCGCAGCAGATCCGCGACACCTTCCACGTCGCGAACGCGACGCTCGGGGTCGAGGCGCTGGACCTCGCGCTCGAACTGCGCGATGACGGCGGGATCGAGCAGCTCCCGCATCTCGATCTTGCCGAGCAGCTCGCTCAGCAGGGCCGGGTCGACAGAGAGCGCGGCCGCCCGTCGTTCGGCGAGAGGCGAGTCGCCCTCGTACATGAACGCACCGACATATCCGAAGAGCAGGTCGCGCGCGAAGGGTGACGGCTGCGCCGGCTCAGTCTCGACCAGCCGGACGCGGCGCTCGCCGATGCTGCGGACGATGCGCAGCAGAGACGGCACGTCGTAGACGTCCTGCAGCACCTCGCGCAACGTCTCGAGGATGATCGGGAAGGTCGGATAGCGTCGGGCGACCTCGAGAAGCTGCGCCGAGCGCTGGCGCTGCTGCCACAGCGGCGTGCGCTTGCCCGGGTTTCTCCGCGGCATGAGCAGTGCGCGGGCGGCGCACTCCCGGAACCTCGATGCGAACAGCGCCGAACCGCCTACCTCCTCGGTGACGATCTGCTCGAGCTCGTCGGGATCGAAGACGAACAGGTCGGCGCCGGGCGGCTCGGCCGTGGCATCCGGAACTCTGGCGATGATGCCGTCGTCGCTCGCGACCGCCGACCCCTCCACCCCCAGTCGCTCGCGGATCCGGGCGTTGACCGCGAGAGCCCACGGCGCGTGCACCTGCATGCCGTACGGGGAATGGAGGATCACGCGCCAGTCGCCCACCTCGTCGCGACCGCGCTCGACAGTGAGCTGGCGGTCGGTCGGCAGCGTGCCGGTCGCTTCCCGCTGCTCGGCGAGATAGGCCAGGAGGTTGTCCTGCGCGTTGTCGTCGAGCCCCGCGTCGCGCAGCCGCGCCTCGGCCTTCTCGGGTGCGGCGGTGGACACCTCGCGCGAGAACTTGCCGAGTGCCTCACCCAGCTCCGCCGGTCGGCCGATGCCGTCACCGTGCCAGAACGGCACTTTGCCGGGCTGCCCGAAGGCCGGCACCACATTGACGCGATCGTGCGTGATCTCGACGATGCGCCAGCTGGTCGTGCCGAGCGTGAACACATCGTTGACCCGCGATTCGTACACCATCTCTTCGTCGAGCTCGCCGACGCGCGCGTTCGACGACTCGCCGGCGACGAACACGCCGAACAGACCGCGATCGGGGATTGTTCCGCCGCTCGTGACGGCGATCCGCTGCGCTCCCGGGCGGCCCGTCAGCACGCCGAGGTCGCGGTCCCACACCACGCGCGGTCGCAGCTCGGCGAACTCGTCGGACGGGAAGCGGCCGGCGAGCAGGTCGAGCGTCGCCTCGTAGGCCGAGCGCGGCAGCGACCGGAACGGTGCACTGCGCTTGAGGGTGTCGTACCAGTCCTCGACGTCGACCGGCGCGATGGAGGCTGCCGCGACGGTGTGCTGGGCGAGGATGTCGAGCGGGTTCTGCGGAACCGCGATCGCCTCGATCTGGCCCGCCAGCATCCGCTCGGTGACGATCGCGGTGTGCAGCACATCGCCGCGATGCTTGGGGAAGAGGGCGGCGCGGCTGACCTCGCCCACCTGATGCCCGGCGCGCCCGATGCGCTGCAGGCCCGAGGCGGCGCTCGGCGGCGCCTCGACCTGGATCACGAGATCGACTGCGCCCATGTCGATGCCGAGCTCGAGGCTCGACGTCGCGACGACGCAGCGCAGGATGCCGGACTTCAGCTCTTCCTCGACCTGGGCGCGCTGCTCTTTCGAGACGGAACCATGATGGGCCTTCGCCAGGACCGGATCTGCCCCCGCTGTGGCGCCGGCCTGCGCCATCATGGCTGCGGGCACGGTCTGCTCGGGCAGATCGAGCCCGAGCCGCTCGGAGTAGATCTCGTTGAGGCGACCGGTGAGCCGCTCGGCGAGGCGCCGCGAATTGCAGAACACGATGGTCGATCGATGCTGCAGGATGCGGTCGACGATGGCCTCTTCGACGTGCGGCCATACCGAGCCTGTGACCTCGGTCTCGCCGGCACCGCTTGCGCGCGCGCCGGCGGAGCCGTCCGCGAACCAGTCCTCGGCGGCTTCGGGCGTGGCCTCGGCGGTGGGGGCCTCGGCGGTGGGGGCCGCGTCGCCGTCGGCGCTCGTCCACGCGCTCGGCGGGGGCGGGGGGTTGAGCATATCGTCGATCGGGACGACGACCTTCATGTCGAACGCCTTCGTCGACCGCGGCGCCACGATCTCGACCGGCTCGGCGCCGCCGAGGAATCGCGCCACCTCGTCGATCGGACGAACGGTCGCCGACAAGCCGATGCGCTGCGCCGGCGGAGCTTCGGGAGAGAACGACCGCCGGAGCGCATCGAGCCGCTCGAGGCTGACCGCGAGGTGCGCCCCGCGCTTGGTCGCGGCGACCGCGTGGACCTCGTCGACGATCACCGTGTGCACGTCGCGCAACGTCTCGCCGGCCTGGCTCGTGAGCATCAGGTACAGCGACTCTGGCGTCGTGATGAGGATGTCGGGCGGTGTCGCGACCAGCTTGCGTCGGTCGCTGGAGGTCGTGTCGCCGGAGCGGACGCCGACCGTCACCTCCGGCACCGTGACGCCGAGGCGCCGGGCGGACTGGCCGATGCCCACCAGGGGTGAACGCAGGTTGCGCTCGACGTCGACGCCGAGGGCCTTGAGCGGCGAGATGTAGAGGATCCGCGTGCGCATCCGCGCGTCGGCGGATCGTCTACTCCGGGGGCGCGACGGTCCCTGAGCAGGTCGCTCTGCGACCGTGTCGAAGGGCTCGTGGAACACGCGGTCGATCGCCCACAGGAACGCCGAGAGCGTCTTGCCCGATCCGGTCGGAGCGACCACCAGTGCGTGCTTTCCGGCGGAGATCGCCTCCCACGCACCGATCTGCGCGTTCGTCGGAGCGGCGAACGCGCCTCGGAACCAGTCCTGCGTGGCAGGACCGAACCGCTCGAGGACGTCGCTCACCTCTCCATCTTGCTCGGTCGCACCGACATCGGGGCGGGGTTGACGAGCGGTCAGCGCTCGGTCGGTATGACGATCCAGAGCAGGATGTACGCCCACAGCGACAGCCCGAAGAGCACCACCGCGACGATCGCGAGGACGCGGACGAGCGCGACGCTCCACCCGAATCGGTTGGCGACGGCGAGGCAGACCCCTGCCAGCCAGCGCCCTCGGCGAGGTCTTACGAGTTCGTTCATGGCTCCATCCTCCCGCCCACCGACCTCGAGCGCACGGGGGAAGGCCCCCGAGCCCGCGCGGGGGCTGCGGCATCCGATCCGCGAGAGAACGGATGCCGCAGCCCACCGTCACCTCTCGGACAACGAGCCGTCGCGGTCGAGCTCGAGCACGAGGTTCACACCGATGCGCTCGAGGAACGCGTCGTCGTGGCTGACGACGAGCACCGCGCCGCGATAGGCCGCGAGAGCATCGACGAACTGCGCGACCGTGTCGAGGTCGAGGTTGTTCGTCGGCTCGTCGAAGACCAGCAGCTGCGGCGGCGGGTCGGCCAAAAGCAGCCGCGCGAGTGCCACGCGAAAGCGCTCGCCGCCCGACAGGGTCGCCACGGGCCGGTCGACGGCGGCCCCTCGGATGAGGAACCGCGCGAGCCGGTTGCGCAACTCCGCGGTGCTCACGCCCGGCGCGGCGGCGGCGATGTTCTCGAGCACCGACCCGGTGTCGTCGAGCCCGTCCACGCGCTGCGGCAGGTACCCGACGCGGTCGGTATGCAGCTCGGTGTGTACCGTTCTCAGGATCGCCGGCGGTAGATCGTCGGGCTCGCGCGTGATTCCGGGCCCGGGATCGATGAGCGGGTGCTCCGGTCCTGAGAACGGTACGGCAGCACCGACCAAGCGGTCGAGCAGCGTCGTCTTGCCGGCGCCGTTCGGGCCGATGAGAGCCACGCGCTCCGGGCCCTGAATGATCCACGAGCGCTCGGCGTCGCCGAGTGCGGCGATCCGGCGGCCCGCGGGCACTCCAGGATCGGGCAGGTCGATCTTCACGGTGTCGTCGTCGCGCACCCGCCGCTCGGCGGCATCCAGCGCGGCGCGCGCGGTCGCCTCACGTTCGGCCTTCTCGCCGCGGAGCTTTCCGGCCGACACCTGGGCGGCCATCTTCCGCCCGCCGGCGACGATCTTGGGCACGCGCTTCTCGAGCTGCGCCTTGCGGCCCATCTGTTGTCGTGTCGCGATGGTCAGCTCAGCCGCGATCCGCTCCCGCTTCTCGCGTCGCACGACCTGCTTCGCGGCGGTCTCGGCCTGGCGCGCGGCGTCCTGCTCCGTCTGCAACCATGCCTGCCACTCCGAGTACGGGCCGCCGAACACCGAGAGCTCGTTGTCATAGAGCTCAGCGGTGTCATCCATCAGTTCCAGCAGCGCGACGTCGTGGCTGACCACGACGAGGGCGCCACGCCACGAGCGCACCATGTCGTACAGCCGGACCCGGGCCTCGCGGTCGAGGTTGTTGGTCGGCTCGTCGAGCAGCGCGATCCGGGCACTATGCTGAGTGGCACCGGCAAGCCGGATGCCGGCGATCGCGGTGAGCACCGCCTCACCGCCCGACAGCTGCCCGACGCTGCGGTCGAGCATGTCGGGTGCGAGCCCGGCCTCGGCCAGTGCCGCGTGCGACCGGGCCTCGACATCCCAGTCGTCGCCCACCGCGTCGAAGTGACGCGGGTCGGCATCGCCGGACTCGATCGCGCGCAGGGCACGGAGCGTCGCGCCGACGCCGAGCAGGTCGGCGACGGGACGCGTGACGTCCAGCGTCAGCCGCTGCGGCAGGTACGCGGCATCCGCCGTGGTGACGACGTTCCCCGCCGTCGGCGTGAGCTCGCCGGCCACCAGCCGCAGCAGGGTGGATTTGCCGGAGCCGTTGCGGCCGACAAGACCGGTGCGGCCGGCGCCGAACGAGCCCGAGACATCGGAGAGGGCGGTGGTGCCGTCGGCCCACGAGAACGTGACCTGGTCGAGGAGGACGGCAGGGGTGAGGGTGTGTGCAGGCATGTGGGCCTCCTGTGTCAGTCATGCGCTGACACCGAGGCCGCGGACGCCCGATGCGCCGGCGCTCGAAAGCGCGGAGCCACGGGAGGGCGGCGGATCGACGGTCAGCGCGGAATCGGATGCGCTGACGTCGAGAGTCGACGGAGCAGCGCGATTACAGCGCGGTCGCGTCGATGAGCTTCAACGGATTTCCTCACGTCGGGAACAAAGCCGAGAGACACCATAGCGGATGCCATGGGCGGTTGTCTCTACGTCCGCTCACGCGGATGGGGGTGCGAGGTCGGCCAGCCGCTTCTCGAGGAACACCCGCACGTCGGCCAGCTCCTGCTCCGAGACGCTGTGGGTGAGCCCCGGGTAGACGCGTCCGCTCAGATCGGTATGGCGAGGGAGCCATTCGATGGTGTGCTCCACGAGGAAGGACGGGATCACGTCGTCCTGGGTGCCGCGGCCCCAGAACACCGGCGGCCGCACCTCGGCGAGTTCGGCGTCCCGCGGCAGGGCCCCGGGCGTCGCGTAGCCCGAGAGGTTCACGGCGAACGCGAACCGGTGAGGGTCCAGGCGCATCGCCTGCAGCGCCACCGCGCCGCCTTGCGAGAAGCCGAGGAGGCCGACGGCCGTGCGAGTGGGCCCCGGTTCGGAGCCGACCGGCCCGGCCACGGCATCCGTCCAGGCCAGCAGCCGGTGCGCGGACGCCGTCACGTGGGCGGGATCGCGACCATCCAGATCGTCGATCGCGTACCACGAGTAGCCGGGCGTCGGGAAGGGCGGCGCGAGTGGCGCCCGCACCGCGGCGATGACGAACTCCTCCGGCAGGTGCGGCACCAGGGCGAACAGATCGCGCTCGTCGGAGCCGTACCCGTGGAGCAGTACCAGGAGAGGCCGGCCGGCGCGGTCCTCCGCGGCGGCCGACCACAGGACGGTGTCGGAATCCAGCGGCTGGTGAGAGCTCACCACTCCATCCTGCAATGCCGCACGCGAACGTTGTGCATCAGATCTTGATCGGGAACGTGGCGAGGATGCCTATGCCGATGATCGCGACCACGACCGCCAGGCCCAGCAGCACGCGGCCGATCCACGTCCGCACGTCGCGCTGCGACATCGCCGTCAGGAAGAGGACGAGGGCGAAGAGCACGGTGAGCAGCGAGTAGTTGTCGCCCCGCTGATTGCTCGCAAGCGCCTCTTCGAACTTCGCGTCGGCCCTCGCCGAGAGCTCGGCGGCCTCGACCTGGCCGGGCGGCACGTACTCCTCACGGGCGAACGGACCGTTCTCCTGCATCCCGTCGGCCTGCCACGCATCGAACGCCTCGGCGAAGTGCGGGGTGAACCGGTCCTGGATGTACTGCGCCAGTTCGGTGTCACCGTCGGCGTTCGCGATCACCCACTGTGCGTAGATCGAGAGGTCGAACTGCTGCGACGCACGCGCCTCTCCCTCGGCGCTCGCCGCCTGGATGCGCGCCCCGGACGCCTCGCTGAACGCGATCGACATCTCGCCGCCCCACTTGGACGACTCGAAGCCGCACCAGGCGGTCAGCACCGCCGTGATCGACAGCAGGAAGACGCCCACGATGTCCTGGACGCGGCTGAACGTTGTCTGCGGTCCGTCGTTCGACATGGCGCTCCTCTGAGATCTGTCCGTCAGCGTACCGATCGGCGCCGGTTTGCACGGGGAATCGGTGGCGCGTCGGGTCGGGGAGGGTATACAGGAGTCATGTCCGTGCGAACTCCCGACCCCGAACCCTCCGGTGACGAGCCGTTCGGCCCGCCGTCGGGCAACGTCTCGAATCCGGCCTGGCTGAGCGACATCGAGCTCGAGGAGGCCCGTCGACGCCTGCCCATGCTCTACGTCGAAGCCGTACCGGTGCGCACCGACGGCATGGGTCAGGTGATCGAGGTCGGCATCCTGCTGCGCGCCACCCCGCTGGGCGAGATGACCCGGACGATCGTCTCGGGACGCGTGCGCTACGCCGAGACTGTCCGCGATGCGCTGTTCCGGCATCTCGAGAACGACCTGGGTCCGATGGCCTTCCCGCTGCTGCCCACTGAGCCGACGCCCTTCACCGTGGCCGAGTACTTTCCGATGCCGGGCGTCAGCGCCTTCCACGACGACCGGCAGCATGCGGTCTCGCTCGCGTTCGTAGTGCCCGTCACCGGCACGTGCGAGCCGCGGCAGGACGCACTCGAGGTGACGTGGATGTCACCCCAGGAGGCCGCATCCGATGCGCTCGCCGCCGAGATGGAGGGTGGGCGCGGCACGCTGATCCGCCTTGCTCTCGCGAGCGTCGGCGCGCTGCGCTGACGGAGGAGGTTTCTCGGAGCTACCGGCATCCGTCTGTCGGGTCGTCGCCGTAGGCTCGACCCGTGACCATCGAGCCTCTCTCCTTCCCCACCGACGCCGCAGGGTGGGCGGCCTTCGCCGCCGAGCGTCCCACGGAGCGGATCGCCCGCGTGCGTGAGATCGACGCCCGCCTCACGTCCGAGCCCGACCTGTCGACGGTGGAGCGGCTCGAGCTGTGGAACGACGCCGAGATCGCGCTGCACGAGGCGCTCAGCGAGGCATATGTGATCAGCGAGGCGCACCCCGACGTCGCGGTGCGGGAGCTCGCCGAAGAGCAGGTGCAGGCGGTGGAGTCGATCACCTCGCAGCGCCTGCTCGACCGCGACCTGTGGGCGGCGTTCTCCGCAAGATCCGCCGATGGGCTGGATCAGGATCAAGCCCGGCTGCTCGAACACCTGCTGCGCGATTTCCGTCGCGGCGGGGTGCACCTGCCAGATGCCGAGCGCGAGCGCGTTCGATGGCTGGCCGAACGCGATACCGAGCTGTCGCTGACCTTCTCACGCAACATCCGTGACGGTCGTCGCGAGGTCGCCGTGCCCCGCGCCGGCCTCGCGGGGATGCCGCAGGACTTCGTCGATGCGCACCCCGCCGACGACAACGGCATGGTCACGCTGTCGACCGACTACCCCGATCTCATGCCCGTTCGCGAATATGCGACCGATCGCGCCACCCGCCACGCCCTCATCGGCGCCTACAACGACCTGGCGTGGCCCGAGAACGAGGCCGTGCTCGCCGAACTGCTCGAGGTGCGCGCCGAGCGGGCGTCGCTGCTGGGCTACGAGGACTGGGCCGACTTCGAGACCGAGACGCGGATGATCGGCAGCGGGGCCGAGATCCGCACGTTCCTGGCGCGGCTGGACGAAGCATCCCTCGACGCCGCCCAGACCGAGTACGCCATGCTGCGCGATCGGCTGCGGCGCGATATGCCCACGGCGGAGGAGGTCACGATCGCTGACTTCTGGCACCTGCTCAGCGTGGTCAAGGCGGAGCGGTTCGACGTCGACCCGCAGGTGGTGCGCTCCTACTTCCCGTTCGAACGGGTGCTGCCGGGCGTGCTGGAGGTGACCGGCCGGCTGCTGCAGGTGCAGTACGAGCCCGTCCATGCGCACGCGTGGCACGAGGACGTGCGCTCGCATGACGTCGTGCGCGACGGCGTGCGACTGGGCCGCATCCATCTGGATCTTCACCCGCGGGAGGGCAAGTTCAGCCACGCGGCCTGCTTCCCGCTCGCGCCGGGGATCGCCGGGCGGGTCGTTCCCGAGGCCGCCCTGCTGTGCAACTTCTCGCGGGGCCTGCTCGAGCACGACCAGGTGGTGACGTTCTTCCACGAGTTCGGCCATCTGGTGCACGAGATCCTCGGCGGCCATCAGCGCTTCGCCCGGTTCGCCGGTGTGCAGGCGGAGTGGGACTTCGTCGAGGCTCCCAGCCAGCTGCTGGAGGAATGGGCGTGGGACCCGGAGGTGCTGGCCTCGTTCACGGCCAACGCCGACGGTGAGGCGATCCCCGCCGAGCTCGTGCGCAAGATGCGCACCGCGGATGCGTTCGGGCGTGCCCTCGAGGTGCGGCGACAGCTGGGTCACGCGAACGTGTCGTACCGCCTGCACGTGAGCCGCCCGGCCGATCTGCAGGCCGAGACGGAGCGGCTCTACGCGTCCAGCAGCCCGGTGAGACCCCTGCCCGGGCTGCACCCGTACGCGGGCTTCGGCCACCTGACGGGCTACGGTGCGTGCTACTACACCTACCAGTGGAGCCTCGTGATCGCGCGCGACCTGCTCACCGGCTTCGCGGACGGACTGATGGACGAGACGGATGCCCTGCGCTATCGCCGGCACATCCTCGAGCCGGGCGGATCGCAGGACGCGAAGGACCTGGTCGAGGGGTTCCTGGGACGCCCCTACTCGTTCGAGGCGTACCGGGAATGGCTCGGGGAGTCGCGTGCGGAATTCGCTGTTCCCCGCACATAGTCGGGAAGGGTAAAGTTCGACTACCCGCGTGCAGCCATCCCCGCGACAGGGCCCCTGGTGTCGTCGAGGGATGCGGTCCTCCCTGGTCTCCGTTGCCTTCGCACCATAGGTGGCCGCCGGCGGGAGCCGTTGGCGCGACCGCGCACGCCGGCACAGCTGACTCAGGAAGCGGAGACACACGATGTCCGACCATGCCGCACCGGCCGACGACAACCCGACCGACGACACGAGCCCGTTCGACAGCCTCATCGGCGACGCGGGCGTCCCCGTGGCCGACCCGGGCTTCGCCACGACATTCCGCGGCTACGACAAGGATGACGTCGACGCCGCCGTCGCCGAGCTGACCGCGCGCGTGCGCGCCGCCACCGACGAGATCGCCCAGCTGAAGCAGCATCAGCGGCGCGCGGGCGCCGCTGTCGCCCAGAGCCGGGCGAAGGCTGAGCGGCTCGAGACCGAGCTCGAGGCCGCTCGCGCGCAGCGCAGTGACGAGGCAGAGCAGCTGGCAGCCGAGGTGCGGGCCGAACTCGAAGCAGAGGTCGCCGCGGCCGAGGCGCGCCACCGTGACGAGGTCCAACGGCTCGGCGACGAGCTCGAGCGACTCCGCGCAGACGCCGCGGCGACACGGACCGAAGGCGCCGACGAGGCGGAGCAGCTCAAAGCAGAGCTCGCAGCCGCCCACGCGCGGCTGGCGAACGCCGAGGCACAGGTGCAGGCGCTGTCGGATGAGCTCTCCGGCGCGACGACCGAAACGCCGAACCGTCACCAGTTCGAAGAGGTGCTGCGCGTCGCCGAAGAGCAGGCGAGCGTGCTGATCCGCAACGCGAGCGTGCAGGGTGACCGCCTGCTCGAGGCGGCGCGCGAAGAGATCGAGAATCGCCGCAGGTCGGCGCAGGCCGAAGCCGAGGGCATCATCTCGCAGGCGCAGCACGAGGCGCAGCAGGTGCGGCTGCGGATCGACACCGAACTCACGGCGCACGAGGCCCGCCTCGAACGCGAAGGCGCCCACGCGGCCGAGAAGCTCTCGCAGGCCGAGCGCGAGGCCGCCGCGATCCGTTCCGAGGCCGAGAAGGGGGCCGCGGCGCTGCGGTCGATGGTCGCCCGCGAGACGGCGCGCGACCGGTCCGAGGCCGAAGAGGCCGTGCGCGAACTGCGTGTGCGGGCCCTCGAGTTCGAGGCGTCGCTGACCCGTCGGCAGGACGATGCCCACCAGGAGTTCCTGGTGCTGCACAACCAGGCCGTCGCGCACGCCGAGCGCATCACGCAGGACGCCAACGAGCAGGTCGCCGCATCGGTGGAGCACGCTCAGCGCGTGGCCGGCAAGGCAGAGGACTTCGAACGGCTGATGCGGGCGCAGGCCCAGCAGATCGACGCCGACGCCCGCCTCCGCGCCCGCGAGCACCTCGATCAGGCGAGGGCGAAGGCCGAGCGGATCATGGAACTCGTCACGACCCACTCCCAGGCCGTGCTGCGCGACGCCGAGGACCGCACCCGCCAGCTGCGGTGGCAGCAGCACCAGCTCACCAGCTTCATGGCCGAGGTCAAGGAGCTCATCCGCCCCGAGGCTCCCCTCGCCGCCGCGGTCGAGGCACCCGGCGATGCCGATGAAGCGCCCGACGCGACAGTGGAGGCCGACGCGCCGGCCGATGCCGACGCGCCGGTCGATGCCGACGCGCCGGTCGATGCCGACAGCCGAGCAGAGGATGCCGCGCCCGACGCCGGCGCCGACCCGGAGCGGGACGAGGAGACAGGCTCAACGGACGATCCGGAGCAGCAGCCCGAGGGCTCGGAGTCATCGAGCGACGAGGCCGGGACCGAAGACGACGGCGACGCCGACGCGGACGAGCCCGAGGACGGTTCGCTCGAGGAGGTCACCGTCGACGACGTGGACGCCGAGCTGGCCGAACTCGTGGAGGCCGCCGAAGAAGACGGAAAGTCGCACGACGAGGTCGAGCGCACCGAGTCCTGAGCCGGCGCCCGAGGCCGCCCGCTACGACGTGGCGGTGGTCTCGCGGGCGATCGCGGCGAGGAACGCGTCGATGTCGTTCTCGGAGGTGTCGAAGCTGCACATCCAGCGCACCTCGTTCTTCGAGGCATCCCAGTCGTAGAACCGGAACGACTCGCGCAGCCGGTCGGCCACCCCGTCGGGCAGGGTCGCGAACACGCCGTTGGACTGCGTGGGCTGCGTGAAGGCGACGCCGCGGATCGACCCGTCGGAGATGCCGGCCTCGACTCCTGCCCGCAGGCGCTGCGCCATCGCGTTGGAGTGCGACGCGTTGCGCAGCCACAGGTCGTCGTCCAGCAGCGCGATCAGCTGAGCCGAGACGAACCGCATCTTCGACGCCAGCTGCATGTCGAGCTTGCGCAGGAACTTCAGGCCGGTCGAGGCCTCCGGGTTCAGCACCACGACCGCCTCGCCGAGCATCGCGCCGTTCTTGGTGCCGCCGAAGCTCAGCACGTCGACTCCGGCGTCGCGCGTGAAGGCGCGGAAGGGCACGCCGAGGGATGCCGCGGCGTTGGAGAGCCGCGAACCGTCCATGTGCACGCGCATGCCCCGCTCGTGGGCGTGGTCGGCGATCGCCGTGACCTCGTCCACGGTGTACAGCGTGCCGAGCTCCGTCGACTGCGTGATCGACACGGCGAGCGGCTGGGCGCGATGCTCGTCGCCCCAGCCCCATGCCTCGCGATCGATCAGCTCGGGAGTGAGCTTGCCGTCGTCGGTCGGCACGGTCAGCAGCTTGATGCCGGCCACCCGCTCGGGGGCTCCGCCCTCGTCGACGTTGATGTGCGCGGTGCCGGCCGCGATCACGGCGCCCCACCGCGGCAGCATCGACTGCAGGCCCACGACGTTGGCTCCGGTGCCGTTGAACACGGGGAAGGCTTCGACGCCCTCGCCGAAGTGACGCGCGAAGACCGCCTGCAGCCGCTCGGTGTAGATGTCGTCGCCGTACGCGACCTGGTGGCCGTCGTTGGCGGCGGCGATGGCCGCGAGCACCTCGGGGTGGATGCCGGAGTAGTTGTCGGAGGCGAAACCGCGAAGGTTCGGGTCGTGGAGTGTGGTCACGGGGGTCCAATCTAGTTCGGCGGGCGTTCTTCAGCCGCCGCGACGGTGGGGTCAGAGTGACCGGTCGGTGAGCTCGACGACGGTGTCGTTGATGTCGTCGGCCGCCGAGGCGAAGAGGTCGGCGAATCCCTGCGCGAGGGCATCCTCGAGTCCGGACAGGCTCTTGACGCGGAAGATGACGGATGCCGCACGCAGCGGCTGCTCGGCATCCCGTGCCGCTTTCGCGAAGCCCTGTGCGACCGCTCGCGCCCACGCCTCTGTCGCGGCCTTGACCGCGGCGTAGTTCGCGCCGCCGGCGAGCGGACGTGTCACCGCGGTCGACGACACCACCGCCAGCCGTCCGGCATCCGACGCGCGCAGATCCGCGTCGAACGCACGGCTGACGTGGCGAAGCGCCGTGAACGAGCGCTCGAGCACGCGGAAGTCCTCGTCGATCTGCCCGGCGAGCCCGCCGCCTCCGCGCCAGCCGCCCACGAGGTGCAGCACGCCGTCGACCGGGCCCGCACCCGCGTGCACCCGTTCGGCGAGTGCCGCGACCGCCGCTTCGTCGGTGAGATCGCACACCTCGAGGCGCACCTCGTCGCGGCCCTGATCGGCCAGCTGCTCGTTGAGGGAGCGGATCGCGTCGAAGCGCGCCTCGTCACGACCCACCGCCACGACGCGGGCGCCGCCGCCGGCGAGGACGCGCGCGGCCGCCAGCCCGGAGGCGCTTGTCGCACCCGCCAGCAGCACCGTTCTGCCGGTCACGCTCATGCTTCTCCTCGCCCCCTCTTGCGTCGAATACGTATCACCTCGCCGAACGACCACGCTACCGGCGTCGGGAGCATGCGTGCTCGGCGAGGACGCACGGTCTCGACGCATGTGGAACGGGCTCCGGCGTGGAGCGGGCTCCGGCGTGGAGCGGGCTCCGGCGTGGAGCGGGCTCAGGCGTCGGCGCGTCCGGTGATACCGGTCGTCGACTCGATGACCGGCTTCATCTTCTTCTCCAGCGCCTCGTAGAACATCGACAGCGGGAACTCGTCGTCCAGCATCGCGTCGGTGTAGCCCTTCGGCGGTCCAGCGAGAACATCGTCGGCGAGCCCGCGCGCCCACGCCGAGGCCGGGTTCGGCGTCAGGGTCGAGCGGACCAGCTCGTACGCGGCCAGCCAGTGCGCCTTCTTCGGGCGATCGATCGAGCGCCAGTACAGCTCGTCGATCGCGTCGGCGAGAGCGACCACCGCGGCCGGCACCTCGTCCCAGTCGAACGCGAGCGACGTGTCGGTCCAGTGCAGCACACCGCGCTGGTGCAGCCATGCGAATAGCAGCTGACCGCCGAGCCCGTCGTAGTTGCGCACGCGCGACCCGGTGATCGCGAACCGGAAGATCCGGTCGAAGATCACCGCGTACTGCACAAGCTGCGCGTGCTCGAGCGTCTCGCGCTCGGCGGCGCCGAGGTCGTCGCGCGCCGACAGCCGCGCCGCGATCGCGACGCATTCGCGGAACGCCGTGAGGTCGCATCGCAGCTCTTCCAGCGAATACAGGAAGTACGGCATCCGCTGCTTGATCATGAACGGGTCGAACGGCAGGTCGCCGCGCATGTGGGTGCGGTCGTGGATGATGTCCCACATCACGAACGTCTTCTCGGTGAGCTCCTGGTCATCGAGCATGCGCGCGGCGTCGGCGGGCAGATCGAGCTTGGTGATCTCGGCCGCCGCACGGACGACGCGGCGGTAGCGCGCGGCCTCGCGGTCCTGGAAGATCGCGCCCCACGTGAACGGCGGGATCTCGCGCATGCCGACGGTCTCGGGGAAAAGCACGGCACTGTTGGTGTCGTAGCCGGGCGTGAAATCGAGGAACCGCAGCGACACGAACAGCCGGTTGGTGTAGTCGGCCTCCAGCTGCGCGATGAACTCGGGCCAGATCACCTCGACCAGCACCGCCTCGACGAACCGGTTCGACGAGCCGTTCTGCGTGTACATCGGAAAGACGACGAGATGACGGATGCCGTCGACCCGGTGCTGCTGCGGCTGGAACGCCACGAGCGACTCGAGGAAGTCGGGCACGCCGAAGCCGCCGTCGGCCCAGCGCTCGAAGTCGCGGACGGATGCCTCGAGGTAGGCGTCGTCGTGAGGGAAGAGGGGTCGCAGTTCGGCGATGGCCGCGGTGATCGCTGCGACGTGGGTCCGGGCGGCGGCGTGGGACGCGGCATCCGGAATCGATCCGTCCTGGGCTTGCAAGGACTGGAGCGCCGTCGCGGCCGTCTTCAACGAGAGCCAGGCGGATGAGTTCTCGAGCCCGGCGTCCTCGAGGACCTCGGGCTCTCCGACGATGGACTTCGCGTTGTGCGCGGTCATGGACATGGGAACCTCCGATCTTCGAGGAAGAGGGTGCCAACAGGAATCTTTCCGGCCAAAGCTGACTGGTACAGGTATTCTTCCACGTATGGAGGATGCTGTCGATCAGCGGATCGTGCACGAGGTCTCGCTCAACGCCCGGGCAACTCTCGCCGAGCTCTCGGCCGCGATCGGCCTGTCGGTCTCGGCCGTGCAGACGCGGCTGCGTCGGCTCGAGACGCGCGGTGTCATCACCGGCTACCGCGCCGCGGTGGATCCCGAGGCGGTCGGCAAACCGCTGTCGGCGTTCATCGAGATCACGCCGCTGGATCCGGCGCAGCCCGACAACGCGCCTGAACTGCTCGAGCACCTCGCCGAGATCGAGGCGTGTCACTCGATCGCCGGCGACGCGAGCTACATGCTCTTCGTGCGGGTGGCATCGCCCCGGCATCTCGAGACGCTCATCCGCGACATCCGTCTCGCCGCGTCGGTCAACACGCGTACGACGGTCGTGCTGCAGACCTTCTACGAGAACCGGCCGATCCTGCCCGCGTGAGGTGCCGAGCGAGGCTCACAGACTTCGCGGATCTACGCCAAGCTCGCAGATATCCGGCGATTCGCTGCGAGATCCGCGGGATTCTGCGAAGCCTGTGAGCGATGCACGGGGAACCGGGGCCGCGCGGGTGCGGGCGGGGTAGCCTCGGGCCATGCCGTCTGCGCCGCCGCCACTTCCCGCCGCCACCGGCCGCGGCCTGTTCATCGTGCGCAACGCGCAGTCGGGCACCGCGGTGATCCGCAGCGACCCGGCGGCGCTGTTCGCCGAGCGGCTGCCCGATGCCGTCGTGCGCGAGCTCGGGGAGGGTGACGACCTCGACGCGATCGTCGAGGAGGCGATGGAGGCGGTCCCCACGCCCCCTCCAGGCGCCGCTGGCGCGTCGCCCGGAGCCTCCGGGCGCGTGGGCCCAACCGCCCCCGCCGTTCTGGGCGTCTACGGCGGCGACGGGTCGGTGTCGCGCATGGCCCAACTCGCCCGGCGCTATGGACGGCCGCTGCTGGTGCTGCCGGGGGGCACGTTCAATCACTTCGCGGGCTCGGCCGGGCTGACCGATGTGGAGACCGCGATCGACGCCTTCCAGGCGGGGACCACGATCGAGGTCAGCGCGGTCGAGGTGACGACCGCGGACGGCGCAGCGATCCTCGCTCTCAACGCGGTCTCGGTCGGCGCCTATCCCGAGCTCATCGACGAACGTGAGCAGCATCGCCCCAAGCTCGGCAAGTGGCTGGGCGGCATCGTCGCCGCGTGGCACGCCCTGGGCGAGGCGGCGCCGCTGGTCATCGTGCGCGACGGCCGCCGTGCCCGCGTGTGGTCGGTGTTCGTCGGCGTCGGCACTAACGATCCCGGTCGCGTCGCGACGATGCAGCGCGCCCACCTCGAAGAGCCCGTGCTCGACGTGCGCATCCACCACGCGCGCGGCACGCGCTTGCGCGCGATCGCCTCGCTCGCGTTCGGCCGGCGCACCGCCGCCGTGCTGAGGACACTGCGCCTCATGCCGCCGCGGTCCGATCTCGAGCGCCTGGTCGTCTCGGACTTCGAGCTGACGGTTCGCCCCGGGCCGGGGCATCCGTCGGTCTTCGTCCACGACGGCGAGCTCGAAGAGGAACCGGGCGACGAGTTCACGCTGCGCTGCGCTGCCGTCCCTCGCGCGGTGACGGTCTTCGTGCCACCGCGCGAGGTGTGACCGCGGATCGCGATCCGGCCGGGGTCACGTGTGCTGCGGGAAGCCCAGGTTCAAGCCGCCGTGCGACGGGTCGAGCCAGCGCGAGGTGACCGCCTTCTCGGCGGTGAAGAACTCGAACGCGTGCGGGCCGTACGCCTTGGTGTCGCCGAAGTGAGAGGCCTTCCAGCCGCCGAACGAGTGGTATGCGACGGGAACCGGGATCGGCACGTTGATGCCGATCATGCCGACCGTGGCCTCGTTCTGGAACCGCCGTGCAGCGCCGCCGTCGTTGGTGAAGATCGCGGTGCCGTTGCCGTACGGGCTGGCGTTGATGATGCCCAGGCCCTCTTCGTAGCCCTCGACGCGCACGACCGACAGCACCGGGCCGAACACTTCGTCGGCGTAGACCGACGAAGACGTGGGCACGTTGTCGATGAGGGTCGGGCCGAGCCAGAACCCGTTCGGGTCGCCGTCGATCTCGACCTCGCGGCCGTCGACGACCACCGCGGCGCCGTCCCCGGCCGCGACGTCGATGTACGACGTCACCTTGTCGCGATGCTGCCCGGTGATCAGCGGACCCATGTCGCAGCCGCGCATGCCGTCGCCCGTGCGGAGCGTCTTCATGCGCTCCGAGACCTTGCGCACGAACTCATCCGCCACCGTGTCGACGGCGAGGACGACCGAGATCGCCATGCAGCGCTCGCCCGCCGAGCCGAAGCCGGCGTTGACCGCGGCATCCGCGGCGAGGTCGAGGTCGGCATCCGGCAGCACCAGCATGTGGTTCTTCGCGCCGCCGAAGGCCTGCACGCGCTTGCCGTGGGAAGTCGCCGTCTCGTACACGTACTTCGCGATCGGGGTGGAGCCCACGAACGAGATCGCGCGCACATCGGGATGCTCCAGCAGTGCGTCCACGGCTTCCTTGTCGCCGTGCACCACATTGAAGACACCGGCCGGCAGCCCCGCCTCGGTGAGCAGCGCCGCCATCCAGTTGGCGGCCGTCGGGTCCTTCTCAGAGGGCTTGAGGATCACGGCGTTGCCGGCCGCGAGCGCGACCGAGAAGAACCACAGCGGCACCATGGCCGGGAAGTTGAAGGGGCTGATGATGCCCACGACCCCGAGGGGCTGCTTCATCGTGTAGACGTCGATGCCGCTCGAGGCGTTCTCGGTGTACGCGCCCTTGGTGAGGTGGCCGACGCCGCAAGCGAACTCGACGACCTCCATGCCGCGGGCGATCTCGCCCAGTGCGTCAGAGAGCACCTTTCCGTGCTCCAACGTCAGGATCTCGGCCAGCTCGCCCTTGCGCTGGTTCAGCAGCTCGCGGAAGGCGAACATCACCGCTTGGCGCTTGGCGATCGAGGTGTCACGCCACTGCGCCCACGCCCGCGTGGCGACCCCGACCGCGTGGTCCACGTCCGACGTCGAGGCGAAGCGCACCTGCTTCTGCACGGTGCCGAGTGCGGGGTTGAACACCTGTCCGGTGCGATCGGATGCCCCGGCCCAGCCTGCCCCGTCGACCCAGTGATCGAGGACCGTGGTCTCGGCCTCCGCCGTGGGCGGGGCCGCTGTCGTGGTGTCTGTCATGTCGTCTTCCTCCTTTGGAAGTCCCCCTCGTAAGGGAACGTCAGGCGAGATCGGCTTCGACGCTCGTCAGAGCCTCATCGTAGATCGACATCGCCTGATCCACCTCCCCGTCGGTGACCACGCAGGGAGGCACGACGTGGATGCGGTTCTCGGCGGTGAAGGGCAGCAGTCCGCGCGAGGTGAGGGCCTTCTTGAGCCGGCCGATGACCTCCGGGCCCACCGGTTCGCGCGTGTCGGCGTCGGCGATCAGCTCGATCGCCCAGAACACGCCTTCGCCGCGCACCTCGCCGATGAGTCGGTGGCGTTCGGCCAGGGCGCGCAGTCCGGGGCCGATCGACTGTTCGCCCACGCGGCGGGCGTTCTCGACGATCCCCTCGGCCTGCATAGCGTCGATCGAGGCGACGATGGATGCCGCGGCCAGCGGATGCCCGGAGTACGTGAGCCCGCCCGGGAAGACCCGATCGTCGAAAGTCGCCGAGATCGCCGGCGAGATGATCACGCCGCCGACCGGCACGTACCCGGAGTTCACGCCCTTCGCGAAAGTGATGAGGTCGGGCACCACGTCGTGTCCCTGGAACGCGAACCAGCGCCCGGTGCGGCCGAAGCCGCACATCACCTCATCGAGGATCAGCACGATGCCGTACCGGTCGCACAGGGCTCGGACTCCCGCGAGGTAGCCGGGCGGCGGCACGAGGATTCCCGCCGTTCCCGGCACCGACTCCAGGAGGATCGCGGCGATGGTCGAGGCGCCCTCGGACTGGATCACGCGCTCGAGGTGATGCAGCGCTCGCTCCGACTCCTGCTCGGGCGTGCTCGCCCAGAACTCGCTGCGGTACAGATAGGGCCCGAAGAAGTGCACGTGTCCGCGGGCGTACTGATTCGGCATCCGCCGCCAATCGCCGGTCGCGACGATGGCCGCCCCGGTGTTGCCGTGATACGAGCGGTACGTCGAGAGCACCGTGTCTCTGCCCGTATGGAGCCTGGCCATGCGGATCGCGTTCTCGACGGCATCCGCCCCGCCGTTGGTGAAGAAGATCTTCGCGAAGCCGTCCGGGGCCTTCGACAAGATGCGCGCGGCCGCCTCACCGCGCTTCAGGTTCGCCGTCGCCGGGCCGATCGTCGCCAGCTCCGCCGCCTGCGCGCGGATCGCTTCGACGACGGCCGGATGCTGGTGCCCGATGTTCACGTTCACCAGCTGACTGGCGAAGTCGAGCATGCGGTTGCCGGCGTGGTCCCACACCACGGTGCCGTCGCCGCCCGCGATCACGGGCAGGTCGAGACCGGCCTGCGCCGACCACGAGTGGAAGACGTGGTCGCGGTCGAGCTGCGTTGCGAGAGCGTCGCGGTCGTGCGTCATTGTGCTCCCTGGGTCGAGGCGTGCCGTGCACTCGCTACGTTCGTCGCTCGACGGCCAGGGGTCAACCGACGATCCCGGTCGTTGAGCGGGCGAAGCGAGACGGAACGTCCGGACGGCCGGTCGACCGGCCGCCCGGACCTCACGCCCTAGTTGCCGCCCTCCTGCAGCACGACCTCGATCGGCTCGAAGCTCTCGCCGGTCAGGTCGATGCCTTCGTCGGTGAGCTCGTCCAGCGCCTGCTGGATGTACTCGTTCGACCATGCGGTGGCGGGCGGCTCCTCGGTGATCAGGTGCGCGCCCGTCTCGTTGACGGCGGCCAGGGCGCCGTCAACGGTCTGCTGCCATGCGGCCTCGTCGATGATGCCGATGCCCTCGGGCGAGGGCCAGATCAGCTTGTTGGTCTCGTTCATCATCCACAGCTCATGGCTCGGGCCCCAGGCGGAGCCGTTCGCGAGGGTGATCTCGGCCGCCTGCTCCGGATTGTCGCGAGCGAACACCCAGCCCTTCACGACCGCCTTGAGGAAGGCGACGGCGGTCTCGGCGTATTCCTCATCGCTCTCGAGCCGTTCCGTGTCGGCCCAGATCGCGTCCTGGAGCATGGCGCCGGCGGTGTCTTCGTAGCTGATGACGTTGAAGTCCTCCGGCTGGTAGAGCTCGCCCGTCTCGGGATTCACCGTCTCGAGCAGCTGCGCGTACTCGTTGTAGGTCATCGCCTGTGCCGCGTCGATGTCGCCCTGCAGGAAGGCGTTCATGTTGAAGTCCTGCGTGATGATCTGCACGGTGGTGGAGTCCAGGCCCTCGTCGGCCATGGCCGCGAAGATCTCCCATTCGTTTCCGAAACCCCACGAGCCGATGGTCTTGCCTTCGAAATCGGCGACCGAGTCGATGCCCGAGTCGGCCCACGACACCTGCAGGGTGCCCGATCGCTGGAAGATCTGCGCGATGTCGGTGAGATTCGCGCCGGCCTCGATCGAGCCGAGCACCTTGGGCACCCACGCGATCGCGAAGTCGACGTCGCCGTTGGCGAGGGCGTCCTGCGGCACGATGTCACCGCCGGAGGGGATGATCTCGACCTCCAGCCCCTCCTCCTCGAAGAACCCTTGGTCGATCGCGGCGAAGTAGCCGGCGAACTGGGCCTGAGGCAACCACTGCAGCTGCAGTTTGACGGGGGTGAGTTCGCCCGCGTCTCCACCTCCCCCGGCGTCGGTGGGGTCGCCGTCGCCCCCACCGGCGCAACCGGCGAGAAGGACGGCGGCCGACAGGGCGAACGCTCCGGTCGCGAGAACGCGACGTGTGCTGTGCTTCATGTCGTTCCTTTCATGTCTTGCTGCGGTGGTGCATGGCCGGCCTCGCGAGGAGGACGCGGTGTGAGGGCGCGCGTCATCGCGCGCCTCCGGTCGGGATGCGGCGCAGCACCAGTCGCTCGAGGAGCGCCGTGGCGAGGTAGAAGACGAGGCCGACGGCGATCGCGGCGGCGACGTACGCCCACGCCCGTGCGTAGGCGCTCGTCGCGGCGGAGGTGGCGATGAAGGTGCCGAGGCCACCACGGGGGCCGCCGAAATACTCCGCCACGAGGGCCGAGATCACGGCGAGCGAGCTGGCGATGCGGATGCCGGTCATGAGGTACGGCACGGCGGTCGGGAGCGTCACGGTGCGGAACGCCTGGGAGCCGGTGGCGGCATAACTGCGCATCAGATCGCGATGGACCGGCCGAGTCTGGCGGAGTCCTCGCAGGGTGTTCAGAAAGACCGGCACGAACGCCGCGAGGCCCGCGATCGCCTGACGTCCGAACTGGCTGTCTGCGCCGAACATCGAGTTCAGCACGGGGGCGAGAGCGACGATGGGAACGACCGCGAGTGAGGCGACGAGAGGGGCCGACATCCCGTCGATGGCGTGCCAGCGCGCAGCGAGCGCGGCGAGCACGATCGCGACGACGGTGCCGACGACGAGACCGATCAGTGCGTTCAGACCGGTGACGAGGGATGCCTGGAAGATCGCGGGCCAGAACTCGACCAGCTGCTGGAGGATCGCGGCCGGACTCGGCAGCAGATAGTCCGACACGCCCACCACGCTCACCAGGAACTGCCACACCGCGAGTCCGAGCACGCCGACGACGATCGGCGCGAGGATGCGCAGCCGCTGCTCGGTGGCGGTGCTCCATTCGCGCCGGGCCGGCCGGACGGACCGAGTCCCGGCGACGTCGGTCGGTGCGGGGCGGACGGTCATCGTTCCTCCGCGCCGCGCGTGCTCGGGGCGGGGGCGCCGTGAAGCGCCTCGCGCACCTGCGTCACCCGCGCGAAGAACGCCGGCGTCTCACGCAGCGCGTCATCGCGCCGGGCACCGAAGCCGGTCTCGATGACGGCGGTGATCCGTCCTGGCCGCGGCGACATCACCACGACGCGGTCCGAGAGGAACACCGCCTCGGGGATCGAGTGGGTCACGAACACCACCGCTGCCCCGGTCTCGGCGGCGATCCGCGAGAGCTCGGCCTGCATGCGCTCGCGCGTCATCTCGTCCAGCGCCCCGAACGGCTCGTCCATCAGCAGCAGCCGCGGCCGCTCGGCCAGGGCCCGCGCGATCGCGACGCGCTGCTGCATACCGCCCGAGAGCTGGTCGGGATGCCGCTGGGCGAAGTCCGACAGCCCCACGAGTTCCGCGAGCTCGGTGACCCGGGCCTTGCGCTCGGCCGCTCCCACGCCGTGGATCTCGAGCGGCAGGGCGATGTTCGCGGCGACGGTCCGCCACGGCAGGAGCCCGGCCTGCTGGAACGCGATGCCGTAGTCCTGGTCGCGCCGGGCCCGCTGCGCGGGCTTGCCGAACACCTCTACGGTGCCGGAGGTGGCCGTGTCGAGGTCGGCGATGAGTCGCAGCAGGGTGGATTTGCCGCATCCGGAAGGTCCGATGAGCGACACGAACTCGCCCGCCGCGACGGTCAGGTCGATGCCGTCCAGTGCTGTGACGTCTCCGGCCTTGGAGGAGAACACCTTGGCGGCGCCGCGCACGGTCACCGCGTCTGTGTCCGTGCTCGTGGTCGTCGCGGCATCGGTCATCACGTCGTCTCTCCTCGTCGGTAGTCCTTCAGCAGCACGCCGAGCAGCGCCACCGAGCCGGCGGCCACCAGCCCCAGAGCGACGGCTCCGAAGATGGGGCCCCATGCTTTGGCGGGGTCGCCCGACGCCTGTCCGGCGAACTGGATCAGCAGTCGTCCGATCCCCCCCTGCAGCCCGGTCGAGACCTCGGCCACGACCGCCCCGATCACGGCGTTGGCAGCCCCCAGGCGCAGGGCCGGCAGCAGATACGGAACGGATGCCGGGAGCCTGAGCCTGAGCAGTGTCGACCAGTAGCCGGCGGCATAAGTGCGCATCAGCTCGGTGTGAATGCGGTCGGGGGACTGCAGACCGCGCAGCGCGCCGACGGCGATCGGGAAGAAGGCGAGGTACGACGCGATCAGGGCGACCGACATCCAGTCCTGCCACTCGAATCCGCCGATCTCGATGCGCGAGCCCCAGCTCTTCACGATCGGCGCGAAGGCGATGAGCGGCACGGTCTGGCTGAGGATGATCCACGGCAGGAGAGCCCATTCCGCCAGGCGCCAGCGCTGCATGACCAGCGCGAAGGCGAAGCCGACGACCATGCCGACGAGCCAGCCCACGGCCGCGATGCCGAGTGTGGTGAGTGCGCCCAGGGCGATGACGCCCCACAGCGGCGGGGACCCCTCCTGGCGCGTCACCGGCGCGAGCAGGCGTGCGGCCATGTCCCACACGTGCGGCATCGCCAGATCGCTCGTGCGCGGCAGCACGCGCATGCCCGCCACGCTCACGCCGTCCGCCGGCGCGAGCAGCTTGTACAGCTCCCACAGCACCAGGACCGCCGCGACCCCCACGGCGCCCCACAGCCAGGCCGACGCCGAACGCGCCGGTCTCTGGCGACGCACGCGCCCCGGGCGCGGCGGGTCTGCGGTCGCCGGTGGGCGCGAGACCGTCGTGTCGGCTCCGGGAGGTGCGGTCACCGCTTCGCGTCCACGTGGGTCTGCAGCGCCGGGATGACGGTCTCACCGTAGACCCGCATGGTCTCTTCCTTGTTGTCGTGCTGCAGGTAGCCGGCGAACTGGGTGACGCCCAGCTCACGCAGCTGCTCCAGCTTCGCGATGTGGTCGGATGCCGAGCCGAGGATGCAGAACCGATCGACGATCTCGTCGGGCACGAAGTCGACGTGGTCGTTGTCGGCCCTGCCGTGGGTGTTGTAGTCGTAGCCCTGCCGCCCGGCGATGTAGTCGGTCAGCGCGTCGGGGACCGCGGCGTGCTCGCCGTACTTGGCGACGATGTCGGCCACATGGTTGCCGACCATGCCGCCGAACCAGCGGCACTGCTCGCGCATGTGCTCCCAGTCCTCGCCGATGTACATGGGTGCTGCGACGCAGAACGACAGGGACTCGGGGTCACGGCCGGCGGCGGCCGCGGCATCCTTCACCGTCTTGATCATCCACGCGGCGATGTCGACGTCCGCGAGCTGCAGGATGAAGCCGTCGCCCACCTCTCCGGTCAGCTTGAGAGCCATCGGGCCGTAGGCCGCGACCCACACCTCGAGCTCCGATCCCCGGCTCCACGGGAACTGCAGCGTCGCGCCCTTGTACTCCACGGGCCGCGAGTTGGCGAGCTCGCGGATCACGTGGATCGACTCGCGCAGCTCGGCCATCGACACCGGCTTGCCGTTGGTCACGCGCACCGCCGAGTCGCCGCGGCCGATGCCGCAGACCGTGCGGTTGCCGTACATCTCGTTGAGCGTGGCGAAGACGGATGCCGTGACCGTCCAGTCCCGGGTCGCCGGGTTCGTGACGAACGGGCCGACGGTCACCCGCTTGGTCTCGGCGAGGATCGCCGAGTGGATGACGTAGGGCTCCTGCCACAGCAGGTGCGAGTCGAAGGTCCACACGTGGCTGAAGCCGTGGGCCTCGGCGAGCGTGGCCAGCTGCACGGTGCGCGCGGCGGGCGGATTGGTCTGCAGAACGACGCCGAAGTCCATGGATTCTCTCTCAGATCAGGTACTGACTCAGACCGCGCTTGAGGAAGCGGCCGTCGCCCTTCGCGCCGTGATAAGTGCCGCCGTCGACGATCACCTTGCCCCGTGAGATCACGGTGTCGACGTGCCCGTCGACCTCGAAGCCCTCCCACGCGGAGTGGTCCATGTTCATGTGGTGGGATGCCGCAGAGATCGAGGTGTGCCCGTTCGGGTCGTACACCACGACGTCACCGTCGGCGCCGGGCTGGATGACCCCCTTGCGGCCGTAGAGGCCGAACATGCGGGCCGGTGTCGTGCTCGTGAGCTCGACCCAACGCTCGAGGGTGATCTTGCCCGTCACCACCCCCTGGTACATCAGGTCCATGCGGTGCTCGACCGAGCCGATGCCGTTGGGGATCGCGCGGAAATCGTCGAGGCCCAGTTCCTTCTGCCCCTTCATGCAGAACGGGCAGTGGTCGGTCGAGACCATCTGGATGTCGTTCGTGCGCAGCGCTTGCCACATGTGGTGCTGGTGACCCTCTTTGCGGCTGCGCAGCGGTGTGGAGCAGACCCACTTCGCGCCCTCGAACTGACCCCACTCCTCGCTGAAGCCGCCGAGCTGCTCCTCGAGCGAGAGGTACAGGTACTGCGGACAGGTCTCGCCGAACACATTCCAGCCCTGGTCGCGCGCCCACGCGATCTGGTCGACCGCCTGCTTCGCGCTGACGTGCACCGTGTACAGGGGAGCGCCGGTGAGGTTGGCGAGCATGATCGCGCGGTGCGTGGCCTCTTCCTCCATCTGCCAGGCCCGTGCGATGCCGTGGTAGTACGGCGCCTTCTTGCCGGCTTCGGCGAGCTGCGCCGCCAGCACGTCGATGGCCGGCCCGTTCTCGGCGTGCATCATCGTGAGCAGGCCGGTCTCGGCCGACACCTGCATCGCCTTCAGCACCTGCGCGTCGTCGGAGTAGAACACGCCCGGGTAGGCCATGAAGAGCTTGAAGCTCGAGACCCCTTCGTCCAGGAGGCCGCGCATCGCGGCGAGCGAGTCGTCGTCGACGCCGCCGACGATCTGGTGGAATCCGTAGTCGATCGCGCAGTTGCCGGCGGCCTTGTCGTGCCACGCGGCCAGGCCGTCCTGCACACGCTCGCCGTAGCGCTGCACGGCGAAGTCGATGATGCTCGTGGTGCCTCCCCACGCCGCGGCCCGGGTGCCGGTCTCGAACGTGTCGGACGCGGCCGTGCCGCCGAAGGGCAGCTCCATGTGGGTGTGCGCGTCGATGCCCCCCGGAATGACGTACTTGCCGGTGGCGTCGATGACGGTATCGACCGAGGCGGCGACATCCGTCCCGAGAAGCCGGGAGCCGGGGGCCAGCACCGCGGCGATGGTCTCGCCGTCGATGAGCACGTCGGCCTCGCCGCGCCCGGTCGCCGACACGACGGTTCCGCCGGTGATCAGTGTGGTGGTCATGTCCGCCTCCTACGGCTTCGCGATCCGGGTGTACGAGTCGGGGCGGCGGTCGCGGTAGAACTGCCAGTCGTCGCGCATCTCGAGCACCATGTCGAGGTCGAGGTCGCGCACCAGCAGCTCTTCGTGCTCGCCGGAGCCCCGCTCGCCCACGAAGTTGCCGCGCGGGTCGATGACCTGGCTGGTGCCGTAGAAGTCCACGGCCAACTCGCCGTACTCGTTGTCTTCCCGGCCGACGCGGTTGGGCTGCAGCACGAAGTAGCCGTTGGCGACGGCCGCGGCGGGACCCTCGACCTCCCACAGCCGGTTCGACAGGCCCGGCTTGGTGGCGTTGGGGTTGAAGACGATGTGGGCGTCGGCGAGTCCGAGCTCGCGCCATCCCTCGGGGAAGTGACGGTCGTAGCAGATGTACATGCCGACGCGGCCGACCGCCGTCTCGAACACCGGGTAGCCGAGGTTCCCAGGACGGAAGTAGAACTTCTCCCAGAACCGGTCGAGGTGCGGCAGATGGTGCTTGCGGTACTTGCCGAGGATGGTGCCGTCGGCATCGACGAGCACCGAGGTGTTGTAGTAGACGCCCGTCTCGGCCTCTTCGTAGATCGGCAGCACGGTCACGATCCCGAGTTCCTTCGCGAGGGCGGCGAAGCGCTGCACGATCGGTCCGTCGGACGACTCGGCGTAGCGGTAGTACTTCTTGTCTTGCGTGATACCGAAGTACGGCCCGTAGAACAGCTCCTGGAAGCACACGACGTGCGCGCCCTGCGCGGCGGCATCCCGCGCGAACTGCTCGTGCTTGTCGAGCATCGACTCCTTGTCGCCGGTCCAGGTGGTCTGTGAAATGGCCGCGCGTACCGTGGTCATGGTTCTCCGTCCGTCCTCAGCTGGGTCCCTCGGGCGGGGACCGACGGGGTCGGATCGATGGAGCAGCCCCGTTCCCTGATCCTGTCGACTCGACGTTTCTCGTCGGTTTCGCCCTGTGACGCGACAGTAAAGCCTCCGGCCGCGAGAGGCAATGGTTGGACCGGCAGACCTTAACGCCGCGAGGCGGATACATCGCACGACGGATGCTGCGGCATCCGCTCTCGCGTACCGTGAAACGGTGTTCCGCCGACTGAAGCCCTTCCAGCTCGTCGTCGACGTCTCGATCGCGGTCGTCTTCTTCCTGATCGCGACGCCGGTCGAGCTCGTGATCAACGGGCAGTCCCCGGTGGAAGCGGCACTTGGCCCGCCCGGCACGGTGCTGGCCGCCATCGTGATCGCAGTGCTCTTCAGCGGCGCACTCGGGGTGCGCCGGGTCTCGCCGGCGTTGGCGCTGGGTCTGGCCTGGGCTGGCGCGCTGATGCAGGTGGGACTGGGCCGGGCGCCGAGCTTCGCGGATCTCGCGATCTTCGGCGTGCTCTACGCGACCGCCGCCTACGGGTCGACGCGCGTGTACTGGACGGGATTCGCCTCGGCCATCCTGGGCGCGGTCGTGATCACGCTGTACCTGACCACCGGGCCGCTCTACGCCAGCGGCGGACTGTCGTGGGAGACCCTGCCGAACGCGCTGATGATGCTCGTGGCTGCCGCCTTCGCGCTCGGCCTGTCGTGGACGGTCGGCGCGCTGATGCGCACGGCGGTGCGCGCCCGCGCGAACCGCGAGGCGCAGGAACGGGCCGAGATCCAAGCAGCGGCGGAGCAGGAGCGTGTGCGCATCGCCCGCGACATGCACGACGTGGTCGCGCATTCGCTCACCGTCGTGATCGCCCAGGCCAACGGTGCGCGCTACGCGGCCGCCGCCGACCCCGCCGCTGCCGTGGGCGCCCTCGAGATCATCTCGAGCACCGCCGGGGCGGCCCTGGCCGATGTGCGTCTGCTCCTCACGCAGCTGCGGCATAGCCAGGGCGAGGGCCCCCAGCCGACACTGGCCGATCTCGAGGAGCTGTACGCCCAGGTGCGAGCCGCCGGGGTGCCGCTGCGGGTGGACGTCGACCCCGTGCCGCCGGGCACGCCGCCGGCGGCGGCACAGCTCGCGGTCTATCGCATCCTGCAGGAGGCGCTCACGAACGCGCTGCGCCACGGGGCGCGGGGCGTATCTGTCGACGTGCGCCTGTCATGGTTTCCGGATCGCGTCGAGATCGCCGTGCGCAACGGTCTTGCCGAACGAGTGCCGGTCACCCCGGATCCGATCCGCGGGCACGGCATCATCGGCATGCGCGAGCGGGCCCAGCTGGCCGGTGGGCGGCTGGAGGCCGGGGCCGACCCGAGCGGGTCCTTCATCGTCTCCGCCGTC
Source organism: Microbacterium sp. HD4P20 (assembly GCF_019449275.2). Taxonomy (GTDB): domain Bacteria; phylum Actinomycetota; class Actinomycetes; order Actinomycetales; family Microbacteriaceae; genus Microbacterium. Next base: position 152,097 of record NZ_JAHZQZ020000019.1, read on the forward strand.
ATCCCGATCGGAGGGGCGGCATGATCCGCGTCGCGCTCGTCGACGACCAGTCGCTGTTCCGCGCCGGCATCCGCATGCTGGTGGACTCCCAGCCCGACCTCGAAGTCGTGGCCGAGGCATCCGACGGCCGCGAGGCGCTCGCCGCGGTGCGCGCGAGCCGTCCTGACGTCGTGCTGATGGATATCCGGATGCCGGTCATGGACGGCCTGGCTGCGACAGCCGAGCTGCTTACCGACCCGAGCCCGCCGCGCATCGTCATGCTCACGACCTTCGACCTCGACGAGGCGGCTGCTCGCGCGATCAGACAGGGGGCGAGCGGGTTCCTGCTGAAGGACGCCGACCCCGAGTTCCTGCTCGCCGCGATTCGCACGGTGTATTCGGGATCGGCGGTGATCGCGGCATCCGCCACTCGTGATCTTTTCGAGAGGTTCACGGATGCCGCGCCGCGGCCGATCCCGCCGTCCTACGCCGACCTGACCGAGCGCGAGCGCGAGATCTTCGCGCTCGCCGCGCGGGGACTGTCGAACGCCGAGATCGCGGCGCGGGAGTACCTGGCGGAGGCGACCGTGAAGACCCACATCAGCCGGATCCTCACGAAGCTGGCATTGCGCGACCGGGTGCAGCTGGTCGTCTTCGCGTTCGAGCACGGCCTGGCCTAGCACGGCACAATCGGGGCATGGAACTGCAGCTGAGCATGGTCGTGCTGGAAGTGGCCGACATCGAGGCATCGCTTCGCTTCTACCGGCGTCTGGGGCTGGAGATGCCCGATCCCGTCGGCGGCGGCACCGTCGTCGCGCACCGGATGGGCAGCGGGGTCACGCTGCTGCTGACCACCGCGTTCGCGTCGCGCTACGACCCGACCTGGACGCCACCGTCCGGCGGCGGCTATTCGCAGATGCTCGAGTTCTACGTCGGCGATGACGACGTGGTCGACAGCACGTGGACCGACCTCGTCGAGGCGGGCTATACGGGTCGCATGCCGCCGACGCGGACCATCGGTCCCTACGCGGCGCTCGTCGAAGACCCCGACGGCAACGTCGTGCTGCTGACCTCCGATGAGGCCGCCTCGCCCGACGCCACCTGACGACGGCGCGAACGGGGCGACGAGGATCATCCTTGCGATGTACGCGGGATGCCCCGCCAGGCCGACGCGGCGGATGTCGCCCCGTTCGTAGCGTCGGAGGCATGGAGATTTCATCGACCGACCTGGGCCTGGCGGCCCGGGTCCAGCAGCTCACCAAGACCTACGGCACCGGCGAGAGCACAGTGCGCGCGCTCGACGGCGTGAGCGTCGGCATCCGCCGTGGCGAGTTCACCGCGATCATGGGTCCGTCCGGCTCGGGCAAGTCCACGCTCATGCACATCATGGCGGGCCTTGACGCCCCGACCGCGGGCCGCGCATGGATCGGCGACACCGACATCACCGGGCTGTCCGACCTCGAGCTGACGATCCTTCGTCGTCGTCGCGTCGGATTCGTGTTCCAGGCCTTCAACCTGGTGCCCACCCTCGACGCGCTCGGCAACATCCTGCTGCCGTTCGACCTCGATGGGCGCCGGCCCACGGCGCTGGAGCGCGCCCGCATCGACGGCCTCGTCGAGACCCTCGGCCTCACGGCGCGCCTGGGGCATCGGCCGCACCAGCTCTCGGGCGGGCAGCAGCAGCGCGTCGCGATCGCCCGTGCCCTGGCCACGGCCCCCGACCTCGTGTTCGCCGACGAGCCGACCGGCAACCTCGACTCCCGCAGCGGTCGTGAGGTGCTGGGCCTGCTGGCCGCGGCGAGCCGCGACCACGGCCAGTCGATCGCGATGGTGACACACGACGCGGTCGCCGCATCGCACGCGGACCGCGTGCTGTTCCTCGGCGACGGCCGCATCGTCGCCGACAAGCCCCGCCAGAGCGCCGAAGAGATCTCGGCTTACATGCTCGCCTCCGAACTGGGCTCCACGACCGCCGCGGCGGTGGCGTCGTGAGCCTCATCACCGAGACCGCAGCGGAGCGGCCGCGGGCTGCGGCGGGCGGCATCCCCACCTCACCCAGGGCGGCCCCGCTCGGCTGGCTGCGCGAACGCGGCATGGGCGCGAGCATCCTGGTCGCCGCGATCTCGAGCGCTTTCGGCGCGGTGCTGCTCAGTGCCACCGGATACATCGCCGCGCTCATGCGCGCCGACCCGTACATCGGCGACAGCGGAACGCTCGCGATCGTCCTGGCGCTCATGTCGGTGATCCTCGTCGGGGTCGCGGTGTACGTCGCGTCGATCGTGACGGCCAACACCTTCGCGACCGTCGTCGCCGGCCGCACCCGCCGCATCGCGCTCATGCGTCTGATCGGGTCATCGGCGCGTTCGCAGCGATCCGAGATCGCCCGGCAGGGCCTGGTCGTCGGTGTCATCGGCGCCGCCATCGGTCTGGTCGGCGGAACGCTCCTGTCGTGGGTGGGCATCCTGCTCGCCGAGGCGCTGCTCGGCATCGACGATCTCGCGTACGCCGTGGTGCAGCCGGTCCTCGTCGTTCCCGCGGTCGTGGTCGCGCTCACCACGTGGGCGGCGGCTTGGGCGGGCTCGCGCCGCGTGCTGGCCGTCACGCCGTTGCAGGCGCTCGGCGGCTCGGTCGAGGCCTCCCACGACGCCTTCGCCGCGCGTCGCGGCCGCAACGGCGTCGCGATCACGCTGTTCGCGATCGGCGGCGCGCTGCTGGCCGCGGGCATCGCACTGGGCATGATCACGCCGCTCGGAGTGGTGGTGGCGTTCCTCGGTGGCATCTTCTCGTTCACCGGCTTGGCCATGGGGGCGACGCTCATCATGCCGCCGGTGCTGCGGCTGGTGGGGCGGGCGTTCGGCCGCTCGGCGACCGCGCGGCTCGCCGCCGAGAACGCGCTGCGCTATCCGGAGCGCTCGAGCCGCATGGCGATCGGCGTGGTGATGGGGGTCACGCTGGTCACGATGTTCGCCGTGGCGCTCGAGACGGTGAAGGCCGTGTTCGCCGCGTCGGCGGACGGCCCGCTGCCCGACGAGATGACGGCGCTCATGGACACGTTCGCGGGCATCATGATGGGGCTCGTCGCCGTGTCGGCGGTGATCGCCGCCGTGGGCCTGGTGAACCTGCTGACGCTCGGCGTCGTGCAGCGTCGTCGCGAGCTCGGCCTGCTGCGTGCGCTGGGCGTCTCGACCGGCCAGGTGCGCCGCATGGTGCTGCTCGAGGCCGCGCACATCACGATCGCCGCGACCGCGACCGGCCTGGTGCTCGGCATCGCGTACGGGTGGGCGGGCGCGCAGTCGGTGCTGGGGTCGGTGCGCCTGCCGCCGTCGTTCTCGGCGCCGACCCTCGTGGCCCCGGCCGTGCCGTGGCTCCCGGTCGTGATCATCGTGGTCGCCACCGCGGTGCTCACCCTCGTGGCCGCGGTCGTCCCGACGCGACTGGCGACGCGCGTCGTGCCGGTGGAGGCGCTCGCCGACTGAGCCGGATGGCGGGGACGGATGCTCCCCACGCCCTCTCCACGCGTCGCTGCGCGCTGCATGGAGAGGGCGTGGCACGTGGGCACACGGCGCAGGCTTCGCGCCGGGGCATCCGTCGCCTGACCCATCTCGCGACGGCGCGCAAGGGGGGTGCGCATGCCGGTGAGGCCGAGGAAGGTGGGGGCATGGAGATCGACATCATCGACCATGAGCCGCCCTATCGCGTCGGCATCGTCATCGGGAGCCTGTCGCGCGAGTCCATCAACAGACGCCTGGCGTCGGCGCTGCAGGGGGTCGCACCGCGTGAGTTCGAGTTCTTCGAGATCACGTACGGCGAGCTTCCGCTGTACAACCGTGACCTCGACGAGGACTATCCGCAGTCGGCACGCGACCTCAAGGTCGCGATCCAGTCCGCAGACGCCGTGATGTTCGTGACGCCCGAGTACAACCGGTCGATCCCCGGCCCGCTGAAGAACGCGATCGACTGGGGGAGCCGGCCGTACGGCGACAACGCGTGGGACGACAAGCCCACCGCCGTCATCGGCGCCTCGCCCGGCAAGATCGGCACCGCGGTCGCCCAGCAGACCCTGCGCAGCACTCTCAGCTACCTCAATGCCCGCCAGATGACCTCGCCCGAGGCCTACATCCAGGTCACGCCGGGGCTGATCGAGGACGACGGCACCGTCACCGATCCTGAGGTGGAGGAATTCCTGCGCGCGTTCATGGCGAAGTTCCTGCAGTACACCGGACGGGTGCTCACGGTGATCCCCGGCGATTGACGTCCCGTCGATCGCCCCGGACCATGCGGATCTCGTGGGCGCCGCCGAGGCGCTCGTCGTCCTTCGACGTGCCGTCGGGTGCGAAGCCGTTGCGCTCGTAGAAGGCGCGGGCACGGGGGTTGTCTTCGAGCACCCACAGCGATGCCGGGCCGCCACCGAGCGCGGCGTCGAGCAGGAGCTGGCCGGCGCCGCTGCCATGATGCGCCCGCAGCACGTTGATCGAGTACAGCTCGGTCGTATCCTCGCGATCGGCGTCGCGGCAGGCGCCGGCCCACGCGAACCCGACGATCGCGCCCTCGCGCTCGGCGACCCAGAGCGTCTGCGGGCCGAGCGTGGATTCGCCGGCGAGCAGGCGCGCGAGAGCCGCCGCGCGCTCGGGTATCGGTCGCCCCTCGATCACGTCGTCGGCGAGCTTGCCGGTATAGGTCTCGCGCCACGTGTCCACGTGCACCCGCGCGATCGCGAGCGCATCATCGGCGGTCGCGGTGCGGACGGTGACGTCACCCATTCCGCTCGCCCGCGGGAGCCGCCTCGCTCGATGGGTTCTGCGCAGTCTCGGAGTCGGGCCGGGTCTCGGGGTCGTGAGCCCACGTCGGCGCGAGCGCGCGGATGCGAGCAGCTCGCCATTGCCACATGCCCCACAGCACCGGCCACAGCGCGGGCGCCGTCGGCCCGCCGATGACGAGCCGGTCACGCCACAGCGTCTTCGCGGGCTCGCCGGGTGCCGGCGAGATCGCCATCTGGTGGTCCCACACGTCGAGACTGGCGAGGGGACCGGTGAGCGGGATGCCGCTGTCACGGAAGATCCGCACCGCACCGTCAGGCCCCGGCACGGTGCGCTCGCTCGCGTGGATCAACTGGCGACCCATCGGCACCGCTCCGAACGCGGACAGCTGAACCGGTATGTCGTCACCCGGGCTCCACGCCGTCGGCAGGCCGTCGGGCACGAGCGGCTCGAGGCCGAGCAGCGGACCGTACAGCTGCGCCACCGCGCGGGGCGAGTGCACCGCCCGCCAGGCAGCATCCGGGTCGCACTCGATCACGATCTTCAGCAGGATCCGCATGCTCCAGTCTCGCACCCCGTTCCCTCGGCCCACCCCCCTCGTCGAGGACGTGCGGTCTGGACCGGCGCGGGCTCTCAACAACGTCGAGGACGTGCGGTCTCGTCGAGCACGTACGGTCGCGACGGGCGCGGGCTCGCGGGCACGTGCGGGCACGTGGGGCATGTGCGGGCGCGGCCGGCGCGGGCTCTCCACAACGTCGAGGACGTGCGGTCTCGACGGCGGGCGCGGGCTCTGCGAGCACGTGCGGGTGCGGCGAGCACGTACGGTCTGGGCCGGCGCGGGCTCTCAACAACGTCGAGGACGTGCGGTCTCGCCGAGGACGTAGGTTCTCGACGCCGAGGACGTGCGGTCTCGGCGAGGACGTGCGGTCTCGACGGGCGCGGGCTCTGCGAGCACGTGCGGGCGCCGCGAGCACGTACGGTCTGGGCCGGCGCGGGCTCTCAACGTCGAGGACGTGCGGTCTCGCCGAGGACGTAGGTTCTCGACGCCGACGACGTGCGGTCTCGGCGAGCACGTACGGTCTCGACGGGTGCGGGCTCGCAGGCACGTGCGGGCACGCGGGGCATGTGCGGGCGCGGCCGGCGCGGGCTCTCAACGTCGAGGACGTACGGTCTCGCCGAGGACGTAGGTTCTCGACGCCGACGACGTGCGGTCTCGGCGAACACGTACGGTCTCGACGGGTGCGGGCTCGCGGGCACGTGCGGGCACGTGGGGCATGTGCGGGCGCGGCGAGCACGTACGGTCTCGACGGGCGCGGGCTCTCAACGTCGAGGACGTGCGGTCTGGGCGGCGCGGGCTCTCAACGTCGAGGACGTGCGGTCTCGCCGAGGACGTAGGTTCTCGACGCCGAGGACGTGCGGTCTCGGCGAGGACATGCGGTCTCGACGGCGGGCGCGGGGCGCGCGGATCTAGGCTGGACCGATGCCCGAGAGCCCGTTCGACCAGCGCCGGTACCAGGTCCGCTTCGAGTGGGGCGCGGCGGGCCTTGTCCGACTCGCACCCGCCGACGTGATCGTGGTGGTCGACGTCTTGCGGTTCAGCACGACGGTGACGGATGCCGTCGGCCGCGGTGACACGGTGCCGCTGGACGCGGCGGCGCATGCGGTCTCGCTCAACGGTGCGGCCGTCGCGCAAGCGGCAGCCGTGTCGGACGCGGTCGTGATGCTCGGATGCCTGCGCAATGCGTCGGCCGTTGCTCGCGCGATCCTCGCCGAGCAGCAGCGCCGCGGCGACCGCACCAGCATCGCGGTCATCGCGGCGGGAGAACTCGCCGGGCGCGAGCCCTCGGCGCCGCTGCGGTTCGCGGTCGAGGATCAGCTCGGTGCCGGGGCGATCATCGACGCGCTCGGCGCGCTCGGTGTCGATCACACGTCGCCCGAGGCCGCCGCGGCGTGCGAGTCCTTCCGAGGCCTGCGCGGCGCGATGCGCCACCTCCTCACCGCGAGCGGGTCTGGTCAGGAGCTGATCGAGCGCGGCGCCCGCCACGAGGTGCTGAGCGCCGCAGCGGTGGACGCGGCTGAGCCCGCGCATCGCGAGACTCCGCCGGGCACGGCCGGACCGACGAGCATCGCGCGGGTCGCGGCATCCGTCGTCCCTGTGCTGCGCGACGGGATCTTCGCCGCCTACTGATCCGCGCGGGCTACCGCGGCGTCATCGCGGCCAGCCGGACGGCCGGGGTGATCTCGCGCCGGGTCCACGTGAACAGGAACCGCTCGTCGAAGACGCGCGCGCACTTCGCGCACGACGTCGGGCGGACCGCCTTGCGGTGACGGTAGGCGACGTGCCCGGACGGGCACACCCCGATCCACGGCGCCAGCTCGGTGGCGGTCTCGCCGCCGTGGGTGGTGCCGCCGACATAGCCGAGCTCGCGCGCGACGGCCTTCCACCGCGGACCGTGGCCGGCCGCGGCGCCTGCCAGGGCGTGGGCGACCTCGTGCAGCAGGGTCTGGTGATTGGTGTCGTCGTCGTACCGCGCGGCGAGGTAGCGCGACACGCTGATGCGCTTGTGCGTGTAGTCGCACAGGCCTGCGCGGCGCTTGGCGTTGTCGAACGCGAAGGTCCAGGACGAGTCGAGGTGGGCGTCGATGAGGGCTTCGGCCCAGTGCCGCACGCGATGCAGTTCCGACATGGAGTCAGGCTAGAAGATATCTACGACACTCGGGCTTCGCGCAGCCACCGTCAGCTTGCGACGGATGCCGCGGCCCGGCGCCGGTCGGCCGCGTCGATGGCGAGCAGCGTGGACTCGAGCTGATCCTCGGTCGCGCCGGAGTCCTGGCGCAGGAAGAGCGCGCGCTTGAAGTCCTTGCGCGCGGACTCGAAGTCGCCGCCGTCGAAGTTCACCTTGCCGCGGTGCTGATACGCGAAGGCGGCGATGCTCGCCCAGCCCTGACCCTCGGCCTCTTCGGCGCACGTGGTGAGCTCCTGCTCGGCGGCGGCGAAGGCGCCACGCGCCTGCAGCACGGTGGCGTGCAGGATGCGGGCGCGCAACAGGTCCTTGCGGGTACCCGCCATGCGCGCGACGCGGACGGACTGCTCCGAGATGATGAGCGCGTCCTCGCTGCGGTCGAGCACCTTCAACAGCCAGACCCGCTCCAGGAGGGCTGGAAGGCTGCGTTGATCGCCGATCTCGTCGAGCCGCTCCTTGCATTGCCGGGGGTCGACCATCTCGTGCAGGGTGACGGGGTCGTATCCCTTGATGTAGCTCACGAAGACTCCCTTCACACGCGCTGCCGATCGCCCTTCCAGTGTGCCCGCTGGCACGCCCGGTGCCGGTCGTGCCACGCCGGTCAGCGGTCGAAGACGGATGCCGCCGGCCGGGGTGAAGGCGTCGCGTCGGCGTCGGTGGCGACGCGCGCGCCGCGCGCGAAGTCGTCCAGCTCGCGCCCCTCCGCGACCTTCGCCGGGTGCGGCCCGGCCGCGAGGAGCCGCGGGAGCCACTCCGTCGGCAGCGGGGCTCGGGATGCCGCGACCACGAGGTTGCCGAAGCGGCGCCCCTTGAGGGTCTGCACCTCGGCGAGGACGATGACATGATCGAGCACCGCCTGCACGGTGGCGACCTGGCGGCGGGCGAATGCCAGCCCGGCGCCGTCGGCGACGTTGACCAGCAGCACGCCGTCGGGGGCGAGGAAGCGCGCCGCGGCGGTGAAGAACTCCACCGTGGTCAGGTGCGCGGGGGTCTGCGCCCCCGAGTACACGTCCGACACGACCAGGTCGGCGGCGCCGACGAGGCCGGCGGGCAAGCGCGCCAGCACCTCGCGCGCATCGCCGATCCGCATCCGGATCGAGGCGCCACGGGGCAGTGGAAGGTTCTCGCGCACGAGATCCCACAGAGCCGGCTCGAGCTCGACGACCTGTTGCCGCGAGCCCGGCCGGGTCGCCTCGACGTACCGCGGAAGGGTCAGTGCGCCCGCTCCCAGGTGGATCGCGGTGAGCGGCTGCCCCGGCATCCGGAGTCTGTCGATGACCGCGCCCATGCGCGCGACGTATTCGAAGTGCAGGTGGGTGGGATCGTCGAGGTCGATGTGCGACTGAGGTGTGCCGTCGACCTCGAGCTCGAACCCGCCGCCGAAGGTCGAGGGTAGGACTCGTGCGAGCGTCCCGTCCGACAGTCGCGCCGAGGGCACCGTCTCGTCACTCCGCCCCCGCGCCATGCGCCTCAGGCTATCCCTCTTGTTCCCTCCCCCCTCCGTTCCCTCCCCGCCCCGCCCCCGCCCCGCGCCCCCGCCCCGCGGCCCCCGCCCCC
>NZ_JAHZQZ020000022.1 GCF_019449275.2 Microbacterium sp. HD4P20
GGTCACATCCACCGAGTAGGTGATCGTGGCAGTCTGCCCCACCGCGAGATCACCCGTCCAGGTCAGGGTGTTCCCCGCCCGGGCCACGGTGCCGCTGCTGGCGGCCGCGTCACCGTTCCAGGTCGCATCATCCAGCACCCCCGACAGGTCGTCGGTGACCACCGCGTCGGTGACCGCACCCTCACCACGCTGGGTGACGGTGACCGTGTACGTCACCGTGTCACCGGCACGCACGGTGGCCCCGGATGCCGGGTCCGCGGTCTTGGCGTAGACATACCCGCCGGTCTTGTGGATGGTGCGGCACTCCTCGGTGCCATCCTCCGCCGTCACACAATCGCCGGCTTCGGACGGCGTGGTCACGACATTGGCGAGGGTGGTGTTACCAGCCCCGGTCACCGTCACCGAATAGGTGATCGTCACCTCATCACCCGGCGCCAGGTCACCGGCCCACGACAGCGTCGGTCCCTCGACGGTCGCCGTACCGGCAGTGGCCGCGACATCCCCGTTGTAGGACGCGTCATCCAGGACGTCCGTCAGGTCATCCACCACGGATGCCGCGACCCCGGCGGGACCGACCTGCGTGACGGTGACCGTGTAGGTGATGGTGTCACCGGCCTGCACGTCACTGTTGTGGATCGGGTCGGCCATCTTCGCGTAGGTGAACCGGCCCGTCTCATGCGTGGTCGTGCACTCCGGGTTCCCGTCCGCCGCCGGCACACACTCACCGTCCTCACCCGGCAACACCACGTTGGTCAGTGTCATGTCACCCTCACCGGTCACCGTCACCGTGTAGGTGACCGTCACCGCCGCACCCACCGCAAGATCACCGGACCATTCGATGGTCTCAGCATCCGCGTCGAACGAGGCCTCGCCCGCACTGGCGACCAGGGTGTCGTCCCAGGTCGCATCATCCAGCACCGCCGACAGATCATCATCGAACGACGCATCCGTCACCGCCCCCGGACCACGCTGCGCGACCGTCACGGTGTAGGTGATGGTCTCACCCACCGCGACATCGCTGCCGGGTGCGGCGACCGAGGTCTTGGCCACCGTGTAGTCACCGGTCAGGTGGGTCGTGGTGCAACCCGCCTCGTCGAGGCAGCCGTCGCTGGTGACCACGTTGGCCAGGCTCATATCACCCGCACCGGTCACCGTGACCGAATACGTCACCGTCACCACGGCATCCACCGCCAGATCACCCGACCACGACACCGTCGGCTCCGCGTAATCCGCCGACCCGCCACTTTCGGCCAGGTCATCGTTCCAGGTCGCGTCATCCAGCACCGCCGTCAGGTCATCGGCGAACGACGCATCCTCCACCGGCCCCGCACCGATCTGCGACACCGTCACGGTGTACTCGATGACCTCCCCGACCTGCACATCGCTGCCCGAGGCGGGGTCAGAGGTCTTCACCGTCTCGTAACGACCGGTCTGATGCTCGGTCTCACAATCAGCAGCCGCCTCACAACCCGGAGACTGCACCGTGTTCCCGATCAACGTGTCACCAGCAGCGGTCACCGTCACCGAATACGTCACCGTCGCCACATCACCCGGACCCAGATCACCCGTCCACGAGATCACCCCATCGACATACGTGAACGTCCCGTCCGAGGCGACGATGTCATCGTTGAACGTCGCATCATCCAACACCCCGGTGAGGTCGTCGTTGAAGAACTGCGCCACCACACGACCCTGACCCGACTGCGTCACCGTCACCGTGTACTCGATCACATCACCAACCTGCACATCGGAACCCGACGCCGGATCCGACGTCTTCACCGTCGTGTAGGAGGCCGTGTAATGCTCGGTCTCACACACCTCCACCGACGCACAGCCATCACTGGTTACGACATTGTGCAGGTGGGTGTCACCCTCACCCGTGACCGTGACGGAGTACGTGATCGTCACGACCTCGTCCACCGCCAGATCACCCGACCACGACAACACCTGCGTGGCCGCATCGAAACCGACCGTGCCAGCCGACGCGGTCAGCTCGTCGTCCCAGGTGGCATCATCCAGCACATCGCTCAGGTCATCGACCAGCGACGCACCCTCGTACTCGGCCTCACCCACCTGCGACACCGTCACGGTGTACTCGATCGTGCCACCCTCATCGACATTCGACCCATCAGCCGGATCAGACGACTTCACCACGGTGAAATCCGCGATCGGATGCTCCACCGGCGGGCAGCCGGCGTCCGGGCATCCCGGGCTCGAAACCCCGTTCTCGAGGAAGTAGCTGCCACCCTCCGCGAGGGCCGCGGCGTCCTTCACCGTCACGGTGTAGGACACCGTAGCCACCTCACCGACCGGGACCGTGCCCGCCCAGGACAACACCCCATCCGTGATCGTCGCAGTCCCCACCGAAGCGGTCGGCCCAGCCGTCAGATCAGCGTCGTCCAGTACCTCCGCCAGGTCATCGGTGAACTGCGCGACCGCGGGAACGGTGCCCTCCTGCGTGACCGTGACGGTGTACGTCACCTCATCACCCGGGTTCAGCACCGTCCCCGACACCGGATCCGACGACTTCACCGTGGAGTAGTTCACGACCTCGACCCCGGCCGGGTCGCAGTTGATCGTCGGGGCGATGCCCGAGTCGTCCGGGATCGCTGCAGCACCGCACGCGGTGTTCACGACGCTGCCACCGGCAGTGAGGGTCACGGTGAACTCGTGCGCCTCCTCCGCGCCGGGCGCGAGCTCGTCGACCGTAAACGACCCCTCCGGGAAGAGGCTGTCCGTGATCTCGAGGTCGGTGAGGGTTCCCTGCCCGGTGTTCTCGATCACGATGCGGTACGGCACCTCGTCGCCGACGCGGTACGTCGGGTAGTCCTCGACGGTGTTCGCGTCGCGCCAGATGCCCTCGGCATCCTGCACGTACTTCTTCAGTGCCGCGGAGTAGTAGTTGGCGACCGTGATCGGAGCCGACGTACGCATCACCAGCTCGGTGTGCTCAGCCCTGGCCTGCGCGCGGTTCACGAGGGTGTCGCCACCCTCGACACCGTCGGTGGCGACGTGCACCGTGAAGGCCTCCGTCGCGCCCGGGGCGAGCTCGGGCCCGATCACGCGGACGGCGGTGGCATCGGCGGTGAACGTCGTCGACCAGCCCGCGGTACCGCCCGTCGGATCGCCGGCAGCGCCGTTCGTCGCGTCGGCCGGGTCGTCGCTGAGCGTCGCCGGGTCTGCGGTGGTGTAGTACACCGTGGCACCCGCGACGGCCTCGACCTCGGTCAGCTCGTAAGCGCCCGAGAAGTCCGTTCCGCGGCCGTCGCCGAGATACGGGAGGATGTCGATCGTGTCGGTGAAGTCCTGCGGCAGCGGGTCGAACGATCGCAGCGTCACCGTCCAGGACCCCTCGCCCACTCCGTCACCCGCGAGGTTCGGGATGAACGGCGTGTCCGCGACCTTGGCGATGCTGGTGTAGCCGTCTGTGCTCACGGTCACCTGCGCGGCGACGGGGGCCGTCACCACACCGCCGTACGCGGAGGTAGCCGTGTTGGTGAGCGCCTGACCTGGCGTCACGGACGGGTCGGCGACCGCCTGATACGAGAGGGCGTTCTGCGTGTTCGTCGGGACGCCGTTCAGGGTCCAGCTGAGCACCTGACGGCCCTGCAGGTCGGTGGTCACGGTCGGCGCGGGCGACGCCGAGCCGGGCACATAGGTCATCCCGACCGGCAGAGTGTCGGCGATCTGGTAGCCATCGACGGTCGGCGGTACCTGCCCGGCGCCGTTGGCGGCGTAGGTGAGCGTGAAGGTCGCGGGAACACCCGGTGTCACGGCGCTGCGATCGACCGATTTCGCGATGGCCGGAGCCGCATCGACGATCCGCAGCACGTCGCGGAATCCGGTCGTGCAGGGGTACCGCCACCCCGGAGTGTTGGTGATGCAGCCGGCGTAGTCGGGGCCGGTCCACGAGTTCGGGGCCGGCGAATCGTGGATGCCGGAGAAGAAGCTCCAGATCTCCGTGCCAGCCGGGGTCTCGGGGCGGATCCGCACGAAGGCAGCCGGCGTGATGCTCGGGTCATCGACGTGGGCCTCGGCCTGCCCCTGTGTCATGACGACGCGAACGGCCTTGACCTCGGCGAGGTTGGCCGGCGGTGTCGTGCTCCACCCCGTCGAGGGGGCGCAGTCGAAAGTATTTGGGTTGTAGCTCGGGCTCGACGGATCGAGGTTTGGGCTGGTACCGGTGTAGTACTCGAACGGGGCATTCGGGACGCCCCCAGCCGGGACGCCCCAGACGAATGCCTCGAGGGTCACGTGGCGAGTGTCGAGAGGTGCGCACATTCCGACGAGCAGGCTGTCGTCTCGGTGAGCCCAGCGCTGCCAGCCGGTGTCGAGGTACTGGCCGACGACGGTGCCCGCGGCAACGCGATAGGTGTCATCCCACGTCGTCCCGCCACTCCCGGTGTAGCCACGGCCCCACCCCGAGGAGTAGGTGCCCAGCGGCTGCCATGTCTTGGTCTCACTGTTGTTGGAGGGATCGTCCTGCGCGGTCAGACCGGTCGTCGATGTGTACGTAGGAGCGCTGGCGGTGACCGTCGTCGAGCCGCCCGGAACGTTGAACGTGCGGACGAAGAGCGATCCGGCTGCCAGAGCCACCTGATCCGTCGGCAGGAGGTTCCCGGCGGAGTCCCGGGTCGGGATGTTGGCCGGGTCGTAGTCGATCCCGCTCAGTGTCATCTGGAACGTGTTCGGACCGGTCTGCGCGACCGTGCAGCTGCCGACGAACGACGTCATCTGGTTCGTCGGGTGGCTGCCACCCGACCACGGGTGCCCGTCCGACGCGATGTTCATGTCGTACGGCGTGCATCCCTGCGGCGCAATCTGGATCGTCCCGCCCTGGGGCGAAGCGATCGTCAGGTCATACGTGATCGTCTGCGGTCCTGCGTCGCTGCCGAGGCCCTTGTTGAGCGTCCACTCGTAGCTCGTCTCGAAGTAGTTGGCCCCGCTGGCGACATAGGCCGCGCCGGTTCCCCAGCGGATGTCCATCGCGAACTCGTTCGTGATCTCGATCGGATCCAGGGCTGCCGATTGATCGCCGATCGTGCCTGTCGCCGAAACGTGTGACCCAGTCGGGCCGTCCACGGTGATGGGGGCCTGGATCGCGGCCGCGGTCCCCTCCGTCTGAGTTCCGACGTTGCAGACGAGGGTGAGACCGTCCGACGAGATGCTCGATGCCGGATCCACGTCGCTCGTCAGGCACATGTTCGGGATGGAAGCGAACCGGCCGTTCTGGGCGACGAGCGTTGCAGTGACGTTCTCTACCGGGTCGTTCACGGGCGCTGCCGCGTCATCGTTCAGGTTCACGTGCCACAGGCCTGTGACGACGTCTCCGCTCTTCACCGAGGTCGCCGTTCCGTCGACCCAGCGCGCGGTGATCTCGTACACCGTGGCCGCTTGAGCGGCGGTCGCGGGCAAGAGAGCCAGCATGAGTGCCGCGACTGTCGTCGCCACCACGGAGACGGATGAGACGCGGCGTCCTGTGGGCCGCCGCCTGGATGAAGAACCGGCAAAGATTCTGGGCGCGATGAGACGACTCACGATTTCCCCCCTCGGGACTTCACGAGCTCGACGCCGAAATGGCACCGGCCCGTGAAACGTTCATATCCCGATTCCAGGAGTTCTCTCAGGATTTCACCCTGTCTTTCACCCCATGGTCGTGGTCGCGGGTCAGCGGGTCGTCTGCTCGCCCTCGGGGTCGTCCGAGTCGGCGCCGGATGCCGGCGGGAGCGGTTGCCTGGGACGCCACACGACGAGCTCGGTTGCGCGCCGCACACGCGTGCCATGGCGCAGCGTCACGACCGCGCCCGTCGATCCCGCGGCGAAGACGCGGGCCCCCGGCCGCCTCTCCAGCTCGACCCGGACGCGCTCTTCGAGATCTCGCACGCGGCCGTGGAGCTCGCGCACACGATCCTCGAGCTCGAGGATGCGCGCGATCGCCGGCAGGCCGATGCCCTCGGCCGACATGCGCGCGACTTCGCGCAGCTGTGCCACGTGGCGAAGTGAATAGCGGCGAGAGCCGCCCTGCGTTCGTGCGGGAACGACGAGGCCCAGCCGGTCGTACTGCCGCAGCGTCTGCGGGTGCATGCCCGAGAGCTCGGCGGCCACTGCGATCGCGAAGATCGGTGTCTCGTCGTCGATCTCGTGCTGCTCGCCCATGGTCATCACCTCGCCTCCGGTCTATCGCCTTTCGTCTCGCTTCGCTCGCTCAATCTCCGGGCGTGTCAGCCTCGCGCCTTGCTCATGAGGTCGGCGCGCGGGTTCTCCTTCGGCTCCAGGTCGTGGAAGCGCTGGAGGGCCTCGCGCGCGGCGTCGTCAAGGTGCGACGGCACCGCGACCTGCACCTCGGCGAGGAGGTCGCCGGTCCCCTTCTGCGTCTGCACCCCACGACCCTTGACGCGCAGCACGCGCCCGGACGGCGTGCCCGGGGCGACCCGCAGCTTGACGGGATCGCCGCCGAGTGTCGGCACCTCGATCGTCGCTCCGAGCGCGGCCTCGGTGAAGGTCACCGGAACGGTGACCCGCAGGTTGAGGCCGTCGCGCGAGAAGACCGGGTGCGGTCGCACCGCGACCTGCACCACGACGTCTCCGTTCTCGCCGCCGTCCGGCGAGGGACGACCGCGACCGCGCAGACGGATCTTCTGCCCGTCTGCGACGCCCGCGGGGATCTTGACCTTGAACGGCTTGCCGTCTTCGCCCTGCAGGCTGATCGTCTCGCCCTTGGTGGCGGTGATGAAGTCGATCGTGGTCCGCGCCGTGACATCCGAGCCACGCGTCGGACCACCGAAGCCGCGGTAGCCGCCCGTCGGCTGCCCGAACCGGCCGGAACCGAATCCCGCTCCGGGCTGCTGCTGGTTGAACATCGCGAAGATGTCGTCGAAGTCCTCAGCGGACTGGTAGCGCGCACCCCGGCCCTGGTTGAACATGCTGAAGACGTCTTCGAAGCCGCCCGCCTCACCGGCGCCGCCTGCGGTGAATCGAGCCCCCGAGCCCATTGCCCGGATCTGGTCGTACTCCTTGCGCTGCTCCGCGTCGGAGAGCACCGAGTACGCCTCGCTGATCTCTTTGAACTTCGCCTCGGCCGCCGCGTCACCCGGGTTCGAATCGGGGTGGTAGGTGCGGGCGAGCTTGCGGTAGGTCTTCTTCAGGTCTGCGTCCGAGACGTCCTTCGAGACGCCGAGCACCGAGTAGAAGTCCTTGTCGAACCAGTCCTGACTGGCCATCCATGCCCTCCCGAGCTATTCGGCCGGAACGGCGACGACGACCTTCGCCGGCCGGAGCTCGACCGAGCCGAGGCGGTAGCCGATCTCGACGACCTCGAGAACGGTGGGCGCGGTCACGCCGGGAGTCGGCGCCTGGAAGATCGCCTCGTGCTGCTGCGGGTCGAAGACCTCGCCGGCCTCGCCGTAGGTGCTGAGCCCCATGCGCTCGGCGACGCTGCGCAGCTTCTCGGCGATCGCGGCGAAGGGCGAACCCTCTTCGAGGTCACCGTGCTTCTCGGCACGGTCGAGGTCGTCGAGCACGGGGAGCAGCCCCTTCGCCACCGCGCCGGTGGCACGGTCGATCTCGATCTCGCGCTGCTCCTCGGTGCGGCGCCGGTAGTTGGCGTACTCGGCTTGCAGTCGCTTGAGGTCGTTCAGCAGCTGCGATTCGAGATCGGCCAGCACGGCGTCCTCGGCTGCGGCATCCGCGTTCTGCGGGGCACCCAGGATGTCGTCGATCGTGAACTCGACCTCCTCGGCGCCGGCTTCACCGGTGTTCTCCTGGCCCTCCTGCGAGTCGGACCCGGAAGCCTGCGCTTCCGGGTCCTCGTCACCGGGGACCTCATTCTCATCGAAGTCCTTGTGGGTCATGACTACTTCTTCTCGTCCTCGTCTTCGACGACCTCGGCGTCCACGACGTCCTCATCGGAGGCGGCGTTCGAACCGGCACCCTCGGCGGGCTGCTCGGCCGAGGCATCCGGAGCCGTCTGCGACGCCTGGCCCGCAGCGTAGATCGCCTCGCCCAGCTTGCCCTGCGACTGCGAGAGCTTGTCGAACGCGGTCTTGACGGCGTCATCGTCCTCGCCCGCCAGAGCGGTCTTGAGGGCGTCGACGTCGGCCTGAACCTCGGTCTTGACGTTCTCGGGCAGCTTGTCGTCGTTCTCCTTGATGAGCTTCTCGATCGAGTAAGCGAGCGTCTCGGCCTGGTTGCGAGTCTCGGCCGACTCACGGCGCTTCTTGTCTTCCGCCGCGTTCTCCTCGGCCTCGCGCACCATGCGCTCGATGTCCTCCTTGGGCAGCGACGAGCCGCCGGTGATGGTCATCGACTGCTCCTTGCCGGTGCCCTTGTCCTTGGCCGACACGTGAACGATGCCGTTCGCGTCGATGTCGAAGGTGACCTCGACCTGCGGGATGCCACGGGGCGCCGGCGCGATGCCGGTGAGCTCGAACGTCCCCAGCGGCTTGTTGTCGCGGGTGAACTCGCGCTCGCCCTGGAAGACCTGGATGGCCACCGACGGCTGGTTGTCGTCGGCGGTCGTGAAGGTCTCGGACCGCTTGGTCGGGATGGCGGTGTTGCGCTCGATGAGCTTCGTCATGATGCCGCCCTTGGTCTCGATGCCCAGGCTCAGCGGTGTGACGTCGATGAGAAGGACGTCCTTGCGCTCGCCCTTGAGGACACCGGCCTGCAGGGCTGCGCCCACGGCCACGACCTCGTCGGGGTTGACGCCCTTGTTCGCCTCCTTGCCGGCCTCCTGCTTGACCAGCTCGGCGACGGCGGGCATGCGGGTCGAACCGCCGACCAGCACGACGTGGTCGATGTCGGCCACCTTGATGCCGGCCTCGCGGATGACGTCCTCGAAGGGCTTCTTGGTGCGGTCGAGCAGGTCCTTGGTGAGGTCCTCGAACTTGGCGCGCGTGATGGTCTCGGACAGCGAGACCGGGCCCGAGTCGGTCAGCGACAGGTACGGCAGGTTGACGCTCGTCGAAGTCGACGACGAGAGCTCCTTCTTCGCCTGCTCGGCGGCCTCCTTCAGGCGCTGCAGCGCGATCTTGTCGCCCGACACGTCGACGCCGGTGGTGTCCTTGAACTGCTTGATGAAGTAGTCGACGAGGCGCTGGTCCCAGTCGTCGCCGCCGAGGCGGTTGTCGCCGGCGGTCGCGCGCACCTGGATGGTCGAGAAGTCGTCGTCCTTGCCCACCTCCAGCAGCGAGACGTCGAACGTTCCGCCACCGAGGTCGAAGACGAGGATGAGCTCGTCCTCCTTGCCCTTGTCGAGGCCGTAAGCGAGAGCAGCGGCGGTGGGCTCGTTGATGATGCGCAGGACGTTGAGGCCCGCGATCTCACCGGCTTCCTTGGTGGCCTGGCGCTCGGCGTCGTTGAAGTACGCGGGAACGGTGATGACGGCATCCGTCACCGTGTCGCCGAGGTACTGCTCGGCGTCGCGCTTGAGCTTCTGCAGGATGCGGGCCGAGATCTCCTGCGGCGTCCACTTCTTGCCGTCGACGTCGAAGCCCCAGTCGGTGCCCATGTGGCGCTTGACGGACGAGACGGTGCGGTCGACGTTGGTGACAGCCTGGCGCTTGGCGGTCTCGCCGACGAGCACCTCGCCGTCCTTGGTGAACGCGACCACAGAGGGGGTCGTGCGGAAGCCCTCGGCATTGGCGATGACCTTGGGCTCGCCACCCTCGAGGACGCTCACGACCGAGTTGGTCGTACCGAGGTCGATTCCAACAGCACGTGCCATGTGTTTCTCTCCTTCTCAGGGGCGGGACGGATGCCTCGGCCCAGGGTTTACGGGAAGTCTTCTCGCGGCCCGCACCGGAAGGTTGAGCCGCGATGACTCAACCATATGCCCGGGCTCGGGATCCGTCAAATCAAAGTTGATAGGAGTCGGCTCAAGTTGAAGATCTCGGTCAGCAGCCCTGCTCGCCTGTCGCGAGGTCCAGACCCGTATCGGCGTTCGACAGGTGCTCGACGACACCGACGGCCATCGGCCAGTACCGCGCGTAGTGCTGCGGATCGGCGTTGATCTGCGTGCGGTGCGCCACGAGCGTCGGCGCTGTCGCGACCCGCTCGCTTTCGGGAACGGCGAGCGTCATCGCGCGATAGAACAGCGTCGCGGCGCTATAGGGGTCGAGCCGCTGATCGCGCGAGCCCCAGCCGTCCTGCTGCTGGAAGAGTCCGATCGAGGTGGTGCGGCTGCCGTCGGGATTGGTGACGCCGCTGGTCTCCCAGTCGCCGTAGTCGAGGTTCCGCAACGACGACTCGCCCATCGCGGTCATGACGCCGATGGTCTGATCCCGCACCGACAGGCCGAGGTCCCGGCCGGCCGACATGATGACAGCGGCGTTCGCGAGCTGCTCGGCGTTCCAGCTCCGCGTTGCTGCGGGGGTGTCGTGCGGTGCGAACGCGTCGAGCCGGCACTCCCCGAAGCCTCGGACAGTCGCGCTGACGAGCGCGAAGACGCCGACGACGCCCACGATTACCAGGGTCGCGATGGCGATGATCGTCGCGGTACGCAGGCGTCGAGCGCGGGATGCCGCGGTGCGACGGTTCTTCGCCCGAGGGCGGGGCCGGCCGTTGTGCCGAGAGGGCGTCGGGCGTCGCCTTCCGCCAGAGCCGGATCGACGCGCATCGGCACGTGACGAAGCGGCGGGCGACATGGCGGGAGTCTGGCAGCCGTGCCTGGGAGAGGACCGCGCGCGCCGACGTGCCGTAGCCTGGCGGAGCGCCGCGATGACGCGGTGCAGACCGCCGGCGCCACCGGCCGTTCACCGAAGGGTCTTAGCGTGACCGACATGACTTCGCCCGAGTCTCGACCCCCCGCCGGCGCACCCGAGTTCACCGGCGTCACGCCTACCGACGCGATGGCGGCGGCCGTGGCTGCCGCAGCCCAGGCCGAGGGGCCAGAGCGCACCAGTCGCCGTGCAGTGCTCGCGTGGGGACTGTGGGACTGGGGCTCCGCCGCGTTCAACGCCGTGGTCACGACCTTCGTCTTCACGGTCTACCTGACCAGCTCGAGCTTCGGACCGGCCGGCACCGTCGAGGCCCAGCTCGGCTGGGCGCTCGCCGCCGCGGGACTGCTGATCGCGCTGCTCGCTCCGATCACCGGCCAGCGGTCCGATACTTCCGGCCGTCGCAAGCTGTGGCTCGCGGTCAACACCTACATCGTCGTCGGCATGACCGCCGCCATGGTCTTCGTGGCGCCCGATCCAGGCTATCTGTGGCTCGGTCTGCTGTTGGTCGCTGCCGGCAACGTGTTCTTCGAGTTCGCGGGCGTCAACTACAACGCGATGCTGTCGCAGGTGTCGACGCCGCGTTCCATCGGTCGCGTCAGCGGCTTCGGCTGGGGCATGGGATACGTGGGCGGCATCGTGCTCCTTCTCATCGTGTACTTCGGCTTCATCCAAGGGCTGTTCGGGGTGCCGGACGAAGACGGCTGGCCGGTGCGAATCGCGATGGTCGTCTCAGCGGTGTGGTTCGGCCTCTTCGCACTTCCGGTGCTGTTCGCCGTGCCCGAGTACCGCGGAGCCGGGGTGAAGCGCGAGAAGGTGTCGTTCTTCGCCTCGTACGCGCGCCTCGGCCGTGACATCGCACGGCTCTGGCGCGAGAGCCGCCCGACCCTGTGGTTCCTGCTCGCGAGCGCCGTCTTCCGCGACGGTCTGGCGGGAGTATTCACGTTCGGCGGGGTGCTCGCGGCATCCGTCTTCGGCTTCTCCGCCGGCGAGGTCATCATCTTCGCGATCGCGGCGAACGTCGTCGCGGGCGTCTCGACCATCGCGGTCGGCGCGCTCGATGACCGGCTCGGCGCGAAGCCGGTCATCGTCGCGGCGCTCATCGGTCTCGTCATCTCGGGGCTGCTCGTCTTCTTCCTGCACGACGGCGGCCAGATCGTGTTCTGGACGGCGGGCCTGGCGCTGTGCCTGTTCGTCGGCCCCGCCCAGTCCGCGTCGCGCACGTTCCTCGCGCGCATCATCCCGCCGGGGCGGGAGGGCGAGGTGTTCGGGCTCTACGCGACGACCGGTCGGGCCGTGTCATTCCTCGCGCCCATGATGTTCGCCGTGTTCGTCGGCGTCTCGGGCGAGGCGTACTACGGGATCCTCGGCATCGTGCTGGTGCTGCTGGTCGGCCTGCTGCTCCTGCTGCCGGTGCGGGCCACGCAGCAGAAGCTGTCGGCCTGACGCCGCAGCCAACGCGCTTCATCACCCCTCGCGCCCCTCTCTGGTCTGCCGCTAGGCTCTGGCCAGCGCCGGAACCCGATCCGGCTCAGGTGCCCCCCGACCTGAGGTCCAGCCAATGCCCGATGACGCCTGCCGTGGACGCGGCGCCGCGCCGTGCGCCCGTCGCACTGAGAGCCGCCCGTGAAGGGCAGGCCGCACGCGGCGACCGAGGAACGCCGGCTGCGCCGGCGGCGGCGACGCCGCCAGGTCGTCATGTGGATCTCGGTGGTCGGCATCGTGGCGCTCGTCGCGGCGATCGGCACCGTCTCTACGATGATCCTGTCGGCCCTCGCCGCCGAGGCAGAGGTCGTGGCGGCGCCCGAAGAGCAGCCCGTCCCCGAGCCCGAACTGATCACCTTCCCGCAGGACGAGCCGGCGTCGACCGCCGGCGCAAGCCCGTGCACGATGGTGCACGTGCTGTCGTCGCACGAGAACGCCCAGATGGTGGAGCACCTCACGTCGGCGTACAACAGCGCGCCCCGCAATGTGGCCGGCTCGTGCGTGACGGTGGCCTCGACGAAGGAGAAGTCCGGGGTGGCGGCCACCATCGTCGCCACCGGCTTCCCCAGCGTCCCCGACGATCAGAAGCCCACGGTATGGCTGCCCGACTCGACCACATGGGTCGACGTCGCGCAATCCCAGGGTGCGACCGCGCTGCGCCCCGAGGGCACGAGCATCGCGACCTCCGACATCGTGCTGGCGATGCCGCAGCCGCTCGCCGAGGCAGTCGGCTGGGATGAGACGGCGCCGACGTGGGCCGAGGTCTTCGAAGCGGCCGGCGACGCCGACCTGTGGAGCGCGCTCGGCCACCCCGAATGGGGCAGCTTCAAACTCGGCAAGACCAGTCCCCTCATGGCCACCTCGGGTGAGGCGGCCATGTATGCCTCGTTCGGCACAGCGGCGGGTTCCCTCGCGGCGTTCTCGGCGCAGCATGTCGCCGACGCGGCCGTCCTGGCAGCCGTGCACGCGAACGAGCTCTCCACCAGCCACTACATGGCCACCCCCGAGCACTTCCTGTGGCACGCGCGTCAGGCCGAGGCATCCGGAACTGCCGCCGACTTCCTGTCGGCCGTGATCGTCGATGAGAAGTCGGTGTGGGACTACAACCGCGGCATCACGAGCCGCGACGGCGTGACTCGCTCGCAAGAGGCTCCGCCGGCAGAGCAACTGGTGCCGATCTACCCGGCCGACGGCTACTACGCCGCCAATAACCCGGCGATGCGCCTGACGGGCGCCTGGATCGACCCCATCGAATCCGAGGCGGCCGCCGACTTCATCCGCTTCACCCGCACGGCGCAGGGTCAGGAGGCGGTGCGGGCCGCCGGCTATCGCGACCTCAACCGGCAGCTCGATCCGGTGGTCGCGAGCATCGGCAGGCTCACCGCGGAACAGGCCGGGGTGATCCCGTTCCCGGCGGCGGAGGTCGTCACCGCGGTGCAGGACGCCTTCCCCGAGGTGCGCAAGCGCGCGAACGTGCTGTTCCTGCTGGACGTGTCGGGCTCGATGGATGCGCCGATCTCGCCGAACGACACCAAGCTCACACAGGCCAAGAAGGCGATCGAGGCGGCGCTCGGTCACTTCACCACTGGTGACGACGTCGGGCTCGCCGGCTTCGCGCAGGCGCCCGACGGCGCGATGGTGCCGGGACTCATCTCGCCGGTCGCCGACATCGGCGGTGCACGGGACGGGTTCCTGGGCGCCCTGGGCGGCATCGTGTCGATGGGCGACACCCCCCTGTACCAGGCGGTCGACACCTTCACCGCCCAGCAGGCCGCCGCGTGGTCGGCCGACCGCATCAACGCCGTCGTGCTGCTCAGCGACGGCGAGAACGACGCACCGAACGCGCCGACGATCGGCGCCGAGCAGATGCTCGAGAACCTGCGCCACTTGCACCACTCCACGCCGGTCCTGGTGTTCACCCTCGCCTACGGTGCCGACGCCGACGTCGCGACGCTGCAGTCGATCTCGAGCGCGACCGGCGCCCACTACTATGACGCGACCGACCCGTCGCAGCTCGAGGCGGTGCTCGGCGACCTCGTCACCAGCTTCTGAGCGGCGCAATCCACTCGCGTGCCGACTCACTGCAGCGGGTCAGCGCGGATGCCGCAGCCAACGCGGCAGCCGGGGCCATCGAACGCCCCGCTGATCGGGTTCTTCCACCTCGAGCCCGTAGTAGTCGCCGATGCGCTCGACGAACGCGTCTCGCCGCGCGTGCTCGTACGCGCGCCGCTCGCGCCGGAACGCCACGACGGTCGCCCAGCACATCAGCAGCATGACGACACTGAACGGCAGGGCGATCGTGATCGCCGCCGTCTGCAGCGCCGTGAGCCCACCCGTCAGCAGGAGCGCGACCGCCAGCAGCGCGGTCACGAGGGTGAAGAAGGTGCGCACCCACTTGGCCGGCTCCTGGTTGCCGCCGGTGGCGATCATGCCCATCACGAGAGCACCGGAGTCGGACGAGGTGACGAAGAAGATCGTCACGAGCAGGATCACTCCGGCCGTGAGCACGGTGGTGCCGGGGAAGTGACGGAGCAGCTGGAAGATCGAGCCCTCGAGATCGACGGTGCCGTCGGGGAGGGTCATCGAGCCGGGATCGTGCAGTTCGAGGTACAGCGCCGAGCCGCCGAGCACGGCGAACCACAGGATGCCGAGCATCGTCGGCACGATGATGACGCCGAGCACGAACTCTCGCACGGTGCGTCCGCGCGAGATGCGCGCGATGAAGATGCCGACGAACGGCGACCACGAGATCCACCAGCCCCAGTAGAACGACGTCCACGCCGCCTGCCACGCCTCGCCCGCCGCACCCTGGAACGCGCTCACCGTGAACGACAGGCCGATGTAGTTCTGGATGTATCCGCCGATGGACTGCACCCATTCGCGCAGCAG
The DNA here is from genome assembly GCF_019449275.2 of Microbacterium sp. HD4P20. GTDB lineage: Bacteria > Actinomycetota > Actinomycetes > Actinomycetales > Microbacteriaceae > Microbacterium. The sequence goes on from NZ_JAHZQZ020000022.1 coordinate 15,090, forward strand.
GAACTCGGTCTGTCCGAACACCAGGACGTACGCCAGGAGCAACCCGGCCAGCATGAGGTTCGCCGACGACAGCCATTTCATGCCCCGCGTGACGCCCGAGAGGACCGACAGGAGCACCAGGACGGTGATGACGCCGATGATCGCGACCTGCACGCCCGGGGTGGGCTCGGCGAGGCCTGCGGACTCGAGCCCTGAGCTGATCTGGAGCACACCAAGCCCGAGCGACGTGGCCACACCGAAGAGAGTGCCCGCGAGCGCCACGACGTCGATCGCATGGCCCCACGGGCCCTCGACGCGTTTGCGCCCGAGCACGGGCTCGAGCGTCCACCGGATCGAGATCGGCCGCCCCCGACGGTGGATCGCGTAGGCCAGCCCCAGACCGACCACCACATAGATCGCCCACGCCTGCACGCCCCAGTGCAGATACGTCTGGGTGAGCGCCTGCTGCGCGAGCTGCTCGGGCGTGCCCACGACGCCCGGCCGGGGATCGACGAAGTGACTCAGCGGCTCACTGACGCCGTAGAAGACCAGGCCGATGCCCATTCCCGCCGCGAAGAGGAGCGAGAACCAGGCCCCGACCGAGAACTCGGGCTTGTCGTCGTCTCTACCGAGCTTGATGTCGCCGAACCGCGAGAAGCCCATCACCAAGGCGAATGCGACGAAGAAGGCGGCGATCAGAACGTAGTACCAGTTGAAGGCGTTGACGATCGTCGACTGGATCGCGGCGAACATCGCCTCCGCGGCGCGCGGCGCGATGATGGCGAACGCGCTGAAGGTCAGGACGACGGCTGCGGCGGGCCAGAAGACCCACCGCTGGATGCCGGCGCCCGGCGCGGGCGGCGCGGCCGGCACCGTGGGCGGAAGCGGGTCGACGCCGGCAGGCGCCGACCCACTGGTCGGTGTCGCGGGTCCGGCATCCGGGGGTGCCTCGGGCTGAGTGTTCTCATCGTCGGTCACGGCTTCACGCTAGCGAGCCGCCACCGGGCGGCCAAGCGCTACCGCTGCGGCCAGGAGTCGGCGAGCTTGGTGAGCAGTCGTGCCAGCTCGGCGCGTTCATCGTCGGTGAATGCCGTGAGCGCGGCATCCATCGCGTTGCGCCGCTCACCTCGGAATCCGCGCACCAGGCGGGATCCGGCATCCGTCAGCGCCACTCTCGTGCGTCGCGCGTCGTCGGGGTCTGCCTCACGGCGCACCAGATCGAGTTCGACCGACTGCTGCACGAGCCGCGAGGCCCGCGGCTGGTCGACACCGACCGCATCGGCGATCTCGCCCACCGAGAGGGGATGGGATGCCGCGGCCAGCGCCTCGAGCAGCCTCATGCGCGCGGGGCCGCCGATGCGAGGGGCACCCCAGGGCGGCCCGCCGTGGCCGCGCCCCCACGGCGGGCCGCCGCGCCCGCCGCCGTGCGGGAAGGGGTGGTGACCGACGCCCTGCGTGCCCGCGGGATGGGGGCCGGCGTGCCCGCCGGCGGGTGGCGGAGGACCGTCACCCCACGGCGGCCGTGGCATGCGCCGCCCGCGCAGCCGGGCGAGCGCGGCGGCGATGGCGTCGGCGGGATCGTCGGGTCGAGAGGGCATGCCTTCAATTTACATGCGGGTTGACATGCACTCGAGTTACATGTCACACTGCATGTACATGCACTTCGACATGTAACCCCGGCGGCGCTCGGCGCCGCCCCAGAAAGGACTTGTCATGAACACCCAGAACGAAGACAAAGAAAATGAGGACCTCTCCAACGAGGAACTTCCCACCGAGCACGTGCCCACCGAGCACGTGCCCACCGACCAGCGGCCCCTCGGCTACTGGCTGCGCGTGGTCGACGGCCTGCTCACGCAGCGATTCGCCGAGGCCTTCGAGGCCGAGGGCATCTCGCGCCGGGAGTGGATGCTGCTGAACCTCCTGTCGGGCGACGTCGACGCCCCCGGACTCCGCGAGCGCCTCGCCCGCAAGGGCAAGCGCCTGCGGACGCTCGAGACCCGCGGCTGGGCCGAGGAGAGCGGGGACGGCACCTGGACTCTGACCGACACCGGCCGTGCCGAGAAGGAGCGCATCGGCGAGATCGTCGATGGCATCCGCTCCCGCCTGGTCGACGCCGTGGGCGCCGAGGCCTTCGCCACCACCACGAGCTCGCTCGAGGCGATGGCCCGCGAACTCGGCTGGGACGAGAACGAGGCGCCCGGTCGCGGCTTTCCGCGTGGTCCGGGCTTCGGCGGGTTCGGCGGCTTCGGCCGCCCGTTCCGCCCCGAGATCCGCTTCGGAGCAGGACCTAACCGCCACCGCGGCTTCGCCCCGGGTCGACCCGGCCGCCCCGCCGAGCGCGGTGACGAGCCCTTCTCCGGACACGACTCCGGCGACGGATGCCACGGCCACGGTCCTCACGGCGGCCACGGCCCCCACGGCGGCCACGGCTTCCCACCCCACGGTCGCGGTCGCGGGGACGGCGAGCGCGGCGCGCAGGGCGCGTACGAGCGCGGCTTCGAGGCCGGGTTCGCTCGCGGCCGGGAGTCCGGCGCGGCCTGAGCCGCAGCTGGGCCCACGCGGCCGGAGGCTCCGCTCGACGCGCCAGCGGCGAGCGGAGGGGCCGTGGGGACCCCTCCCGTCCCTTCCCTCGGATCCGCGGGAGCGGACACCTCCGCCGACACGCCGTGTTCGACCCGTTCGAACGCGGCGTGTCGTGTTGTGCGTCCGCACCTGCGGATCCGATGTTGTGCTCGGCCGCGTAACGCGCCTGCCACACAGGCCCGGCACAATGGGGCGCGTGACCTCGACGCCCGCTCTCCTCGCGATCTCGCACGGCACCTCATCCCCCGCAGGCCAAGCGGCCGTCTCGGCTCTCGTCGAGGCGGTCGCACGACGCCTGCCTCAGGTGACGGTGCGGCTCGGCCACGTGGACGTGCAGCAGCCCGATGTCGCGGCATCCCTGGACGCACTCCCCGGCGGGCAGCCCGTCGTGATCGTGCCGCTGCTGCTGTCGGCGGGCTACCACGTGCGTGTCGACCTGAAGAAGCAGACGGCCGGCCGCGACGGCGTCGTCATCGCCGCCGCGATGGGACCCGACCCCCGACTGGTCGACGCACTGACGATGCGCCTCGAACCGCTCGGCCTCGCGGCCGACGACGCTGTCGTGCTCGCCGTCGCCGGTTCCAGCGATGAGCGGGCGAACGAGGACTGCCGCGAGGTGGGACGGATGCTGGGCGACCGGCTCGACCGAGACGTCGAGGTCGGCTTCCTCGCGGCCGCCGACCCGAGGCTCGACGTCGCGGTCACGCGGGTGTCGGGGAACGCGGAGCGCGTGGTCGTGGCGAACTACCTCCTCGCCCCGGGGTACTTCCACGACCTGGCCGTGCGACTCGCCGGCACTGCACCGGTGGCACGTCCCCTGCTCGATGACGACGAACCCGCGCCCGGCCTGGTCGATCTCGTGATCGACCGCTACGACAGCGCTTGTCGGACCGAGTCCGGCGGCGCCGCAACTGTATGACGCCGCATTACGTCGGTTAACGCACCTTGACACTCGGATAGGTCAGGCGGTCGGCCGCTTCTAGCCTCACGGAATGGACTCGATAGAGTCCTGCCCGGGGACGCCCGGGTGATCCGGAGGCCACCGTGACCATCAGCGACACCGAACCCCGCCCCACGCCACGGCGTGAGACGGCGACGACCCGCCCCGGCGGAGCGACCGCACGCCCGCCTCGGCCGTCGTCCAAGCCCAACGGCCAGTGGAAGATCGACGGCACCACGCCCCTCAACGGCAACGAGGAATGGAAGCAGGTCGACGACGGCCTGAGCGTGCGCGACCGCATCGAGAAGGTCTACTCGAAGGGCGGCTTCGCCTCGATCGACCCGACCGATCTGCACGGCCGATTCCGGGTGTGGGGCCTGTACACGCAGCGCAAGCCCGGCATCGACGGCGGCCGCACCGCGACGCTCGAGCCGCACGAGCTCGAAGACGAGTACTTCATGATGCGCGTGCGCATCGACGGCGGGCAGCTGACCACCGAGCAGCTGCGCGTGATCGCGGGCATCTCCACCGAGTTCGGTCGCGACACCGCCGACATCACCGACCGCCAGAACATCCAGCTGCACTGGATCCGCGTCGAGGACGTGCCCGAGATCTGGCGCCGCCTGGAAGCCGTGGGCCTGGGCACCACCGAGGCGTGCGGCGACGTGCCCCGCGTCATCCTCGGCTCGCCCGTGGCCGGCATCGCCGCCGACGAACTCATCGACCCGACGACGCAGATCAACGAGATCACCGGCCGATTCCTCGGCGACGCATCGCTGGCGAACCTTCCGCGCAAGTTCAAGTCGGCCATCACCGGGCACCCCAGCCAGGACGTCGTGCACGAGATCAACGACGTCGCGTTCGTGGCGGTGGAGCACCCCGACCTCGGTGTCGGCTACGACCTGTGGGTGGGCGGCGCGCTGTCGACCACTCCCCGTCTCGGCGAGCGCCTGGGCGTGTTCGTCCGGCCGGATCAGGTGGCGGATGCCTGGCACGGCGTCGCCCAGATCTTCCGCGACTACGGCTACCGCCGGCTGCGCAACAAAGCGCGCCTGAAGTTCCTGCTCGCCGAGTGGGGCGCCGAGAAGTTCCGGCAGGTGCTGCAGGACGAGTACCTCGGCTACGCGCTTCCCGACGGCCCCGCCGCACCCAAGCCGAAGTCGCAGGGCGACCACGTCGGCGTACACCGGCAGAAGGACGGCCTGTTCTACATCGGCGTCACCCCCATCGTCGGTCGCGTGGCGGGCCCGACGCTCGCGAAGCTCGCCGATGCGCTCGAGAAGCACGGATCGACGCGGCTGCGCACGACGCCGCACCAGAAGCTCGTGATCCTCGACGTGCCGGAGGCCAATGTCGAGCCGCTCATCGCCGAGCTCGACGCCCTCGGCCTGCAGGCGCGCCCGAGCCTGCTGCGCCGCGGCACGATCGCGTGCACGGGCATCGAGTTCTGCAAGCTCGCGATCGTCGAGACCAAGGTCAACGCGACGGCGGCCGTGCTCGACCTCGAAGAGCGCCTGAAGGGCTTCGAGCTGCCGCATCCGCTCTCGCTCCACGTCAACGGATGCCCCAACTCGTGCGCGCGCATCCAGACCGCCGACATCGGGCTCAAGGGCCAGCTGGTCACGATCGACGGCGAGCAGGTGCCCGGCTACCAGGTGCACCTGGGCGGCGGGCTGGCGTCGCAGAACCGTGAGGAGCCGGGCCTGGGCCGCACGGTGCGCGGGCTCAAGGTCGCCGCCGACGGCATCGCCGATTACGTCGATCGCGTCGTGCGGCGCTTCCTCGCCGAGCGCGACACCGCCGCCGACGAGACCTTCGCCGAGTGGGCCCACCGCGCCGAAGAGGAGAGTCTCCAATGACCGTGTCGCTGGCACCCCGCGTCGCCGTGAAGCGCTCGCGCGAAGAGCTCAAGGCCCTCGCCGAGCAGGGCAACATCGAGCTCGGCAGCCTGACCGAGCACGAGGCATCCCCCGTCGAGGTCATCGCGTGGGTGGCCCGGAATTTCGGGACGGATGCCGCGGCCGTCGCGTGCTCGATGGCCGATGCCGCCCTGCCGCACCTGGTGGCCGAGCAGCTGCCCGGCGTGGACGTGCTGTTCCTCGACACGGGCTACCACTTCGCCGAGACGCGCTTCACGCGCGACGAGGTGGCCCGCGTGCTCGACGTGCGCATCGTCGACGTTCTGCCGCAACAGACCGTGGCCGAGCAGGACGCGGAATTCGGCGCGAAGCTGCACGACCGCGATCCCGCACTGTGCTGCGAGCGCCGCAAGGTCGGCCCCCTCAAGGACGCCCTCGGCGGCTACGAGCTGTGGTTCACCGGCGTCCGCCGCGACGAGGCCCCGACCCGCACGAACACGCCGCTCGTGACGTGGGACGAGCGCAACGGCCTGGTCAAGGTGAACCCCGTTGCCGCGTGGACCTTCGACGACCTGCTCGACTACGCCGGCGAGCACAACGTGCCGGTGAACCTCCTGGTGTCGAACGGCTACCCCTCGATCGGCTGCGAGCCGTGCACCAAGCCGGTCGCCCCCGGCGAAGACCCCCGATCCGGCCGATGGGCCGGCCTCTCGAAGACGGAATGCGGGCTGCACGTATGACCCTCGAAACCATCGACGGCGTTTCGTCTCGCTCCGCTCGCTCGACGACCGAGAGTTCCCGGTCGTCGAGCGAGGAGCGCAGCGACGAGACGAAACGCCCCGCACTCTCGACGCTCGATCTGCTCGAGGCCGAGGCGATCCACGTCATCCGCGAGGTGGTCGCCGAGTTCGAGCGCCCCGTGCTGCTGTTCTCGGGCGGCAAGGACTCCGTCGTGGTGCTGCACCTGGCCACCAAGGCGTTCGCGCCCGGGCGGGTCCCCTTCCCGGTGCTGCACGTCGACACCGGGCACAACTTCCCCGAGGTGCTGGCCTTCCGCGACGAGACCGTCGAGCGTCTCGGCATCCGTCTCGAAGTCGCCCGCGTGCAGGACTACATCGACGACGGTCGCCTGCACGAGCGCGCCGACGGCACCCGCAACCCGCTGCAGACGCTGCCGCTCCTGGATGCGATCGCCGCCGGCCGTCACGACGCCGTCTTCGGCGGGGCGCGACGCGATGAAGACAAGGCCCGCGCCAAGGAGCGCATCATCTCGCTGCGCGACGAGTTCGGGCAGTGGGATCCGCGCAACCAGCGCCCCGAGCTGTGGAGCCTTTACAACGGGCGCCACACTCCGGGTCAGCACGTGCGCGCCTTCCCGATCTCGAACTGGACCGAGCTCGACGTGTGGCGCTACATCGAGCGCGAGGGCATCGCGCTGCCGCCGCTGTACTTCGCCCACGAGCGCGAGGTCTACCTGCGCGACGGCATGTGGCGCCCGGTCGGGCCGTTCTCACCGCCGCGCGAGCACGAGCCCGTCGAGGTGCGCACGGTGCGCTACCGCACGGTCGGCGACATGAGCTGCACCGGAGCGGTGGAATCGGATGCCGCGTCCCTCGGCGACATCGTGGCCGAGGTCGCCGTCTCGACCCTCACCGAGCGTGGCGCGACCCGCGCCGACGACCGGCTCAGCGAAGCGGCGATGGAAGACCGCAAGAAGGACGGGTACTTCTGATGCTCGATCTCGATACGCCTCGTTCCTCGGCTACTCGATCGGCGGCGGATACGACCGGAGCCGAGCCGACGCTGTTCCGCTTCGCCACCGCCGGCTCGGTCGACGACGGCAAGTCCACGCTCGTGGGCCGGCTGCTGCACGATTCGAAGGCGATCCTCGCCGATCAGCTCGAGCAGGTCGCGCGCACGTCGGCCGATCGCGGCTTCGCGCACGGCGAATTCGACTTCGCGCTGCTCACCGACGGCCTGCGCGCCGAGCGGGAGCAGGGCATCACGATCGATGTCGCCTACCGCTACTTCTCGACCGGAACCCGCTCGTTCGTGCTCGCCGACTGCCCCGGCCACGTGCAGTACACCCGCAACATGGTGACCGGCGCCACCACCGCGGACGCGGTCGTCGTGCTGGTGGACGCGCGCAAGGGCGTCGTCGAGCAGACCCGCCGCCACCTCGCGGTGGTCGCGCTGCTGCGGGTGCCGCACGTGATCGTCGCGGTCAACAAGATCGACCTGACCGGATTCGACGCGGATGCCTTCGCCGACGTCTCGGCACAGGCACACGCCGTCGCGACCGAGCTCGGCATCGACGACCTGCACGTGCTGCCGGTGTCGGCGCTCGAGGGCGACAACATCGTCGACCACTCCGAGCGCACCCCCTGGTACGACGGACCGGCACTGCTCGAGCTGCTCGAGACGCTCCCGGGCGCCGACGAGCTGGAGCAGGAACTGGAGCCGCTCCGCCTTCCGGTGCAGCTCGTGCTGCGACCCCAGGGCGGGCTCGCACCCGAGATCGCGGCCGACCCGGAGGCCGCCGAGCGGCTGCGGGACTACCGCGCGGTCGCCGGTCGCATCGCCAGCGGAACCGTTCGGGTCGGCGACGCGGTGGAGATCTTCCCGTCGGGTATCGCGACGACCGTGACCGGCATCCGCGCGGCGGGCACCGACGTCGACGAGGCCGTGGCGCCCCAGTCGGTCTCTCTGGAGCTCGCCGACGACGTCGACACCGCCCGGGGTGCGCTCGTGGTGGCAGCCGGCACTCTGCCGACGGCGCGCCGCGAGTTCGACGCCGAGCTGTTCCAGCTCGATGCGCGGACGCTGACCCCCGGCATCCGTGTCCTCGTCAAGCACGGCACCGCGACCGTGCAGGCGATCGTCACGCAGATCGAGTCGCGCTACGACCTCGAGGCGCTCACCCACGAGCCGGCCCAGGCGGATGGAGCACCAATGTCGCTGCAGACCAACGACATCGGCCGCGTGCGGATCCGCCTTGCGGCCGACCTGCCGCTCGAGGCGTACCGGGCAAGCCGTCACGGGGGCTCGTTCCTCGTGATCCACCCGTCCGACGGCGCGACGCTCGCCGCCGGCATCGTGCGCGACTGAATCGCCGACCGGAGCCATGACATGACCGCCTCGACGTCTTCGCCCCGTGCCACCGGCGCGGCGGTCTCGGGCGTCCCGGCGACACGTCTGGGACCGAGCTTCGACCTGACGGCACCGCCCGCCCCGGCAGCTCCCGCGCCGGCGCCGGCCGTGCGGGTCGCGAACGTCAGCCAGCGGTACGGCCGCGGCCCTCTCGTGCTGGACGACATCAGCCTCGACATCGCTCCCGGCGAGTTCGTGTGCCTGGTCGGTGCGTCCGGATGCGGCAAGTCGACCCTGCTGAACCTCATCGCAGGCCTCGACCGCCCGGCCGCCGGAACCATCACGACCCCCGGCGCCGGCGCCGCGGTCATGTTCCAGGAGTCGGCGCTCATGCCGTGGCTCACCGCGCAGCGCAATGTCGAGCTGGCGCTGAAGCTGCGAGGGGTGCCGCGCCGGCCGCGCGCCACGCGCGCGAGAGAGCTGCTGGACGTCGTCGCGCTGACGGATGCCGCCCATAAGCGCCCGCACGAACTCTCCGGCGGCATGCGGCAGCGCGTCGCACTGGCACGTGCGCTCGCGCAGGAGCGGCCGGTGCTGCTGATGGACGAGCCGTTCGCCGCCCTGGATGCGATCACGCGCGACCTGCTGCACGAGGAGCTCGAGCGCGTGTGGCGGGCCACCGGCTGCACCGTCGTGTTCGTCACCCACAACGTGCGCGAGGCCGCCCGGCTCGGCCAGCGCGTCGTCATGCTCTCGAGCCGGCCCGGTCGGGTGGCGCGCGAGTGGCGGATCGCCAAGACCGAGGGGCGACGCATCGAGTCACCCGAGGTCGCGGCACTGTCGGTCGAGATCACCCGCCACCTGCGAGAGGAGATCGGTCGCAATGCCGCCTGACACCCTCGCCCGCGATGACCTCCGCCGGGTGGAGGCGGGGCTGGATCGCCTGCAGACCGACGCACCCGCCGCGACACCGGGCTGGCGCCGCTTCGCGGCGGCCGCACTGCCCCCCGCCCTCTTCGTAGCGGCCCTCCTGATCGTGTGGGTGCTCGCCGTGCAGCTGTTCGGACTGGGGCCCGACACCCTGCCGCCGCCGTCGGCCGTGCTCGGAGCGCTCGGTGCGGCATGGGAGTCCGGCCTGCTGGTGCAGGCGATCGCGACGAGCCTCGGACGCGCGCTGATCGGCTTCGCGATCGCGATCGCGGTCGGGACGGTGCTCGGCCTCTTGCTCGCCGAGGTGCGGCCGCTGCGTCGCGCGATCGGCCCGGTCATCTCGGGACTCATGGTGCTGCCCTCCGTCGCGTGGGTGCCGGCGGCGACGCTGTGGTTCGGCCTCACCGACGCGCTGGTGTACTTCGTCGTGTTGATGGGCGGCGTGCCCTCGATCGTCAACGGGCTCATCTCGGGGGTCGACCAGGTGCCGCCGCAGCTGCGTCGCGTCGGGCGCGTCCTCGGTGCGAGCCGGCTGCGGCTGGCCACCACGGTCATCCTCCCCGCAGCGCTGCCGGGATACCTCGCCGGGCTCAAGCAGGGCTGGGCGTTCTCGTGGCGCGGCGTCCTGGCCGCCGAGATCATCGCGGCGGGCACGGGGCTTGCCGGCGGCGTGGGCGCGCTGCTGCAAGAACACCGTCAGGCCGAAGACATGGCCGGCGTGCTCGCGGCGATCCTCGTGATCCTGCTGATCGGCATCGTCGTCGAACTCGCGATCCTCGCCCCGATCGAGCGCGGCGTGCTGCGCCGGCGCGGACTCAACCCCGGAGGTGCACGATGACCGCAGCGCACGGATTCCCCGACGGGTCCGAAGACCGGACCCAGACCCCTGCCCCGGCAACCGGCAAGGTCTGGCTCGTCGGGGCAGGGCCGGGCGACGCCGGGCTGCTGACCGTCAAGGGCCTGCGGGCGCTGGAGGCGGCCGACGTGATCGTCGCCGACCGGCTGGGCGCCCGCGCGGTGCTCGACGGCCTCGCGGCCGACGGCGTGACTCTGCGTGCCGAGGTCGTCGACGTGGGCAAGCGGCCCGGCCACCACGCCGTGCCCCAGGACGCGATCAACGCCCTTCTCGTGCAGCTCGCCCTCGACGGCAAGACCGTCGTGCGCCTCAAGGGCGGCGACCCCTACATCTTCGGCCGGGGCGGCGAAGAGCTGGCCGCCTGCCAGGAAGCCGACGTCGCCGTCGAGGTCGTGCCGGGGATCACCAGCGCCGTCTCGGTCCCCGCGATCGCCGGCATCCCCCTCACTCACCGCGGAGTCGCGACGGCCTTCACGGTGGCGACCGGCCATGACCAGATCCGCGCGCTCGGCGGCGGCAGCGACCACACGGTCGTGCTGCTCATGGGCGTCGGCACACTCGCCCACTCGGCGATCACCCTCGCCCGCGGCGAGCGCGGCGCCGACTGCCCGGTCGCCGTCGTCGAGGACGGCTACGGGCCGCGCCAGCGGGTCACCGTCGGCACACTCGCGACCATCGCCCACCAGGCCGCGGAACGGGGCATCCGCTCCCCCGCGGTCGTGGTCGTCGGCGATGTCGTGCGCCTCAGCCCCTACGCCCCCGCGGATCTCGCGACCCTGAAGCCCGAAACGTACGACCCGCTCGCCGAGCCCCTCGCCGAGCCCCTCCCCGGAAAGACCGCACTGTGACCTCCTCGTCGAACCTCCACAACCTCCGCGTCGCGATCGTCGGCGCCGGCCCCGCGGGCATCTACGCCGGCAACATCCTCACCAGCGCCGTGCACGCCGCGGGCGGCACCGTCGTCATCGACCTGCTCGAGTCGCTTCCGGCGCCCTACGGCCTGATCCGCTACGGCGTCGCGCCCGACCACCCGCGCATCAAGGGCATCGTCAACTCGCTGCACGAGATGCTGGATGCCGGCACCACCCGGTTCATCGGCAATGTCGAGGTCGGCCGCGACATCGCGCTGGACGAGCTGCGCGAGCGCTACGACGCCGTGATCCTCGCGACCGGCGCGATCCGCGATGCCGTGCTCGATATCCCCGGCATCGACCTGCCCGGCTCGTACGGCGCCGCCGATTTCGTCGCGTGGTTCGACGGACACCCCGATGTGCCGACCGAGTGGCCGCTCGATCAGCGCGAGGTCGCCGTGATCGGCAACGGCAACGTGGCCCTCGATGTGGCCCGCATGCTCGCCAAGCACGCCGTCGACCTGCGCTCGACCGAGATCGCCGACAACGTGCTGGCCGGGCTCGAGGCATCCGCCGTCACCGACGTGCACGTGTTCGGTCGCCGCGGGCCCGCCGACATCAAGTTCACGCCGATCGAGCTGCGCGAGCTCGGCGAGGTGCCGAACGTCGACATCGTCGTGCACGACGAGGACTTCGCGTATCTCGAGGGCTTGACGCCCGCGAACAACCAGCTCAAGGTCATGCTGCGGATCCTGAACAGCTGGCGCACGCGCGAGTCGACCGGCGCCAGCCGCCGTCTGCACCTGCACTTCTACCACTCACCGGTCGAGGTGCTCGGTGAGGAGCGCGACGGTGCTGTTCACGTGAGCGGCCTCCGCTTCGAGCGCACCGAGCCCACCGGCGAGGGCAGCGCGGTGCGGGGCACCGGCGAGTTCCGCGAGATCGCCGTGCAGCAGGTGTACCGCGCCGTCGGCTACTACGGCACACCGGTCGTCGACGCGCCCTTCGACGAGCGCGCCGGCGTCGTGCCGAACGTCGAAGGACGGGTGAAGAATGCTGTCGCCACCGGCGACGCGCAAGCCCCTGTCGTTCCCGGGCTCTATGCCACCGGCTGGATCAAGCGCGGACCCGTGGGCCTGATCGGGCACACCAAGTCCGACGCGATGGAGACGATCGCGCACCTCGTGGCAGACGCGCAGGCGGGCGTGCTCCCGGCACGGCGCGTCGACGACGACGTGCTCGCCCTGCTCGAGGAGCGCGAGGTCGAGTACACGACGTGGAACGGCTGGCTCGCCCTCGACGCCCACGAGCGCGAGCTGGGCGCCTCCCACCAGCACACCCGCGAGCGCGTCAAGGTCGTGCCGCGCGACGAGCAGGTGCGCATCTCGCGCTCAGGAGCGCTGGTCCTGTGACGTATGTGATCGCTCTTCCCTGCGTCGATGTCAAGGACCGCGCCTGCATCGACGAGTGCCCGGTGGACTGCATCTACGAGGGTGACCGGTCGTTGTACATCCACCCTGACGAGTGCGTGGACTGCGGTGCGTGCGAACCGGTGTGCCCGGTGGAGGCGATCTACTACGAGGATGACCTGCCCGACGAGTGGCAGGACTACTACAAGGCCAACGTCGAGTTCTTCGACGATGTGGGCTCGCCCGGCGGCGCCGCCAAGGTGGGCGTCATCCACAAGGACCACCCGATCATCGCCGCACTGCCGCCGCAGGGAGAGGGCCATGACTGATCGCGCGGCCACCGGTGGCACCGAGGTCGACGTGGTCGTCGTCGGCGGCGGTCCGGCCGGCCTCTCGGCGGCGCTCAACCTCGCCCGGGCGCGCGCGTCCGTCTTGGTGGTCGACGCCGGACGCCCGCGAAACGCCGCGACCCTGCGTTCCCATGGCTTCCTCACGCGCGACGGCATCTCGCCGCTCGAGCTGCGCAAGCTCGCCCGCGCCGAGCTGTCGGCGTACCCGACCGTCCGCATCTTCGATCGCACGTCGGTCACGGCGCTGCTCGAGCAGGATTCCGGCGACGCGAGCCGCTTCATCGCGGCACTGCACGGCCGGGGATCGGGCACCCCGCCCGCCATCGCGGCACGCGCGGTCGTCGTCGCCACCGGACTGCGCGAGACGCTCCCGTCGATTCCCAGCCTGCGCGCGTTCTACGGGATGTCGATCTTCAGCTGTGCCGCGTGCGACGCGTGGGAACTGCAGGACAAGGCGCTCGCGCTCATCGGCGAGACCCGCGACCTCACGGCCCGCGCACGACTCATCGCGCGCTGGACCGATCGGCTGACGGTCTTCACGAACGGGTCCGACGCGGTCGATACCGTCGAAGAGGCAGAGCTCGCGGCATCCGGGATCATCGTCGAACGCCGCCCGATCGAAGACCTCGAGGGCGACCGCGGCGCCGTGACGGCCGTGCGTCTGGCAGGCGGGGACCGCGTCGAGATCGACGGCGGGTTCGTGCGGCCGCAGTGGCATCCGGCGCTCGACTTCCTCAGCGGACTCGACGTCGACCGCGACCGGTTCGGCAACCTCGTGACCGACCGCTCGGGACGCACGTCGGTCGCGGGACTGTACGCCGCGGGGGATGCCGCCTCCCCGGGCCCGCAGCAGCTCATCGTCGCCGCGGGGCAGGGTGCGCGTGCGGCGGCCGTGCTGGTGCACGACCTCGTCGGCGTGCGCACCGCGCACTGAGCCGCTCCGGCGGCAACCCGCCGGCGAGCCGGACGAGCCCGCTCACCCGGTACACCGCTCGCGCGCGGCGTGCGGTTCAGCCCGCGGCGTCCGTCAGACTGGCCTGATGCCGATCATCGACAACGCCGTCTACGTGGACGGCAAGCGGATCACCAACCCGGGCAGTCTCGAGCAGACCTTCGAGTACATGCGCGCGGAGGGCGGCATGGCGTGGATCGGACTGTTCCGCCCGACGCCGGAGGAGGTCGCTCAGGTCGCGGCCGAGTTCTCGCTGCACCGCCTCTCGGTCGAGGACGCGCTCAGCGGGCATCAGCGGGCCAAGCTCGAGCGCTACGGTGACATCCTGTTCGCCGTGCTGCGACCGGCACGCTACATCGACGAGACCGAGACGGTGGAGTTCGGCGAGCTGCACGTCTTCGTCGGTCCCGACTTCGTCGTCACGATCCGCCACGCCGAGTCGCCCGACCTCGCCCGCGTACGCCGGCGGCTCGAAGGCCAGCCCGAGCTGCTCGCGCGCGGGCCGGAGGCGGTGCTGTACGCGATCCTGGACGAGGTCGTCGACGAGTACCACCCGGTCACCGAGGGAGTGCGCAACGACCTCGACGAGATCGAGGATGCGCTGTTCGGAAAGGCCGACAGCGGGCTGTCGCGCCGGATCTACGAACTCTCGTCCGAGGTGATCTCGTTCCAGCGCGCCACCGAGCCGCTCACCGGCATGCTCGAGTCGCTGCTGCATGGCGCCGACAAGTACGGCGTCGACATCGAGCTCCAGCGCTCGCTTCGCGACGTACTCGACCACGCGTTGCGCATCAACGAGCGCCTGTCCTCCTTCCGGGTGATCCTCGACAACGCACTCACGGTCAACGCGACGCTCGTGACCCAGCGACAGACCGAGACCGCGCTGACCCAGAACGAACAGGTGAAGAAGATCTCGGGCTGGGCCGCGATCCTCTTCGGGCCGACCCTGGTCGGCACGGTCTACGGCATGAACTTCACGTACATGCCCGAGTTGCACTGGACCTGGGGCTACCCCTTCGCGCTCGCGCTCATGGCTGCGACGTCGGTCACCCTGTACGTGGTGTTCAAGCGGCGTCACTGGCTCTGAGCCACCGCGGCCCATCGGGTAGGCCGTGGGGGATGATGGCATCGATGACCCACGAGCCCGACGACGAGCTGCGAGCGCTTCGCGAGCGCGCGTACGGCCGCCACGCCGACATCCACGACGACCCGGCGGCACTCGCCCGCCTGCGCGAACTCGAGGCACGGGTGCGATCGGACGCGGGGTCAGACGAGGGCGCGGAGGCTGCAAGGGGGCCGGATGCCGCGACCCGAGCCGCCGCACTCGCTCCGGGCGGGCCCGACCCCATCACGCTCCGAGCGTCGGCAGCCGACGAGGGGGCGCCAGCTGCACCCGGGCTTGCCACGCCCATGCCGGCACCCGCGCGGACGGCGACGCTCGCCCCTGCGCCGGACTCCGCTCACCCCGGCGCAACTGCGCCTGCGGTCGTGGCAGCGGATGCCGCCCCTCCGTCGGCGGAGGACCCCGCTCCTGTGCGCCCATGGTGGAGACGACGGATGCGCGTCGTCCTGGCGGGCTCCCTCGCCGCCGCCCTGCTGCTCGGCGTCGGCCTGACGCTGGCGGTGCAGGAGCTGACCAGGGGTGCCGTGGCCGTCCTGCGCGAGGACACCGACATGGAGTGGCCTTCGGACGTCTGGGGGCCCCGCACCGATGGCGCGCGAGGATTCGATCCGTTCTACGGGCTGGCCGTGATCTCGCAGCCGCAGCAGATGGGGCCGGAGGCCGACCTGATGGAGTGCCTGTCGGTGTTCTCCGGCCGCGGCGACGGTCTGTTCTACGCGGGAGGCGCGTGCGGGACCGGACCCTTCCCCGCGACAGCGATCGCGATCGTCGGGCCCCAGTCGCCGCAGGAGCTTCGCGACCGGTTCGCCGACGGCACTCTGCTGCAGTTCGTTCTCGAAGGCGACCGGGTCAGCGTGTTCGCGGCTGCACCGGAACCGAACCCGGACGACGGCGATGGGTCACGAGCCGGATGACGCACCCTGATTCTCAGGCGCCGCGGCTCCCGGCATCCGATGCGCTCACGTCGGTGCGGTGGAAGTTCTGGAACGAACGGGATGCCGTGGGCCCCCGCTGCCCCTGATACCGGTTGCCGTAGGGACCGGAGCCGTAGGGGTTCTGGGTGGGCGACGACAGCCGGAAGTAGCAGACCTGGCCGATCTTCATGCCGGGCCACAGCTTGATCGGCAGGGTCGCGACGTTGGAGAGCTCGAGGGTCACGTGCCCCGAGAAGCCCGGGTCGATGAAGCCGGCGGTCGAGTGCGTGAGCAGCCCCAGCCGACCGAGGGATGACTTGCCCTCGAGGCGGGCCGCGACGTCGTCGGGCAGCGAGATGAGCTCGAAGGTCGAGCCGAGCGCGAACTCGCCGGGGTGGAGGATGAACGGCTCGCCCGGATCGACCTCGATGAGGCGCGTCAGCTCGGGCTGGTCCTCCGCGGGGTCGATGAACGGGTACTTGTGGTTGTCGAACAGACGGAAGTAGCGGTCCAGCCGCACATCGACGCTCGAAGGCTGCACCATCGCCGGATCCCACGGTTCGAGCCCGATGCGCCCCGCGTCGATCTCGAGCCGGATGTCACGATCACTGAGCAGCACGCAGCCAGCCTATCGGGGCAGTCCTGCGCTGCTAGCCGGCGGCGTCACACTCGAACGCGGCGGCCGATCTCGGCCCTGCTCGACCTGAGCGCACGGTCACGCGATGCGCGCCAGGTCGGGGTAGGTGACCTCGCCGACCAGCTGCCCGCCTGTGACGAAGCGCTCGACTTCCGAGACGACGTGATGCCCGAGGCGGCGCAGCTCGTTGCCGATGGACCCGGCGATGTGGGGGGTGAGCGTCGCACCCGACAGCGAGAACAGTGCGTGCTCGGGCGGAAGGGGTTCAGGGTCGGTGACATCCAGGACGGCTCGTAGCCGGTCGGCCGCGACTTCGGCCACGAGCGCCTCTGTGTCGACGAGGGAGCCGCGCGCGGTGTTGATGAGCGTCGCGCCGTCGGCCATGAGTGCCAGTTCGTCCCGGCCGATCATCCGATAGGTCTCGGCAAGGGCGGGGGCGTGGACCGACACGACCTGAGACCGCGACAGCAGGCTCGGCAACGACGTCAGTTCCGCCCCGAGCATCCGCGCTTCTTCCGTCGTCAGCGAGGGATCGACCAGAAGGCATTCGATGTCGAACGGACGCAGAAGTTCGAGCACGCGACGCCCGATCCGCGAGGCTCCGATCAGGCCGACGGTGATGCCGAACGCGCCCACGTCGCCGCGTGGGCGTGCCGCACCCAGGTCCTGGGTCAGGCTGTAGTCGCGTGCCGAGCGGAAGACGTCCCGGGCACTGAGCAGAATCGCGGCGAGGGTGTACTCGGCGACGGGCACTGCGTTCACCTCGGCGGCGGAGGAGACACGGATGCCGCGCTCCCACACCGCGGGCGTGACCAGCCGCTTCACGGATCCTGCCGAGTGCACGACGGCGCGAAGGCGCGTCCAGTGCGCGAGGGCGGTCTCATCGAGGATGGGAGCACCCCACCCGGTGATGAGGATCTCGATGTCGTCGGGCGACGATTCGATCGCCCTGTCGGGGGTGAGGACGACGTCGTCGACGTCGACGATGCCGTCGAGCTCCCGCCTCGCGCGGGTACTGAACAGCTCGTCCACGAGACTTGCCGACTGCATGGCGAACATGGCCCGCGGGCGCGCAGACAACGTCACTCCGCGACCTCCGCTTCGCGCCCGACCACGTCGACCGAGCCGTCGTGCCAGCGGATCTCGATCCGTTCCGTCGAGATCTGCACGGTCGGCGCAGCCGCAAGCTCGGCCGTCTCGGCGGACCCGAGCGTGATGACTGCAGCGGCGACCTCACCCGGTCCGATCGGCGCGCGCCCCGCGGCCCACGGTGTGACCGAAGCCGGAGCGAACGGGTCGCCCCCGGCGCGACGGGTCACTCCGTGCTCCGGCAAACCTTCCACGCCCGCGACGACCGACGTCAACCCGTCCGCGCGCCGGGCCAGCGCCTTCGTCGGCTGGCGCGAGCCTGCGTTCGTGTCCTCGGGTCCGACGGGCAGCGCCCAGCCCCCGAATCGGAACGTCCAGGGCCCTTCGTCCTGCCGCCAGTGCCCGTCGGCGTCGGCGAGCGCGGTGGGGTGGGGTTCGACGGGTCGCTCATCCCACCACGCCAGACGCAGTTCGTGGATGCCGTGCGTGACCGACGCCACCCACACGCGAGGACCCCGCCTCACCGACGCCCATCCCGCCTGATCGGGGACGATGCTTCTGCCTCCTGGGGCCCGACGACCAGGAGTGTCGAGCCAGTGCACGAGAGAATGCGACACCGCGATGCGGTCCGTGATCGAGACGCGCTCGATCCGATCGCGATGCGACGGAACACCGTCCTGGTCGAGGAGGGCGACGTGGCTCTCCAACGGACTTGCGACACCCTCCAGCGAGAGGTCGGGCGAGGCGACGTTGGAGTATCCGAGACGCTGGTAGAAGGGGTTATCGGCCCGCGCGCTGCCGACGGAGAGTCCTCGGAATCCATCCGAACCGTGGTTGAGGACGCGCACGACACCGTCGGACTCGGAGTCGACGACGAGCCATCCGGGAGCGGCGAAGGAGCGAGCGCGAACCTCGTCGCGTGACGGACGCGCCGGCTCAACCGTCCACTCCGCGTGATCGGCGGGGAGGAGGAGCCCCATCATCCCCTTGGACGCCCAGTACGGCGAGGACGACCCGGTGTACGGCTGACGAATCGGCAGGAACTCGCCGTGCCATCCGATCGAGAGCAGGCCGCGTTCATCGATCGCGCCGCGGTCGAGGAAATGATCGAGCACGGTGTCGGCGATCTCCCGGGTGCGTCCGGCCGGCAAGGGCGAGTGCCCGGCCAGAACCCCGGCCCATAGTGGCGCAAGCATGGCGAATCGGTACGTGAGCGAGCGTCCCTGAAACAGCGGTGCACCGCTCGATCCGATCAGGTCGATCGCTTGCGAGAGGAATGCGCGCAGCCGCTCGCCGTGCCTCTGGTCAAGCGCTGCGTCGCGCATGCGCGCCTGGAACAAGGGGTAGATGTGCCAGGCCCAGCCGGCGTAGTAGTCGAAGCTGCGGCGCGATCCGTCGGGCCCCGCGCCGTCCGAGTACCAGCCGTCGCCGATGTACAGGCTCTCCTGGATCTCGGCGCAGCGGTCGAGGTCGTCCTGCCGCCATGGGCCTCCGACGGTCGCGAGGAAGGTCTCGATGATGACCTGGAACCAGGTCCAGTTGTTGGTGTAGCCACTCGTGCCGACCACACCGGCAAGCCACTCCACCGTCCGCTGCTGCTCCGACGGGTCCAGGTGGTCCCACAGCCACGGCCGGGTCTCGGAGAGGACGATGGCGACGGATGCCGCCTCCACCACCGCTTGACGGCGTTCAGCGATCGTGGGCCAGCGTTCCCGGTGTTCCGGATCGGTGCCGGCCGCCAGTCCGCGCGCGTAGCGCTCGAGAAGCCCCTCGGGGTCGGCACCGTTGGCGCCGCGCACGCGAAAGGCAGCCAGAAGTGCGGTGCGCGCGAACCCTTCGAGACCGTCGCTCCAGGAACCGGAGGCGCTCACGGGGCCCGGAATCGAGATCAGCGCGCCGCTGGGTGATGCGAAACGGCTGACCGCCCCGAGCATGGCATCCGCCGCGCCCTGCCATCGCTGTCGTGCCGTCACTGCAGGTACGCGCGTCTCTGTCACCACCCGATCTTGCGTTACACTCCTGAACCCATCTGCACTATCGGACAATTCCGATCATCCGGGGCGCGGATCAGCGACGAACGGACTTCGCCATGGCTGGACAGCATCCGCTGCCGAGGAAGCGTCACGAGCACATTCTGCGCGAGCTCGAGCTGCGCGGAAGCGTGAGCGCGGCCGAGGCCGCCGAGCAGCTGGGCGTCTCGCAGGTCACCGTGCGGCGTGACATCGTCGAGCTCGAGCGCGCCGGAAAGCTCGCGCGGGTGCACGGCGGCGCCATCGGCGTCGGTGCGCCGGCGATCCCTCAGCCGGCGAAGACCAACGTGGGCGTGGTGGTGCCGGGGTCGGTCAGCCACTACCCGCAGATCGTGAAGGGGATGGAGGCGGCGTCACACAGCGCGCGAACGAGAGTCATCCTCGCCACCTCGCAGTACCGCGAGGAGCTCGAGCAGCGGCAGGTGGAGCGCCTGGTGGAAGTCGGCGTCGCCGGAGTGATCTTCGCTCCGACCATGCGCGACCGCACCGAGGAGGAGCTGGCCGCGTGGCTGAGCAGCATCCCCGTTCCCGTCGTCTTTCTGGAGCGTCGCCTGGAGTCGACCGCCCTTGCCAGGTTCGACAGCGCACGCACCGACCACGAGAGGGGTGCCGACTTCGCCGTCGAGCACCTCGCGAACCTCGGTCACCGCGCCGTCGGCCTCGCGGCGTTCGATCGCACGCCCACGGCGCCTCTGGTCAGGGTGGGACATGGCGCCGCCGTCGCACGGCTGGCGCTGGCGAATGCCCCGACCATCTCGCTGCCGAAGGGCGGCGAGGGTGACGGTGATCCCCTCGATGACGCACTGACGCGGTTCCTCGACGCGTGCCTCGACTCGGGAACCACGGCGGCGCTGGTGCACACCGACGTCCACGCGGCCCGCCTGATAGAGCTCGCGTCCGATCGCGGCATCCGCGTTCCCGATGATCTGGCGGTGATCGCCGTCGACGACGACACCGCGAGGATGGCGATGGTGCCGCTGACCAGCGTGACGGCTCCGGGCCGTGACCTCGGCCGCGAGGCGATGCGGATCCTGACCGAGAGGATCGCGACCCCGGACCTCACGAGCGCCGCGGCGCGTCACATCACGATGCTCCCGCATCTGACCGTCCGCGCCTCCTGCGGCGCGCGCGCCTGATCGCTTTTGTCCGCTTAGTCACGACGCGCAGACGCGTGCGCCTAGATTTGCTCCGCACTGCACCGGCGATGCCGGCATAGCCGCAAAAGGCATGAGCAAGGAGGCTCCGATGACATCCCGATCATTCACCCGCGCCGCTCCGTTCCGGCGCCGGCGACACGCCCTGGCCGGGGGAGCGATCCTCGCGGTCGGCAGTCTCGCCGTCTTGACCGGCTGCGCGGGCAGCACACCCGACGAGGCCGCTCCTCCGGACGCCGAGGAAGAGGTCACGCTCAACTTCTCGTGGTGGGGTGACGCGAGCCGTGCCGAACGCTACGAAGCGGCGATCGACATCTTCGAGGAAGCCAACCCGAACGTCACCATCCAGACCAGCTTCGCGGGATTCGGCGACTACTGGACGGCGCGCAACACCGAGGCCGCCAGTCGCACCCTCCCCGACGTCTTCCAGATGGACCTGGCCTACCTCGCCGAGTACGGCGGCTTCGGTCACGTTCTCGCCCTCGACGACTACCTCGGCGAGACGATCCAGACCGACGGCATCGACCCCTCGCTCGTGCAGGCCGGCGCCGTGGACGATCAGATCTACGGCATCGCCTCGAGCAGCAGTACGCTGGCCAATCTCTACAACGGCCCGCTGCTCGAGCAGCTGGGCGTCGAGGTCCCCGAGGGTGAGATCACGTGGGACGAGTACGACGAGCTTCTCGCGCAGATCTCCCAGAGCGGGGCCGCCCTCTCGCCCGCCGTGTACGGCTCGCTCGACTACACGCAGTACTTCTGGCTCTTCCAGATCTGGCTGGGTCAGCAGGGTCTGACCTTCATCGAGGACGGCGAGCTCGGCTTCACCGAGGACGACCTGGCGGAGTGGTGGTCGCGCAGCGTCACCCTGCGCGAGACCGGAGCCGTCATGCCGCGGGAGCGCCAGGCGCAGTTCGAAGGCGTCGATGCTCTCGGGGCGGCCGAGATCGCGAGCGACATCAGTTGGGCCAACTTCCTGCCGCGATTCACCGAAGGTCCCGCCGCTCCCGAGCTGTCGCTCACCATGCCGCCGTTCGACGACGCGGACAACACCGGGATGTTCCTCAAGCCCGGGCTGATGCTCTCGATCGCGACGAACAGCGAGCACCCGGACTGGGCCGCGGAGTTCATCGACTTCCTGGTGAACGACCCCGAGGTCGGAGCGATCTTCGGCATGTCGCGCGGTGTTCCCGCCTCCACAACGGCGGCGGAGGGTATCGAGGCGAACGAGCTCGACTCGCAGATCCTCGCCTACCAGGAGGAGATCGCCGACAAGCTCGACGGCACCGCGCCTCCCGCTGTGAACGGACTCGGAACGCTCGAGCAGACGTTCGTCACGATCAGCGAGGACGTCAGCTACGGTGCGGCGACGCCCGAGGAAGCCGCGGCGCGCTGGTTCGCCGAAGCGGAGAACGCGCTCCGGTAGGACGAACGAACGCGTGTGGACGGCGCTCCTCGCCGGAGCGCCGTCCACGCAACGCCCGAGAGGAAACCGACATGACCGCCGACACACTCGCTCGCCCGGCGCCTCGTGACACACCCACGCCGCCGCCACCGATGCGGCCCCGGCGGCGGCACTGGGCGGACATCCGCGCCGGGTACGTCTTCCTCGCCCCGTGGCTGATCGGCTTCGTGCTGCTGACGGCGGGCCCGATGGCCGCGTCGCTCTACCTGGCGTTCACCGACTACAACCTCTTCACCCCGCCCGAGTGGGTCGGTTTCGACAACTTCGTGCGGCTGTGGAGCGACCCCGACTATCTGCAGGCGTGGAAGGTGACGGCGATCTACGTCCTGGTGGGCACGCCTCTCAAGCTCGCCGCCGCGCTCGGCGTCGCGCTCATCCTCAACGCCACCTTCCGCGGAAGCGGCTTCTACCGCAGCGCGTTCTATCTGCCGTCGCTCGTCGGGGCCTCCGTGTCGATCGCGGTGGTGTGGAAGGCGATGTTCATCGACAACGGCCCGGTCGACAGCATCCAGCAGTTCTTCGGCCTTCCCGCCGGCGGCTGGGTGGGAGATCCCGACAAGACGATGCCGCTGCTCATCCTCCTCGCCATCTGGCAGTTCGGGGCCCCGATGGTGATCTTCCTCGCCGGGCTGAAACAGGTTCCGAACGAGTTGTACGAGGCAGCATCCGTCGACGGCGCCGGCCCGATACGCAAGTTCCGCGCGATCACGATCCCGATGCTCTCGCCGGTCATCTTCTTCAATCTGCTGCTCGAGACCATCAACGCGTTCCAGGTCTTCGCCTCGGCGTTCATCATCTCCGGCGGCACCGGCGGTCCGGCTCGATCGACGCTGTTCTACACGCTGTACCTCTACTTCCGCGGCTTCCGCGACTTTCAGATGGGATACGCCTCTGCCATGGCATGGGTCCTGGTGCTGGTGATCGCCGTGATCACGGTGATCTTCTTCCGCAGTTCGAAGTTCTGGGTGCACTACGCAGGAGATGAGGGCCGATGAGCGCTACGCAACTCGTCGTGACGGCGAAGGCGGCCAAGCCGCCGCGACGTCGCTGGACCCGCAAAGAAGTGGTCTTCCACGTCGTCGTCCTCGCGCTTCTGGTCGTCATCCTCTATCCGGTGGCGTGGATGCTGCTGTCCACCTTCAAGCCGTCGGCGCAGATCGTCGGAAACGCCGACCTGCTCCCCCGGGAGGTGACGCTCGACAATTACGACAAGGCGCTGGGCGGAATCGGTGGAGTGTCGTTCTGGACCTTCTTTCAGAACTCGACGATCCTGGCGGTCCTATCCGTGGTCGGCGTCGTCCTGTCGTCCGCGCTCGCCGCGTACGCGTTCGCTCGCATCAACTTCCCGGGGCGCACCGTGTACTTCGGCATCATGATCGGCACGTTGCTGCTGCCGTTCCACGTCGTGATCATCCCGCAGTACATCATGTTCAACGCCTTCGGGCTGGTGAACACCTTCACGCCGCTGCTGCTGGGAAAGTTCCTGGCCACTGAGGCCTTCTTCGTCTTCCTGATGGTGCAGTTCCTGCGGGGACTGCCTCGTGAACTGGACGAGGCAGCCCGCATCGACGGCGCCGGCCACTACCGCACCTTCTGGTCGATCATGCTTCCGCTGCTCAAACCCGCGCTGGTGACGTGTGCGATCTTCACCTTCATCTGGACGTGGAATGACTTCTTCGGCCCTCTGCTCTATTTGAAGGATCCGGACCTCTACACGCTTCCGATCGCGCTTCGCCTGTTCGTCGACCAAAGCTCGGCTGCCGACTACGGTGCGCAGATGGCCATGGCCGTGCTGGCACTCATTCCCGTGTTCCTCTTCTTCCTGATCTTCCAGCGCTACCTCGTGGACGGCGTGGCGACACAGGGGCTGAAGGGGTGATCGCGACGTGTCAGTGGTGAGGTCGGTCGTGAGGTCGGTGCCGGCGAAGCAGCGCGCCGGGGGTGCCCGCGGAGTCACCCGTGCCCTGTCGAGCGAGCGGCTGGGCTTGTTCTCCGAGGTGGTCATCGTGAGCCTCGCCGTCGGGCTGCTAGCCGCGCCCGCCGTCACGGCACTGCCGGCGCTCGCAGCGGGATCGCAGCATCTGCGCCGCTATATCAGCGGTGAGTCCCACGCCTACCGGACGCTGCTTCGTGATTTCTGGTCCGCACTGCGCGGCGGGTGGCTGTGGGCGCTCGGCTCGGCGGCGGCCTTCGCCGCGGCCGCCATCACGCTCACGAACCCGCTGATCAGCGTCGTCCCCGGCGGCGAGCCGCTGCGCTGGGTCTCGGCGGGCATCGCCGCCGTCGGAGCGATCGTGCTGCTGCGTGCCAGCGCGCAGTGGACCCCCACAGCGCGTTGGGGCGGGCTCGTCCGTGAGGCCGCCGCCGATGCGACGCGTGACCTCCGCGGTTCGATGCTCCTCCTCTTGGCTCTCGCCCTCAGCGCCATGATCGTCTGGATGTTCGCGCCGCTGGTGGTCCTCGTTCCCGGACTGCTGCTGTTCGCGACGCGCGCGGTGCTCTCCCGCGCCGACACCACTCGCTGATGCACGGATGACGGGAGCGACACATGACCGAGGTCAGACTCTCGGACGTGGCGCGCGCTGCGGGCGTATCGGAGGCGACGGCTTCCCGCGTGCTGAACGGATCCACCCGACGGGTGCGTCCACAGCACGCCGAACTCGTGCGAGAGGCGGCCGCGCGCTTGGGCTACTCCGTAGATCTGCGGGCCCAGGCCACGGCACGACGATCGTCGACCACGGTCGCCATCGTGGTGCCGTCCTTGACGGATGAGTATGTGATGCGCGCGGCCGCCGAAGCGCATTCCGTGGCCGAGGACCTGGGGTACGCCGCTTCGGTGACCGTGTGGCCTCCCGGCGATGAACGGGCCGCGGCGATCATCCGCAGGCTGCGCGGGCAGCGGCCACGCGCGATCTTCCTCGTCGCCGTCGGCGAGGAGATCGCCGGGGATCTGGTTTCGCGGGAACTGGAGCAGTTCCGGGTGCACGGCGGGGTCGTCGCGCTCATCGACGACACGCGCCGTCCACACACCGCGCGCCCGGAGGCGCGCGAGATCGCCCGTTCCGCTCTTCCGGCGCTGGCCGAGCGCACCCTCTCCACGCAGCCGCTCCGGAAGGCCTCTGCGGCGGCCGCGCGGTATTGATCGCTTACCGCCGGCGCGGAGAAGAATAGGGAGATGCCTACCGCGCGCAGTGAGACCGGCCGCATGAGCACGTCCTTCTCCTTCGTCGTCACCGGAGCCAGCGGTGGCGTGGGACAGGCGATCGCAGAGCACCTGGTCTCGATCGGGAACACGGTCGTCAATCTGGACCCGTCGCCGCCGCCACAGGACGCGGACTCCCGCGTGCACCACGTAGGAGGCGACGCCGGCGACCCGGGAGCCGCGCGGGCGGCAGCGGAACTCGCGGAGAGCTACGCGCCTCTCACCGGATGGGTGAACAACGCTGCCGTGTTCCGCGATGCGAGTCTCGCCACCGCGACCGCAGAGGAGGTCAGCGCACTCATCGGCGTGAATCTCAACCTCGCGGTGGTGGGATGCCACACCGCGGTGCAGCACTTTCTGGCCCACTCTCGGGCCGGGTCGATCGTCAACGTCTCGTCGCACCAGGCGCAGCGTCCGGTCCGCGGAGCGCTGCCGTACGCCACAGCGAAGGCCGCCGTCGAAGGGCTCACCCGCGCGGCCGCCGTCGATCACGGGCCGCGGGGCATCCGAGTGAATGCTGTCGCTCTCGGCTCGATCACGACTGACCGCTACGAGGAGTACCGGCGCGAGCACCCTGGAACCGACGACCGGATGGCCGCGCTGCACCCGCTGGGGCACGTCGGAGAACCGCAGGATGTCGCGCGAGCGGTCGCCTTCCTGCTGTCTCCCGAGTCAGGATTCATCACGGGCGCGGTGATCCCCGTGGACGGCGGTCGAGCCGTCCTCGGACCCGATCCGGAAAGCGCCTGAGCCCGGGCCCGTGGGGGTCACGTCCTACTCGAGGTGCGTTTCATCGACTCGACGGGCCTCGTCCTGGAGGAAGACGAGGATCGCACGCACCCGGCGGTTCTCGTCTGCGGGCTGGAGCCCCAGACCGCCGAAGATGTTGCCGACATGCTTTCGCACCGCAGCCTCGCTCAGGAACAGCCGAGATGCGACCTCGCGGTTCGATGCACCCTCGGCCATCAGACCGAGAACCTCTCGCTCGCGCGCTGAGAGAGACGCCAGAGGACCGGGTTCCCGTGCCCGCATGAGATGCCGTGCGACCTCGGGATCGATGACCGTGCCGCCGGCCGCGACCGAGCGGAGCGCGCGGTCGAAGTCGGACACGCGGTTGACCCGGTCCTTGAGGAGATACCCCACGCCACCCTCGGGCAGGGTGAGCAGGTCGCGAGCGTAACGGTCGGCCAGGTACTGCGAGAGCACGAGGACGGGCTGCTGCGGGGTTCCTGTGCGGATCGCGAGGGCAGCGCGCAACCCGTCATCCGTTCCGTTCGGAGGCATGCGCACGTCGGTCACAACGAGATCGGGCGCGGGAACGAGCGCGGCATGGGCGTCCAGGAGTTCCGTCGCCGAGGAGGCCACGGCCACGACATCGTGTCCGAGCCTCTCGAGCAGCGCGACGAGTGCCTCTCGGAGGAGCGTCGCATCATCGGCGAGCAGTATCCGCATCGCTCGCCCCCTCTCCTTGCTGTCGCAGCCTGCCAGGCAGGTGCAGCGAGATCTCGGTGGGACCGCCGGCGGGACTCCGCACGTGCACCGCGGCATCCAGCGCTTCGGCACGCTCGATGATCCCTCGCAGGCCCGTGCCCCGCTCCGGGTCTGCGCCGCCGTGTCCGTTGTCCGCCACCGAGACGATCCAGCCGTCGTCGACGGCGTCCCCGCGGACGATCACGCGATCCGCGGTGGTGTGCTTGGCGGCGTTGGTCACAGCCTCGGCGACGAAGAAGTACGCCGCGGCTTCGGCGTCTGGCCGGAGCCTGGGGATTCTCACGCCTTCGATGCGAACGGGCAGGGCAGCGCGGCCCGGGAGCTCGTCCAGCGCGGCGGCGAGACCGTGGTCGGTGAGGACCGCGGGGTGGATGCCGCGCACGGTCTCGCGGAGCGCCCCCAGCGCGCGGTCGGTCTGATCCTGCGCCCGAGTCAGCGCCCCGCGCGCCGCATCCACGTCGCCTGCGGCCAGCTCGATCTCGAGGATCCCGAGTCGCGCGGCGATGCCGACGAGTTCCTGCTGCACGCCGTCGTGCAGGTCTCTTTCGATACGGCGACGTTCGCTCGCGTGTGCCGCCACGATCGCCGCGCGGGAGCGGGTGAGCTGGGCGACGCGCGCATCGATCTCGCGGGTACGGGGAGCGAGGAGCCAACGGGCGAACGCGCCCTGCGCTGCGGCGAGTCCCGCGTTCACGTAGGCGGCAAGGGCGAGGAAGACCGGCAACAGCAGGAGTGGCAACC
This sequence comes from Microbacterium sp. HD4P20, assembly GCF_019449275.2. Classification (GTDB taxonomy): domain Bacteria; phylum Actinomycetota; class Actinomycetes; order Actinomycetales; family Microbacteriaceae; genus Microbacterium. Next base: position 42,732 of record NZ_JAHZQZ020000022.1, read on the forward strand.
ACCAGTCGTCCGGGCCGAGCCTCATTCGAATGTCGGCGAAGACGCTCACATCGATCTCGCGCACGCGGGCCTGGAAGGGCAGGACCACGAGCACGATCGCCGTGATCGCCTGGGTGAAGACGGCGACCAGCGCTGCCGCGCCGAAGGCGAGGCCGCCGATCATCGACGATGTCTCGCGCCACGTGGCGCGCTCGGTGAGGCGGATGCCCAACCAGTGGCGCCGCTCGCCGTGCGGAACACGCACATGGCCGCTGCTGAGCTTCGCCACGCCGAGGAGCCGGAGCCGGGTCCGGTCCAGCGCACCCACCAGGATCGCCCACAACGGGAGCGCAATCAGAGTGAGCAGGAGGACAGGGACCAGAGCGAGCGACAACAGCGCGCTCGTCAGCACGTAGACCAGCGCGGCCCATGGCCACCGCGACGCCCACAGTCGCCACGGTGGCAACATGAGCGCCTGCCAGACCGTCGACGCTCGCATCCGCTCACACTACGCACGCGAGCCTCCCGGCGGGGCGACGCCCGCGAGAAGTAGCGCTGACGCTACCGTCCTTGTCTCGCGCACTCCGCTGCGGATCCTGCTCGAAGCGGCTGGAATCGGGCCATGACAGATCTTCTTCCCGGCGCTGCCCTCTCCGCCCGCGCCGTTGCAAAGAGCTTCGCGCTTGAAGGCGGTGCGCGCGTGGACGTGCTCCGCGGCATCGACATCGACGTCGCCCCCGGTGAGATGGTGAGCATCGTGGGTCCCAGCGGTTCCGGAAAGTCGACATTGCTCTACTGCCTCGCCGGACTCGAGCGCGCCGATGCCGGAGCGATCACGATCGGCCGAGAGCGAATCGACCACGCCTCGCATGCCCGCCTGGCGCGACTTCGCCGAGACAGCATCGGTTTCGTCTTCCAGAGCTACAACCTCATCCCCTCTCTGAACGTGCAGGAGAACGTCGCGCTCCCGTCGCGGCTCGCCCGCAGGCGTCGCCCCGACACCGCTTCGGCGTTGGCCGCGGTCGGCATGACCGGCCACGAGCGGAAGCGTCCCGGCGCACTCTCTGGAGGCCAGCAGCAGCGCGTCGCGATCGCACGGGTTCTCGCCGCGGAGCCGCCCCTGGTCTTCGCCGACGAGCCCACCGGCGCGCTCGACACCGCGGCTGGCGAACGGGTGCTCGACCTGCTGCGACAGTATGCCCACGGCGACCGCAGCGTTGTGCTGGTCACGCACGACCTCGACGCCGCAGCGAGAGCTGATCGGACGGTGGTCCTCCGAGATGGCGCGGTGGTCGAGGTGCTGCGCCGCGCCTCGGCCGCGCAGATACTGGCCGCGACGCAGGAAACCGCCGGCAGCGTTCCCGATCGGGGTGCGGCATGAGGGGGCTGGTGCTTGCGGAGCTGCGGACCGGGTGGGCCGCGTGGATCGGAGTAGTGCTGCTCGGTGCCGTCCTGGCGCTGTCGAGCGGTGTCGGCCTGAGCGCGTTCGAGACGGGGCTGCGCGAGGGGGGCGATGTTCAAGAGGCATACAGCACTCTCGCCGTCACCATACTGCTCTTCGCGGTTCCGAGCGGGATCGCCGTGGTCGGTGCGGTTGCGCGTCTCTCGGTGGATCTCGGACGTGCGACGTACGCACGCTGGCAGCTTGCGGGCGTGGCACCGGCGCAGGCGTCCGGCGTGGTGTTCGCTCAACTCGCCGCCTCTGGGTTCGCCGGCGGCATCCTGGGCTTCGCGCTGACCCCGGTCGTTGCCGGTCCGCTGGTGCGAGCGGGATTCGAGTCCGGCTCGCTCTTCGCCGAGATGGACATCCTCACCGGGCCGCTCACCTTCGCGATCACGATTCCGCTGACCACCGCGGTCGCGATCGCCGGCGGCTTGCGTGCAGCGCGGGGCGCCGGTCACGGGTCGCCGCTGGCGGCGTTGCGTGAGCCCGAGACGCGCGCCAAGCGCATGCGGTGGTGGCGCTGGGTGCTGCTCCTGCTGGTCACCTTTGGCGCGGCGCTCGGTCTGGCTTCAGTGCTGGGCGCACAGGATCGTGCGTCGTACATGTCGCAATCGGTGCTCATTCCCGTCTATCTGACGATTCCCCTCCTCGCCGCCGGTCCCGCGATCTATCCGCTCACCTTGCGCGCCTGGACTGCTCTGCTACCCGCCTCGATGTCTTCGTCGTGGTACCTCGCCCGTCATCAGGCCCGTTACCACCTGTCCCGCAGCACCGCGTCGATCACACCGCTGTTCGCCGGAACCGCGCTGGTGGGCGGGCTGTTCACCATGGCGGCCACCACGAACGCCTCGTTCCACGCCGGAGGAGAGTCGCTCGCCCGTCTGAGTGTTCCTCAGGTCCTGCTGATCAGCGGTGGGCCGATCGCTCTGGCCGCGGTCGGCGCCGCAGTCGTCGTCTTCATGAGCAACCGGACCCAGGGTCACGAGCAAGCACTCCTGCGGGCAGGTGGCGCCAGCGACGCCACTGTCCTCGGATCGGCGTTGCTGCAGGCGCTCATCCACGTGACCACCGCGCTTGTCCTGGCCATGACCGTGCTGGTCGCAACAGCGTTCGTAAGCGCGACGGCTCTGGCACGCTTCACCACTGCCGTCCCGGTGCTTGATATCGGCGTCGCGGGGCCGGTTGCCCTCGTAGGCCTTTGCCTCACGGTGCTGGCGACGACCGTACCGGCGGCAGTCCGATTGCGGGAGCCGGTCGCCGTCCGCCTCGCCGTGGCCTGAGCGTCCAGCTCGAGCACTCCGAACCGCTGGCGCAGCGCGCTCCTTGCTATGCTGGCGCGTGGCTTCTCTCGCGAGGCGCCACCCGGCCTCGGTCGGCGGCTGTCGGCCGCACGACTTTGGTCGCGGGGCTGTAGTTCAATGGCAGAACTTCTGCTTCCCAAGCAGACAGCGCGGGTTCGATTCCCGTCAGCCCCTCCATGTCCCGCTCAGTCGCCGCCCACGAGTTCTCACCGTGGGATTTCTGGCGCGAGGCCGATGACGACGCACGTGAAGCGCAGCTCGAATGGCAGCAGTCAGTACGGGCGGGCAAGAGCGACCACGAGTTCGGTGCGGAGTGCTTCCTATCGGAGCTCGCGTCGATCGACAACGACGTGCTGCTGCTGGGCGACCGCACGTATGTCGCCGCCGGCGCCTACCTGACCGGCGACCTCCGCGCCGGCGCTGACTGCAGCATCAATCCGTACACCGTGATCCGCGGCCGGGTCGAAGTGGGCGACGGCGTGCGCATCGGGGCGCACACGTCGATCCTCGGTTTCAACCACTCGATGGAGCCGGGATCGCCCGTCTTCCAGCAGCCGCTCACCTCTCAGGGCATCGTCATCGGCGACGACGTCTGGATCGGCTCGCACGTCGTGATCCTCGACGGCGTGCGCGTGGGCTCGCATTCGGTTCTCGCAGCCAGCGCCGTGGTCACAAAGGACGTGCCCGAGGGTGCGATCGTCGGCGGGAATCCCGCCAGGTTCATCCGTTGGCGCGTCGAGCCCGAAGACACCGGTGTGGCGCCCGATGCCGCCGCCGAGGCCGCTGCGCGTGCAATCGACAGCGACCGCGATGGCGCAGGCGCCGACGTGGATGCCCCGCCCGCGAGTCCGATCGTGAACTCGGTCGAGCAGCACTCGCCCGCGCTCGCTGCCGCGCCCGGGGTGACTTCGCGCAGCCTCGGCATGGACGAGCTCCAGGACGCCGCCCCAGCGACGCAGTCGCCGGGGCCTCCTCCGCCCGCACCTTCTCCGCCCGCACGTCGGACCGCGACGCCGGCGGCGAACCTCGAGACCGGACCAGGCCTCGCGGAGCGTGCCGCCGCCTTCGCACAGCGTGCCCGGGCCGAGGCATCCGTCATCCTCGATCGCGCATGGCGAGACGACCTCGGACTCTTCGCCGACCGCCCGGGCGTTGCACCCACGGTCCGCGCGCAATGCGATGCGATCGAGATCGCCGATCTCCTCCTCGGCACCGCCCCGACGCAGGCGTCGGCAGAGGTGCAGATCGCGCGGCTGCACGCGTGGCAGGATGCCGCGACCGGCGCCGTCGCGCCCCTCGACGCCACGGGCGCACAGGTAGCGGGACTGGGCTTCTCGAACGACGACGTGGCCTACCACGTGCTCAGCGCGGGATATGCGCTGGACCTGCTCGGATCGGCATTCCCCGCTCCTCTCACGTGGGTGACCGCTGCGACTCCCGGACGCGTGATCGACTTCTGCCAGAGCCTGCCATGGGCCTCCGACGCGTGGGGCGCCGGCCATCACGTCGACGGCTTCGGCACCGCGGTGCTGTGGACACGCCGGGCGGGGCATCCGATTCCGTCCGGTGTGGAGGAGGCGCTGTTCGGGTGGCTGCTCACCCACGCCGACCCGCAGAGCGGCATGTGGGGTTCGGCGAGCCCGACCGAAGGACTGCTCCCCGTCGTGAACGGCTTCTATCGCGCGACGCGGGGCACCTTCGCACAGTTCGGGATGCCGCTCCCCTACCCCGAACGAGTCATCGACACCGTGCTGCGTCACGCCCGCGATCCCCGCTGGTTCGCACCGGGCGCTCGGAACGCGTGCAACGTGCTCGACATCGCGCATCCCCTGTGGCTGACCCGCGCGACCGGGTATCGCGGTGACGAGGTGCGCGACCTCGCTTCGCGCTTGCTTTCCGATGCACTGACGATGTGGGTGCCAGACGCCGGGTTCGCCTTCCGGGAGCCGAGCGCCGCGACTCAGGGTCTGGCCGAGACCGAGCCCGGGCTGCAGGGCACCGAGATGTGGCTCGCGATCGTGTGGTACCTCGCCGACCTGGCCGGCGTCTCGGACGCGCTCGGGTACCGCCCGCGCGGCGTGCACCGACCGGAGCCCGCCGGCGCGTTGCGCTAACGCCTGGCAGCGGCGCCCGGCTCGCCCATCGCGCGCCTCTAGCCCAGCGAGCCCACAAGGTGCTCGTTGCGCCGGGCGATCAGCCGCCGCAGATACGGCACGAGCACGAGCCTCTCCGCTACGACCCCGAAGACGGGAGAAGCCACGGTGATCTCGTCGGTCATGCGGCATCCGTCGCCGTGCGCATCGAACTCGTGAACGTGACGGAACAGGCGGAACGGACCGCTCGCCTGCTCGTCGACGAACCGGTGCGGTCGGTGCAGCTCGCTGATCCGCGACGTCATCGTGAACCACACGCCGAAATGGCGGGCGCGCCACGTCACTGTCTCGCCGAGCCCGATCGATCCTGACGTGACACCGGCGATGGCCTTCTCGCGTGAGCCCGCCATCGACCTCACATGGGCGTCGATGCTGAGGCTGGCGTCGAACAGCGCCTGGGGCTCGTGATCGGCCAGGGTGACGATGCGGAAGACGGATGCCACCCGTCGATCCTCTCACTCCATTCGCGTGACGGATCTGTGCTGTGAGCCGGGCTCGATGTCGGAGGTCATCCGTATCTTTGTTCTATGGATCTCGCGCCCGCCTCTCCCGCTCAGCGGTTGAAGGATGCGGCTGCGCGCGTCGCTGATCGTGCCGCCGCGGCGGCACCCGATGTCACCGGCCTGAGCGACGAAGAGCTGTTGGCGCTCCTCGAGGACGCGACTGAGACCCGCAAAGCCCTGGAGCTTGTGGTGGCCTCGGCGTCAGCCGAGGTCTCACGACGGTCGGCGCGCGACCTGGGCTACCGCGGACTCGCGCAGCGGAAGGGCGTCCGCACCGGGACGGCGTTGGTGCAGCAGATCACGGGCCTCGGCCGGGCCGACGTCACGCGCGCGGTGCAGGCGGGCGAAGAGCTCGCCGGCCCCGTCGTGAGCGAGCACGCCGGTGGTGTGGCTGGAACGGATGCCGCGGCCACGGAGGCACCGGCGGTCGCCGACTGGCTGCAGCTCCTGCGCGCAGCGCTCGTGGGCGGTCACGTGTCGCAAGCGCAGTTCCACGCGATCCGCACCGGACTCGGTGAGCCGCCCGTCGAACGGTACCCCGCGTTGGAACCGGGCTTCCTCGAGCAGGCATGGGCGCGAGCGGTCGCCCTGCTGCTGAATGAAGCACCCGTGCGTCCTGTGGAAGAACTCCGCGACCAGGCACGGATCGCCCGGGACAGGCTCGATCCGGTCGGCGTCACGTTGCGCTTCGAAGAACGGTTTGCCCGGCGTTCGTTTCGCACGTGGACCGATGAGAGCGGGCAGAAGCACGGCCGCTTCGTCTTCGACGACGAGGCGGGGGCTTTCGTGGACGCTCTCCTGCAGGCAGCTCTGCGTCCCCGTCGCGGGCCCAGGTTCGTCGGCGCGGACGCCGACGAGATCGCGCGTGCGGCCGAGGCGGACGAGCGCACCAACGAACAGGTGCAGTACGACACGATCGTCGCGGTACTCCGCACGGGAGCCTCCGCCGATCCGCAGCAGGCGTTCGGTGATCGGCAGCCGGGTGTGCGCATCGTCCTCGAAGGCGGCGCGATCTCCGACGCGGGCTCACGGGGAGCAATGCGGATCACCGGCGTCGGACACCTCGAGGACGGCGGCCAGGCGCTCCCAGCCGGCGTGGTCGAAGCGCGGCTCTGCGACGCCGGCGCCGTTCCCGTCCTGTGGGGTGCGGAAGGGCGTCCTCTCGATGTCGGGCGCGAGCTTCGGCTGTTCACCCGCAAGCAACGGGTCGCGATCGCGACCCGTGACGGCGGCTGCGTCTGGCCTGCCTGCGGGGCGCCCATTTCGCAGTGCGAGTACCACCACATCGACCACTGGTGGGAGCATCACGGCCGCACCGATGTCGACGACGGCGTTCCCCTGTGCCGCAACTGCCACCTCCGACTGCATAACCAGGGATGGCGGATCACACGAACACGAGATCCCATGTCGGGCGCCGACGGCTACTGGTTGCATCCACCACCCGACCCGGCAACGGGTGAAGTCGGCGAGCCGACGCTGCTCACGTCGAAGTCGCCTCGCCGCTTCGAAGTCGCCTGAACCGCGCCCGCGCTCGGGTGCCGGGTTGGTCCCGCACGCACAACCGCGCCCGCGTTCGGGTGCCAGTTTGGGCCAGGGCATACGGCCACGCCCCCGCCCGGGTGTCGGTTCCGGTTTCAGTCAGCGCGCACACCGCGCCCGCGTTCGGGTGCCGGTTCGGGCCAGGGCATACGGCCACGCCCCCGCCCGGGTGTGGTTCCGGTTTCAGTCAGCACGCACAACCGCGCCCGCGTTCGGGTGCCGGGTTGGTTCTGCTGGTATGGGCCGACCTGCACAACCGGCCCCGGCGCGCACAACTGCTCCCCACCCGGGTGCCCGTGCCCGGCCGGCGCGCAGTGCTGTCGCCGCGTCAGTCCGACGAGGGAGCCTGCACGCCGATGATCGCCTCAGGGGTCAAGCTCCGAATCCGCCGGAGACGGCCGACGGCGAACGCCGCGCCCACGAACGCGAGAAATCCGAGGCCGACGCCGGCGAGCATGAAGCCGCCGGTACTCTCGTTCGCCAGCACGAACAGCCAGATCGATACGGCACCGGCGACACCGCTGCCGCACAGCAGCAGGACTGACGGCCAATATCGCATGCCCCCACTCTTCCGAACGCGGCGCACCAAGGGAAGGCTTGGTCCCGCGACCGCCCGGCGGAGCGTCACCGGCCGACACGGCGCGGCCACGGAGCCCACGCCCGCGACGGCGTCAGCAGCGGTCCGACCCGCGCGAGCAGCTCCGCCGGGTACGCGTCGGCGCGGCTGGAGCCACCGCGCCATCCGTCCGGACGCTCGAGACGGAACGACACCGGAAGCTCGGCACCCGGCGCGAACCCTTCCGAGAACCCACCGCCGACCACGGCACCCACAGCACGTTCGAGCTCCGTCGCGGTGCTCTCCCACTCCTCGTCGCACGCGTCGCAGCCGCACGACGGGTACCGGTCCTCGAAGAGGAAGCCGGCATGCAGGTGGATGCCGGGAAACGACGTGAAGACGAACGTGAGCGGCGCGGCGACCTCGTCACCAGGGGTCACCCGCACGGCTCGGACGGCGTCCGGCGGCACGGACAAGAAGTCACCCGCGACCTCCGGAGACTCCTCCGTCACCGCGTCGAACTCGTCGACCAACCACTCGATGAGGTAATCCCCGACCGTATGCAGGGGCGCGAATCTCTCGGGATGGCTGACGACCGAATACCAGTCCTCCGGCGGAGACACGTCCGCCCGGCGGTCACCGTACGGACGCCCCTCGTCGTCGAGGAACGGAGGCGCCGCAATCGCGGGGCGCACGTACTCGGCCATTCCGCAACCGTAGCGCCACCGGCATCCGCACCGACCAGCCGGTTACCGCGGCGGATCAGCCCGTCGCCGCAGCGCGCTCCTTCAGCAGGGCCGCCAGTCGCTCGAGCTGCGACGAGTCCTCGAGTGCCGAGCCGACCGCCGCGACGCGCACGCCGGCATCGAGGAACTCCTCGACATTGGACGCGTCGAGCCCGCCGGTCGCGACGAACTTCACCTGCGGGAAAGGGCCACGGATGTGCTTGAACCATCCGCTGCCGAGCCACGTCGCGGGGAAGGCCTTGAGCCACGTCAGCCCCAGCGAGACCGCGAGCTGCACCTCGCTGGGCGTCGCGACACCGGGAAGGATCGGGATGCCGGCATCCTGCGCCGCACGCACGACCGCCGCATCGATACCCGGCGACACCAGATACGCGGCTCCGGCATCACCGGCGACCGCGACCTGTTCGGGCGAGATGATCGTGCCGGCTCCGACGCTCTTGCCACGCGCCGCCCCTCGCTCGACCAGCTCGCGCAGTGCGCGCTCGTCCTCCTCGGTCTGCAGCGGCACCTCGACCGAGTCGATGCCCAGATCCCACGCGGTCTCAGCCAGGGCGAGGGTGCGCTCAACCCCCATCCCCCGCAGGATCGCCATGAGCGGCGCCCCCGCGAACGCGGTCTCGAACCAATCGCCATCGTCGGTCGTCGTCATCAGTCGTCTCCTTCGTCCACAGAATCCTTGGTCGTCCGCAACGTGCGCGCCGCGCGTGCGTGGCCGGCGCGCAGCCGCTCGGCGATCGCGTCACCCGACAGGCGCCCGGCGAGATACCCGCCGGCGAACGCGTCGCCGGCGCCGACCGCCTCGACGACCTCGACCACGAGCGCCGGCTCGAACACCTCGTCCGCGCCGACGAACGCCGTCGCGCCGACATCGCCGTCTTTGACCACGAGTTCCGCGACCTCGGGGAGCAGCGCACGCACGTCGGCGGCGGCATCCGTTCCCCACAGCGTCTGCGCCTCATCGCGGCCGACCAGCACGATGTCGGCGCTGCGCGCGAGCTCGAGGAGCGCGGGCGCAGCCGTCGCGGCATCCCACAGCGGTGCACGGTGGTTCACGTCGAACGACACCGTCACGCCATGCACGCGCGCCCGCGCGATCACTCGCGACAGGAACGCCGCCGCCGACGCCGAGATCGCGGCCGTGATGCCCGACACGTGCAGCAGATCCACGCCCTCGAACGACACCGCCTCGGCGTCGGCCTCCGACAGGCGCGACGCCGCCGAGCCTCGCCGGTAGTACAGCACGCCGCGCCCGGGGTCCTTGACGTACAAGCCGGTCGGGTGGGCGTCGTCGAGCACGACGCGCGAGACGTCGACGCCGCGCTCGGTCAGCTGCCGTACGATCCGGCGCCCGAGCGCATCCGCGCCGAGGCGGCTGAACCACACGGCGCGGTGACCGAGGGCCGCCACGTGCGCCGCGACGTTGGACTCAGCCCCACCCGCATCCAGCAGGAACGTGTCGGCGTCGGCGGCGGAGACGGCGACGGCCGGCGTGACCATCGCCATCGTCTCGCCAATGGCGAGCAGCGTCGGGGGCATCCTGCCAGCGTACTCAGGCCGCGTCATCCGTCACCGGAGGTCGGTGACGGGGGCGGCATCCATGTCGTCGAACGCCTGGTTCTCGCCGGCCATCGCCCACACGAACGAGTACGCCGCGGTGCCTACTCCGGAGTGCAGCGACCACGACGGCGAGATGACCGCCTGCCGGTCGGCCACCAGCAGGTGACGGGTCTCTTCGCGCTCGCCCATGAGGTGCACCACACGCGCCTCTTCGGGCAGGTCGAAGTACAGGTAGCACTCGGTGCGGCGGTCGTGGGTGTGGGCGGGCATGGTGTTCCACATCGACCCGGGGTGCAACTGCGTGACGCCCATGACGATCTGGCAGCTCTTGACGCCGTTCTCGTGGATGTACTGGTTCAGCGTGCGGCGGTTCGAGGTCACCTGGTCGCCCAGCTCGCGCACCGTCCCCTCGCCGGGCGAGACCAGCGCCGCGGGGTAGGCGGTGTGAGCCGGCGCCGAGAACAGGTAGAACTGCGCACCGCTTTCGCCCTCGGCAGGTGACGCGTCCGCGAACGACACGGAACGGATGCCCCGGCCGAGATACAGGCACGCTCCCGTGACGAGCGTGTAGACCTCGCCATCCGCGGTGACGGTGCCGGTGCCGCCGACGTTGACGATGCCCACCTCGCGGTGCTCGAGGAAGTAGTCGCTGCGGATCTCGGGGTATCCGCCGAGGGACAGCTCGGCTCCCGCGGGGACCGCGCCGCCGAGCACGATGCGGTCGTGGTGCGTGTAGGTGAGCCGGATCTCACCGGGCACGAAGACGTCGGAGATGAGGTACGTCGCCCGCAGCTCCGCCGTGGTCATTCCTGGAATCTGGGCGGGGTTGGTGGCGTAGCGCTGCGGGATGTGGGTGTCTGTCACGATGTCTCTCCTGTGGTTTCGGTCGGTCAGCGGACGAGCCAGCCGCCGTCGACGGGGATGACGGCGCCGGTGAGATAGGCGGCGGCGTCCGAGGCGAGGAAGACGAAGGCTCCCTGCAGATCGGATGCCTCGCCCCAGCGACCGGCCGGAATGCGGCTGAGGATCGACGCGGCACGGTCTTCGTCCGCGCGCAGGGGCGCGGTGTTGTCGGTTGCCATGTAGCCCGGCGCGATGGCGTTGACGGTGACGCCGCCCGCTGCCCATTCGTTCGCCAGCGCCTTGGTCAGGCCCGCGACGGCGTGCTTGGACGCGGTGTATGCCGGAACGAGAATGCCACCCTGGAACGACAGCATCGAGGCCACGTTGATGATGCGTCCGCCGCCCTGGGCCAGCATGTGACGGCCCGCAGCCTGCGACAGGTGGAAGACGGCATCGAGGTTGACGGCGAGCACGTCGTCCCAGTCCTGGAGCGGGAACTCGGCGGCCGGCGCTCGGCGGATCGTGCCGGCGTTGTTGACCAGGATGTCGAGTCCGCCGAGCTCGCCGATGACCTCGTCGACGGCCGAGCCCAGCTGTTCGGGCGTGGCGCTGACGAGATCGCGCTGCAGGCGGAGCACGCGCCGGCCCGTCGCGGCGACGAGCTCGGCGGTCTCGGATGCATCGCCGCGGTCGAGCAGGGCGACGTCGGCCCCCGCCTCCGCGAGGGCGACCGCGGCCGCCTGACCGAGCCCGCGGCTGGTGCCGGTGACGAGCGCGACCTTTCCGTCGAGCCGGAAGGAATCGAGGATCATGCGGCGGCCTCCTGGTCGCGTGCGGCGGTGACGAAAGGGGCTGTGAAGCGGGTGGTGAGCTCGCCGATCCCCGAGATGCGCACCGTGACGGCATCGCCGGCAGCAAGCGGGCGGTGCGCCTCCTGTGCGGCGGGGAGCTTCTGCGGCGTGCCTGTCGAGACGATGTCGCCGGGCTCGAGTGTCAGCACCTGGCTCAGATGGTGGATGACGAACGCGACACTGAAGATCGTGGTCGACGTCGACTGCGAAACGGTCACCGCCCCATCGCGCACGACCTCGACCAGCAGGTCCTGCGGGTCGGGCACGTCATCGGCCGTGATGATCCACGGACCGATCGGCGCGAAGCCGTCGGAGCACTTGCCCAGCGCCCACTGACTCTGGCGGCGCTGCCACGCCCGATCCGACACGTCGTTGAGGATCGTGTATCCGGCGACGTGGTCGAGGGCGTCGTCGATCGCGACCCGCTGCGCGCGCCGCCCGATCACGACGGCGACCTCGCCCTCGTAGTCCACGTCGGTCGCGCCCGGTGGGATCGCGACGGGATCGTTCGGCCCTGCGAAGGTGTTCGGCGTCTTCACGAAGACATCCGGATACTCCGGCTCGGCCTCGGGCTCGGCACCGTCGGGCACGTGACCGCGGTAGTTGTACCCGAGGCACAGCATCTTGCCCGGCGCCACCGGGGCCAGCAGTGCCGCCGGGTCCAGCGCGGGCAGCGAGGACGGGTCGGATGCCGCCACCGCCGCGCGCGCGGACGCCAGGGCTGCGGCATCCGACAGCAGCGCGGTCACAGACCCGGCCACGTGGCCGAGGTCGAGCAGCCGGTCGCGGCCGACTGCCGCCACGACGGCACCGGGCCGCGCGCCGTCGCCCGTGGCGTAGGTGACCAGCCTCACCAGTACTTCCTCCAGTCGGGGCGTGCCACCCGCATGAGTGCCTCCAGGTAGAAGTAGTCACCCCACAGGGTGCCCTCGTCCACGCCGTTGTCCTTGGGCAGGTCGTAGACGCTGTGCAGCAGCAGGGCATCCGAGTCCTCGGGCGCCGCCGGCGTGTAGTTCGCGATCAGCGACGCCAGGATCGCGTGCGCCCGAGCAGTCCATTCGGCCGCGCGCGCGGCATCCGACTCGACCTTCGCCAGCTCCAGCAGCCCGCACACCGCGATCGCCGCGGCCGAACTGTCACGTGGCGCGTCGCTGCCGTCGGTGTAGACGAGATCCCAGAAGGGCACGTCGTCGGCGGGCAGGTGCCGCAAGAAGTAGTCCGCACAGCGACGGGATGCCTCGAGCAGGCGGTCGTCACCGACGACCGCGTAGTTCATCGCGAAGCCGTAGATCCCCCACGCCTGGCCGCGGGCCCAGCACGACTCGTCGAACGCGCCCTGCTCGGTCGCGCCGCGCAGCGGCTCGCCCGTCTCGGCGTTCCAGTAGAAGGTGTGGAACGTCGAGTCGTCCTCGCGCATGATGTGCTCGCGCAGCTGAGCGGTGTGCCGGCGGACCGCGTCGGTGAAGCGCCCTTCGCCGCTCTGCTCACCGGCCCATGTCAGCAACGGCATGTTCATGAGGCTGTCGATGATCGTGCGCCCACGCTGCGCCGGGTCGGAGAGGTCGCCCCACGCCTGGATGATGCCCGCGGGCTCGAGGAAGCGTCGCATCAGGTGGTCGGCGGCCAGCAGCGACGCCGACCGCGCCGCCTCGTCGCCGGTCAGGCGCCAGGCCGCGACCGTCGAGAGCGTGTACAGGAATCCGAGGTCGTGGGTGTCGAGGTCTTCACCCTCGCGCACACGGCGCTCGAAGTCGCGCGCGTCGCCGAGGGCCGCATCGTGGAGTGCCGCGTCGCCGGTCAGCTCCCACGCGAGCCACAGCATGCCGGTGCGGAAGCTCGTGGTCCAGCCGCGGTTGCCGCCTTCGCCGATCCCGCCTTCCGCGGGGCGCAGCTCGTACCGGTCGTCCACCGTCGTGTCGCCGGGAAAGCTCCCGCCGAAGGTCTCGATGTTGCGGCGGACGGTCGCGACGGCCGCGGCGATCGCAGCGTCGGTCTCGCGCGAGGATGCTGCCGCGCTGGTGCCCTGCACGGGCGAGGTGGACGTCATGAGAGGGAATCCTTCGTAGAGAGAAGACGAGACGAGCGCCGGATCAGGCGCGGACGGTCTCATCGAGATCGAGGTCGAGGACCGGGCGCAGCGTGTAGCGCGTGTTGGTCCAGGCGAGATAGAGGACAGCGGATGCCGTGAGCCCGAGTCCGATCGCCGGTGCTGCCGCGAACACCGCGGCCTGCACGGCGAGCGCCGCGAGCGAGATGGCCGTGAGGTACCACCGCCGCAGTCCGAGATACGCACTGGCGCGTAGCACGTCGCGCAGGCGCGCGGTCGGCACCTCGGCGATCGCGACGAGCGCGAGGAGGCCCACGGCGAGGGCGAGCACCGCCAGGACCGCGAGGAGCGGCACCGTGAACACCGCCGCCGGCGTGGCCGACAGCATCCGGACGTCCACCAGCAGCACCACGACGAACACTGTGACCCCCGCGCCGATCAGGAGGGCGCCGCGCCACGTGTCGCGAAGCCCCGCACCGAAGGCGCGGACCGGACCGAGCCCGCCCTCGCCCCGCCCCGCGTCGGCGTGCTCGCGGAAGGCCCGGAATGCGGCGGCCAGCCCGGGCGCGGCCAGCGGCGCGGCGACCGCCAGGAGCGGCCACGACCGCGCCGGGTCGGTCGTCGCCAGCAGCACCACGAGCGGGAGCGAGGTCAGCAGCAGCAGGAGGTTCGTGATGAGGCCGAGGTAGAGCATCCCGATGAGGGATGCCCATGTCTCGTGCGAGACCAGACCGTTCAGTCGCTTCACGATCAGCCCTTCAGACCACTCGTTGCGATGCCCTCGACGAAGTACTTCTGCCCCAGCAGGAAGATGATCGCGATCGGGATCACCGAGATCGTCAGGCCCGCGAACAGCAGCGCGTAGTTGGTGTCGAAGAGGTTGGAGACGAAGCTCTTGAGGCCCAGCTGGATCGTCCACAGGTCGGGGTTGCGCAGGTAGATGAGCGGCCCGAGGTAGTCGTTCCACGTCGTGACGAACGTCAACAGCGTGAGGCTCGCGAGCGCGGGGATCGACAGCGGCAGCATGATCCGGCGCCAGATCCCGTACTCGCTGAGTCCGTCCAGGCGCGCCGCCTCGGAGAGCTCTTCGGGGATCGTCTCGTAGAACTGCTTCATGAGGAAGACGCCGAACGCCCCGAAGGCCTGCAGCAGGATGATCGCCCACAGGGTGTTCGACACCTTGAAGTTCGACAGCAGGATGAACTGCGGGATCATGTACGACTGCCACGGCACCGCGATCGTGCCGACGTAGAGCAGGAACAGGACGTCGCGGCCGCGGAAGCGCATCTTGGCGAAGCCGTAGGCGGCGAAGGAGCCGGTGAGCACCTGCAGGAATGTGACGACGACCGCGAGGAACAGCGTGTTGCGGATCCACGTCAGCATGTCGGACTGCGTCCAGATGTCGATGTAGTTCTGCCACACGAACGTCTCGGGGAACCACTGCACCGGCACCGAGAACACCTCGTTCGCGGTCTTGAGCGAGCTCATCACCATCCAGGCGAACGGTGTGAGCAGGCCGATCGCGAACACGATGAGGGCGAGGTACATCGCGATGCGACCGACGCGGCGCGCCGGCGTCATCTTCTCGGTGTCGACGGGGCGGGGGTCGCCACCACCGGCCAGCTTGCGCAGGCCCCGTCGCGGCGCCCGCGGAGCCACGATCGCGACGGTCCGCAGGTCTGACTGAGTCGTGCCGGTCATCAGATGCTCCGCTTCTTGTTCCACAGGAACTGCAGGATCGTCACGATGATGCACATGAAGAACAGGGCGACGGCCGCCGCCGAGGCGTAGCCGAACTGGCTCTCTTCGAAGCCCTTGCGGTAGATGAACTGCGACAGCACGAGCGTGGACTGCCCGGGGCCGCCATCGGTCATGACGAGGATGAGGTCGAAGATCTTGAACGAGTTGATCGTGAGCATGACGGTGACGAAGAACATCGTCGGCCGAAGGCACGGCAGGGTCACGTTGACGAACCGCTGCCACACGCTGGCGCCGTCGACGCGGGCGGCTTCGTGCAGCTCGCGCGGCACGGTCTGCAACCCGGCGAGGAACAGGATCATGTAGTAGCCCATGTCGCGCCACGTGCCGACGATGACGACGGCGGGCATCGCCCACTCCGGCGAGGTGAGCCAGCCTGGCGGGTTCTGGATGCCGATGAACCGGAGGAACTCGTTGATCGGACCGTACTCGGGGCTGAAGAGCAGGTTCCACACCACCGCGATCGCCACGATGGAGGTGATGTAGGGGAAGAACGCCGCGGTGCGGAAGAACGCCACGCCCCGCAGCTTGTTGTTCAGCAGCAGCGCGAGCCCGAGCGAGACGACGATCGTCAGCGGGATGTGCAGCACCGAGTAGTACAAGGTGTTGACGACCGAGATGCGGAAGCTGCCGTCGCCGATCAAGCGCTCGAAGTTCGCCAGTCCGATCCAGTCCGCCTGCCCGAAGACGTTCCAGTTCGTGAACGCCATATAGAACAGCACGATGATCGGGACGAGGGTGAGCACGCCGAACCCGATGAAGTTCGGAAGGATGAAGCTCCACCCGATGAGGGTGTTGCGCAGCCGCAGCTTCGAGCGCCGGCGGCGCGGCGGCACCGACGGGGGCGCGGCGCCCGTCTCGGTCGCGGTGATGGTCGCCATGGCGGACCTCCGGGTGGATGGGGAAGACGTTGGGGGTACCCCGGCGGCGGGCTCAGGTTCGGGTCCTGAGCCCGCCGCGGGGCGGCGGTCGACGAAGCGTCGCCCGCGTGGTCGCGAGGCGACCCGGGGTCAGTCCAGGCCGACCTCGTTGGCGACGCGCTCCTGCGCCTCGGTGATCGCGTCGGCGACGGGAGCCGAGCCCGACATGATCGCGGTGTGCATGTCGTTCAGGATGCCCTGGATCGCAGCCGTCTTGCTCGAGGTCGGGTTCTCGGGGAACACCTCGTGCGTCGAGTACGCGAACTTCGACAGGTCGTCGGCGGGGGCGCCGTCCACAGCGAAGTAGGTCTCGACGACCGCGTCGCTCAGCAGCGCGGGCGTGATGCCGATGCCGGCGAGGATCTGCGCGCCCTCTTCGCCAGCGGCGAAGGCCAGGAAGTCCTTGGCGGCCTGCACCTTGGACTCGTCGATGCCGGCGTTGATGCCGAAGCCGGTCGGGTCGCCGAAGGTCACCGGGGTGTTGTCCAGTCCGGCGGTGGACTCGTCGGACTGCGGGATCGGCGCGATGCCCCACTCGAAGTCGTCAGCATCGCCCGAGGCCTGCTGCGCGATGAGCGTCGCGACGTACCACGTGCCCATGGGCAGCATGGCGGCCTTCTGCGTGCCGAACTCGCCCTGGTAGGTGAGCTGGTTGGCGCTGGAGGTGTTGAAGTCGACCTGGTCGCCGGCGGTCTGCAGTGCCAGCACGTTCTCGTAGAACGGCTCCATGTACTCGTAGTCGCCGGTGAGGACGTCGGTGTCGGACTGCGCGCTGGCGAAGCCCTGCACCGTCGACTGCCAGCGGTGCAGGTAGGCGCCCTTGGCGCCGGACGCGGCGAGTCCCTCGGTCAGCGCTGCGGCCGCCTCGCTGTAGTCGTCCCACGTCCACGAGCCGTCCGGGTGCTCGACGCCGGCCTGGTCGAACAGGTCCTTGTTGTAGTACAGGACCCACGAGTCGTTGCGGTAGGGCACCGCGTAGGCCGCACCGTCGACCTCGTACGACGCCGCGCCGCTGATGTCGTCGGGCAGCTCGACATCGGACACGTCGAGGAGCTGGCCGCCCTCGACGAAGGTCGAGACGAACTTGACCTCCTTCTGCGTGATGATGTCGGGGCCCGAACCCGCGGCGAGGTCGGCGGTGATCAGCGTGTTGTACTCGGCCGGGTCGTAGCCCTTGAGCTCGATCGTGACGTCGGGGTTCTCTTCGTGGAACGCGTCGGCCAGGGCCTGGAACTCGGGGGTGGTGTCGAGACTCCAGCCCGAGAGGGTGAGCGTGACCGGACCCGACTCCTCTGCCGGGGTCTCGGAGCCGCCGCTGCAGGCGGCGAGCGAGAGCGTCGCCACGACGGCGACGCCGGCCGCGGCTGCGAACTTGCGCTTCATGGGGGGTACTCCTTTGTGATTGCCGGACCCGTCATCGGGCCCTTCGGGGTTACCGGATCGCGCCGGGCGCTTCGCCGGGGTGTGCGAGGCGACTCGTGGTCGCCGTCCCGTCCGGCCAGGTGACCGAGACGGTGGTCTGGGGTCCGTCGGCGCTCAGGGCGACGGCGGCTGCGGCCGTGTCGGGGCGCGGCGCGGCGGTGAGCTCGACGAGGGTCGCGATCCACGCGCCCTCGACGACCGGGTACTCGAGGACGGGTACGGCCGCCTCGGCACCGAGCGGGCTGGCGTCGCGGCGCAGCTCGACGCGCGCGTCGCCCTGGCCGAGAAGGGGACGGATGCCGCTGCGCAGGCCCGCCGCGACGGCCACGGCCGAGGCATCCGGTGTCGAGGTCTCGACCGTGCTGCCTGCCAGAGCCCAGCCGCCGACGCGGAGGCGCAGGGCGTCGGCCGAGACGCCGGGCTCGAGCGATTCGACACGCGCCAGGCGCACCTCCCAAGGCCCGCGGGCCAGGGAGTGCACGGTGAGGACGCCGGCGAGTTCGATGTCGCCGCTCAGGCCGGAGCCGTGACGGTGCGGCGAGGGGCGCGACGTCAGCCAGTGGGCGTGGGACCGCGACACCGCGATGCCGAGTCGGCCGTGCTCGTCGTCTTGCTCGCGCACGTCGAGGAGTTCCATCGCGGCACGATGGGTCGCCCGGCCGGCGGCATCGACGAGTGCGACGGACTGCTCGAGCGGCTCCTCCCACGCACGTTCGTTCGCGAGCGGGGCGGTGGCCGTGGAGTAGCCGATGCGCGCGTACAGCGGCGAATCGCCGACGAGGGCACCCGCGGCCGCCTTGTCGGTGCCGTGGTTGACGACGCGCACGATGCCGTCTTCGCGCGTGGCCGAGACCACCCAGCCGGCGGCGCGCACGACACGCAGCTGATCGGCTGCTTCCACCGGCAGCGGCTCGGACGGCGCCGACCACACCGGGTGGTCGGCGGGAAGGGCCACACCGAGGAGTCCCTTGACCGCCCAGTACGGTGACCCGGGTCCGGAGTACGACTGCGCGAGTTCGCGCCATTCGTGGTGCCAGCCCATCGTGAGGACGCCGTCGGCCCCCGGCACGTCGTGATCGGCGAAGTGCGCGACCACGGCGTTCGCCGCGCGGCGAAGCTGGCCGACCGGCACCGAGGGAACCTCGGCGATCGCACCGACCCAGAAGGGTGCTGCCGCCGCGAACCGGTAGATGAGGCTGCGGCCCTGCAGGAGCGGCGACCCGTCGGCGCCGATGAGGGCGACCGCGTCCTGCAGGAATCGGTCGAGCCGCGCGACGTCGGCGGCGGTGCGGCCACCCGCGAGCTCTTCGGCGCCCTGCATGCGCGACCACAGCACCGGGTAGACGTGCAGTGCCCATCCGACGTAGTGGTCGTACGAGCGCTCGGGCCCGTCCGAGATCCAGCCGTCCTCCCGGGCCAGGGAGTCGTGCAGTGCCAGATCGTCGGCGACGTCCTTCGCCGACCACGGTCCGCCGACGGAGCGGAGGAACGTCTGCACCACGATGCGGAACCACAGCCAGTTCGTCTTGGGATAGGTCGAGTCACCCACGACGGGGGCGAGGTACTCGATGACCCGCTGTTGCGTGAGGGCGTCGAGGCGGTCCCAGATCCATGGGCGGGTCATGTCGAGCACGAGCGCGAGCGAGGCCGCCTCGACCTTGGCCTGGGCGTGCTCGTCCAGGCGCACCCAGCGGTCCGGGGCATCCGGGTCCACACCCGTCGTCACGCCGCGACGGTAGAAGTCGGCGAGCTCGTCGAGGCCTTCGCCCCGGTCGCCGACCAGGCGGAAGCCCGCGAGCAGGAAGGTGCGGGCGAAGCCCTCCAACCCGTCGACGGCGCGGCCGTAGCCGCCCTCTTCTCCCGGAAAGGTGATGCGGGCGTGGCCGGGTGACGCGTAGGATCGCGCGGTGTCGAGCAAGCGGTCGGCGTAGGCGACCCACTGCGCACGCGACCAGTCGGCGCCCACGGCGGAATGCACCGCTGCTGCTGCCGGCTGCTCGATCGTCACGGAATCTCCTTCGATACGTCACCGTCCCGATTGCGCATCAGAAGGGCGACCGTTTGGGAGCGTAGCAATCCGTTTCGGTCATTGCAAGGCTGATTCGGATTCGTTATGATCGTTTCTGATCGCTTTACCTTGCGATCGATATCGGCGAATCGACGAGGAGAAGCTGTGACGACAACGGTCCCGAGGCCCGCTCCCGTCTTCGACGGTGTGCTGGCGGCGCGGTACCGCGCGCAGGCGGGCGCTGATGCCGACGGCTTCGAATCCGCACTCGGGGCGCTGCTGGCCGCGCCCGATCAGGCTCTCCCCGTCGCCCCGGCCGGCGACCGCACGGTGTGGGGTCGCGGCGGCAGCGCCGATCCGATCGCCATCGCCGAGATCCTCCGCCGAGCCGAAGCCGACCGGACCGCCCCGTGGCCCGTTCCGCTCGCGACCGCCGCCGCACGCGTGCACGACGACGGCGACCGCGTGGGCTGGGAGTCCGTCGCGTTCGAGCGCCAGCGGCGCCTCTCGCGCGCCGCCCTCGCCGCGGCCCACACCCTCGGGCCCGCGGAGCTGGGCGCTGTGCTCGACGGGGTGTGGCTGCTGTGCGAGCAGAGCTCGTGGTGCTGGCCGGCGCACGACGACGCGCCGCGCGCGCACGGGTCGGTGCTGCCCGTGGTGACCGACCCGTACCTCGACCTGGGCGCCGGCGAGGTCGTGGGCCAGCTGGCCTGGATCGACCACCTCCTCGGCGAGAAGCTCGAGGCCCGGTATCCCGGCATCCGGTCCCGCATCCGGCACGAAGCACGCGTGCGCGTCTTCGAGCCGTTCACCCGGCGCCGCGACTGGCACTGGCTCGGACTCGACGGCGACGTGCACAACTGGAACCCGTGGATCCACGGCAACGTGCTGGTCGCCGCACTGCGACTGCTCGACGACCCGGCCGATGCCGCCGACCGCGGGCGGATCGTGGCGCTCGCGGTCGAGGGGATCGACCGGTACGTCACCGCGCTCCCGCCCGACGGCGCGATCGACGAGGGGTACGCGTACTGGTGGAACGGGGCTTGCCGGGCGCTCGAGGCTCTCGACATCCTGCGCCACGCGACCGGCGGCGTGCTCGATGCCGCTGCGATCCCCGCGCTGCACGAAACCGTCGCCTTTCCGCACCGCATGCATCTCGCCCGCGACTGGTACCTCAACCTCGCCGACGGCCAGGCCCGTCCGCCCGCCGCGCAGCCGTGGCACGCCCTGCATCGCGCGGCACGTGCGGTGGGAGATCCGGATGCCGCGGCCCACGCCGCCGCCCACCGCGATGCCGGCGAGCCCGCCGCGACCGAGACCGAGGGCCTCGGACGCCTCTTGCGCGGCATCACCGA
This sequence comes from Microbacterium sp. HD4P20, assembly GCF_019449275.2. Lineage (GTDB taxonomy): Bacteria > Actinomycetota > Actinomycetes > Actinomycetales > Microbacteriaceae > Microbacterium. The sequence goes on from NZ_JAHZQZ020000022.1 coordinate 63,714, forward strand.
CCCCGAATGGGTCGGCGCCGCGACGGACCACTCACCGCTCCCTCGCGACGTGTGGCTGGCATCGACCCAGGTGCTCGTGACGCGGAGCCGCGCCGGGTCGGCCGCAGGTCTGACGCTCGCCGCGAAAGGCGGACACAACGACGAGCACCACAACCACAACGACGTCGGCTCGTTCGTCGTCGCCAGCGACGGGGTGCCCGTGATCGTCGACGCCGGGCGGCCCACGTACACCCTGCAGACCTTCGGCCCGGATCGGTACGCCATCTGGACGATGCAGAGCGGCTGGCACAACGTGCCGGTCATCGGCGGCGTCGAGCAACGCGCGGGCGCCGAGTTCGCGGCATCCGGTGTCGAGGCGTTCGTGTCGGATGCCGCGACCTCACTGTCGCTGGACCTGTCGCGCGCCTATCCCGGCGTGGCCGCGCCGTGGCGGCGCACCGTGAGGCTGGACCGCGTCAGCGGCCGCGTGACGATCGAGGACGCGTGGCCGTCCGGCGGCTCGGCGGACGGAAAGCGGACGTGGATCCGGATGCTGCTGGCCGGCGAGGTGCGCCAGGACGAGGCATCCGTCGTGGTCACACCCCTCGACGGCGCGTCGTCGGTGCGCATCACGTGGCCCACCGGCATCCGCGCCGAGCTCGTGGTGCGAGAGCTCGACGACCCGATGCTCTCGCACGTGTGGGGGCCGCAGTTGACACGGCTCGACCTCGACGTGACGACGCGCGACCACGTCGTGGTCACGGTAGAACTGGACCAGACGAACGCGGAGGACGCCCGATGACCGACCAGAACCCGGCGCTGCTCGCCGCGGAGCGGCGTGCGCACGTCCTGACGGCCCTCGAGCGCGACGGCGCGGTGCGGGTGGCTCAGCTGATGGACGAACTCGGCGTGGCGCCCGTCACCCTGCGCCGCGATCTCGCGCAGATGGAGCGTGAGGGCCTGCTGGTGCGCGTGCACGGCGGGGCGGTGCCGGCGGCCGAGGCGCCGGCGCATGCCGGCGACGGCGGGTCGAGGCATCCGCTGCTGGCGACCCGCACCGGCTCGATCGCGCTGCTCGTGCCGTCGCTGAACTACTACTGGCCGGGCGTCGTGCGCGGCGCCGAAGCCGAGGCCCGGCGCATCGGCATGGACGTCGTGCTGCGTGGCGCGTCGTACGAACTGCAGGATGAGCGGCCCGTGCTCGACCGGCTCGTGCACAGCGACAACGTGCGGGGCCTGGTGGTCGCCCCCAACACCGACACCCCGCACGCGCAGGACGTGGTGCAGTGGATGGCCGAGACGGGTCTGCCCAGCGTGCTCGTCGAGCGCGAGGCGGTGCTGCTGCCCGACGGGGCACCGGTCGAGTCGGTCACGACCGACCACGCCCTGGGCGCAGTGCTGGCCGCCCGGCATCTGGCGGCGCTCGGGCATCGCCGCGTGGCGCTCATCATCTCGCGCAACTCGCCCACGTCACGCAAGATCACGGCGGGCTGGGAGGCCGCGTGCGCCGAGCTGGGCCTCACGCCGAGCGACCACTTCGAGTCGGTGCTGCCCCCGCGCACGAGCCCCGACTTCTCGGCCGTCGTCGATGCGACGCTCGACTCGGCGCTGGTGAACTCGGTCACTGCGATCGTCGTGCACTCCGACCCCGAGGCCATGGCCTTCGTCGACCTGGCCCTCAACCGCGGCATCTCGGTGCCGGGCGATCTGTCGGTCATCGCCTACGACGACGAGGTCGCCGAGCTGTTCACGCCGGCCCTCACCGCCGTGAGCCCGCCGCGCGCGAGCGTCGGTCAGGCCGCCGTCGACCTCATCGCGCGCCGCCTGGACGATCCCGGCCGGCCGGTCCACCGGGTCGTGCTGAGCCCGCGGCTGAACGTGCGCGGCTCGACCGCCCCGCCCCGCGGCGCCTGACCCACCCCACTTCATGGGCGCGAGGCGTCAGCCGGCGAAGGCGGCGGCGTGCCAATCGGTGAGCACGCGGGCGACGGCGCGCGTGTGCGACCAGGGCATCTCGGGCACCTCGAGCCGGCCCTCGGCGAGCGCGAGCGACAGGGCATCGGCCTCCGCGGCCATCGGCTGCACGACCGGCACCTCGACGACCCGCTCCGAGCCGCCCCGGCGCACGACGAGGGTCGATGCGCTCACGGCGCGCTCGCCCCACGCGTCGGGGAGGAACAGCTCGCCGTCCGAGAACCGGATGAGCCCGGATGCCGGGAGCTCTCGTTCGATCGACGTCGAGACAGCCGCGACCAACGACCCGAGGCGGACATCGGCCGACGCCGAGCCGTCGACGCCCGAGACCAGTTCGGCATCGACCGCGCTCACCGCGGGCGCGTCGACCGGCGCTCCCGCCGCCGCGGCGACCTGTACCGCGAGGGCGACCGGATAGCAGCCGACGTCGAGGATCGCGCCGCCGGCGAGCGCCGGATCGAACAGCCGGCCCTCGCGCGACGCGGCGGCGAACCCGAACGCCGCCTCGAGCCGCTGCGGTACGCCGAGCTCGCCGCTGCTGACCAGACCGTTCAGGGCCTCGGCCAGTGGTCCGAACCGGGTCTTGAACGCCTCGAGGAACGGCCGCTGCGTGCGTGCCGCGGCGGCGAGGATGCGTTCGACGTCGTCGGCGTCGGGGCTCGCCGGCTTCTCGCACAGCACCGCCTTGCCCGCCTCGAGGGCGCGGATCGCGAGGTCGGCGTGGGTGGTGTGAACGGTGCCGATGTAGACCGAGTCGACGTCGTCGCGGGCCAGTATGTCGTCGTAGGTTCCGGATGCCACGGCCCCGTGCTCCGCCGCGAACCTCGCGGCCCGCTCGGCCGATGAGCTGCCCACCGCATGGAGCACGCCGTGCTGCGCGCTGCGCAGTCCCGTCACGAAGTCCCGGCTGATCGCTCCCGGGCCGAGCACGGCCCACCTCGTACGCTGCACGCCCCGACCGTACCAGCGGCGCGCGCGGCGTGCCGCCCGGCGACCCGCCCGCGGACGGCCCGGCGCGCCGCCCGGGCCGTCCGGATCATGGCGTGGCGTCAGCGCCGCACCTTGACGGTGAGCTCCTTCGACGTCGTCATGCCGGCCGCGTTGGTGAACTCGACCACGTACACGTACGAGCCCTTCGGCTTGCCGGCGACGGCGAACGTCGCCCGCTGCGCGCCGGGGGTCGCCGCCACGAGCTCGCCCGCACCCACCTCGACGCCGTTCTCGAGGAACCGGTACGACGTGGCGTTCGTGCCCCACCACAGGTCGGCCGTCACGGTGTACGACCCCGATCCCGACCAGTTGTCGCTCGAGAGCACCGGCTTGCCGGGTGCCGCGTCGACCACCGTGACGGTCAGCGGCTTCGTGTCGGTCGACCCCTTCGAGTTGACCAGCACGCCCGTGTACTCGTACGTGCCGTTCGGCAGTCCGGCGACGTCGACCACGGCCCGCTGCGCCTGCGGCGTCGCGATCGTGAGCGGCACCTTGGCGACGAGCTCGCCGTCGCGGTAGAGCTTGAACAGGCTCGCGTTCTCGCCCCACCACAGGTCCATCGTCAGCTGGAACGTTCCGTCCTTCAGCCCGGTGTCGTGCCCGTCGTTCGACGACAGCACAGCCGTGCCCGGCACGCCGGTGGCACCGTCGTTCTGCGACACCTCGGGCAGCGTCACGTCGTTCGAGCTCGTCGACCGCTCACCCTCGCCGGCCAGGTTCACCGCCGTCACCTGGAACGACGCGGTCGAGCCGGGTTCCACGCCGGTCACCCGGCAGATGGTGGCCCCGGCCGGCACCTCGCACAGCACGGTCTCGCCGCCGGTCGCATAGACGCGGTACGCCGAGACCGGCGCGCCACCGTCGAATGCCGGAGCCGTCCAGGCGACGTCCACGTCGAGGTCGACCAGAGTCGCGGTCACTCCGCTCGGGGCGTCCGGCGCCTTCGGCGGCGTGACGTCGGCCACGGCGAGCCAGCTGAGCACCGGATCGGCCGTGCCGGCCCCGCGCGCGGCCCGGAACAGCACCTCGCCGGGCTCGTCGACGGTGAAGCGGATCACCGACGTGCCCTGCAGCGCCGCGCCCGACAGCGAAACCGGCTCGCCCGTCACCGTCTCGTCGCCGATCGTGACACTGGGCTGCACCTGGCGGGTCACTCCCCACCATTCGCGGTAGCCCGACGTCAGCTCGTACTCGCCTGCCGGCAGCGTGAGGCGGTAGTCGACCGACCCGCCGGCGCTCGCCCACCAGCCGGTGGTCACGAATTTGTCGTACGCCCCGGCGACGCGGGCCTTGGCGCCCACGAATCCGGCGCCCGAGTCGATCGGGTTCACCAGGCCCCATCCCGCCTCGGCGTCGTACCGCCGATCGGCCACGCCGTTGCGCAGCCCATCGCCGCGCAAGGCCTGCACCGCCGCGTGGGCCGGCGAGTCGATGCCGGCATTGCTCGCGTTGGACCCCTTCACGCCGGCCGCGTCCACGAAGTACACGACCTTCGCCGGTACGACCTCGACCGCGAGGGTGACGGTCGTGCCACCGGCGGTGCCGGTGACGGTGCTCACCGCGTACGGCACGGCCGTCGACGGCGTTCCGTCCCACGTGACCGGAACGTCTTGGTGGGCCCCGCTGATCGTGGCGAGGGCGACGGATGCCGGAAGCCCCGCGCCCGCGGCCAGCTCGGTGCCGACCTCCACGGCGATCCGATAGTCGTCGAGCGGAAGGTAGGCGACCTCGACGAGCGCGTCGAGGGCCGTCGTCAGCGCCGCGGCCGCGGCATCCAGCTGTTCCTGCGTCGCAGTCGGATCGTCGTGCACCGCTTTGGCCTCGAGGCCGACCGAGCGCAGGTGCTGCCACGACTCGGGTGTGTACGCGCGGCTCGGCGCGGTCTGCGCGCGCTCGAGGGCCGCGGCGAGCGCCGACCGGTCGACCGGGTCGGCGGGGGCGTCGTTGATGCCGACCCAGCTCAGCGCGGGAGCCTCGGTTCCGCCGGCCCCGGCGACCGTGAAGGTCACCACGGTGTCGTGGTCGAGAGTGAACGCGCCTCGCAGCACCGCGGAGGTGCCGATCGATCCGTTGGCGAAGGTGTGCGCCCCGATGGCGGCCGAGACCGGCTGGCCCGCGGCATCCGTGTATTCCACGGTCGTCGCGACGGCACGGGACCTGTTCGTTCCCGGGTTCCACCACTCGGTGTGACCCGAGGCGATCTCGTACTCTCCGGCGGGCAGTGAGAAGCGGTAGGCGATCGGCGTGGCCGCGTTCGCCGAGTACCAGCCGGTCTCGCGCAGCTTGTCGTACGGAGTGAGGTTCAGCCGCCCCTTGGCGCTGTACGTGCCGACGCGCCCCCATCCGGACGCCTCGGTGTAGGCGGCATCCGCGCTGCCGTTGCGCAGCTGGTCGCCCAGCGCATCCCGCACGGCCGGATACGCCGCGCCGTCCGCGGGCGCATTGGCGTCGACGAAGTACTGCACCCCCTCGGGCACGACCTCGACGTAGACGCTCACCGCGAGCGAGGGGTTGTCGGCGAACACGCCGTCGACCTTGACCATCGCGTACGGCGACGCGAACTGCGAGGGTGCAGCCGTCCACACGACCGGCGCGTCGATGGCCCCGCCGGCCTCGCTGCGCGCACCCACCGTCTCGGGCAGGGCAGGCACCGCGCCCACCGTCGCGACGAGGCGCGGCAGCGTCTCGGTGACGGCGACCGGGCGCTTCTCGGGCTCTACCGGCCCCGACGACTCGCCGCCGATGACGGCGTCGATGCCGTCGAGCACGAACGTGCCCGAGACCACCGTGACCGTCACCGAATGCGGGCCCTCGGGCAGCCCGCGCAGCCAGTACGAGGTCTGGCGGTTGCCGACGCCCCCGACGGTCGCGGTGCGCGCCGGCTCGCCGTCCACGACGATCGACAGGGTCGCCGCTCCGGTGGCGCCCAGCAGGTTGAACCCGGTGCCTTCGAAGTCGAACGACGCCGAACGGCCGGCCGCGAGCACGTGCTGAGTGCGGTTGAGGTGCGCGAATCCGGCCTGCGTGAACGAGAAGCCGTCGGGGTACGCGACGCGAGCGTCGGCATCGTCGATCTTGACGCTCGCCCACGAGCGGCCCTCGATCGGCGTGATCGCGAGGTCGTCGAACGAGGTGTTGTAGTAGCCGCTCACGATCGAGATGCGACCGGCCATCGTCGGGTTCGCCGTGGTGTCGGCGTAGGTGCCGAGGGCCTCGCCATCGAGGCGCGCGGTGATGATGTTCTCGTTCGCCTCGACCTCGAGCGTGTGCCACGCGGAAGCGTCGAACATGAACACCGTGCCCGATGCCACCGTCGAGCCCAGCTTGCGCAGCTCCCACGTGCCGTCATCGTGCACGCGCGCCGAGTAGGTGGCGAGGTCGGCGCCCTCGGCCACGACCTGCCGCACGCCGAGCCCGGCGAAGTTGTCGAGCGCGGCATCCCGCACCACCGTGTCGAGGCGGAAGTCGACCGACGCCGTGTAGTTGGTCCACGCGTGGTCGCCGAGCACCGTCGCCGGGGTGGCCGTCGAGGGGTTGCGCTGCGAGCCGTCGCCCCACACGTTCCACGTGTAGCCGCGGTTGTGCGCATGAATGCGCTGCTGCATCACGTTGCCACGATCGGTGCCCGAGGCCACGACCTCGAACGCGCCGTTCTGGTCTGCGGTGTAGCGGGGCGAGCCGCCGCGCCGCGTGACGTAGTCCATCTCGACACCGTTGATCGACTGCACCTCGTAGCCGGCGTACTCGTAGTCGTCGCCGTACGGCAGGGGCAGGATGTCGTCGGTCGCCGGCGACGCGTACTCCCCCGGTGCGTACGACTCCGTCGTGCCGTGGATGCCACGCGGCAGCGTCGACAGCGTCACGACCGAGTACGGCTGCACCTGAACGCGGTAGACGAAATGTTCGATGCCGCCGATGGTCTCGGCGCGCACCGGCAGGACTTTGCCGATGCTCTGCAGGTAGTTCGCGTCGACCTCGTCGCCGGCATCCGGTCCCCGCGTCTCCCACACCGCCAGAGGCGTGTCGGCCCCGGTGTCGAGTGCAGAGACCTTGACTTCGAAGTTGCGGACGGTCTTGGTGTTGTTCGCGTGCACCTGGGTGAATTCCAGCTCCTCCCCCGCGGCGACGTCGGCAGCCGGCGTCCGCAGCGTCAGGTAGGTGCGGGTCGAGGTGTCGACGACCGTGCCGCCGTCGCCCTTGGCGCCGTCGCCTCCGGAGGCGCCCTCGATGTACTCCCAGCCCTCCTCGATGAACTGCATGAAGTGGCGCACCATCGTGATGCCGACGCCGCCCTCGTAGTAGCCCGACCACGGGTCGGAGGCACGGATCAGGTGCTTCGGCGAGTACTGCGAGCCCTCGTACATGGCACTGACGGCCGGCTGGAACAGGAAGGTCGTCATGTGGCCCGGGTTCGGCTCGGTGCCGCTCCACCGGTAGGCGTTGATGAACCGGTCGGCGATGTCGACGGCGCCCACCGTCCCGCCGATGCCGCCGCGCGCGGGATCGGCGTTGATGCGGTACTGAGGGTCGATCATCGGCGCGACGCCCTCGGAGTACAGCATCTCCATGCCGAACTCCTTGTTGAGCCGCGTCAGGCTCGGGTCGCCGGCGATGTCGTAGTGGTAGCCGATCGCGTCGACCTGCTCGAGCGCGGCCGGGCTGTCGAGGATGGCCCGTGACACCGCGCCGACGTTGCGGTACGAGTCCAGCGCCACGATCTTGATCTTCGAGTAGTCGTAGCGGGCGCCCTCGACCTGGGCATCGCGCTCCAGGCGCTGGGCGAAGTCGACGGTCCACGCCAGTTCGGCGCCGATGTAGTTCGCGTGCACCTCGTTCTGCGAAGGGCTCATGTAGTCGAACTCGACGCCGTACGTGTCGTAGGCGGCGTCGATGGTCTCCTTGTACCACTGGTACCGCAGGTCGGGGGTGGCCTGGGTCCACGACGGCTCGCCCCAGCGCAGCGCCTCGACCTCGATGTGCGGGTTGATCGACTGCGCGTCGGCGATGAAGTGGAACCCGGCTCCGCGCAGCACGTTCGCCGGCTCGTCGGCCGAGCGCTTGGTCGCTGGCTCTGCGCCCGACGAGGTGTTGCTGTCGGCACCCAGTTCGACCTTGATGTGCTTCAGGCCGGCACCCGTCTGCGGGTCGAAGAGCAGGTGCATGATGCGCCAGTAGACCTCGGGCTGCTCCTCCTTGTAGTCCAGGAGCAGGTTCGACGTGTTGTTGCACGACACCGAGCCGAAGCCGCCGAAGGTGTTGAACGGAAGGCCCTCGGCATCCCGCTCGACGTCCTCGCCGTTCACGAGCACCTCGGCCCACTGCGCCACGTCGTCGTAGGTCAGGGTGGGCAGCTCGGCGAAGGCCTCGTCGGCCGTCGCGAGCGTGCCCCGGATGCCGGAGCTCGCGGCCGCCCCTGCCTCCGCGACTGCGCTCGCGCCACCGCCGGCTGCCGCGGCGGGCGAAAGGGGGACCAGGGCTGCGGCCAGCACGACCGCGGCAGCGCTCAGCGCAGCCGTGATCCGGGCCGATGACATCTTCGCCATTCGGATACCTCGTCGTTGAAAGGAGCCCACTCGGGTCGTCCGCCAGGAAACCACCACGCCCGCGGACCCGAGAAGCGATCCGTACAAGATCGAACACACTCGAACTCTTTCGCCCAACGGAGCTCGTACGCACCGGGGAAACGGCGCGAGGAGAAGCGGAGAACGCCGCGATGTGCGATCGTCACAGTACGGTCTAACCGAACACATTCGCACGCGCATCGAAGGAGATCGCCGTGGATCCGACCCCGCCGCCACGGTTCGCGCTCGCGCGTCGCGAGCGCATCATGGACGAGCTGCGGCGCGTCGGATCCGTTCGCGTGTCGCAGCTCGCGCGCGAGTTCGCGGTGGCCGAGCTGACCATCCGGCGCGACATCGGCGCGCTCGCCGACCGCGGTCTGCTCACGCGCGTGCACGGCGGGGCGACGTTGCGCAGCCGGCTCGACACCTCGGTGCCGAGGGCGGCGCCGACCTCGGGCCCGCCGCGGTTCCGCGTCGGCATGGTCGTGCCGTCGCTGGGCTATTACTGGCCGCACATCATCGTCGGCGCGCGGGCAGCGGCGACGGATGCCGGTGTGCAGCTCGTGCTGCGCGGTGCGAGCTACTCCCCCGCCGACCAGCGTCGCCAGATCAGCTCGCTCGTGGAGTCCGGCACGCTGCACGGCCTCATCGTCGCTACCGAAACCCAGGGGCCGGAGGGCTCGGCACTGCTGCAGTGGCTGGACGCCCTGCCCATCCCCGTCGTGCTGGCCGAGAGACGCGTGCCGTCCGTGCTCGCACTCACTCGGCTGGAATGGGTCACCACCGACCATGTGTTCGGCGGGTCATTGGCCGCGAGCCATCTTGCGGCCCTGGGTCATCGTCGCGTCGGTCTTCTGGCATCCCCCGGCTCGCCGACCTCGTGGCAGCTCCGCCGCGGCTGGGTGCGGGCGCTCGACGAGCTGGGCATGGCCAGCACGTTCGATCTCGACACCGCGCTCGACACGCTGGACGGAGGCGCCCGGGAGCGCGCGATCGACGGTCTGCTGCAGACCTGTCGCGACACCGGCACGACGGCGGTGCTCATCCACTCCGATCCGCAGGCCGTGCTCCTGCAGCAGCACGCGCGCGACCACGGCTGGTCGGTGCCCGACGACCTGGCGGTCCTCGCATACGACGACGAGGTGGCCGAGAGCGCCGAACCGCCGATCACGGCGCTGCGGCCCCCGAAGCCGCAGGTCGGTCGACTCGCGGTCGAGACCATGGTGGGCCGTCTCACGGACGGCCCGCGGCGGCCGGTGCAGCGCACGTACGTGCTGCCCGAGCTGCGCGTCCGCGGCTCCACCGCCCGTGCTCGAGACGCAGTGCCGGCCGCGCCTGAGCCGGCGAGCGTGGCGACGGGTTGAGGGGAGAGCGGTGCCGATGGCCAATGTGCTGTTCTGTCCGGTGACCTTCAATCTCGCCGAGACCACCCGCATGATCCAGGTGGCGCGCGCCCTGGATCCGGCCCACACGCCGGTCTTCATGGGCTACGAGGACGACTTCGTCTCCCTCATCGTCGAAGCCGGCTTCGAGTACCGCGCGTGCGCACCCGCCTGGAGCCGCGAAGAACGGGATCTGGCCGTCGCCTTCGACCAGGGCCGAGCGCTGCGCAGCCCGTTCACCCGCGAACTGGTCGCCGCGCGCGTCGAGGTCGAGCGACGCCTTATCCGCGAGTACCGGTCCCCAGTCGTGGTGACCGGATCGAACGTCACGTCCTTCCTCTCGGCCCGGGCCGAACACGTCCCGCTGTTCTATCCGGTTCCCTTCGCCCTCACCCGCGCCCAGGTCGCCCAGACGAGGCGCATGGAGTTCATCCGCGGTGACGGCTGGATCGCCCGCGCCGCCGATCGCGTCGCGACGAGCGCCTTCCGCTGGATATACGACGGCGCTCCCCTGGCGCCGCGCGCCTTTCGTCATGTCGCCCGCGCGAACGGTGTGCCGCCGCTGCGCACCGTCGCGTCGCTGATCACCGCCGACCGCAACCTCGTCACCGACATGGCGTGGGAACTCGACGGCTTCCGCCTGCCGTCCGGCTTCGAGCGAGTCGGGCCCATCTTCGCCCACCTCGACGCGCCGCTGCCGGCCATCGTCGCCGAGCTGGCCGCCGCGCAGCAACCGCTCGTCTACCTGGGCCTGGGCTCCTCGGCCAGCCGACGGGTGGCGCTGGACGCGGCCCACGCGCTCGCCACTCTGCCGGTCAACGTCATCGCCCCGATCCGCCACTACCTCGAGCCGGGCGATGCGCTGCCTCCGAACATCCACGTCGTCGATCTCGTCCCCGCACACCGGCTCGGAGGGCTCGTCGACGCCGCCGTCCTGCACGGCGGGCAGGGAACGGTGCAGACGGCCTGCGCCACCGGCATCCCCTTCGTCGGCATAGGGCTCCAGCCCGAGCAGACCTGGCACGTGCGCATGTGCGAGCGACGGGGCAATGCCATCGCCGTCTCGCCGCGGCGCGTCCGCAAGCCCGAGTTCCTTGCGGCGGTCCGCCGCGTGCTCACCGACGAGCGCATCCGGGATGCCGCGAGCGAGGTCGCAGCCGCGTACGCGGGTGAGGACGGCGCCGCGGCATCGGCCCGTCTGATCGAGGCGGCGATCGCCCGAGGGTGAACCGGATCAGGCGAGCGGTTCGGCAGCTTCCCTCGCCGCACGCGACGACGAGCGCACCGCGCCGATGCTCGCCGCGATCACCAGGGCGATGCCGGCGACCTCGAGCCACGTCATATGCTGGCCCAGGAATACGAAGCCGGCCACGGCCGCCGTGGCCGGCGCGAGGCTCATCAGAATGGCGAACGCCGCGGCTGGGAGCCGGCGCAGGGCCACCAGCTCGAACGCATACGGGATCGTCGACGACAGCAGCGCCACCGCGGCACCGAGCGCGACGAGCTCGATCCGCAGGAGGGCGGCTCCGGCATCCGCGATTCCGAGAGGAAGAGCGAGGACCGCGCCGACCGCCATCGCGAGTGCGAGGCCGTCGAGCCGGGGGAAGGCGCGGCCCACCCGTGCCGATGCGAGGATGTAGAACGCCCAGCTCGCCGCCGCGCCCAGGGCGAAGACGACTCCCAGCGGGTCGAGGCGATCCCATCCGCCGCCACCCAGGGCGATGACGCCCGCGAGCGCCACCAGCGCCCACAGCCATGCCGAGGCGCGGCGGCTCGCCACGATCGACAGCACCAGCGGACCAAGCACCTCGATCGTGACGGTCACGCCCAGGGCGAGGCGCTCGAGGGCGAGATAGAACAACGCGTTCATGACGGCGAGCACGACGCCGAACAGGACGACACCCGACCAGTCGGCCCGGGAATGTCCGCGCAGAGACGGGCGGGCGATGAGCAGCAGCACCACCGCCGAGAACACCAGGCGCAGCATCACCATGCCGAGCGGTCCCACCGCGGGGAACAGCAGCACAGCGAGCGACGCGCCGACCTCCTGGCACGCGAGACCCACCACGACGAGCGCGATCGCCGGCGTCGTGCCGGCGCGACGGCTCAGCGGCGTCACGGCCGCGTCACTGCGGTGCGGGAGGCGTGCACACCGCCGCGGCCGCGATCGCGTCGCGATACTGCTCCGGCGTCCACGGCAGGCCGGCCTCGGGCATCTCCTGGCCCTCGGCCGCCGGAGCCTTCGATGCGATGGCGGCAAGCTGCCATGCCAGGTACGCGCCGACCGCTCCGTCGGCGGCGGAGTTGTTGAGCACGACGGCGACCGTCAGCCCGCTGTCGGGATCAGAGAACGCGGCGGTGATGTAGCCGGGGACCTTGCCGAACTGACCGACGAGCGGTCCGGCCTGCAGCGCCCCACCCGCCGCGGTGTACCAAGATGGCGCGTCAGGCGTGGCGGGCAGCGCATCGGCGAACCGGTCCTCATCGGTGACGATCGCGCCCGACGCCAACGCCTGGACGTAGCGACCGAGGTCGTCGATGTCGGTCACCGCGCCGGCATCCGTGAATCCGATGGTCCACGACGCAGCCGTGAGATCCCGGGGCGCCGCGCAGTCCAGCGGCCCTTCGGCGGTGGGCATCGCCTGCCCGCCGTCCAGGGCGGTGCCGGCATCGAGCGCGCCGAGGTGCGTGGCCTCGAGATCGAGAGGGTCGGTGACGTAGGCCTCGATGAGCTCGGCGGCGCTCCGGTCGGTAGCGCGTTCGAGCGCGAGTCCGAGAAGGACGTACCCGGCGTCCGAGTCGCGATAGGCCACACCCGGTTCGGCCTCGCGCGGCTGCCCGAGACCGAAGCTCGCGAGGTAGCGAGGATCCCACGTGCGCTCTGGATTCGTCAGCCACATGGAAGAGAGCTGGCCCGCGAACGAGCCGATCCCCGACGTGCCGTCGCACAGCTCCTCGAGACTCACCTCTGCGATGTCCGGAACGCCGGCGACATACTGCGCGACACTGTCGCCCAGCTTCACGATGCCCTCGGCGGCCACCTTGTAGAGCACGTCGCACGTCATCGCCCGCGTGATCTTGCCGGCGCGGAACTGCAGCTCGGCGGTGACGTCTCCGCCGTCGGGGCGCTCGGTGCCGAGCCCCGTGACCCAGCTGCCGCTCCAGGGCGCCCATACGCCGACGATCGCGCCGGACGACCCGGTGAAGCCCATGGCCTGGGTCACGGCATCCTGCAGCTGCTGCACCGTCTCGTCGGGGAGCGGAACCTCCGCCTGCGGCGGTGTGTCGACCTCGACGGGCTGATCGATCGAGCATCCCGCGAGCGCGAGCAGGCACGCGACAACGCCGGAGACCGCCGCGACGGCGCGGTGTCTTCTGGAGCGGGTCCGCATTGCTCACCCCCCGGTGATCGTGCAATGAATTCAAACACACCGCGGTGGTCTCTGCCGTCCAGCGGTCCGTAGGGTGTAGGGATGCCGCACCTCTTCGACGACGCCGTGCTGACGGCTGTCCTCGGTCACATGAACGGCGATCACGCCGACGACAACCTGCTGATCGCGCGCGCGTTCGCCGACGGCGTCGACGGCGACGCGATCGTGTCGGCGTCCATGACCGGCTTCGACGGCGACGGCGGGCGCTGGACCGCGATCCTCGCCGACGCCGACACCGACTCCGACACCGACACGGGCGCCGGTACCAGGACCGTCACGGTCGAGGTGCCGTGGCCCGGCGGGCCGATCTCGGAGCGGCCCGCGGTGCGGCGCGAGATCGTCGCGCTGTACGACGAGGCGTGTCGGCGGCTCGGCGTGGAACCGCGCCCCCACGCGTGACGACCTCGAAAATCAAACTTAGGCGCACCTAACCCTTTCGCTACACTGGGCCCATGAGCGACCCGATCCCGTTCTCCGCCGCGCTGCGCGAGCGCTCGAGCCGAGCGCACTCGTCGAGCGAGCACGCCGGCTTCATGAGGGACCTCATGAAGGGCGAGGGCACGCGCGAGGACTACGTCAACCTCGTCGTGCAGCACTGGTTCATCTACGAGGCGCTCGAGCGCACGGCGGGCCGGATGCGCAACGACCCGGTCGCGAAGGTCTTCATCAGCGACAAGCTCACGCGCCTGCCGGCACTCGAGGCCGATCTCGAGTTCCTCATCGGTCCCGACTGGCGCGAGCGCGTCGAGCCGCTGCCGACCACGCGGCGCTATGTCGAGCGCATCGACCAGGTCGGCGCGACGTGGCCTGGCGGCTTCGTCGCCCACCACTACACCCGCTATCTGGGCGACCTGTCGGGCGGACAGTTCATCGGCCGTCTGATGTCGCGGCGCTTCGGCTTCGAGACCAACGGCATCGGGTTCTACCTCTTCCAGGACATCGCCGACCCCAAGGCCTTCAAGGACGTCTACCGTGAGCAGCTCGACGCGGCGCCGTGGGATGCCGCCGAGCAGGAGCGTGTGATCGACGAGGTGTTGCTGGCCTACCGCTTCAACACCGAACTTTTCGACGATCTCGCCGCCGCGAAGGCCGCACACGTCGCCTGAGCGCTCGGTGGCGCCGGTTCCGGGGCCCCGGGACGTTCCCGTCACAGTGGTTCTCCCCGGCTCGGTCCGCCGCGAAACACCAGCCGGTAACGGCGAGTGTTTTCGCACGTGGTGGGCGGCGGGGACGGCCTGGGGATGTCGGAGGCTCCGTCACGCCCTCGGGAGGACGGGGGTGGATGCCTGTGCCCGCACACCCGCCATGAACCGCTGCACGTCGGGGTCGACCTGGATGTCGCGGGGCCGCAGCGGCCGCGACAGGTACAGCCCGTCGAGCGACGTGAGCCGCGACAGTGCGACGTAGGTCTGCCCCGGGGCGAACGCGCCCGAACCGAGGTCGATGATCGCGCGGTCGTAGGTCTTGCCCTGCGACTTGTGGATGGTGACGGCCCATGCGAGCCGCAGCGGGAACTGCGTGAACTCGGCGACGATGTCGCGCGTGAGCTGCTTCGAGCCGGGGTTGTATGAATAGCGGTATTTCTCCCACACGGCCGGCTCGACGTCGAACTCCTCGCCCTCGACGTCGACCCGCACGCTCTCACCGGCGATGCGGGTGACGGTGCCGATCGTGCCGTTGACCCACCGCGGCGGCTCGCCGAACGACCCGGTGTCGTTGCGCAGGAACATCACCTGTGCGCCCACCTTCAGCTTCAGCTCGATGTCGGCCGGGTAGGCGGCATCCCCTCGTCCGAAATCCCCGCTCACATCGGCCATCGCAGTCTGCTCGCGCCCGACGAGCTCGTTCAGGTGACGCCGGTTGATGTTGTTGACGATGTCGTTGCGGGTCGCCAGCGTGATGATCGGATGCTCGCCGTCGGCAGGGTCCGGCGGCGTGCGGGCGCCGGTGTCGTTGAGCACTTGCGCGATGTCGGCCGTGACCCGCCCGTACCGCACGGCGTTCAGCATCGACTTGAACACGGGATCGGACTGCCGGTGGATGTCGACGAGCTCGCGGATGTGCAGATCCGCGCCGTACGAGCCGACATCCAGGATGCCGTCGGTGGCGGTCTCGCCCACCCACACCTTGGCGTCGAAGAACCAGAACGAGCGGTAGTGGTCGCGCACGTAGCGCAGTTCGTCGCCGCGCGGCGGCACGGGAGCCAGCTGGTACGGGTCGCCGAACATGACGATCTGCGTCCCGCCGAACGGCTCGCCGCGGCGTCCGCGGGCGTGCCGCAGGGCCCGGTCGATCGCGTCCATCACGTC
The DNA here is from genome assembly GCF_019449275.2 of Microbacterium sp. HD4P20. Lineage (GTDB taxonomy): Bacteria > Actinomycetota > Actinomycetes > Actinomycetales > Microbacteriaceae > Microbacterium. Next base: position 79,340 of record NZ_JAHZQZ020000022.1, read on the forward strand.
GGCGTTGACCATCGAGATCTCGTCGATCACGAGCGTGTCGATCGCGTTGAGCAGCTTGCGCGTCGCGTCGTTCTGCGGCTCGTCATGGGAGCCGATGATGCCCAGCGGCAGCTTGAACAGTGAGTGGATCGTCTGGCCCTCGACGTTCAGCGCGGCCACGCCGGTGGGCGCGCACACCGCGATCTGCTTGGAGGTGTGCCACGCGAGGTGCTGCAGCAGCGTGGACTTGCCGGTGCCCGCGCGTCCCGTGACGAAGACGTGCTCGCGCGTGTCTTCGATGAGCCGGAACAGCGCCTCCTGTTCGGCCGACAGCGCGACGGCGGCAGAAGGAGGCGGCGTGGTCACCGATTCATGCTAACGACCGGATGCCGGGGTGCGGGGCTCTTGGCCCCGATCGGTGGACGGAACCCGCCGATCCGGGGATCGGGGCGGCAGGACGATGACGCACACGAGCTTCCCGGCATCGGCTTCCTAGACTGGTCGCGTGGATCAAGGGGCGGTGGACACGGATGCGGGGCGCGCGGGGGCACCTCGATTGCCCTCGGCGACGGCGCCGGCGGCCACCCCTCCCTCGGTCGCTGCGGTGATCCAGCCGCCGCGCAAGCGGAGGCGACGCGCACGGCTGGCCCTGGATCTGGTGGCCCTCGGCATCGTCGGCCTGCTGCTCGTGGCGGCCGTCCCTGCCGCGTGGGGCGCGCTCGAGCGGCAGTTCTACAGCCCTGCCGCGTTCGTCGAGCGATACGTCGCCATGCTGGCCGACGGCGACGCCGCCGAAGCCCTCGCGGTTCCGGGCGTGACCGTGAGCTCCGCCGAACTCGAAGCCGCCGGCCTGCCCCCGACCGCCGACGAGGCCCTGCTGCGCGAGGCAGCGCTCGCCCCGCTGCGGAATGCGCGCGTCGTGGGCGCAGAGGAGGACGGCGACATCACCCGCGTCACCGTCGAGTACGACGCACGCGGCTACCCCGGGAGCACCACGTTCGAGGTCGAACGCGACGGCTCGATCGGTCTCGCGCCCACGTGGCGCTTCGCGACCAGCCCGCTCGCCGTCATGAACCTCCAGGTCGCGGGCTCGATGACCTTCGACGTCAACGGGTTCACGATCGACAAGCGTCAGGTGTCGCCCGACGGACCGGATGCCGATCCCATGGCCCCCGTGCCGCTGCTGGTGTTCTCGCCCGGCCTCTACTCCGTCTCGGTCGACACCGCGATCTCGAGCACCCCGGGCGTCGCGGTGCTCTCGGACATCCCGTTCGATGCGATCCCGGTGCAGGTGCAGGCGCAGGCGACGGACGAGTTCGTCGCCGTCGTGCAGGAGGAGGTCGAGAAGTTCCTCACCTCGTGCACTACGCAGGAGGTGCTCCAGCCGACGGCCTGCCCGTTCGGGTACTTCGTCCAGGACCGCATCGATTCCCTCCCGAAGTGGTCGATCGCGCAGCAGCCCACCGTCGAGGTGGTTCCCGACGGCGCCGGCTGGAGAATCACCCCCGCCGAAGCGGTCGCGCACATCGACGTCGAGATCCGCTCGCTCTTCGACGGCAAGGTGCGTCCCGTGAGCGAGGACGTCCCTTTCATCGTCAAGGGGTCGATCACGGTCCAGCCCGACGGCCGGGTGTCGATCGTCGTCACAGGCCCCGACACGCGGTAGGCCCCTCGCCTCAGCCGCCCGTGCGGGCGTCGCGTTCGGCGAGTGCGGCCAGGCGCTCGTTGTAGGCCTCGAGCTCGGCATCACCCGTCCGGTCCGCGTGCCGGTCGCTGCGCTTGGTCTCTCGCGCGTCGCTGCGGCTCCACTGGATCGCGACCGTGATCGCCAGGATCAGAGTCGGGATCTCGCCGATCGACCACGCGACTCCCCCGCCGGTGTACTGGTCTTCCAGCGGCGTCGCTCCCCACGTGCGCCCCATGGAGCCGAACCACTCGGCGACCATGAGCCCCTCCTGCATCATGATCGCGATGCCGAAGAAGGCGTGCATCGCCATGATTGCGATGAGCAGCACCAGCCGGCCGGGGTAGGGCAGCCGGTACGGCACCGGGTCGATGCCGATCAGGGTGAGCACGAAGAGGTACCCGGTGAACAGGAAGTGCGCGACCATCCACTCGTGGCCGAGGTGGTCGTACAGCGACCAGCGCAGCAGATCGGTGTAGTAGAACACCCAGAGTGAGCCGATGAACAGCCCTGCCGCGACGAACGGATTGGTGAGGATGCGTGCGACCGGCGAGTGCACCGCCCACAGGATCCACTCGCGCCCGCCGCGGGTGCCGTCGTCGCGCTTGCGGATGGCGCGCGCCGCGATCGTCACGGGCGCGCCGACGACCAGCAGCAGCGGGATCGCCATGGTCAGAAGCATGTGGCCGACCATGTGCATGCTGAACAGGTAGTCCTGGTAGACGTTGACCACACCGCCGGTGACCCACACCAGCAGCAGCCAGCCCGAGACCCACGCGATCGTGCGAGACAGCGGCCACGCGTCGCCGCGGCGGCGCAGCCGGTACACTCCGGCGAGGTAGAAGAACACCGCGAACCCCGCGGCGATCGCCCACAGCAGGTCGATGTTCCACGCCGTGAGCCAGCGCTCGGGCGTGAGTTCCACCGGCAGCGGTGCGCCGGTCAGTCGTTCCGCCGGCGACAGTTCCTCGGGCAGCAGCGTCACCGCGGGCGGGGGAGTGCGGGCCAGTGCCGCAGCCGCACCGCTCGCCGCACCCATAAGCACGAGCTCGAACGCGATCAGGGTCCAGAAGGCACGGGATGCCGCATCCGAGTCCAATCGGCCGATCAGGCGTGACCGATACCAGGCGCCGAACAGGCCTAGTGCGATGAGGGCGACGATCTTCACGCCCAGGATCGCGCCGTAGGGCGACAGCAGTGCCGACCACTCCTGCAGGCCGATCGCGGCGCGGACGGTGCCCGAGACCGCGACCACGGCGAAGGCCGCGAGCGCGATGCTCGAGTACCGCGCGACGGTCGACGGCAGATGGTCGCGGGACTGCAGCGGACGCACGATCACCAGCAGGAGCAGCCCGCCCAGCCACACCGCCGCGGCGATGATGTGCAGGATCAGCGCGGTCATGGCCTCGTGGTGGAACGCCTCTTCGCCGGAGTGGCCCTGCGTGCCCATCGGTACGAGCGTGGCCGCCGCGAGGATCGCGACGAACAGCGTGGCGGTCCACGACCTCATGGCGAAGGTCAGCACCGTGAGCGCGGCGCCGGCGATCGTGGTGATGAGCCACGTGCGGCCGCCCTCGAACTCGACCAGATAGCGGCCGAGCAGCGCACCGAACTCGGGGCCGGCGTCGATCGCGGGGTTGTACGCGGTGACGAAGGTGAGAAACCCGGTGGCCGCCGAGGCGAGGGTGAAGATCGCGGCCGAGATGGATGCCGCATCGAGGGCGATGTCGAACTCGCGGTCGCCGGCGCGCAGGGTGAACAGCGCCGTGACAAGCACGCCCACCATGCCCGCGGCCGAGAGGTTGACGAACAGCTTCGCGACCGGAAGTCCCCAGCGTGCCGCCGGCCCCGGGTCGCCGATCGCGAGCGGCGCCGCACCGCCGCCGAACGCCAGCGCCCACACCAGGACGATGAGCGCGGTCGCAACGAGGATCGCTGGACCCACGGCCCGCAGCACACGGGTCGAGCCCACACGTCCGGAGGCTCCGCGCGGCGCGTCGGCAGCGCGTGCAGTGGGCGTGGGAATCACGCGTTCCAGCCTACGTCGCCCGTATCTTGCCCCCGGTCGTTGAGCGAGCGAGGGACGAGCGAGACGAAACGCATCGAACCAGCGCCTGCGTCCGGGCCGTTCGTCTCGCTACGCTCGCTCGACGTGCGGGAAGGCAGAAGGGGGATGCCGCGGGTCGCGGCATCCCCCTTCGAAAGGTCTGTCGGACTACTTGACGGCAGCCTTCAGCTTCGAGCCCGCGGTGACCTTGACGCGCTTGCCCGCGGGGATCTTGATCTCTGCGCCGGTCTGCGGGTTGCGGCCCGTGCGAGCCGACGTGGCGACCTGCTCGAACGAGAGCCAGCCGGGGATCGAGACCTTGCTGCCCTTGGCGACCGCCTCGGAGACGGTGGAGAAGAGGGAGTCGAGCACGCTCGAGACGGCGGACTGGCTCTGCCCGGTCGCGCTGGCGATGCTCGCGACGAGCTCGGTCTTGGTGATGGACTTGTCAGCCATTTGGTTGTCCTCCAAAGACGACTCATCGCCGTCTTGTCATTGCTCGGACCGGACGGCATCGCCCCCCGGCTGGTCTGATGGACCGGTCCCGAATGTACCCGACAACGCCGACAAACCCGCGTATTTCCGCGGTTTTCTGACGATCGATACGGCGTGTCGTGTGACCAGAGTGACAAATGTTACGAAAGTGGCCTGCGCATCGTCGCTCGCGCCCATGGCCGGGTCACGCGTGCAGGCGGCGCAGGGCCGTGACGACGTCTTCGTGCCAGCGCCGCGCGGCCGGCAGCACCCCGGTGAAGATGGGGGTGTCATGCGTGACACCCTGATACCGCACGACGCTCGCATCGACCCCGGCCCGGCGCAGCGCGGCGCCGTATGCGTCGCCGTCTCCGCGCAGCGGGTCGTACTCGGCGGTCAGGATGACAGCGGGCGGAAGACCCTCGTGCGACGAGGCGAGCAGAGGCGACGCGTACGCCTCGCGCGCCTGTCGCGGGTCGGCGAGGTAGGTGCGCGCCACCGAGCGCAGCTCGCGCAGGGCGATGAGGCTCGGGATGCGGAGCGCCCGCGTCGCGCTCAGGTCGAGGCTGCGGCCGGTGAGGTCGACCACCGGCACCTCCAGCACCTGCAAGAGGAGCGGACGCGCGGCCCGATCACGGTTAGCGAGCGTGAGTGCGGCGGCGATGTTCGCACCGGCCGAGGTGCCCGCCACGCCGATCCGCGCGGCGTCGATCCCGAGGTCCGGTGCCTGCGCGAAGAGCCACGTCAGAGCGGCGTACGCCTGCTCGACCGGCACCGGATAGCGGTGCTCGGGTGCGAGTGCGTAGTCGACGGCGACGATCGCGACGCCCGCGTCCAGCGCGCGGCGGCGGTGTGCGGCATCCGTCGTGGGATAGTCGATGCCGCCGATGCGGAACGCGCCCCCGAAGAAGGTGAGCGCTGCGGGCACGGGGCGGGCATCGGTGCCGTCGCTACCACCGTCGCGGGGCGGTTCGGGGTAGTAGATCCGCACGCGGAACGGGGGCGCGCCGTCGGGTGCGAGGCGGTGCTCGGTGGCGCGCACCTTCGGGCCCGGGGTTCCCACGGTCTTGAGCTCGCGACGATCCCAGGCGAGGGCGGCTTTGCGATGCTTCGCACGCGCGCGCGACCGGGGACCGAGGGCCGGTCCTGAGCCGGCTTGCGGCGTCCCGGTGCCGGTCGGTGCCGGGAGGTCCGCGCTCTTCACGGCGGCGGCGGGCGCCTTCTCGGCGGCCGCGACCGCGGCCGGCCCCGCGGACCGGGCGAACGGCCACAGCGCGGTCAGTCGCGCGCGGACGTTGCCCAGAGCCCTGTCGATCAGGTACTTGCGGTGCGTGCGCAAGCGCTCGTCGAAGAACGGGTCCAGCGGCATCCGATCACCCCCACTCGCTAGTCGAGTCTACGAATCGGGGCCGACGCCTCACGCAGGGCGGGGACGGCCCGAGCGACCACGCCCCCTGTCGCCGCGGACCGCGGGGAAGCCCGGGGCGCTCGGGGCGGCGGCTACTGTGGCGGCATGGCTGCTCTCAGCACGATCGTGGGCATCGTCCTGGTCGTCGTCGCCCTGAACGATGTGTTCCAAACCCTCCTTCGTCCCACCGCGACGGGGCGGCTCAGCACCGTCGTCTTCCGGACGGTATGGAGACTCAGCAGGCGGGGCAGGCGACTGGCCACCGCCAGCGGTCCCCTGACGATCCTCGCGACAGTCCTGGTCTGGCTGACGCTCATCGCTGGCGGCTGGGCGCTCGTGTACCTTCCGCACATCCTCGACGGCTTCGCCTATTCAGGTGTCGACCCGTCCGCCTACCACCCGTTCGCAGAAGCCATGACGTTCTCACTCGTGGCGCTGACCACCCTGGGGCTGGGGGATGTCGTCCCGGTCGACCCGGTCATCCGGGCCATCGCGCCTCTGGAGGCGCTGACGGGCTTCGCGATGCTCTCGGCGTCCGTCTCGTGGTTCATGCAGCTGTATCCCGCACTGTCGCGCCGGCGAGCGGTCGCGATCGAGCTCACGAGCCTGCACGAGGCGGGGATGACGCGCGACCTGGCCGAGCTGAGCCCGGAGCGTGCCGCGGCCATCGTCCGGTCGGTGTCGCGGTCGCTCGCGGAGCTGACGGCCGACCTCGTCCAGAACGCCGAGATCTTCTACTTCGCGGAGGGGGATGAGCGGCTCTCGGCGCCGGGTGCCCTCCGCTACGCGCTCGAACTGCGCGACGCTGCCCTCGCGACGGCCAGCGCGGACGTCCGGGCGGAAGGACGAGCCCTGGCCAGTGTGATCGACGAGCTGGCGCGCGTGCTCCGGCACCAGTACCCGCACCTGGCCGGAGACTCCGCGGCCGACGTCCTCGAGAGCGCGGCCAGCGGTCACGGCCATGGCCACCGCGGTCGCACGGCCCCCTGACCCCACCCGGTCGAGCCCGCGCTGCACCTTCCGGCATCCGCCACGCCGCGCGACGGCGCGGATGCCGCGCCCTGCCACGCAGCCGCAACGAGCAGCCGCAACGAGCAGCCGGAACGAGCAGCCGCAACGGCGAAAGGCCCGGAGTTCCGAGGAACTCCGGGCCTTCGAGGCTTCGTGCTGGGCTTACCAGGACGACTTGGTCACGCCGGGCAGCTCGCCACGGTGTGCCATGTCGCGGAAGCGGACACGCGAGATGCCGAACTTGGTGAGGACACCGCGGGGGCGTCCGTCGATGACGTCGCGCGAACGAACGCGCACGGGCGATGCGTTGCGGGGCAGCTTCTGCAGGCCCACGCGAGCGGCCTCGCGCTCTTCGTCGGTCGACGTCGGCGACACGAGCGCCTTCTTCAGCTCGGCGCGCTTGGCGGCGTAGCGGTCGACGATCACCTTGCGCTGCTCGTTGCGCGCGATCTTGCTCTTCTTGGCCATGAGATCAGCGCTCCTCTCGGAATTCGACGTGCTTGCGGATGACCGGGTCGTACTTCTTGAGCACGATGCGGTCGGGGTTGTTGCGGCGGTTCTTGCGCGTGACGTAGGTGTAACCCGTGCCCGCGGTGGAACGCAGCTTGATGATCGGACGGACGTCCTGAGCCTTCTTCGCCATTAGAGCTTCACACCCTTCGCGAGGAGGTCCTTGACGACGGACTCGATGCCGCGTGCGTCAATCACCTTCATGCCCTTCGCCGACACGTTGAGCTTGATGTTGCGGCCCAGCGACGGCACGAAATATGTCTTCTTCTGCACGTTCGGGTCGAAGCGGCGCTTCGTCCGGCGGTGCGAGTGCGAGATGTTGTGACCGAAGCCGGGAACTGCTCCAGTCACCTGGCACACTGCTGCCATAGTGATGTCTCCTTAGTACCGTGAAGCCGGACGGCCCCACCCAAGATCCCTTGTCTACATTCCGAGACGCACCTCGGCACCGCCCGGAATCTTCCGGTCGTTGAGCGAGCTTGCGAGACGAAACGCGAACTGCGTGCTGGAGTGCGCGCAGACAAAGAGTCAGTCTAGCACGGCGTCGGCGGCCTCTTGAGCCCCGCGGCCCCAGCGGAACGGCGACACCGTCGGGTCGCCGGGCACCCAGTACCGCCACGGGAACGCCGCCGTACCCGCGACGCCGGCGACGCCCACGCGCGGGCCCGACGCGATGTCGGCGAGAGGATCCGTCAGCAGCTCCAGGCGCGCCACGGCACCGTGCCACGGCGTGCCGGCGACCGCGTCGATTCCGTCGTGGACCGGATGCCGCAGGCCGATCGCGTCGCCGAGCCGGCCGGGTCCGCGTGCGAGGTCGCGGACGGTCTTGGCGGCAGGCCTGCGGCGGGCCGCGGCATCCGTCCCCTCGATGACCTGCCCCGCACGCAGCAGCACTCCGCCCGCGACGCCTTCCGGACCGCACACCACATTGACGCAGGAATGGATGCCGTGACTGAGGTACACGTACAGGTGCCCGGGTTCGCCCCACATCGTGGCGTTGCGCGCGGTCGGTCCCATGCGGGCGTGCGAGCCGGGGTCGGCCATCGGGCCGGTGCCACGGCCGTGGTACGCCTCGACCTCGGTGAGGCGCACTGTCACTGCCTCACCGGCGACGATGGTCGTCAGGTGCGCGCCGAGCAGCTTGGGTGCGACGTCGGCAGGAAGACCCGCGAGTTCCGCGCGGGTGGCGGCGCGAAGCTCGGATCCGGACATGCCGCGATCTTACGCAGGCAGACGCCTGCTCGCGGTCGCCGGCGGCGGCCCACTTCGGGCCGCGGTCATTGCGGTGGAACCTGGCACCAGGAGATCGCGGCGCCGGCGAGCGCCACGACGGGCTCGCCGTCGGCGATCTCGAGGATGCGCGTCTCGGGTCGCTCGGGCAGCGGCAGCTGGTACGTGTCGTAGCTGTTCGACACCGCGTCGGGGGCCACCAGCACCGCGGCATAGCGGGCACTGGGCGACACACACACCTGCAGCACGGCATCCGTCGCCGCGATCTCGGTGAGCGGGCGCGTCTGCCCGTCGGCGGCGACGAGCGCGACGGCCGTGCGTCCGGTGGGCACCTCGCCCTCCAGGACGGCGGCGGTGCGGATGGTCGAGCCGTCCGGCAGCGGCGTCACCGAGCTCGTCCCACCGAGTTCGGTGCTCGGCGCGACCAGCGGCTCTTCGCTCGCATCCGTCAGGTCGACCACCGCCGTCTGCTCGACGCGATCGACCACGGCCTCGCTCGAGCCGCGCGCGATGCCTTCGATCGCCATGGCGGTCCCCAGCGCTGTCGCGCCCTCGCCCCCCGACCCGGTGAGCAGCAGCGCGCCGTCGAACGAGAGCAGCAGGATGCTGTCGGTGTCGGGCACGAACCGCCACTCGGCGACGCGCGGGTCGGCCCCTTCCACCGCGATCTCGGCGGGCGCGGCATCCGGATCCTTCAGCGACGCGGTGTAGAGCCTGCTCTCGCGTCCCGAATCGGCGCTGAGCTCGGCGTCCGAGAAGGTGTATCCGATCAGCTCGCCGCGGTCGGCGCTCTGCAGGTTCGACACGAACCCGTCGCCGGGAAGCGTGAGCTCGCGCTCGTTGGCACCGTCGAGGTCTGTCACGATCAGGCTCGGGCGATCCTCTTCTGTGCGGACCGACACGACGAGGTGCGAGGCCGTGGCACGGAAGTCCTCGATGTTCGGGTGCGTGAAGACCGGCACCGCGTTGTTGCCGGTGAGGTCGGTGCGGTAGATCAGGTCGCCGCCGTCGGTGGCACCCGAACGCTGCAGCAGGAACATCTGCGCGGCGGGCGTCCGGAACGTCTCCGAGACCGTCGCGGCGGGGCCACCGGCGACCGAAGCGACGTCGGCGATCTCGACGGTGTACTCGGTGTCGTCCCACAACGGCAGGGTGAAGCGCACCCCGATGCTGCGGCCCGCCGTATCGACCTCGAACGGCGTGGCGGGTGTGATCGTCACCTGCGACGCGTCGACGTCGGCCAGCGACTGTGAGGTCGTGACGATGAGACGGGATCCGGATGCCTCGGCCGCCGCCGCCGGATCCACGAACACGTCGGTGATCCGCGGACCCTGGGCGATGCTCGCCGCAGCACCGGCGAGCCCGAGCACGCCGAGCGCCGCGATGACGATCGCGAAGGCGCCGGCGAACGCGCGGCCCCGCCGCCGGCGCGAACGCGCGCGACGCGTGCCGGACTCAGTGCTCATACGGATCAGTACTCATAGGGATCCTCGGGCTCGGGGATCGACTCGACCGACACCGCGTCGATCGCGAGCCGCCCGTCCGACGAGGAGCGCACGGTGCCCGTGATCGTGACCCACTGTCCCGTGTCGGGAGCGTCCGAGGGGGCCAGGACCGGCACGCTCGCGGGCTGCGCGTCGATGACGCAATGCGTGATCACGAGCCGGGTGAGGCCGAAGCCGCCGTCTTCGGACGGCGTCACGAACCCGGTCAGCTCGACCGGGTCGCCGTCGAACGCGTCGGGGTTCGTCGCGGTCGCGAAGGTGGTCGACCATTCGCCGACCCCGAACGAGGCGGTGTCACCGGTCGAGGCGAGCTGGACGGTCGACGCGCCGCCGAACAGGGGCGGGGCCCCCACGTCGCGCGACATCGCGAGCTCAGCCGACAGCGACGCCGGCGGCAGGGCGAGTGCCAGGACGACGACTCCGGATGCCGCGATCCCGCCGACCACGGTCGCCCCGACCGCGGCGGGGTGCCGGGGGTGCTCCACAGGTGCAGCGTCGTCGTCGTGGTCGTGACCGAGGTCGTGGTCGTGGTCGTGACCCTGTCCGTGGTCGTGGCCGTGGTCGGCCTCGGCGCCGAGCGGGAGCGCGAAGGATGCGACCGTTCCGATGAGCACGACCACGGCCATCGACACCGCGAACCACGCGGACTCCGGGTTGATGTACAGCCCCAGCTGCCCCGTGAGGGCCAGTGAGAGGGTGACCACGGCGAGCGCCGCGGCGAGCCCCACGCCGAGCCACCGCGTGCCGACGAATCCTGCCTTACGCAAAGAGATTCACCGCCGTCCCGATGGCGAAGGCCGCGAGCACGACCACCACGACGATGCCGCCGAGCGTCCGCCACGTGAAGGTCGTGCGCATGAGCGCGAGCATCTTGACGTCGACGAGGGGCCCGACCAGCAGGAAAGCGACGATCGAGCCGGGCGTGAAGGTCGAGGCGAACGACAGCGCGAAGAACGAGTCCACGTTCGAGCAGATCGACACGACCATGGCCAGGGCCACCATTGCCACGATCGACAGTGCCGGATTGGAGCCGATCGCCACGAGCGCCTCGCGGGGCACCAGCACCTGCACCGCCCCGGCGAGCGCCGACCCGATCACGAGCGCCGGCATGACCGCACGCAGCTCGACCACGAACTGCGAGATGGTGCGCCGGCCGCGGCCTCCGGGCTCGTGCGCGATCAGGGCGCACGTGTCGCGGAAGCGGTCGGTCAGCAGGGCGTCGGGAGAGGGATGCCGGCTGTAAAGCCAGCCGATGAGGTTGGCGATGGCATACCCGCCGAGCAGCCGGGCGATCAGCACGCCGTCGCTGAGACCGAACGCCTGATGGGTCGTGATGATCACGATGGGGTTGACGATGGGCGCCGCGATCAGGAAGGTCAGGGTCTCGGGCACCGAGAAGCCGCGCATGAGCAGGCCGCGCGCGAACGGCACGTTGCCGCACTCGCAGACCGGCACGATCATGCCGAGGAGTGACAGCACCGCGCGTCGTGCCCACGCGCGGCGCGGCATCCATCGCTCGATGACCCCCGGCGGCACCCACACCTGCACGACGATCGACAGCACGACCCCGAGCGCCACGAAGGGCAACGACTCGATGAGCACGCTGATGGCGAGGGTCAGTCCGTCCTGTGCGCGCGTCGGAAGCGGCGCGGGGAAGAGCTGCGGGGCGAGCCAATCGACCAGGAACAGTCCTGCGACGACGACGAGGCCGACGCCGAGCCACACCAGGGTGCGGGCCGACGACGAGGGCCGTGCCGCGGCCTGCGCAGCCGTCTCGTGACGGTGGGGGCGAGCGCGACCGGCCGGAGGGCGGGGGTCAGTCCGCGTCACGCTCTTCGACGTCTTTCATCTCCCCGGCCGTCGCGTCGCGTTCAGCCGAGCACGAGGCGCACAGCCCGAAGATGTCGACGATGTGCTCGGCCTCGCTGAAGCCATGGCGCTCGGCCGTGCGCTTGGCCCATTGCTCGACGTCGGTCGCCTCGATCTCGACGGTCAGCCCGCACGAGCGGCAGATCAGGTGGTGGTGATGCCCGGCGCTGATGCAGGCGCGATACAGCGCCTCGCCGTCGGGGCTCTGCAGCGAGTCGGCGTCGCCCTGAGCGGCGAGGCCGGCCAGCGCGCGGTACACCGTGGCCAGGCCGATGCCGGTGTTCTCGTCGCGCAAGGTCGCGTGCAGGGACTGCGCGCTCACGAAGCCACGGGCGTCGGCGAGCGCTTCGCGCACGCGCTCGCGCTGCCAGGTGTTGCGCTGAACCATGCCCGGGAGTCTAGCCGCGGCGCCTGGACATCGGCCGGGCGCCACTTTTGCGCCGGCTCATCCCGCGGTGACGGTCGCGGCGCGCGTCACGCGACCGCGTCGGGCGCCGATCACCCGGCAGACGAGGTAGATCACGAACGAGATCGTCGTGATGTACGGGCTGACCGGCAGCGTGCCCATGATCGCGAGCAGGATGCCGCCGACCGCCGACACGAATCCGAACAGGGCCGACAGCAGGGGCACAGACAGCGGTCCCGACGCCACCCGCATCGCCGCGGCGGCCGGCGTGACCAGCAGCGCCATGACCAGCAGGGCGCCGATGATGTGCACGGCGACGGCGACGATCAGCCCCAGCAGCAGCATGAAGGCCAGCGAGACGGCGGTCGTCGGCACACCGCGCGCCGCGGCGGACTGCGGGTCGAGCGAGTCGAAGCGCAGCGGCCGCCAGATGAGCAGCAGTCCCAGCAGCACGACGGCGCCGATCCCGATCAGCCAGCCGAGCTGGCCCGACTGCACCGAGACGATCTGCCCCGTCAGCAGACTGAACCGGTTGGCACTGCGGCCGTCGTACAGAGACAGGAACAGGATGCCGAGCCCCAGCCCGAACGGCATCAGCACGCCGATGATCGAGTTGCGGTCGCGCGCACGCGCGCCGAGCCACCCGATGATCGCGGCCGCCGCGATCGATCCGATGATCGAGCCTGTGACGACGTCCCAGCCGATGAGGAGCGCCGCCGCGGCCCCGGCGAACGAGAGCTCGCTGATGCCGTGCACCGCGAATGCCATGTCGCGCTGCATGATGAACACGCCGATGAGACCGCCGACGAGACCGAGCACGGCCCCCGCCCACACCGAGTTCGACACCAGGGCGAGGATCTCGCCGTAGTACGGCAGGCCGCCGAACATCGCGTCGGCGGCGTCGTCCCAGTTCACTCGTGCACCTCGTCGTGATGGTGATGGGATGCCTCGGCATCGGGCGCACCCACGACGACGAGCCGGTCGCCCGCCCGCAGCACGAAGACATGCGCGCCGTAGAGCGCCGTGAGCACCTCCGAGCGGAGCACCTCCTCCGGAGTGCCGAGCGTGAACCGGCCGTTCGCGATGTAGAGGATGCGGTCGACCTTGCCCAGCAGCGGGTTGATGTCGTGGGTCACGACCATGACGGCCGCGGGGCCCACGCGGCCGGAGGCTCGGCCTGAAACATCAGCGGCGGGGGGAGAGTCCGTGGGGAGCTTCTCGCGCCGGTGCCGGTCGATGAGACTGATCACGGCCTGCTGGTTGGCCAGGTCCAGGCTCGTCAGCGGCTCGTCGCACAGCAGCAGCAGCGGATCGTCGGCCAGCGCCTGTCCGGCGCGCAGCCGCTGCTGTTCGCCGCCCGACAGCTGTCCGATCGGCCGGTCGGCGAACTCCCGCGCTCCGACCGCGTCGATCAGCGCGTCGACGCGCTCGCGGTCGCCGCGCCGCGGGAGCGGAAAGCCGAACCGATGGCCGTCGACGCCGAGGGCGACGAGGTCTCGGCCGCGCAGCGCCGTGTCGCGTGGGAGCGGCCGGGATTGCGGGATGTAGCCGACGCGGCGGCTGCCTGGACTGCGCACTTCACTGCCGAGGACTCGGATGCTGCCGCTCGACAGATCTTCGAGGCCGAGGATCGCGCGCAGGAGCGTCGTCTTGCCCGAACCGCTCGGGCCGAGAACGGCGATCAGCTCGCCCGCGTGCACGTCGAGGTCGAGGCCCGACCACAGCTCGCGGTCACCGCGCCGGAGCGCGGCATCCCGGATGGTGAGGATCGGCTCGCGCGAGCCGGCGGTCACTCGTCCAGTGCCGCGCTCAGCGCCTCGATGTTCTCCTGCATCCACGAGATGTAAGTCTGGCCCTCCGGCAGCGTTTCCGAAAACGCGATCACCGGGATGCCGGCGGCCTCGGCCGCGTCCACGATCTGGGTCGTCTCGGCTCCACCCGTCTGGGTGTTGGTGATGACGACGCTCACCTCGCCCGACTCGATCAGTCCCAGGGACTCGAGCAGGGTCGCGGGTGCGACATCCTGTCCTTCTTCGACCGCCTCGCTGAAGGCTTCGGGCGTCACGTTCTCGAGGTCCGCCTCACGGACGAGGTAGCCCGGCACCGGCTCGGTGACGAAGACGTGCTCGCCCTCGTGCGCGCTGCCGATCTCGGCCAGCGAGTCCTCCAGGCCCTCGATCTCGCCGACGAACGCTTCGGCGTTCGCGGTGAAGGTCTCAGCGTCGTCGGGGCTCAGTTCGCCGAGCTCCTCGGCGATCGCCTCGGCGACGTAGGCCATGGTGTGCGGGTCGTACCAGACGTGCTCGTTGAAGCCCTCGATGTGCTCGTGGCCTTCCTCGGCATGCTCGTCGGCGTGCTCGTCGGTCGCGGCATCGGTCTCGTCGGCGTGCGTTTCGTCGGCGTGCTCGTCGGTCGCGGCATCCGTCTCATCCGCGTGCTCGTCGGCGTGCTCTTCCTCGTGACCGGCGTTCTCGGGCCAGTCGTGCGAGTACTCCGCGGCGGTGATGACGTGAGCCTCGCTGCCGCTGGACTTGATCAGGGCGTCGACGTACGCGTCGTACCCGCCGCCGTTCTCGATGATCAGGTCGGCGTCGGCGACGGTGAGCTGGTCACGCGCGCTCGGCTCGAACGAGTGCGGGTCCTGCGACTCGCTGGTGATGATGGAGGTGACCTCGACGAGGTCTCCGCCGATCTGCTCGGCGATCTGCCCGTAGACGTTGGTCGAAGCCACCACCGTCAGGCCCGCTTCCGGCTCGGTGTCGCCGGCGGCCTGAGGTGTGCCGGCACAGCCCGCAAGGGCGAGAACGGATGCCGCGGCCAGGCCGAGCAGGGTCAGGGAGCGTCGATTCGGGGCCATGTCGGCCATTCTACCGCTATTGATAATCGTTCTCTGACCGCTGGCCCGCCTCAGTCCAGCAGCAGCGCGGGCTCCTCGAGGATCGAGGCGACGTCGGCGATGAACCGCGACATGCCGTCGCCGTCGATCACGCGATGGTCGAACGATCCCGACACCGTCGTGACGAAGCGCGGGCGCACCTCGCCGTCGACGACCCACGGCTTCTGGCGGATCGTGCCCATCGCGACGATGCCGGCCTCGCCGGGGTTGATGATCGGGGTGCCGGCATCCATTCCGAACACGCCGATGTTGGTGATCGTGATCGTGCCGCCCTGCTGGTCGGCGGGCGTGGTGCGCCCTTCTCGCGCGGTGAGCGTGAGCTTCTCGAGCGCGCGGGCGAGTTCGCGCATCGACAGCTCCTGTGCGTCCTTGATGTTGGGCACCAGCAAGCCGCGCGGCGTGGCGGCGGCGATGCCGAGATTGACGTATCGGCGCACCCGGATCTCGGCGCCGCCCTCGGCGTCGACCCACGCGGCGTTGACCATCGGCGTGCGGCGTGCGGCCCAGATCACGGCACGCGCCATGATGAGCAGGGGAGAGATCTTGACATCGGCGAAGTCGGGAGAGGCCTTCAGTCGCTTGACGAGCTCCATCGTGCGCGTCGCGTCGACGTCGGTCCACACCGACACGTGAGGTGCGGAGTACGCCGACTGCACCATGGCCGACGACGTCGCCTTGCGCACGCCCTTGACCGCGATCGTCTCCTCGCGCCCCGCGGCATCGGGAGCGGGCGTCGCCGGGGACACCGTCCCCGCGGCCTCCGGCCGCGGGGGCCCAGCCGGCCCGGCCGAGCGCTGCGGCGCCGGGATCCTCTCTTCACGCACGTCGCCCCACTCGGGCGTCTCGATGTTTCGGAACACGCTGGCCTGCGACGCGTGGCGCACGACGTCTTCGCGCGTGACCTCGCCGGCCGGGCCGCTCGGCGAGACAGCGGCCAGTTCGACGCCCAAGTCGCGCGCGAGCTTGCGGATCGGCGGCTTCGCGACGACGCCGACGGATGCCGCGACCCGCTGCGCGGCAGGAGCCGCTGTCTTACGGCGGCGGGACTGCACGTGACCCCCGGTGCCGTAGCCGACGAGCACCGCACCGTCGCCGGCGTCCGGTGCCGCGTCGGGCTCGCCGTGCTCGGACTGTCCGACGGTCGCCGGGCCCGCGGCATCCGTCGTCGATGCGATCGTGATGATCGGCGCCCCGACGTTGACCGTCTCGCCCTCGGGTACCAGCAGCTCGCCGACCGTGCCGGCGAACGGCGAGGGGAGCTCGACGAGCGACTTGGCGGTCTCGATCTCGACGAGCACGTCGTTGACGGCGACGTCGTCGCCCGGGGCCACCCGCCACGAGACGATCTCAGCCTCGGTCAGCCCCTCGCCGACGTCCGGGAGAAGGAAGGTCTGCGTGCTCATGTGGTCCTCACGGGTCAGTAGGCGAGGGCGCGGTCGACGGCCTCGAGGATGCGATCGGCGTCGGGGAGGTAGGTGCCCTCGAGCTTGGCGGCGGGGAACGGCGTGTCGAAGGCCGACACGCGCAGCACGGGGGCCTCGAGCGCGTAGAACGCCCGCTCCATGACGGTCGCGGCGACCTCGGAGCCGAGCGAGTTGAACCCCGGAGCCTCCTGCGCGTAGACCATGCGGCCGGTGCGGCGCACCGAGTCGAGGATCGGGCCGTAGTCGACGGGCGACAGCGAGCGCAGGTCGACGACCTCGCACGAGGTGCCCTCCGACTCGGCCACCGAGGCGGCTTGCAGCAGCGTCGTCACCATCGCACCGTGGCCGACGAGCGTGACGTCGGTGCCGCGGCGCACGACCCGCGAAGCGTGCAGGGGCAGCGCGCGGGCCGACGTGTCGACCTCGCCCTTCTGCCAGTACTTGGCCTTGGGCTCGAGGAAGATCACGGGGTCGGGTGAGGCGATCGCGTCCTGGATCATCCAGTACCCGTCGTTCGGCGTCGAGGGGCTCACGACGCGCAGACCCGGGGTGTGCGTGAAGTACGCCTCGGGGCTCTCCTGGTGGTGCTCGATCGCGCCGATGTGCCCGCCGTACGGAATGCGGATGACCACGGGCATCTGCAGCGCGCCTTCGTGGCGGTTCGTGATCTTGGCGAGCTGAGATGTGATCTGGTCGAACGCGGGGTAGACGAAGCCGTCGAACTGGATCTCGACCACCGGCCGGAAGCCCGCCATCGCCAGGCCGATCGCGGTGCCGACGATGCCTGACTCTGCCAGCGGGGTGTCGATCACGCGCCGCTCGCCGAACTCGGCCTGCAGCCCCTCGGTCACGCGGAACACGCCGCCGAGCTTGCCGATGTCCTCGCCCATGAGCAGCACACGGTCGCTGCTCGCAAGCGACGCTCGCATGCCGGCGTTGATCGCGCGGCTGAGCGGCATGGTCTCCACCGCCCGCGTCTCGGCATCCGCGTGCACGGAGGGCTCGGGGCGTTTCGTCTCGCTCGCGGTTCCTGAGCTTGTCGAAATGCGCTCGCTCAACGACCGGGTATCTGTCACGATGCGCCTCCTTCGAAGGATGCCTCGTAGTCGGCGAGCCAGCGGCGCTGCTCGTCGATGAGCGGGTGGTCCTCCGAGTACACGTGCGCGAACATCGCTTCGCGGTCGAGCCCGCCCAGCGCGTTGGTCCGCGTGCGGACGTCGTCGGCGAGCGCTTCGGACTCGGCTTCCACGTCCGCGAAGAAGGCCTCGGACGCGCCCCGCGCGAGCAGGTACGCCCTCATGCGCGCGATCGGATCGCGGCGGCGCCACGACTCCTCCTCGTCCGACGTGCGGTACTTCGTGGGATCGTCGCTCGTGGTGTGCGCGCCGAGGCGATAGGTCATCGCCTCGATCGCGCGGGGCCCCGAGCCCGAGCGCGCCTCGTCGAGCGCCCGGCGGGTCACCGCCCAGCTCGCGAGGACGTCGTTGCCGTCGATGAGGATGCTCGGCATGCCGTAACCCTCGCCCCGCTTGTAGAGCGGGGAGCGCGACTGCGTCGCGACCGGAACCGAGATGGCCCACTGGTTGTTCTGCAGGAAGAAGACCTCGGGGGTCGCATAGCTCGCCGCGAACACCATGGCTTCGTGCACGTCGCCTTGGCTGGATGCGCCGTCGCCGTAGTAGACGACGACGGCCTCGTCGCGCTCAGGGTCGCCGGTGCCGCAGCGGCCGTCGAAGACCAGTCCCATGCCGAAGCCGGTGGCGTGCAGGGTCTGCGCCCCGAGCACGAGCGTGTAGATGTGGGTGTTGCCGTTCTTCGGATCGAAGGGATCCCAGCCGCCGTGCGTGAGGCCGCGCATGAGGCGGATGATGTCGATCGGGTCGACGCCGCGGATCTTCGTCACGACATGCTCGCGGTAGGACGGGAAGATGTGGTCCTGCGGGCGGGCGGCGTGCGCCGAGCCGACCTGCGCGGCCTCTTGGCCGTAGCTCGGCGGCCACAGCGCGAGCTGGCCCTGGCGCTGCAGGTTCGTCGCCTGAACGTCGAAGGCCCGGATGACGGCCATGTCGCGGTAGAACTGCTCGAGATCGGCGTCGCCGAGGCCGTTCACGAGCTCGAGGTACGGCTCGGCGGCGGCGCTGGGGGCGAACGTGCCGTCCGCCTGCAGGAGCCGGACGAGAGTGGGGTCCTCGGGCGACACGCCGGCGGCGCCTGGCGGGGGTGTGGGGGCAGTCGTCGCCGACTCTTCGGGAGGCGTCACCGTTCTACGCTAGCCCGCGGCCCGAGTGACCCTGTGGGAGGTCCTTCACAACGGATGCCGCGATCCGTAGGACCTTGTCGACAGATTCCTCCTCGCCGACCGAGATCCGGATGCCGTCGCCGGCGAACGGGCGGACGATCAGGCCTGCCGCATCGAAGGCCGCGCCGACCTCGAGCGTCTCGGCGCCGCTCGGCAGCCACACGAAATTGCCCTGTGCGTCGGGGATCTGCCAGCCCGCCTCGCGCAGCGCGGCGGCCAGGCGGTCGCGGCGATCGGCGATCGAGCGCACCCGCTCGATCAGCTCGTCGTGCGCGTCCAGGCTGGCCAGCGCCGCCTCTTCGGCGTGAGCGGTGACCGAGAGCGGGATGGCGGTGGTGCGCGCCGCGTCGAGCACGCGGGGGTGACCGATGGCATAGCCGATGCGGAGCCCGGCGAGCCCGAACGCCTTCGAGAACGTGCGCAGGACCACGACATTGGGGTGCGCTCCGCCGGCGAGCACCCGGGTGCCGTCCACGGCGGCGGGCGCCGTGACGAACTCGGAGTAGGCCTCGTCGAGGATCACCAGCACGTCCGACGGCACTCGCTCGACGAACGCGTCGAACTCCGCCTGCGTGACGACCGGCCCGGTGGGGTTGTTGGGGGTGCAGACGATGATCGCACGCGTGCGTTCGGTGATGGCGGCGGCCATCGCGTCCAGATCATGCCGGGCGCCGATGGTGAGCGGCACCTCGACAGCCGTCGATCCGGCGACCACGGCGAGCCACGGGTACGCCTCGAAAGAGCGCCACGCGTAGATCACCTCGTCGCCGGGTCCGGACGTGGCCTGCACGAGCTGCGCGAGGATCGACACGCTGCCGGCCCCGATGTGCACGCCATCGACGCCGACCGCGAACCGCTCGGCGAGGCGCGCGCGCAGGCGATTGGCCGCGGCATCCGGGTACCGGTTCAACGCGGTGGCGGCCTGGACGCGAGCGAGGACGCCCGGCAGCGGATCGAACGGGTTCTCGTTGCTCGAGAGTTTGAACGCCTCGGCGCCGGCCTGCTTGCCCTGTTTATAGGGTGGCAGCGCGGCGACCTCGGCGCGCACGCGGACAGGGATCTCTGGTGCGTCGGTCACGCCCCGAGTCTAAGAGCGGGGGACGGATGCCGCGCCATGCGTTCGTGCGCCAGGTGAGCGCGGTGCGTGGGAGCGGGCGACTGCGCGCCCTTCCGGCGCGTCGCACCGGCATGCCAGACTGACGCGCATGGGCTTCCTCATCCGCGTCGTCGTCAACGCGTTCGCGATCTGGGTCGTGACCCTGATCCCGGCGCTTCAGGTCTTCGTCATCCCGTTCCCACCCGGCGAGACACTGCAGCTGATCCTCACGCTGCTGCTCGTGGCGGTGATCTTCGCCCTGGTGAACACGATCATCGGCACGGTCATCAAGGTGCTGGCCTTCCCCATCTACATCCTGACGCTCGGGCTCATCGGCCTCATCATCAACGCGTTCCTGCTGTGGCTCACGGCCTGGCTCACGCACTGGTGGAACTGGGGACTTCGCGTCGAGGACTTCTGGTGGGGCGTCGTCGCGGCGATCATCATCTCGCTCATCAACTGGATCTTCGGCATCATCCTCCGCCCGCGGAAGAAGGACTGACGCCGGCTTCACCGCGTGTCGCGGCGTATTCGGTCACCTCGACCGACTCGGCCTCTGCGAGCTGATCGAACACCGCCCGCAGCTCGCCGACCCGCGGGTCGGTGGAGGCGTCGACCATCGCCGCAGTGTCGGCGTAGATGACCATCCGGTGGGCGGGCACGTCGGCGTCCGAGAGGCCGATGTCGGTGTGGGCGACGCGCTCGGCGACGAAGCTGCCCGGCGCACCGACGGCGGCGTTGTGCCCGCCGCCAGCGAGCGCGGCCACCGGGTCGTCGGTGTGGCGCAGCGTCACACTGAGCGTGCCCGCGCCGACGTCGGCGGCGACGGGATTGCCGAAGGTGACGAGCGTGCGTGTGTCGTATTCGCCCTCGAGCGCCAGATGCGAACCGATCATGGCTCCCTGCGAATGACCGAACGCGTGCACCACGTCGCCGGGCTGCGCACCGGCCTCAGCCAGCGCCTGCGTCGTCGCGGCATACGACTCCGACTGCCGGCCGGTGTACAGCTCGTGGTTCGACTGGTTGTCCCACGGGTCGTCACCTCCGTACGCGAACGACTGCATGCCGGCGATGTAGACCGCGAACTGCTTCGAGCCGTCGGGCATCGCGTACTTCTCGACGCGCACCCGGGAGTCCCCGGCCCCCGGCATCCGCTGCGTCACCGCAGCCAGGCTCTGCGGCGCACCGGTCGCCGCCACCGGGGGTACGGGCGTCAGGGTCACCGGGCCGGCCTGGCCGGTGAGGCGCGCGTCGCGAGCGAGCCGGCCCTGACCGCCGATCCCGAGCACCGCGGCGCCCACGATCGTGCCGAGCCCGAGGGCGGCGCCGGTGCCGACTCCCGCGGGACCGCCGAACTCGGAGCCGACGACGAGCCCGCTCTCGGCCGCCTGCCGCGCGAGCTCGCCGGGCCAGTTGACCGTGCGGTTGAACTCGGACTCGAGCGCCTTCGTCCACGCGTCGGGGTGCTCCCGACTCAGGCGCGTCATCCGTGCGTCGATGACCGTCGCCCGGGCCCCATCGCCGGCCATCACAGCCGTGCGGTGCTCGGCGTTCAGTTCGACCAGCTCGTAGGCGATGGCTGCTTCGCGCAGGGCTGCGGCGATGCGCTCGGCCTCTGCTCTCACCTCGACGAGACGCTGGAACAGCACCGTCACCGACGACAGCGCGTCCCACTCCCGCAGCCCCAGCAGCGTGCCCTGCGAGTTGCCGAGCCGCCGGCAGATCCCTTCGAGGTCGGTCTCAGCGGTGACGAAGAGACCTGCGGTGTGGCGCAGGCTGACGGTGTCGACGGCAACGGCTCCGCCGCCCCGTAGCTCGAGCCCCGTCTCTGCTCGCGGCCAGGCCTCGGGGAGCCCGCTGAAGCGATCCCTCGAATGAGCGTCCACCGTGTGGCCGTCGTCGAAGGGCAGCCCACCCTCGGGCAACGGCGGAAGCCCGTCGCCGCTCATCGCGCGCCCGTCGCCGCTCATCGCGCGCCCGCCGGGGCGAAGGCGGCGGCGTACGCGTCGGCCTCGCGGAAGGCGGCGCGATCGCGAGCGTGAGCCGCATCGATCCGCGCAGTCTCGGCGAGGCAGATCAGTCCCGAGACCTGACCCGCCCACAGCTCGGCCTTCTCGTGGAAGGCGGTGGCGGCCGAGGACTGCCAGTCGGTCGCCGCAGAGAGGCCGCGCGCGGTGGCCGCGGCATCCGTCAGCCCTTCGATGAGGGCAGCCAGATCGCGCACGACGACGGCCAGCTGGTGCGAGGCGGGGGCGGCGGGGTCGTTCACGCGTCCATGCTGTCGGCCGCGGCGGTTCTCACGAGCCCGCTGCGACCGATCTGTGCATGACGAGTGGAGCGCCCCGCTTGGGGAGGAGCGGACGGATGACGCGGCCCGGCCCGAAGCGCAGGGGAGGAAGGAAGAACGACGAAGCGCCGCCCCCGGGGGAGCGGCGCCTCGTCGTGTGCGAGCTAGAAGAGCCCGCGCAGCCCCTTGACCCCCACCACCACCTTGGCGGTGTCGGTCGCGGTGTTGCCCGCGGCATCCGTCGCCGTCCACGTGAAGGTGTACACCGTGCCGTTCACGGCCTTGACCTCGAACGTGCGGTCGCCCGTCTGCTCCCACTCGCCGCCGCGCTTGCCATCGACGGCGACATCGGTGAGCTCGACGGTCACGTCACCGCGGTCGTCCTCGGCCTCGACGAGCATGCGGACGGTGCGCATCTTGTTGTTCGGCACGAGGATGAACGACGGCAGGGCGACGGCCTCGACGGTCGGTGCCGTCGTGTCGGGCGGCGTCAGGTCGAGTCCGACGATCACCGGGTCGTGGTCGCTCGAGCGGTACGCGTCGGGCGCGTAGAGCGCGTCCTGGGCGGGCTGCTTGAACGACATGTCGTAGTCGATGAGGCTCGGCTCATCGGCGTTGACGTTCCACGTCGTGGCCCCGGTCACCTCGTCGAGCACGTCGCCGCCGGCGAGCGCGTAGTCGAGGTAGCCCAGCTGACCGTCGAACACGTACGAGTAGGCGTCCTGCCCCTGGAACTGCGCGAGCAGATCCGTGTAGCCGGCGCCCGCGAGCACCTGGATCGGGTCCTCCTGGGCGTACGCGTTCAGGTCGCCCATGATGAGCTCGCGACCCGCGCCCTGACCCGTCGGGTCGGTGGCGAGCCAGTCGGCGAGCGCAGCGGCTGCCTGCGTTCGCACGCCGTTGCAGTTGCCCTGGCCGTTCGGGTCGGTCGGATCGCCCACGGCGTTGCAGTCCGAGCCCTTCGACTTCAGGTGGTTGACGACGACGGTGAAGGTCGCGCCCGCCGCGTCGGTGAAGCTCTGCGTGAGCCCCGGACGGTTGAAGTCGTCGAGCCAGCGGGCGTCCTTCGACTGATCCATCAGCTGGAACGCGCCCGCCGGCGTGACCGACGCCGGCTTGTAGATCAGTGCCGTGGTGATGACGTCGGTGCCGATCACTCCGGTCTCGATGTGGTCGTAGACCTCCGCGCCCAGCCGCTCGTTGAGCGCCGCGGTGAGGGCGGCGACCGCCGTGCCGTTGTTCTCGATCTCGATGAGGCCGAACACGTCGGCGTCGATCTCGGCGAGTGCCGTGACGATCTTCGCCTCCTGGCGCTCGAACTCGGCCGGGTCGTCGGCGCCGCGTGAATCGAGCGTCGTGAAGTAGTTGAGCACGTTGAAGCTCGCCACCTTCAGCTCGCCGCCGACCTCGGGCGCGGGCGTGCGCGGGTTGCCGACGGCGAAGTCGGCGCCTTCGGTCGGCTGCACGGCCCACACGTCGAACCGGTAGTCGAGCACGCCGGTCACGTTCGTGACCAGGTCGCCGCTGCGGAACGTGTTCTCGAGAGTGAAGACCTCGCCGTTCGGGTGGATCGCCGGGTCGGGGTTCTGCGACCCGCGGCCGTCGTCGACCGTGATGCTCTCGGCGATGTTCTTCGCGGCGAGCGCGATCGCTTCCGGCGAGCCGGCGTCATACCGGCCGGTCGGCTGCATCTGGCGTCCGAGCGACAGGCTGAAGGTTCCGAAGCGGCCGTACTCGAAGGTCTCGGCGATCGTCAGCTGCTGCGGCAGGGTGACGTACATTCCCTCCGCGGCCTCGCGCTGCTCCTCCGAGAGCGGCAGGTTCAGCGCGGTCGGCGCGGGCACCTCGGCGGTGCCGCACAGCTCGACGTCGGCCGCGACGACCTGGGTCATGCCGAAGTGCTCGGTGGCCTCGCCCGCGACCGAGACCACGTCACCCACGGCGACCTCGGCGCCGCCCGGCGCGTAGACGAACACGCCGTCGGACGTCGTGGGGTCGCCGTCACCGGCATCCTGCACGTAGTACCCGTCGAAGCCGCCGGTCTGGAAGTCGCCGACGACCACGCCCTCGATGAGCACGTCGTCACCGGCGACCGGCGTCGCCGCACCCGCGCCCTGCACGGCGCCGATGGCGACCGGCTCGAGGTCGCAGCCCGCTTCCACCGGGTCGGGGCCGGTGCCCGGATCGGTCGCGGGCGGCAGCGCGCAGTCGGCGTCGTGCACGCCCAGCCCGTCGAACGTGTCGGTCGCGAACCCGGTCCAGCCCGCCGCCGGGTCGAACGCGTCGTCCGCCGTGACATCGCCGACGCACGTGTCGGCCGTGCGGCGCAGGGTGTTGTCGGAGGTGGACGTCAGCCCGGTGCCCCACTCGCTGCCGGGGTCGACGCCGACCTGGCCGAAGACGTCCACGATCACGCCGTTCTTGGCGAGCACCACCGCGTCATCGCCGTTGAACAGACCGGACGACGACGTCTGGTCGGCCTGGGCCAGAATCGCGGGACCAGACGACGCGTGCGCGAAGACGAACACCTCGTCGGGGGCGACGCTGCCGCTCAGCGGCACGGTCAGCCCGGCCGAGGGGTTGCCGTTGAAGTGCACCTGCAGGGCGTACCCCGACGCGGCGAGGTCCACGGCCGCGGTGCTCGGGTTGTAGATCTCGAGGGCCTTGTTGTTGGACGAGCCTTCGACGTACTCGCTGATGAGCAGGTCTCCGGATGCCGCGGCCGCGGGCGGCGCGGCGACCATGACGGCCGCGGCCGCGAGCGCTGCGGCGCTGACGGCCGCCGCCAGGCGGCGTGGGGAACGGGACAGGGGCACAGATCCTCCAGTGACGATGACGATGACGGTGACGGCGGCGAGGTAGGCGGGGGACGACAGGCGAGGAGGGCGGCAGCCCTCCTCGATCCTCACAACGTAGGGGAGTGGCATCCGTCTCGGAAGACCGCGAGGAGGAGAGTTCCTTAACGTGAGGTTGCGGCTGGGCGCCGAATCTCCCCTTGGGCGCTCGCGGCGCCCGCGCGAGAATGGAACCCATGTCCTCGACCGCCGTGGAGCCCTTCCGCGTCGTCTTCGTCTGCACCGGCAACATCTGCCGGTCACCGATGGCCGACGTCGTGTTCCGGGGATTCGCGGAAGCCTCGGGTCTGGGGCTGCGCGTCGCTTCCACGAGCGCGGGGACCGGCGACTGGCACGTGGGCGAACGGGCCGACCAGCGCACGATCGAAGCACTGGCCAGATCCGGCTACGACGGCACGCGCCACCGGGCTCGGCAGTTCACGCACGCCGACTTCACCCACAGCGACCTGGTGGTCGCTCTGGACCGCAGCCATGAGCGCATCCTCCGCGGCTGGGCCCGGACCGAGACGGATGCCGACAAGATCGCGCTGCTGCTGTCGTTCGATCCGTCCGCGCACACCCTGGACGTGCCCGACCCGTACTATGCCGGGCCCGGAATGTTCGACGAGGTGCTCGGTATGATCGAGAGCGCGAGCCGGGCGCTCTTCCGGCAGCTCGAACCCGCCATCCGTCCGGTGCGCTGACACCGGACTGGCGCCTGCATCCCGATGGGAGCACCGTGACCTCTCTGCCTCCGCAGCCCCTCAGCCCGCTCGACGGCCGCTATCGCGCCGCGGTCGGCGAGCTCGCCGACTACCTCTCCGAGGCGGGACTGAACCGCGCGCGTGTCGAGGTCGAGGTCGAGTGGCTCATCGTCCTCACCGACCGCTCGCTGTTCGGCACGTCGCCGCTGGCTGAGGACGACAAAGCCCGCCTGCGGGCCCTCTACCTCGAGTTCGGGCAGGACGAGATCGACTGGCTCGCCGCCAAAGAAGCGGTCACGCGCCACGACGTGAAAGCCGTCGAGTACCTCGTGCGCGATCGCCTCTCGACGCTCGGGCTGGACGGCATCGCCGAGCTCACGCACTTCGCGTGCACGAGCGAAGACATCAACTCCGCCTCGTACGCCCTCACCGTGCAGCGGGCCGTGCAGCGGGTGTGGCTGCCGAAGCTGCGCGCGGTCATCGGCGCGCTCGGCGAGCTGGCGGTGGCACACCGGGATGCCGCGATGCTCAGCCGCACGCACGGCCAGCCGGCCACGCCGTCGACGATGGGGAAGGAGCTCGCGGTGTTCGCGTGGCGCCTCTCGCGCGTCGCCGACCAGATCGAGCGGGGCGAGTACCTCGCGAAGTTCTCGGGCGCGACCGGAACCTGGTCGGCGCACCTTTCCGCGGAACCCGACGTCGACTGGCCGGAGCTCTCCCGGTCGTTCATCGAGGGGCTCGGGCTCGACTTCAACGTGCTCACCACCCAGATCGAGTCCCACGACTGGCAGGTCGAGCTGTACGACCGCGTGCGTCATGCCGGCGGCATCCTGCACAATCTCGCCACCGACGCGTGGACGTACATCTCGATCGGCTACTTCACGCAGATCCCGGTCGCAGGCGCCACCGGCTCGTCGACCATGCCGCACAAGATCAACCCGATCCGGTTCGAGAACGCCGAGGCGAACCTCGAGATCGCCGGCGGACTGCTCGCCACCCTGTCGCAGACGCTCGTGACCTCACGACTGCAGCGCGACCTCACCGACTCGACGACGCAGCGCAACATCGGCGTCGCTTTCGGGCACTCGCTGCTGGCGCTGGACAACCTGCAGCGCGGGCTGACCGAGATCTCGCTCGCCGAGGAAGTGCTGCTGGCCGACCTCGACGGCAACTGGGAGGTGCTCGCCGAGGCGATCCAGACCGTGGTTCGCGCCGAGATCGCGGCGGGTCGATCGCAGATCACCGACCCCTACGCGCTGCTGAAGGACCTCACCCGCGGCCGCCGCGTCGGCGCGGCGGAGCTCGCCGAGTTCGTGCGTGGACTCGACATCGGGGATGCCGCCAAGGAGCGCCTGCTGGCCCTCACCCCCGCGACGTACGCGGGCCTGGCGTCGCAGCTGGTCGACGAGCTGGGCTGAGCTGGGCTGAGCAGGGTTCACAGACTTCGCGGTTCCGCGCCGATCTCGCAGAAATCGCGCCGAATCCAGCGAGGTGCGCGCGATCGTGCGAAGACTGTCAACGGTTGGAGGCAGCCTCAGGCCTTCGGGGCGTCGCCGGTCACGGCATCCGGGTTCTCGTCGTCATCGTGGTTCTCGTCGTCGGCGTCGGGCAGCAGCACCGGGCGGTCGACCTGCTTCGACACCTGCGCGGGATCGACGGCCAGGAGAAGCAAAGCGACGATCACGAGCACCGCGATGAACGTGACGCCGGCGATGATGAGGGCGAGCGTGACAGCGGCCTGCGCCTCTTCGCCGGTGCGCTGCTGGAAGAAGCCCATCGACACCAGGGTGACGATGCCGGCGAACGCGGCGGCGCCGAACGCCAGCCCGAGCAGCTGAACGGGCTTCATGAGGTCGCGGCGGGTGGGTCGGTCGTCGCTCACACGGAGTCCTTCTGGTCGGCCGGGGCAGATGCGTCCGTCGTGGCGGTGGGCCTGGGGGAGAGTCCGGCGATGCCGAGGTACACGGCGAGGATCGCCGCGTAGCCGCCGAAGAGCCCGACGGCGATCGTCACGCCCGTGAGGGTGAACGTGCGGGCTGCCTCTTCGATCGTGTACTCGAGGGCGTAGCCGGGCTGGACGAACAGCAGCGCGCATCCGAGCAGCAGCGTGAGGGCGCCGACCACGACGGCGTCGCGGCTCTCGGACCGGGGCCCGACGGGTGCCGCGGGCCGTGCGTCGGCGACGCCCGGGACGATCTCGGGGCGCGACGTGCGAGCGCGAAGGCCCAGCGACCCGGAGATGAGCTCCACCGCACCGCTGACGAGCGCCCACACGATCACGACGGCGAAGTAGCCGGTGACCGTCCGCAGCGGCGCGAGGCCGCCCGCCATGCCTGCGACCAGCGCGATGCCGCCGAGTGCGGCCGCCGGCCACCGGCGGCCCGCGGGGTGGACCAGCCACACTGCCAGGAGCAGCACGATGCCGGTCGCGATCGCGAAGCCGCTGAACACGGCCGCGCCGACGGCGGCGGAGTGGTCGGGAGAGAACGTGATCATGACCGCCGCGATCGCCGCGAATGCGGCGCGCGCCAGCTGCACGTGGCGCACGTCGAACGTGCGGGCAGAGGCTGAGGTCACGGTTTTCCTGCGGAGCGGCGGGTTCCCGGATGCGGGAACGGATGCCTCCATCCTACGTGCGCCGCCCGTGAAGGCATTCGCCTCGGCCTCAGCGCAGGGTGTCGAGCACGTCGACGAGCAGTTCGAACGTGGTCAGCGGCGACACGATCGCAAAGCGCAGCACCGGCTCACCGGCGTGGGAGCTCGGCACCACGAATGCGCGCTGCTCATCCAGCAGGTGATTCGACCACGATTCGTAGTCGGCGAGGGTCCAGCCTTCACGGCGGAACACCACGACCGACAGCTGCGGATCGCGTACGAGCGAGAGTCCGTCGCGCACGCGGATCTCGTCGGCGATGCGACGCGCCAGCTCGATGCCGTGCGCGACGGCGGCGCGGTACGGCTCGGTGCCGTGCGTCGCGAGCGAGAACCACAGCGGCAGGCCGCGCGCGCGACGCGTGAGCTGCACGGCGAGGTCGGACGGGTTCCAGTCCGGCTTGCCGGTGAGGGTGTCGAGATACTCGGCCTTCTGCGTGTGCGCGGACAGTGCAAGGGACGGCTCTCGGTAGATCAGCGCGCACGCGTCGAACGGAGCGAACAGCCACTTGTGCGGGTCGACGATGACCGAGTCGGCAAGCTCCACGCCCGCGAACGCCGGCCGCATGCTCTCGACGAGCATCGCCGCCAGTCCGTACGCGCCGTCGACGTGGAACCAGACGCCGCGCTCCTTCGCCGCCGCGCCGACACCGGCGATGTCATCCACGATGCCGAAGTTCGTCGTGCCACCGGTCGCCACCACCGCGAACACCGCATCGCCGTGCTCGGCGATCACGCGCGCGACCGCGTCGCCGTGCAGGCGTCCGTCGGTGTCGACTTCGGCGGTGACCACATCCACGTCCATCACGGCTGCCGCCGACGCGATCGACGAGTGCGCCTCGGCGCTGCACACCACCAGCCAGCGTGTCGGATCGGCACGGCCCTCGTCGCGGTTGCGACGGCGCGCGGCATCCCGCGCGGTCACCAGCGCCGAGAGGTTGCCGATCGTCCCACCCTGGACGAAGACTCCACCCGCGTCCCGCGGCATCCCGAACTCGTCGGCGAGCCAGCGCAGCACCTCGTTCTCGGCGAAGACCGCGCCCGCGCCCTCCATCCACGAGCCCGCGTAGATGGCGGATGCCGACACGACGACGTCGAACGCCAGTGAAGCCTTGGTCGGGGCAGAGGGGATGAACGACAGGTAGCCCGGGTGGTCGGTCGAGATGCAGGCGGGGGCGAGCACGTTCTCGAACAGGGCGATGGCGCGCCGTGCACCGATGCCGTCGGCCGTGATGGAGCCGGAGGCAAGACGCGACAGGTCCTGCGGCGTCATCGGCTTGTCGAGGGGCACGTCCTCGTAGAGGGCCCGGCGCCGCGCGTAGTCGAGCACGTCATCGACCGTCGAACGGGTCTGGGTCGAGATGGCGTGCATCTGGGTGGGAACGGATGTCGCGGTCATGGCTGCTCCGGCGGCTCGGGTCTTCGCGTCGTCACGTTTTCGGCGTGACACCTCACGGTAGGTGCGCGCGCCCGCGCACTCAAGACGCGCCGGCCGGCCCATCCACTCGCCTCCTCCTCATCGGGCAGGAATGGAGAAGCACGCGTCGCGGCCCCGCGCGTAGCGTGAGGCACACGGGCCAGGGAGGGCCCACCATCGTGAAGGAGGAAGACATGGCCGGCAAGACGACGTCGGATGGACTGTCGCAGGAGGAGCGCGACGCGGTCAAGGAGCGCGCGAAGGAACTGCGCGCCCAGGCGAAGGCGGGAAAGAACCGTGAGGCGGGCACCAAGCAGGTGCTCGAGGCGATCGGCAAGCTCGAAGGGACCGACAAGAAGCTGGCCGAGGGCCTGCACAAGCTCGTGGGCGAAGTCGCACCCGACCTGGTGCCGAAGACGTTCTACGGATTTCCGGCCTACGCCGACGAGGCGGGCAAGGTGGTCGTGTTCCTCCAGCCCGCGTCGAAGTTCAAGACCCGGTACGCGACGATCAACTTCGACGAAGCGGCGGCCCTCGACGACGGAGACATGTGGCCGATCGGATTCGCCGTCACGGCGTGGACATCCGCCGTCCAGAAGACGATCTCGGCGCTGGTGAAGAAGGCGGTCTCCTGATCCATCAGCGAGGCCCCAGCGGGCCGTCGGCGGCACAGGTTACGCCGCGGACGGCCCGTTTGCAACGGGGATGAGGGAATCGGCCCCCGTCGCATAGCTTGCCGATATGGCTACCGACTACGGATCGAACGACCCGCGGCGCGCCGACGGCACGTACCCGGGCGATGACGACCGCACCGTTCCGGTCGGGCGCTCCGTGCCGGCCGACAGCGCTGCCGCGAGGGACCGCGAGGTCACGGTCGAGCGAACCGACACGGTCGACGAACGGCGTTCGCTGCGCGAGGAGGTCCTCAGCCGTGAGCACGAGCGCTTCGGAGGCTTCCAGTTCGGCACCGCGTTCTTCGGATGGCTCACCGCCATGGGCGCGACCGTGCTGCTGGCCGCCCTCGTCGCAGCCATCGGCGGTGCCGTCGGCCTGGCGTCACCCAACGCGATCGAGAACGCCACCGAGGCGGCGGCCCAGGATCCGGGGACAGCGACGTGGATCGGCGCTATCGCGCTCGGCCTGGTGTTGTTCATCGCCTATTTCATCGGCGGCTATGTCGCCGGTCGCATGGCCCGATTCAGCGGCCTCAAGCAGGGGATCGCGGTGTGGCTGTGGGCGATCGTCGTCGCCGCCGTCGTCGCCATCATCACCGCCCTCGGCGGCGCACAGTGGGACATCCTGTCGACCATCGGCGGGTTCCCCCGCATCCCGGTGACGCCGGAGACAGCCACTATGACGGGCATCCTCGCCGCAATCGGCGCTGCCATCGTCACGCTCGTCGCCGCCATTCTCGGCGGCAAGGCGGGCACGCACTACCACCGCAAGGTGGATCGCGTCGGGCTGGGAGCCTAGACCGGCGCACGAGATCGTGGCTCGGCAGACGCCGGGCCGTCACAGAGAAGGGAGATCGCCCATGGGCATCGGAGATGACGTCAAGCACAATGCAGAGGAAATGAAGGGCAAGGCCAAGGAGAAGTTCGGCGAAGCCACCGACGACCAGAGCCTCGAGAACGAGGGCAAGGCCGATCAGGCGAAGGCGAACCTCAAGCAGGCCGGCGACGACGTGAAGGACGCCTTCACCGACGACCGCTGAGCCCCAGATCCGCCGATGCCCCCGGTCGCTGAGCCCGGGGGCATCGGCGTGCCGTCGCCCGTGTTCAGATGTCGCCGGTGAGGAACGCGGCCGCGCGCTGGCGGAAGACGCGCGAACCGGGCGTGTTGAAGTGGTGGCGGCCGGGGATCTCCTCGAAGAGACCTCGCGGCGTGCCCGAAGCGAGTGACCGCGAACGCTCGAGGATCGCGTCCTCGGACCCCGTCGCGAAGAGGATCGACTGCCGGGGCGGACGGTCAGGGTCAGGGTCGGCATCCCCGTAGCGCATGCCCTCCGCGAGCGCGACGAGCGCGCTCAGATCGTTGCCGGCGACCCGCTCGGCCAGCGTCACATAGTTGCGGGTCACCGGATCTTCCACCGGAATGCCTTCTTCGGCATACGCCCGTGCCTGATCGATCTGCAGTCGCGCCAGCGGGCGTCCGTCAGGGATGCCTCCGAGCACCGCCCGTGACACGTGCTCAGGGGCGTCGACCGCGAACTGCCAGCCGACGCGTGCTCCCAGCGAATAGCCCACGTAGCGCACCTCGTCGAGGAGGTAGGTGTCGAGCACAGTGAGCAGATCGGATACGAACGACCCCATCGAGTAGGCCCGCGGGTCACGCGGCTTGTCGCTCGCGCCGTGGCCCCGCTGGTCCACGCCGATCACGCGGAAGCCGGCTCGCGTCAGATCCCGCACCCATCCTGTGGCGACCCAGTTGTCCCGGCAGCTCGACGCGAACCCGTGCACGCACAGCACCGGGTCGGCGTCGGGCTCGCCCCACACGTACGTGGCGATCTGATAGCCCTCGTCCGACATGACGAAGCTGGGAGCGGGCATCTCGGTGCGGGCGAGCGGGGCTGCGGCATCCATCCCGCCATTCTGCTCCTGCCCTGATCGCCCGGGTTCAGCACGCGCGCGATCCACACGCCGCGCATGAGCGAATTCTCACGCGCCGCTCGCCCGGCGTTCACCGATTCGCCCCGGGATCGTCGGCGGGCTGACATCGCGGCGAGCGTCGTCACCGGTTGTGTCGTGGCCATGAGTCGAAACCGATCTCCGCGCGCGCTGACGCGCCTGTTCGCCGTGACCACCGCGACGGTGGCCGCCGTCGCCCTCCTCCCGTCAGCCGCCTCCGCAGCCCCGCCGGCAGCGGAGGCGTCCGACGGACGTTCGCAGTCGCCGTACGTCCAGACCCACGTGCCGACGCTGGTCGCGCGTGCGACCCTCTCGGCCGACCACCTCGAGCCCGGGCCGGCCTCGGGGGCGCTCGCCTCGCCGGCGAACGGTCGCACCGGTCCGTGGGATGGGCAGGTCATCCCGGGCTTCTCGGCGATGCTCGACAACGGTGACGGCACGTTCTGGGCCCAGCCCGACAACGGCTTCGGCAGCAAGGGCAACTCGGAAGACTTCCTGCTGCGCAACTACCTGGTGCGTCCGGCGTGGCAGACCGCCGACGGCGGCGAAGGTGCGATCCAGATCGAGCGGTTCATCTCCTACAACGACCGCAACGGCGTCCTGGACTTCCCGATCGTGAACGACGGCACCGATGAGCGGCTGCTCACCGGTGCGGACTTCGACATCGAGTCGGTGGTGCGCGCGAAGGACGGCTCGTTCTGGGTCGGCGAGGAGTTCGGTCCGTTCCTGCTGCACTTCGACGCGGACGGCACCCTGCTCGAGAAGCCCTATTCGCTGGACGGCGCGAAGTCGCCGCAGAACCCGTACCTTCAGCCGGGCGAGACCCCGCGCGTGCGCGCCAGCCGCGGCTTCGAGGCGATGGCGGCGTCGACCAACGGCCGATACCTCTATCCGGTGGTCGAGGGCTCGTACGCCGACGACGCCGACCTGCGACGCCGCGAGATCCTCGAGTTCGACACCCGCGCCGGCCAGTACACCGGCCGCACGTGGAGTTACCAGACCGACCAGGAGGCGAACGTGATCGGCGACGCCTTCACGGTCCGGAACAATGTGCTGATCCTCATCGAGCGCGACGACTTCGAGGGCGAGCAGGCCGTCACCAAGCGCGTCTACGAGGTCGACCTGCGACGCGCCGACGCCGAGGGCTATCTCGAGAAGTCGCTCGTGCTCGACGCGCTGCGCATCGCGAACCCGCACGGGATCGGCGCGGGCGACGGCTACGGCACCGGCGAGATCTTCTCACTGCCGGTCCAGTCGTTCGAGACGGTCGTGCAGCTGAAAGACGGCAGCCTGCTCATCGGCAACGACAACAACTACCCCGGTAACGACGCACGCATTCCGGGCACACCGGATGACACGGAGTTCGCGATCATCGACCTCGACAAGACGAAGATCCAGCCGTCGACGGTCAGCCTCATCGGTCACCGCGGTGCGAGCGGATCCCGCCCCGAGCACACGCTCGCCGCGTACGAGACGGCGATCGTGCAGTGCGCCGACTACATCGAGCCCGACGTCGTCTCGACCAAGGACGGTGTGCTGGTGGCGCGTCACGAGAACGAGATCAGCGGCACGACGGATGTCGCGACGCGGCCCGAGTTCGCCGCACGCCAGACGACGAAGCTCATCGACGGCACGTCGATCACGGGTTGGTTCACCGAGGACTTCACGTTCGCCGAGTTGCGCACCCTACGAGCGAAGGAGCGCTTGCCGCAGGTGCGGCCGGGCAACACGGCCTTCGACGGCCTCTACCTGATCCCGACCCTCGACGAGGTCATGGACCTGGCCCGCCACTCGGTCAGCTGCGACGGTCGCCCCGTGGGCGTGTACCCCGAGACGAAGCATCCGTCGTACTTCGACGCGATCGGTCTGTCGCTCGAGGAGCCCCTCGTCGCGGCCCTGCAGGCAAACGGCCTCGACCACGCCCAGGCTCCCGTGATCCTGCAGAGCTTCGAGGTGTCGAACCTCAAGGACCTCGACGCGCTCACCGACGTGACGCTCGCCCAGCTCGTGAGCTCGTCGGGCCGCCCGTACGACTTCACGCTCGCCGGTGACACGCGCACCTACCAGGACCTCGTGACGCCCGCGGGCCTGGCCGAGGTGGCGACGTACGCCGACGGCGTGGGCCTCGAGAAGTCGGTCATGATCCCGCGCACGGCGGCGGGCACGCTCGGGACGCCGACCTCGGTGACCGCCGACGCGCACGCCGCCGGGCTCTCGGTGCACGGCTGGACCTTCCGCGCCGAGAACCAGTTCCTGCCGGCCGAGTTCCGCTCCAGCGCCGACCCGGCCGCCTACGGCGACCTCGCCGGCGAGCTGCAGGTGTACATCGACCAGGGGATGGACGGCGTCTTCAGCGACCACCCCGGCATTGCCGCGGTGACCATCGACACGGTGACGCTCGAGAGCTGAGCGCGAGACCCCCGGGCACGGGGACGGGGGGATGCCGCGGCATCCCCCCGTCCTCGTGTCGGGCGTCTCGGCCCGTTCAGCCGTGGCGCCGCACGCGTGCCCGGAGGGCGAGCACCGCACCCGCAGCGGCGAGCGCACCCGCAACGGTGATCCACGACACCCACGAGGAGTCCGCGCCGGTGACAGCGAGGTTGTCGGGCTGGACGGGGTTCTCCCCGGGTGCCGGCGGGTTCACCGGGGGCTCCACGGGTGGGTCGACAGGCACCTCGGCGGTACGGAGGATGACATCGCTGCCGTCCCACACGACATCGAAGACCGTGTCGCCGGCCGTCGCCTGGGCGGCCGGCAGGGCGGGCCCGCCGTTCGCGGTCGAGAGAACCACGAACTCGTCGCCGACAGCAGGCTGGAACCCGTCCGTCAACGCGACCGACCACGTCACCGTCGCGAGGTCCTGGGTCTGGCTCAGGATCTGATCGTGGGCGTCGCACGGCTCCGCGCCGCCGAGCTCGACGGCGATCGTGCCGCTTCCCGATACGGCTCCTTCCACCGTGAGGCAGCCCGGTGAGGTGCCCGGCGCCACCGTGCCTGCGTCGATGACCACCTCGCCGAGGACTCCGGCCCCGGCGAGGGTGCCGAACACCTCCGCTGTCGTGAACGGCATCGAGCCGTCGACGATCACGGTGCCGCCCTCGGCGTCGAGCGTCGAGCCCAGCGCCGCCTGAGTCCAGTCGCCGGTCAGGTGCAGGGTGCCGGCGCCCTCATGGGCGAGGTGGCCGGGGCCCATGAAGTCCCCCGCATAGGCGGTCGTCGCCGATCCCTCGACGGTCAGCCCCGAATCCGGGTGCACGACGTGCACCACGCCGGACGGGCCGGCGAGCGAGGCGATCCGCTCGTTGTCGTTGATCACGAGCGACCCGGCGCCGTCGATCGTGACGGCGGAGGTGTCGGCGATCAGGTTGTGGAGGTCGTCCGGCAGCGTGTGCAGCGTCGTCACCGCGGCGTCGACGATGCGGAAGTCGCCGGGAATCGACAGCTCCCGATCGAGCTGGACCGACCCGCTGGTGGCCACGGTCACACCGGTATAGTCGCTCAGCCCGTCCGCACTGAAGATGATCGGCGCATCCGCGCCGGCGCTGCCGAGCACGAGGGTGCTGCCGTCCGAGCTCGAGAGCTGCTGGATGACGAGACTCGACGACGACGCCCGCGTCTGGATGTTCGCGCCCCCACTGAACGAGGCGTTCGCGAGCGTGAGGGATGCCCCCGACGAGAGCGCCGCGACAGCCGAGCCGTCGATCAGCTCGACCTCCTCGGAGAGGGTGATCACCGAGTCCGTCCCGAGGGTTGCGCCCCCCTCGAGCGTCGTACCGGGAAGCGCGTCCGGTCCCAGCGCGAACGCGTCGTCGGCGACGATGAGGGAGCCCGGACCGGACGCCGCGGTGCTCCCGTTGTGATCGAGCTGGCCCTCCTCGATATGGATGCTGCCCGGAATGTCAGCCGAGCCGACCTGCAGCCCGCCCGCCGCGGTGCTCGTAAGGTTCGCGAAGAGCGGGATGGCGGTCGCGCCGTGCACCGTGAGGTGGTGGTCGGCGAGCGCGACGCCGCCGGAGAACAGCATCGGCGCGCTGTCCTGCCCGCCGCGCACGGCCGCGGATCCGGCCAGGCTCACCGGCCCCTCCAGATCGACCGCGTGCCCGGCCGCATCGACCGCGTAAGCGGTGCCGGGTCCGATCTGGATCGAGCGGGCGAATGCCGTGTCGGCCGTGAACTCCAGGCCCGCGGCATCCGTGATCGTCACCTGACCGCCCGCGATGCCGCACTCGATCCCGCCACAGCGCACACGTGCATTCCCCGACAGCTCGAGGGCTCCGGGATACGACAGGCCGCGCGCCTGCACGACGCCGTCGCCGCCGACCTTCAGTCGATCGCCTGCGCCGTCCAGGCGCGCGTCGACCACGGCGCCGTCGCTGAGCTGGAGAGCCGCCACCGTCAAGGGCTCCTGGTCGAACTCGATCTCCCACGGGATCGGCACCGTGAGCGGCGCCGAGATCTGATAGGCGGTCTCGCCCGCCGCAACGGGCAGGATCACGTTGACCTCGAGGGACGTCGAGCCCGCCACGGTGAGACCGTTCGTCCGCAGTTGCGACCCGCTCACGGAGTAGCCGTCGATCGCGAACTCGACGTCCTCGAACGAGACGCCGGCGAGATCGTTCGTCGTCGTGAGCGTGGCGGCACCGGGGCCGAATCGCAGCAGGTCGCCTTCTCCGGGAGCCGCGTCGGCGCAGTTCGCCCAGTTCGCGGCGTTCGACCACAGGCCGTCCGCGCCGGCGCCCGTCCAGTCGCAGGTCAACCCGACGGCGGAAGCCGTCGGAACCGCGAGGAGAGAGGTCACAAGGATGCCGCCCCCGACGACGGCGGCGGCCAGCTTTCTGGCAGGAGTCATGGCAGTCACCCGCTCGACGGTAGAGATCGCCCGCGCCGCCGGGTATGGGAGTTCCTACGCATTTCGTTCCGCATGCCGCTGTTCTTCTCTACGCTGACCCCGGGGAGCTGGGGGAAGGAAGGTGGATGACAGACACCGCGGATGCGACCCGGGCCGCAGTGATCGAGTCGGAACGGCTCGCGATCGACAGCCTGTGGGACCTGGTGACAGGCCCCACGGGGCGCCGCCTGGCGGAATCGGCCGACCCGCGCGACCGCATCCGGCTGGCCCGGTACGAGCAGCTCGCCGGATTCGAGAGGCAAGCCCATCGGCGCCTCGCCGACATCCTCAGCACCGTGGACGATCCGGCGGTGCGCTCCGAAGCCCGAGGCCAGCAACTGGCGGGCGCCGCGTTCGAGCCCGGCCTGGAGGCTGTGGACTGGGCGGGGCATGAGTGGCCCGACGGTGAAGACGCCACCGCGCTGCGCATCAAGCTGGCGATCTCGTATGCGCTCCTCATGAACGACGGCGTCGAGCCGTCCGATGGGTGGCGCGAGCCACCGACGGACCTCGACTGGAACCGTCAGCTCGCGCGAGTCCAGGAGGTGCACGACGGGTTTCTGGCCTACATCGACCACGCCGACGTGACGGACATCCTCTCGGCCCTCGATCTCGTGGTGCTGACTCCGCTGCTGGTCCTCACGCATTCGATGCAGGAGGAATCGCTCGCCGCGGCCGGGCTGGTGAGCCGCCTCGCCGAGCGCAGCGGCATCCGGGGGCTGCAACCGTACGTCGACTACGTCGAGGGCGTGTCGCTCACGGCGGCGGCGCGGGTCGACGAGGCAGCTGAACCACTCGAGCGCGCGGCCGCGGGGTTCTCGGATGCTCCGAATTTGGGCTGGTGGATGACGGTGCGGGGCACGCAGTACGTGCTGTCGGTGATGACCGCCACGACGCCGCCCGACGATGTGGAGCGGCTCGAGCGGGAACTGCTCGCGGGCACCTGGCGTGACGGACGGCGCTCGCTCGGGCACGGCGTCATCGCGTCGGTCGCCCTGATGCTCGCGGGCCACGGCGACCTCGAGGCCGCACGGCGCATCGCACTCTCGGAAGGCGACATCGACGACCTGCAGGTGGGCAGCAGCAATCGCTGCTGGCTCG
The DNA here is from genome assembly GCF_019449275.2 of Microbacterium sp. HD4P20. Classification (GTDB taxonomy): domain Bacteria; phylum Actinomycetota; class Actinomycetes; order Actinomycetales; family Microbacteriaceae; genus Microbacterium. Next base: position 117,688 of record NZ_JAHZQZ020000022.1, read on the forward strand.
CAGAGGTGATCTTCACCGCAGCACTGGCCGAAGGCGAGGCGGACGTGTGCCGTCGCATGCTGCGCATCGTGGAGCACATGATGCCATCGCCGTGGCAGCAGGCGACACTGCACCGCATGCGGACGCGACGCGACGGAGGCCCGCTCGACGTGAGCGGCGGGGTGCCCGAGATCCCCGGCAGCATCGACTCGGAGATCCTCCGAACGCGGTGGGTCTCGCTCGCCGGCGCGGTCGAGCGCGGGCACCGGTCGTCTGCGTACCGGGCGCTCGCCGCGCTGGACGAATTCGCCGCGCAGTCGCGCGCCGCCGCATTCCGCGTCCGGGCGGTTCAGCTGTTCCGGCCACCGCGACCGGCGACGGGCGTGACGCTCTCGACGCGGCAGCTCGAGGTCGCGACGCTCGCCGCGGCCGGGCACACGAACCGGGAGATCGCGCACGAGCTCTTCCTCGGCATCCGCACCGTCGAAGGCTACGTCCGCGGCGCATTCGCCGCCCTCGGCCTCTCGCGGCGCGAAGAGCTGGCCACCGTCGAGCTCCCCGTCGATGTTCCACCGCCGCCGGGCGGGGTGGTGCAGCTCACGCTGCGCCAGGGCCAAGTGGCGGCGCTGGTCGCGGCCGGGGCCTCCAATGCCGAGATCGCCTCGGCCCTGGGGATCAGCGAGAAGACCGTCGACAAGCACATGGCGGTCCTCAAGGACCGGACGGGTGTCGCTACGCGCACAGCTCTCGTCGCACTGTTCCGCACGGCCATCGCGCCGGGCAGGCCGTCGCCCTGACCGGCCCCGAGGGCGTTGAGGCGGGCCGGTGGTTCGTCCGTGCGGTCGGGCCGTCGAAGGGGGCCGACCGCCGGCATCCGGATCAGACCGTCAGCAGCACCTTCGTGGCACGCCGTTCGTCCATGGCGCGATAGCCCTCGGCGGCTTCTTCGAGCGGAAGCGTGAGGTCGAAGACCACGCCCGGGTCGATCTCGCGATCCCAGATCAGCTGGATCAGGTCGGGAAGGAATCGGCGCACCGGGGCGGGTCCGCCGTGGAGGTGGACGCCGGAGAAGAACAGCCTCAGGCCGTCGATCGAGACATTGTGGGCAACGCCGACGAAGCCGATGTGGCCCCCGGGGCGAGTGGCGCGAATGGCCTGATCCATGGACTCCTGCGTGCCGACCGCCTCGACCACCGAGTGGGCGCCGAGGCCGTTCGTGAGTTCCTTGATCTTCGCGGCGCCCTCGCGTCCGCGCTCCTCGACGATGTCGGTCGCGCCGAACCGGCGCGCGAGCTCCTGGCGGTCGGCATGACGCGACATCGCGATGATCCGCTCCGCGCCGAGCTGCTTGGCGGCGAGGATCGCGAGCAGTCCGACGGCCCCGTCGCCCACCACGGCGACCGTCTTGCCGGGGCCCGCTTCGGCGGCGACCGCCGCGAACCACCCCGTGCCGAGCACGTCCGATGCTGCGAGCAGCGACGGGATCAGGTCGGGGTCGGGCGTCCCGGGCGTGGGTACGAGCGTGCCGTCGGCGAGCGGAATGCGGGCGTACTCGGCCTGCGTGCCGATCGAGCCCATCATCACGTTGTGCACGCAGCGGGATTGGTAGCCGGCCCGGCAGATCTCGCACGTGTTGTCGGAGGCGACGAACGAGCCGACCACGAAGTCGCCGACCTCGACGTTCTTGACGTCGGCGCCGATCTCGGAGACGACGCCGACGTACTCGTGTCCCATCGGGGTGTGGTCGACGGGCTCCACGCCGCGGTACGGCCACAGGTCCGACCCGCAGATGCAGGTGGCGGTGACGCGGATGATCGCGTCGGTGGGCCGCTCGATGGTCGGGGTGTCGCGATCTTCGACCCGGACGTCGCCGGGCGCGTGCATGATGACTCCGCGCATGGTTCTCCTTGCTGAACGGGCACGGTCGTGCCGTGCTGTCATCGATACTTGCGTGTTGCGGGCGCGGGCGGGAGTGCCTGAGGAGGCGTGTACTGGCCTCCTGGGCCGCAGCTCGTGGTGTGCCGGAGTCCCGAGAATCGTAAATTAGTTCTTGTCTTGCACGCATACCATCGGGTAGACTGACGAGCAGAGATTCGATGAATGAGTGCCCGCCGGACAGGCGGGCTGCGGATGGGACGCGGCGGAGCCGCGAGGTTGTCGGATGGATGAGGGCGCGAGAGCGCTGAATCTCTCTCCTTGATTCCTCCTGTCTGCGAGTCTCATGTCCGCGAACCCCGCCTTCGAACCCGCTCTCGACCGCGGTCGCCTCGACCGTGCGGAGCGCCTGGTCGACGCCTTCGAGGCCGGCCGACGTCGACGTGCTGCAGAGGACGCCGCCGAGATCCGTCTGCTCGCCCAGGCCGCAGCAACTCTCGCCCCTTCCGCAGATGCGACGGCCGACCAGCTGCGCCGGGTCGACCTGGATCGTCGCGCGCTCATCGCCGAACTCGCCACGGCGACGCACGTGTCGGAGTGGACGGTGACGCGCCTGCTCTCGGAGGCCACCGACCTGTGCCGCCGCTTCGCTGCCGGGGTCGACGCACTCGAGCGAGCCGAGATCTCCCGGCAGCACCTGAGCGTCATCCACGACACCGGCGCCGCGATCCAGGACGACGACGCTCGCGCCGCGTTCGTCGCCATCGCCCTGGACCGTGCGACCGAACTCACGCCCGGCCGGCTGACATCCGTCCTCCGGGTGATCGCCGAGCGCTTTCTCGAACGCACCCTCGACGAGCGGCACGAGGATGCTGCCGCCGAGAGGCGCATCGAGACGTGCGACCTCGACGACGGCATGGGCGCGCTGACCCTGTTCGCGACGGCGACGCTGATCCATGGCATCCGTGATCGCCTCGCTCAGCAGGCGCATTCCGTGATCGCCGCGCGCGAGCCTGACGACGAAGACACGCGCACGACGGCGCAGATCCAGGCCGACATCGTCACCGATCTGCTACTGACGGCCGGGCCCGACCGGTGCGTGGCGGGCGATGGACTCGACGCGATCCGTGGCAGGGTGCAGGTCTCGCTGCCGGTGCTCACGATGACGGGCGCCTCGAACGAGCCGTGTCTGCTCGCCGGCTACGGTCCCATCGACGCCGACACCGCGAGGGCCCTCGCCGCCGGCGCCACCGGGTGGGAGCGGGTCATGACCTCACCGGTCACGGGGACGGTGCTCGCGGTGGACCGCTACCGTCCCGGCAAGCAGTTGAACCGGTTCCTCGCCGCACGGGATGAGCGGTGCCGCTTTCCCGGATGCCGCAAGGCCGTGTGGCGCTGCGACATCGACCATACGATCGATCATCAGCACGGCGGTCCGACCCGCCACGACAACCTCGCCCATCTGTGTCGCCGCCACCACACCGTGAAGCATCACACCGCCTGGACGGTGGCGCAGATCTCGCCGGGCGTGCTCGTGTGGACCAGCCCGAACGGCCGCAAGCACACCGACCGGCCCGAGCCCGTCGTCCGGTTCATCCTCGACGAAGAACGCGAGCGACGACGGCGGATGCTGCGCGAGCCGTGGCTTGTGAACGCCGACGACCTGACCGCGGACGGCGATCCGCCACCGTTCTGAGGACCAGGCGTACTGACCTAGTCCGTCCAGGATGAGCGCCCGAAGCGCTCCCAGCGCTCGACGACGCGCGGGGACGACGCATGGTGTGCCGGCTCGTATACCGCGCGGCCCTCGATGAAGACGCGCTCCACGTGGGAGTCCACGGCGAGGGGGTCGCCCGACCACACCACGATGTCGCCGTCGCGGCCAACCTCGAGGGCGCCGACGCGGTCGCCCAGCCGCAGGATGTCGGCGGGGTTCGTCGTCAGCGCCGCCAGCGCGGTCGACGCCGGCAGCCCTTCGCGCACCGCGAGGATCGCCTGGAGCCTGATGTGGTCGATCGGCACCACGGGGTGATCGGTGGTGATGGCGACCTTGACTCCGGCTTCGGCGATGAGCGCGAGGTTGCCGATGGCGCGGTCGCGCAGCTCGACCTTCGAGCGTGAGGTCAGCATCGGCCCGAAGATGACCGGGATCTGCTTCTCTGCCAGCACGTCGGCGATCTTGTGCGCCTCGGTGCCGTGATTCACCACCAGCGTGTAGCCGAACTCCTCGGCGATGCGGATCGCCGTCGCGATGTCGTCATGGCGGTGGCAGTGCTGATCCCACACGAGTTCGCCGGTGAGGACCGCGGCCAGCGTCTCTTTGCCGAGGTCGCGCTCGAACGGCTCGCCCTTCTCGGTGGCCGCGGCCCGCTTGTCGGCGTAGGTCTGCGCGGCGACGAACGCCTCGCGAAGGACGGATGCCACGCCCAGTCGCGTCGACGGAGTCTGCTTCTTGTCGCCGTACACACGCTTGGGGTTCTCACCGAGAGCCGACTTGACCGATACATCCGTGGTGAGGATCTGCTCGTCGACGGTGCGCCCGCCCCACGTCTTGATCGCCACCGTGCGCCCGCCGATCGGGTTGCCCGATCCGGGCTTGACCACAGCGGTCGTAACGCCGCCTCGCAGCGCGTCGCGGAATCCGACCTCTTCGATGTCGATGCCGTCGAGAGCACGGAAGCGCGCACCATTCGGGTCGGTCATCTCGTTCGTGTCCTCGCCCGACCAGCCCTCGCCATCCTCGTGCACGCCGAGGTGTCCGTGCGACTCGACGAAGCCCGGGACGACCCACCGGCCCGACGCGTCCACAACCCGAGCATCGTCGGGAACGGGGGTCTCGGGTCCGCCGATGGCGGTGATGACGCCATCGGTGACGATGACCGTGCCCCCGGGGATGGGGTCAGAGCTGACGGGGACGAGGTGACCGCCGGTCACGGCGAGGATGCGAGCCATGTCTCAAACCTACGACGCGGGCGGTGACGGTTCCGCAGCGCACAGCGAGTCAGTGATGGTCGGCGTCGTGGCCTTCTTCGAGGAGCATCCCCACCGAGGTGGCGCAGGCGTCTCCTCGCCAAGCTTCGATTCCCTCGCGCACGGCGAACGCCGCAATGACGAGCCCCGCGATCGCGTCGACCCACCACCAGCCGAAGAGACTGTTGAGGACGAGGCCGACCAGGACGGCACCCGAGAGGTAGGCGCAGATGAGCGTCTGACGCGAGTCGGCGACCGCGGTGGCCGACCCGAGTTCCGTGCCGGCTCGACGCTCAGCGAAGGAGAGGAACGGCATCACCACGACGCTCACCGCCGTCAGCACGATTCCGACGGGCGAGTGCTCGACGTCGACCTGCGTGCGCAGAGCGATCAGCGAGCTCGCCGTGACGTAGGCCGCGAGCGCGAAGAAGGCGACGGCGATCACTCGGAGTGTAGGTTTCTCCCACCGTTCTGGATCGCGCCGCGTGAACTGCCACGCGACCGCGGCGGCCGAGGCCACCTCGACGGTCGAGTCCAGTCCGAATCCGATGAGGGCTGCCGACGAGGCGATCGAGCCGGCGGCGATCGCGACGACCGCTTCGACGAGGTTGTAGACGATGGTCGCGACAACGATCCACCGCACGCGGCGCTGCAAGGTGGCTCGGCGCGCGTCGGTGAGGGTGGCGCTCATGCGCAGCACTCGCATCCCTCGTCCGTGCACGGAGACCCGTCGTCGACCGCGACGACGGCCTCCAGCAGCTGCACCAGCCCCTGGGTCAAGTGCCGATCGGCGATCTCGTAGCGGGTGCGGCGGCCCTCGGCACTCGCGACGATCAGACCGCACCCGCGCAGGCACGCCAGATGGTTGGAAACGTTCGTCCGAGTGAGATCGAGCTCATGCGCGAGCTCCGCCGTATAACGTGGGCCTTCGAGCAGGTGCAGCAGGATGCGCGACCGGTTGGGGTCGGCCATCGCCCTGCCGAGCCGGTTCATGACGTCGAGACGAGAAGCAATGGTCAGCACACACTGACCATACAGGATCGGCACCCGCACGGCGGATGGGATACTCGCGTCATGTCCGCCGCCCCCGTGCTGTTCATCGCCGCCACGCTCCTCGTCGCCCTCGGGTTGTTCCACTCGATCCTGGGCGAGCGCTACATCATCCGTCGTCTCCTGCGGCGGGACGACCTGCCGAAGCTGTTCGGGGGGCCGGAGTTCACCGCCGGCACGATCCGCTTCGCGTGGCACATCACCACACTGCTGGCTTTCGGCGTCGCCGCCGTGCTCGTGCTCGCGGCGCTCGACGCCGACCAGCGCGCCATCGTCGCCGCGATCGGGATCACCTGCCTGGCATGTGCGGTGCTGCCCATCATCTTCACGCGCGGCCGCCACCTGTCGTGGGCCATCTTCTTGGTCGCGGGAGCCCTCTGCCTGGTCGCCGCCGTCGTCGTCTGATGCCGTGGGGCCGAGGCTCGGCCCCACGGCATTGCCGGAACTGCTTGGGGTCAGTCTTCGGCGGCAGACTCCATACGGCTGAGGCCTCCAGGCGGCGGCAGAGGCGAATCTGCCGCTCACGCATGGTGTCTACGTCTCCATTTTCGTCCGGCGCAGGACGGGTGAACGCGTTTTCACCCCCGGATCACCCCCGGGTTGCACCGTCACTCGGCGCCCGCCTGTCTAGTGTGATGAGATGCCGCTCGTACGCCATCGCGAGCGCGGCATCGCGACTGTTGACGCCGAGCTTTCGGTAGACACTCTTCAATTGCGTCTTCACCGTGTTCACCGAGACGTGCAGCTCAGCTGCGATCGCCGCGACGGCGCGGTTGCCCGCGAGGTGCTGCAGCACGACCCGTTCGCGATCTGTCAGACGGGCCCCGACATCCCCACCGGGCAGAACCGCCCGCGGCGGCAGCCGCTCGACGAGCGCGTCGTGGCCCCGACGGCCGAGCAGGTCGAGCACGCGTTGGTAGTCGTCGTCCGGGATGAGGGCGAGGGCCAGCCCTTGACGAGTCCGGTCCGCCAGCGCCGCCAGTTCGTCGGCCACCGCGTGGGTGCGAGCTGAGCCCACGAGCGCCAGCGCAGCCAGCTCGACCGTATACAGCTCGGCCGTCAGCCGAGGAGAGAGCGGGGCTGCCACCAGATCTCTCGCGCGCGCGAGCGCCGCTCCGGGCCTTCCGATCGCCAGCGCGACTCGAGCGAGGCCGACGTGCGCGACCACATCTCCTTGCCCATCCCTGGTGAGGATCGCTTCCGCGGCTTGGGTGTCGCCGAGTGCCAGCTTGAAGAGCGCCCGCGAAGGCGCCAGCATCCGGCGCGGCGCCGGGAGCTTTCCCTGGGAGCCGCGCAGACGCACGAGCGCTTCCAGGTCGGCTTGGGCTTCAGCGGGGCGACCCTCGATCAACCCCGCGGCGGCCTCCACGGCGGCGATGGCCGGCCAGTGCTCGATCGTCCGACGGTCATGCTGCATCGCCGCAAGGTGTGCGCGCGCCCCGGGCGCATCGAATCGTTCCAGAGCGCTGGTCGCCTCTGCGAGCCGATAGAACGTTGCGGGGTACCCCGCTCGATCCGCATCGTCGAAGCCCGGCGCACGAGCGAGGTCGAGATACGCCGATGCCTCGTCCACCGCCCCGTCCAGAGCATGGATACCTGCCAGCATCGCCACGTTTCCGAACCCGTCCGGATGCCCCTCCCTCGGCGACTCTGCAAGACCAAGCTCGAAGGCACGGATCGCATCTGCGCGCCGCGCGCCGTAGTAGAGCGTCGTTCCGAGCTGGGAATAGATTCGCGACAGCGCTCCCACTGTCGAGCGCCGATCGAGTGGCAGCCTCGTCAGCAGACTCAACGACACCGCCGCAGCGGCGGCGCCGGCCTCCGGACGACCGAGAAGGCGGTGCGCGACCGCGGCAGCAGCGAGCACCAGAACCTGATCGGCCGGATCAGTGCCGGGCCTGCCCTCGCCTGCCACTTTCGTGGCGAGCTGGAAGTACTGCTCGCTACGCAGCCGCCGATGGGGAACGTGAATGTACGCGACGCCCAGAAGCACAGCCAGTGTCGGGAATCTATCGAAGACGTGCGGCGGCAGCGGTTCGAGGATGCGGGCAAGCCGCTGATCCGTCGACTCCAGCAGTCTGATCCAGTCGCGCCGCACAAGACTCGCAGCCTCCGCGAATCGGCCGGCGGCCACGTGCGCCGCGAACTCGTTGAGCGCGACAGGATCACCGGCGGGCGTATTGCTGTCTAGGTGAGGACTCATCTCCGGTTCCCAATCCCGTACATCTCGCGAGCTTGCGGGCGCAGCAGAGCATGCACCACACGCGACCCCGGGCCCCAGACCCGAGATCGACCGCCCACACTTCAAGACGTCTGAGTCGCAGGTTCGTGACGTTGTCGCCGGAAGTCCCGCGCTCGTCGTCGTCAGCGCACCGTTCGACGGCCCGCGACGATGAGAATCGCAGCCGCGCCCGCCGGCGTTTGTCACTCTGGCCATACGGCTGTGCCCCGCCATTCAATGGCGGGGCACAGCCGATCGGGTCAGAGGCTTTGCAGCTCCCGATCCGCACCGTGGTCTGCGAGACCGGCGACCGCTGCACGCCGACGCGCACCGATCAGAAGTGCACCGCCTCCGAGAATCAGCAGGCTCAGCGCCGCGATCATGGCTCCCCACGCGATGCCACCACCGGTGACCGCCAGCGGGGGCGGCGGCGGCACCAGGTCGTGATCGGTGCAGAGGTCGGAGCCGGGCGCGCACACCGGATCCTCACCGGTGATCGCGACGACGTTGCCGAGGCGGTGGTCGCCCTGACGCTCGTACGCCTTCACCGTGACGGAGTAGGTCACCGTGACAGTCTCACCGGATGCGACCGCCCCGGTCACCCAGATCGTGTCGCCGACCACGGAGGCCGTCACGCCGGCATCCGAGCTGATCGGTCCGCTTGCGAGCGTTGCGTCGTCCAGCACCTCGACCATGTAGTCGGTGTAGTCGATGGCAACGTCCGCGGCGGCCGGGTTCGTCGAGACGTTCTCGAACGTGAGCGTGTACGTGACCTGCTGCCCCTGCGACACGTCAGTGCCCGATTCCGGGTCTGCAGACTTGGATGGCACCACGTTCGACACGTGGTTGACCGTGCAGTCCGGACGCTCCCCGTCGGCGGGTACGCACTCCTCAGGGGGCACCTCACCTACCGGCACCAGCACGTTGCCGAGTCGGTCGTCGCCGCGCTGCCCGTCAGGGTTCACCATGACGGTGTAAGTAACCGTGACGAGTTGGCCCGGGGCCAGCGTGCCGGCGACCGTGAACCGGTCACCGTTCAACGGCGAGACGGCCAGGCTCGGGTCCGAACTGTTCGGCATCGACGTAATCGTCGCGTCGTCGAGCACCGCCGTCAGGACGTCGTCCTTGTCGACGGCCACGTCAGCCTCACCGATGTTCTCGAAGTGCAGCGTGTACGTCACCTGCTGACCAGGCTGGACCGTGCCCCCCGACGCCGGGTCGACGGTCTTCCAGTCGTCCAGCTCGCCGATGGGGTGTTGCGTGGTCGGAGGCGGGAATTCCTCGCAGTCGACGTCGCCCTCGGCACAGACCTCCGGGGGGACATCGGGCGTCAGGACGTTGCGGGCGATGTTGTTGCCCCGGTCTCCGTCCGGCTTGACGGTCACCTGATAGGTCACCGTGATCGTCTGACCGATCTGGATCGGCCCGGTGACCCGGATCTCATCGCCATCTCGCACCGCCGTGACGGCAGGGTCGGACGACACCGGCTCGGCAGTCACATCACCGTCATCGAGAACGTCGGACAGGTCATCCGTGTCACTGATGACACCGGCCGCCTGGCCATCGTTCGTCCAGCTCAGCGTGTACGTGATGACATCGCCGGCGTTCACGCCCTCACCGGTGGCCGGGTCGGAGGACTTGGCGGGCACGACATGTGGCAGCGGCGTGGTCACGACGACCGGCGGGTCGCAGATCTCAGGATCCGCGCACACCGGACCGGCGGTGTTCTCCATCACATGGTCACCGGCGTTCGTGACCGTCACGGCGTAGGTGAACGTCTCACTTTCGCCCGCGGCCAGCGCACCGGTCCAGGTCAGGATCGGAGCGGCATACGACACCGAACCAGCCGAGGCAGTCGCATCGCCGTTGTACGAGGCGTCGTCAATCACACCAGACAGGTCGTCCTGCGCAACAGCAGGGTTCTCATCCGTGTAGTCGCCCTCGCCATCGTTGGTCACTGTGACCGTGTAGGTCACCGTGTCACCCGCGTTGACGTCGGCTGCGGCATCCGAGGTCTTCGTCATCGCCAGGTGCCTCACCGGGTTCTCGGTGCGGCAGGAGGTGTCGTCCTCAGCACAGTCCTCGCCGAGCACGTTGCCCAGGACGTGGTCGCCCTGCTGCGCGAACTCGTTCACCGTCACCGTGTAGGTGACCGTCACCGTGCCGCCCACCGGGATGGTGCCGGCGATGTCGATCTGCTCGCCGTTCAACGTAGCGGTCAGGACCGCATCCGAGCTTGTCGGGCCCGACGTCAAGCTCGAGTCGTCCAGCACACCCGTCAGATCATCGAACGTGTCGACGTCGGCCGGGGCTTCTCCCACATTCTGGAAGGTCAGCGTGTAGGTCACGTCCTGTCCGGCGACCACGGAGGTCCCGGAGGCCGGGTCGACCGTCTTGGAGTCCTCGATCTCGCCGATCGGATGCTCCGTCACCGGCGGCGGGAACTCCTCGCAGTCGACGTCGCCCTCGGCACAGACCTCCGGGGGAACCTCGGGCGTGAGGACGTTGCGGGCGATGTTGTTGCCGCGGTCTCCGTCCGGCTTGATGGTGACATGGTAGGTCACCGTGATCGTCTGACCGATCTGGATCGGACCGGTGACCCGGATCTCATCGCCGGTTCGCACCGCCGTGACGGCAGGGTCGGACGACACGGGCTCAGCAGTCATATCACCGTCATCGAGAACATCGGACAGGTCGTCCGTGTCGGCGATCACGCCCGCGGCTTCACCGTCGTTCGTCCAGCTCAGCGTGTACGTGATCACATCACCCTCGTTCACGCCTGCACCCGTCGCGGGGTCCGAGCTCTTTGCAGGCACGACGTGCGGCAGCGGAGTGATGACCACGATCGGCGGGTCACAGATCTCGGGAGCGGTGCACACCGGGCCGGCCGCATTCTCCAGCACGTGGTCGCCGGCGTTGGTCACCGTCACCGTGTACGTGAACGTCACCGAATCGCCTGCGGCGAGCGCGCCCGTCCACGTCAGGATCGGAGCCGCGTACGACACCGAACCATCCGATGCGGTCGCATCACCGTTGTAGGTGGCGTCGTCGATCACACCGATGAGGTCATCCTGCGCGACGGCCGGCTCCTGATCGGTGTAGTCACCCTCACCATCGTTCGTCACCGTCACGGTGTACGCCACCGTGTCGCCCACGTTCACGTCGTCGGCGGCATCCGAGGTCTTCGTCACCGCGAGATGCTTCACCGGGTTCTCGGTGCGGCAGGTCGGGTCGCCGGTCAGGCATCCCTCCTCACCGCCGAGGACGTTGCCCAGCACGTGGTCGCCCTGCTGCGCGAACTCGTTCACCGTGACGGTGTAGCTCACCGTGTAGGTTTCACCGGCGGGAACCGTGCCCGTGATGTCGATCTCGGATCCGCTCAAGGTGGCTTGCAGTGCAGGGTTCGAGGTGGTCGGGCCCGCTATCAGCGTGGCGTCGTCCAGCACGTCGGACACATCGTCGAAGGTGTCGACGGTCGCGTCGGCCTGGCCGGTGCTCTCGAAGTACAACGTGTAGGTCACATCCTGGCCCGCGACCACTGCGGTGCCCGAGGCAGGGCTGACCGTCTTGCGGTCCTGCAGCGCCGATCCAGGAATCTGCACCGATCGGCACGGGTCCCCCGGGTTCTGTGCCAGCTCGGCGGGAAGGCAGGCCACATTGAGCAGCACGTTGTCGCCCGTCGAGTCGTCGTACGTCACCGTGTAGGTGATCGTCGCGACCTCGCCGACACCGAGCGCGCCCTCCCAGCGGATCGTCTCATCGGCCGCGTCGAAGGTCGCCGTCCCGATGTCCGTCGTCGGGCCGTCGGTCACAGTGCCGTCGTCCAGCACGCCCGAGAGGTCGTCCGACATCGAGCCCGGGGCCGCGTCGGTGAAGACCCCGGGGCCCTGGTTGGTCACCGTGATCGTGTACTCCACCTCGCCGCCATCGACCGGCAGCTCGGTGGTGTCGGCAACCTTCGTGTGAGTCAGCTTCGGCAGCAGCAGCTCCGACTCAGCGCACGGGATGCCCGTGGCCGGGTCCACCCCGTCGACGGGCGGGTCGCACGAGGGCGTGGTGGTGTCGCAGTCGGGGTCGCCAGGCTCACAGCCCGGGCCGAACGCCACGTTCCGAACCTCACCATCGCCGCCGCCGGCGATCGTCACCGTGTACTCGATCGTCACCGCATCGCCCGCGGCGAGCGGGCCCACCCAGCTGATCAGCGGCACCGCATAGCTCGGGGTCGGCCCCTCGGATGCCTCAGCATCGTCGTTGTAGGTGCCGTCGTCCAGCACGCCGCTCAGGTCGTCGAGCACGACGGCAGGGTTCGCCGCGGTGTAGTCGGCCGTGCCGGTGTTCGTCGCCGTGACGGTGTAGGTCACCACATCGCCGGGACGGGTGTCCTCCGTGGCGTCGGAGGTCTTCTCGAACGAGAGGGAACGCTGGTCGACCGTGACGGCGTAGTCCTCGACCTCGCCGCCGGTCGCGGCGCCGATCGGGGCAACGGTCTCGCCGTCCGGGAACAGGCGGAACCGCGCGAACGTGTCTGACGTCGTGGTTCCGGCTGGGAACACGAGGCTGTACTCCGCCGCGCCGGACCCCGCCGGCACCGATACCGTGACCAGCTCGCCCGCGTCGAACGCGCCGCTGCCGTCCAGATCGATCCACCCGCCGAGCGTTGCATCCGACGTGGTCGAATTGGTCGCCGCCACCGTCACCGTGGTCTGATCGCCCACGGTCACAACGATCGCGTCGGCGACGCCGTCCTCGTCGGCGAGACGATTCGAGTCGTCGCCGTCCGCTCCTGCGGTCGGCTGACCGTCCGGGTCGAAGTCGATCTCGGAGCCGAGCAGCAGACCGGGCACGATCGTGTGGTTCGCCCCGTTCGCAGCCACCGTCGTGCCGTAGCTGTCCGGCGCGTCGCCGAAGTCCTGGCACGCCGGCGGCTGGATGCCGATGTCCCCGTCACCGTCGAAGGTGAAGCCGGCATTGGTCGATCCTTGCCATCTCACCTCGAACGTGCTGCGTCCCTCGAGCGCGACCTGGAATCGGCTCACCGGGTCGCCGGTATTCAATCCGTGGCCCGTGAAGGTTACGGAGTCGCCAGACTCGGCGATGACGACTCGGCTTCCCTGTGTGATCGCGTACGCCGCCAAGTCATCGGCATCCCAGGTGCTGACCTCATCGAGAGTGTCTGGGGTGCCGTCCATGTCGTTGACGGTGAACACCGCATTGATGTCAACCGGATCGGTCGTACCTGCTTCGTAGAAGCTGTACCGAATGGTGCCATCCGAGCGGACGTTCCATGCCGGGTCATCGCCGGCGGCTGTGAAGAATCCGGTGGGGCTCAATGTCCCGGCGGTCACCTCCACGACCATGTCGACCGCGACGCCGTTGATCACTGTGACGTTCTGGTAGCGAGCCGTCGAACCTACCCCACCAGTTCCGGCTTGATCGACTGGCCGGCTGAATGTGAAGGCGTAGTACTCGGTGCCAGTCACCGTGCAAGTGTCCGGCTGGACCAGGCGCTCGAACAGCACGCGGTAGTCCTCGACCTCACCATCCGGGGCAGCACCCGTGGGAGCCGCGATCGACGCCGCATCCGTCGAGTACCGCACGCGAACATACGACTCGATACCCGCCGGGTTCGTGCCCTGCGTGAACGTGACATCGTTGCTGCCCGCCGTCACCGGCTGGGCGTTCGCGATCCGCTCATCCTCGGCGAAGGTGCCGTCCTGGTTCCAATCGACCCAGGCAGACACGAAGCCGTCGGCGGATGCGGTCACCTCGAGGGTGTTCTCGATCGGCTGCTGCGAGGTCGGATCCACGCCCGTCCGAATGGTCGGGCTGGGGTAGCCCAGAGCCGGGTTGAAGATCACGCCGTCCTCATCGGCACCATCGCCGTCGGCGGTGGCGTTTGGCTGGCCGTCGGTCTCCGAGTCGATCTCAGCGCCGAGCGAATACCCGTCTACAAGTGCGTGGTGAGCGCCGCCGTCAGCCAGCAACGTGGCATAGGTGCTGGGTGCGTCACCGTAGTCAAACGGGGTCGCGGGGATGTCAACCTCTGCGAACTCCTCGATGGCGTGGTAGGTCCAGTCGTCGACGACTCGGAAGTCGCCCCAACCGCCACTGATGCCGTCGTTGGCGTTGCAGTCCACCATCGGGGCGCAGGTCCAGCCATGCACGCCGCCGGCACTGTCGACGCCGGCCCGTCCGTCGACGGCCGGGATGGTACCGCTACGGTCGGCCACCCGGAGGCTGGTGTCATTCCAGCGCAGTGTCTTGGAGCCGTTGTCCGGCCCGTTGAGCGCAGTGACCTCGAGGCTCCCGCGCACTTCAACCTCGGCGTTCTCGAAATGGATCTCGCCGACCTTGGTGATCGCCACTCGGGCGTTGATATCGCGCGTTGCCGGAATCAGGTCGCCGTTGCCGTCGAGCCCGGCGAATTCGACCGTGACTGTGCCGTCCTGCGTGACCGCCGCCGGGACTGTGGTGTCTACGACGTCGGAGTAGTCGCCGTCACCGTTCGCGTCGATCTGAATGTCTAGCTGCCCCGTGAAGCCGATGATGTCGAAACTGAACTGTCCGATACGGGTCGTCGGGCCGTCGGGTGCGAACGACAGGCTTGACACCTCCGGGAGAGCCTCAGCTGGGTTGAGCCAGACTGAAGAACCATCCCAAAGTGGTGCGGCTGGCGGCATCGAGGGATCGGGAGCCTCGAAGAACAGCTTGTACGGATCACCACACTCGCCAGCCGGCGGATCCCAGAGCCGCCCGCCATCGCCATACGGGAAGGAGGACGGGTTCGGAACCCCCGGCACGCCGAGATCCATGCTCTCGTAGGCGGAGACACACGTGCCCAATTCTGCAACGCCGGTCGCGTCTGCGGTGAAGAGGGAGTTGATGCCATTGAAGGCACGGTAATCCCCGCGGTAGAGGTAGCCCCGCTCGCTCTTGTACCACAGTGAGAAGTCGACCCGCGCCTCGCCGGCCTGCCGAATCGCGTACGAGTTCGAGTACACACGGCCCGACAGGTCCGTACCGTTTGCCTGAACGGCGATGCTCCACGAGAAGAAGTCAGCCCGCGAGATCGCACCGTTCGAATCGAAGTCGACCTGCCAGATTCCAGGCGTCGAGGTGCGGTCCGAGAAGGCGCACACAGAGCCGACGGGTTCCGCAGCGACCAACGTACACGTTTCGTCTACTCCACCGGGGCCGCGCAGCCGGACGGTCGTGTCATTGTCGGTGCCGAAGTTGTTGGCCTTCGTGAATACGACGTCGAGGTTCTCGCCCGGCCCGACGTAAGCGAACCAGGACTGCGCCTGCTGGATGTATGTCCCCGCCGTGCCAACGGCCGCCAGCGGAGATATCACCACACCCTCGGTCGGCTGCTGCTCCTCGACCGCCTGGACGTCTTCCGGCGCGATGCGCACGGGAAGCTCGAGAGCCTTTGGATCCTCGGTGACCGAAGGCGCAGTTTCGCTCGTCGGCGTCTCGCCCGTTGTCGGAGTCGGACTCGGGGCCGGACTGGCCCCCGAGTACGGAGTCGCGGTCGACTCGGGCGGGATGATACTGGCGGCCTTCCCGCCGTTGGGCGCGGCCGCGCGGTCGACGGAGCGTGTGGCCGCGGCATCCATGCGAGTGCCGCTCCATGAGAACGCCTCGGCCGCTGTCGCGGGCGCGACTGCCGACATGGCGCCGATCACCACCGAAAGGATCGCAGTAGCCGCGAGCGCCGCCCGCCTGCGACCGCCTGAGTGCCGCTTCGGTCGACCAGTACGTGCAGCT
Organism: Microbacterium sp. HD4P20; assembly: GCF_019449275.2. GTDB lineage: Bacteria > Actinomycetota > Actinomycetes > Actinomycetales > Microbacteriaceae > Microbacterium. Next base: position 133,550 of record NZ_JAHZQZ020000022.1, read on the forward strand.
TCGAACATGCTCTTGTGTTCCATTTCGCCCCCCGACGGGCGCCGGCACGAGGCCGGCGCGTGGCTCTGAATCGTTGAAAGCCGTTCACAGTCAATTCCAAGACAGAGCGTGATCGCGAAGGAGTGCCCCCGGTTTCACCCCCGGATCAGACTGATTTCACCCCGGGGCGACGGAGAGGGTGAGCTACTCTCGGCCGCGCGAGGCGATGCGCAGGGCGTGCTCCCGCCCGCTGGCACCGAGCTTGCGATATAGCGCGCGAAGATGCGTCTTGGCCGTGTTCGGGGAGATGTGCAGGGCCGCGGCGAGGCCCTTGATCGACGGGTGCTGACGGAGGGCGTCCAGCACTTCGCGTTCGCGTGGCGTCAATACGACCCGCGAAGCGGACGGTGCGAGTGGATAGATCTCCGGCAGCGGAGATGGATGAGATCGCAGTCGCCGGGCGACCTCATCGCGCACTTCCACCGACCCTTCGATGAGCGCGTCGAAGGCCTGGGTGTGGTCGAGCGACAGCGCCACCGAACGGAGGGACTCGACATCGACAGGCTCGCCCATGTACTGTCCGGCGGTGGCCTGAACGACACGCCAGTTCGGCGAGAACTGCACCCGGCCGCCGGTCTGCTCCTCCGCCTCGGAGAGCTGGGCCAGCGCCTGCGCGTGCTTGCCTTGCAGGACATGCAGCCGCGAACGTGAGGTCAGTATCGACCGGTGCACGTCGCTGATCCCGGCTGCGCTGAGGACGTGCTCCGCCGCCGAGAGGTTGCCGAGGGTCTGATACAGATCCGCCAGGTCAGCGCGCAGCTGATCTCCAGCCATCGACCCCGGTCGCATGAGACGTCGACTGGTCATCAGGTGGTCCTCGACCTCGTGCACCATCAGTTCGCGGTCGCCCCAGTACAGCGCGTTGCGCGCGCGCAGGTGCACCCGCATCCATGAGAACTCGCTCGTGGCGTCGAGCTCGCTCGCCGCCGCGACCCAGGAGGCGGCATCCTGTCGCTGCAGCCGACCGACCGCGGTCAGCGCCCTCGCATACACCGCCACCTCTCCGCTTCGACCGGAGAGGTCGGGGGTCGCCCCTTGCAATTCCCGATCTGCCCTGGCGTAGTTCCCCGCGAAGGCGTATCCCAAGCTGAGGTACCACGAGGCGACCCGCTCGAAGGGGTGAGCCGACCGCACTCGCGCCCATCGCCGGGCTTCGGAGAAGCATGCCAACGCCGAGGCGATGTCACCGGCGAGGAGCTTGGCGGTGCCGGCGCGCAGCAGCACCGGGGCCAGGACGTCGTGGAAGCCGTCGTTGTCGGTAGCCCGGTCGATCGTCTCCAAGATCTGCGAGGCTGTGTCGCTCGCGTCTGCGGTACGGCCGACGGCGAGATGCTGCCGCAGCGTGCCGGTGAGGAGGCCCAGCCTGTCTCTCGTGGCGGGATGCTCCTGCGAGTGCACCCATTCACGGAAGCGCGCGAAATCTCGCCCGTCGATCATGCCGACCGAGTGGCGCGCGCCGCGCGCGAGCGACCTCGACATGAGGTAGCGCGGATGGTCGCGCAGCCACTGCTCTGGGACCGCTTCGAGGGCGCTGCGCAGCTCGTTGGGCTGCAGCAGCAAGTACGCGAAGAACCGATCGTCCAGGAGTGCGGCCAACTCATCCCACCGCTCGTCGCGAGTGATGGCCTCTAGCTCGCCTGCGTCGCCGCTCACGCGTGGTCTCTATATGTCTCGCTCAGTGCGCGCCCCCCGGTACGACTCTTGACCTCGGCCAACAGGCTATAAGCCGTGAGGAGATGACGGGCCGGGCTTCACCCTGCGGGTGAAGCCCGGCCTAAGTCGCGGACTCGCCTCTGCTCGCACGAAGAAACCTCGTAGAGAGGCGGTCGAACGCCATCGCAAGCTCATCTCCCTCGATCACCTCGAGGTCGAAGTCGAGTTGCGCCATCCACAGCGCGAGCCGGTGCGGATCGTCGGAACCGAGCTCGAGATGGCAGGTGGACTCGTCGACCACCTGGATGTCGACGGGGATGACGATCTTGGCGGCGACCTCGGCGGCAGGAGCATGCACCAGCACGCGGGCACGATACGTCCAGCCGGCCTGGATGACGCGTCTCACGACATACTCGACGACGTCGTCCTCCGGAATCATTCGGGGCCGGAACCGCGCGCCCGTCGGTGTGTGCGAAACCATGCGGTCCACTCGGAAGACGCGCCAGTCGCCACGGTCGAGATCCCAGGCGAGCAGGTACCAGAGCGACCCCCAGCTCACGAGCCGTTGCGGTTCGATGTGCCTTGGCTCCTCGCTGCCCCCGGGCTTCGTGTAACCGAAGCGAAGCCTTTCGTGGGCGCGGATCGCGGAGGCGACCGCGCTGAGCATCGAGAGGTCGAGCGGCGGTTGAGCCCCGGGCACGATGCTCGTCGCCCCGCGCACCGCGTCGACGCGCCGACGCAGGTGCGAGGGCATCACCTGCTCGAGCTTCGCGAGTGCGGTGAGGGATGTCTCTTCGACACCGAGCCGCCACGTCGCCACTGCGCCAAGCCCGACCGCGACCGCGACCGCCTCGTCGTCGTCGAGCAGCAGCGGCGGCATCGCCGTCCCGGCGACCAGCCGGTACCCGCCGGCAACGCCCGGGCGTGCGTCCACCGGGTAGCCGAGGGACCGCAGCTTGCCGATGTCGGCTCGGACGGTCCTCGTACTCACAGCCAGCCGCTCGGCCAACTCGGAACTCGTCCATTCGCGTCTGAGCTGGAGCAGCGACAGCAGTTCGAGCAGACGAGCCGAGGTCTCCAACATGTTCACGATGATCTCAGCAATCGCGGAAGCTAACCTGCCGCATTGCCTGCGAGCGTGAGAGCCATGAATGAGAACAAGGCACTCACCCCGTTCCGCATCGACGTTCCTCAGGCGGACCTCGATGACCTGCGCACGCGACTGGCACACACACGCTGGCCGAACCCCACGCCTGGCCGAGACGATCGCGCGGACTTCAGCCGCGGCATCCCGCTGACCTACCTCAAGGAGCTCGCCGAATACTGGGGCGGCCAGTTCGACTGGCGCGCGCGGGAGGCGAAGCTCAACGAGTTCGAACAGCTCACGACGCTCGTCGACGGCCAGACCTTCCACGTCGTCCACGTCCGCTCGGCGAAGCCGGACGCCACCGCGCTGATGCTGAACCACGGCTGGCCGAGTTCCTTCGTCGACTACCAGCACCTCATCCCGCTGCTGACCGACGAGTTCCACGTCGTCATTCCGTCGCTGCCCGGATTCGGGTTCTCCACCCCGCTGTCGGCGACCGGCTGGGAGCTGGCGCGGACGGCGGAGGCGTATGCCGAGATCATGACGCGTCTCGGGTACGACAAGTTCGCGGTCCACGGCACCGACGTCGGCGCGGGCACGGCCGGCCGCCTGGCCGCCGTCTACCCGGAGCGCGTCATCGGCCTGCACCTCGGCGCCGACCGCGCCGTCATCGGGCTGGCCGGCGAGAAGTTCCCGTACCCCGGGGGCCTGTCCGACGACGAGACCGCCCAGCTCGAGGGGGTGCGTGCCGAGTATGCGGCCGAGCGCGGGTATCTCGCCATGCAGGACCACCGTCCCGACACGATCGGCGCTGCACTCACCGATTCGCCGGTCGGCCAACTCGCGTGGATCGCCGAGAAATTCAAGACCAGAGCCGGCGCCGGCTACGGGACGCCGGACGACACGGTCGACCGGGATCAGCTCCTCACGAATGTCAGCCTGTACTGGTTCACCCGCAGCGGTGCCTCGAGCGCGCAGTTCTATTACGAGTCGGAGCACTCAACGCTCAACTTCATCATGGCCGCCGGCGTGCCGTCCGGATGGGCGGTGTTCGACACCCATCCGCTCGTGCGCCGCGTGATGGACCCGACGGAGGCGATCGGTCACTGGAGCGAGTTCACCGAGGGCGGTCACTTCCCGGCGATGGAGGAGCCGGAACTGCTCGCGGAGGACATCCGCACGTTCTTCCGCGGCATCACCTGACCTGCGCCGAGCGCGGTGGGTGACCAATGGCACGGTTGCCCCGCGCAGGTGGTTGTCTACACTCCTGGTAAACAGAGGAGGTCAGCGTGACTGCTCCTCTTCGCGTGCTGGTCGTGGACGATCAGCATCTGGTCCGTGAGGGCATCCGCAGTCTGCTCGGGTTGAGCCAGGAGATCGAAGTCGTCGGGGACTGTGCGGACGGGAACGAAGCTCTGCAGTTCATGACGGCCGGCATGGCAGACGTGGTCCTTCTGGATCTGCGGATGCCGGGACTGGACGGCATTGCGACGCTCGATGCCATGCGTGCACGCGGACTGGACATTCCCGTGCTCGTTCTCACGACCTTCGACGACGACGAGCTCGTCCTCAGCGCGCTCGAGTCCGGCGCGAAAGGCTACATGCTGAAGGACGTGACACTCGACCAGCTCCTGGGTGGCATCCGGACGGTTGCCGCCGGGGGAACCCTGCTCCAGCCGGCTCTGACCGACCGGCTGCTGCGCGCGGTCGCACGCTACCCGCATGAAACGGCTCGGGGGCCACGACTGGAGGACCTCACCGATCGTGAACGTGACGTGCTCCGCCTGGCGGCGAGCGGCTGGTCCAACCGCCAGATCGCGAAGGGGCTGTTCCTTGCAGAGGGCACCGTCAAGAACCACATGTCGAGCGTGCTGATGAAGCTCGACGTCACCGATCGCACTCGTGCCGTGCTGCGGGCGCTGGAACTCGGCATCCTCACGCCGGGAGAGAACAGCTCGACCGAGGGAGGCGATCGGGATGCGTGAGCACCGGCGCCCTCGTCATGCGACACGGCTTCGCGGACTTCTGTCATGAATCCTCCGGCGCGATCGCGGTGGACGCCGCAGCGCAAACTCGCGTGGGCGAGCATCGCGTGCGCGGACATTCCCGCCATCATCGTGCTGCTGGAATCCACCCTCACCGATCTCGGCGGACCGTCGATGCCGTGGGTATGGTGGTCGATTTTCCTTCTCTTCATCCTCGCGCTGATGCTCATCCACGGGTTGGCGCCGCGGCCCCGCCGAGTCCCGGTGAATGCGTTGCTGGTCCTTCTGATCACGCTCGGCCTCGCCCTCGTGGCGCTCTATCCGGAGCAGGGCGGGAATGCACTGCTGTTCGGCGTGGTCACGATGGCGGCCGTCTCGTACTACTGGTCGCTTCGCGCGGTCGTGGTGGTGGCGGCGGTCCAGACAGCGGCGATCGGGTTCCTCTTCGGCTCGGCCGGCTGGCCGCTCCCCGACGTGCTCATGGGAGTTTTCGCGTACGCCAATTTTCAGGTCTTCGGTTCGCTGGTGGTGTTCGCCTTGAGGAACGAGTCCGAGGCGCGAAAAGAGCTTGTCCTCGCCCACGCGGAGCTGCGATCGACCGCGGCCCTGCTGGAGTCCTCGACCCGAGAGGCAGAGCGGTTGAGGATCGCCCGCGACCTCCATGACCTTGCGGGACACCAGCTGACCGCGCTGTCCTTGGAACTCGAGGTGGCGTCGCATCTGACGGACGGTGACGCACAGAATCTGCACATCCTGCGGGCGCGATCCATCGCGAAGGAGCTGCTGGAGACTGTTCGCAACGCAGTGACGCAGATGCGTGCGACCCCACCGGACCTGACCTCGGCATTGATTGAGTTGGCGGAAGGCGTCCCGGGGCTCGAGGTGTCGCTGGAGGTGAACGGCGAGTCGCACGTGACACCGGCGCAGACCGCTGTCATCCTGCGCTGCGTTCAGGAGTCGATCACCAACACGCTGCGGCATTCCCGCGCGCGTTCAATGCGGATCGGCGTAGACGTCACGCCCCACGATGCCCGGCTGGCCATCGTGGACGACGGTGTGGGAACGACTCGGATCTCTCCGGGTCACGGCTTGACCGGCATGCGTGAGCGCGTCGAGCTCCTCGGCGGCACGTTGACGCTGGAGTCCGCGCCGCGCGCAGGGTTCACGATCTCGGCGCTCATTCCGCGCGCGACCCCATCGTGGTCGCCCGATGCGCTGGACCGATCCGCCGAGGCGTGACGAGGGGATGCCTGCGTCATCCCCTTGGCGAGGTTCGCAGCGCCCGGGCCTGGAAGATCCCGAAGGCGAGGACGATGAGACCTTGCGCCACGGTCCACGCGACCCCGAAGCCGTTCAAGCCGAAGGGGTTGACCGCCGCAATCACAAACGACGCCACCGCCCACAGGAAGTTGATGACCACCAGCACCCACGCGAGCGCCGCAGGGCGCCCGCCCGACCGCGCGACGACGAGGAGGCCGACGGTGACGACGAGCAGGAAGATGCCCACCGTCAGATACAGCGGACTGGTGCCGCCGATCAACTCCGGGAGCAGCTGGTTCAACAGCAGGTACAGCACCGCGTTCGCACCGGTGACCAGGCCGTCGACCAGGAACCACAGACGGTATCCGCTGCGGGCGGGCGAGGATGTACGAACAGTGCTACTCATGGGTTGCTCCTTCGGTTTCTGCGAGCGCTGACTCCGAGAACTGCTCGGCGAAGGCGCCCGAGGGTGGGATGGGGGTGATGATGTCGAGGAGGGCGCCGTCCGGGCCGGCGAAGATCGCGTGGCGTTGGCCGAAGTCCTCCGACCGCAACGGCAGCACGGGCTCCAGCCCGGCGGCTACGAGGCGATCATGGACGGCATCCACGTCGGGCACCTCGAAGTTGATCAGGATGCCACGCGCAGTCACGCCGCGATACCCCTCGGGAATCGTGCTGTGGCTCGCCTCGAGAATCGCCAGTTCCCAGGAGCCGCTCTTGAGGCTGACGTACCAATCCGACTCGAACGTCACCTCGAACCCGAAGTGCTCGCGGTAGAAACCCGCGCTGGTGGCGACGTCGGTGGTCAACAGCACCGGATACATGCTCGTCACGTCCATCCCGCATCCTTCCGTCGTGAGCGCCTCCGACGCTATGGGCGGCAACCGTCCGCGCGCAGGTGCCATCAGTCATGTCATCCGGGCGCATCGTTCCCCGGTGCTGGGCGGCCACTATGGTCGACCTATGCCGTCGTGGGATGCCGTGCTCGCCTTCTCGATTGCCTCGCTGATCCTGATCGTGATCCCGGGGCCCAGTGTTCTGTTCGTCATCGGCCGATCGCTATCACTGGGCCGTCGCGGCGGTCTGCTGAGCGTTCTCGGCAACGAGCTGGGCGTGCTCCCGCTGGTCGTCGCCGTCGCCTTCGGGGTCGGCGCCGTGGTCGCCGAGTCGATCGTGCTGTTCACGATCGTGAAGCTGCTGGGTGCTGCGTACCTCATATATCTCGGCGTGCAGGCGATCCGTCACCGCCGCATCGACGTCACCACGGCGGGTCCGGTCGGCCGCACGCGCGAGTCGGCGGCGAAGACCATCGGCCAGGGCTTCATCGTGGGCATCACCAACCCGAAGACCATCGTGTTCTTCGTGGCCGCGCTGCCGCAGTTCGTGAACTTCCACGCCGGAGCGATTGCGCTGCAGATGATCGTGCTGGGAACCATCTTCACCCTCATCGCCTTCGTCTGCGACGCGATCTGGGCCCTCCTCGCGGGCACCGTCCGCACGTGGTTCGCCTCGTCTCCGCAGCGCATGTCGCGTTTGCGGGCGACGGGCGGCGGCATGATGATCGGGCTCGGCGGAACGCTCGCCCTGACGGGCAACAAGGCATGAGCGCCCAAGCTTCACGATGCGGGGCCCGCGGATCCGGGCCTGCTGGTGCAGGAGTGTGGCGCCGGGTTGATCCCTGTCCGGATCGATGGTGACCTGCTCGCATTCTCCGCGCCGCCGCGAATCCGCTCCGGCGCACTCGACCCCGACCTGGTTTCGACCCTGGCCGTGATCCTGGGTATCGACGCCGGCACCGTCGTCGACGCCGAGTGGCTCGACAACGGCCCGGGCTGGGTCGGACTACAGCTCACCGACGCGAAGACCGTTCTGGGCCTGCGCCCCGACGCCTCCGCGCACCCTGGACGCTGGGACATCGGTGTGCGTGACAGTGGCGGTCATCGTCGGCATGACAGCGGGGATACACGGAACGCTGAACTATCGAATTGGGGGCATTTATGCGCGGAAGTGGACATGTGCGGACACAAGTCATTCCTGCCCGGCTTCGGCAGGGTCAACAGTCTCGAGAGCGATGCCGATCTTCACCGGCGGGTGCAGGGGCTTCGGTTCCGGGTTCAGTCCGTGAGGAACTTGGCGGCGATCGGGGCGAACTTCTCCCAGTACTGGAAGATGCCGCCGTGGCCGGAGTCCGGGTAGATGATCAGCTCGGACCCTGCGATCCGCCGGTGCAGGTCCTCGGACAGCACGGAGGGGACCATGCGGTCGTTGTCGCCGTTGGCGATCAGGGTCGGGCTCGTGATCACGGACAGGTCTGAGGGGGTCGAGCGCCCGTACCGTTGGATGGCCTTGAGCTGGCGGCTGAACGAGGCGTTGCTGATCGGCTTGTCACGGTCCTGAGTACGCTCCTTGAGGCGTTCGACGAACGCCTTACCGGCCCGCTTGCCGGCAGTGTCGCGGTTGAAGAAGAGGAACTCCTTCGGGTCGGACCGGGTGATCACGGAGCGGAAGATGTCCCAGTAGGTGGTGCCGACGACCTTGTCGATGTTCTTCCCACCGCGCGGGCCGGTGCCGGTGAGCACGAGCTTGCGCACCAGCCCGGGGTGGGCGACGACGAGGTCCTGGGCGATCATGCCGCCCATCGAGAACGAGAAGATGTCGATCTTGTCGTAGCCCAGGCCCTTCGTGATGAACCGGTAGGCGTCGGCCGCGGCTTCTTCGAGGGTGTCGGGAACCCGCCCGGAGGAGGCACCGACGCCGAGCTGGTCGAAAGCGATGACGTGGCGGGTCTTCGCGATCTGGTCGATGACGCGCGGGTCCCAGTTGTCCAGGGTTGCGGCGAGGTGGACGAAGAAGATCACGGGGATCTCTTCTTTCGGGCCGAGTTCCCGGTAGGCGAAGGTGTCCCCGTCGACGGTGACGGTCTTGGCCGGGGCTTTGGCGTAGGAGGTGATGACGGGTTCGGTGGTGCTCATGAGGGTGCTCCTTGAGGATCTGAGTGTGCTCGGAAAGCGGACTGGCGGATAGCGGTTATGCGGGCTGGTCGACGCCGGTGATGACGGCTTTCCCGCGGATGCTGCTGGTGCCGAGCGAGGCGAGGGCCTGGACGGTCTGGTCGAAGGGGAAGGTCGCGCCCACGACCGGGCGGATGACGCCGGCGTCGACGAGCTCGGCGATCTGACGCAGCTGGTCGCCGGAGGCGTGCATGAGGAGGAACTCGTAGGTCACGCCGAGCTTCCTGGCGAGGGCGCGGGTCTTGCGGCTGAGGGCCGTGATGGCCAGGCGCAGCACTGGGTTCAGGCCGGCAGCTTTCGCGAACGCGGGGGTGGGTGGCCCGGAGATGCCGACGGCCTTTCCGCCACGCTTCAAGACCGTGAGCGACTTGGTGAGGTTGTCTCCGCCGAGGGGGTCCAGGACGAAGTCGTAGCCGGAGAGCTCGATCTCGAAGTCCTGGGTGCGGTAGTCGATCACCACGTCGGCACCGAGTTCCCGGATGAAGTCCGCGTTCTTGCCCGACACGGTGGTCGCGACCTTCGCACCCAGGTGCTTGGCAAGCTGGATCGCGATCGATCCGACCCCGCCGGCACCGGCGTGGATGAGCACCTTCTGCCCCGGCTGCACATTGCCCTTCTCCACCAGGGCCTGCCATGCGGTGAGTGCGACCAGCGGAAGGGATGCCGCCTCCACCGTACTGATCGAGCTCGGAGCCAGGGCGACGTCTGTTTCGTCGACCGAGATGCGTTCGGCGAAGGTGCCGATGCGGTGATCCCGCGGCCGGGCATACACCCGGTCCCCGGCGGTGAACTCACCCGCCCGGAGCCGCTCATCGAGGTGGTTCAGCCCTGCGGCCTCGACCCCGATCAGGACGTCGCAGTCGCCGACCGTGGGCTCGGGGATGTCGACCTCGTGGACGGGCTGCTGGTACTTGTCGAACACGAACGCTCGCATGATGCGGCTTCTCCTTGAATTGGTCGTGGTCAGGCGGCCAGGAAGCGGCCGATGAGGTCGGCGACGATCCGGCGGTTCTGGGACACCACACCGTGCCCGGAGTCCGGGAACACACGGACCTGCGCGGACGGGAACCGGTGCCGCAGGGCGTCGGCGTTTGCGGGCGGGACCATCCGATCGCTGTCGCCGTGGACGACCAGTACCGGGCCCGAGAACACCGATGCTCCCGGCGGACGCTGGTGCCCCCAGAGCTTCACTGCGCGCAACTGCGCCCGCAGCGCGGCAGGGGAGACCGGCTGCTCCCGCCCGACGGTCCGACGCCTCAGACGCGCTTGATACCTCCTCGCCGCGTGCTTGCCGGTGCGAGTGCGCGTAAAGAACAGCACAGAGGTCGGGGGGGTGAACGTCACCAGCCCGCGTGCGACGCCGCGCACGAACACTCCCGTCATCGTCGACAACCCCGTGCCGCCCTGCGGACTGGTGCCGGCGAGCACCACTCGGTCCACCAGGTCGGGGGCCTGCTCGAGGATCTCCTGGGCGACCATGCCGCCCATCGACAGCCCGAACAGATCCACCCGCGACAGACCCAGCGCCCGGATCGCCGCGATCGCATCGGCCGCCATGTCCTCGAACCGATCGCGGGGCGTGCCGGCCGAGCCACCGACGCCACGATAACCGAGCAGGATCACCCGACGTTCCGCGGCCAGCAGGTCGACGAGCTCCGGATCCCAGCTGTCCAGATTCGCCCCCAGATGCGTCATGCCGACCAGCGGGACACCGTGCGGGCCGTCACTGCCGAGCTCGCGGTAGACAAACTCCGTGCCGCCGGCCTCGATCCTGCGTGTAGGTGCGTTGGCGAAGCGCACCGACGCGGCCCCTTGCTCGTGCGCCGCGTGGTCCATGAAATGCTCCTCCCTCAGGTGCTCGAGCTGACAGCTCGAACTCCTTCCACCGAGTTTACTCAAACGTGAGTTCGCTCAGTAATCGTACCAAGCGAGATGGCACGCAGCCTCGCCACTCCGAGTCGGCGGGCGCGATTGGACCAGGAGAAGCGAACAGCCTGGAGGAGGTGCGATCTGGCTCTCATCCCTGCCTGGTGGCGGAGGGCCCTTGACGGTGGCTCACTGCCACTGAGGCGTTTGCGGCCGAGAGGCTTTTCGGACCTCGGCGATCAGCAGGACGGCGACGGCGACGGCGAGCACGGTGACCGCGATCGCGGCGGCTCCGATGGCGGCGCGCAGGGAGATTGCGGTGGCGACTGCGCCGACGCCGATCGCGGTCGCGGCTTGCAGGGTGTAGGCGATGAGGTAGAGGAAGGACAGAGTCGAGCCGCGGTGGTGTTGGGGGGCGAGTCGGTTGATGAGGCCGAGCCCACCGGTGAACGCCAGTGCGTAGGCGATGCCGCCGACGACGCACCATGCCAGCAACAGTGCGAGCGATTGGAGCGCGCTGGCGGCCGCCATCAGGGCGAGGCTGGCCAGTGTCAGTGCCGTGCCTGCCCAGATGAGGGAATGGGCGTGGAATCGGGCGAGGAAGAGTCCGGTGATCCCGATGAACGCGGCGGAGGCGGCCAGCAGGATGCCGACGAGAGCAGTGTTGTCGGTGTGCGTGAACTGGTCGATCATGTGCGCGCCGAGAGAGAGGAAGATCGCCCCGACACAGTAGGCGAGACTGACCGAGAGCGTGGCGATGCAGAACCCGATCCGGATCCCCGCGGGGACGAAGGGAGCCTGTGGTCGCCACCGGGCCTTCGCCTGCGGTCGATCGTCGGGTGTGGCCAGCAGAGCCGCAGTAGAGGCCGCGGCGAGGGCGAAGAGGACGAGGTAGCTCCACAACAGCGGGAGAGGCAGGTACTCGGCGAACACTCCGCTGAGAAGCAGCGCAACGGTGAGGCCGGTCGCGGTGGCGACCGTGGCGGTGGTGCTCGCGAAGCGGGGGCTGCGCGTGGTGTTGTTCTCGATCAAGGATGCGGTGGCAGCCCCCATCGCGAGACCCGCCCCGGCCCCTTGCAGGACACGGCCGATATAGAGGAAGCCGACATGAGGTGCGAAAGCGAACACCACCCCGGAGATGCCGATGAGCGCGACGCCCGCAATCATGACCCACCTGCGGCCGAACAGATCGGACAGGTTCCCGAACAGCGGGAGCACCACGATCAGCGCCAGCGGATACGTCGCGAACACCGTCGTCACGACAACCGGAGTGAGATCCCACTTCGCGGCGTAGATCGGGTAGAGCACGCTCGGCGCACCCGAGGACCACAGCGCGAGGGCCAGGACCGACGCGGCAGCCCAAAACGCGCCGCGCCGGCCCAGACGCGTCACGGGGCAGGGTCCGGTCGGACGACGAGACAGGTGCTGGACGCGGTCGCGAGGACCTGCCCCTGGCTGTCGCGGATGTCGGCCTCCGCGAACACCGCACTTCGGCCCTTACGAATGACCCACCCGTGCGCGGTCACCGTGCCGGTGTCCGCGGTGATCGGGCGCAGGAACGAGACCTTAAGCTCCAGACTGGTGTATCCGACGCCGGCCGGGAGGGTGGAGTGCACCGCGCACCCGCACGCGGAGTCAAGGACGGTGGCGAAGAACCCGCCGTGCACCGACCCGATCGGGTTGTAGTGCGACTCGTCCGGAACCGCCGTCATCACCACGTCACCCTCCTCCACGGTGACGATCTCGAGCCCGATGTGGCTACTGATCGGCGGGGCTGGTGCCTCGCCCGCGGCCACGGCCCGAAGCTGCTCAAGCCCGGATCGGGCGAACAGTGTCCGCCTGTCCCTGCCCGGGACCTGGTAGCGGATCGTACGCGAGCGCTCGGAGTCTTCTTCGTGTGTCGTCATGATGGGAATTCGTGTGTCGTCGTGATTGGAATCAGACCGGCAGGATCGCCGCGACCTGGGCACGGGTGCTCGCAAGCAGCTCGGGGACCGTCGAGTCGCTGTTGACGCTGGCCGCGAGCTCGAGGAATTGGATGGCCGAGATCACCCGGGCGAGCGTCGTCGCTTCCCCCGCGTCGATACCCGCACGCTCGACGAGGATGTCGGCAACCGCTTGTTCCGTCTGCGCGACGATATCCAGCGCCGCCGCGTGCTGGGGTTCGCTCGGGTCGCCGAAGACCATTTCCCTCAGGTAGGTGCGGCCATTGTCGACCTGGACGCGGTTGCACTCCACCACCGGTCCCAGCAGGGCGAGGACCGCGTCCACCGCCGTCAACTCCCCCATAGCCGCGGCACGACCGCGCTTCAGCGCGTCGGCGTAGTGCGCGTTCTGGACCAGGAGGAGCAGCTCCCCCTTGGTCTTCGCGTACAGGAACAGCGTGCCCGTGCCGATATCGGCGGCGTCCGCGATCTGCTGCGTGGTGACCTCGTCCACCCCGTGCTTTGCGAACAGTTCGCTGGCGGCCGCGGTGATGCGCGCGAGTTTGTCTTGCTTCTGCCGCTCGCGTCGCCCGAGCGGCGGTGTCGCCACTGACATGGTGTTCCTCCGAGGGGAATAGGCTCTGATTTACCCCAGTTATGAGTGTAGTCACTATCGTGTGGACTCGGATGTGCGTTGACTCATCTTCCCACGCCGTTGCGCGACGACCGTCGCCCACCGGAGATCAGGCGACGCCTCAACGAAAGGACCCTCACCCGTCATGACGTCTTCGTCTCTCTGGCAGCCGTTCACCCTGGGACGCATCGAGCTCCCGCACCGCCTGGCTCTGGCCCCGATGACCCGCAACCGCGCCAACCCCGACGGCACACCGGGAAAGCTCGCCGCGGAGTATTACGGTCAGCGGGCCTCGCTGGGGCTGCTGATCACCGAGGGCACCCAGCCGTCCGAGGATGGGCAGGGGTACGTGAACACTCCCGGCATCTACACCCCGGAACAGGTGGCGGGGTGGGCGAAGGTCGCCGACGCCGTGCGTGAAAACGGCGGGCACCTGTTCATCCAGCTGATGCACGTGGGGCGCATCTCCCACCCCGACAACACCCCGCACCACCGTCAGCCCGTGGCCCCGTCGGCGATCTCCGCCGAACAGGACATGTTCACCTCAGAAGGCCCGAAGAAGACGCCAGTCCCGCGTGAGCTCAGCGTCCCCGAGATTCGAGACGTGATCGGTGAGTTCCGTCACGCCGCCGCCTCCGCGATCGCCGCCGGCGCCGACGGGGTGGAGATCCACGCCGCCAACGGCTACCTGCTGCACCAGTTCCTCGCCCCCAACGCGAACCAGCGCACCGACGAGTACGGCGGGTCCGTCCAGAACCGGGCCCGGTTCGTGATCGAGGTCGCCCAGGCCGTCGCCCAGGAGATCGGCGCGGACCGCACCGGCATCCGCATCTCCCCCGCCTTCCCGCTCGGCGGGCTGAACGAGGGCGACACCGAAGCGGTGCGCGCCCAGTACCGGTACCTCGTGAGCGAGCTCGCGAACCTGAACCTGGCCTACCTCCACGTGCATCACCTCGGCGACGACGAGCTGCTGCAGTCATTCCGGGACGTGTGGCCGACGGCCGTCCTCGTCGTCCGGTACGGGCGCGACCGGGACGGCATCGCCGCGGACATCGACACCGGGCTTGCGGACATCGCACCGCTCGGCCGATTCGCGCTCGCGAACCCGGATGTCGTCGAACGCCTGCAGCAGGACGCACCGTTCAACGAGCTCGACCCCGCCACCCTTTACACCGGCGGCGCGCACGGGTACATCGACTACCCCACCCTCGCCCGCGTCTAACCCTCGATGTGGCCGGGGCAGGCGAACCCGACGCCTCCCCGGCCATCCTTCTCGACCATCCGAACATCACCTCAAGGAGATCCATCTCATGACTTCCCTCAACGGCGCCGTCGTCCTCGTCACCGGCGCGAACGGCGGCATCGGCACCCACTTCGTCCACGAAGCCATCGCCCGAGGAGCCGCCAAGGTCTACGCCACCGCCCGCAACCCCCGCCACTGGGGCGACGAGCGCATCGTGCCCCTCACCCTCGACGTCACCGACCCCGCCTCCATTCGGGCCGCCACCGAGCAGGCCCCCGACGTCACGATGCTGATCAACAATGCCGGCGCATCCGTCTCGTCCGCGGGCATCCTCACCCACACGGACGAGGAGATCCGCCATAACGTCGAGACCAACTTCCTCGGCCCCCTGTTCCTGGCCCGCACCTTCGCGCCGATCTTGTCCGCGAAGGGAGGCAACACCTCCATCATCAACATCCACTCGGCGCTGTCGTGGTGGGCCGTCGCCGGCATCTACTCGGCCACCAAGGCGGCCCTCTGGTCGGCGACGAACTCCCTGCGCCTGGAGCTGCAGCCCGCAGGCGTCCAGGTTGTGGGCGTGCACGTCGGCTACGTCGACACCGCGATGGCCGCCCACGCCGAAGGCCCCAAGCTCGACCCCGCCGACCTCGTCACCCAGGTCTTCGATGTCCTCGAGGCCGGCGGGTACGAAGTCCTCGCCGACGACACCTCCATCCAGGCCAAGGCCCGACTGTCCGCCCCCCTCGAAGCCGTCTACCCGCAGCTCGCATCAGACAACTGAACGCGACCGGAGGCCGCCGCAGTGCGACATGCGGCGGCCTCCGGCTGGGTGGTGAACGCGCTGCTGGGAAGGATTCCTAGATTGTCCCAACGCTAAACGGGACAATCGACGTGGCGCTAAGACAACCTAGTCAGTCATCTCTCAGCAAAGTCGGCGCTCTACTGTACATTCTGACGAATGATGTCCCGAGTCGGGTTGCCTTGAGCTCGAAATGTCCACAAAAGTGGTCTCGAGATTCCGGCGCGAGATGTCCCAACTCGCAAGCGATAACTGAGCACTCCCGTACGAAGCCTCGGCTTGGTCCGTCACCGGCGGTCCAGACGTCAACTGCTGGGGGCCGCATCAGGGTGTCGGTGCCCCGTCCACGACGGATATCTCGATGTGCCAGGAGGCCCAGGGGACGCCTGCTGGCATAAGGCTGGTGGAGCGGTGAGGGTAGGTCTCCCGGATCCCGACGATCTGCCCCGTGCTGGTGTCGATGTCGAGTTCGGACACCAGCAAGTCCCCGAACTCTCCTCCGCCGAGCTGGGCAGGCATTGCGAGCGTGGTGATCGTCCCGTTGGTTGCCGCCACTTCGACGCCGCTGAGCATGCCGAGAACTCGGAGTGACGCTGCTCGCAGGTCCCTCGGCATCAGGTTGGTCCGAAGTCCCTGGCCGATGCTCTGGAACACATACCAGTCGTCCGAGGAGGTTTGCAGGTTGTCCCGGTACCACGCGAGCAGTTGCTGCGGGTCTCTCGGCATCTCGTCATAGAACGGCCGGAACCGGTCGTAGTACCCAACCTCCTCGTCTGCCGGCGGCGGGGTGTCTTCGCTGTCCGCGGCACCGGGTGAGGGAGTCACCTGCGGTGCTCCGTGAGCCCCGCTTTCGTCAGCCCCCTGTGGAAGCGCCCGAATCCCGGTGGGATCCGAGTCCGTTCCGGGCGAGACCGCGGCCATCTGGTCGTAGGCGGCCTTGGCTCGCGGGTCGCCCCACACTTCGAGTACTTCGTTCGGCGCCCGGCCGTCGAGAATCCAGTCCTCGGTGCGGTCGCTGGGTACATACAGGTCTCTGACGCCGCGTACGTGGACTGCGCCTTCCGAGGTGGGAAGTGTGGCTGTGTTGAAGCCCGCGTCGGCGTCCCACAGCGACACCAGCTCGTAGGTCTCGCGGATTCTCAGATACTGACCCGGACCGACTACTGGGTCCGTCCCCTCGATTACGACTTCGGCGGCGTCGTTGAGAACCTCGACAGCGGCCGCCGACGCCGGCTGTACGACAACGGGAGCGGCCAGGCCGGCGATGATGACGCTTGCCACGATGGTTGCGGTGGACAGGCCTCCCAGGGCGGCGGTGCCACCCCACACCCAGCGCGAGCGAACACGTCGCTTCGGCGCAGCGCCCAACTCGGTCAGCACCCGCTCGCGCGATCGTGCGATCCGCGCCGGAGTCGAGGGATCTGGCGTGTTCTCGATCTCACGCACCATCTCGAACAGCTCCATGATCCATCTCCTTTGCTATCCACGTCAGCCGAACAGAGTGAGACCCCGGCGGGGCGAGCTTGCGTCTGATCCGATGCAGCCGCGACCACACCGTGCCCACGGACACCTGAAGCGCCTGCGCGATCTGCTCCGGTGGGAGGTCGGACCAGGCATACATGAAAAGCGTGTTGCGCTCCTTCGCGGACAGCGCCGCGATGCGCGGTGCCAGGGCACGGATCGCAGCGGCAGCATCCAATCGTCCGGTGGCCTCGTCTATCCCACCGCCGCTCGTCGTTTCCCCACGTCCGGCAGCCGCTTCCACCGCGCGCCAGTGCCGCGCCTCAGCCACGTGGTTCTTCGCCGCCACGCGAGCAGCGATCCCCAACAGCCACGGCCGAGCCGATTCCCACGTGTGATCGAATGACCCCCGTCGACGGAACGCGATGAGAAACGTCTCGCTCAGCGCGTCCTCAGCAGCTTGCGCCCCCAACCGGCGCCGCAGGAACGACTCGACCGCCGCGGCATGCCTGTCGAAGACTTCGGCGAACGCTTGCGGAGTCCGCTCGGCACGCTTGAGGATGTCGCTGTCGGTGCTCACACTAGGTATTCCCTCCAGAGCGGCGATCCCTTCCATCTTTTTGGCGAAGGAAGTCAGACGTTGATCTGCCGCACAGCCGGTGACCCTTCACTATGAAACGGCTCGCACCATTCACGATCCTGGCAGCGACGCCCTCGGTGGGTGGGCGCACCGCCGCGAGGGTCGGGACGGGCGGCGTCAAGCTAGCCGGCGCTTGACGTCTGCGCAGATACAGACCGTGCGGGTCAGGACCGGCGCATCACCGCAAATGTCAAAATTGACATCTCGGGACATTCTTGGCTGGATTTTGACATTTTGCGGCAGAACGGACAGGAACTACCCGAAGTCGCCAGGGGCCATGTCGGTGAAGCGCGAGAAGTGGCCCTGGAAGGCGACCGTGATGGTGTCGGTCGGGCCGTTGCGGTGCTTGGCGACGATCAGGTCGGCCTCACCGGCACGCGGCGACTCCTTCTCGTAGGCCGCCTCGCGGTGCAGCAGCACCACCATGTCGGCATCCTGCTCGATCGAGCCCGACTCACGCAGGTCTGACAGTGCGGGCTTCTTGTCGGCACGCTGCTCGGGACCACGGTTCAGCTGCGACAGCGCGATGACGGGGCACTGCAGCTCTTTCGCGAGGAGCTTGAGCGCACGCGAGAACTCCGAGACCTCTTGCTGGCGCGACTCGACGCGCTTGCCCGAGGTCATGAGCTGCAGATAGTCGATGACGACCATCTTCAGGCCGGCCTTCTGCTTGAGGCGACGGCACTTCGCACGGATCTCGACGAGGGTCATGTTCGGGCTGTCGTCGATGTAGAGGGGGGCGTCGTTGATGCGGCCGCGCGTCGCGGCGATCGTCGTCCAGTCGCGCGAGTCGAGCGTGCCTTTGCGCATGGACTGCAGCGGCACCGCGCCCTCGGCGCTCATCAGGCGCATCGCGATCTCGCTGCGCCCCATCTCGAGGGAGAAGAAGATCGTGGGGAAGTCATGCTTGATCGCGGCGGCGCGAGCGAAGTCGAGCGCGAGCGTCGACTTACCCATCGCGGGACGCGCGGCGATGATGATCATCTGGCCGGGGTGAAGACCGTTGGTCAGCTGGTCGAGGCCGGCGAAGCCGGTGGGGATGCCGGTCATCTGACCGTCGCGACCGCGGGCCGCCTCGATCTCTTCCACCGCGGCATCCACCGCGATCGTCAGCGGCACGTAGTCCTCGGCCGCCTCGGTGCCGGTCACCGAGTAGATCTCGGCCTGGGCGTTGTTCACGAGATCGAGCGCCTCGCCCTGGCCCGAGTAGCCCATCTGCACGATCTTCGTGCCCGCCTCGACGAGGCGGCGCAGCAGTGCGCGCTCCGACACGATCGACGCGTAGTAGCCGGCATTGGCTGCGGTCGGCACGATCGAGGTGAGCGTGTGGAGGTAGTCGGCGCCGCCGGCGCGCTGCAGCTCACCGGTCTTGATGAGCTCATCCGTGACGGCGACGACGTCGGTCGGCTCGCCGTGCGAATAGAGCGTGAGGATCGCTTCGAAGATCAGCTCGTGCTTGGGGATGTAGAAGTCGGTTCCCCGGAGCGTCTCGATCACGTCGGCGACGGCATCCTTCGACAGCATCATGCCGCCCAGAGCGCTCTGCTCGGCGAGCAGATCGTGCGGGGGAGTGCGCTCGTACTCGCGCGGACCACCCATGCGCTCTTCGGAGATGTCAGCGATCGACATAGGCTGCGAGTCCTCCTGATCGTTGAATCACATCATCCGGGCATGGTCCGACATCGTCCGCTCCGGATCCAGAGCGAACGCCGCGGGTTGGGCAGGAACCACGATGTCGCACCGTGCGAGGGTGTGAGACGCGGGAGCTGCGCTGGTCACGCGCCCGTGGCCGCCCTTCCCGAGTGGGCCGCACCCCACGGTATGGACGGCCCCCGACAGTCGCAACACGGCCTGTGGATAACTATGTGGAGAGTCTGCGAGAAACGCCGGTAGACCTGTGCACAACTGCTGTGGACAAATTCCCGCATGCCGCCCGACCTGTCGCACTATTACCCGTTTGGCCTGGTCTTCCCTGTTCCACAGGCTGTGGAGGAAGATGTGGTTGAAGTGCCGCTTGAAGGTTGTGCGCCGCGGGCTCGCCTGTGTACAAAGTCCGGGCCCTTCACGGCGGCCGCGGGCGCGCGATCGCACAAGCGCCACGCCCTGCCCGACATGCTGCGAGAATGCTGGACACGGCACGCGCGGGGGCGTAGTCTCTGACATCCAGGCACCCTCACGCACGTTCCGTCCGGAGCGTGTGGCATTGTTCGTCGTGGGAGGTGAACGTGGAGATCGCAGCCTCGCAGCAGCTGCTGAAGGTCGTGCGACTGGCCCTGATCGGGGCGGCAGCCGCGTTCGCCTGGATCGTCCTCTCGTTCACATTCGGCCTCAGCGCCTCGAGTGCGAATGCGGCGCAGTCCGACGACGACGGCCTTCTCGGGGGTGCCCTCGGTGGTGTGACGTCGCTGGTCGATGAGACCGCGTCCACCCTCACCGACACCGTCTCTGGGGTGGCGACCGGAGCCACCGACGTCGTGAACAGCGTCGTCGAGGTGGCTCCCGCTCCCGTCCAGCAGCCGGTCAGCCAGGTCGTCCAAGCCGTCGGAACGGTCGTCACCACCGTGACGAAGCCCGTCTCGAACATCGTCTCGGGCGGCGTCGTCGGTGGCATCACCGAACCGGTGGTCGACCTCGTGACGCAGGTCCCCATCGTCGGCGGGATCGTCTCCGGCGTCGGACTCGACGACGCTGTCACCGACCTGAGCGGGACCGTCGACGACACCCTCGGCGGCGTCGTAGGAGCCGTCGAAGACACCGGCGCAACCGTGGGCCAGCCCTCGACCGGCACGCCGGCACTGCCCGGCGTCGACCTTCCCGAGCTGCCTGATCTTCCCGCTGTCCCCACTCTTCCCGGTCTTGTGGAGGTGGCCGAGGCCGCCGATGCGGCCGGTGCCGAGGCGATCGCTCAGGCGGCGGATGCCACCGACCTCGCGCTCCTTACATCGCCTGTCTTCTCGACGGCGAAGAAGGCGGCCGTTGGCGGCCCTGCGGCTGTCGAGAGCTCAATCGTGTTCTCTGCCACCCTGTCGGGCGTGCCCGGCAGTGGGCCAGGACTCTGCCTTTCCTCTTCTTCCGCGGGACCCGGTGGTGCGGGTTCCGGTGCCTGGGCGATCGACGCCCTCGGACCCCTCGATGCACACCGTGCCTGGACGCATCGAGTCGGCCCCGAGGACGACCACGCCCCAGCGGCGCCTGTCGGATCCACCGACGTCTCCCCTGACTGATCGGGTCGCTGCCGCCCTCTGATGGCGGCACGCTTCAGCGCGCGCTCGCGTGCTGAGCAGCGCCTCTCTGCGCGCTGCGACCGATCACTCACCTGTAAGGGGAACACCATGCGTACCTTCTGCAAGCGCGCCCTGTGGGGCACGCTGCTCGCCGGCGGCATCACGCTGCTCGGCGCAACGGTCGCCAACGCGGCCGAACCACCCACCGATCCCGACATCCTTTCGTCCGTGGTCGCCGACGACGGTCTGGTCGACTCGCTCGTCGGCGATGCCATCGTCGAGCCGGTCCTCGGCGATGACGGCGCCATCGCGCCGGTGACCGATGCCGTCGCCGAGGTCGTGGACGAGGTCACCGACACCACCGCCGGCACCACGGTCGTGGACGCCCTCGTCGGCGACGGCAGCGCTCTCAACGACGTCGTCGGAGACGGCGCTCTCGTGGAGGGCGGCACTGTCGGCAACCTCGCCGCCAACGGCGACGCCCTTCTGAACGACGTCGCAGCCGGCGACCTCGAGGCCGCCGTCACCGACCTCGGCACCACCATCGAGGACCTCGGCACCGACGTCGGTCAGACAGTGACCGATGCCGCCGCCAACACGGACGACCAGGTCATCGACGGCCTCGTCGACGACCTGCTCACCGACACCCTCGGTCTGCTGGACGGCGGCGTCGCAGGTGGCGGCCTGAACGATCTCGTCCAGAACCTCGGCGACAACACCGCCGACGCGACCGACACGTCCGGCCTGACCCAGGACGCTCTCGAGACGACTCTCGAGGGTGGCCCGACGTCGACGCCGGCAACGCCGGTGAACGATGCGGACGGCCTGCTGACGGGTCTGACCGAAGACAACGGCCTCATCGACGGCCTCGCGGGCGACAGCGTGCTCGACCCGATCCTGGGCGGCGACGGCGCACTCGAGCCGATCATCGACCCGGTCGGCGACCTGCTGAACCACCTCACCGGCACCACCGGTGGCAGCGTCATCCTCGACGGCCTGCTGGGTGAGAACTCGGGCCTGAACGACGTCGTCGGCGACGGCATCCTCGTCGAAGGAGGACTCGTCGGAAACCTCGTCGACAACGGCGACAACACCGTCGACGACCTGCTCGACGGCGACATCGATCGGGTGATCGACGACCTCGGCACCACCGTCTCGGACCTCGGCTCCGACCTCGGCACGACGGTCACGAACGTGGCTGAGAACACCGCCGACCAGGTCGTAGACGGGCTGGTGAACGACGGGCTCAACGACGCCGGGTCGATCGTGGACGAGCTGCTCAACGGCGGTGACGTGCTCGGCGCTGTCTCCGACACGGTGCAGAACGCCGCGGACAACATCGCGGACGCGGCCGACAACACCGGGCTCGTCGACGATCTGCTCACCGACCTGCTCGGTGACACGGACCCGACCGGTCCCACCGGCCCGACGGACCCGACCGGTCCCACCGGCCCGACGGACCCGACCGATCCCACGGACCCGACCGATCCCACGGACCCCACGAACCCGAGCAACCCGAGCAACCCGAGCAACCCCGGTGACGGCGGCAAGAACACCGTCACGGGAACGAGCTCGGCTGCCGGTGACGCTTCCACACTCGCCACGACGGGAGGGCCGGGCGCGTTTCCCGCACTGCTGATGGGGCTTCTGCTCCTGATGGCCGGCGTGATCGCGCGCGTGTCGCGGCGCCGCTCCGCGTAAGGGCGCGGGGGCTCTCGCGTCCCGAACGCATCGCCCCCGTACCCCCGCGCGAGCAGGCGGGAGGGCCGTCCCCAAGCCGGCCCTCCCGTACCTCTCACATTCCGAATCGCAGCGCTCCGCCCCGCCTGGATCGGGTCGCTGTCACCACGGGATGAAACAACACGGGATGAAACAAGATGCGGATGCCGCGACCCGGGGGGCTCGCGGCATCCGTCACATGAAACAACGGATGCCGCAGACCGTGAGGTCTGCGGCATCCGTTCTTCGCTTTTCGCGCCTTACTTGGCGGCGACCACCTGCAGGGTGATCACGGCGGTGAGGTCGTCGCGCAGACGGACCGTCGCCTCGTGCTCGCCCACCGACTTGATCGGCGAGGTGATGTGGATCTTGCGCTTGTCGAGCTCGCCCAGGCCGGCGGCCTTGACGGCGTCGGCCACGTCGGTGGTCTTCACCGAACCGAAGAGGCGACCCTCGGCACCCGCCTTGACGGCGAGGCGGACCTTGTTGGACTCGAGGGCGTCCTTGAGAGCGACGGCCTCTTCGTGGTCGTGGATCGCGCGCGACTCGCGGGCGGCGCGGATCGACGCCACCTGCTTCTCGCCACCGCGGGTCCACGAGACCGCGAAGCCCTGGGGGATGAGGTAGTTGCGGGCGTACCCGTTCTTGACCTCGACAACGTCACCGGCTCCACCGAGCCCGGCGACCTCGTTCGTGAGAATGAGCTTTGCCATGTCGGTACTCCTTAGCGGCCAGCGCCGGCGTAAGGCAGGAGCGCCATTTCGCGCGCGTTCTTGATCGCGCGGGCGATCAGACGCTGCTCCTGCACCGAGACACCGGTGATACGACGGGCGCGGATCTTCCCGCGCTCCGAGATGAACTTGCGAAGAGTGGCGACGTCCTTGTAGTCGATGACGCCGACGCGGATCGCCTTCGCGGGGGCAGCGTTCTTCGCGCCCTTCCGCGGCTTCCGGCGGTCGCCGGTTGCCTTTCCAGCCATGGTCTTTCCTTACGTTTACTCGATCGGATGCCGAAGCCTCGGCATCCGGAATCTGCTTGTGAGATCAGCCCTTAGAAGGGTGTGTCGTCGCCGTAGGTGCCCGGGGCAGCCCACGCGTCGGCGTTGCCGCCGGCGTTCGCCGAACCGGGGGTCGACCACGGCTCGTCGGCGACCTGAGCGGGACGGGCCTGTCCGCCACCGCCACCGCTGCTGCCACCGGCAGCGCGGGTGACCTGCGCGGTCGCGTAGCGCAGCGACGGGCCGATCTCGTCGACCTCGAGCTCGATCGCGGTGCGGTTGTTGCCCTCGCGATCCTGGTAGCTGCGCTGCTTGAGGCGGCCGGTCGCGATGACCCGCATGCCCTTGGTCAGCGAACCGGCCACGTGCTCGGCGAACTCGCGCCACACGCTCGCGCGGAGGAACAGCGCTTCGCCGTCCTTCCACTCGTTGGCCTGGCGGTCGAAGTTGCGTGGCGTCGACGCGATCGTGAAGTTCGCGACGGGGAGGCCGTTCTGCGTGTAACGCAGTTCGGGATCAGCCGTGAGGTTTCCCACGACGGTGATGATCGTCTCGCCGGCCATGGCGCTTAGACCTTCGCTGCCTTGGCGCTCTTGCGGGCGGCACGCTCGTCGGCGCGCTGCTTCTCCGAGGCGACCATCGCGATGGCCTCTTCGGCACGGAGCACCTTGGTGCGCATGATCTGCTCGTTGAGCTTCAGCTGACGGTCGAGCTCCTGAGTGGCTGCGCTCGACGCGGTGAAGTTGACGACGGCGTAGATGCCTTCGGTCTTCTTCTCGATCTCGTAAGCGAGACGGCGCTTGCCCCAGATGTCGACGTTGTCGATCGAGCCACCATCGTTGGTGATGACCTTCAAGAACTTGTCGAGGTTCGGGCCGACCTGGCGCTCATCGATCTCCGGGTTGAGGATGACCATGAGTTCGTACTGGTGCGTCACTTACCCACCTCCTTCGGACTAGAACGGCTGCCGGGCATTTCCCGGGAGCAGGAGGGTGTGTGCACGTCGTCCGGGTTCTGCACACAGGGGTGCAATGCGGACAACCCTCCTATGGTACCGGATGCGCCGGCACGGGCCGAACCGTGGGTTCGAAGCACTCGGGACGGGGCGGGTCGGGCACGAAGCGGCACCGGTACCGTGGGCATCATGGAGTGGACGGCGGATGTCGAGGCCGGCGCGTGGATCAGGGATCGCGTCGACGAGCCGTGGCGGGGCACGATGCACGACGTGGTCCCGCGCGGCTTCCCCTTCTATACCCGCGTCTTCCACGGCACGACCCGGTCGCGTCCTGTCGACGGGGAGTGGCCGCCGCTTCCGTACGACAGGAATCGGCACGCGTGGGAGGAATTCGCCGGCCGCCAGGTCGAGATCGAGACCACGGCCGCCCGGTGGGCCGATGCGGCGCAGGCATTCGGCACCGAGATGCACGCCGGTGCGCAGTGGGGATCGCTCGTGCGAGCCCGTAGCGGGGAATGGGACCCGAACGCGTGGCAGCAGGCGCAGTCTGCCGACGGCTGGCAATTCGATGCTCCTCAGGAAGGGCAGCTCGATGCCGCGACGCTCAGCGCCGTGGCCGGCGTCGCGGCCGCTCACACGACGACTCCGGACGACGGCTTCGTCGCGCTCTGGGAGGGCTGGGGCAGCCTGGTGGGCGCGATGGGGTACGGCCCTTCGCGCGCACTGCTCACCGCTGTGAACGAGCCGGACGCCGCGGACGCGCAGACCGGCCATCACCTCAAGTTCCTGGCGCGCTCGACGCGGGACGTCTTCAACGACGTCTTCCGCCGGCCGACGTGGCAGCCCGGCATCCTGTCGGACGAGATCTCGCGCGGCCCACGGCTGAGTCTGCCGAATCGCGACTTCGTCCTCTTTCGCGCCGCGATGTCGGAGCTTGCCGATCCGGAGTGGGTGCGCACCGTTCCGTGGCGCGACCGGCTCGGCGACGCTCACGGCTTCCCACCGAGGGCGGAGTCCCCCAGTATCGTCTGGCCCGCCGACCGGGCGTGGGTCATGGTGAGCGAGGTGGACTGGGACTCGACGATCGTGGCCGGCTCCTCCGAGCTGCAGCGGGCACTGTGCACGGATCCGCGCATCGAAGCACTCGGCATCCGCGAGGGCGCTTCGCTGCAGTGGGACGCCGACGAGGTGAACCGGTGAGCGGGATGCCGCAGCCCGGCGCCGCGTACCCGTTCGACGCACGTCCGCTCGTCGAGCCGGTCGACCCGGCCGCGGCGCGGGCGTTCGCACACGAGCTTCGCCGCACCGGACGCCTGCCCTCGGCGAACGTCGCCGCGATCGTCGGCATCACGGTGCTCGGCATCGTGTTCCTCTCGGTGTTCCTCACGATGGTCGGCACGATCGTCGCGGTGGCCGCCTCTGCCGCGAGCGAGGGCATCGGATTCCTGCTGCTCACGTTCATTCCCGTCGTGGTCCTCGTCGTCATCGTGGCCGGCGCCGTGGTCGCCGCGGTCGTGGCACGACGCGGGGCGTCCGCCCGCATGCTGCGACTGGACCGCTTCGCGCGGGCGAACGGCATGAGCTACCTCCCGCGCCTCGCGAACCCCGGCCTGCCCGGCATGATCTTCTCGCTCGGCAGCTCGCGCCAAGCCTCGGACCTCGTCCGCGGCGAACGCCCGCGGTTCGTGGAGTTCGCGAATTATCGCTACACCACCGGGTCGGGCAAGAACCGCACGACCCACAAATGGGGGTATGTCGCCGTCAAGCTCGACGTGCCGCTGCCCCACATCGTGCTCGACGCCACGGGCAACAACGGCCTGTTCGGCTCGAACCTGCCGGCGACGTTCGACAAGGACCAGCGCCTCAGCCTCGAGGGCGACTTCGACCGGTACTTCTCCCTCTCCTGCCCGGCCGGCTACGAGACCGACGCGCTCTATCTCTTCACGCCCGACATCATGGCCCGCTTCATCGACAACGCCGCCGCCCTCGACGTCGAGATCGTCGACGACTGGCTCTTCCTCTACGCCAAGCGCGACTTCTCCACTCTCGACCCCGCGACGTGGGCGTGGCTCTTCTCCGTCGTAGGCGCACTGCTCGACAAGTTCGCGCAGTGGGCGCGGTGGCGCGATGAACGCCTGCGGGCCGCAGCGGCAGCGTCGACGTCGGATCTGACGCCCTACCCGGGAGCCGGCGTCGCAGGGGACGCCGTGGCATCCGTCCCCTTCTCTGCGCCGCTGGAGACGCTGCGTCCTCCCCCCGGCGTCGCACAGCAGGGACGCCGCCTGCAGCGGGGCGTGCCGTGGGTGACCTTCGTGGCCGTCGGTGCTGTCGTGCTGTTCTGGCTCCTGTCTCAGGCCGGCGTGTTCGGGTTCTTCTTCTCGCGCTGACCGAGCCGGAGGCTCGAATCAGGCGAGCGCGGGCTCGCCGGCGTAGGGAGCGTCGGCCACCGCCAGCTGCTCTTGGCGCAGCCGGCGTCGCATGTCGGAGAAGACCGAAGCGTAAGCCGGATCGCGGGCGACATTGCGCAGCTCGTCGGGATCTCGCTCGAGGTCGTACAGCTCCCACTCGCCGGGATACGTGAACGGCCCCGTTCCGAGAAGTCCCATCCCGTCGTTGTAGAAGTAGATGAGCTTGTACCGGTGATCGCGGTAGCCGTAGTGCGCGGGCGCCTTGTGGAAGCCGTCGTCGTGCTCCCAGTAGCGATAGTAGAAGCCGTCCCGGCCGGTCGCCTCCAGCAGGCTCCGTCCCTGCATGCGAGGATCCGGGGCGACCCCGGCGGCGTCGAGGACGGTCTGGGCGAAGTCCACGTTCGTCGCGATGTCGCGGCGCACCGTGCCCGCCGGGAGCCGGTTGGGCCAGCTCACGACCAGAGGCATGCGGATGGACTCCTCATACATGAACCGCTTGTCGAACCAGCCGTGGTCGCCGAGGAAGAAGCCCTGGTCGGACGAGTACAGCATCAGCGTTTCGTCGAAGAGATCGCGTGCGCGGAGCCAGTCGGTGACGCGCCCGACGTTGTCGTCGACGGATGCGACGCACCGGAGGTAGTCCTGCATGTAGCGCTGGTACTTCCACAGCGCTTCGTCCTCGTACGAAAGGCCTGCCGGCGGGTCCTGCTTGAGATCCTCCGCGTTCAGGTGCTCGGCGATGCGCATCGCGGCGCGCCGGGCCGACGACGCGCGGGTGGCGTAGTCGTCGTCCCACGTCGCCGGCAGCGGAATCGGGTCGGAGTAGAGGTCGGCGTGACGGTCTGCGGGCTGCCAGGGACGATGCGGGGCCTTGTGCCAGATCAGCACGCACCACGGGTCATCGCCCTCGAGGGACTCGAGCCAGGCCAGCGCGAGATCGGTGATGACATCTGTCGCATAACCCTCGACCTGGCGCAGCCCCTCTGAACTGAGGAAGTGCGGGTCGTGGTACTCGCCCTGATCGATGAGCACATCCCAGTAGTCGAAGCCCTCGGGGTTGTGCCCCTCCCCGTCGCCCATGTGCCACTTGCCCACCATCGCCGTCCGGTAGCCGGCATCCTTCAGTCGTGACACGAAGGTGGGCTGCCCCGCGTCGATCGGGGTGACGAGTGTCGTCACCCCGTTGATGTGGCTGTACGTTCCGGTGAGGATCGACGCGCGGCTCGGCGAGCACAGCGAATTGGTGGCGAAGCAGTTGTCGAAGCGTGCCCCCGCCGCCGCGATCTCGTCGATGCGAGGCGTCTCGTTGACGACCGAACCGTACGCGCCGATGGCGTGGGCGGCGTGGTCGTCAGTGAGGATCACGA
Source organism: Microbacterium sp. HD4P20 (assembly GCF_019449275.2). GTDB lineage: Bacteria > Actinomycetota > Actinomycetes > Actinomycetales > Microbacteriaceae > Microbacterium. Next base: position 161,823 of record NZ_JAHZQZ020000022.1, read on the forward strand.
CGATGTTCGGACGGGTCATGCCGCCGACGCCTCGTCGCCCGAGAGGTACGTCGTCTCGTCGAGCCCTGACTGCGTCGGGTCGTGGTCGACGGCACCGACGTCGTACATCGTCGTCATCCAGTGGTAGAAGTTGTCCCCTCGCTCGCGCAGCACGCCGTACAAGCGCTGCATCAGCCGCGAGCGGACGGCATCCATCCCGGGTTGCTCGTAGACGTTGGAGAGCTCGTCGGGATCCTGCTGCAGGTCGTACAGCTCGTTGACCGAGTCGGGGTTCACGACCAGCTTGTAGCGGTCGTCACGCAGCATCCGCTGCGGGTAGGGGAAGTGGTGCCCGTGGAACTCGCACACGATGTCGGGAGCCCACGCGGGGTTCTCACCCTGCACGAGCGGAACCAGGCTTCGGGAGTCGACCGCCGGCGAGGGATCGATGCCGGCCAGCTCCAGGATCGTGGCCGTGGCATCGAGCAGCGAGACGAACTCCGTGCGGACCTGTCCGGCGGGTGCGCCCGGGATCCGCACGATCCCCGGGGTTCGGTAGATGTCCTCGTACATGGCCGGGCCCTTGTCATGCAGGCGGTGCGCGCCGGTGAACTCGCCGTGATCGCACGTGAAGAAGACCGCCGTGTCGTCGACCAGGCCCAAGCGTTCGAGGGCCGCCATCACCCGCCCGATCTGCTGGTCGATGAGTGCGACGTAGCCCCAGTACACGGCGATGAGCTTGCGCGTCACTTCGATCGGCATGGTGTCGAACGTCCAGTGGGCGCTGTAATTGCGCTGCACCGGCGGCTTTCCCTCGAACGTCTCGGCAATCGAGCGTGGCAGCTCGATGGCCGCGGGGTCGAACATGTCGAAGTACTCGTCGGGAATGATGTACGGCAGATGCGGACCGAAGAAGCTCAGCTCGAGGAAGAACGGCGTCTCTTCTCGCCGGACGTCGTCGGCATAGCGCTCCAGCAGCTCGATCGTGCGGGACGCGAGGTAGTACTCGAACGTCGCCTCGACGGGCTGGTGGAGCCGGGCAGCCAGCAGGTTGCCCGGCCCACCGTTGGGCAATGTGCCCCGGATGCGGTCACTGATCTCGTACGGCGGCAGACCGTTCTCGCGCAGGAAGTCGAGGTAGTCCTCATTGTCCACGGGGTTGTGCCAGCCGGGGAGGTCGGGACCATCGAACCCGAAGTCCGCCGCCTTCTTCTCGGTACCGGCATGCCACTTGCCGATGAGCCCCGTGTTGTAGCCCTTCTCCCGCAGCGCCTCGACGAACGTGAACGATCCGTCGGCGAGGTCTTCGAGATACCCCACGTTGCGCTCATGGTTGGCAAGCACACGGTGCCGGAACGGGGCTTGACCGGTCAGCAGGCTCGCGCGCGCCGGGGTGCAGATCGCGGTCGGGGTGTACCACCGATCGAATCGCGTTCCGGTGCGAGCGAGCTCATCGAGCACGGGAGTCGCCGCCAGGGCATTGCCGTAGGCCCCGAGGGTGTCGACCCGGTGCTGGTCGGTCATGAGGAAGAGGATGTTGCTCGACTTCATGTCGGATTACTCGCCTGCCTGCAGAAAGAGATCGCCGGTGTAGAAGTCGGCAGGGTCAGCCGGCTCGGTGAGCTTGCCGGCGGCGACGAAGTAGTCGACCATGCCCGCCAGCCACGTGTCGACGGTGCCGTCCTCGGTCAGTGCGTCGATCTCTTCCAGCGAGAGGATCTGGACGTTGCCCGCGTCTGCCTCGACCTGCGCCGGGTCGAGCGCCGAGAAGTCGGCGGTCAGCTGGATCGCCTCGTCGGTGTTCTCGGCGCGGAAGGCGATCGCCTCGCGCAGCGCCTTGAGCACGCGGTCGACCTTCTCGGGCTCGTCAGCGACGACGTCATTGCCGGCGACGAACGCCGTCGGGAAGGCGACGGTGTCTTCGAAGTCGCTGTTCTCAGCCAGCTCCACGAGGTCGGGCACCTGCTCCATGACGGTGGCCAGGGCGGGATACCAGAAGCCGGCGCCGTCGACCTGCTTCGATGACAGCGCGGCGACGATGGCCGCGGGCTCCATGGCCACGGCGTTGATGTCGTCCTTCGTCATGCCCGCCTCCTCGAGCGCGAGCGTCAGGATCATATCGCCGGAGGTGCCCTCCGGGAAGGCGACGGTCTTGCCGCGCAGATCTTCGATGGACTCGATGCCGGCCTGCGCCACGACCCGGTCGGCCTGACCGAGGGTGTTGAGGGCGACGATCTTGGCCTGACCGGATGCGGGAAGCCACACCGCTCCCGGGCCGATGTAGCCGAAGTCGAGGTCGCCCGTTCCGAGCGCTTGGATCTGCAGCGGACCGTTCGTGAAGTTCTGGGTCGTCACGTTGAGCCCGTACTTGTCCCACAGCCCCTGGTCCTCGGCGATCGCGAGAAGACTGGTGCCGTTGAAGTCCGGGATGTAGCCGAAGTCCACGTCGATGACGTCCTCGTACTCGCTCTCGTCGGCGTCGCCGGCATCCGGGCTTCCTCCGGACCCGCTCGCGCATCCGGTGAGTGCGACGGCGACGGCGATGCCGGCCGCGGCCGCGCCGATGAGTTTCCTGTTCATCCTCATTGCTGTTGTTCCCTTCGTCGGGTTCGGCGTCTCAGTGCGACGCGGTTCCGGCTGCGGTGCCGGGCTCTTGGTGGTACACGGCGTGCCAGACGCGATTGCGCAGCGCCCCGAACTCGGGGCTCAGGCGCACGTCCTCCGTGCGGGGGTAAGGCAGATCGACCTCGATGACCTCATAGATACGGCCAGGGGCGGCGGCCATCACGATCACGCGATTGGCCAGGAACACCGCCTCGTCGACGTCGTGGGTGATGAACATCACCGTGCGCTTCTCGCGACTCCACGTGTCGAGCAGCTGCTCTTGGAGCTTCACGCGGGTGAGGGCATCCAGCGCTCCGAACGGCTCGTCCATCAGCAGGATGGACGGGTTCACGGCGTAGGCACGGGCGATCGCGCATCGCTGCTTCATGCCTCCCGAGAGCATCTTCGGCAGCGCATCGGCGAACTGCTCGAGGCCGACCATGCGGATGAAGTGGTTCGCCCGCTCGCGGCGCTCGGTCTTCGACACCCCCGCCACCTTGAGCCCGAACTCCACGTTCTTGCGCACGGTGAGCCAGGGGAACAGGGCGTACTGCTGAAAGATCACGCCGCGCTCGGGGCCGGGATCCGAGACCGCTCGGCCGTCGACGAGGGCTTCACCGGATGTCGGCTCCTCGAGCCCAGCCAGGATGTTCATGAGCGTCGACTTGCCGCAGCCCGACGGTCCCACGACGGTGACGAACTCGTTGTCGGCGATGTCGAGGTCGACGTGGTCGAGCGCGACGAACTCGGTGTCTTTGAGCGGGAAGGTCTTGCGGATGCCGCGCACAGAGATCTTGGCGGCGGTCATGGTGTCGGTCATCGGCGTTCCTGCCATCCGGTCAGCTTGCTCTCGGCGAACAGCAGCAGGCGGTCCATCACCAGGCCGAGGATTCCGATGATGACGATGCTCACGAAGATCGTGGCGAGGTCGTAGTAGATCTGTGCGGCCTGCATCCGGTGACCGAGTCCCGCCTGCGCCGCGAGGAGCTCGGCGGCCACGAGGGTCGCCCACGCGGAGCCGAGACCCACGCGCATGCCGACGAGGATGAACGGGGTGGATGCCGGCACCACGACCCGCGCGAAGATGGTGCCGTCCTTCGCCCCAAGGACGCGGGCGGCGTTGATGAGCGTCTTGTCGACGCTGACCACGCCCTGGTAGGTCGAGATCACGCACGCGAGGAACGCGGCGAGGAAGATCACGAAGACCTTGGGGATCTCGCCGATGCCCATCAGCACCAGCACGAGCGGCAGGAGGGCCAGCGGCGGGATGGTGCGGAAGAATTGGATCCAGGGCTCGAAAAGTCCGCGCGCCACGGTGTACCAGCCCATGAGGAAGCCGACCGGGATGGCGACTGCGCTGCCGAGCAGGAAGCCGCTGAGCACGCGAGCCAGGCTGGCCAGCAGGTCTTCCTGCAGGATCCCGGCGTTCCACAGCTGGACCGCCTTCTGGACGACCTCGGGCGGGGTGGGCAGCTGCAGCCCGCTCAGCGCGAGCAACCACCAGATCCCGATGCCGCCGACGATCGAGACGACATTGAGGATCGCGAGGCGCGAGCGCTTGGACAGCCGGCTACGGCCGGATCTCGCTCGCGGCTTCGGGCCATCGGCGGGCAGTCGCTCTATGTCTGCGGACGAGCTCATCGTGTACGGCTGGATGTCGGCGCGCGACGGCGCGGCCGGCTGTGCGCTGCCGCTCATCGGATCGCCTTCGCACGCTTGCGTGGTCGATGCGGGTTCACAGTGCGCTCCTTTGCTGCGGGAGGGAACGGCTGGATGCCGTCGGGTCGGGGTATCCGGCCAGGAGAGGGGATTGGTGGAAGATGGCCGCGATCGCACCGAGGGCGCCGTCGCTGTCGCGCAGCTGGGCGGCCCGGACGATGTGGGGCTGATCGGACGGGATCGAGTAGAGCTCGTACCGGAGGGTCGCGGCGGCCTGTTCGACGAGCACCGGCGCGATGTGCACGATCTCCCCGCCGATCACGACCTCACGGGGGTTGAGGGTCATCGCGGCCGCACCGAGGACGCGCCCGACGGTGGACCCGACGCTGCGCAGCACCATGTCGACGGCGGGGTCACCCTTGGCCACCGCCAGTGCGAGGTCATCGAGAGTGTCGACGTCGCCGCCTGCTTCGCGGCATGCGCGCAGAATGGCGGGCACGGATGCCACGGTCTCGAGGCATCCGCGCTTCCCGCACCGGCAGGGCAGCCCGGTCGGGTCGGCGGTCACATGCCCGAGCTCGCCCGCGAAGCCGCGCGAACCCGTGACGAGTCGCCCCGCGACCACCAGCCCGCCGCCGACACCGTCGGAAAGTCGCAGGTAGAGAAGATTGTCGACGGCGTCGGGCCGGGTGATGGCCTCGGCGAGCGCCGCGAGCCGGGTGTTGTTGTCGACGATGACCGGGGCGTGGAATCGCTCCGCGAAGGCGTCGTCCACGCCGTCGGGTGCCAGCTGCTTCTTCCAGCTGACGGCCGGCACGCCGGCCCGAGCCGAGGTGTATGGTCCGGGCACACCGATGCCGATGGCCTGCAGGGCTCCATAGTGGACACCGGTCTCGCGGCTGAGTCGATCGATCAGTCCGAAGGCGATCGAGATGCGCTCGGGCCACGAGATGTCGTCCTCGTAGCGCTCGACGCCTTGCGCGATCACGTCGTGCGACGCATCGGCGACCGCCACGTGCACGCGGCGGTGCCCGAAGTCGACGCCGAGGAACTGCCCCGACTCGGGGTCCAGGGCGAGCCGCTCGGCGGGGCGCCCGCTGCCGGCGCGCGTGGCGGCATCCGTGTCGGCCACGATGATCGCACCGCGCTGCAGCAGCTGCGCGGTGATCTCGGACAGCGTGGTGCGCGACAGCCCGACGCGTTTGGCCAGCTCTCCCCGGCTCAGCGCACCGTGGCTGCGCAGTGCCGAGAGCACCCGCTCTTCATGGGTGCGCCGCACCAGTGCGTGAACCCCGGTCGTCGATGACATGCGTGCCACACTCTCAACCTCGAATTTTTCCGTCAACAGCCCGACAGAAAGATTCCTGGATTAGTCCGTGGCGTGACCAAAACGTTGCCTTCGCACACGTCGCGCTTGCGCGCAGCGGGGCGCCGCCGTATCGGCGAGCACCCCGCTGCGTCGACGAACCCGTCAGTCAGCGGGGCGAGCCACCGTCAGCACCTCGCCGAGCGGACCGCTCTTCTCCATCCGCACGATGCCGGGGACGGCCGCGTCGCCGATGCGCGACGGATCGGCCCAGTAGCCGTGTGCCGGGTTGTTGAAGAACGTCATCCACGCATCGCCGTGCTCGTCGATGAACATGTTGTTGTGACCGGCACCCACACCGGCGGTGTACCTCGCGGTGTACGGTCCCTCGAACGAGTCGGCCACAGCGACGATGGCGTCGTATTGCTCGCGCAGCCCCGTGCCCGCCCGATAGGTCGGACCCGACGAAGGCGTGGGTTTCCACGACCATGCGGCATGCATCAGGTAGTACTTGCCGTCCATCTTCGTCACCGTCGCTCCCTCGAGGTAGGGCTCGGGCGCGTACTTGCGCTGCGTGAACGCCGGCAGGTCGGTCGGCGTGACCAGGTTCTCCATGTCGGGCGTCAACTCCGAGTACAGGTCGTTGTGCAGCACGAGGTACGTCTTGTCGCCGTCATCGAACAGTCCGCCGTCGATGTGGTAGTACTGCGGATTGTTCGCGCGCACCGGCTCGCCGAGCGGGTGGTCGATGTTCGCCTCGATGTTCCGGTACGGGCCCTCCGGTCCGCCTTCGCTCACCAGGATGAATGAGCCGGTCAACGCGCTCTGATCGCCCATGCAGGCCACCAGGTACCACTTGCCGTCGATGTAGTGCAGCTCCGGCGCCCACGCGTTGCCCGCCTTGGTCGCCGGGTCGTCCGGGTTCTTGTAGGCCTGCCAGTCGGTCACGACCACGCGGTCGTCGGTGTTCTCACCGACGAACTCCGGCGACCAGACCTTGCCCTTCTCCTCATCAGGACGGATGCCCGTCGTGTCGACGAGCTGCCACGGGCCATCGAGCGCGGGCGCGATCCATACGTAGATGCCGTCGTTCCAGGGGGCCGCCTTGTCGAGCTCGCCGGGTTTGGTGGTTCCCGTGGCGACATAGACGGTCTCGCCGTCGACCTCGAACCGGTTGACGTACGTGTCACGCATCCACACCCGGCCGAGCTCCGCGTCCTGAGGGCGAAGCTCGAGGTCGAGGATCAGCGAGTTGTCGGCGCGGGGCATGAGCTCCTCCCGCCCGTCTGCCAGCCCGTACGGCATGGGGATCGGCCAGCTCGCGGGGAAGGCGCGCTCGGCACCGCCCATCGCGTACGTGCGGAGATAGTCGAACTCGGCGGTCGCGCCCGGGGCGTTGTACGAGATGAGCCCGATGCGCAGGTCGCCGAGAGTCGCCAGCGACCAGGAGCCACCCCACTGCCACTTCGCGCCGTCGGTGCTGGACGCCATGCGCACGTCCCATTCGCCGTTCCCGGCGTCGAGCTGCGCGTACAGGCGCAGCCACGTCGTCTCGGCGGGAGCAGCGCCGAACATCGGCCCGTGGGCGACGGCGGCCGGCGGAGTGGCGGTCGGCCGCTCGCTCTCCTTGCCGAACTCGGTCTGATGCAGGAACTGCCCCGGCTTGCGATTGAGCGGCAGCACGGAGTGCGCGAGCTTGAGGTACCGGTCGTCGGTCTCGTACAGCACGAGGCCCGCCTGCTGGGCGGCGCGATCGCCGTCGAAGGTCAGCTTCGTCTCGACCATGAAGTCCTCGCGCGGCGCGTCGCGCAGCAGCACCGGTGCGGTGTTGTTGGCGAGGTGCAGCTCGGCACCCTGCGTCGGCCACACGAGCGAACCGCCCGAGACGACCGGTCCTGCCGTCGGCGGACGCACCCACGTCCAGGCGTCGTCCGCTGCCTCGGGGGCGCCGTCGACGCCGAACTCGTCGGAGTGCTCGGCGAGCAGCTCGTCCGCCTGCGGGTCGGCGACGCGCTCGGTCACCGGCTGGTACAGCGCGGCCGCGCTGAGGTTGTCGGCGTCGACCGCCGCCCCCTCGGCCGATACGCCGATCGCGCCGTGCGATTTCGCCTGCCGCGGCGCCTCGACCGTCGCGGTCGCGAGCGGGTCGTTGAGGTTGTCTGCCGAGACCTCAGCCGACACCGTGCCTCCCCGCCACTCGATCGAGACGACGTGCCACGTCCCGTACGAGAAGCTCGCCGGGAGCGGCGCCGACTGCTCCGCCGAACGCGACCCATGCGTCACCTCGAGCCGGAGCTCACCGGCTTCGCGGTCGATCCACGCCGTCGCCCCGTTCCGCCCGCGCACGCCCATCGCAAGGCCCGCGGCACCGGCGTCGCCTGCCTCGGCGAACCGCACGTCGCCCTGCACACGCTGGTCACCGGAACTCTGCGCCTCGCTGGTCAGCGCGGCACCGGACGCGACGCGTGCGTGGGCTCCGGCATCCGCCGACTCGACGATCTCGACCTCGCCTCGCCCCCGCCAGCCATCCAGGCCGGCCGCGAAGTCGGTGCCCAGTGCAGGCGACGAGACGGGCGCCGTCTGCTCGCCCGCAGACGGACCGGCGCCGGCATTGACCACGGGCCAGCCGTCGATCCAGTCGAGGCGATCGATCATCATCGGGCGCTTCGACAGATTGAGTCGGCCGTTTCTGGTGTCGACGGGCGGGAAGTCCGGGTCGGCTGCCGGGATCGCGTGGTAGACGAGCCAGTCCTGACCGGCCAGATCCGTCTGAACCGCGTTGTGGCCCGGTCCGGCGAATCCGTTGCCGTTGGATGTCAGGACGAAGCCGCCCTTGCTCGAGAGGGCCATCAGATCGACTCCGTGATCGTCGACGAACGGACCGGTCGGGCTCTCGCTGCGGCCCACCTTCACGGTGTATCCGCTGAACGCCCCGTCGCAGCATCCCGCGTCGGAGTACATGAGGTAGTAGAAGCCGTCGCGCTGAACGACGAAGGCGCCCTCCATGCGGCGCCCTTGGGCGACCTGAGTCACCTCACCGGTCAGCGCCGTCGCGTCGGCGTTCATCTCCGAGACGCAGATCACGTCGTAGCTGCCCCAGTAGAAGTAGTGCGCGCCGTCACTGTCGGTGAACAGCGCCTGATCGATGTTTCCCGTGGGGCACCCGGCGACGCCCGCACCCCCGACGAGCGGCCCGCGGTCGGTCCACGGACCTGTCGGCGTGTCGGCCGTCAGGAGCGCGACCCCACCGTTGGAGAGGGAGTAGGTCAGGTAGTACTGGCCGTCGATGTACCTGATGTCGGGAGCCCACGGGCGTGTGTTCGCCGCCCAGTACGAGGGCAGGGCGGCATCCTGCGGATAGACGTCGCCGACATACTCCCACTGCACCATGTCGGTCGAGCGGAGCACCGGGAGGATGTGCTCGCCCGGCTCGCCCGAACTCTGGAGGATCGGGTTCGTGGTGCCGTACGCGTACCAGGCGCCGTCCTTGCCGCGGATCATCGCCGGATCGGGGAAGGTGTCGACGACACCCGCCGTCACCGGGTTCGCGTAGGTCGCGGATGCAGGATCGCTCGTGGTCTCGATGGGCGCTGTTTCAATGGGCGCTGTCTCGCTGGGGGCGGCCGCGGTGGGGGCGGCCGCGCCGGCGGGGGTGCCGACGAGCAGGGCTGCGGCGATCGCCGCCGCCGTGGCCAGGCTCGCTGTTCGCCATCGCATCATGTGGGTCTCCTTCTTCATCGAAGTGCCGCGCGGGCGCACGACAGCGGCGCGTACCCGGGCACGCGTCGAGATCCGGACGGCCGCCCCCCGTGCCGAGCACTGATGCGGTGTGACCCTCCGTGTGGTGTGTCGCGACCCATCAAACGGAGGGAGGATTTTTCCGTCAAGGCTCCGGCGGAAAGGAACTCCGATTCGTCATCGGTTCGTGGCAGTGATGCGCTGTCGACATCAGGTGTCGTGGATGCCGCCGCTGCCGCTGCCGCGCGCAGGCGTAGGCTTGTCGCGTGCAATCCCTGAGCTTTGCGACGCCCACCGGGCGTAAGGAGGTCGCCGGCGCTCCTCGCGCCGAGCGGAGGTAGTCGTGCGCGTCGCCGTGCGCGACGCCGCTGAGCCTCCGCGGACCGCCGGTTCGCGGCATCCGAACTCTCGCCCCATCTCGGCGAGCCTTTGTGAAGCAAGGAATCATGCACGCATTCACCGAGAAGGACCTTCGCGCGTCCTTCGTCAACGCCTCTCTGCGCGAACGCAATGCCATCGTCCTGCCCGACCTCTCGCACGTGGGCTGGGAACACCTCGACTACCTCGGCTGGCGCGACCCGAAACAGCCGCTGGCCGGCTTCATGGTGGTGCCTGTCGATGACCGCCCCGTCGGCATCCTGTTGCGCCAGACCGAGCAGCGCGCGCGCAGCCGGGCCCAGTGCTCGTGGTGCGAGGACGTCACACTGCCCAACGACGTCGTCTTCTTCAGCGCCAAGCGCTCGGGCCAGGCCGGCCGCAACGGCAACACGGTGGGAACCCTGCTGTGCGAGCGGTTCGAGTGCTCGGCCAACGTGCGCCGGCCCCTGCCGCCGGCCTACCTCGGGTACGACGTCGAGGCCGCGCGGCAGCGGCGGATCGACGCGCTCCGCGCCCACGCCGAGGGCTTCGCGCGAGACATCCGCGACAGCCGCTGAACCGGATCGCTCCCGTCAGGCGGCGGATGCCTCGGCGTCCGCCGCCACGGGAGCGTCCATGTGCACGCGGCGCAGGGGCAGGGCCTCGGGCGCCTCTCGACGCAACCACTCGACGATCCGCTCGCGCACCAGGCAGCGCAGGTCCCACATGCGTCCGGAGTCCGCGGCACTGACGACGATGCGCACCTGCAGCACGCCGCCCACGGCATCGGTGACCTGGACGCCGCTGTTGACGCCGTCCCACAGATCGGTCTCGGCGAGCACGCGGTCGAGCTCGGCACGGATGCCGTCGAGCGGCACTCGCCAGTCCAGGTCGAAGTACACCGTGCCCAGGAGCGCCCTGCCGAGCTTGGTCCAGTTCTCGAACGGGTTCGTGGTGAAGTAGGTGCAGGGCAGCACGAGGGTGCGCTGATCCCAGACCTCGAGCACGACATAGCTCAGCGTGATCTGGTTGATGCGGCCCCACTCGCCCTGCACCACGACCACATCGCCCACGCGGATCGCCTCACTGAAGGCCAGCTGCACCCCGGCGAACAGGTTGCCCAGCACCGACTGTGCGGCCAGGCCCGCGACGATCGACGCGATGCCCGCAGAGGCCAGCAGGCTCGCGCCGAGCGCACGCACCGTATCGAAGGTCATCAGGATCGCACCGATGGCGATCACCACGATCACCACGATGACGAGGCGCCGCACGATCTGCAGCTGCGTGCGGATCTTGCGGGCCGAGAACGTGTCGCTCTCGACCAGCCGGTACCGCTTGGTGCCGCTGTCGACGAAGAACAGGAAGAGCTCGCCGACCAGCCATGCCGCCGACGCGATGATGAGGATCCCGAACAGGTGCTCGATGCCGCCACGCAGCTCGGGGTCGATGGGCATCGCGGCCACCGAGACGGCGAGCGCAACGATCAGGACCGTGATGCGGAAGGGCCACCTCGCGCGCCGCTGCAGTCGCTGCGGCCACTCCTTCCGGCGGCCGAGCAGCGTCAGCGCGACGGTGGCCGTGACCATGATCGCCAGGGCGATCGCCAGCGCGACGCCGGCGACCATCCCGAATCCGGCCCACGTTTGCCAGTTCTCCTCCATGACGTCGAGCACATGTCCCCTCTCGGTTGCGTGCTTCCACGCTAGGCAGAGGGGAGGGGGATGCCGCAACCCCGGACTCGGCCGGTCCGACCCTCAGGCTAAAGGGAAGTCGCGGTGCGCGGCGACGGAGCCATCTCCCCAGGTGCCGCTGCCGGATGGTTATGACCGCGCGGCCCACCACTCCCGGAGTCGCTGCTCCGCGGCATCCGGCCCCATCACGCCCTCGTCCAGGCGCAGGTCCAGCAGGAACCGGTAGGCCTCGCCGACCTCGGGGCCGGGGCCGATGCCGAGCACCTGCTGGATGCGGTTGCCGTCGAGCTCGGGCCGCATGGCCTCGAGCTCCTCCTGGGCGGCGAGCTCGGCGATGCGGCGTTCGATGTCGTCGTACGCGCGGGCCAGCCGCCCCGCCTTCTTGGCGTTGCGGGTCGTGACATCGGCGCGGGTGAGGATGTGCAACCGCTCCAGCTCGCCACCGGCATCGCGCACGTACCGGCGCACCGCCGAGTCGGTCCACGCGCCCTCCGAATACCCGAAGAACCGCAGGTGCAGCTCGATGAGGCGCGCAACGGCGCCGATCGTGTCGGAGTCGAAGCGCAGCGCCTGCAGCCTCTTGCGCGCCATCCGCGCGCCCTTGATGTCGTGGTGGTAGAACGTCACGCCACCGCCGGGCTCGAGGCGCCGCGTCGCGGGCTTGCCGATGTCGTGCAGCAGCGCCGCCAGCCGCAGCGCGACGTCGGGGGCGGCATCCGGGTTCCGCTGCTTCTCGAGATCGATGGCCTGCCGCACCACGGTGAGCGAGTGCTCGTAGACGTCCTTGTGGTGGTGGTGCTCGTCGATCTCGAGTTGCAGCGCGGGAACCTCGGGGAGGAACTCGCGCATCAGCCCCGTCTCGACGAGCAGACGGATGCCACGCAGCGGGTCGTCGGTCGCGAGGAGCTTTACCAGCTCGGCCTGGATGCGCTCGGGGCTCACGATCTCGAGCGTCGAGCGCAACTCGGTCATCGCCTCGACCGTGGCGGGGTCGACATCGAAACCGAGCTGGGAGGAGAACCGCGCCGCGCGCAGCATGCGCAGCGGGTCATCGCCGAAGCTGACCGATGGATCGGCGGGTGTGCGCAGCATCGTGCGGACGAGGTCCTCGACGCCCCCAGTCGGGTCGACGAGGGTGCGGCCGGGCACGCGCAGCGCCATCGCGTTGACGGTGAAGTCGCGACGGACCAGGTCGCCCTCGATCGTGTCGCCGAACTCGACCGTGGGCTTGCGCGTCACGCCGTCGTAGCTGTCGGCGCGGTAGGTCGTGATCTCGACCTGCTCGCCGCGGATGCGCGCGCCGATCGTGCCGAACGCGCGGCCGATATCCCACTGCGCGCTCGAGATGGGCTTGACGATGCGCAGGATGTCGTCGGGACGCGCGTCGGTCGTGAAGTCGAGGTCGTTCGTGGCGCGGCCGAGCAGCGCGTCGCGCACCGGACCACCCACGATCGCGAGATCGAACCCGGCGTCGGCGAACGCGCGGGCGAGCGTGTCGACGACGCGGGACTCGGCGAGCGCGCCGAGGCGCGCGAGGCCCTCGGCCATGTTGAGCATGATCTCCAGCCTAAAGCCCGCTCGCTCAGGCGAAGCGGAGGAAGCCGGTGAACAGCAGCTCGCGCACGCGCGGGATCAGGTCGCCCCGCAGCGCGGGAGCATCGACCTCGAGCAGCTGCGCGATCGCGTCGATGAGGACGCCGACGGGCAGATCTCCGTCGCACGCGCCGACGAGGGCCGCCAGCCCGGGATCGACCGCGAGCGCCCGGCCGAACCCGCCGCCCTGCCTCAGCTCGATCACCGTCGGGTCCTCGGCGCCGGGCAGGTGGTGACGGTTCTCGGTGACGTCGGGGGCGACGAGGAGGACGGATGCCGCGACCCTGTCGTCGTCGAGACCGTCGAGCCGGTCGTGGGCGGCGAGCGCGTCGGCCAGGTGCGCGCCCAGCCCCTCGCCGCCGGACGTCGATCCCGAGAGCCGCTCGTACCGCGCGAGCGTCGGCGCTCCCGAGACCGGCCGGCGCAGCAGGATGTAGCCGAATCCGACCTCGGTGACGCGACGGGATCCGAAATCGTCGAGCCACACGTCGACGAGGCGCGCGAATCCAGGCATTCCCGCCTGGGTCCCACCGTCGCGCACCCACAGCTCGGCGTACGACAGCGGGTCGAGGCTCTCCCGCTCGACGACCCAGGCGTCCAGCGGAACCGGTGATGCCTCGACCCATTCCCGCACGCGGTCGAGGCCCGGGGTTCCTTCGCGCGTCTCCCAGTTGCCGAGCAGCTGCGCGACACCGCCGGGCGCGAGGTGCGCACCGACCCCGGTGACGAAGGCCGCCACCATCGCGTCGCCGACCATCCCGCCGTCGCGGTACTCGTAGGAGGGCACATCGGCGAGCCGCGGCGTGATCACGAACGGGGGGTTCGACACGATGCGGTCGAACTGCTCGCCGGCGACAGGCTCGAAGAGGCTGCCGAGCCGCACCTCGATGCCGTCGACCCCGTTGAGCAGCGCGTTCAGCCTGGTGAAGGCGAGTGCTCGCGCCGAGATGTCGGTGGCGACGACGCGATCGGCGTAGGCCCGGGCGCGCAGTGCCTGGATGCCGCATCCGGCACCCACGTCGAGCACACGCGTCGCCGGCGTCGGCAGGTGCAGGCTCGCCAGCGTGAGCGACGCGCCGCCCACCCCGAGCACGTGATCCTCGGGAAGCGGCCCACCGAGCGCAGCCTCGTCGAGATCGCTCGCGATCCACCACTGACTAGAGACCGCGGTCGGGCTGAACGACTGCGGCCGTACCACCGCCAGCGGCCGCACCATGTCGTCGGCGACGTCGGCGAGGCCCAGCCTCACGAGGCCACGCGCGCGCGTGCGCACCAGCGAGCGGTCGACGGATTCATTCCCCTGCGGCATCCCGAGCACGAGAAGTCTGCTCAGCACGGCCAGGGCGTCGTCGCGCGAGCCCAGCGCCCGATCGGCGGGCGACCGGAGCCCACGCGCGATCGCGTCATCGGCGGCGTCTCCCCACGCCGCGCGCACGGCCTCGGCCGAGAATCCGGCGTCGTGGAGATCGGCGGCGAGCGCACGGCACACGGCCGGATCCGGTTCGGGAAGCACGGGACCATTCAACCCTGCGGCATCGGCATCGACCCCCGTACTCCAGGCCGGATGAGCCGCGCGCCGCCGATGTTCGGGGGGCTCGGAGCGTCGGACCGTAGAATCGCAGTCGTCGTGCGGTCAGGCCATCGCACAGGAGCGAACCCCCCGACAGGATGATCGTGACCACACCGGGAAGCCACGCCCGGCGCCGCGCCCGGCCTCGGGCGCCGCGCCTGGCCGCGGCCATCGCCGCGAGTGCGGTCGTCGCGCTGGCGCTGCTGGCCCCCGTCGCGGTCCCTGCCGCAAGCGCGTCGCCTGCTCCGGGCCCCACCCCGACACCCACCGCGACGCCCCCCGTCGCGCCGGGCACGACCGCGTTCGTCCTTTCGCCGGTCGCCAACGGCATCGTACGACCGGGCGAGTCGCTGACGGCCGCGGTCACACGACAGAACGGCACCGATGCCGAGCTGCCGGCCGCCGAGGTGACCCTGTCGCTCGGCGCTACGCCGTTGCCCGACCGGCAGGCGCTGGCCGGATGGCTCGACGGCACGACCGACGGCGTCGGGGTCGATCCCGTCTCGACCGCACCCCTGGACCCCGTCGCCCCGCGTTCGGAGGAGGTGACGAGCATCAGTCTCGCGCCCGATGCGGCCGCACTCGCCGGCCGCGGGCCGGGCGTCTACCCCCTCGTCGCCTCGTACCCGACGGAGTCCGGCGTCGTGACTGCGACGAGCGCCATGATCGTGCCGGCAGACGACCGCGAGGTGGGCATGGGCGTGGTCGTGCCGATCACCGCCGGCGGACTCACCGCCGGCCTGCTCACCGCCGACGAGCTCGCGCTGCTGACGGCCCAGGACGGCGGTCTCACGGCTCAGCTCGACGGCGTCGACGGCACGGGGGCGATTCTGGCCATCGACCCCGCGATCCCGGCGTCGATCCGCGTGCTCGGGTCGTCGGCTCCAGCGTCTGCGATCGACTGGCTCGGCCGGCTCATGGCGCTGCCCAACTCGCGCTTCGCGCTGCAGTTCGGCGACGCCGACGTGACGGCGCAGCTGCAGGCGGGTCTCACCCGGCCGCTGTCGCCGACGTCGCTGACCGCGTACCTCGACCCGGCCGACTTCGCCACCGCGACCCCGACCCCGACCCCCACGCCCTCTCCGACGACGACTCCGACGCCCGACGTAGAAACCGACACCGGCGAGCCGACCGTGCCCGACTTGGCACAGCTGCTCTCGGTGGGGGACGACGCGCGGGCCGGCGTGTACTGGCCGGCCGGCGGAACGGCCACCCCCGACGTCGTCGCCCAGCTGGGCGGGCTCACCGCCGAAGACCGGGCGTCGCTCACCCTGATCCCGTCGACCTCGACCGCCGGGGGCTCCGATGGCAGCACGGTGGCCGCTCACGGACGCGCCGGCGAGGCGGCCGTCCTCGTGTACGACACCGACGTCTCGGAGCAGCTGAACGAGGCGTCGGTCCGCGAGAAGTCGTGGCTGCGCGGTGCACCGCTCACGGCCGCGACCGCCTTCCTGGCCTTCGCGGCCGCCGAGGCCGACGGCCCGCTCCTGGTCTCGCTCGGGCGCAGCGCCGACCGCGACCGGGTGGGCTTGAGCACCGCGATCGCCACGGCGAGCACGGCACCGGGCACCGTGCCGAGATCGCTGGCCGGACTGATCGCGAGCGAGCCGGGGCAGGTCGCGATCGGCGACGCCGAGCCCGAGCCGGAGCGCGCGGCCGCGGCTTCCACTCTCCTCGCCGACGAGAGCGCGCTCGCGCGGTTCGCGACGATCCTCGATGACCCCGCACTGCTCACCGGCCCCGAGCGCGCAGAGATCCTGCAGCTGCTCGGCGTCGCGTGGGTCGCCGATCCCGCATGGCCCACGGCGCTGGCCGAGCATCGCGCCGCGACATCCGCGACCCTCGACTCGGTCGGGCTGGTGCCCGCGAGTGCGGGCGACCTGTTCGGATCGAACGCGTCGCTGCGGTTCTGGGTGCGCAACGACCTGGACTACCCGGTCAACCTCGTGCTGTACACGACGCCGAACAACCTGCGACTCGACGTCCAGCGCGAGACCACGGTGATCGCCACGGCGCAGAGCAACACGCGCGTCGAGGTACCCGTGCAGGCCCGCGTCGGCAGCGGCGAAGTGACCCTCGCGCTGCAGCTGCGCAGTCCCGCGTTCGTCGCCATCGGACCGCCGCAGACCGTCGAGGTCAACGTGTGGGCCGAGTGGGAGGCCGTGGGGATCGCGGTCCTCGCGGCGATCGTGGGCGGCCTGCTGACGATCGGCGTCGTCCGCACGGTGCTGCGGATTCGCCGGCGACGTCGGCGTGGCGAACCGGAGCCCGGCGCCACCCAAGCCGGCACCCCTGGCGACGGCCCCGCCCCGACTGAAGAGCCCGAGCGTTGAGCGGCATCGGCCGGGCGAGCGTCCTGATCGGCGCCGGCACGATCGTCTCCCGGCTGACCGGGATCATTCGATCTGTCGTGCTGGTGGCCGCGATCGGATCCGTCAACAGCGGTGCCGCCGACGCATTCGCCGTCGCGAACCAGCTACCGAACAATATCTACGCCATCATCTCCGCAGGCCTCCTGAGCGCTGTCGTGGTGCCGCAGATCGTCAAGGCCGCCGCGCACCACGACGGCGGAAGCGCGTTCGTATCGAAGCTCGTGACCCTGGGTGTCGCCGGACTGCTGCTGACCACGATCTTGGCAGTGGTCGCGGCTCCCGTTCTCGTCCACCTGTACGCCGACCGGTTCACCACTGAGCAACTTGCGCTCGCGACAGCCTTCGCCTATTGGTGCCTTCCGCAAGTGTTCTTCTACGGTCTCTATGCCCTCGTCGGGGAGATTCTCAACGCCCGCCGCGTCTACGGCCCGTATACCTGGGCCCCGATCGTCAACAACGCGGTTTCGATCGCCGGTTTCGTCGCCTTCATCGTGCTGTTCGGCGGCCCGATCACGGCCGTAGGCGTATGGACTCCAGAGATGATCGCCGTTGTCGGCGGTACGGCCACCGCGGGAATCGTGGTGCAAGCGGTGATCCTGCTGTGCTTCTGGCGTGCCGCACGCCTCCGCGTCCGACCTGATTTTCGCTGGCGCGGGGTCGGCCTGAACCACCTGGGCCGGCTAGCGGGCTGGACGTTCCTCATGATGCTCGTCGGCCAACTGGCCGGAATCGTGCAGTCTCGCGTGCTATCGGGAGCGTCGGAGAATGGTCCGGCGATCGCTGCCTCCCAATACGCCTGGCTGCTGTTCATGCTGCCCTACTCGATCATCGTGCTGTCGATCGGAACGCCCTACTTCACTCAGCTCAGTGAGCATGCCGCGGCGGGTCGCGACGAAGACGTGCGGCGCGACATCGGTCAGAGCATCCGTACGCTCGGGTTCTTCATCGTCTTTGCGACCGCGGCTCTCGCCGTCGGTGCGGTCCCTGCCAGCCGAATCTTCACCAACACCGCCGCTCAGGCCGCGCAAGCAGCTCCCGTCCTGTTGTGCTTCCTTGTCAGCCTCGTTCCGCTTGCAGTCCTGTTCGTCATTCAGCGCACGTTCTATGCGTACAACGACACGCGCACCCCGTTCTTCTTCACCCTGGTTCAGGGCGTCATCGTCGCTGCGACGGCATGGATCGCCTCCGCGCTTCTACCGCTCTCGCTTCTTGCCGCGGGCGTCGCGCTCGGGCAGTCACTTGCGAGCATCGTCCAGCTCGTGATCGCCACCATCCTCCTCGAGCGCAAGCTCGGAGGGCTGCGTATCGGATCGTGGATGCTGGCGCTCGGGCGGTTCGCGCTCGCCGCGGTTCCGGCGGCCGGCGCCGGGTGGCTGACGTTCGTGCTGCTGGGTGGTGTCGGGGGCTGGACCACATCCAGCCAACTGCTCGGTGCGGTCGGCGCGGCCATCATCGGGCTCGTCGCGCTCGGCGTGTACGTCGCGTTCCTGGCGCTGCTGCGCGCTCCCGAGCTGAGCGTGGCGGCGCAGCTCGTGCGGCGGATGCTCCCGGGCGGCCGCGGCGCATAGTCTGCGGCATCCGTTTGTCACCTCGCGGAAAGGACGCGGGCTCGCGGAATGACCCGCGGCTACCATGTGTTGAAGCACACGAACCATGCGAAAGGGGCGCTCGTGCGTCAGGTCATCATCATCGGGTCAGGGCCGGCGGGCTACACCGCCGCCATCTATGCCGCACGGGCGAATCTGAGTCCTCTCGTCGTCGCCAGCTCGGTCGAAGCGGGTGGCGAACTCATGAACACGACCGACGTCGAGAACTTCCCGGGCTTCCCCGAGGGCATCCAGGGGCCGGATCTCATGGCGAAGATGCAGGAGCAGGCGGAGCGCTTCGGCGCCGAGGTGCTCTACGACGACGTCGTCGAGCTCGACGTCGCGGGGCCGATCAAGAAGATCACGCTCGGCAGCGGTGGCAGCCACGAGGCCGACTCGATCGTGTTCGCCACCGGGTCGGCGCCGCGCAAGATCGGCATCGACGGTGAGGCGCGCCTTTCCGGCCGGGGAGTGTCGTACTGCGCCACGTGCGACGGCTTCTTCTTCCGTGAGAAGGTCATCGCGGTCGTCGGCGGCGGCGACTCGGCGATGGAGGAGGCGACCTTCCTCACCAAGTTCGCGTCGAAGGTGTACATCATCCACCGTCGCGACGAGCTGCGCGCGTCGAAGATCATGCAGGAGCGTGCGTTCAAGAACGACAAGATCGAGTTCGTGTGGAACAGCGCGGTCGTCGACATCATCGGCGACGACGCCGTCACCGGCGTCGTGCTCGAGTCCACCGTCGACGGCACTCGCTCCGAACTGGCGCTCGACGGCGTGTTCGTCGCGATCGGCAACGACCCGCGCACGCACCTCGTCCACGGCAAGCTCGACCTCACGCCCGAGGGAACGATCTGGGTCGACGGCCGCTCCTCGCGCACCTCGTTGCCCGGCGTGTTCGCCGCGGGCGACGTGATCGACCCGACCTACCGTCAGGCCGTCACCGCCGCCGGCAGCGGCACCGTCGCGGCCCTCGACGTCGAGCACTACCTCGCGGCGCTCGGCGAGGCCGGCGCACCCGCCCCCGACGTCGCCGAGATCGACGGGCTGCCCGGTGCGGACGGCGACAGCGCTGAGAGTGCAGAGACCGCCAAGGTCAACGCCGCCTAGGACGTTCGGAACAATGCGGGCAGCCGCAGCGTTTCGCCAAGAAGCAGGCTTCCCACCGAAGGAGACGAACACATGACCGCCAAGGCGACGACTTCCGCCACATTCGAGCAGGACGTGATCCAGGCCGACGGGCCGGTGCTCGTCGACTTCTGGGCCGAGTGGTGCGGCCCGTGCCGCATGGTCTCGCCGATCCTCGACCAGATCCAGGCCGAGCACCCCGACAAGATCACCGTGCTCAAGCTCAACGTCGACGAGAACCCCGACCTCGCCATGAAGTACCAGATCACGTCGATCCCGGCGATGAAGGTCTTCAACAAGGGCCAGGTCGAGACCACCATCATCGGCGCCAAGCCGAAGTTCGCCCTCGAGCAGGATCTCGCGACCTACATCGCGTAGTTCGTCCGCGTCGCCCCGGCCGTCGGACCCTCACCCGTGAGAGGTCCCGATCGCCGGGGCTTTCGCGTTACATGCCGGTTGCGGCATCCATTTTCTGAGGACTCCACGGATGCCGGCAGCCCGGCGAACCTCAGGACGCGTCGGCACGCACGATCGCGTCCCAACGGCGGTGCGTGTTCGCGTCGCCGAGCAGGCGCCAGACGGCCGGCGTGAGTGGCGGGTAGTCCAAGGCGATCTGGCGCAGCACTCGGTAATGACGTGACGCGTTCGGGCGTGAACCGCCGTTCTCGGCGATGTTCTCGGCGCGCAGCATGAACACCACGAGCTCGTCGACACTCGGCAGGTCTTCCATGAAGTCCCACGGGTCTTCACCGGCACGCAGTCGTTCCGTCACGAGCACCGACAACTCGTCCGCCGCCTCGGCGCGCAGCAGTTCGAGGCTGGCGCGGGGGCGCCTGGTCTGCTCGTCGTTCGCCACCAATCCAGGGTACGACTCTCGGGCGTGAGCGCGGGCCATCGCGCGCTCTACGCTGAAATCATGACCGACGAGCTCGCGCGCCGTGCTGTCGAGGCCGTGTGGCGAGCCGAGTCCGCGCGGATCGTCGCCGCCCTCACCCGTCACACCGGCGACTTCGCATGGGCGGAGGACCTCGCGCAGGAGGCGCTGCTCGAGGCAGTCGCGAGCTGGCCGAGCAGGGGCATCCCCGACAATCCCGGCGCATGGCTGATGTCGGTGGCCAAGCGGCGCGCGATCGACGGGTGGCGGCGGCGTGAACGCCTGGCTCAGCGCGAGCCGCTGTTCGTCACCGAGGCGCGCGATGCCGAGGGTTCCGACCCGGTTCCCGACCTTGCCGACCCTGACCGCATCGACGACGATGTGCTGCGGCTTGTCTTCGTGGCATGCCACCCGGTGCTCACACCGCACGCTCGGCTTGCACTCACGCTGCGCACCGTCGCGGGCATGACGACGGAGCAGATTGCGCGGGTCCTGTTGATGACGGTGGCCACCGTGCAGCAGCGGATCGTGCGGGCCAAACGCATTCTCACGGCCGCTGGGGTCCCGTTCGAGGTTCCCGACCGCGCCGAACGCGCGGAACGACTGTCGAGCGTGCTCCAGGTGATCTACCTGCTCTTCACCGAGGGCTATTCGGCCGCCGCGGGCGACTCTTCGGTGCGGCCGGAGATCGCAGGGGAAGCGCTGCGGCTGGCCAGGCAGTTGGACGCACTCATGCCCGGCGAGCCCGAGGTGGGATCGCTCATCGCCCTCATGGAGTTCCAGTCGTCGCGATTGTCTGCGCGCCGCGGAACCGATGGACTTCCGCTGACCCTGGAGCAGCAGGACAGGGCCCGATGGGATCGCGCCGCTATCGCGCGGGGCCAGGAGGCGCTGCGAGCTGCCGAGGGTCTGGCACGCGGCCTTGGGTACTACGGCCTGCAGGCGGCGATCGCCGAATGCCATGCAAGGGCACCCACGTTCGACGAGACGGACTGGCGCAGGATCCTCGCCCTGTACGACGCTCTCGAGTCGCTGGCGCCCTCGGCGGTGGTGCGACTGAATCGCGCAGTAGCCGTCTCTATGGTGGATGGCCCCGCCGCGGGACTATCCGTGGTGGATGAACTCGAGGCGGAGCTCACAGGCTTCCGGCCGTGGATGGCGGTGCGGGCGGAGTTGCTCGAACGGGTCGGGGAGGCGGATGCCGCGGCGTCGGCGTACCTCGCGGCCGCCGATCTGCCCGGCAACGGCGCGGAAGCCGAGCTGTTGCGGCGTCGTGCGGCCGGACTTCGTGCGTCGCTGGATGCGGGTTCGGTCTACACGGAGCCGTAGCCGGTCTCGCCGATCTCCTCGAGGATGCGGTTGAGGTCCTGGATGGTGGCGAAATCGATGTTGATCTGGCCTTTACGCGCGGTGAGCGAGATGCGGACCCGTGTGTTCAGGCGGTCGCCGAGCCTCTCGGCCACTTCGTCGAGGTGGGCTCGACGAGAGCCGGCTTGTGGCTTGGCGGCGCGAATGCCGGAGGCATCCGGAATCTTCGCCGCCGCTTCGGCGGCACGCACCGAGAGATCCTCGTTCACGATCTTGTCGGCAAGACGCTGCATCGCGTTGGCGTCCTCGAGTGACAGGATCGCTCGCGCGTGCCCGGCGCTGAGAACCCCGGCGGCGACCCGCTGCTGCACCGGCACCGGAAGCTTGAGCAGGCGGATGGTGTTGCTGATCTGGGGACGTGAACGGCCGATCCGAGTCGCCAGCTCCTCCTGCGTGATTCCGAAGTCTTCGAGCAGCTGCTGGTACGCCGATGCCTCTTCGAGCGGGTTGAGCTCCGAGCGGTGGAGGTTCTCGAGCAGTGCGTCGCGGAGCAGGTGCTCGTCGGCGGTGTCTCGCACGATCGCGGGGATGGAGGCCAGCCCGGCCTCGCGCGCCGCCCGAGTGCGCCGCTCACCCATGATGAGCTCGTACTTGCCGTCGTCGTTCATTCGCACGACGACCGGCTGCAAGACCCCGAACTCTCGCACGCTGTGCACGAGCTCGGCGAAGTGGTGCTGGTCGAAGTGGGTTCTGGGCTGGCGCGGATTCGGCACGATCGCGTGCGGGTCGATGTGTGCCAGGTGCGCCCCGGGCACCGCGACGAGGTTCTCTTCGGGGTCGGCCGGCTCGGCCTCGGCCGGCGGAGCTTCATCCACCGCGACAGCGCGGGGGAAGAAGACGTCGGAGGGGCGGTCGTCGACCTGCTCGTTCGTCGGAATCAACGCGCCGATTCCACGGCCCAGTCCGGTGCGCTTCGCTGCCATCAGATGCCTCTTTCGTTCGAGGCGCTGTCGCGCCGGATCATCTCAACAGCCGCTTCGCGGTATGCGATGGCTCCGGCCGACTGTCCATCGTAGGCCAGAACGGATTGACCGAAACTCGGCGCCTCAGAAACACGGACAGATCGCGGGATGATCGTCTGGAGCACCTCTCTGGGGAAGTGCTCACGGACCTCATCAGCTACCTGCTGCGCGAGACGAGTGCGACCGTCGTACATCGTGAGCATGATCGTGGAGAGCTGCAGTCGCGGATTCAGGTGCTTCTGGATCATTCGCACCGTGCCAAGCAGCTGGCTCAGGCCCTCGAGTGCGTAGTACTCGCATTGAATCGGAATCAGCAGCTCGGTCGCCGCGGTGAAGGCGTTGATCGTCAACAGTCCAAGCGATGGCGGGCAATCGATCAGAATGAAGTCGAGCTGTTCTTCGAGGCTCGCGAGGTAGTCGTCGACCGCGACACGAAGCCGGTGCTCGCGTGCGACCTGCGAGACCAGTTCGATCTCGGCGCCCGCAAGGTGGATGGTGCTGGGTGCGCACAGCAGGTTCGGTGATTCCGGACTGACTTGGATGATGTCGGCGAGCGGAAACTCATCGATGAGCACGTCGTAAACGCTCGGGATATCGGAGGTGTGCGGGACGCCGAGCGCCGTCGAGGCATTTCCCTGGGGATCCAGATCGATGACGAGGACGCGAGCGCCGCGTTCGGCAAGAGCGGCAGCAAGGTTCACGGTGGTCGTGGTCTTGCCCACGCCACCCTTCTGATTCGACACGGTCAGCACCCGTGTGCGGCCGGTGAGTTGCACCTCGGCCGCATCGAGCGCCTTGCGGCGCGCCGTGAGGTCCGCGAGTTCCCGGGCGATCGGGGAGTCCTCGGCCTCAGCCGTCGTAGGGGCTTCCACCGTGGTGGCGCCGTCGTGCTGCGCGATGGGGGCTTCCTCTTCCTCGTTCTCGGATTCAGCGGTGCCGTCGGCTGCGTCCTCGGGCTCGGGTGTCGGCTCTGCGCCGGGTGCGGGTGCGGGCTGCGCCTCTTCACCGGGTGAAGGCTCGGCCTGAGCGGGGTCGTCGGGCTCCGGCCGGGTGTCATCGACATTCGGGTCGGGCAGGTCGTTCGAATCCAGATCGGCAGGGTTTTCTCGCTGAGCAGTCCGCTCCTCCGCGGCCTCGCCCTGTAGGGCTTCGGCACGGTCGTCGGCGATGATTACGGAAGCCTCCGGCCCCGAGGATATCGGCTGGTCGTCGGGGGACAGTGATGCCTGAACCTCGGTCTCGGCGGGTTGTTTCACGTGAAACTCTCCCCCTTGTGCGAGCCGCTCAACATCGCCTTCCACCCTATCCCGCCTTCCTCCCATCCCTAGCCGTCGGAGCCAGCTGCTCATGCGTTCCTTACTGTTCGGGCGGACCTCCGCGACCTCCAGTCAACAGTGCCTGGTCCCTCCGACAGCGCCAACCCGCCGCCCTCCAGCGAACCGCCGTGCGCCCACGCCACCCGCCGGCCCGAGTGGCGAGGAACGAGCGTGCGGACACCTCCACTCAGGACCCTGCCCAACCTTCCGACGCCCCCTCATCCCCGCCGGTCGAGGAGCGAAGAACGAGCGCATCGAGAACCGCGCACTCGACTGTCCCGTGAGCTCACGGCGGAGATCGCGACACGGCATCGGTCTCCAGTTTCACGTGAAACATTGGGCCTCCGCGCACGCTGGGGTCGTCCTCAAGCGTCGCGTGCGCGTTGCATTGGGAGCGTCACGTTCTCGTTTCACGTGAAACACTCGACCTCCGCGCGCACGCTGGGGTCGTCCTCAAGCGTCGCGTACGCGTCGCATTGGAAGCGCCACGCTCTCGTTTCACGTGAAACATCCATCGTCGAGGCCGCCACCGTTCGCCGCACAGAGCCGACGCGTACAACATGGCGACCACGCGACAGGGAACGTGTGCTGGTCCTGGGTGGGAGCGTGTCAACGCGGAAGCCCAACACCTTCAAGCCACTGTCGATTCTTCCGTCGCGCACTTGCCTGTCCCGTGCCCGCGATGGGTGGGGTCTAGGCGCGCAGAGTCGTCGGTTCTGTGCGAGCGCCGGTCCGCTGGGCGCGCGCGTCGCCACCAAGACGCGGCCCTGCTACGTCGCCGTCCTCACGCACGCTCACTGAACTGCTTCCTGCTGAGGGTCGGCAGTTGCTCCGGAGTTCCGCTAACGAACGCGAGCCGCTTCGCGCGGCCCCATCGCTGTACTTGTTCTTCACGCAGGTAGGCGTCGTCGATGCGGGCGAAGGTCTCGACATAGACGAGTCGGGCGGGGCGACGAGTTTGCGTGTGCTCGGCGCCTTCTCCGTCGTGGTGCTGTGCGAGACGGCGTCCGAGATTCCGGGTGCTTCCCACAGAGAACGAGCGATCGGCGCATTCGAGAATGCACATGCAGTTCATCGTCCGATCCTGTGCCCTGCGAGTGTGCCGCTTCGTCGGGTACGAGCGAGCCTGGAAACGGGCATGGGCCGATGAGTGGGGAGGAGCGGCGCCCGTTGCGCACGAGGGCCACTGACTGCCCGTCCCCCGCTCGGCAGCGGGCGGTGCCGACCACTGTGCCGTCACGCGACGGATCTCGATATGCTCACCCCTCGCTGCTCGATCAGCGGGATAGGGAGGTGGGCCGGCCTCACCGAACAACGCAGGGCCAGCACCGTCTACTCGACTTCCGACGGAGCGCCGCCAGACCGGATCTCGTCGCGCTCCTTCGCGCGCCTCGTTCGGCGTGCTCGAAAGATTGGTTCCCAGGTCGGGCCGTCGGCACACCATCGTGGGTTTCACGTGAAAGATCCCCCAACAATCCTTGCCGACCAGGCGAGGCACCCGCACGATCCGGCCGCCGGCAGCTGGACCTCGATGGAGCAGCTGCCCCTCGCTCGTCGTTGGGCCCAAAGACCGTCGCCCGAGCATGGGCGATCGTGCCCTCTCCAATGGGTTTCACGTGAAACATCGATGCGACGCTACGCCGGGAACGTCTCGGGTGGGCAACACCCAACAGGCACGAACCGCAGCCGCCGGCCTGCCACGCGCGCGCCGGTTCGGGAAACGAGTCCTGTCGACGCTCAGCGCACGGTGGCGCGGATCACTCGCGATGGCTCGTCGAGGAGGTCGGCGCCCACCACTTCGACGCGAGCGTTCGTCACCTTGAACTTGCGCAGCTGCTTCTCCGCAGCGTCGATCTCGTTCGTCGCGGCGGCGCCCTTGAGAAGGATCAGCTCACCGCCGTCGCGTACCAGGGGAGCGGTGATCGGGACGAGCGTGCGCAGCGCGCTGACGGCACGCGCAGTCACCGCGTCGAGGGAGGGTCCACGCTTCCAATCCTCCGCACGAGCACGCACGACCTCCACGTTCGACAGGGCAAGTGCATCAACTTGCTCGGCGAGCCACGCCACACGCCGTTCCATCGGCTCGATCAGCACCCACTCGACGTCCGGGCGGGCGATCGCCAGCACGAGACCCGGCAGACCGGCACCCGATCCGACATCTCCGACACGGCCCGAGAACAGCGGGGCGATGACCGCGCTGTTCAGGATGTGTCGCGACCACAACCGCGGCGGCTCCAGCGGGCCGATCAGGCCACGCTCCTCGCCGTGACGACCCAAGGCATCGGCGAACTGCCGTGCCAGGTGTATACGGTCGCCGAAGACTGTGCCGGCGGCGTCGGGTTCCTGCTCGATCTCCGTCATGAATGTTTCACGTGAAACGCGTCAGGCGCGACGGATCACGGTGTGGCGGTCAGCGCCGTCACCGTACGACTCCGACACGAATCCACGTTCGGCGACGATGTCATGGACGAGCTTTCGCTCGTAGCTGGACATCGCGGGGAGGGAGGCCTGAGAAGCACCGTCCTCGAGCCGATCGATGGCACGTCCGACAAGCTGTTCCAGCTGACGCTGACGTGTGTCGCGTGAACCGCCGACATCGAGGATCAAGCGTGAGAATCGACCCGTGCGGTTCTGCACCGCGATTCGGGTCAGCTCCTGCAGCGCCTGCACCGTGTCGGGATCAGCGATGAGCGACACCGACCCGCCTTCGGGGGCCTGCACCGAGACGTAGGCACGCCCGGCACGCACGTCGAGGTCGAGGTCACCATCGATGTCTGCGATGTCGAGCAGGCCTTCGATGAAGTCGGCCGCCACGTCGCCTTCCTCTTCGAGCTGCTCAGCGGTGGCGGGTGCGCGGTCGACGGAAGTATCGACGGAGTAGTCGGGTGACGTGCTCATGGAGTCATCCTCGGGGTGTGAGAAGGGAGGGGAATTCAGGATGCCGAACCAGAGGCGCCGGGGGACCCGGTCGCTCCGTCCTTGGGCGCCGACCCACCGGGCTTCGGTGTCTGCTTCTGCGCCTGCTTCTTCGCGCGCTGCTTGCCGACCGGCTGCTGGCGCTTGGGAGCCGCGGCCCGCGCACGCTCGGCCTCCTCGAGAAGGCGCTGCTGCTCGGCCTGGTACTTCTCCATCGGCACGACCTTGCCCTGCGCGTCGATCGCCTTGCCCTTACGCGCCAGGCGCTCTTCGCGTGCCTTCGCGGCATCCGAACCGGGGGTCGGCATCTCACGGATCACCAGGAACTGCTGCCCCATGGTCCACAGGTTCGACACGAACCAGTAGATGACCACACCGAGCGGGAAGAAGACACCCGAGAAGACGAAGGCGAACGGCAAGACGTAGAGCATGATCTTCTGCATCTGGTACGCCTGGCCGGTCTTGGCCTCGGGGGAGAGGTTCTTCGAAATGATCTGCAGCTGGGTGAAGAACTGCGACGCGATCATCAGCACGACCAGCGTCAGCAGGATCACGATCGCCGCCGTGTTGCCCGTCTCGAACGCCTGGATGAGCGTCTCGTGCAGCGACGCGACACCGAAGAGCTTGGCGTTGTAGAACTCCGCCGTCAGCTCGGCGCTGAGGAGCCCGACGCCACCGATTCCGTCGTCGTAGTGCCGCGTGACGTCGTTCAACACACTGAACAGCGCGAAGAACACCGGCATCTGAACCAGGAGTGGCAGACAGCTCGACACCGGCGTGGTGCCGTGCTTCTTGTACAGCGCCATCGTCTCGCGGCTCATCGCCTCACGCGAGAGCTGGTCCTTCTTGCCGCGGTACTTCTCTTGAACTTTCCGCAGTTCAGGAGCGATTTCCATCATCTTCCGCTGGCTCTTGATCTGCCGCACGAAGAGCGGGATCATCGCCGAACGCACGACGATCACGAGGCCGACGATCGCAAGCACCCACGTGATGCCATCGGCAGGTGGCATGCCGATCGCGGTGAACAGCCAGTGCCAGAAGACGAGGACGGCCTCGACCAGCCACTTCAACGGCCACAGGATGGTTCCGATGAGATCGAATCCACCCGCCGGTGGCGGCGTCGGGGAGGGGGTGGAGGCCAGCAAGAGATCCATGCGGCGGATCAGTCCTTTCCGGTGGGGGCGGGCACGACGAAACCGTGGCGGGTCAGCGCGTGCCGGAAGTTCTTGTGCGCGGGGACGTCATCCACGCCGCCGGCGGCCCAGGGGTGGCAGCGGGCGATGCGGCGCGCCGTAAGCGCCGACCCGATGACGGCACCATGCTGCTGGACCGCGCCGACGGCGTAGGCCGAGCACGACGGGTAGTACTTGCACACGTCGCCGTAGGTGTGGGAGATCGTCGCACGGTAGCCGTGGAGAAGAGCGAGCGCAGCATTGCGGGGGAGAAGCGGGATGCTGCGCAGCACACCGGATGCCTCGAACCTGGCATCGCCGAGGGCATAGGCCGGGAGGACGCTCATGCTGCTCTCCGTTCGAGACACCGTGACACTTCGTCCCGCAGGTCTGCGAACGAGGCCGTGGCAGCGCTCGGAAGCGCACGGATGACGACCTCGTTGCCGTCAGCCACGGACGACAGGGACTCCGCGCACACGGCCTTGAGCCGTCGGCGGATCGTGTTGCGCACCACAGCGCCTCCCACCTGACGACTCACGATGAAACCGAACCGCGCCGGACCCGAGGTCTCGACGCGGTTCACGTAGGTGATGGTGTGCGCTCCGGCGCAACGACGTCCCCGACGGACGACGGCCTTGTATTCCGTCCCGCGGGTGAGTCGATTCGGCCTCGCGAGCACCGCTCGGGTCAGGCCGAGAGCTCGGTGCGCCCCTTGGAGCGACGAGCCGAGAGGATGGCGCGGCCGGCGCGGGTGCGCATGCGGGCGCGGAAACCGTGCTTCTTGGCGCGGCGGCGGTTATTGGGCTGGAAGGTGCGCTTGGTCATGGGATTTCTTCCGATCAGGTGTCACCGGGACGCTCGAGACCGGGGACGCTCTTACAAAGGGACTGCCGCGAAGGCACAAGTCAACCGATTAAGGCTACGTCGAGTCGCCCGATAACTCAAACCGAGTCAGGAACGTGTCATTATGCCCCCAATCGCGAACTCGGCGTGGCAGTGACACGCGGGCCGGTCCTACAGTGGAGTTTGCTCGCGCGACGCCCGCTGACTAGCGTGGCTCCGGCAGTTATCCACAGGCCAGGTCACGGCGATTCCGCGGCACCCGGTGGAATCATCAACAACCCGGGGGGGCCATGTCACCGCACGAAGTCCCAGACGTCCCAGTCTGGTCAGCCGTGCTCGAAGAACTCGTGAACGACGAGCGGATCACCCCGCAGCTTCACGGATTCCTCAGCCTCGCCGTTCCACAGGGCGTCATGGGAGGCACCCTCTATCTGGATGTGCCGAACGACCTGACGGCCGCGCAGTTCACCAAGCGCATGCGGGCACCCATCATGGAGGCCCTTTCCCGGGTCGAGCAGGATGGGCAGAATCCGGCGTCCACCTTCCGCGTGGTCGTGAACCCCGACCTCGCCGATGCGCATCTGAGTGCTCCCATCTCGATCCAGTCCGGCGCACTCTCCGGCGGCCACCCCGCTCCGGCCTCCGGGTCGGTCGGACGCCCGCCGCTGGACGCGCCGGCTGAGCCCGCATCCGTCTCGCGAAGCGATACCCGCCTCAACCCCAAGTACACATTCGACAACTTCGTCATCGGCCAGTCCAACCGCTTCGCACATGCCGCCGCGGTAGCGGTGGCAGAGGCTCCTGCAAAGGCGTACAACCCGCTGTTCATCTACGGCGACTCCGGTCTGGGCAAGACACACCTTCTGCACGCCATCGGCGACTACGCCATCAGTCTCTACGCGGGCATCAAGGTGCGGTACGTGTCCAGCGAGGAGTTCACGAACGACTTCATCAACTCGATCGCCAACAACCGCGGTTCGGCATTCCAGGCGCGGTATCGGGATGTCGACATCCTGCTGATCGACGACATCCAGTTCCTGCAGGGCCGCGCCGAGACGCAAGAGGCGTTCTTCCACACGTTCAATCAGCTGCACGACCACGACAAGCAGGTCGTGATCACGAGCGACGTGCCGCCCAAACACCTCACCGGCTTCGAGGACCGCATGCGCAGCCGGTTCGAGTGGGGCCTCATCACCGATGTGCAGGCGCCCGACCTCGAGACCCGCATCGCGATCCTGCGCAAGAAGGCGCAGTCCGAGCGGCTGCACATCCCCGATGAGGTGCTCGAGTACATCGCAACGGTGGTCTCGAGCAACATCCGAGAGCTCGAGGGTGCGCTCATCCGTGTCTCGGCCTTCGCCAGCCTGAACCGCTCGACGCTCGACATGTCGCTGGCCCAGACGGTGCTGCGCGACATCGTCGATCAAGATGACGCCAACGTCATCTCGCCGACCGACATCATCACGGCGACCGCCGCATACTTCAAGCTGACAGTCGACGACCTGTACGGTTCGAGCCGGTCGCAGTCGGTCGCCACGGCGCGACAGATCGCGATGTATCTCTGCCGTGAGCGGACGAGTCTGTCGCTGCCCAAGATCGGCCAGCTGTTCGGAAACCGCGATCACACCACGGTGATGTACGCCTATAAGAAGATCAGCGACCTAATGAAAGAGCGCCGCTCGATCTACAACCAGGTCTCCGAGATCACCACGCAGCTCGGCCGTAACGGCCGCTGACCGGACCCCGCGGCATATGCCGCAAGAAGTCCTTGACACCAGTGACCGACGGGGCCATCATTCGCGTTCTGCACAGTGTGGAAAACCTGTGGATAACTCCTCGCGGCTGCGGAAACTGCTGTGAAGATCTGTCGACGCCCTGTGGATGGATTCCGGATGCCGCGGCCCACGGCATCCGCCATTCGACGTCCATCCGCAGCCGCTCCACAACTCACACGGATGTGGTTTCGGTGTGCGGATTGGGATCGGCGGAGTTGTCCACAGTTTCCACAGCCGTTAACACCATGACAAAACTCTTTCTCATTGAAACCGTTCGATCACCTTTACGTGGACAGAGCGGGCGGAGCCGAGCCTTCCCAGGACCGGGACTGGCAATCCGCAGAGGTGCCACTAGCATGAGAACCCCGAGCCCGCAGCCTGCGGGTCCGCTGCAGAGGGAGCGTTCGTGAAGTTCCACGTCAATCGCGATGTGTTCAGCGAAGCCGTATCGTTCGTCGTCAAGCTCCTCCCGCAGCGCAACCCGCAGCCGATCCTCGCCGGCGTGCTGATCGAGGCATCCGCCGATGGCCTGTCCCTGGCGGCGTTCGACTACGAAGCATCGGCGCGCACCACGATCGAGGCGACCGTCGACGAGCCCGGCACGATCCTCGTGCACGGCCGACTCCTGTCCGACATCGCCAGCCGGCTTCCGAACGCACCGGTCGAGATCGCGGTCGATGAAGACAACGGCATCCTCCTCACCTGCGGTTCTGCACGATTCACGCTCGCATCCATGCCGGTGCAGGAGTATCCCGCGATCCCAGAGGTCTCAGGCGACTCGGGTCTTGTGCCCGGCGAGGACTTCGCCACGGCGATCGCGCAGGTCGCGTTCGCCGCATCGCGCGACGACGTCACTCCGGTGCTCACGGGCGTTCAGCTCGAAGTGTCGGGCACGAGCCTCAGCCTCGTCGCGACCGACCGCTACCGGGTGGCCTTGCGAGAGATCCCGTGGGACGGCGGCGGCACCGCTTCGGACGAGTCCACCACCGCGCTCGTGCCGGCCCGCACCCTGACCGAGGTCGGCAAGACGTTCGCCCACGGCGGCGACATCTCGATCGCCTTCTCGGGTACCGGCGATCGCGAGATCATCGCGTTCACGGCGGGCAACAAGACCGTCACGTCGCTGCTGATCAAGGGCAACTTCCCGCCCGTGCGACGACTGTTCCCCGAGCAGACCGAGCACCACGCGGTCGTGAACACCGCCGATCTCGCCGAGGCGGTGCGGCGCGTGTCTCTCGTGCTCGACCGTTCGGCGCCGCTGCGGTTCACCTTCACCACGGATGCCGTGTCGATGGATGCCTCGGGCACCGAGCAGGCACGGGCGACCGAGTCGGTCGACGCGAACCTCGTCGGCGAGGACGTCACGCTGGGCCTGAACCCGCAGTATCTGCTCGAGTCGCTCGGCGCGGTCAAGAGCGAGTTCGTCCGCATCACGTTCACCTCGAGCGAGAACGCCAACAAGCTGAGCCCCGTGCTGATCACCCCGCAGACCTCGGTCGACCGGGCCGAGGAGTCGTTCCGCTACCTGCTGCAGCCGAACCTGCTGCTCAGGTAGCCGCGGCGCGGTCGGGTTCGGCCGCGAGCACGAGCCAGGCGAAACGTCGCACACTCGAACTAGGCTGACGCAGTGATCGTGGAGCAGCTGAGTCTCGTGGACTTCCGCAACTATGCGGCGGCCGATGTGACGCTCGTTCCGGGTCCGAATGTCTTCGTCGGCCGCAACGGGCAGGGCAAGACGAACCTCGCCGAAGCGATCGCGTTCTTCGCGACGCTGGGATCGCACCGCGTGTCGAACGACGCGCCGATGGTTCGCGACGGGGCGGATGCCGCGATCATCCGCGCCCGCCTCGCCCACGGTGAGCGGCGGGTGCAGCTCGAAGTGCAGGTCAATCGTCAGGGTTCGAACAAGGCCCGGGTCAATGGTTCCGGTGTCAAGCCGTCCGAGCTTCCGCGGTATGCGCAGGTCGTGCTCTTCGCGCCGGAGGACCTCCAGATCGTGCGCGGCGACCCGTCGTCGCGCCGCCGCTTCGCCGATCAGCTGCTGGTGCAGCGCACTCCGCGCATGTCGGGCGTGCTGGGTGACTACGACCGCGTGCTCAAGCAGCGCACCGCTCTGCTCAAGTCGGCCCGAGCCCGAGGCGTCCGCGGCGACGCGCTGTCGACGCTCGACGTGTGGGACGACAAGCTCGTGGCGCTCGGGACGCAGGTGATTCAGGCTCGCCTGGCTCTCGCTGCCGACCTCGCCGCACCGCTCGCCGCGGCCTACACCGCGATCGCCGGTGCCGACCACGACCCCGAGATCGAATGGGCCCTGTCGATCCGGGGAGCGGACCCCGACGTCGACGACGCCCCCGCGACGTCCGTCGATCCCGCACATCCCCCTGACATCGCCGCGCAGTTCCGCGAGGCGCTGGCCGCCCGCCGCACCGCGGAACTCGAGCGCGGACTCACGCTCGTGGGGCCCCACCGCGACGATCTGCTGCTGCGCATCCGCGGGCTTCCGGTCAAGGGCTACGCCTCGCACGGCGAGTCCTGGTCGGTGGCCTTGTCGCTGCGTCTCGCGTCGGCCGAGCTGCTGCGGGCAGAATCGCTCCTCGGCGACCCGGTGCTGATCCTCGACGACGTCTTCGCCGAGCTCGACACCGAGCGCCGGGCCCGGCTGGCAGGGCTTGCGGGCGATTACGAACAGGTGGTGGTGACCGCGGCCGTCGAGGGCGACGTTCCCGACAATCTCCGCGCGCGCATGGTGCGGGTCGAAGCTGGGGAGATCGTGGAGGCGACGGATGCCTGAGCAAGGCGCCGACCGGCAGGCCGCGGCATCCGGTTCTCCCTCGCCCGAGGGCGACGCCGCGCGCATTCCCGAGACGATCGCCACCTACCTGCGGCTGCGGGGCCTGGAGCCGTCGGCGCGCACCTTCCGCCGGAAGCGACGCCGCGTGGTGGACGACGAGAACGCGCCGTTCACGCCGGGGCGGGATCCCCACGGAGTGGGCGACGTCCTGGCCGACCTCACGCGCGAGGCCGGCTGGGACAAGGAACTCGCGCGAGAAGATGTCGTTCGCGCGTGGGCGGAGGTCGCCGGCGACGACACCGCGCGGCACACGCGCCCGGTGGCGTTCTCGGAGGGGTCGCTCACGGTGCAGGCCGACTCGACGGCGTGGGCCAAGCAGCTGCAGCTGATGCGGGCGCACATCCTGTCGGAAATCGTCCGGCGGTTCCCCGAGGCGGGGGTCACGGCGGTGCGCTTCATCGGACCGGACGTTCCCTCCTGGAAATGGGGTCCCAGAACGATTCCAGGGCGTGGCCCGCGCGATACCTACGGTTGAGGCATCTCTGGAGATGTCCGGACGGATTTCCTGGCCTCAGAGGGGCGCGTACGCCGCGTGACCGGGCCGAAAGCCGATAGACTGTCGAGGCCCCCATCGAAGGATATGGAGCCCTCGCGAAGATGACGCCCGACAACCCCGACAACGTTCCAGAGGAACCCGACCACCTCGCTCAGGCTCCCGGTGAATATGGGGCAGACGACATCCAGGTGCTCGAAGGCCTCGAGGCCGTGCGCAAGCGCCCCGGCATGTACATCGGATCGACCGGCGAGCGTGGTCTGCACCACCTCGTTCAGGAGATCGTCGACAACTCCGTCGACGAGGCCCTGGCCGGATACTGCGACAACATCGAGGTCACGATCCTCTCCGACGGCGGTGTTCGGGTCGCCGACAACGGCCGTGGCATCCCCGTCGGCATCCACAAGAGCGAAGGCAAATCCACCGTCGAGGTGGTGCTGACCGTCCTGCACGCCGGTGGCAAGTTCGGCGGCGGCGCGTACGCGGTCTCGGGCGGATTGCACGGGGTCGGCTCATCCGTGGTGAACGCCCTCTCGACACGCCTCGAAGTCGAGGTCCGTCAGCAGGGCCACGTGTGGCGGCAGTCCTACCGCGACGGCGGCCAGCCGCTGGCGCCGCTCGCGAAGGAAGAGGAGAGCATCGAGACCGGCACGACGATCACGTTCTGGCCGGATGACGAGATCTTCGAGACCGTCGACTTCGACTACGACACGCTCCGCACGCGGTTCCAGCAGATGGCATTCCTCAACAAGGGCCTGCGCATCAGCCTGCGCGACGAGCGCCCGAACGCGCTGGTGCCCGACGACGACCCTTCGGACGGCGTCGACGAGCCGCAGCCGCGCAACGACAGCTTCCTCTATGAGCGTGGTCTGGTCGACTACGTCGAGCACCTCAACAGGGTCCGCCACGCGGATGTCGTCAACGACGAGATCATCGAGGTCGAGTCGGAGGACCCCGGCCGCAAGATCGCTCTCGAGATGGCGATGCAGTGGACGACCAGCTACACCGAGAACGTCTTCACGTACGCCAACACGATCAACACGCACGAAGGCGGGACCCACGAAGAGGGCTTCCGCGCCGCGCTGACGACCCTCGTGAACCGCTACGCGCGCAACAACAATCTCCTGAAGGAGAAGGACGAAAACCTCACCGGCGAAGACATCCGTGAGGGTTTGACGGCGGTCATCTCGGTGAAGCTGTCCGAACCGCAGTTCGAGGGCCAGACCAAGACCAAGCTCGGCAACACCGAGGCGAAGGCATTCGTGCAGAAGGTCGTCGGCGATCAGCTCGGCGACTGGTTCGATCGCAACCCGGCGCAGGCCAGGAACGTCATCCGCAAGGCCATCGATGCGGCCGGCGCCCGCCTCGCCGCGCGCAAGGCGCGCGAGACCGCGCGCCGCAAGAGCGTCTTCGAGTCAGCCGCGATGCCCGACAAGCTCAAGGACTGCACGAGCAAGGACCCCTCGATCAGCGAGATCTTCCTGGTCGAGGGAGACTCCGCCGGCGGCTCCGCGGTATCGGGACGCGACCCGCACACGCAGGCGATCCTGGCGCTGCGAGGGAAGATCCTCAACGTCGAGCGGGCTCGACTCGACAAGGCGCTGTCGAACAAGGAAGTCCAGGCGATGATCCAGGCCTTCGGCACCGGGATCGGCGAGGACTTCGACATCGAGAAGGCTCGCTATCACAAGATCGTGCTGATGGCCGATGCCGACGTCGACGGTCAGCACATCACGACGCTTCTGCTGACGATGCTGTTCCGCTACATGCGCGGACTCATCGAGGCCGGGTTCGTGTACCTGGCCATGCCTCCGCTGTACCGGCTGAAGTGGACGAACTCGGCGCACGAGTACGTCTACTCCGACAAGGAGCGCGACGCACTGCTCGAGCACGGGCTCGCGAACGGCAAGCGGATCCCCAAAGACTCGGGCGTGCAGCGCTACAAGGGCCTCGGCGAGATGAACGCCAAGGAGCTGTGGGAAACCACGATGGACCACCGCACGCGCACGCTGCGACAGGTCACGATCGACGACGCGGCCGCGGCCGACGAGATCTTCTCCGTGCTGATGGGCGAGGACGTCGAGTCCCGACGCACGTTCATCCAGCGCAACGCCAAGGACGTCCGCTTCCTCGACATCTGAATACGTGGTCGTGGGCGTTTCGTCTCGTTTCGCTCGCTCAACGACCGGCACACCCTCGCGTTGAGCGAGGAGCGAAGCGACGAGACGAAACGCAGAAGACGAAAGACGAGAGATGGCTGACGAAGAACGCCCCGACCCCAACGCCGAGCACGATCACGGTCGCATCGACCAGGTCGATCTCCAGCTGGAGATGCAGCGCAGCTACCTCGACTACGCGATGGCGGTCATCGTGGGCCGAGCGCTGCCCGACGTGCGCGACGGATTGAAGCCGGTGCACCGCCGCGTCATCTACGGCATGTACGACGGCGGCTTCCGTCCCGATAAGTCGTTCTCCAAGTGCGCGCGAGTCGTGGGCGAGGTGATGGGCCAGTACCACCCACACGGTGACGCGCCGATCTACGACGCCCTGGTGCGACTCGTGCAGCCGTGGGCGCTGCGGTATCCGCTCGCCCAGGGCCAGGGCAACTTCGGCTCGCCGGGCAACATGGGGGCAGCCGCGCCCCGCTACACCGAGACCAAGATGGCGACGCTCGCTCTCGAGATGGTGCGCGACATCGAAGAGGAGACCGTCGACTTCCAAGACAACTACGACGGTCAGACGCAGGAGCCGACGGTCCTGCCGGCGCGTTTCCCGAACCTGCTCGTCAACGGCTCGGTCGGTATCGCGGTCGGCATGGCGACCAACATCCCGCCGCACAATCTGCGGGAAGTGGCCGCTGGTGCGCTCTGGTCACTCGAGAACCCGGATGCCTCGCGCGAGGAGCTGCTCGAAGCGCTCATGGAGCGCATCCCCGGGCCGGACTTTCCGACCGGGGCGCAGATCCTCGGCACCAAGGGCGTCCGTGAGGCCTACCGCACCGGTCGCGGCTCGATCACGATGCGCGCGGTCGTCTCGATCGAAGAACTCCAGGGCCGCACGTGCCTGGTGATCACCGAGCTGCCGTACCAGGTCAATCCCGACAACCTGGCGGTGAAGATCGGCGACCTCGCCCGTGAGGGCAAGATCACCGGCATCGCCGACATCCGCGACGAGACCAGTGACCGCACCGGTCAGCGGTTGGTCGTGGTGCTGAAGCGGGATGCCGTTGCCAAGGTCGTGCTGAACAACCTGTACAAGCACACGCAGCTGCAGGAGAACTTCGGCGCGAACATGCTCGCGATCGTCGACGGCGTGCCGCGCACGCTACCTCTCGACGGCTTCATCACGTACTGGGTCGAGCACCAGATCGAAGTCATCGTGCGCCGCACGGCGTATCGACTCCGCGAAGCCGAGAAGCGCATGCACCTGCTGCGCGGCTACCTCAAGGCGCTCGACGCGCTCGACGAGGTCATCGCGCTCATCCGTCGCTCGCCGACGGTCGACGATGCGCGAGAGGGGCTCAAGGCGCTTCTGGACATCGACGAGCTTCAGGCCGATGCGATCCTCCAGATGCAGCTGCGCCGGCTCGCTGCGCTCGAGCGTCAGAAGATCATCGACGAGGCGACCGAGCTCGAGGCGAAGATCGCCGACCTCACCGACATCCTCGCGACGCCCGCACGTCAACGCACCATCGTGCACGACGAGCTCGCCGGCATCGTCGAGAAGTTCGGAGACGAGCGCCGCACCCACATCCTCCACGGGTTCGACGGCGACATGTCGATGGAAGACCTCATCCCCGAAGAGGAGATGGTGGTCTCGGTCACGCGCGACGGCTACATCAAGCGCACTCGCAGCGACAACTATCGCTCACAGCACCGCGGCGGCAAGGGCGTCAAGGGCGCACAGTTGCGCGCCGACGACGTCGTCGAGCACTTCTTCGTCACCACGACGCACCACTGGCTGCTGTTCTTCACGAACAAGGGCCGCGTCTACCGCTCGAAGGCGTACGAGGTCCCTGAGGCCGGCCGCGACGCCAAGGGTCAGCACGTGGCGAACCTGCTCGCCCTGCAGCCGGATGAGGAGATCGCTCAGATCCTCGACATCCGCGACTACGCCGTCGCCACATACCTGGTGCTGGCCACGCGCAACGGCCTGGTCAAGAAGACGCGCCTGACCGAGTACGACACGAACCGCCAGGGCGGGATCATCGCGATCAAGCTGCGGGCCAACGGCTCGGACGAATCCGACGACGCGGATGCCGACGCTGATGACGAGGTCGTGAGCGCTCTGCTCGTGGACGAGGGCGACGACATCCTGCTCATCAGCCGGCGCGGCATGTCGCTGCGCTTCTCGGCGACGGACTCGGCGCTGCGCCCGATGGGCCGCTCGACGTCGGGTGTGAAGGGCATGGACTTCCGCGATGGCGACAGCCTGCTCTCGGCATCCGTCGCCAAGGACGACGAATACGTCTTCGTGGTCACCGAGGGCGGTTACGCCAAGCGCACCGCGGTCGACCAGTACCGCGTGCAGAACCGCGGCGGGCTGGGCATCAAGGTGGCCAAGCTCAACGAGGATCGCGGCGATCTCGCGGGTGGTCTCATCGTGTCGGACGACGACGAGGTTTTGGTGGTTCTTGCCAGCGGCAAGGTGGTACGCTCTGCCGTGGCCGAGGTGCCTGCCAAAGGACGCGACACCATGGGCGTCGTGTTCGCCCGTGCTGCCGGAGACGATCGCATCCTCGCGATCGCCCGCAACATCGAGCGAATCCTGACCGCAGAAGCCGAGGACGCCGCCGAGGCCCCTGACGAAGATCCGACTGCTCACACCTCCACAGGGTCGGACGCCTCGCCCGAGACACCCGAAGAGAGCACTGACGCATGAGCACGGTAGCCGACAAGCTCGCGAAGAAATCCAGCAACAAGACCAGCGCCAAGCAGGTGCGACTGCGCCTGGTGTACATCGACTTCTGGTCGGCGGTGAAGCTGTCGTTCCTGGCGGCGATCGCGATCGCCGTCGTCACGGTCGTGTCGTTCCTGGTGGTCTACCTCGTCGTCCAGACGACGGGTCTGATCGACGAGGCCGATGCGTTCTTCACCAGCTTCACCGACGGCAGCATCCTGCTCTCCGACTTCGTGAGCTTCCCGCAGGTTCTCGCATTCTCGGCGGTCGTGGCGATCCTGAATCTCGTCGTGGTGACGGTGCTCGGCGCCGTCGTCGCCGGCATCTACAACCTGGCGGTCAAGGTCACGGGCGGACTGCTCGTGGGCTTCACATCCAACTGATTCCGCGACGCATACCGGGCGCCGCCGATTCGTGAAATCGTCGTTCGTCGGGTAAAGTCTTGGAGGTTGCGGGGCGCGAGCACCGCACCGAGACGGGGCTATAGCTCAGGCGGTTAGAGCGCTTCACTGATAATGAAGAGGTCCCAGGTTCAAGTCCTGGTAGCCCCACCCATTGCCCCGGGGCCTTAGCTCAGTTGGTAGAGCGCCTGCTTTGCAAGCAGGATGTCAGGAGTTCGAATCTCCTAGGCTCCACATTTTTTGTCCGAAGAGCCAGTGTTTTCAAGGCATCAGACTTCTGACGCTTGAGCCGCAGGTAGTCAGCAGCGACCACGAGCATCCACCTGCAGTCACACCGGTGCCAGATACCTTTGGCACTCTGGGTGGCACCCCTCCGGTCAGCACGGCAATGCTCTGCCAAGATTGGCTTGTGATGACGCCAGAATCCCCGATTTTTCGAGCGCCAGTTGCTCCGGAAGATCAGCAGACGCCCGCGGACGTGGAGCTCGTCGTGCAGTCGGCGCTCGTACGCGGCGGCCTGGTAGACGAGATGCCACCAGAGACGTACGAAGCTGTGGTGACAGAGTCACTTGCCTTTATCGAGCGCCGGTTCGCATCGATGCAGGAAGCGCGCGTCGTCAGCGCGAAGAACAACCTCAACCCCTTCTTGATGTTGTTGATGGCGCCCGCGTACAACGTGTTCTCACCATTCGAGGTGGCGGAGTACCTTCAGAACGCAAAACTGCCCCACGGTGATGCAACTGCCTTTGGCAAGTTCGTAGAGACCAACATTTTCCCTCTCTTCACCGTGACGTCTCCCCCAGAGAAGGCGCTCGACAAAGATGTGTACAGCCCGATCGATGCCGAGATCACTGTGGACGGCACCCGGTACCTGACCTCTTGGAAGTCAGGCCCGTGGACGATGAATCAGTCCCATGCGAACGAGATGCTCGGGCGGTTCCCGACTATCAACACGCAGACGGGGTGTGACATCATCCTCGGGATCATCTATGGCACCGAGAAGCAGTTGAACAACAAGCCTGCCCTTGTTCGACGCGGCACTGGTCCATACGTACACGTGCTCGTGGGCGCAGAACTCTGGGAATTCGTCACCGGGGTCCGAAACGCTCATATGAAAGTTCTCGATGCCATCCGTGAGGCGCAAGCGCGATTTGCGGTGGCCCACGGCGGCAAGACGTTCTACGAACACATGATCGAGGCAAGACTTGCGCTTGCCGAGTCGTTCCGCCGCGAGTTTGAACTCACCGGTGACTACGACGACATGTGGACTCAGTTGTTCGAGCGAGCGTTCTAGTTCAGCTCGCCAACGATCGCTCGCGCACCACAGCCTGTCCGTTCTTCCACCACGAACGCGTCCGGACATGTGAGCGCAGGTAAGTGTTCGTCCACCCCGCAAGCTCCACCACCGGGGAACTTTCAGTCGCGGCGGCCTGGAGGTGGGCCGCAATCAATTCACCAGCGACCATACCCAGGCGAGCGGGAACGGCATTACCGACTTGCTTCATCTGCTGAGCCGCGCTGCCTACGAATACCCAACCCTCGGGGAACTCTTGTACCCGTGCGCATTCTCCGACGGACAGGACGCGAGTCTCTGATGGGTGGCACATGCTTGTGCTCGAGTGATTCGGCAACGTCGTGATGGTCGGGCTGGGAAGATCCCACGACAGACGACGCCACCACCCGGAGCGTCCTCCCTTCGCGTAGAAGGCTCTGCCCATCGACTCTTGCTGAACGCGTTCGGGCATGGCGCGCCAGTTGCCGCCTTCAGGAACGAAACTGAGAAAGTACTTCTTCCGCGGTGAGAAATCCATCATCACGGGAGCTTCTTCCGCAAAACCACTCAGAGCGTCAGCAAGAGTCTTGAAGGGCAAGAGGCCCTGATCACTCGTGCCGTGCGTGGGTGCAGGGAATTCGACCGTTCGGCCCATCCGGTTTCCGATAAACAAGACACGTTCCCTCAATTGAGGGGCTCCATAGTTAACGGCATTGACTTCGAAGGAGTCGACTCGGTACTCGCCGCCGTTCATCGCGAGAAGGTCCGCGACCCACGATCGCACAACCGAACCGGGCTGCTCGTCAGCGCTTAGTGGCGCTCCGCCCTTATCCGGGCGATCAGCGATGGGGCGGTGACGCAGCGCGGCTGACAATAGACCGCGGACGTTCTCAACGAGGAACATCTTCGGACGAAGTACCTCCACGAAACGAAGGAAATGCCAGAGCAGCTGGCCTCGGGGATCCTGAACCGTCCCACGACGGCCGGCGGTCGAAAACGACTGGCACGGGGGGCCACCGACTAGGACATCCAGTTCGCCCGGCTCAAGCCCAAGATCGCTCAGCAGCTCGTGGGGATCCATCACCGACAGATCGACCTCGTAGATGCGGGTCGCGGCCGTCCCGAAGCGCCCAGCATCTCTGTTCACCTCCAGAGTCCGGCAACTCGCTGAGTCCCATTCCGCGGCCGCGAGCACGTTGAACTTTCCCGTAGCGTCCAAGCCAGCATCGAGTCCACCCGCTCCGGTGAACAAGGAGATCATCGAGAGCTGTCCTGGTTCCATTGCGTCAATCTATCGGGCCCTGCCGACGTTCGACCGGAGGCTGACGGCCAGTCCCGCTGGAGCGGTCAGCTCCTGTTGCTTCCCGCCGAGTCGTGTGTGCGATCTCGGCTCACGGCGCTAGAGGGCTTGGCTTCAGGCGTCCTCCCGAATCACACACTTGAGGATCCACTGATCGCAGGTAGCAGCACACCGCGGCATGTACGAGGGCTCAATGAGCAACACGTCCTGGGGACGGGCGCTCCGGGGCCAGCGAGCTCCGGGCCTACATCCTCCCGACCTGTGGGAGCACCCACTCGACCAGCTACCACTCTCAGCCGTCCGAGAGTGGTACGGCCGAATTCACAATCCGCCGCACATACCGCACCCTTGGCTGACGTAACCCGTCACCGCCGCTTCGCAGTCCACCCAGTTCACGCCGCCCAAGCTCTCGTCGTGAGAGTTTTGTGTGTCGCGGATTCCCACTCAAGACTGGGTTCCATCGACGTATGCGGCCATACCGCTAGGAACTCAGATCGGCAGCTTGGCACGGCCATTCCATCCGGCGACTCTCTCGACGGCGAGATCAACCGCGGTGGCCTCCCGCTCCCAGTCAGCGAGCTTTGCCCAGTCGTCATTCTCGACTTCTGCCTTGGCGACGTCATCAAGCAGGTCGACTAGCGCGAGCTTGCCGTCTGCCCCGAAGTGCTGCGTCGCCGCCAACATCTCTGTCCTGAGCAACGTGGTAGGTGGCTTCTTCGGCGCCATGCCGCCGTTGAACGTGGCATGATTCGCACTCCGGCGATGCGGCTGGCGCTATGCGCAACTGCATAGTCATAGAGACGTTCAATGTGTCTCGCGGTGGCCAGAAGAATCTTCACGCGGACGTCTCTACGGCGGGCAGACGCATTGGACAGCCACGTCACCGCCACCGCAGCCAGGGACGCAAAGTATGCGGCAAGTGCTGTGCATACTACGTACTCAATCGTCACCCGCGCGCTGTAGCGGACAAGCGAACCTCTATTGGCAATCCATTTGGCACGCGACCCGTTTCGCACCACCGCAGCCCGGCCTTATGCAGCCGTCCGGGTTGACTTTCCGCGGCTCGTTGTTCCCCGCCGTTCACGGGATAGATCCTGCTTTGCAAGCAGGATGTCAGGAGTTCGAATCTCCTAGGCTCCACATTTCCAGACTGCACGACGCAGAAGCCGGTCCCCGTGACCGGCTTCTTCGTCGTTCGGCACCGGTCGATAGGGTGAAGCATGGATCTGCGTGTCGCGGCGTACGCGGTCATCCTCGATCAGGATGACCGCCTGCTGCTCGCACACTGGAACGAAGGCCGTCGCGCCGCGTGGACGATGCCCGGAGGCGGCCTCGAACCGGGTGAGGATCCCGAGAGCGCCGCACGCCGCGAAGTGCGGGAGGAGACTGGCTATCGGGTCGCGATCGACGAACTGCTCGGCATCCATTCCCGTGTCATTCCGCCCGGTCGACGACTGACGCCCGGACGCACCGAGCCGCTGCACACGCTGCGGATCGTCTATCGCGCCCGCCTCATCGGCGGGCACTTGCGCAACGAAGTCGACGGCACGACCGATCGGGCGGAGTGGTTCGCTCTGGCCGACGTGCGCGAACTGCAGCGCGTCAAGCTGGTCGACATCGCGCTCGAGATGGCAGGGCTGAGCGGGCGGCTGCTACCCGACCGGCTGCGAGATGTCGGCGACCGTCGCCCCATACGCCGCGATCAGGGCGTCTGAACCGACGAACAGGCTGTAGCCGTGGGCGCCCGCTCCCATCGCGATGCGGCGGCCGACGATCTGTTCGTCGGCGTAAAGGGGCCAGTCGTGCGAGCTGCCGATCGGCACGATCGTGCCGCGCTCGTACCCGGTTGCCTCGAAGGCGCGCTGCGGGTCGGGCAGCTGGAGCTTATTGACGCCCACGACCGCTCGCAGCTTCGGCCACGAGATCGCACGGTCGCCCGGCACCAAGGCGAAGAGATACGTGTCGTCGCTGCGTTTCACCACCAGCGTCTTCACGATGTCGGAGGGACGGATGCCGAGGATCGCGGCCGCCTCGGGAAGGCTGTTCGCCGCCGGACGCTCCTTGATCTCGATCTCGAGACCGCGTTCGGCGGCCGCCGTGCGGACGCGATCGACGCCCTCGAGACGTTTCGTCTCGTTTCGCTCGTTCAACGACCGGACGGGGTCACGCGTCGGGGGCGCGAAGCGGGTCGTCGGCGACCCAGAGCTCATCGTCGGCACGAAGCGTCTGCCAGGCGGCGTAGAGCACACCGACCGCCGCAGCGACCCCGAGGATGATCGCGATCACGCCGCCTGCGCTCATCCCCTTCTTCTGCGGCGCCACGCGATCCAGCTTCGACGAGAGGAAGCGGCTCGCGTCGCGCGAGTACTTGTCGGCCTTCTTGGCGTACTTCTTCGTGTCGGGCATCGACAAGCCGTGCCCGCTTGCGAAGCGCGAACGAGTGTCGTTCGCAGCGTCCCAGACCGACAGGGCGGAGCCGACGACGGCACCGGCGGCGGGGATCAGCGTGTCGCCGACCACCTGACGGCCGACCTTGACACCCTTCTCGACGTACGGTGCGGCGTACTTCTCATAGCCGGCCTGCACCTGCGGCGCGACGCGTTCGCGACCGTAGTGGCCGAGCTGTCGTCCGGCCTCGCGAGCGACCGTCGCGGCCTCGCCCACCAGCACCTGCTGT
Source organism: Microbacterium sp. HD4P20 (assembly GCF_019449275.2). Taxonomy (GTDB): domain Bacteria; phylum Actinomycetota; class Actinomycetes; order Actinomycetales; family Microbacteriaceae; genus Microbacterium. The sequence goes on from NZ_JAHZQZ020000022.1 coordinate 206,526, forward strand.
GTCTCCCACAGGTTCTCGGCCTGCTTCTGAAGCTTGTGGAGTTCCTTCTTGCGCTTGCGGCTGAGGCTCACGGTGCCCTCCCTATCGTGGGGATGTCGGTCTCCCCATCTTGCCAGACCGATGCCCGGACGGGAGGGGTTGCAGCGAACTCTGATTCAATGTATGAATGCCCCTTCACACTGCAGTCGCAACGATTCACACCAACCACGGCGACATCGTCGTCAATCTCTTCGGTGACCACGCCCCGCGCACGGTCCAGAACTTCATCGGACTGTCGGACGGAACCGGGTCGTGGACGCACCCCGCCACCGAGAAGCCCGGCGAGGGTCCCCTCTACAAGGACGTCATCTTCCACCGCGTCATCTCGGGCTTCATGATCCAGGGCGGCGACCCGCTCGGCCAGGGAGTCGGCGGTCCGGGATACACCTTCAACGACGAGATCAGCCCCGAACTCACCTTCACCGAGCCCTACAAGCTCGCCATGGCCAACGCCGGCCTTCGCCGCAATGCGATCACCGGCCAGGCAGAGGGCACCAATGGCTCGCAGTTCTTCATCACCGTGCCCGGCCAGGGTGGCCGCGGCCCGGAGTGGCTCCAGGGCAAGCACACGATCTTCGGCGAGGTCGCCGACGACGCGTCGAGGGCTGTCGTCGACACGATCAGCGAGGTGCCGACCGCTGCCGGTGACCGTCCGGTCGAGCCGGTCGTCATCCAGTCGATCGACATCGTCGCGGTCTGATCCCGAGCGATCGAGCCCGGCCGCGTGACCACCGACGACTTCCGCCGCAACCGCGAGAACTTCTGCTACCGGCATCCTGATCGGCAGAGCTTCGTCCTCTGCCAGCGCTGCCTGCGCACCATCTGCCCGGAGTGCCAGACGCCCGCCGCGGTGGGAGTCGTGTGCCCCGAGTGCCTGCGCGACCAGCAGCAGGCGCAGTCGCCGGCACAGCGCAAGGCGGAACGCCGGTGGTCGCGGCCCCGGGCGGTCGCGGTCAACGACGGCCGGCCGATCGTCACGTACTCGATCATCGGGATCACGGCCTTCGCGTACCTGCTCGGGCTCATCCCCGGCGTGGGCGATGCCGTCCAGAATGCGCTGTTCTTCTGGGCTCCGCTGCTCTACCCGAACTTCTTCGGTGCGTTCGAGCCGTGGCGCCTGTTCACGGGCGCGCTCGTGCACTCGAGCTTCTGGCACGTCGGCCTGAACATGCTGGCGCTGTGGATGATCGGCCGCAGCCTCGAGCCCCTGCTCGGGCGCTGGCGATTCCTGACGCTCTACGTCCTGGGCGCGCTGGGTGGCTCGGTGGCCGTCACGCTCCTGTCGTTCGACACGCAGGTGGTGGGTGCATCCGGGGCCATCTTCGGCCTGTTCGGAGCGCTGCTCGTGATCGGCCGGCACCTCGGGGGCAACATCGCCGGCATCGCGATCGTGCTCGGCATCAACCTCGTGATCGGCTTCATCCCCGGGTTCAACATCTCGTGGCAAGCGCACGTCGGAGGGCTGGTCACCGGCCTCCTCGTGGGACTGATCTTCACGCGCACCCGTGCGGCGCGCCAGCGGCGCCTGCAGTTCGTGCTGCTGGCCGCAGTGGGTATCGGGCTCATCGCGCTGCTGTTCGTGCCGGTGGCCTTTCCCGCCCTCGTGCTCGGCTGAGCGGGACTTATCCACAGGTTCATCCACAGGGTGGGGAGAATCACAGCTGTGTAATTCACAGCTGTTAACAGAGTTGTTAACAACTCAAAAGCCCCGGTCACGATGGACCGAGGCTTTCGTCGCTGGGACGCTATCGCCAGCGTGTGGTCATCAGGAAGCCGATGAAGGCGATGCCGAAGCCGATCACGAGGTTCCAGGCGTCGATGCCGGGAATCGGGTACTGCATGCCACTGAGGTAGAAGACGAGGATCCACACCAGACCGATCAGCATGAGCCCGATCATGATGGGCTTGAACCACACCGGGTTGGGTGCCGCTTCGCCTTCTGCGCGCTCGACGAGCGAGTCGTCGTCTTTGCCGGATCGTGCCATGCGAAGAGTCTAACTGCCAGCCGGGCCACAGCATGCGCTGACTAGACTCCCCCTGTGGAGGAAGCACTGGCAACCGCGGGGGGCGGGAACCTCCGAACCCGATCACGACCCCGCCCGCGTCGGCGAACATCGGTCGTCGGCGTGCTCGGAGAGCTGCTCATCACCGCCGGCGCCATCGTGCTGCTGTACGTCGCGTGGCAGCTGTGGCTGGGTGACGTGATCTATGGCGCCGAGGCCAAAGCCGAGAGCGAGCAGCTGTCGCAGCAGTGGGCGCAGGAGTACGAACCGCCCGCACCCGCTGCGACCGAAGAGCCTGCGCCGGCCGATGTCACGGCGGAGCCGGTGATCCTGCCAGAGCCCGCCGATGCAGAGGTGTTCGCCATCATGCGGATTCCGCGGTTCGGGAGCGACTACGCCTTCCAGATGGCGGGCGGCGTCTCCCGCGCGCGCACTCTCGACAAGACCTACATCGGTCACTACCCCGGTACCAGCATGCCGGGCCAGCCGGGCAACTTCGCCGTCGCCGCACATCGCACGACGTTCGGCGCGCCCTTCAACCGCATCGCCGACCTCCACGTCGGCGATGCCATCGTGGTCGAGACCAAACAGGGCTGGTACACCTACCGGTTCCGCACCCTCGAGTACGTCACGCCGAGCGAGGTCGAGGTGCTGCTGCCCGTCCCCCAGGCGATGGATGTCCCCGCCGGAACTCCGTACATCACGATGACCAGCTGCAGCCCGATGTACTCCCTCGCCGAGCGGATCGTGGGATACGGCGTGTTCGAGTCCTTCACTCCCATGCACGCCGGCCCCCCGGCATCCCTCGAGGCGGTGGCCTGATGTACGCAGGACTGTGGCGGATCCTTCCCGGCCCGTGGTGGGTGCGCGCGATCATCCTGCTCGTGCTCGTCGCGGCGGTGCTCTACGGGCTCTTCTTCTTCGCGTTCCCGTGGGTGAGCCAGTTCGTCAACCCGCAGGAAGTGACTGTTGAGTAGGTGGCGGGCGGGGAGGCGATGAGCCCCGCGCCGATCCTCGTCGTCGACAATCACGACAGCTTCGTCCACACCCTCGTGGGCTATCTCCACGAACTCGGTGCCGACACCGACATGGTCGAGGCCGACTCCATCGACGACGCGGCGGCCGCCATCTCGGGACGCGCGGGCGTGCTCGTCTCGCCCGGCCCCGGGGCTCCCGCTGACGCCGGCGCGTCGATCGCGGTCGTGCGCGCGGCGGCCGAGTCCGGCATCCCGCTGCTCGGCGTCTGTCTTGGTCACCAGGCCATCGCCGAAGCCTTCGGTGCGCGCGTCGATCACGCTCCCGAACTGATGCACGGCATGACGTCGCCCGTCAGCCACGACGGCGGGCCGCTCTATGCCGGCCTGCCCGACCCGTTCACCGCGACGCGTTACCACTCGCTCGCGATCGTCCCCGAGACGCTCCCGAAGGAGCTCGTGGTGGCAAGCAGCACGACCGGCGGCGTCATCATGGGCGTTGCCCATCGCACGGCACCCATCCACGGCGTGCAGTTCCACCCCGAGAGCATCCTCACCGAGGGGGGCCATCGGCTGCTGGGCAACTGGCTCGCGACGGTGGGATTTGCGGATGCCGCGGCCCGCGGCGCGCAGCTCAGCCCTCGCCGCTGACGGGCGTTTCGTCTCGTCGCTGCGCTCCTCGCTCAACGACCGACGGTCGAGACGGGTCAGGCGCCGGAGCAGAAGGTGAGCGTGATCTCGGAGTGCACCGGCACGTCGCCCGGCGCGAGCGACTGCGCCGACACGGTCGGCGGCGAAGCGGCCGGACAGTTCGGGTCCTCCTGGGTGAGCACCGTCAGCCCGACCTCTTCGAGGTCCCGGGTGGCCGCGTCGACGGTGTAACCCCGTACGTCCGAAATGGTGACGCGACCCGAGGCGACGACGAGATTCACCGTCGTGCCGGCGGGAACGTCCGCCCCCTCGGTCTCATCCGCCGAGATCACAGTGCCGCCGGCCAAGCCCGGGTCGTTGCGCTGCGTGATGGTGCCCAGGGCGAGTCCGGCCTCTGCGAGGGCGGCGGTCGCGGCATCCTGCGACAGCCCCGTCAGCGTCGGCACCGTCGACATCTCTTGACCCGACGAGACGTACACGCGGACCTCCTGCTCGGGGGTGACAGAGGTGCCGGCCGCGGGATCCGTGCGGATCACGTTGCCCTCTGCCACCTCGGTGCTCGCCTCCTCGGCGCGGATCGCGAGCAGGTCGTGCTCGGCCAGCTCCTCGTTGGCGCGCTCGTACGTCATGCCCGCGACGTCGGGCACGACGCGCGCGTTGGCCGGAAGCTCGTCGCCCGGCTGAATCGTGAGCACCCAGAACAGAAGCGAGATGAGCAGTACCGCCAACAGAGCGACGCCCGCCCAGATCCACGCGACGGGCGGTCCCGCCTGCGTGCGCTTCATCGTGGTGTCGGTGCTGAGTTGGCGCAGCGAGCGGGCGGTCTCGGCGGCCTGCTTGGGGTTGGGACCGTAGAGCTCGCTGGTGAGGGCGCCCATCTGACGCTTGGACGGCTGCCGGCCGTCCACGGTCGCGTCGAGCGCCTCGCGAAATCCGGCCGCGTCTTGGTAGCGCTGGAACGGGTCCTTGGCGAGGGCGCGGAGCGCGACAGCGTCGAGCGCGCGGGGTACCGTCTCGTTCACCTCCGACGGCGGCAGCGGCGCCTCGCTGACGTGCTGGTAGGCGACGGCCACCGGCGACTCGCCGCGGAACGGCTGCCTGCCGGCGAGCAGCTCGTACAGCACGACGCCCGTGGAATAGAGGTCGGCACGCGCATCGACCGGCTCGCCCTTGGCCTGTTCGGGTGAGAAGTAGGCCGCGGTGCCGAGGATCTGGGTCGTCTCGGCGACGGTCGACGAGCTGTCCGACACAGCGCGGGCGATACCGAAGTCCATCACCTTCACCTGGCCGGCGTCGGTGACCATGACGTTGCCCGGCTTGATGTCGCGATGGACGACACCGGCGCGGTGCGAGTACTCCAGAGCCTCGAGGATGCCGTCGACATAGCGGACGGCATCCGTCACCGGCACCGGCCCGGCCGAGATGATGTCTTTGAGCAGATGCCCCTTGACGAGCTCCATGACGATGAACGGAACGGGTCGCACGACGCCGTCGGGCCCGGTGAGCGAGTCCTCCCCCGCGTCGTACACGCGCACGATCGTCGGGTGGGCCATCCTCGAGGCGGCCTGCGCCTCGAGGCGGAACCGGGTGCGGAAGGCATTGTCGTCGGCGAGTTCGCGATCGAGGATCTTGATCGCCACTTCTCGCCCGAGCGTGAGGTCGTACCCGCGATAGACGCTGGCCATGCCGCCACGACCGATCGCCTCGTCGACGCGGTAGCGTCCCGAAAGCACGCGCGGCTCAGCTGTCACAGTCACTCCCCTGCGTGGAACACCAGCCAGACTATCCGAGCGCGAGCGGGCCGCACGTCAGCGCGGCCCGCTCGGACGCTCAACCCTCGTCGTCGGCCTCGTCGGTCGGCCCGGGCGTAGGAGCAGCCTCGATCGGAGCGCTGGCCTCACCCGACGCGGGACTTGTTCGTTCCCCGGCGGAGCCGCCAGTGCAGGTCACGGTGTAGCTCACGAGCAGCGGCTGGCCCGCCGCACCCGTGACCTGAACGTTGCCGGTGCGCTCGCCGGGACCGAACGACGCGGTGGACTGTCCCGTCGAGGCGAACACGCCGTTCGTCGCCGTGAAGGTGTATGCACTGACGCTGCCGGTACCGGCGGGGCAGCTGTACTGACCCCATGAGACCTGTGCCGTCGCGCCGGGCGCGACAGAAGCCGGAAGCGTGGGTGTCGCGGGCGGATCCAGGGGAACCTGGCCGCCGTAGAAGGTGAGGGTGACGATTGTCGCGACGGGGACGTTGCCGGTCGGGTTGACGTCGTAGATCAGCCCTTCGCTCCCGGCATCCGGCGCGGCGTTGCCCTGTACGCAGTTCGCGGCCAGGCCGAGCTCGTCCAGGGCGGCGGACGCCGCGTCGCACGTCTGGCCTTCGAAGTCGCCCGGCACGACGTTCACGGTGGTGGGCTCCGGCGCCGGCGTGTTGGACGGCGTGCGGCTGGCCGTCGCGCTGCTCGACGGCGTCGACGGCCCGGGCTCGGGGTTGCCCTGATTGGACATGACGGCCCAGATCGTCCCCGCGAGCACCAGCAGCAGCAGCGCGATGAGGGCGATCAACGGCCAGGTCCACGGGCTGCGCTTCTTCTTCTCGGCAGGCGGCTCGTCCTCGGCACCGGGCTCGCCGGGTGCCGGCATGATGCGCGTGGCCGCGCCGGTCTCGCCTCCGGCGGTCAGCAGCTGCGTCGCCGCGTCTGCTGCGACGACACCGCCGGCGACGGCGGGCACGGCGGCCACGGCGGCAGCGACATCACCGCGGCGCAGCGCCGTGGCGGCTCGCGCGACGGCGGCGGCCGAGGCGGGACGATCCTCGGGCTTCTTGGCGATCATCGCCATCACGAGGTTCTGCACCGGCGCGGCCACCGTGGCCGAGAGCGGCGGCGGCTGCTCGTTGATCTGCGCCATCGCGATCGCGACCTGCGACTCGCCCGTGAAGGGACGCTTGCCGGCGAGGCTCTCGTACGCGACGATGCCCAGCGAGTAGATGTCGGTCGCGGGCGACGCCGGGTGCCCCGATGCCTGCTCGGGCGACAGGTACTGCACCGTGCCCATCACCTGGCCGGTCGCCGTCAGCGGCACCTGGTCGGCGATACGGGCGATGCCGAAGTCGGTGATCTTGACGCGGCCGTCCGGCGTGATCAGCAGGTTGCCGGGCTTGATGTCGCGGTGCACCAGGCCCGCGGCGTGCGCGGCCTGCAGCGCGAGCGAGGTCTGCGCGACGATGTCGAGCGTCTTGTCGGTCGACAGCGAGCCGTCGCGCTCGAGGATCGTCGACAGAGCCTCGCCGGGAACGAGCTCCATGACGAGGAAGGCGCTGCCGTTCTCCTCGCCGTAGTCGAACACGCTGGCGATGCCCTCGTGGTTGACGAGGGCGGCGTGGCGGGCCTCGGCGCGGAAGCGCTCGAGGAAGCCCGGGTCGCCCATGTACTCGTCTTTGAGGATCTTGATGGCGACAGTGCGCCCGATGACGTGGTCGGTCGCCTCCCATACTTCGCCCATGCCGCCGATCGCTATGCGCGAATCGAGTTCGTAACGGCCGCCGAAGGTCACGCCTTGCGTCGGTCTCATCTGCCCAGCACCGCCTCCATGACCTTTTTCGCGATGGGTGCGGCGATGGTGTTGCCGCTGCCCGACTGTCCTTGACCGCCACCGTCTTCGACGACGACGGCCACGGCGACCTGCGGGCTTTCCGCTGGCGCAAACCCGGTGAACCACAACGTGTAGGGATCACCGGAGCCGTTCTCCGAGGTACCGGTCTTCCCGGCCACGTCGACCCCGTCTATTCTTGCACCCGACGCCGCACCATCACTGACATTGGCGACCATCATCGACACGAGCTCGTTCGCGAGGTCTTCGTCCAGCGCCCGCCCGAACTCGGTGTCGTCGAACGTCTGCTCCACCGACAGGTCGGGACCGATGACGCGGTCGACCATGCGCGGGTTCATCACGACGCCGCCATTGGCAATGCCGGCCGACACCATCGCCATCTGCAGCGGCGTCGCAGTGACCTGGCCCTGACCGAACCCGCTGAGGGCGGTCTGCGCATCGTCCATGATGGTGCGCGGATAGCTCGACGCGGTCGAGGTCAGCGGCAGCTCGAACGACCGGTCGAAGCCGTACTTCTCGGCTTCCTCGCGGATCGCCTGGTCACCGAGCTCGACGGCCAGCTCCGCGAACGGGATGTTGCAGCTCAGCCGCAGCGCGTCGGCGATCGTGACGGTCTCGCCCGGTCCGCAGGTGCCGCCGCTGGCGTTGTACACCAGGCTGCTCGACTGCGGCAGCTGGTACGAGGCGGGATTGGGCAGAGTCGACTCGGGTGTGTAGTCCCCCGAGGCGAGCGCCGCCGAGGCAACCACGAGCTTGAACGTGGACCCGGGCGGGTTCAGGTCGCCGGCGATCGCCCGGTTCGACAGCGGTTTACCCGGGTCGGCGACCAGTGCGTCGTACGCGGCGTTGACCTCAGAGGGGATGTGGGCCGCGAGCACGTTCGTGTCGTAGCTCGGGCTGGTCACCATGGCCAGTACGCGCCCTGTGGACGGCTCGATCGCGAGGATGCCGCCCTCGAGGTCGCCGAGTGCCTCGTACGCCGCGCGCTGAACCTCGGCATCCAGCGACAGCACGACGTTCGACCCGCGGGGCGGCTGGCCGGTGAAGATCCGCTCCACGCGATTGAGGAACTGCGAGCCGGCGGTGCCGCTGAGTGCGCCGTTCATCGCCCGCTCGATGCCGGGCGATGTCGACCCCAGGGCGGGGTTGATGTAGCCGGTGACCGGCGCCCACATCGCGGCATCCGTGTACACACGCTGCCAGCTGTAGACGTCGTCGGAACGCACCGACGAGGCGATGGCCGAGCCGCTGGCGATGATCGAGCCCCGCTGCACCTCGTAGGAGTCGTACAGGGTGCGCTTGTTGGCGGGGTTCGCGCCGAGCGTGTCGGCCTGCAGGATCTGGATCCAGCTCGTGGAGGCGAACAGAGCGAGGAACATGATCAGCATCAGGATGCTGAGACGGCGCAGTTCTTTGGTCATGTCAGCCGATCACCACCCGAGGACGACTGCGGACGGCATCCGAGATGCGCAGCAGCAGGGCGACGATGATCCAGTTCGCCACGAGCGACGAGCCGCCGGCGGCCAGGAATGGCGTGGTGAGTCCGGTGAGCGGGATGATGCGCGTGACCCCGCCGACCATGATGAACACCTGCAGCGCGATCGTGAACGACAGGCCGGTCGCGAGCAGTTTGCCGAAGTCGTCCTGACCGGCGAGACCGATGCGGATGCCGCGGCTCGTGAACACCATGTACAGCGCCAGGATCGCGAACACGCCCACGAGGCCCAGCTCTTCGCCGAGGGCCGGCAGGATGTAGTCGCTCTCGGAGACCGGAGTGATGTAGGGACGCCCCTGGCCGAGGCCTGTGCCGATGAGGCCGCCGTGCGCCATGCCGAACAGGCCGTTGACGAGCTGATAGCTCTCGTTGTCCATCCGCTCGGGGTGGAAGGCGTCGAGCCAGTTGGTGAACCGCGCGCCGACGTACGGCAGGACCCGCGACGCGAGGAACGCGCCCGTCACCGCCAGGACGACGCCGATGAGCACCCAGCTGGTCTTGCCGGTGGCGACGTACAGCATCGCGACGAACATGCCGAAGATCATCACGCCGGTGCCGAGATCGCGCTGCATCACGATGATGCCGAGCGAGATGAGCCAGATCACCAGCAGCGGCCCGAGCTCTCGCCCGCGCGGCCACGTCATCCCGAGGAAGCGCGTGCCCGTCGAGGTCAGGCTCTCTCGGGTGCGCACGAGGTAGCCGGCGAAGAAGATCGTGAGAGCGATCTTGGCCAGCTCGCCCGGCTGGAACGTGAAGAATCCGAGGTCGACCCACACGTCGGCGTTGCCACCGGCGCTGAGCCCCGGAATGATCGGCAGGATCAGCAGCACGATGCCGACGAAGCCGAAGATGTACGTGTAGCGGAAGAGCACGCGGTAGTTCTTCAGGAGCAGCACCACCGCGATCGCGGCGACGAGCGCGATCGCCGCCCACGCCAGCTGCCTCGTGGAGTACGCCTCCCAGCCGTGCCGGTCGGCGGCGATGTCGAGCCGGTAGATCATCGCCAGGCCCAGACCCGTCAGCAGCGTGGCGATCGGCACCACGAAGGGATCGGCATCCCGCGCGCGAAGGCGCAGCAGAATGTGCAGGGCGAACACGAGCGCTGTGAGCCCGCCGCAGTAGACCAGGAAGGTCCAGTCGATCGCGCCGAGGGCTCCGAGCTGGACGAGTGCGATCGCCATGCCGTTGATCGCGAACGCGAACACGAGCAAGCCCAGTTCGCGGTTGCGCTGGGTCTGCGGTACGCGGATGCGGCGGAGCGCGCGGATGACGGCGGTGTCGGTGGCCACGGGTGCGGTCGCCTGGCCGGTCGTTCCGCTGCTCATCGGCCTCCCTCCGCCGTTTCGCTGATGCTCGCGACGATACGCCGCGCGTCTGAGAGGGAGCTCGCCGAGATGGTCTGCTCCACCGTCGCCCGTGCGAAGTCCGACAGCGAGTCCAGCGGGATCTGCGTGTCTTCGTACGGCGTCGAAAGCGTGATGGGCCCGATGTTCTGCTGAACCCCCTGGTAGATCACGACGGTGTCTTCGTCGCCTCCCACGAAGAACCGGGTCTGGGTCCACTGGTAGCCGATCCACATCGCGCCGGCGAAGAGCGCGAGCACGAGCACGAGCCCGGTGATCCAGCCGGCCCGGCGTCGGCGCACGCGTCGGCGGTCCTCCTCGATGAGCTCCTCGAGGAACTCCGCCGCCGGCTCGAAGTGCGTCGGCTCGTTCGCCGCCTGCCGGTTGGGATGCAGCCAGCTCGTGCGACCGGTGCGCGCCGCGGGCACCTCGACGCCGACCGGGTTGGACGCGGACCCGACGACGGTGGGCGTGCCCGAGAAGACCGGATGCTGACCGCCGACGTCGACGAGCACGATCGTGACGTTGTCGGGGGCGCCGCCGTCGAGGGCCTGCTTCAGCAGGTGGTCGGACGTGCGGCCGGGGGCGAGGCCCATGTCGAGCGCCTTGGCGATGTGGGCGTCGTCGACAACGCCCGACAGGCCGTCCGAGCACAGCAGCCAGCGGTCGCCGGGCTGGGTCGGCATGATGAACGAGTCGAGCTCGGGATCGGCATCCATGTCGCCGAGCACGCGCATGAGCACCGAGCGTCGCGGGTGGTAGCGGGCCTCTTCTGGCGTGATGCGACCCGAGTCGACGAGGCGCTGCACGAACGTGTGATCCGTCGTGATCTGAGTGAGGGCGCCGTCGCGGTAGAGATAGATGCGCGAGTCGCCGATGTGCGCGATGACGGCGTACTCGTCGACCATGAGCAGGGCGCTCACGGTGGTGCCCATGCCGGCGAGCTCCGGTCGCACGTGCACGGTGTCGATCAGCTCGACGGCGGTGTCGGAGATCGCGTCGCGCAGGGCCTTCTCGGCTGCGGGGGTGGACTCGTACGGGCGGTCGAGGCGTTCCAGGCGGGCGATGGCGAGGCTCGAGGCGACGTCGCCACCGGCGTGACCACCCATCCCGTCGGCGACGACGAACAGGTTCGAGCCGGCGAACCCCGAGTCCTGGTTGTTGGAGCGCACCTTGCCGGTGTGCGAGATGGCGGCGCTCGAGCCCTGGAAGACCATGTGACGAGGGTCCGCCCGCTACTTCCGCAGCTCGAAGGTCGTCGCGCCGACCTTGATCGGAGCGCCCACCTTGACCGGGATCGGCGAGGTGACGCGGGCGCCGTCATGCCACGTGCCGTTGGTGGAGTCGAGGTCCTGGATCATCCACTGGTCGCCCCACAGCACCAGGCGCGCGTGGTGGCTCGAGGTGTAGTCGTCGCGGATCACGAGGCCCGACTCGCTCGAGCGGCCGATGGTGAGGGGCTCGTCGCCGAGGGGCAGTTCGAGCCCGGCCTTCGGGCCGCTGGTGATGACGATGCGCGAGACGGCGTCGGTGGTGGCCGGACCCCCGGCGTCGGCGGCGCGGGCCGCCGACGGGGCCGCGGCGACAGCAGCGGTCGGTGCGCTGCCGGTCGCGCCGGCGGGAGCGCCTGCCGGGGCCGGAGCGGCAGCCGCGGGCTCCGGCATCCGTCTCACCTTCACACCGAACAGGTCGGCGCGCAGCGAGTAGACGACCGCGAAGACGAAGGCCCACAGCAGCACCAGGAATCCGATGCGCAGCAGCAGGAGGGTCAGTTCGCTCATGCCAGCGGACCTCCCTCGCGCAGGTCGAACATGCGCGTCGCCTCGTCGGCAGGCATCGGCGGCTTGGGCGGCGCGGCCTGTGCGACCACGCGAAAGACGATGTCGGTGCGTCCGATGCGGATGGTGGAGTCGGGCGGCAGTGCGGCCTCGGTGACCTTGCGGTCGCCGAGCATCGTCCCGTTGGTGGAGTTCATGTCGCGGACCATGGCACGCTCACCGTCCCACAGGATCTCGACGTGCTTGCGGCTGGTGCCCGTGTCGGAGACGGTGATGTCGGCGTCGCTGCCCCGACCGATGACGGTGCGGGATTTCGTCAGCGGGATGCGGCGACCTTCGACGTCGACGACCCCGCGCCACGAGACGCGGCCGCCCTGGGCGGTCGACGACTCGACGCGGAGGGTGCCGGTCGACACGTCCTCGTCGCGACTCACCGAGATCGAGACCGGACCGGCGAACGAGTACCCCTGTGCTTTGGCGTGCTTGTGGACCAGGGTGTCGAGCTCGTGGACGAGGGCGTCGCCGAGAGCCGACATGCGATCGTCGTCGGCGGGCGACAGCCGAACCGTGAACGTATTGGGCGCGAGGATGCGGTCCCGACTGACGACCGCGGCCTTCTTGTCGAGCTCACTGCGGAGCGCGGAAGCGATCTCCACAGGCTGGATGCCGCTGCGGAAGGTCTTGGCGAACGCGCTGTTCACAGCGCGCTCGAGACCTTTCTCGAAGCTGTCAAGTAGTCCCACTGGGCTCCTCGGACGGGGGGTGCCGGTTGGTACATGCTAATTGCACAGTCTGTACCCGGCATGAACCTCTCGTCAGTCGGGCGGGTCTGCGTCGGTCGCGACGCTCGAGTTCGGGCCGCGCGGGACGCGTGATATCCTCGGGAAGTTGAGTTTCGCGGGGTCTTCGGATGCCGTGACTCGCGCGAGTGGCGGAATTGGTAGACGCGCTGGCTTCAGGTGCCAGTGCCCGAAAGGGCGTGGGGGTTCAAGTCCCCCCTCGCGCACCGTAAGGCTCACGAGGTCCCGTTAGGGGCCTCGTGAGCCTTTCTTGTGTGCGAGGGGAGACCGCGGACGCCCTTGGGGGGTGGGCTCCCGGGACGGGGCCCTTCTGTCGTCTCCGGGTCAATACCCGTCCAGGGTCGGGGTCAGCGTGTAGACGACCTCTTCCGTCTGCCGGCCGAGGCCAGGAGCGAAGTCGACGTTGCGCGAGACCTCGGTGAAGCCGTTGCGCTCCAGCACGGCGCGCGAGCCGGTGTTGTGCGCGGCGACGCGCGCGAACAGCGGACGGGCCGCCTCCCTCGAGATCAGCAGCCGCAGCGCCTCGGTGGCGACGCCGCGCCCCCACGCGTGCCGCGCGATCCAGAAGCTGACCTCGCGGTCGCCGTCCACCGTGAACGCCGCCGCGGTGCCGGCGAAACCCCCGTTCTCCGTCACGACGAGGCTCAGCACATCGGCCGATGCCCGTTGGCGGGCGATCCACGCGTCGAAGGCGTCACGGTCGTCGGGATCCTGCGCGGTGAACGCTGCCATCTGGATCGCCTCGCGATCGCGCATCATCTCGAAGATGGCGTCGAGGTCATCGTCGTCGAGCGGCCGCAACTCGATGTGGTTCACGAGCACAACGCTAACCATGCGGGGCGTGCACGAGAAGCGCGGATCAGGGGAATCCGTGGATGCCGCGCAGTTCCGCCTCGGCCTGGGCGCCATCTCGCCGAGCGAATGCCTCGCGGAACCGCTCGTAGGCTGCGGTGCGCCCGATCGGGCACTCCAGGAACGGCTGCCACGACGCGAGGTTGCGGCGGATCGCGATCTCGTACTCGCGGATGAACTGGATCAGCGCCTGGTTGTCGGTCGCGCGTGTCACTTCGCGGAAGAAGATGTGGCTGGTTCGGGCCAGCGCTCCCGGGTCGTCGGCGCGAGAGGCATCGAGGACTTCCTCCAGACGTTCGAGCGCGTGCGCCAGGGTCTCGTCGGAGCAGCGCGCCGTGGCCATGCGCACCGCGATGCCCATGTTGTAGGCGACCAGTTCGAAAGTGTCGGCCTCCACTTTGTCGTTCGGCTGCGACACCCGCGTGTACCGATTGGGCGACACCTCGACCAGGCCGACCCGCTCCAGCCGCTGGAGTGCTTCGCGCACCGGCGTGCGTGAGACTCCCAGCCAGTCGGCGAGTTCGTGGTCGCGCAACCGTTGCCCGGGTGGCAGGCGGCCGTCCAGGATGGCCTCGCCCAGGCGGGCGTAGACCTCATCGCCGAGGACGGCGCCACGCGGGACCAGCGGGGCGAGGGGCGTAGTCATGGGTGCGACCAGTGTACGCCGGAGGATTCACCTGCATAGACCGGGTTTTCCACCCTCGCCCCGCCGCCGATATATCGGTACGATTGTGGTGTCCACGCTACGGCGTGGCCTATCCGGGGGGATCCGTCGACGCCCGGGCTTCGAGTATCACTCAGCCCGGGCGTGCGATGGGATCCGTGCGTCGTGCGAGTTGCAACATTTGTGTCACTGATCAGCATTCGCTCTCGCAGACGGCTGCCGCGCTTCACTACGTTGGAGGCAATCGCCGCAACTGGCGGCGGGATTTCCGCAAAGAACGGCGAGTAATGAGTACGCAAGGCACCGTCAAGTGGTTCAACTCCGAGAAGGGATTCGGCTTCATCGCTCCCGATGACGGCGGCGCGGACGTGTTCGCGCACTACAGCGCCATCGAGTCGACCGGATACCGCTCCCTTGAAGAGAACCAGCGCGTCGAGTTCGACGTCGCACAGGGTCCCAAGGGCCTCCAGGCCGAGAACATCCGCCCGCTCTGAGCTGAGCGGGCTGACCGCTTCGTGCGGTCGCTTCGCCGCGGCATCCGTTCCCTGCTGTCGAGAGGGCGGATGCCGCGGCTCACTCGCGTTCGCCGCGTACGAGGTCGAGGCCGGCCCCGGCGAACTGGCGCAGTGTCGCGTCGGGCAGGAACGCCCGCGTGAGTGCGCCGCCGATGCGGGTGAGGTCGCTCTCGTCGCGATAGAGAAGGAAGAGCGTCTCGTACCTCGGGTGGAACTTCTGCTTGAACCGGTGCAGCGACTGGAAGCCGTAGACCGGCTCGAGCGCGGTGGCGAGCTTGTCGCTGAGGGTGGCGATGAGGCCGGCATCCGCCGGGTATTCGTGGGCCAGGGGTGCGCCCGACAGTGACATGACCTGGGCGCCCTCTTCGGAGAAGAGCTTTGCCGACGAGCCGATCAGAAACTCCATGACGGGTCCGAAACCGCCCTCGCGGCGGCGCATGAGGTCGAGCGTCCAGCCGCGCACCGTGCCGTCGCCGGCGTAGACGGGCAGCCACGAGAGGAACCCGTCGACGTCGCCTTCCGGTGAGATGGCCAGGGCCAGGCGCACCTCCGGGTCTTCCGCCTCGACCAGGGTGCCGAGCGTGAAGCCCATCTCGGGCAGGCCCTTGTCGCCCACCCACATCTCGGAGATGGCGCGCAACTGCTGCTGCACTCCCCACGGCTCGTCGGCGAGCCGCGTCATCCGGAACGTCATCTCCTCGCGTCCGGCCCGGTTGAGTGAGGAGCGGACGGAGTTCCACTGCTTGCCCGTGAACTGCAGTCCGGGCAGGTCGACGATGGTGTCATCGGCGACCACGAGGCTGCGCCACGTGGCGGGCACCGCGGCACGGGTGGCCTCGTCGGCGCTGAAGAAGCACGGCACGAGGCCGGCGTGCTCGGCCATGCGGATGAACTCGTCGACGGATGCCGCGCGCGATGCCGGCGGGCCGAGCGGGTCGGCGAGGGCCAGCGCAACCCCCGCGCGCCGCTGGTAGGCGACGATTCCCGCGGTGGTGCGGGCGTAGCTGTTGCCGTCCCACGTGGTCATCCACGACAGGGTGCCGCCGCCCTCGGCGCGCAGCAGCTCTTTGACGTCGTCGACGGTGGGAGTCGGGGCTTCTCCGATGGTCGACTTGCGCTTGGCCCGGAAGGCGCCCCGCACCCAGATCAGGTAGATCAGCATCAGCAGCCACAGCACGCCGCTGGCCAGTGCCAGCTCGGTCTCGCCGTCGATGGTCGCCTCCAGCTGCGCCTCGCTGGTGATGATGATCACCACGAGCACAAGCGCAGCGGTGGCGATGTTGATCGCGGCGAGGATGACGCCCAGCACCCAGGACCACCGGCGGCCCCGGCGCAGGCCGTTGGCGATCAGCAGGATGACGATCGCGTCGATCGCGAAGTCGATGAATCCGCCGGACGCCGGCTGGGTCGCGCCGAAGGGTCCGTTGGTGGGTACGAGGATCGTGACGACCTGGATCACTCCGAGCACGATCACCGATACGAACGCGATCAGGCGCTGCTCGCGCACGGTCGTGCGCTGGATGCGCAGCGACCGGTCGACGAAGAGCACCAGCAGGACGGCCAGCAGGTGCTCGAGGTCGGCGAGCGAGCCCCAGAACAGCATCGCGACGAAGACGAACGCCAGCAGCACCAGCCACGCCCGCGTCCGCCACGGCGCGATGAACAGTCCGACGGCGGCGGCGATGCAGGCCATCGTGCCGCCCGACGCGCCGACGTCCAGCGCGGCGGCCTGCGTCTGCGCCCACTCCCACGGCAGCTGCGACGCCAGCAGCAGCACCAGCGCGGTGGCGAGGATCGCGAAGAGCTGCCCGATCCAGTAATAGGCGAGGGCCACGAGTGAGCCGCGCCGGTACTCGAGGTAGCCCATGCCCCAGAAGCCGGTGATCGTGAAGACGTACACCCACGGCTGGTTGACGAAGAAGGTCCCGGTGACCGGCGTCCACCAGCGTCCCTCCCCCAGGGAGGGAAGGCCGTACGCGACGACGTCGTACAGGGCGGAGTCCTCGAACGGACGCCACAGTCCCTGCCAGGCGACGCCGGCTGCGAGGATGAGCATCACCATGACGAGCGTTGCGGGGATGCGTCGCACGACGGCGACTGCGGGATTCGGCGTCCGTGTGGGGTCGTCGCTCATGCGTTCACCCTAGCGACGGGCTCAGAGCGGCGTGGCGAGCGCCGCGGCGTCTTCGGCATCGCGCATGGCGCGTCGCGCGGCGTCCAGCGCGGCCACCGGATCCTCGGCCTGGCGGGCCTGCGCGAGTTCGCGCTGCGCCGACAGCAGCCGCGATCGAGCGTCCGCTCCGGCGCGGGCATGCGCGACGGATGCCTCGGCCTGCGCGATCGCGCCGCGTGCGGCGGCGAGGGTTCCGGGCAACGCCGTGCGAGCACCGCGCAGGCGCTGCTGCGCGGTGCGGGCGTCGCCGAGAGCGAGGTCGAGGCGGCTGCGCAGGCGCGCGATCGCGTCGACCGCGCGGGTGGGCCGGCGTGTGGCATCCGTCTCGATCTTCGTCAGTTCGCCTTCGATGGCCCGCAGCTCCACGCCGAGGCGCTCGGCGTCGTCGGCCTCGAGGTGCGCGCGCGTGACGGACGCCTGTCGCAGCGCGGCGCGGGCGGCCGCGATCTCGTCGGGCACGGCCTGTGCTGCTTGGAAGATCAGCCGGTGGGTCTCTTCGAGGATGCGCGCGTCGGTCTCGGCCTGTCGCAGCGACCGCTCGGCCGCGGCGAGGTCGGGAAGAGCGCTCAGCGACGGATCGGCCGCTCGTGCCGTCGCGGAGTCGATCAGACGCCCGGCCTCGGCGACCTCGGTCCGCGCGGCGTGCGCCGCCCGCGCGGCTTCCCGCCACTCGGTCTCGTCGAAGCGGGCCGACAGTTCGGCGACGAGTGCGCCGGGATCACCCATCGACGCGCGCAGTTGTGCCAGCCGCGCGGCGGCCGACTCGACCTGGGCTGCGGCCGACACGTTGGCGCGCACCCAAGCGCCGTGCTCGGCGCGTGCCGAGGCGATGCGAGCCAGCGCCTCGGTCGCGGTGCGTTCGATGCGCTGCGCCACGCGGCGCACCTCGTCGGGCAGCATCCCCGTGCCGCTGATCGCCCGGTACTCCTCGAACGCGGCGTCACGCGCGTGCTGTGCGGTGAGGCGCGCTCGCCGCAGCGAGGCCGGAGCGCCGCCCCCGTACATCGCTCCCGACAGGCCCACCTCGAGGTCGAGCTCGCCGACGGCGTCATCCAGCCGTACCAGCGCCGCTCCCGCCTTCAGCCGCAGCTGCTCGGCGGCGGTCCGTGCGCGCGGCGATCGTCGCGCACGCCGCAGCGCCCACATGAGCACCGCGATGGCCAGCGCCACGACGACCACCGCGACCAGGGGTGGCACCAGCCATCCCAGGATCGAGGCCGCGAGCTCAGGCATCCGTCCCCTCCGCCGGTCCGGGGGCCACCCCGTCGAACAGCAGCAGTGAGCGCAGCTGGGCGGCATCGTCGACGACGGCCTGGGCGCCCTCGGACTCGTGGGGCCAGCTGAAACCCCACCGCACGAAGATCACCGGCACGCCTTGGGCCGCGCCGCCCTCGACGTCATGGTGGCGGTCGCCCACGAGCACGGGTCGGCTGGTGTCGACGCCGGCGGCGTGCAGTCGGCGCAACGCTTCGGCCACGATGTCGGACTTGGCTGCCAGGGTGCGCTCGTCGGCCGTGGCGCCGACGATCGCGGTGAGCGAGGTCGACAGGTCGAAGTAGTCCATGAGAGCCACGACCTGCACCTCGGGCTTCGAGCTGGCGGTCGCCTGAGGGATGCCGGCGGCCGCGACATCCCGGATCAGCTCGCCCATGCCGGGAAACAGCTTGGCGCCGGCCTCATACCCCTCGGATTTGTTGAGTCCTCGGTAGAACGCGACCGCCTCAGAGGCTCGTTCCGGAGTCATGCCGACGTTCACCTGGAACGACTCGTACATCGGCGGTCCGATCCAGTGCACGAGCTCCGCCCGCGTCGGCGCAGGCTTGCCGAAATGCTCGAGCGCGATGGTCAGCCGTCGCAGGATGCCTTCCGACGCGTCGACGATGGTGCCGTCGACGTCCCACAGCACACAGGTCCAGGGGGATCGGCTCGGCATGCCCCCAGCCTATTCGGCGTCGGGGTCCTGACCATCAGTGCGTCAGAACAGGCGCGGGGCGCCGGATTCGACGCCCTTCATGCCCTCGTAGTCGAGGGTGACGCACCGGATGCCGCGGTCCGAGGCGAGCACCTTGGCCTGGGGCTTGATCTCCTGGGCCGCGAAGACGCCGGTCACCGGCGCGAGGTGCGGGTCGCGGCCGAGCAGCTCGAGGTAGCGGGTGAGCTGCTCGACGCCGTCGATGTCACCGCGCCGCTTGACCTCGACGGCGATCGTGCCGCCTGCGGGGTCGCGCAGGAGCAGGTCGACGGGGCCGATCGCGGTCGGATACTCGCGGCGCACGAGCGTCAGCCCGTCGCCGAGGACGTCGACCTGCTCGGCGAGCAGTCGCTGCAGGTCTGCTTCGACGCCGTCCTTCTGCAGGCCGGGATCGAGCCCCAGCTCGTGCGACGAGTCGTGCAGCACCTCATAGATGCGAACGAGCAGAGCATCGCCTGACTTCGCGTGCGTGACCCGCCAGTGCTCGAGCACTCCCGCGGCCGCGGACTCGGCATCCGGGATCTCGACGTCCAGCCGGCACGGCGGGCTCATCCAGTTGAGCGGCTTGTACGAGCCGCCGTCGGAGTGCACCAGCAGGCTGCCGTCGCCCTTGTGCACCAGCAGCCGGGTCGCCAAGGGCAGGTGGGCGTTGAGCCGGCCGGTGTAGTCCACCGAGCAGCGGGCGATGACGAGACGCACCCGACGAGCCTACGGCGTGCGGAGGACGATGGATGCTGATGACCCGGGCGGCTACTCTGTGCTACTTTATACCGGTACTCATTGCTACGGAGTACTGGACGCGAGGCGCAATGGAAGACCTGACCGAGATGCTCAAGGGCACGCTGGAAGGGTGTGTGCTGCAGATCATCGGCACTGAGGAGACGTACGGATATGCCATCACGCGCCGCCTGAACGAGCTCGGGTTCTCTGACGTCGTCGAAGGCACCGTCTACACGATCCTGCTCCGGCTGGAGAGGAACGGCTTCGTCCAGGTGACGAAGCGGCCTTCCGGCGTGGGCCCACCGCGCAAGTTCTATGCGCTCAATGACGCGGGGCGGGCCGAACTCGCCACATTTTGGGCGAAGTGGGACTACGTCACGACACGGATCGACAAGCTCAAGGAGGACGAAGGATGAATTTCTGGGAGACGATCACCGGCAGCGACCTCACCAAGGACTGGAAGGCGTTCGAGGCGCGGGCCGAAGCACTGCCCCCCGACTACCGCGAGGCGTGGGGCGAGATCGCTATCCAGCTCCTTCCGCACGGCGACTTCACCGGCCGAAACCTCACACCGATCATGGACGGCGTGCTGGGCCTGCTCGAGGAATCGGCGGCTGACGGCCTGAGCGTCGAAGAGGTCCTTGGCGACGACATCCCGGGCTTCTGCGCCGCACTCGCCGGCGGCGACAAGGCTCGCACATTCCGCGACCGCTGGCGCGAACAGCTCAACCGCAACGTGGCACGCAAACTCGACCGGCTGGGAGCCTGACATGGGCATTCACGACATCATCGAGGGCAAGAAGCAGTGGCGAGCTCACACCGCACGCGTCAAGGCGCTCCCGCCCGACTATCAGATCGTCTACAAGGAGCTGCAGCGATATCTCTTCAAAGTGGGTCCGGTGGATCTGACCGAGGGCCTGCTGTTGTCCGAGATCGTGGACTTCTTCGAGCAGGGCGTCGCCGACGGCAAGGGTGTGCGGGAGCTCATCGGTCCTGATGTCGCCGCGTTCTGCGATGGCCTGATCAGGGACACACCCACCTACGCCGAGCTCTACCAGGCATCGCTCGAAGGCAAGGGCGACACGTCCGGCTCGTGAATCTTCGCAGCTGGGGCGGCCGAGCTGTGCCTTACCCGAGCAGGCCGTCGAGCCGCTCGAACAGGCCGAGCTCGGTCGCCGCGCCGCGGGCGATGAGGAACCCGACGATGCCGATGATCCACGCGGTGTTCTCGCGACCGGTGCGCTCCATCCAGGCCGCGAGCTTCGCGAGCGGACGCTCCACGAGAGGGGCGGCGACGCTGCGCAGCACGAGCAGCACGATCGCGGGCAGGATCATCACGGCGCAGTAGGCCGCGAGGGCGCCGAAGCGCAGCGGCATCGCGAGCGGCGCCTCGGCCAGCATCCCCATCGCCACCAGGTAGGGCAGCATCGTCGCGACCTCGACGAGCCCCGCCGCGATCGCCACCGCCATGACCGCGCCTCCCGATGCCTGCGGTGACAGCAGCCGGTCGCGCCAGCGCGTGATTCGCGAAGGCGCCGGAGTCTCGGGCGCCGACGCCGGAGGCGCGGGCGGGGTGATCGGGGGCGAACCGGCGAGGGACGTCGTCGCCCACGACGGCGACAGGCCCGACGCCTGCGCACCCCGGCTCGTGGCGGATGCTGTGGCTACGGCATCCGCCTTCTTCTTGGATCCTGTGCCCATGAGGATCGCGGTTAGCAGCAGCGCGGCGCCCGCCACGAGACGCGCGACCTGCCCAGCGGGCGACGACAGGAACCCCTGCGCGACGTCGACGAGGTTCACCAGGCCCAGCGTGAACAGCATGCCGACGGCGAGGTAGAACGTGGCGATCGTCACCAGGTACAGCAGCACGCGGCCGGAACGCACGCGGCCGGGCGCGAGCAGGAGGAACACCGGGATCAGCAGCGTGCCGATGCTGAGGCCGTCCAGCAGCGCGAGGACGACGAGCGTGAGGGCGAGCGGGGCGTCGGCGATCAGTTCCATGGTGCGAGCCTCACGCGGGCGCGACGCGCGCACATCGGCAAGAGGAGGGAGGCGTCGCCGCGGTGCCTCGTTCCTTCGACGGATGCCGCGGCCCGACCGGAGTGGTTGCATGAAGTCGTGGAAACCAGCTCCGGCGTGTTCGCCGCCGTCCGGACGTGGGTGCGAGCGCACCGCGGTCCGGCCGACGCGCTCGCGTATGCGGCCCTCTCGGTTCTCACGGCCGCCGTCGGGCTCGTGGGGCTGTGGTCGATGTTCTCGCTGCTGCCCGCGCCGGTGTCGCCGTGGTGGTCGCTGATCTTCGCGTTGCCGGCCTCGGCGCTTGCGCTCGTGCGGGCGAGGGCGCCGTTCGCCGCGCTCGCGGTGGGCGTCGCGCTGTGCATCGCCGACCTGCTCACCGTCGGCGGCATCACCACCTTCATCGTCGTACTCGACCTGGTGTACGCGGCTACTCGTACCTCGTCTGCGGCGGGCCGGCGCCGCATTCTGCTCGGAGTCGGCGTGGCCACGGCGCTGGTGACGGCGGCCGCCTTCGCCGTGTCGCGCGACCTGCAGGTCACAGTGGTGATCGGCCTGCAGATCGGTGCGCTCCTGGGCACCGCCTACTGGTACGCGACGGCGGTTGCCCAAGCGCACGAACTGGTGGAGCTTCATCGCCAGCGCGCCCTCGACGCCGAGCGCCTCGCCGAGCGCGACCGCGCCGAGGCGGTGCGGCACGAGCGGGAAGACATGGCGCGAGAGCTGCACGACCTCGTCGCCGGGCATGTCTCGGCGATGGCGATCCGGGCGGAGGCGGCGCTGGCCTCCCCCGGCTCGGCCGATCGGTCGGCGTCGAGCGCCTCGCCGGAGGCCGATCGCGCGGCGCTGCGCGCCGTACGCGACTCGAGCCTCGAGGCGCACCGTGCGCTGCGGTCGATGATCGCGGTGCTGCGTACGGGTGCCGACGCGCCGGCGGCTCCGCTGCGCCGCGACGCGTTGCCGACGCTCGTCGAGGACGCCCGCCGCCACGGGTTGCACGTGACGTTGGATGATGCGATCGCCGGCGACGTGCCCGCGCCGGTCGACCAGGCGCTTGCCCGCATCGTGCAGGAGTCTCTCGCCAACTGCCTGCGGCACGCGGCGGGCGCCGACGTCGCGGTGGCCCTCGAGGCCGACGACTCCGACGTGCGCGTGCGCGTCGACTCGCGCGGCGGCGCGCGGCTCGAGCGGCCTGCCCTGGTGGGCAGCGGCTGGGGTCTCGAGCTGCTCGCCGAGCGGGCGCGAGCGCTCGGGGGTCGCTTGCAGGCGGGGCCCGTGCCCGGCGGCTGGTCGGTGCAGGCCGAGATCCCACGGGAGGCGCCGGCATGAATGGATCGGTGCGAGTGCTCCTCGCCGACGACCACGCCGCGATCCGCGAGGGCCTGCGGATCATGCTCGAGACGCACGGGCTCGAGGTCGTCGGCGAAGCAGCCGACGGCGCGGTGGCGATCCGCAACGCTGCGGCGCTGCATCCGGATGTCGTCCTGATGGACCTGCGCATGCCGGGAGTCGACGGCATCGCCGCGACCCGCGAGATCGTCGCGAGCGGCTCGGCCGAGGTGCTCGTGCTGACGAGCTTCGACGAGGACGAACTCGTCGACGGCGCGCTGCGTGCGGGCGCCGCCGGGTTCCTGTTGAAGACGACGGATGCCGCGACCCTCGTCGACGCCGTGCGACGCGTCGCTGCGGGTCAGGGCGTGCTCGACCCCGGTGTGACCCGGCGCGCGCTGGCGCTCATCGCGAGGGACGACGGGCCGGTGGCCGGCCCCGCGACACACGGTCTGGATCACCTGACCGAGCGCGAGCGCGAGGTGCTCGAAGGCATGCGGGCAGGCCGGTCCAACGGCGAGCTGGCCGCCGATCTCGGCATCTCGGTCGCGACCGTCAAGACGCACGTGTCGAGCGTGCTGGCCAAGCTCGGCGCCCGCAGCCGCTCCCACGCCGTCGCGCTCGCCGCGGGCGACGCCTGACGGCGTTCGACTCTCCGCCGGTCGCATCCCCGGCGTCCCTCCCACGCCAGGTCGCCTCCCGGTGTTCGGGTGGCGCGACGCGCGGGAACCTCGGCGCCGATCCCGCAGGGTGCGACCCCCGAGCGCCGTGCGAGGTCGCTGCCCGGTGTTCGGGTTTCGGGTGGCGCGACGCGCGGGAACCTCGGCGCCGACCCCGCAGAATGCGACTCCCGAGCGTCGTGCCGGGTCGCTGCCCGGTGTTCGGGTGGCGCGACACGCGGGAACCTCGGTGCCGACCCCGCAGAACGCGACCCTCGAGCGCCGTGCCGGGCCCGCGCCGGCCCCGGCCCGGCCCCTGCCCGGCGCCCCCGGCCCGTACGCTGAGGGCATGCGTGAGTTCGCCCGGGGTGTGGGCTTGCTGGCCCGCGGATTCGGCTATTGGCGGCAGCGGCCGGGGGTCATGGCGCTCGGCATGCTTCCCGCCGCGATCGTCGCCGCGCTGCTGCTGTCGGGTCTGATCGCGCTGGGCATCTTCCTCCCGGGAATCACCGAAGCGGTCACGCCCTTCGCCGATTCGTGGCCGGGGCTGTGGGCCACCGTCATCCGGATCGCCGTCGGCACAGCCGTGTTCGGCTCCGCGCTCGTCCTCGTCGCGATCTCGTTCACGGCGCTCACGCTCCTCATCGGCGAGCCGTTCTACGAGCGCATCTGGAAGGCGGTCGAAGCCGACCTCGGCGGGGCCGAGCTCGACGCCGACTACGGTTTCTGGCGCTCCGTCGGCGACACCCTCTCGCTCATCGGTCGCGGTGTCGCCGTCGCGCTGCTCGCGGTGCTCCTCGGTCTCATCCCCGTGGTCGGCAGCGTGCTGGGCACGGTGTGCGGTGTGCTGCTCACCGGCTGGCTGATCGCGGACGAGCTCAGCGCGCGGGCGCTCACGGCGCGCGGCATGACGCGTCCCACGCGGCGGGCCCTGATGCGCAGGCATCGGGGACGGATGCTGGGATTCGGCGTTGCGACGCAGCTGTGCTTCCTCGTGCCACTGGGTGCCGTGGTCACCATGCCCGCGGCCGTGGCCGGAGCCACGCTCCTCGCCCGGTCGGTGCTCGACGACGCGACACCCTCGACGATCGAATAGACGCGACGAACGAGCCGGCTCAGTGGTGGGTGTGGCCTGCCCCCACGGTCGAGCCGGCGATCGGCTTGGCCGCCGAAGAGGCGAGACCGGATGCCACGGCCAGCGCGACCAGGATGTACAGGGTGTTCAACAGTCCGATCTGCTCGCTGATGAATCCGAGGATGGGCGGTCCGCACAGGAACGAGATGTACCCGATCGTCGCGGCCGCGCTGACGCGCGCGGCGGCCTTGGCCGGATCGTCCGCGGCGGCCGACATGCCGAGCGGGAAGCCGAGCGACACGCCCGCGCCCCACAGCGCCGCTCCGACGAACACGAGCGGGATGCTCGGCGCGAGGATGAACAGCAGCAGACCGCCCGCGGCGAGCACCGACAGCGCGCGCAGCGTGTTCACGCGCCCGAAGCGATCGACGAGCGGTCCGCCGAAGACCCGCACCACCGTCATCGAGACCGAGAACACCGTCAGCCCGAGCGCACCGATGGCGGGCGTCGCGCCGTGCCCCTCGACCATGCCGAGCGCCAGCCAGTCGTTCGCGCCACCCTCGGCGAAGGCCATGCCGAGCATGATCACGCCCAGGGCGTAGGTGCGCGGCTCACGCCAGGCAGACAGCGAGGTGTGAAGACGCTCGCGCCAGTGCGCCTTGTCGGCCGCGGCGGGGCCCACGCGCCCGGAGGCTCCGGGCGACGCGCCAGCGGCGCCTGGAGGGGGCGTGGGGACGGTGTCTCCGGTGATCTCCGTCTCGGGGACGTTGGCGTACGTCGCGAACGCGATGCCGACGATAACGACCGCCATGACGGCCGTGTGCACGAGCACGTTGATGTGCCAGCCGGCCGCAGCGGCGCCGATGCCGGCGCCGATCACGGTGCCGAAGCTGAAGAACCCGTGGAACAGCGGAAGGATCGTCTTGCTCGACTGCTTCTCGATCGCCGCGCCCTCGACGTTCATCATGACGTCGACCGCGCCGTTGCCGAGGCCGAACAGCACGAGCCCTGCCACGACCACGACGAAGGACTGCAGGACGTCGGTGCCGACGCCGATGATCGCGACGCCCGCGGCGAAGACGAGCATGGCCACGAGCATCCCTTTTCGAGCGCCGAATCGCGCGAGCACCACGCTCGACAGCGAGAGCCCGACGATGGAGGCGATTCCGGCCCCCAGGAGCATGAGCCCGATCTGGATGTTGTCGACGTCGAGCGTGACCTTGATGGCGGGAACCCGCGATGCCCAGGTGGCGATGCTCAGGCCGCTCGCCAGGAAGATGGCGAAGACCGCTGTGCGCCAGCGGACGTACTGGGAGCGGGTCAGGACGAGTTCCATCCGGACAGAGTACCGAATCGATTCGACACGCGGCGCACCGGACGGGTTACGATCGACTCGTCATGAGCACGCGCCGCGCCACGATCTCGGATGTCGCCCGCGAGGCAGGGGTCTCGCCCTCGACGGCGTCCGTCGTGTTCAGCGGCAAGACGCCCGTGTCGGATGCCACCCGGCGCCGGGTGCGCGACGCGGCCGCCGCACTCGGCTATACCGGACCGGACCCCCGCGCGGCGTCGCTGCGCCGCGGACGCTCCGGCATCGTGGGCGTGGTCTTCGAGGAGCACCTGCGCACGGCGTTCCTCGATCCGGTCAAGACGCTCATGATGGACGGCCTCGCCGACGCCGTCGCCCCGCTCGGAGCGGGCCTGCTGCTGCTGCGCGATCACGAGCCCGCGGGATCGGGACCGTCGCTGACCACCGCCCCGCTCGACGCGGCCGTGCTCGTCGGCTGCAGTGGCCTTCTGCGCGAATCCCTCGACGCGGTGCGGGCACGTGGCATCCCGGTGGTCGTCATCGAAGGGGATGCCGGCCACGACGTCCCACGGATCGGCCTCGACAACCGAGAGGCTCAGCGGCACGCGGCCAGCCACCTGCGCACCCTCGGACACCGCGACGTCGCCATCGTTGCGCTCCCCGCCAGAGCCGGGTGGGAACGGGGCTGGCTCGGCGACGGCACGGCCATAACGATCGACGTCACGCGCGAGCGCCTCGCGGGGGCGTTGGACGTGTTCCCGGATGCCCCGGCCTACGCCGCGGCGGGCAGCTTCATCGACGAGGGCCTCCTGGCCGGTCGCGAGATCTTCGCCGGCCCGGCGCGTCGGCCCACCGCCGTGATGGCGCAGTCCGATCTGCTGGCCGCCGGGGTGATCCGCGCCGCCGAGGAAGCGGGGCTCCGCGTTCCCGAGGACGTCAGCGTCACGGGGTTCGACGGGATCGTCGTCGACGGGCTGGCGCCCTACGAACTCACCACCCTGGTGCAGCCGGCCGCCGACAAGGGGCGCGCCGCGGGAGAGGCCGTGGCCGCGATGCTCGACGGCGGCGTGGCGGCCTCGATCAACTTCACGTGCACCTTCCACGAGGGCAACACCACGGCTCCGGCTCCGGCCGGCTGAGCCGCGGCGCAGCCGCCCGCGCGACCTACTCCGGGGGAACGACGGCCGTGACGAGGTCTTCGACCAACTGGTCGATGCCGTTCTCGTCGCCGGGCAGCAGCCCCGGCAGGGTGAGGTACTCCAGGATCAGGCCGCTCATGCCGAGGTAGAGCAGCAGGGCCGTTCGCCGATCGCCAGGGAAGCCGCCTTCGACGTGTCCGGCTGAGATCTCGTCGAGGTTCGCGGCATACCGGTCCACGATCGCGTCCGCGAGGTCCGGACGCCGTACCGCCTCGAGCCGAAGCTCGTAGAGCGCCAGAAAACCCTCGCGGTCGGCGCGCGCGCGGCCGAGCAGCTCCTTCATGAGCTGAACCTCCCGGGCGCGAGTCGGGGCACCGAACTCGGGGACGGGATCGGGCGTGAGTCGCTCGAAGACGTAGCCTCCGAGTTCGCGGAGCAGCTCCTCCCGGTTGGCGAAGTAGTTCGACGTCGTCCCCTGTGGGACTCCGGCGGCCTCGTCGACTGCGCGGAAGGTCAGCCCCCGGGCACCTTGACGTGCCAGCACGTCGATGCCTGCGTCGAGCAGCTGGCGGCGGCGTTGCGGGTTGGCGACCATCGCCCCAGTGTCGCACACAACCACTGCACTTGCAGTACTCCACATGTAGTGGTTAGTCTGCGGGAGTGCGACCGCCGGTCGCCAGGAAGGAGCCACCATGCGTGAGCTGACGTACTACATCGGCATGACCCTCGATGGGTTCATCGCGGGTCCCCACGACGAGGTCGACTTCTACCCGCTCGCAGAAGACCACAGCGCGCATATGAACGACGCCTATCCCGAGGTGCTGCCGACGCACGTGCGGCAGGCGATCGGCATCGACGACGTGCAGAATCGCGGATTCGACACCGTCGTGATGGGCCGCCGCACGTACGATCCGGCGCTCGAGATCGGCATCACGAGCCCGTACGCGCACCTGCGGCAAATCGTGGTCAGCCGATCGATGGATGCTTCGCCCGACTCGGCGGTGGAACTCGTGCGCGATGACCCGCGCGGCTACATCCGTGAGCTGAAGGCCCAGGAAGGGCTGGGGATCTATCTCGCCGGCGGAGGACGGCTGGCGGGTGAACTCCTGCCCGAGATCGACCGCCTCATCGTCAAGAAGTACCCCGTGGTCGCCGGCAGCGGGCTGCCGGCGTTCGCCGCGGACTTCGCCCCGGTGCAGTTCGCGCTTGAAGAAGCGCTGACCTTCAGCAACGGATGCGCGGTTCTGCGGTACCGCCGCCGATAGGGCCCTGCCCCTGGGTCAGGAACGCTGCGGGCCCAGGGGCAGCGCTTCGTCGCCGAAGTCGGCGATCGTGTATCGGCCGCACGAGACGTGCCGGGCGTCATCGACCGACGCGCCTTCGGGCAGATCGAAAGCGGGGGACTGAGCATCCAGCACCAGGAACGACACTTCTCCCACCGCGAAGTCGTCGCGGTTGACCAGCCACGCGTAGCCGCGCAGCTGGTGGTCGACCTGCACGAGCGCGCGCGGGTCGGCCAGATGCGCCTTCGGCAAGCGCACCGTCCAGAACTGGCCGGCGCCGGTGCGTCCCGACCGCTCGACCCACTCGACCACGCAGTCGAGGTCGGCGTCGGGCGCCGTCACCGCGGTGACGATCCGGGGGACGCCGACCGCCCCGGCGAGGATCAACAGCACGACGGCGCCCGCGCCGGCGAAGCCGACAGCGACGGCTGAGCGACGGCTCGGGTTCGTGCTCGCCGCGACACGCGTGCGGGCCGAGAGCAACCCCGGCACGACGATCAGTCCGAGCAGCGGCGCGAAGGCCGCCGGCTGCAGGTATCGCGCGGCGTTGGTGCCGAGCGCGATCGCGCCCACCACGACGAGCAGCGGCAGCACCCAGCCGTACGCGGTCACGACCGCAGCGCCCAGGTCACCTCGGCGGGCGAGTACCGCGGTCGCTGCGACGCACCACGCCCACAGTGCGAGCAGTACGAGGGCGGATGCCGCTCCCCACGGCGCGCTCCACCGCTCGGCCAGCAGGGTGCCGTAGTAGCCGAGCGACTCCGCCCATCGCGACGGATCGGCGTAGCCGGCTCCGGTGTTGGCGATGAGCGGGGCCAGCGGCATCCGTCCCACGAAGCCCGTGGCCGTTCCCGCGATGAGCGCGCCTGCCAGCCACAGCGCGGTGCCGCTGCGCGTCAGTGCCCACGTCACCACGAGCACGAGCCCGAGAGGGACGGTCGCCCACGCCGCGAACAGCGGATTCGTGACGACGGATGCCGCGGCCACGACACCCAGCACAGCCACCGGCGTCCACGGCACGGCGCCCGAGGCGTCGGGGTCGGTCGTTCGAGGGTCGGCTGCGGCGGCATCCGTTGCGGAGTACCGGCGGGAACTGCCCCCTGAGCCGACGTTGCGCCGATGCCGCCGGTCCAGCGCCCGGCGAGCGAGGCCCACGGCGAGCACGACGCCGATCACCGTCGCGCTGTAGTACGTCGTCAGGGTCAGCAGAGACGCGAGCTCGAGCGCATCCCGAGAGGGAGAGGTCTCGCTGACGGCGATGAGCCCGAACGTCGCGAAGGCCAGGAGCGCTCCCGCGATGGGCGCGCGCACCCGCGCCGTCGAACCGGCGACGACGCGGAGGGCGCCGTAGAAGGCGACGAGGTTGACGATGCCCGCGAGGGCGAGCGTGCCGTTCACCCCGAGGCCGAAGAGAGTCAGCATGCCGAGCACGGCAGTCTCCGGCAGGAAGAGCACGGTCGACATGGCCCAGTCCTGCGGCTGCCCGGCGGCGACGGATTGCACGACGAGGGTCGTCACGAGCGAGTCCCCGTCGCGGAACATCAGCTCCGAGCGTGCGGATGCCGCCACCATCGCAACGACTCCGACCGAGGTCGCAACCGCCGCGGCCAGCCCCAGCAATTCCTCCGCCCATCGGGGCATCGCGACACCGCGCCGTCCCCGAGCCTGTCGAACACCCACGCCTCACTCTCCCACGCTCCCTCATCCCCCTCTCCCCCTTGTTCCCCTCTCCCCCTCTCCCCCTCTCCCCCTCTCCCTCCCGACCATGTCGCTCCTGCGCCGAGCATGTGGGTTCTGCACCGACCATGCCCCACATGGTCGGTGTGAAGGGGACATGCTCGGCGACAAACCCACATGGTCGGCGAGAAAGGGACATGGTCGGCGAGAGGGAGGGAGGAAGGGAGGGAGGGAGGGAGGGAGGGCGGGAGGGCGGCGGGAGAGGGACGGGCGCGCTGCGCGGGTAGACTGGCTTCGACACCCCGATCGCCCGAGCCGCGCGCGTGAAGCCCCCGGCCGACGACCACGAGGAGGCCCGGATGCTCCTCGTGCTCGGCGCGTTCGCGGTCGTCCCGCTCCTGCTGCCGTGGCTGGTCTCGCACATCGGCGCACGCGCGTTCTACGTCGCAGCGATCCTCCCCGTCGCGGGGTTCGTTCAGGCCGCCGTGTTCACACCCCGGGTGATGGCCGGCGACATTCCGTTCGAGTCATACGCCTGGATTCCACCCCTCGGCATCGACCTCTCGATGCGCATGGACACGCTGTCGTGGCTCATGACGCTCGTGGTCACCGGTGTCGGCGCTCTCGTGATGATCTACTGCCGCTGGTACTTCCGCGGCAAGTCCGAGAACCTCGGCCAGTTCGCCGCGGTGCTGCTCGCCTTCGCCGGCGCGATGTACGGACTCGTGCTCACCGACGACCTCGTCGTGCTCGTGATGTTCTGGGAAGTCACGAGCGTGCTGTCGTACCTGCTCATCGGCTACTACAACAAGCGCGCGGCGAGCCGACGAGCGGCCCTGCAGGCCCTTCTGGTGACGACGCTCGGCGGGCTCGTGATGCTCATCGGCGTCGTGCTTCTCGTCGTCGATGCCGGCACGTCCAGCATCTCGACCATCCTCGCCGAAGCACCCACCGGCCCCGTCGTCGACGCGGCGCTCGTGCTGATCCTCGTGGGTGCGCTCAGCAAGTCGGCGATCTTCCCGTTCCACTTCTGGCTTCCGGGCGCGATGGCCGCCCCCACGCCGGTGAGCGCGTACTTGCACGCGGCGGCGATGGTGAAGGCCGGCATCTACCTCATCGCTCGGCTCGCACCGGTCTTCGCGATCGCGCCGACGTGGCGGCCGATCGTGATCGGCCTGGGCGTCTTCACCATGCTTCTCGGCGGACTCCAGGCACTGCGCGAGACCGACCTCAAGCGCGTCCTCGCGTTCGGAACTGTCAGCCAGCTCGGCATGCTGACCGTCGTGCTCGGGTACGGCACGGCAGATGTCGCGCTCGCGGGACTCGCGCTGCTGCTCAGTCACGCGCTGTTCAAGTCGGCGCTGTTCCTCGTCGTCGGCGTCATCGACCGTCAGCTCTCGACACGCGATCTCACAGAGTTGTCCGGTGTCGGCCGGCAGGCACCGGTCATGGCGACGTTCTCGATCATCGCCATCGCCTCGATGGTCGGCATCATTCCCACGATCGGCTTCGTCGCCAAGGAGGGCGTGCTGGCGGCGCTGCTGCACGAAGCGGCCGGCGGAGCGGTGTGGGGAATCGTCGCGCTGGCGGGCATCGCTCTGGGTTCCGTCCTGACCGCTGCTTACGGCATCCGGTTCGTCTGGGGCGCCTTCTGGACGAAGCGGGATGCCGCGGGCGAGCGTATGCCGCAAACGGAATGGCCCGACCCGCCCATCGGGTTCCTCGCTGCACCGGTGGTGCTCTCGGGGCTCACGCTCGTCGCCGGGTTCTTCGCGCCGTGGCTCGACAAGGTCTTCGCTCCGTACGCCGAGCAAGCACCGCTGTCCACACCCGGCGTGGCCGCTCCGGAGCATCCCGCCCACCTCGCGCTGTGGCACGGCCTCGAGCCGGCGCTGTGGATCTCGCTCGCCACGATCCTCGTCGGCGTGGTGGTGTTCTGGGTGAGCCGGGCGTGGCGCCCGGTGAAGCGGCTGCTGCCCTTCACCGCGGCCGACGTCTACAACGCCGCTCTGCGCGGCGTCGCGCGCCTCTCGGTCGTGACGACGAGCTTCACCCAGCGCGGCTCTCTGCCGGTATATGTCGGCACGATCTTCGTCGTCTTCGTGGCGGCCGAGGCGACGGCGCTGCTGGCCAGTCAAGAGCTGCGTGCGCAGCTGGACGCGTTCCAGACGCCGATGCAGCTCGTGGTCGCGCCGATCATGATCGCCGCGGGGCTGGTGGCAGTGCGCGCGCGCAAGCGCTACACGGGAGTGGTGCTCGTGTCGGTCACGGGCCTCGGCATGGTGCTGCTGTTCGCCACGAGCGGCGCGCCCGACCTGGCGGTCACCCAGGTTCTCGTCGAGACCGTGACGCTCGTGGCGTTCGCGCTCGTGCTGCGCCGCATCCCGTCGCGTCTCGGCGAGCACAACGCGTCGGTGTGGCCGGTGGCGCGCGGCGTGCTGGGCGCGGCGGTCGGCGTCACCATGGCCTTCGTCGCGATCGTGGCGACCTCGGCACGTGTCGAGGAGCCGATCTCGGATGCGTTCCCCGAGCTCGCGTACGAACTCGGGCACGGCAGGAACGTCGTCAACGTGGCGCTGGTCGACCTGCGCGGCTGGGACACCATGGGCGAGCTGTCGGTGCTGATCCTGGCCGCGACGGGCGTGGCATCCCTGGTCTTCGTCACCCACCGCGCCGACACGCTCTCACGTTTCTCTCCGCTCCCGTCGGGAGCGACCCGCAGCCGCCGGCCACTCGTCGAGACCTCGGATGGGCTGCAGCAGGGCGCGAACGAGCGTGGCAGCGGGCGTATGGCCTGGCTCGTCGGCGGACAGCGCGTGCGACCCGAGAATCGCTCGATCATCCTGGAGGTGATCGTGCGCATCCTCTTCCACACGATCATCATCGTGTCGCTGTATCTGCTGTTCGCCGGCCACAACCTTCCCGGTGGGGGATTCGCCGGCGGCCTGGTCGCGGGCATGGCCCTGGTGATGCGCTACGTCGCGGGTGGTCGGTACGAACTGGGCGCGGCTGCACCGACCGACGCTGGGCGCCTCCTGGGCGCGGGCATGACGATCGCCGTCGCGTGCGCGATCGTCCCGCTCTTCTTCGGCGCGCCGCCCCTGACCAGCACCTTCTTCGAGACCGAGCTTCCGATCATCGGCCACGTCGAGTTCGTCACTTCGACCCTCTTCGACGTCGGGGTGTACCTCGTCGTCATCGGGCTCGTGTTCGACGTCCTGCGCAGCCTCGGGGCCGAAGTCGACCGTCAGGCGCACGAAGCGCGCCAGGGTCGCCCGGGCGAGGTGGGTGTCTCGTGAACGTCTCTCTGGTGCTCATCGTCGTGATGGCAGTGCTCTTCGCGTGCGGCGTGTACGCGATGCTCGAACGCAGCCTCACACGCGTGCTGATCGGCTTCCTGCTCCTGGGCAACGCCGCGAACCTGCTCCTGCTGATCGTGATGGGCCGGCCCGGCGTCGCGCCGTTCTTCGGCACCGCGGCAACGCCCGACGAGATGTCGGATCCGCTGCCCCAGGCACTCACGCTCACCGCCATCGTCATCACCTTCGCCGTCTCGGCCTTCCTGCTGGCTCTCATCTACCGCTCCTGGCAGCTCGGACAGGCCGACACCGTCGTGGACGACGAGGCCGACCGCGCCGTGCGCGAAGGCACCGCCGACGTCGAAGAGGCCATGGACGACGAGACCGAGATCGAACACACCGACGACGACACCCCCACGGACTTCGTCGGCACCGAGACCGCCCCGATCCGGATCATCGGCAGCCGTGACTTCGCCGGCCTTCGCGACGACGCGCCGGTCGATCGTGCCACCCCGCCCCGCGAGACCGGTGGCCGCGACGGAGGTGAAGACTCGTGATCGAATTCGCTCCCGCCCTCGTCCCGCTGCTCGTGACGCTGCCGCTCCTCGGCGCCGCGATCGCCCTCATCGCCGGCCGCCACCGGCACACGCAGGTCGTGGTGTCGGTCGTCACCCTCACACTGGTGTGCGCGATCGCGGCAGTCCTGCTGTTCGTCGTCGACGTCGGCGATCAGGCCATCGCCGTGTCGGTCGGCGGCTGGCCGATCCCGTTCGGCATCGTGCTCTACGTCGACCGGCTCGCGGCACTGCTGGTGATGGTCTCGAGCATCGTGCTGCTCGCCGTGCTGCTCTTCTCGGTGGGGCAGGGCGCCGCCGACGGCGACGACGAGACGCCCGTCTCGATCTTCCATCCGTCGTACCTGATCCTGGCCGCCGGGATCTTCAACGCCTTCATCGCAGGCGACCTGTTCAACCTCTACGTCGGATTCGAGATCCTGCTGGTCGCGTCGTACGTGCTCATCACGCTCGGTTCCACCGAGTCCCGCATCCGCACCGGCGTGGTGTACATCGTCGTGTCGCTGGTGTCGTCGATCCTGTTCCTGTCCGCGATCGCGATGATCTACGGCGCGCTCGGAACCGTCAACATGGTGCAGATCGCCGAGCGCATGAGCAGTCTGCCGCAAGAGACGCAGCTCGTGCTGCATCTCATGCTCCTGGTGGCCTTCGGCATCAAGGCTGCGGTCTTCCCGCTGTCGTTCTGGCTTCCAGACTCGTACCCGACCGCGCCGGCACCGGTCACGGCGGTGTTCGCGGGTCTGCTGACCAAGGTCGGCGTCTACGCGATCATCCGCACCGAGACGCAGCTCTTCCTCGACAACGATGTCAACCAGCTGCTGCTGTGGGTGGCGCTGGCGACCATGATCGTCGGCGTGCTGGGCGCCGTCGCGCAGGCCGAACTCAAACGCATCCTGTCGTTCACGCTCGTCAGCCATATCGGCTACATGATCTTCGGCCTCGCGATCGCGACGCCCGCCGCGATCGGCGCGACGATCTATTACATGGTCCACCACATCGTGGTGCAGACGACGCTCTTCCTCGCCGTCGGGCTCGTCGAGCGCCGCGCCGGCAGCACCTCGATCCTGCGCGTCAAGGGGCTGATGAAGGCGGCGCCGGTGATCGCCGTGCTGTACTTCATCCCCGCGATCAACCTCGGCGGATTGCCGCCGTTCTCGGGCTTCATAGGAAAGTTCGCCCTCTTCGACGCCGCGGCCGAGGTGGGAACCCCCCTCATGATCGTGCTGATGGTTGCCGGCATCGTCACGAGCCTGCTCACGCTGTACGCGCTCATGCGTGCGTGGAACCTGTCGTTCTGGCGGGAAGAGGATGACTCCGCCGAGACCGAGGCGCGCATCTCTTATCTGGGCGCCTCGCAGGGCGCAGCACTCGAGACGGAGCGCCGGGTCATCCCGAAGATCATGACCGCGTCCACCGCAGGCATGGTGGCCGTCACCGTCGCGCTGACGATCTTCGCCGGACCGCTGTACGACGTGTGCACGCGCATCGGTGGCGCACTGCTGCAGCCGATGACCCTCGTACAGCTCGAGCAGGAGCGCGAAGACAGCAGCGGCGAGCCCGAGAACGGGGTCGAGCCATGACGCGAGTGACGGATGCTGAAACCCCGCGCCTTGCGAGCAAGCGGGGTCTGTTCGCGCGGGCTTGGCGGCAGCTGCCGTTCTTCGCCTGGCTCATCGTTCTATGGATGCTGCTGTGGGGGCAGTGGACCTGGCTCGCCTTCCTCACCGGCCTCGTCGCAGCGGTGGTGGTGACGCGGATCTTCCGCCTGCCCCCGGCCGAGCTCTCCGGCCGCCTCAACCCGTGGTGGGGTCTCGTCTTCGTGGTGCAGTTCTTCGTCGCACTCGTACGAGGCTCGCTGATCGTCGCCTGGCAGACTCTGGACCTGCGCCGTCAGCCGGGATCGGCCATGATCGCGGTGCCGCTCGCAACGGACGACGACCTGATCATGACGCACACCGCGGTGACGGCATCCCTGATCCCCGGCTCGATCATCCTCGAGACGGACCGCGACCGGCGGATCCTCTACCTGCACGTGATCGGCGTGCACAGTGATGAGGATGTCGAGGAGCATCGCGAGTACATCCGCGAGTGGGAGGCGCGCATCGTGCGCGCGGTGGGTTCCCGTGACCAGTTGCAGGCCGTGAAGGCAGCGGCTTCCGCACGCCGTGAGGCCGACCGCGCGGCCCGCATCGCCGGAGGTGCCGAGTGAACGTCCTGCTGATCGTCATCTACGTCGTCTTCACGGTGGCCGCCCTCCTGACCCTGTGGCGTGTCGTCGTCGGCCCCTCGATCCTCGACCGGGCCGTGGCATCCGACGTCCTCCTCACCGAGGTGATGTGCGTGCTCGGCGCCGAGATGGCGATCAACCAGCACACCCGCAGCCTGCCGGCGCTGCTGATCATCGCGGCCGTGGGCGTCTTCGGCTCCATCTCGATCGCTCGATTCGTGGCGCGAAGGGACAACGTCGACCGATGAACCTCGAACAAGCCCTCGACCTCGCCGCGCTGATCCTGATCCTCCTCGGCGCGCTGCTGTGTCTGACCGCGGCGATCGGACTTCTGCGTTTTCGCGATGTGCCGGCGCGCCTCCACGCAGCCACCAAGCCTCAGGTTCTGGGGTTGATCCTCATCTGCCTGGCCGTCGCGCTCTCGCTGCGGTCGTGGCCGGTCGTCGCCTTCCTCGTTCCGGTGGTGCTGATCCAGCTCGCGACCGCGCCGCTGTCGGCGCACATGGTCGGGCGGCAGGCGTACCGCAACGGCACGATCGACGAAAGCGGTCTGTACGTGGACGAGCTCGCCGAATCCAAGCGCACTCCTCCGGCTGCGGGCGGCTGACTCCGCGGTCGCGGCCAACGCGCGGGCAACCCGCGGTGATGCATGATGGATCCACATCAGCGACGGGGCCCGCCATGACGACGCATCACCAGACGCCGGATGAGCTGTCCGAATTCGCGGAGCTCCTGCGGCACGAGGAGGAGTTCCCGGTGGGCCGCGCGCAGGTCGATGCGGCGCGCCGTCGACGCCGGCGGCGCCGTGGTCTGCTCGTCACGGCGATCGTGCTCGCCGTCATCCTCGCGGTGTCGGGCGGCTACGTCGGCTGGGCGCTGTCGGCGCCTCTGAGTGCGCCGGTGCTGTCGTCTCAAACCCCTGCGGCGCCGGTTCCCTCAGCTGCGAACGTCGCTCTCCCGGCCGAAGGCATCTCGGCGATCAGCGTCGCCGGGGCGGACGAGTATCTCGGCGCCGGAGCGAGCGGAGTATGGCTGACCAGCGGCACGGACGAGGCTCGTCCGATCGCCAGCATCAGCAAGCTGATCACCGCCCTCGTCGTGCTCGACGCCAAGCCTCTCGCCCCGGGTGAGCCGGGACCCACGATCACCTTCGACAAGGCCGATCACGACCTCTACGACGAGTACTACGTTCTGGGTGCGACGATCGCCGCGATGCCCACCGGCAGCTCGATGTCGCAGTACGACGCGCTCGCGACGATGCTGGTGCCGTCCGCCAGCAACTACGCCGAGGCCGTGGCGACGTGGGCGTTCGGGTCGGAGTGGGCCTTCTTGAACGCGACGCGTGGGTGGCTCGCGGCCCACGGCCTCACGTCCACCACCATCGTCGAGCCCACCGGCATCAACCCTCGCAACACCAGCACGCTCGGCGACCTTCTTGCGATCGCCAAGCTCGCGGCGGCGAACCCGGTCCTCGTGCAGATCCTCGGATCGTCGTCCGTCTCGGTACCGGGGCTCGGCGTCATGTCGAACACCAATGATCTGCTCGGCACCGAGGGGATCACCGGGCTGAAGACCGGCAACCTCGGCGAAGGGACCTACAGCCTGCTGTACACCGCATCGCTCGACGTAGGCCTCACCGAGCCACTGAGCGTGACCGGCGTGATGCTCGGCGGGTGGTCGCGTCAGTCCGTCAACAGCAGCGTCGCGGCTCTGCTCAGCAGCATCCGTCAGGGATTCCGCTCCGTGCCGCTCGCGGAGGCCGGGCAGGTCGTCGGGACCTACTCCACCCCGTGGGGCTCCAGCGCGCGTCTCGTCGTGGGCGACAGCGCCTCGGTCTTCACGTGGTCCGACACGCCGATCACGGTGACGATGGCCACCACCGCACCGGAAGCATACGAAGACGGCCAAGTGGCGGGAGGCCTCATCTGGTCTGCGGGGCCGGATGCCGCAGCATCCGATCTCGAAATCGAAGGCAGCATCAAGCCCCCCACCGCTTGGTGGCGACTGACACACCCCGCCGAGCTGGGAGACTCCGAGTGACACCGAGCGACACGACCACGCGCCGGATCGACCTCACGATGCACAAGCCGCGGTTCGCGCTCTACGGCGGGGTGAGGCCCACGCTCGTCATCGGCGGGCGCGGCCAGCCGGTGCAATGGGGCCTCGGAACGTGGCAGGTCCCGGCGGACCAGACCGTGGTGCTCGGGGTCTTCCTCTTCAACCGCATGTGGCGCTTCGGTCAGGCCGAGTTCGCGCTCGAGCCCGAGCACGCGCCCGCGCTGGTGTACCGGGCGCCGGTGCTGCCGTTCCTCCGCGGGCAGATCCGCCTGCTCGAATCCCAGCCGGGGCAGGGCGACTGAATCGGACCGGGATTGTCGGGTGCGCGGTCGCGTCGATGACGAGGCTTGATGCAGAAAGGGGACGCCGTGATCGCAGCTCTCAACCGACTCGTCGAGATCATCGAGCGCCAGCTCACCGATGAGATCGACATCGCCGGCATCGCGAGCGGTCTCGGCACCACGGAGTACCACCTGCGCCGGATGTTCTCGTCGCTGGCCGGTATGCCGCTGTCGGAGTACGTGCGGCGGCGCCGCATGGCTGTCGCGGCGGCCGACGTGCTCGGCGATGAAGATCTGCTGGGCATCGCCG
The DNA here is from genome assembly GCF_019449275.2 of Microbacterium sp. HD4P20. Classification (GTDB taxonomy): domain Bacteria; phylum Actinomycetota; class Actinomycetes; order Actinomycetales; family Microbacteriaceae; genus Microbacterium. The sequence goes on from NZ_JAHZQZ020000022.1 coordinate 245,348, forward strand.
TCCGCTACGGCTACGGCTCCACAGAGGCGTTCAACCGGGCATTCCGAGCCGTGCACGGCGTGAGTCCTGGCGACGTGCGTCGCAACGGCGGTCCCCTTCGCACACAACCGCAACTCAGGTTCCGCCTGACCGTCGAAGGGAACACCACCATGGACACTCGAATCACCGACCGACCCGCGTTCGCGCTGGTCGGATATGCGACCCGCGTGCCCCTCATCCACCAGGGGGTCAATCCGCACATCCAGGAGCACATCACCGGGCTGCCGGCATCCGCTCACGCTCGACTCAAAGAGGCGAGCAACACCGAACCCGCGGGACTGCTCCAGGTGAGCGCCGATGTCGACCCCGACTACACGGACGGCAGCGAGCTGACGTACCTCCACGGCGTTGCCGTCGCCGAGGGCACCGAGGTGCCCGACGAGCTCGACAGGATCGACGTGCCGGCCGGGGCGTGGGCGGTGTTCCGCACCGAGGGCCCGTACCCCGAGGCTCTGCAGTCGACGTACGCGGCCACGGCGGCGGACTGGTTCCCGTCGAACCCGTGGCGGCTTCGCCCCGGTCCGTCGGTGGTGGCGATTCTCGATCGCTCGGACGACTTCAGCACGGCGACCACCGAGCTGTGGCTGCCGGTGGAGCGGGCCTGACAGGGGGTTCGCGCCCTGCGGGGAGACTCGGGCGGGGCGGGCGAAGTTCGCGCCGGGGGTGAAGTTCGCGCTCCGCGGGTGTCAGGGGTGGCCCATACCCTCGAGGTGTGGCCACCCTTGACGACCTGCGGCGCGTGACGTCGGGGCTGCCCGGCGCCGAGGAGCGTGCGACGACGGGAGGGGCCGCGTGGTTCGTGCGCGGCAAGCTCTTCGCGTGGGAATGCCACCCGTGGCCCAGCATCCCCGAAGACATGCGCGCGATCATCGCGCGCGAACTCGTCGTCGGCGTCAAGGTCGCCGACAGTATCGACGCGGTTGCCCTTCGCGAGATGGCGCCAGACGTGTTCTTGGGCGCCACGACGCGCTGGGGCGAGCCGAAGGTCGCGTTCCGGATGGCCGGAATCGACGACGACCATCTGGTCGAGCTGGTGACCGAAGCGTGGCGCGTTCAGGCGCCCCGATACCTGCGGCGCGAGTGGGACGAGCGCGAGGCCTGAAGCTCTCGGGTGGGCGCTCAGGCGCTGCGCGCGCCTCGGGATGCTGCGCCGGCCCATTCGTCGGCCAGCTCGTCGAGCGACAGTCCGAGTGCGTCCCCGAGTGCCGCGACGACCCCGAATGCCGGGCTCGGCATCCGGCCGGTCTCGATCTTGCGCAGCGTCTCGGGCGAGATTCCGGCCTGGCCGGCGACGTCGGTCAGCGATCGGGAGCCGCGGGCGAGCCGCAGCGCCTGGCCGAGCCGGCGCCCCGCGGCGAGTTGCTCAGGGGTGAGGGGTGCGCGAACCATCATGTCGGTGTTCCCTCCACGTCAATGACCGGTATTATTATACCGGTCATGATCTTCATCCATACTCCCGCCGAGATCGAGCAGATGCGCCCGGCGGGCGCCTTCGTGCGAGACACTCTAGCCACGTTGTCGAAGATGGTGGCCGTCGGCGTCAACCTTCTCGAGATAGAGGATGCCGCGAGGGCGGCGATCGCGCAGCGTGGTGCCGTCTCGTGCTACTGGGATTACGCGCCCTCGTTCGGCAATGGGCCGTTCCGCAACGTCATCTGCCTGTCGGTCAATGACGCCGCCCAGCACGGCCTGCCTCACGACTACCGGCTTCGCGACGGCGACGTGGTGAGTCTCGATCTGGCTGTCTCGGTGGACGGATGGGTTGCGGATGCCGCGGTCACCGTGATCGCCGGACGCCCCGACCCGGCAGACGAGAGGCTGATCCGTTCCACTCAAGAGGCGCTGGCAGCGGGCATCGCAGCGGCCCAGCCCGGCAACCGCGTCGGCGACATCTCCGCGGCGATCGGTGCGGTGGCGGCGAAATACGGCTACCCCGTCAACCTCGAGTTCGGCGGCCACGGCGTCGGCCGCAGCATGCACGAGGACCTTTCCATCAGCAACGACGGGCGGCCCGGTCGGGGCTTCCCCCTTCGACCGGGGCTCGTCTTCGCCCTCGAGCCATGGTGGGCCAAGACGACGGCGCGGATCCGGATGGATGCCGACGGCTGGACCGTCCGCTCCGCCGATGGCAGTCGCGCCGCGCATTCCGAGCACACGATCGCGCTGACGGCGGATGGGCCGTTGGTGCTGACGGAGTAGTCGATCGGGGGCATTCGGGCGTGGGAAGTGGAAACCGGCGCAGTCTCGCCCCGATGCCGCGCGCGTCAGCCGATCGACGCCCTTGAGCGTTCAGTTGGGGCCGCGGTGGTGGCAGATCTGGGAGCAAAGTCCCGTTCGCTCGCTGCCGGTGAAACGCGTTCGATAAGGGAGCCCCGCCGAGCATCGTGGGCGGGCGGGCTATACGTGCATGGGCACGAGGGCAGAGCGCGAACGGTCACCGCACGCTGAGCGACCGATCTGCGTGCGGGCAGGGCGCTCACCGCGGGCGGGAATTGCTAGCGTCGCGTCATGCAACATGAAGGTGACTCGCCTGACTGGATGGCGCGGATGGGTACCGAAGCGCTGTTTCGCACCCTGGAGGATCTCAGCGTCGTCACCTCTGCCGGCACGGGAGCGATCCTCTACGACCGGATGCATGATGAGGAGGGAAAACTCGCCGAGGAACTGTCCGCTCTCGCTGTTGGACGCACGCTAGGCGTTGGGATGACCGCAGCGCGTCGATACCTGGATGGCAGACGAGATGGGCCAGAGCGCGACCCCGCGCGTGCCGCGTACGTGCGCGCCTACCGCGCTGGCGACGAGCACATCGCCGCATCTCTCGCCGCCTTGAGCACTAATCCTGACGCGCCAATGTCACTCGGAATCTATGCTGCGTCGGTTGCGCTGCACCGATTGCGATACACATTCTTCTCCGCGCACCTGCTGTATCAACTGAGACTGCGCTTCGAGGCTGACACGGTCGCGCGTCAAATGCTTGAGCAGATCGCATGGGCCGTTGCGGCCGCGGACCTAGACGATGATCTCGCGATAAACCTTCTCGAGCCGCAAAAGTGCATCGGGCGCCTAAAGCAACTCACCTCGGCTGCGGGACAGTTCTATGGTCTGTTGAGCAAGTCTGCGCACGCCGGCGTCGGCTACCACCGCGCGGTGTTTGATGTCGACGAGGAAGACCGAGGATTCATTCGGCACGGCACGGCATGACGGACTGGGTTGGCTCGGCCACGATCATGTTGACGCTCGCGGACCTTTGGGTGATCGCTCACGAGAACAGTCAACGCGAGCACCTATCCGCCATATCCTCGACCGATCCATCCAACGCGTTCCATCCCGATCCCGCGCGCCCCTTCCGACGGCGTACTGACGAACTCCTCAACGAACTGAGAGCGCTCCACCCTGACGAGTAGCCGAGGTGGTGCGCTACCACAGAGTCTCTCCGCCATCTGACTTCAGACTTGACAACGGTCCACTCTGTGGATGGCGTGGCACTACCTCAGTCACTGAGCGAGCGCCCGCCTCCCGGTGCGATGAGCGACCGGCTTCCGAACGGCGAACGGCACTCGAAGCCCACCGCTGTCGGTCCTCGAGGTGCACCAGACTGACCCCATGCACATCCGCGTTCCTGCTGGAGATGGCGAAGATCTCATCCTTCACTTCCCCCGAACCGATGCGATCCAGGAGCTTTCGCTTCTCAGCGAGGCGATCGCGACACTGCCCAGCGTGATGCTCGACGAGCAGATGCCTCTGCTGGTCCGGCACGCCGCTCTACAGGCATTCTTGCTCGATGTGCGCGCGATGGTTGGCTTCCTCAGCGGGCCGGGACCTAACGCTCGCAAGGACGATCAGTTCGCACGCTACTTGTCTGAGGACTGGAGCTCTGAAGACGAGACCGAAGTCGCCAACGCGATGGCAGGACTTGTGCAGCAGATCCATAAGCAGCTGGCCCACGTCACCACCCAGCGGATTGGCGACGGTGACAAGGATTTCCCCGTCGACGTTAGCTACTCGGACGAGGAGCTCCGCTCGATCGCGGATCAGATGACAGCGTTCTACAACCGTTTCGCCGTCGGGGCATCGATGCCCCAGGTCGGTGAGTATCGGCCCTGGCAGAACGCGGACGGGACGCTTGCCACGAAGGCAGATATGGAGGCACGGTATCCGGGTGCAGAGAAGCGGAAGCACGTACGCGTGACCGACATGACCTTCACCGGAACCGCGCCGCCGCTATCCGATGAACCTTTGTCCGGCCCAGCCGGCGAGTAGTCCGGCCTGCCGTTGGCTGCACTTAGCCGCTACCACGGTGCCAGGGCGTCAGTGAGGTCGGCACCAATCGCCTGCAGACCGATCCGGCGCTGTGATCCGCACGCAGGGGTCACGATTCGGGCACGGCCCGCATGGGGACCCGCAATCGCTCGATGCGCTCGCGAGGACCTGCATACGAAAATCCGGTAGGGATACTTGTCGAATGAGCCTCCGTCGCGGCGATGAATCTCGCGCTACGCGCCGCCGGAAGCGTCAGCATCGTGAGCGGTGGGGCCAGATCAGACCGAGATCCTGGGATGACTACCGGTGGCTCGCGTGGGGTGCGGCAATCTCACTCGCGTTCCTCGTCGTGTACATAAGCGTCGGTCTTCTTCTGGGTGGCTTCTTCGAATGGCGCTGAGTGCCCCGACGTCAACGGAATCTGCCTTGTTGCCGACGGAGCGTCCTCTCAAGGACCGTATGCGGACGGCCAGTACCGTCCTACGACATCGAGGCGCGCGGCGGGACGAGCATGAACGTCGACAATACGACGATCGTCACACACACCCCCGCCGTCCATCCCGTGAGCCCGGTCGTGACACCCCCAAGGCGCACCCACACGCTCACTGGCGTCAGGACTGTGACCACGACGATCGCAATAAGGACCGCACCCGGGTACCGGGATGGAGTGACGCCCGAAGCGCGTCGGATGGCCATCGCCGCGACAAGCACGAACATCGCGGAGGCGCCTACGAGCACCCATGCCCATGACTCGTCCGCGTCCATCGGCCATCGCCTTGCGGAGCGACCGCCACCAATCGCGGCGAAGATCATCGCCATGCCAGGAAACAGCGCGAACCATCCGGCGAAGTCCCACACGGGATCAACGCGCCGCCGTCGAGCGCCCGTCCGCTCACGCCACGCTCGACGGCTCTCGCCATCCGCACGCGCGCCGCTATCCGCACCCGAACCGCTTCCCGCCACACGTCCATCCTCGCCTACGGGGCAGAGTGCAGATGCGCACGATGGGCCGGGTCCATGGCTGAGGCCGCAGTAGCCTCACCGCAGCGCGCGGCGCCCGACCGGCTTCGTGTTGGCGGGGAGGATGGCCTGCGCCCGGGTTCGGGGAGCTGTCCTCCCCATCAGGTGAGCGCGAGCGCTCCGAACCCCGGGTCCGGCTTGTAGTGTCGCCAGTCGCCGATGCGAGCGATGAAGTCGCGAGGATTGGCCGCGATGGCTTCACCCGTGGCGCGCGCACGCTGCAAGTCCTCGATGGGCAGGTATGACGCACGGTCTCGGCCGTCCGACGCAGTCCGATGCCTACACGTATAGCGTCCAAGGATTTGTCGCTCGCGCCCGCAAGCCGTCGAGTCGCCTCGTGAAGGCCGCGGAGCGGGCTGCGGCGATTGCAACGTCGCCGGACGGCGAGCTTGCTGAGCTTTGGGCTGAGGGTGATGCCCGCGAGTGGCACGATGCCAATACCCGACTCCTGTCCTCGCTGGCACGTGAATAGTCGCGGCTTCGGCGCACCCTACGCGAGGCCGCTCACGAACACCCGCTGACAGCGGGGCGAGAGCTCTATAGAGGACCGTCATGCGAGCTGTACCGCCAGTTCGAGCCCGTTGCATCCCTGAGGGGTGCAGGACTACTGCTCCCCGGCGCCCGGACCCTAAGTGGCCCATCCGACCCAGACCACTGAGCCAGTCGCGACGAGGGCAATGCCTCCAGCTAGACCGAGTGTGCCCAGAACGAGATAGAGCACTCCGGACGCGCGCATACGCCGGAGGGCGAGCCGCTGCCGGATCAGCGACGTCTGCATGTGATGCTCCGGCGACCCGTCCGACGTCATGCGACCACAGAACCAGTCAGATCGAACTATCGCTACGGGTTGACGAATGGCCGCTCGCTTGCGGACAGGGTTGCGGCTCAGTTGTAGCTGTAGCAGGCGTTCGACTTCGGTGTCTCGTGCGGTTCCCCAAGGTAGAGGATGAAGAAATTCTCGGCGTTTGAGAGTTCATTGGGGACGCCGAGGCTCAGGCATGCGTATTTCACGCCGCTCTCGCTTCGGAACTGGGCGGTGATCGAGGAGATAGGACACGCCTCTCCATCGGGGTACAGCGTCAGTGCGTTCAGCGAGCCGGACTCCCCCTCCTCCCAGGTACCGGCGAAGTCGACGGTTCCTGACCCCTGTAGCGCCTTGACGGTACGAGGAGACCCACCACCACACCGAACGTTCAGCGGCCAATCCGTGACGGTGAAGACGCCGCCTTCGACGAGCTCCAACTGCGTGGGCAGGTTGCTTCCCGCATGCCACGTTCCAACTGCGTCCTCGGCGGTCAGCGAGAAGTCAGAGTCCGTGCAGCCCGACAGGAGCAGCGTGCTCAGCACTGCAATGACGATGGATGCAGGACGGAGCGATCGGTGACCGCGGTGACTGAGTCGATGCACGTTGCCATCATGCTTGATGTCGTCCGAATATTGCGCGCAAGCAGTCCGGGTAGTACCCGCGCGATCAGGGACGCCGGCCGCGCAGCCCGGCGGTCAGACGTGTGGGCTAGGTCGGCTCGGTCGTGCGGATGAGGCCGCAGTTCACGCGGGTCCAGGCGCGCGGGTCATAGGGACGTGGGGAATCTCATCCTCCTCGAACTGCGGGCCCGTGACTTCGAAGCCGAATTGCCCGTACCAGGAGGACAGGTGCGCCTGCGCGTCGAGGTGGATCGTCCTGTCGGGCCACTTCTCAGTCGACCTTGCGATGGCGCGACCCATGAGATCGGCTGCCAGTCCGGCACCACGCGCCGCCCTCGCCGTCGCGACGCGTCCGATACGCGCGGCATCGCCGTCATCCAGCAGTCGCAGCGTCGCGAGCACGTCGCCCGCTTCGTCATCGGATACCCAGAAGTGCTCGGTTCCCGTTTCGAGATCACGGCCGTCGAGTTCCGCGTATGCGGCAGCCTGCTCGACGACGAACACGGTGACTCGAAGCCACATCATGCGATACAGCGTTTCCGCGTCGATGTCGCGCAGCTGGGCATGACGGATTTCAGGCATCGTGAAATCTTACCGAGTCGTGAACCATAGCCGCCGATCGGTTCTCCGCCTCGATCACCATGCGCGCGCTGGCGCGATAAAGGACCGCTCAACGACCGATATCCGCGCCCCAGCCGACCGGCATCCGCACGAAGGTTTCACCGCACTGGCGCGTTGCGTGTGCTCTCGGGCACGTGCACTCAAAGGCGAGCCAAATGACAGCGACTTGGGCGGGAAAAGCAGCGATGGCGCTCGGCGGCATCCGATCCGCGCTCCGAGCCGTGCGGTAAACGACCGGCATGGGTATGCGATAACCGGTCCAAGCACATCGGTCGTGGATACAGTACCCCGCCGGTATCGGCCTCATCTGCCGTGAACAGCCCAACGAGCTAGCCGTCACCTACCCTGACGGGATCTCGTCGGCCAGAGACGACTGCACGTACTCCATCGCCTGCTGGAATCGCGGATCTTGTGCGCGCTGCTCCACGTCCCCGGCATCGACGTCCAGCTTCTGAAATACCCACCACAGGTGCCCTTGCGGATCGCGGAATCTAGACACGATGTCGCCCCAGGCGAGCTCGGTCGGCTGAGTGACCACGCGAGCACCTGCAGATTCCGCCCTGGCGAGCACCTCATGGACGTCACCTACGTAGACGCGCAGGTGGGTGGGCAGTGTCTGGCGGGAATCAAATAGCAAGACCACCGAATCGCCGATGACGAGCTCGGCGTGCTGCACGCGTCCCTTCTCGTCGAGAAGTGGCTCGGCCCTCGCGGTTGCGCCGAAGACCTCCGTGAGGAACGAGATCTCGGCCAGCGTGTTGGCGGAGATGATCCATGGATCGATCGTCGTATATTCAGCCATGCTTGGACGCTATGACTGGGCACCGACATAGCCGAGCCCTCGATCTGATCGCACGCCGGTGCAGACGTCGATGCTCGTTCCTGTGGCTGCAGGAGATCTGGCCCTAACCGGTCGCTTTCCGTGCGTCTCGACCCGCGACGTGACGGGGTTGGCGCGTGCCGATCCCAAACGTTCGTCTCGCAGGGCGATCCTTGACTCGTGGGGGACGACCGCCTTGGTGCTCGGCTGCTCGTAGCAGCATTCGTCGTGTGTGGCGTAGTGGCCGTAGCACTGGGCATGACGCTTGCGATCTGGCCCGACTAAGCGAGCTCCGCCCAACCGGAGGTCCGGCCCGCGCGTCGAGCTCCGCCCAACACGTTCGTCTTCTACTTATGCTTGCCGATACTATCGGTGCGCGTTAGTATAGGGAGGTGATCCAGACTTTCGCGGATGAGCCGACGCGCAAGGTTTGGGCGCGCGAACATGTCCGGCAGTTCGGGCCGGAACTGCAACGCGCTGCGCAGAAGAAGCTTCGCCTGCTCAACGCGGCCGAGACGATCAACGACCTACGAATCCCGCCGGGCAACCGGCTCGAGAAGCTGGCCGGCGACCGCGACGGACAGCACTCGACCCGGATCAACGACCAGTACCGCATCTGCTTCGTCTGGACATCTGCCGGTCCGACCGACGTCCAGATCGTCGACCACCACTGAGGAGGGACCACCGATGACGAAGGCACATGACCCCATCACCCCAGGCGAGATTCTCCAGACCGAGTTCCTCGAGCCGCTGGGGATCACCGCTTACCGCCTTGCCCAGGCGACTGGACTCCCACAGACACGGCTCAGCGAGATCATCCGCGGCAAGCGACGCATCACCACGGACACTGCCCTACGGCTCTCCCGCGCGTTCGGCCTCTCGGAGCGCTTCTGGCTCAACATCCAGAACGACTACGACATCGAACTCGAACACGACGAGCACGACGCTGACCTCGCACGAGTCGAGCGCCTCATCCCCGCCTGACTTCCGGACCCACGCGGGCCGCCCGCGGAAGGACCGGCTTGCGGGAGTACTCGTGCGGCCGAATGGCGATGTCTAGACTGCTGGGATGCCGGACGGGATGCATTTCGATGGGCATGCTGACGTGTACGGCGAAGCACGGCCGCCGTATCCGGAGGAGCTGTGGAACACGGTGCGCGACCTCGGCGTGCTCGAGCCCGGAGGCCGTGCCGTCGATCTCGGAGCGGGCACCGGACAGGCGACCGGGCCGTTGCTCGCCGCGGGAATGCATGTCACGGCGGTGGAACCGGGACCGCAGCTCGCCGCACAACTGAGAACGGCCTATCCCGCGGCTACGGTCATGCAGGAGCGGGCCGAGACGGTGACGTTGCCCGACCGAGCATACGACCTCGCGGTTGCGGCAACTTCGATCCATTGGATGGATCTGGACGTCGTCCTCCCGGAGGTCCACCGTTGGCTTCGTCCCCGCGGTCGGTTCCTCGTCTGGCGGAACGTCTTCGGTGATCCAGCCGCAGTCTCGACGCCCTTCCGTGAGTGGGTAGCTCAGATCGTGGCGGAGCGGGATGCTCCTCCACGCGCCGGGAACCCCGAGGACCTCGCGGAAGCATCGCACGCGCTCACCCGCACGGGCCTGTTCTCCCTGGAAGCCACGCACACCTATCGGTGGAGCATTGAGTTGGATCAACACCAGGTCCACCGCCTCTTCACGACGTTCAGCGACTGGTCACCCGAGGAGGTGGAGCGTGCAGCCCGCGCTGCCGCTGATCTCGGCGGACGCGTCATTGAGAACTACACGTCATGGTTGATCGTCACGCGACGGCAAGACCGGACGGACGAATAGCGGCGCCCTCCGGGACCATTTCGTCGCCGGGGTCGTCAAGCCCGGATGGACGCCGACGGCGACGACACAACTCGAAGATCAATCTCGAGAGAGCACGGCGGTCGCGCGCGGCTCGAGGGTGAGCCTGCCGCCGCTTGTCCTGCGTGCGTTCGGTTCTCGATCGCCGGATGTCACATCCACGGAGCGGAGGACCGATGTTCCGCTCCAACCGCCGACCTCGATCTCGACCGGCACGCCGCGCTTGTTCACGAGAATGACCGTGCGCGACCCGTCGGGCCCCGCGAAGGCTTGCGCGTAGACCCGCGCGTCGGGGAAGCCGGGGTATCCCGTCGTCGTCGGGGCTATGACGTCGCCGAGTCGCACGCTGTCGGCGAGGAGCTTCAAGGCGCGATAGCGCGCGTTCGGCTCGCCGGTCTCCCAGTCGACGAGCGAGGTTCCCGGGATCATGCCGGGGTAGCCGTTGAACTCGGCGACTCCGAACAGATCGGCGCCGATCTCGAGGCTGCGCGCCCAGAGGTATGACTGGACCGTCGCGCTGAGGGCCCAGTACTCCGGGGGGATCGACGGGCTCGGATTCATCACATCCGAGGGGTAGGTGCCGATCTCATTGAGCAGCATGCGGGTGTCGGGTGAGAGTCGATCCCTGATCGACCGGATGTAGCGCAACTGCTCGATGAACCCGTCAGCTTGCGCGAAGAACGCGGTCTCCCACTGATCGGCGGGCGGGTTCCCCTCAAGGCCGAACGGGTTCACGATGTCGGGCGACGCGTAGAAGTGAACGGAGAAGGCGTCGAGCGGAACACCCGGGGCGTGATTGGCGGGATCGAGGAAGTGCCAGAAGTATTCCGGGTTGTGGTGGACGTGGCTGAGCGACAGGCCAACGAACTTCATTTCGGGATCCAGCGTGCGCAGGCGCGTCACGACGGCGTCGTAGAGCCGTGTGTATGTCTCGGGTGTCATGCGGCGGTTCAGATCCGGCTCACAGAGCACCTCCCACTGGGCGAACCTGTACCGGTGTCCGGACTCATGGCGCACGCCGAGCTCATCGACGAAACCTCCGGCGATGTACCAGCTCGCGATGCGGTAGAAGTAGTCGGCGACCTCCTCGAGCGTCTCGTCGCGGAATTGCGTGCCCTGTTCGTAGTCCCAATGGATGTGGTCGCGATCCGCGCCGATCTCGATCTGATCGCCTCCCACGAACATCCAGTGCGGGATGGTGGCGAAGTTCGCCACGACCGGGCGCCCCTCGGCCGCGGTCATGAAGTCCTCGACGTACGGGTCGAGCCTCGAGAAGTCCCACGATGTGCTCGTCTCGGTCGGTGCCGACAGGGCCGGCACCGAGACCAGCGGATTGGAGAACCAGGGGAGGAAGCGGGCGTAGTCGACCTTCAGATCGCGAAGCGCCGCGAATGCGCGGTCATGGGCACTTGCGCCGCGTTCGAGCGGCGGAGCTGCCCATAGGTGAGTCGTGAGGATCGTCTCCACTGTGCGGGATGCTTCCGACCAGTCGATCGAGATGGGGATCGCCGGCGTGTGCTCCGGCGGCGCGAGCAGCGAGTGGTCTTCGGTCATTGTCGTACTCCTCCTAAGTTATACACATGTACGGAACATATGTATAACACAGATGTATAGAAAGCGAGATAGGATCAGCCCATGGGACAGCGGGAGCAGTTGCTCGAAGGTGCACGCGTGTGCCTCATCGAGCGCGGGTTCGCACACACCACGGCGCGTGACATCGTCGCCGCGTCCCCGGGCGCGAACCTCGCCTCGATCGGCTATCACTTCGGGTCGAAGGATGCCCTGATGAACGCGGCGGTGATCCAGCTCATCGAAGGGTGGGGAGATCGCATCGCAGAGGCCGCCGACGGCGTCGCCGTGGGAACACCCGCGGATCGACTGGAGCAGTTCCTCAGTGCGATCCTGGCGGCCGATGCGGAAGACCGCCGCGTCGCCGCGGCGAGCGTGCAAGCGTTCGCACAGGCCGAGTTCTCGGCCGAGGTGCGCGACCAGTACCGCTCCACGTATGAACGCGCACGAGTAGACCTCACCGGGATCGTCCTCGGCATCTCGCGCGATCGGGTGGCCGCGTCCGACGCCGCGACGCTCGGCTCAGTGTGTCTCGCGCTGCTGAACGGAGCCGTCCTCCAGTGGCTGATCGACCCGGCGGCGAGCGCGGGGTTCGAACATCTCACGGTGACGCTGGCCGCGCTCGGTCGGCGCACCTCTCCTGCGGGTGATCTGCAATGAGATGGAGTCATCGTCCGCGGAGCACGACGTCCTCGCATTGGCTGGAGCGGTCATCGTCGACGGCACGACGCATCCCTTCGCCCACCCCGCGATTCCTCTCAAGACCGGGTGGACTTTCACGTACCAGATGCCGTTGTTCGCCGGGTGGGTCGATGAGCCCGCCGTGGGAACCGGCGCGCTCGGGCTCGATCTCGACAACAGCGACCGGTGGGTGAAGAACGAGGAAGACATCCGCAAAGTGACCGGCGCCGTCGCGAAGGCCGCGTCGTACCTGCCGGTTCCCTACATCGGTTCGGTGATCAACGGCATTCCCGAGGTCGTCGGCGACGTGTGGCGCGGGCCGGGCAGCGTCTTCCTGCCTGTCGCGGGCGATCGCTTGCAGTTGGCCAGCGGATGCGTGCTCGAGATGCGACGAACCTTCGCCGACGGCGTCGAGACCGGTGGCCGACTGATTCGCTGCGCCGGCCCCGCCAGTGTCGCCGACATCCTGCATAATCCGCCTATCGGCGTGGAACTTGAACGCCCTCTCCACATCGGATGAGCCGAATCGCTGCGAAACCGCCGATCCGCTGGGTCAACGCGAGCACGGCGACATTGACCAGCATCGACCACCAGTACTCGCTGCGGCTTGCGCGACCTCGAATCGTGAATGCCTTCGCCACGAACGCTGACATCGCCTGAGTCACGGACGACCGGCGCCGAGGCGGGGCATCAACAACGCTGGCGGTCACGAGGCGATCCTATTGGTGCGCCGCGATCGGCTCCGTCACTCGGCGTTGACGATCCCCGCCCGGTACGCCAGCACCGCCGCCTCGACACGGTTGCGCACGCCGAGCTTCACGAGAATGGCGCTGACGTAGCCCTTCACGGTGCCCTCGACGAGGTGCAGCCGCGTGCCGATCTCGGCGTTCGAGGCGCCGGCGCCGAGCAGTGCGAGCACCTCGCGCTCGCGTTCGGTCAGTCCGTCGATCGACTCCCGCGCCCCGGCGGCCCGCGCACGGTCACCCTCGCGGTACGGCGCGATGACTCGACGTGCGATGTCGGGCGAGAGGTAGGCGCCACCCTCCGAGACAGCTCGCACGCCCGCGATCAGCTCGCGCGGATCGGCCGCCTTCAGCAGGAAGCCCAGTGCGCCACCGCCGAGCGCGCGCTCGATGTAGTCGTCTTCACCGAAGGTGGTCAGCATCACGACGCGGGTGTCGGGCACGGTGGCTGCGATCTCGGTGGCTGCGCTCAGGCCGTCGAGCACCGGCATCCGGATGTCGAGCACGGCCACATCAGGCCGGTGCCGCTGCGTGCCGTCGATCGCCTCGCGGCCGTTCCCCGCTTCGAACACGACCTCGATCTCGGGGTCGGACTCGAGGATCGACCGCACGCCTGCGCGCATCATGGCCTCGTCGTCGGCGATGAGCACGCGGATCATGACGCTCCCAGCAGGGTCTTCTCGACCAGCACACCCTGATCGAAGCACAGCCGGTACGTCGCATCGGTGAAATGCAGCCAGCCATCCCGGGCGGCGAAGTACTCGCACTGCGATCCGTCGGGCCTGGTCGGCTCGAAGACGACCGGCACCGGACCCGGAATTCCGGAGGGCAGCCGAGGTGCGAGCTCTGCCCGGGTCGTTCCGAGTTCAATGCCCTCGTACACCTCGGACGTGAGAGCGGTCTGCGCGAACGTGATCGCCTGAATGGCGACGAAGCCCACGAGTACGAGCCCGAGGATCACCGCCGGCACGATCGTCGCCTGCCAGACTCGGCGGCGGGCAGCGCGGGCGTTGGAGCGCAGCGCGGGGTCCGAGGCATTCCGCGAACCCTGCGCGAGCGTCTCGGCGCGCATCGGCGCCCGAAGCCGCAGTTCGAACCCGCCATCGGGCGCCACGCCCGCGTCGATCGATCCACCGAGCAGCTCGGCGCGGCGACGAAGGCTCGGGATGCCGTGGCCGCTGCCCCGCACTCCGGTCTCGGTCGACGCCGCCGAGGTGATCGACACGGTCACACCGCCGGCCACACCCTGCGCGACGTCGACCACGACCGCCGCGCCGGGGGCGTGCCGGGCGGCGTTGGTGAGCCCTTCGCGGACGGTCCGGAGGGCCAGCTCCGCGATGAGCGGATCGGCGGTCGACACGACGGCGTGATCGATCCGCGCCTCGACGTTCATGCCGGCATCCCGCGCCCCGGCCACGAGCGCGTCGATGCCCTCGCCACCGAGGGGGTCGAGCCGGCTCGGCCCGTCTTCGGGCCGGGTCATCCGCACCACATCGCGCAACCGCCCACTCGCCCGGACAGCGGCCTCGCGCAGCTCGCGGAACTGCTCGCGCTGCTTTGGACTGAGGTCCCGCCCGAGCTCGAGGGCTCCGGCCTGCACCGCGATCAGCGCCAGCTCGTGGCCGATCGTGTCGTGGAGGTCATCGGCGATGCGCGCACGTTCGTCGGCCTGCGCGCGGTCGGCGAGGATCGCGGCATCCGATTTCCGCTGCTCATCGCGCAGCATCCGGAATCTGCCGAACCACCACGGGGCGACGGCGGTGAGCAGCGCGATGAGGACGCTGGCCATCCAGTCGTCGAGAGGCGCCGTGCCCGACATCAGATACGAGACGGGAAGCGAGCCTGCCAGCACGACGGAGAAGGTGATCACGGCCGGGACGAGCCCCACCATGTGGCGTCCGGCCAGGTACCCGGCGACCGCCGCCGGGATCAGGGCGAGCACCAGCGCCGAGTCGCCCCACCGTGCCAGTGGAAGCGCGACCGACGTCGCGAGGAGCAGGAGCACGACACCGAGCGGCGTCGACCACGACCCTCGCCGGGCACGACCGGCACGAAGCATTCCCCCATCGTAGGAAGCCGCACGTCCTCCGCAGGACTGACGAAAGTAAGGTGCAGTCCATCCTTCGGTCTGATGTGCCGGCATCCGTCCCGCTCGTAGCGTCGCAGGCATGGACCTCCTCGCGATGCTGACGACCCTCGTGACCGACCTCGCGGCCTCGCCGTGGGTGTACCTGGTCGTGCTCGCGGTGTGCGTGATCGACGGGTTCTTCCCGCCGATCCCGAGTGAGACAGTCGTCGTCGGCGCCGCCACCGTCTCGGTGGTGACGGGTCAGCCGAACCTGCTGCTGCTCATCGGCGTTGCGGCCGTCGGCGCGATCATCGGCGACAACATCGCGTATCAACTCGGCCGCGTGCTGGGCACCGATCGCTGGCGGTGGATGCGGACCAAGCGCGTCACCACGGCGGTCGACTGGGCTCGCCGTGGCCTCGACAGCCGTGGTGCGCTCCTCATCTTCACCGCGCGCTACATCCCGGTGGGCCGCATCGCCGTGAACATGACGGCCGGCGCCACCGGCTACCCGCTGCGCCGGTTCCTGCCGCTGTCGATCGCCGCCGGAATCACGTGGGCCGCGTACTCGGCGGTCTTCGGCATCGTCGCGGGGCAGTGGCTGCACGACCAGCCGCTGCTGGCCATCGTGCTCGCCATCGTGGTCGCGGCGTTGATCGGAGCGGTGGTGGATGCCGTCATCCGGCGCATCCTCAAGCGTGCGACTGATTCGCCGGACCGTGAGCCGAAAACCGAGCCCGTCCGCACCGAGGACCGGCGCGGCGCCCTGGCCGCGGCGTCCTGCGACTAGCTCGCGTTGCGCAGCTTCGGACCGACACCGGCCGGGATCTCGCCGTGGACACGCGGGGCGTACACGAGCTTCTGCGTGCGGCCGTCCAGCACGGTGGACTCGATGAGCTCCAGATCGAGCTCCGCGCCGCCGTGGAGCAGCGCGGATCCGCCCGCGCGCCCTCCGACGACGGGGAAGACCATGACCTCGAGCCGGTCGACGAGCCCCGCCGCCAGCAGAGCGCGGTTCAGCGAGATGCTGCCGTGCGAGCGCATCGGCACGTCGGTGGTCTGCTTCAGGCGCTCGATCGCGGTCACCGCATCCTCGCGCAGAACCCTCGAGTTCTGCCACCCGAGCGGTTCTTCGAGCGTGCGCGAGAAGACGAGCTTCGGCAGCTCGTTGAGACTGTCGTAGTAGGGCTCGTCGTAGTCCCTGACGAAGCTCCGGAACTCGCGAAAGGTCGTCGCCCCGAAGACGAGCACCTGGTCCTGCGCGAACGTGCGCACGCGGTCCTCGATGAGCTCGGGACCCTCCTTGCCCCAGTAGCCCGGCCAGCCCTCGGACATGCCGTACCCATCGAGGGTCGAGAAGAAGTCGACGGTGAATGTGGCGCTCATGGTGCTGCTCCTTGTCGTTCTGATTCGGATTCCCGCTTTCACCATCGCTACGAACGTGATGGGCGGGATCCGACAATCTCGACGAGATTCGTCCGAGGAGCGCGGACGCCGGCGCAGATCCGGATCAGCCCCCAGGTGTGAGGACGAGCGTGTCGACGGTCGTCGCGTCGACGGCATCGGGCGTGAAGGCCCACGGTGTGAGCTCGACCCGCTGCCATGCCTCGGTCTGGTCGATGTAGTTCGGGTGGAAGGTGTGGCCGCTTGTGCCCGTGAAGTGGTTCCAGCCCGAAGCGTCGAAGTCCGACAGGTCGACGACCATGCGCATCGAGGGCACCGTCACCGTCGCGAAGTCGGAACCCAGCGACCAGCCGGTGGCGTTGACCACCGACGACCCGCCGCCGACGGCGTACGGTCCGCGATTGAAGAGCCACTCGATCGGCGCGATGCCCGAGGTTCCGAAGGTGTCGTTCACGAGCGGCAGCGCGTGCAGCGAGCCCCAGTTCCACCTCGTCGGGTTGTCGCCCTGCAGCTCGGTGAGCCGTTCGCGTGCGTCGATCGCCGAACGCTTGAGCATGTCGGTCATCCCCGAGACGCCCAGCGCCTGGTTGGTCCACCACGGCGACTCGGGGTCGTCGAGCAAGGCGTCGAACACGAGGAACAGGCGGCCCTGGTCGCTGAGCGGCACCGGGTTCTCACGCTCCTCGACGAGCACGTTGCGAGCCAGGGTGTCCCACAGCACGTTGGCGTAGGCGGCGGCCGGGGAGTCCGCGGCGTTCTGACCGTCCCATTCCCGGAGCAGGTCGAGCGCGGCATCCGTCTCGTCATCCCCGGTCGTGACGTCGAGGTACGCGGCCGTCAGGCGCACGCCGATGAACGAGTGGTTGTCGGCCTGGACCTGCCGCATGTCCTCGGCCGTGAACGGGCCGTTGGCGATCCGGCGCTGGATCATCTCGGTGATGCGCGCCGCACGCCAGCCGTAATCCCAGTCGCGCGTGAGGAAGTGCGGGTACTCCTCGCCGACGATCGGGTTGTTGGCCGTGACGATGTAGCCGTCCTCGGGGTTGTACACCACGGGCAGCTCCTCGAACGGGATGAAGCCCTGCCACGCGTAAGCGGAGTCCCATCCCGGTTGAGGCATCGACCCGTCGGCCGCGCCGCGGAGCGGGAGCTTGCCGGGCGTCTGATAGCCGATGTTGCCGTCGACGTCGGCGTAGACGAGGTTCTGCGCGGGCACGTCGAACTGCGCCGCAGCGCCCCGGAAGTCGTCGAAGTCGCGGGCCGTGTTCAGCGCGAAGATCGCCGCGGCCGTGGTGCCGGGCTCGAGCGCCGTCCACTTGAGCGACACGGCGTACTCGCCCTCGGGAGCATCCGTCGGCGGCACGACCGTGCCGTCGTTGCCCGTGAAGGGCCCGTCGGCGATCGTGGTGAAGTCATCGGTCAGCCCCGAGATGATCGGGCCGTTGACGGTGGACCGGATGCTGAGCTGCACGTCGTCGCCTCCGGCGACCTCGAGCGTCTCGATGCGCTCCTCGAGCGGTACCAGCGCGCCGTCGTACCAGTAGGAATCGCCGTCGATCTTCTCGAGATAGAGGTCGGTGACGTCGGTCGTCAGGTTGGTGAAACCCCACGCCACACGGTCGTTGTGGCCGATGATGACGCCCGGCACACCCGCGAAGCCGAAGCCGGCGACATCGAAGGGGCACTCGTCCGACACATCGGCGCACTTCAGCTGGATCTGATGCCACACGCTGGGCAGCGAAGCGCCCAGGTGCGGGTCGTTCGCGAGGAGCGGCATCCCGGTCTCGGTCAGATCCCCCGAGACGACCCATGAGTTGGATCCGATGCCCTCGCCGACCCCGCCGACGAGGGTGCTGACGGCGGCGACCACGTCGCTCACCTCGGTCCACTCGACCGACGCCGACGGTGGGCCCACGCGCCCGGAGGTTCCGGGCGACGCGCCAGCGTCGGTCTCGGCATCCGTCGCCTCACCCTCGGCGACTTCGCCGAGGTCGGGCACCGTGCCCACAGCCGGCACGGTCGAGATCTCGGGCACGATCACGGGGTTGCGGTCGTACGGATACGCCGGGTACAGCTCGTCGATCTCGGCCTGCGTGAAGTCCGGGGCGATGACGGCGCGCTCGGTTTCGTCCTCGATGTTGGAGCGCAGGTCCCAGGCCATCGCCTTCAGCCACGCCACCGAGTCAGCGGGCGTCCACGGCTCGATCTCATAGCCGGAATTCTGCAGGTCGAGCACCGCGTACTCGAACGACGCATCTGCCCCGTCGTTCTCGGCGAGGTAGGCGTTGACGCCGTCGGCGTACGCCTCGTAGTAGGCCCGCTCGACGTCGCCGAGCGCTTCGACCTCCTGCTCGGCGATCTCGCGCCAGCCGAGCGTGCGCAGGAACGAGTCCGTCGCGAGCTGGGATTCGCCGAACAGTTCCGACAGCCGACCGCTCGTGACGTGCCGGCGGAAGTCCATCTCCCAGAAGCGGTCCTGCGCGTGCACATAGCCCTGCGAGAAGAACAGGTCGTGCGCGGAGTCTGCCGTGATGGTGGGGATGCCGAGAGCATCGCGTTGCACGGCGACCTCGTCGTCGAGCCCTTCGACGGCGACCTCTCCGGTCAGCTGCGGGAACGAACGCTGCACCGTGTAGACCACGAATCCCACCGCGACGAGCGCGAGAACGACCACGCCCGCGACGATGCCGTACAGCGTGATGCCGATGGTGCGACCGATCGGGCGGCGACGCGGGGGCGCGTCATCCGGATACTCGCCCGTTTCGATGGGCGCGGTGACGGTCTTCGACATTGAAGTCTTTCGGGTCGGCCAAGGGATACGCGGTGCCAGGCACCGTGAAACTCCGTGTCGCGCGTCGGGTCGCGCGACCATGCTTGGAATCGTAACCCGGCGGGGTGTTCGACGCCCAACCGCGCTCGGATCCCGCTCGGCTCCCGCTCAGTCCCCGCGCGGTGCCCGCTCGTCACCTGATCTCGCGACGTCGTGTGGCGAGGCGTGCGGTGGCGTGACGTCGTGTGGCGAGGCGTGCGGTGGCGTGGCGTGGCTCGGCGCGCGGTGGCGCCCGGTCAGTCGGTGCCTGAGTCGAAGGCGGATGCCTCGTTGGCGGCATCCGTCGCCTCTGCAAGCTCCTCTTCCTCGGCGCTGAGGTGCTCGGTGCGCTCGGTGATCTCGCCGGCCTCGCCCTGCGAGAGGTGGCCGACGAGCTCGCCGGTGGCGCCGCCGATGATGCCGGCGGCGGCGTAGTGCTCGAGGCGCACGCGAGAGTCGGCGATGTCGAGGTTGCGCATCGTGAGCTGCCCGATGCGGTCGGTGGGGCCGAACGCGGCATCGCCCACGCGCTCCATCGACAGCTTCTCGGGGTGGTACGACAGGCGCGAACCCGTGGTGTCGAGGATCGTGTAGTCCTCGCCGCGGCGCAGGCGCAGCGTGACCGAACCGGTGACCGTCGAGCCCACCCACTTCTGGATCGACTCGCGCAGCATGAGCGACTGCGGCTCGAGCCAACGACCCTCGTACATCAGGCGGCCCAGGCGACGGCCCTGCTCGTGGTACGTCGCGAGGGTGTCTTCGTTCAGGATGCCGTTGACCAGGCGCTCGTACGCGATGAACAGCAGCGCCATGCCCGGTGCCTCGTAGATGCCGCGTGACTTCGCCTCGATGATGCGGTTCTCGATCTGGTCGCTCATACCGAGGCCGTGGCGACCGCCGATGCGGTTGGCTTCGAAGACCAGCTCGACCGGGTCGGCGTATTCGGTGCCGTTGAGCGCGACCGGACGGCCGGCATCGAACGTGACGGTGACGTCCTCGGTCTCGATCTCGACCGCGGGGTCCCAGAAGCGCACGCCCATGATGGGCTCGACGGTCTCGAGTGACACGTCGAGGTGCTCGAGGGTCTTGGCCTCGTGCGTCGCCCCCCAGATGTTGGCGTCAGTGGAGTACGCCTTCTCTGCCGAATCGCGGTAGGGGAAGCCGTGCTCGACGAGCCACTCGCTCATCTCTTTGCGACCGCCCAGCTCGGTGACGAAGTCGGCGTCGAGCCACGGCTTGTAGATGCGCAGCGCGGGGTTGGCGAGCAGACCGTAGCGGTAGAACCGCTCGATGTCGTTGCCCTTGTAGGTGGAGCCGTCGCCCCAGATGTCGACGCCGTCCTCTTTCATGGCGCGCACGAGGAGGGTGCCGGTGACCGCACGCCCGATGGGCGTCGTATTGAAATAGGTGCGACCGCCGGAGCGGATGTGGAACGCGCCGCAGGCCAGCGCGCCGAAGCCCTCTTCGACGAGGGCCGGCTTGCAGTCCACCAGTCGCGAGAGCTCGGCGCCGTACTTGAGGGCGCGGTCGGGGATCGACGCGATGTCGTCCTCGTCGGGCTGCCCGAGATCTCCGGTGTAGGTGCAGGGAACGGCGCCCTTGTCGCGCATCCATGCGACGGCGACGGAGGTGTCCAGGCCCCCCGAGAAGGCGATGCCGACGCGCTCGCCGACGGGCAGGGACTGGAGGACCTTAGACATAAGAACCCAGTTTAGTGAGAGGCATCCGGATGCCTGACCCGCGGTGATCGACGAGACGAGGACGTCCCCGCCCACTCTCGGCGGCGGCAGCAGCGATGCCCGAGCACGTCAGCGCTTTGAGGCGCCGGTCGTTGCGGTGGCGACTGCGGACGCGGCTTCGTCGGTGGTTCCTGCGCGCCGACCCCACCACACGACAAGAGCGCCCACACAGATGATCGCGACGGCGATGCCGATCATATAGATGATGACCGACGGCCATCCGCCCGGACTGTTCGGGTTCAGGAACGGGTACGGGTACCAGAACGGGTCGCCGCTCACCGGGTTCGTGGTCAAGGGTCCCCGAATCATCGTGTAGATCACCCAGAGGATCGGAAACGCCACCACCGCCCACAACGAGCGCCACGAAAGTCGCCGGCGCAGCGGAGCGACCAAGACATCGGCAAGCAGGAACAGCGGCGCGATGAGGTGGAGCACCTCGTTCGACCACGGGATGGGCTCGCTTCCCTGGGGCAGCTCCACGTTGCGCAGGAGGAGGTTGTAGACGATGCCGGTGATGATCATGTAGGTGCTCACAGAGGCCAGCGCCACCGCGAGACCGGCGGGTTCGGCATCCGCTCCTCGGCGCCCTTTGGTCCAGTACCAGACCGCAGCCCACAGCAGCACGATCGCCGCCAGCAGGTTCGACAGGATCGTGAAGAAGCTGAAGAAGTTGGCAAACGTCGTCGCGACATCGCGATCGAGCTCGGTGGCTCGTGCGAGCGACGCCGAGAGCTGAGCGATGATCGCCGCGAGCATGATCAGCGCCATCACGCCGCGTGCGACGGACCAGACCCTGACCCCCGTGGTGCTGTGCATGCGGTCACCATAGCGGGCCGGCTCGGCGCGCATCGATAGGATGGGGTGTAACCGTCCATAAACGGGGGAGTAGCCCATGCCAGGCATCGTGATCGTCGGAGTCCAGTGGGGAGACGAGGGCAAGGGCAAGGCCACTGACCTGCTCGGTGAGCGCACCGACTGGGTCGTCAAGTTCAACGGTGGCAACAATGCCGGTCACACGGTCGTGATCGGCGATGAGAAGTACGCGCTGCACCTGCTGCCCTCGGGCATCCTGTCCGATGGCGTGAACGCCGTCATCGGCAATGGTGTGGTCGTCGACCTCGAGGTGCTGTTCGCCGAGCTCGAGGCGCTCCACGCCCGCGGCGTCGACACGTCGCGCCTGAAGGTGAGCGCCAACGCCCACATCATCACGCAGTACCACCGCACGCTCGACAAGGTCACCGAGCGCTTCCTCGGCAAGCGCCAGATCGGCACCACCGGCCGCGGCATCGGCCCGGCGTACGCCGACAAGATCAACCGCGTCGGCATCCGCGTGCAGGATCTCTTCGACGAGAACATCCTGCGCCAGAAGGTCGAGGGCGCCCTCGACCAGAAGAACCACCTGCTGGTGAAGGTCTTCAACAGGCGCGCGATCACGGTCGACGAGATCGTCGAAGACCTGCTGTCGTACGCCAAGCGTCTGCGCCCGATGGTCGCCGACACGTCGCTGCTGCTCGACGAAGCACTCGACCGGGGCGAGGTCGTCGTGTTCGAGGGCGGCCAGGCCACGATGCTCGACGTCGATCACGGCACCTACCCGTTCGTGACGTCGTCGTCCGCGACCGCGGGCGGCGCGTCGACGGGCTCGGGCGTCGGGCCCAACCGGCTCGACCGCATCGTCGGCATCGTCAAGGCATACACGACGCGCGTCGGATCCGGCCCGTTCCCGACCGAGCTCTTCGACGAGCAGGGCGAGTGGCTGCGCTCGCGCGGTTTCGAGTTCGGTACGACGACCGGCCGGCCGCGCCGCGTGGGCTGGTACGACGCGCCGATCACCCGGTACGCCACCCGGATCAACGGCATCACCGACCTCGTGCTGACCAAGCTCGACATCCTCACCGGCCTCGACCGCGTGCCGGTGTGCGTCGCGTACGACGTCGACGGTGAGCGGTTCGACGAGGTTCCGGTGAACCAGTCCGACTTCCACCACGCCAAGCCGATCCTCGAGTACTTCCCCGGCTGGAAGCAGGACATCACGGGCGCGCGCACGTTCGAAGATCTGCCGGTCGAGGCGCAGGACTACGTGCTGGCGCTGGAGAAGATGAGCGGCACCCGCATCTCGGTGATCGGCGTAGGCGCGGCCCGCGACGCCGTCATCGTGCGCCACGACCTCGTCGACTGACGCTTCCCGCTCGTTGAGCGGGCGAAGCGAGACGAAACGCCTCGAGGCGAACGGAGACGCATGAAGCTGTGGCTGGGCGGATACACCGCCGACATGGGCGGCCACGCGAGCGGCATCGGGATGCTGCACGCCGGCGCCGTCGACGAGGCTTCGGCGGGCGGCGCCCTCGCCTTCACCGGCGAGGCCGCGACCGCCGACTCGCCTTCGTGGCTGGCAGCGCACCCGAGCCTTGACGTCGTCTATGCGACCCTCGAGAACACCGGCGCAGTGCAGGCATTCCGCCGCACCGGCGAAGACCGCTTCGCTCCGCTCGGTGCGCCGGTGCCGGCGGGCGAGGCGACCTGCCACGTCGCCGTCTCGCCCGATGCCCGTTACCTCGTCGCGAGCAGCTGGGGTGATGGGCGCGTCGTGCGCATGACGCTGGATGCCGCCGGCCGGCCGTCGACGCCGGTGGTCGCGCCGGAAGCGACGGACCCGTACGCCGATCCCGATCCGAGCGCGGATCCGGGGGTCGCATTATTCACCAGGCCGGGCGAGGCGCCCGCGGGGATCGACCTCGCCGCCGCGGCGCGCGCCCTGCGCGAGGCAGCCGGCGAGGAGTTCGCCCGCTTCATCCCCGGGTACGACGAGCCGGAGCAGCCACTGCCCGCGGCCCCTGACGCCGCCGAGGCCGAGGCATCCGTCGTCCGTCCCTCCCGTGCCCACCAGGCCGTCTTCCTGCCCGGCGGACTCATCGCGACGACCGACCTCGGGTTCGACCTGGTGCGGCTGTGGCGCTCGACCGCCGACGGGCTGCGTGCGGTGCAGCAGGTGGTGCTGCCCCGGGGCAGCGGCCCGCGGCATATGGTGTGGCACCCGAGCGGGCACCTGTACGTCGTCACCGAGCTGTCGTGCGAGGTGTTCGTGCTCGCGCCGGCCATCGACGGCACGTGGCGGGTCGTCGGCGGCACACCGCTCGGCGGCACCCTGCCCGGCGATGCCGCAGCCGAGCTTGCGACCTCACGGGACGGCGAGTTCCTCTATGCCGGCGTACGCGGCAGCAACACGATCGCGACGCTGCGGGTCCGCGGCGCCGGCGAGACCCTCACTTCGGTGGCGCTCGTCGATGCGGGGGTGGACTGGCCGCGTCACCATGTTGTGTTGCGCGACGTCCTGCTCGTCGCCGGCCAGCTGTCGAACGAGGTCGCTTCGCTCACGCTGGACGTGCGCACCGGAGTGCCCGGCCGCGTGCGCTACCGCGCCGCGGCGCCGTCACCGACCTGCGTGCTTCCCGCCCGCTGACGGCGACGGCCCTCAGATCTTTGCGTCCTGCCGGGGGATGAACACCTGCTTGATGATGAGCAGGATCGACGCCGTCACGGGGATCGCGACGAGGGCGCCCAGCAGGCCGAGCAGCGTGCCGCCGACCATCGCGCCGATCACCACGAGCGCGCCCGGCACCGCGATGGCCCGGTTCATCACCCTCGGCGTGAGGACGTATGCCTCGAGCTGCATGTAGATGAGGTAGATGACCGCGAAGATCAGGGCGGGGAGCCACCCCGTGAACAGCGCGAGGATGGTCGCGGTCATCCAGTACAGCACCGATCCGATGAGCGGGATCAGGGTGATGAGGAACGCGAGGACGCCCATGAGAGCCGGGAACGGAAGCCCGAGGAACAGGTGCAGCAGGAACGCGACGACCGAGTTGCAGAACGCCAGCACCACCATTCCCATGAGGTAGGCGCCGATCGAGTCTGTGATCTGATCGGTCATCGCACCTGCCTTCGCGCGGCTGCGAGCCGGGGCGAACCGGTTGAACGCGACCTTCATCGACGGCAGGCCGGCGAGGAAGTACAGGCTCAGGACGAGCACGATGATCAGGCCCGAGATCGTGGTGCCGACGTTGACGGCGAAGTTCAGCACGCCGCCGCCGATCGCCGCGATGTTGGCCGGGTTGGTCAGGAACGCCTCGACCTGATCGATGATCGTGCCGACCTCGGTGCCGAACGTCGTGCTCAGCCACGCGTAGAAGTCCGAGGCCTGGAACTCCTCGACGAGCTCCGGGATGTCGCCGAAGAACTGCGACATCTGGCCGACCAGCGCCGGCACGACCAGCAGCAGGATGCCGGTGAACACGAGTGCGAACGCCGTATAGACGATCAGGATCGCCCACGGCCGGGCGACGTGATGGCCGCCGAACCAGCGCACCACCGGGTCGAGGCCCAGCGCGACGAACAGCGCGAAGACGATGTAGATGATGATCGTCGACAGGTTCCAGAACGCCAGGCCGAGGGCGACCGCCGCGAGGGCGCCGAGGGTCAGGACCAGTCCCAGCCGGAACGGGCTGTTGAGGTTGGCCCAGAACGTCTTGCCGGCAGGTGCCTCGCCGGTGAAGACCGGTTGCGCCGCGAGTGCGGCGGCGTCGAGCGACCCGGCGGTGCCGGCATCCGTGGTCGCCGTCGTGGCGGCGGGCAGGGGATCGGCCGGTGAAGAGCCGGGGTCGCCCGGGGTGCCGGCGAGGGGCGAGGCGTCGGTCATGGTCACACTCTAGGGGCGGGGATGCCGCCGGCACACTGGTGAATTCGAAGATCATGCGGATCGTGTGACCGGCTCGCGTCGGGTGCGGGAACCGAGCTCGGGTATCGTCGGGGGCGACGAGGAGGACTGCCATGGCCGAAGATCCGACGACCACGCTGGCGCGGCTGCGCAGCAGCATCGACAACATCGACGCCGCGCTGATGTACATGCTGGCCGAGCGGTTCAAGGCCACCAAGCAGGTGGGACTCCTCAAGGCCGAGCACGGCATGCCGCCGTCAGACCCTGCCCGCGAAGAGCAGCAGGTCGCGCGGCTGCGCAAACTCGCCGAGCAGGCCGACCTCGACCCCGCTTTCGCCGAGAAGTGGTTCAACTTCGTCGTCGCCGAGGTGATCCGTCACCACACCGAGGCGGCCGACCGCCGCTGAGGCCGCGCCGGCACAGGACGCAGCCGCATCGCTCTACGCTGATCGCATGACCCGCGAACTGCGCATCGGCTCACTGCTGGAGTCCGAGGATCGCCTGCCGGCCCATGTCCTGGCCCCCAAGCTCAATCGCCACACGTTCTGGTGTGGGCAAAGCGGTTCGGGCAAGACCTACGCGCTCGGCGTGCTGCTCGAACAGGTGTTGTTGCAGACCCGGATGCCGCTGGTCGTGCTCGATCCGAACTCCGACTTCGTCCGCCTCGGCGAGGTCCGCGCCGAGGCGGCGCCCGAGGCGGCCGCTGAGCTGCAGAGCCGCGACATCCGGGTCCGCCGTCCTGGCGGCCGCGACGGAGCCGAACCGTTGCATGCACGGTTCCTCGATCTGCCGCTCCGCTCCCGCGCCGCGGTCCTCAACCTCGACCCGGTTCTCGACGCCGAAGAGTACAACGGGCTGCTGCAGGTGGAGTCCGAGGTGTCGCAGATCGCCCAGGGACGCCTGATCGAATTCCTGCGGGCCAGCGACACGCCGCTCCGGCACCGGCTCGCGATGCGTCTGGAGAACCTCGGGGTCACGGAGTGGGATCTGTGGGCGTGGGGCCAGCGCAGCATCACCGAAGACATGGACGACCGGCCCGACGCGACCATCGTCGATCTCGGCGGATTTCCGACCCAGGCCGAGTCGCGCACCGCAGCGCTGGCCGTGCTCGACCATCTGTGGGAGCGCCGCGAGGAGCGGGTCGGGCGCCTCATCGTCATCGACGAGGCGCACAACCTGTGCCGTCCCGATCCGGCGACGCCGATGGAAGTCCTGCTGACCGAGCGCATCGTGCAGATCGCCGCGGAAGGCCGCAAGTACGGACTGTGGCTGCTGCTGTCGACCCAGCGGCCGTCCAAACTGCACCCGAACGCGCTGTCGCAGTGCGACAACCTCGCGCTCATGCGTATGAGCTCGCCGCGCGACCTCGCCGAGCTCGCGGACGTATTCGGCTTCGCGCCGAGCTCGCTCCTCGAGCGCTCGCCGGGGTTCGCGCAGGGTCAGGCACTGTTTGCCGGCGGCTTCGTGGAGTCGCCGACCCTGGTGCAGATGGGCGGCCGGCTCACCCACGAGGGCGGCTCCGACGTCTCGGTGCCGCTGCGCTGAGCAGCCAGTCCGGCGCAGAGATGCGGATGCCCCGGCCGTGCACCGCGCACGGGCCGGGGCATCCGCCTCGCGCACCGAAGCCTGGCGCGCGAGCTCGGGCAGGGGCTCAGGGAACGGCGCGGCGAATCGTGAGATACGAGATCCCGCCGAGCACAACGGTGAGCGCCAACCCGCCGGCGGCGAAACCGAGCGGTCCGGCTTGGACCAGCCCCGTCCACACATCACCCCACAGCTCGAAGAACGTGATCACCCAGATGGCAAGCACCAGCAGGAGGGCGACGCCGACCCAGATGGATGTCAGCACCAGGGCGCCGAACCGCTTGTACACGGTCGCCGACCAGAACCCGAGCATGAAGATGAGCATCGCCATCACGAAATAGAAGAACGCGGCGAGCAGCGGTCCCCCCGACACGACCCAGTCGAGGGCGAAGAAGTAGCCGTTGACCCCCCATCCGCCCGTCGCCTCTTCGACCAGGGCCCCGACGGCGAAGACCACGCCGAGCAGGACCGCGCACATCGCCGCGGCCAGCATGGTGCCGAAGAAGAACTCCCGTCGGGTGACACTCATCGCCTGCGAGAACGGGAACGTGAGCGTCAGCGACGAGATCCCCACGAACAGCAGCACCCACAGGGGGGCCTGTGAGCCGCCCCCGTAGAACGGTCCGGAGACCCCGGCCGTGAAGAGGATCGCGTAGATGGCGAGCGAGATCGCGAACGCAGAGCCGAGAACCAGCAGCGGCACCCAGATGAAGGTCTGCTTGTTGATCAGCTGCATGCGCACGACGCTGACGGTGCGGTTCATCGCAGGGCCCCTTCGTCGAGGGTGGATGCGGCGCGATCGGCCGTGTTCGCGTGCGCAGTGGTGGTGCGCACGATGAGTTGCTGAAGAGACACCGGCGCCACGTCCAGCCCGGTGTCCGCAAGAAGCTGACGGTCGGCCAGAGACAGCGCGCCGAGAACGGTGACGGATGCCACATTGCCGAGCGTTTCGCGATGGATGACGGTGCGCCCCGCCACGAAGGCCTCGACCGCCGAGGCGTCGCCCACGATGTTCGCGGCACGATCGCGGACGGCATCCGTCGACTCGTCCATGAGGATCCTGCCGCGGTCGATGACCAGCACGCGCTCGATGAGGTTGGACACCTCGTCGATCAGGTGACTGGAGAGGATCACCGTGCGCGGGTGCTCGGAGTAGTCCTCGAGCAGGCGGTCGTAGAAGATCTGGCGAGCGACCGCGTCAAGGCCCAGGTAGGGCTCGTCGAAGAAGGTGATCTCGGCTCGCGCGGCGAGGCCGATGATCACGCCGACCGCCGAGAGCTGTCCGCGTGACATCTTCTTGATGCGCGTCTTCATCGGCAGCTGGAAGTCGTCGATGAGCTGCTGCGCGAGCTCGTCGTCCCAGTTCGGGAAGAACAGGCGGGCCGCACCGAACGCGTGCTTGGCGAGGGCGTCGTCCGGGTACTTCTGGCTCTCACGCACGAAGCACATTCGTGAGAGCACTTTCGCGTTCTCGTAGGGGTTCGCGCCGAACACTCGCACCTGGCCGCTGGTGGCGAAGTTCTGCGCGGTCAGAATCGACATCACCGTGGTCTTGCCGGCGCCGTTGCGCCCCAGCAGGCCGTAGATCGTGTCCTTCTCGATCGTGAAGGTCACGTCGTCGACCGCGACAGTGTCGCGGTAGCGCTTGGTGAGGTTCTTCACCTCGATCACGTGCGTCATAGTGTCTTCCGTTTCAGTCGGCGTGCGCAGAGGCGCGGTCGTTGATGAGGAGGGTGAGGTCTTCGGGGCTGAGCCCGAGCTTGCGGGCTTCGGCGAGCAGCGGATCGACGAACCGGTCGGCGAACACGGTCCGGCGTTCCCCCAGCAGCAGGTCTCGTGCGCCGGGCGCGACGAACATCCCGATCCCGCGCCGCTTGTACAGCACGCCCTTGTCGGCGAGCATCGCGATTCCTTTCGCAGCGGTGGCGGGATTGATGCGATAGAAACCGGCGAGCTCGTTCGTCGACGGCGCCTGCGCCTCTTCGGCGAGGGAGCCGTCGATGATCGCGTCCTCCACGCTCTCGGCGATCTGGAGGAACAGCGCCCGGCCTTCTTCGATCACACCACGCCCCTGTTGGTTGGTTAGTTACTCCACCAACTAACCATGGTAGCGGCGGTCATGTCAACATCGACTCGACCGCGGAGGGGTCGGACATCGACTACCGTGGGCGGGTATGCGGCGGGTGACACTTCGAGACGTGGCACGCGTCGCGGGAGTGTCGCGCACTACGGCGTCCAACGTGGTCATGGGGACCGGCAGGGTCTCCGACGAGACTCGTGCCCGGGTGCGGCAGGCGATGTCGGACCTCGGATACGTCTACAGTCAGGCGGCAGGATCGCTGCGACGACAGTCCTCGCGGGCCGTCGGTGTGGTCGTCACGAACATCCACCGACCCCATTTCGGCGAGCTCCTCATCGGATTGGAATCCACGCTCACTGAAGCCGGCTACACCGCGCTGATGGTGTCGACATTCGATCAGCTCGATCGTCAGGAGCGCGCGGTGAGCATCCTCCGTGAACATGATGTCGCCGGTTTGGCGATGATCCCGGCGACCGGCAGCGGTGACGAACTCTTCTCCACGCTGCAGGACTGGGCGGTTCCGTCGGTCTTCGTTTCGCGATACGTGCGTGGGAGATCGCACCCCTATGTCGGCGCCGACGACGTCCAGGGTGGTCGTCTCGCTGTGCGGCATCTGCTCGAACACGGTTGCCGTCGGATCGCGTACCTCGGCGGAAACCCCGGTGTTCCTTCACGGACCGACCGGATCGAGGGAGCGTTGCGCGCGATTGAGGAGCATGGCTCGGATGTGTCGTTCGTGGAACTCGTCGGCGAGCCGAGTGGCGACGGGGGTGTCGGGCTCGGTCGCGCTCTGGTCGCGAGCGGGGAGCTGCCCGACGGGGTTCTCTGTCACGGGGATGCCGTGGCGATGGGCTTCGAACGAGCGCTTTACGATGCCGGACTCAACCGGCCGGGCGACGCGCCCGACGTGAGGGTGATCGGCTACGACGGCGTCGCGGCCACCGGGTATTCGGTGCCCTCGCTGACGACCGTCGAGACGAACGGGCTCGAACTCGGCCAGCAGGCAGCCGCCGAGCTGATCCGAGCCCTGCGCACCGGCGAGCCAGTCAATTCCCAACTGCACGAGCCGCGCCTCATCGTCCGCGAATCTTGCGGCGACCACGCCTCCTGACGGCGACGCACCGAAGAGGGATTGACAGTTCTCATCTGTTCGTGGCAACCTGTCGTCCACTATGGTGGATCGATCCACCATACCCGTTCGCAGCATCCCGCACGTTTGAGAGTTTGCGCCACGCGCCAAAGGAGGCACCTGGAAATGAACCGCAGAAACCTGGTCGCGGGAGCGGCCCTCGCCCTCGCGGGTCTGAGCCTGGCAGGTTGCGGCCTGCAGCAGCCGAGCGGCGGCGACGCCGGAGGAGATGGTCCGACGGGCGGATCCGGGACGGTGACGATCTACTCGCCGAGGCCCTCGGCGATCACCGACCACATCATCGAGGACTTCGAGGAGAAGTCCGGCTACAACGTGCAGCTCGTGACCCTCGGAGCAGCCGAGGTCGCCGACCGCATCAGGGCGGAAGGGGCGAACACGCAGGCGGACGTCTGGTGGGGCGGGACGCCGTCGCTCTTCGACGCCGCGGCAGCGGAGGACCTCGTCGAGCCATGGTCGGACGGCATCCTCGACCGGGTGCCCGAGGAATTCCACGGCCAGGACGACAAATGGGTCGCCGAGATGCAGCAACTGCAACTCATCGCGTACAACTCCGACATGATCGATGAAGCCGATGTGCCTGCGGACTGGGTGAACCTCACGGACCCGGAGTACGCCGACCAGATCCTGATCCGGGACGTCGCGGCGTCCGGCACGATGCGCGGGGTCTACTCGGCGATGATCTATCAGCATTTCGCGGAGGACGGCGTACCGGATGCCGGGTACGAATATCTGCGTGCACTGGACGCGAACACGAAGGACTACGCCGCCAACCCCGAGGACCTATACCTGCGCCTCGAGCGGCAGGAAGCGGCCATCACCATCTGGAACCACCAGGACATCCTCGCTCAGGCGGCGGAGGGGGCAGCTTTCGCGATCCACGTGCCGGAGTCCGGCGCTCCCATCAACCTGGACGGCATCGCCAAGGTCGCCGGCGCGCCCAACCCGGAGGGGGCGGAGGCTTTTGCCGACTACATGTTCAGTGACGAGACGCAGACGTGGCTTGCCGAGAACGCGTTCCAGATTCCCACGATGGAGATCGAGGCCGAGCCGGAGTGGCTGTCGGAGATCGAGATCGTCGAGTTCCCCGTGGATCGGGCCGTGATCGCCGAGCACGAGCAGGAATGGATCGACTACTGGCTCGAGAACATCAAGAACCAGGGATGAGCGGCTTCGACGGAGGGCAGCGCGCCGCCGCCGGAACCCCCTCCACCCCGCCCCGAGGAGACAGCGCGTGATCCCGATCCGACTCGACGGAGTCAGCAAGACCTACGGCGAGGACTCCGAGGCCGAGCCCACCGTCACCGTCGATCTGACTGTCCAGGCCGGCGAGTTCTTCACACTGCTGGGGCCGTCCGGGTGTGGGAAGTCGACACTGCTGCGCATGATCGCGGGCTTCGTGCAGCCGAGCGCGGGTCGCATCCGCTTCGGGGAGAAGGACGTGACGGGGCTGCCTCCTCACAAGCGCGGCACGGGCATGGTGTTCCAGAACTACGCACTGTTTCCTCACATGCCTGTCGCAGACAACGTGGCCTACGGACTCAAGCTGCGCAGGGTCTCGAAGGCCGAACGCGTCCGCCGGGTGGATCGGGCGCTCGAGCGCGTCGGACTCGAGGGCTACGGCCGACGGCGCATCGACCAGCTGTCGGGAGGACAGCAGCAGCGGGTGGCGCTCGCGCGCGCGATCGTGATCGAGCCCGACGTGCTGCTGCTGGACGAGCCCTTGTCCAATCTCGATGCGAAGCTGCGCGAGGAGACGCGGATGCAGATCCGCGAGGTGCAGAAATCCGCCGCCACGACCGCCGTCTATGTGACGCACGATCAGGCGGAGGCCATGGCGATGAGCGACCGCATCGCGGTGCTCGCCGATGGCCGGGCGCACCAGATCGACACGCCGCGCAAGGTCTACAGCGAGCCCGCGACGGCGTTCGTGGCCCGGTTCATCGGACGCAGCAACGTCGTTGCCGTCCAGATCGAATCTGTCGAACCGGACGTCGCCCACGTCCGATTCGGGGACGGTCGGCTCATCGTGCATCGATCGAACCAGGAGGCGCCGGTGGTCGGTGAGACCCGCCAGGCATCGATCCGGCCCGAGACCATCCGAATCGTCGGCGAGGCCGACGCGGATTTCCACGGTGTCATCGAATCGGTGGAGTTCCTGGGCTCCACCGCGATGCTCGACGTCGACATCGCTGGGTCCCGCGTGACGGTCTCGACGCCCGAGATCGACGTGGAGGCCGGCTCGCGCGTCGGATTGACGGTCGCTGCCCGCAGCGGATGGCTGATCCCGTCGTGAGCTCCGCCGTCCAGACCATGACCGAAGTCGTCGCGCTCGAGCGTCCGGCGTCGGGCCGTCGGCGTCGACGCCGCGATCTCCGCACTCCGGGGGAACGGTTCGTCGTCTTCCTCGCGATCCCTGTGTTCGCCGTCATCGCGTTCTTCGTGGTCATGCCGATGGTGCAGACAGCGATCACGAGCGCCGGCGGCGCGGGGTTGGCGGAGAACTACTCGTCCTTTCTCTCGGGGGCGACCCAACGGGCGCTCCTGCTGTCCGTGGGCATCTCGATCGCGACGGTCATACTGTGTGCGATCGTCGGCACGCTCATGGCGGTTCTGCTCACGCGCTTCGACTTCCCCGGGCGTCGCCTGCTCGAGGTGCTCTCGGTACTGCCGTTGGCCCTTCCGCCCCTCATCGGAGCTGTGTCGTTCACTCTTCTCTTCAACGAGACGGGCATCGTCCCGCGCGCGTTGGGGCAGCTGGGAATCGATCCGGCGAGCGTCGCGGTGTCGGGCGTCGGCGGCGTGCTGCTCGTGCACGTGTTCACGATGTACCCCTACTTCTATCTCTCCGTCGCTGCCGGCCTCGCCGGCATGGATACCTCGATCGAGGAGGCGGCGGCGAACCTCGGCGCCCCCAGGTGGCGGGTGTGGCTGAACGTGGTGCTCCCGATGCTGACCCCCGCGCTCGTCGCCGGAGCCCTGCTGACCTTCATGACATCGATGGCCTCCTTCACCGCTCCGCAGTTGTACAACGTGCAGACGCTGACGATGCAGATCGTCGCGACGCGCACGGGCGGGAACTACGCGCTGGCAGCCACGCAGTCGACGGTCCTCGCGGCCGTCTCGATCGGCTTCCTCTTCCTGATGCGGTGGTACCAGGGCCGCCAGGTTCACCGGAGCCTGAGCAAGGGCGTTCAGCGATCTCGCACGCGGGCCTCCGGCTGGATGGCCGGCGCCGCGGCCGCGGGTGCGACTGTCCTCTCGCTCGTGCTG
Source organism: Microbacterium sp. HD4P20 (assembly GCF_019449275.2). GTDB lineage: Bacteria > Actinomycetota > Actinomycetes > Actinomycetales > Microbacteriaceae > Microbacterium. The sequence continues at coordinate 279,184 of NZ_JAHZQZ020000022.1, forward strand.
ATCGCCCCGGTGGCCGCCATCGTGCTCGTGTCGTTCTCGGTCAACCGATCCTGGACGACGGAGGTACTGCCGCCCGAGTACACGCTCGACAATTACGTCAGCATCTTCACGGATCCGGAGTCCCTGCTGCCGATCAATGTGTCGGTGCAGATGGCGCTGTATGCGACGCTCGGCGCCGTGGTCATCGGCGGCGCCGCCGCTTGGGTCATATCGAAATGGCCGCTGCGCCGGGGCCGAGGGGCGATGGATGCGGCCATCATGCTTCCGTGGGCGCTGCCGGGCACGGTGATCGGTATCAACATCGTGACCGCTTTCGCTTCGCCGGAGTGGTTCAACCTCGGCCTCGTGCTGGTGGGATCGCTCCTGATCCTCCCGATCGCATACTTCGTCCGCTACGTGCCGCTCGTCTTCCGAGAGACGGGTGCCTCGATCGACACCCTCGACCCATCGGTGGACGAGGCGGCGCAATCGCTGGGAGCCTCGCCGTTGCGGGCCATCGCAACGGTGGTGTTGCCGCTCGTGTGGAAGGGAGTCCTCGCGGGCGCACTCCTGGCCTTCATCGACGGTGTCGGCGAGTACGTGGCATCGGTCATCGTCTACCCGGCCGGTTACGCGCCGATGTCAGTGGAGATCTACAACAGGCTCTACTCGGCCGACGTCGGCTCGGCCGCCGCTTACGGCACGCTGCAGATCGCGCTCATCTTCGTCGTGCTCCTGATCACGACGTTCCTCGAGCGGCGCTCCGGACGACGCGGGAAGAAGGGCGCTGCGCCTGCGGCGGAGACCGCCGTGAGCACGGCAGTGGGTGTGCGATGACGAGCGACCCCCGTGCGATGCGGACGATCGCCGACGTGGCGGGAGCGGCCGAGCGCTTCACCGACTACAGCGTGGCGGACGCCGGCATCCGAGACGTCTACGCGACCAGCCGGGTGTGGCAGACCTGGATCGACGTGGAGGTGGCACTGGCAGCAGCGGAGGCCGACGAGGGGATCGTTCCGCGATCAGCGGCCGACCGCATCGCCTCGGTCGGCGATCTCGAGCGGATGGAACGTGACCGCATCGTCGAGGGGATGAGGCGCCAGGGGCATCCTCTCGTCCCGATCATCGAAGAGCTCGCGCGTGCCGCCGGCCCCGACGCCGGTGGATGGGTCCACTGGGGCGCGACGAGCCAGAACATCATGCAGTCCGGGAACGCTGTGCTGCTCCATCGCGCGCATGGGATCGTCGGATCCCTCTTGCGTGAGTGCTTGGCCGCGCTCGCCGAACTCGCGGATCGCTCTGCGGACATGATCATGCCCGGCCGCACACACGGCCAGCATGCGGTGCCCATCACCTTCGGGCTCAAGGCGGCGACGTGGGCCGACGATCTGTTGCACGGACGTGACCGCCTCGATCGCGGCGTGGAGCCGTGCCTTCGGGTGATGATGGCCGGCGCTGTCGGCAGTTTCGCATCCCTCGGTGAGCAGGGGCCTCGGGTGCAGGAAGGCGTCGCCACGCGCCTGGGTCTCGGGGCCATGGCGGTGCCCTCGCGGGCGCTTCTCTCACCGCAGGCGGGCTACATCTCGGATATGGCGTTGGTGGCCGCTTCGTGCGCGCGCATCGCGCTCGATATCGAGACGATGATGCAGACGGAGTTCGGAGAGGTCTCCGAGCCTGTCCCGGAGGGTTCCGTCGGCAGCTCGACGATGCCGCACAAGCGGAATCCGAAGCTCTCCAGCGACGTGATCGATCTGGCCGCCCGCCTGCGTGCCCTGGCCCCGGAGGCGATGGGCGCCGTCATCCACCCGCACGAGGCGGACGGGGGTTCGACAGCGAAGCTCGATTCCGCCATCCAGTCGGCACTTGTGGGAATGGGCGACCTGCTGGTGCGACTGCGCACGATCCTCACCGGGCTCGAGTTGTTTCCCGAGCGGATGCGGCGAAATCTCGAGTTGAGCGGCGAACTGTTGGCGTCCGAAGCAGTGATGCTCGCACTCGGAGAGCGGATCGGTCGCGACGAGGCGCACCACATCGTCTATGTCCTCGCGATGCGGGCGGCGACCGAGGGCGCAGACTTCGCCGACCTCCTGCTTGGCGAAGAACGCGTAACCGCCTCGCTGTCGCCGAGTCGAATCCGGACACTGCTGGATCCGGCAGCGCACACCGGACTGTCCGCACAGATGGCGCGCGAAACCGCTCAACGGGTGCGTGACACGTTGTGAGGCGGATCGCCGATTACCCGCACCGCGCGCACGCGATAGCGACGAGCCGTGCTCGGGTCAAATTTGCGATGCATCCACTTGAATGACATGTTGGATGAGGCCCCTTGTGGGTCTACCCGACCAGTCCGCGGTCTCGCACGGCATCCTGGGGATGCCTTGCGGTGAGCGTATGGTCGGCGGCCCTTGCGCGGATCCGACATCCGCAGCCGCCGTCGCTCGCAAAGAGCGCACGCGTGTGTGGCCGTCACCCGGGCGTGACCGATGCAGCCCCCCTGCACCGGGCTGCCGAGGCGCACTGTGTCCACTCCACCTGCCACCGCTTCACCCGCCATCGAGGCGAAGAACCTCTTCAAAGTCTTCGGACGCAACCCCCGCGCCGTCGTCGAACGAATGCGCGCCGGCGCATCCCGCTCGGAGGTCGCCGAGAGCGGCACCGCCGCGGTCATCGATGCGAGCTTCACCGTCCAGCCCGGCGAGATCTTCGTCATCATGGGCCTGTCCGGTTCGGGCAAGTCCACCATCATCCGCATGCTGAACGGACTCCTGCCGCCCACCGCGGGCGAGGTGCTCGTCCAGGGCGAGAGCGTGACGCGTGCCTCGGCCAAGGCGCTGCGCGGCATCCGTCGTCGTTCCGTGTCGATGGTGTTCCAGCATTTCGCGCTGCTGCCGCACATGTCGGTGCTCGACAACGCCGCCTACGCACTCGAGATCCAGGGCGTCGGACGCGACGAGCGCCGCGAGCGCGCTCGCGAGATCCTCGAGAAGGTCGGACTCGGCGACCGCGCGGACGCGATGCCCGACGAGCTCTCGGGCGGCATGCGCCAGCGCGTCGGCCTGGCCCGCGCGCTCACTGCGGGCACTGACATCCTGCTCATGGACGAGGCCTTCTCGGCTCTGGACCCGCTCATCCGCCGCGAGATGCAGGAGCAGCTCGTCGAGCTGCAGCGCGAACTCGGCCGGACCATCGTGTTCATCACGCACGACCTCAACGAGGCGATGTTCCTCGGCGACCGCATCGCGGTCATGCGCGACGGGCGGATCGTCCAGACCGGAACCCCCGAAGAGATCCTCACCGACCCCGCGAACGACTACGTCGCGCAGTTCGTGCAGGACGTGGACCGCGCGCGCGTGCTGACGGCCGGATCGGTCATGGCTCCTCCGGTCGCGACGACCCCGCTGAGCGCCGGCGTCCGTGGCGCCCTGCGCGTCATGCGCGACCTGCAGGTGGGCTCGGTCGCCGTGATCGAGAACCGCCGCTACCTCGGCTCGGTCACCGACCGCGCCGTCGTGCGCGCCGTCAAGGACGGCAGCAGCGACCTGCGCGCCCTCGTGAGCCGCACCCAGCCGGTGGTCGGACCCGATGAGCCGCTGACCGACGTGGTCGAGCGATCGGTCGAGAGCCCGGTCCCGATCGCGGTGGTCGACGACGCGGGGCGCCTGCTCGGCACGATCCCTCGTGTCACGCTGCTGGCCGCACTCGGCAACGTCGACCCTCAGACCACGCCCATTACGATCATCGGCGCCCCCGTGACCGTGCCCGAGGCCGAATTCGCCCAGACGCTCGAAGCGGTGGGTGAAGCGGCCTCCGCCGCGGCCGGTGCGACGGAAGGAGCACTGTGATGGACAACGTGAGACTCCCCCTCGGCCAGTGGATCGAAGCCTTCGTCGACTTCCTCGGCGACGTGCTCGGCTGGCTGTTCGACGGAATCGCCACCGTGCTCGGCGTGGTCTACGACGGCCTCGACTGGGTGCTCGTCAGCCCGCCGTTCTGGGCGGTCATCCTCGTCTTCGCCGCCCTCGCCTTCTGGGTGAAGGGCTGGAAGCTCGCGCTCGGGACGGGCCTGGGCCTGTTCTTCATCGTGCTGGTCGACCAGTGGGAGGCCGCGATGGACTCGCTCGCGCTCGTGCTCGTCGCCGCGGTCATCGCGACCGCGATCAGCATCCCGCTCGGAATCTGGGCCGCCCGCAACGACCATGTGTCGCGCGTCGTGCGCCCGGTGCTCGACTTCTTGCAGACGATCCCCGCGTTCGTGTACCTGATCCCCGCGATCGTGTTCTTCGGAGTGGGCGCCGTGCCCGGCATGATCGCCACGATCCTGTTCGCGCTCGCGCCCGGAGTGCGCCTCACCGAACTCGGCATCCGCGGCGTCGACAAAGAGGTGGTCGAGGCCGGCCACGCGTTCGGCGCCACGCCGGGACGCATCCTTCGTCAGATCCAGCTCCCGCTCGCATTGCCGAGCATCATGGCCGGTGTCAACCAGATCATCATGCTCAGCCTGTCGATGGTGGTCATCGCGGGCATGGTGGGTGCCGGTGGCTTGGGTGGCGAGATCGTGAAAGCGCTCGGCCGCATCAACATCGGCCTGGCGTTCGAGGCCGGCATCTCGGTCGTGGTCATCGCGATGATCCTCGACCGGGTCACCTCGGCCTTCGCCGACCCGGAACGCGCGCGTGCGCGTCGCGTCGCGTCGGGTCGCACCACCCGCGACAAGCAGGACGCGGCCGGCTCGGTGAGCCGGATCCCCGTGCACTGACTCAGATGACGGATGCCGCGGCTCGCAGCATCCGTCACTCCACAAGACCGGGCGGGTCCATCAGCCCGCCGGAGGCGCACGAGACTCGCGTGCCTGACAAACAACGACCGATCCGCGGACAGCAACGCGGATGGAGAGGACGTCACTCATGATGACCAAGAGAAAGAACCTGGCCTCGGGGATCGCGCTGGCAGGCGCGGCCGCCCTGGTGCTCACCGGCTGCGCAGGCGGCGGAGACGGTGACGCCGGCTCCGGCGACACCGGCGGCGAGACGGGCGGCGCGGACCGCACGATCGAGATCGCCGTCTTCAACGGCTGGGACGAGGGCATCGCCGCGTCGCACCTGTGGGAGGCCGTCCTCGAGGAGCAGGGCTATGACGTCGAGCTGACGTACGCCGACGTGGCGCCCGTCTACGCCGGGCTCGCCAATGGCGACTTCGACCTCGTCCTGGACACGTGGCTGCCGATCACGCACGCCGACTACATCGAGGAGTACGGCGATGACGTCGTCGACCTCGGAGCGTGGAACGACGAAGCCAAGCTCACCATCGCCGTGAACGAGGACGCACCGATCGACTCGCTCGACGAGCTCGCGGCCAACGCCGACCTGTTCGGCAACGAAATCGTCGGCATCGAGCCCGGCTCGGGCCTCATGCGCATCACCGGCGACGAGGTCGTGCCCGGCTATGGACTGGACGGGATGACGCTCATCGAGGCGTCGACCCCGGCCATGCTCGCCGAGCTGCAGTCGGCCACCGACGCCGGCGAGAACATCGCCGTGACCCTGTGGCGTCCGCACTGGGCGTACAACGCGTTCCCGCTGAAGGACCTCGAAGACCCGCAGGGTCTGCTCGGCGACGCCGAGAGCATCCACTCGGTGTCGTCGACGGCGTTCGGCGACGAGTTCCCCGAGGTGAGCGAGTGGATCTCGAACTTCGAGATGCCCAGCGACCTGCTGTACTCGCTGGAGGACGCCATGTTCAACCAGTTCGACGGCGATGACTACGACGAGGTCGTGGCGCAGTGGATCGCCGACAACCAGGAGTACGTCGACGGCCTCACGTCCTGAGGCCATTCCGGCCGTGAGCCGGACTCTTCGCCGGTCGAGTGGTGAGCCTTACAGGCCCGCTCGGCCGGCGAAGGTCGTTCCGGCCCGGCCGCGCGATCGATGTCGTCAGCGGCCGGGGTGCTGGGGCTTCGGGCGCACCACGCGCCCGGGCACATCGCCGCTGCCCCGCGACGGCACCGGCCACGGCGCCGTCTTCGGCGGCGGCGTGGTGCTTGGGCGCTTCACCGGCAGCGGTTCAGGCTCGGCGTTTGACTCGGGCTCAGGCTCCGACGTGGCGGCGGCCTTCGCGGCCGGGGCGATCTCGAGCATCACCTTGGTCTCGAGCACCTCGATCGCCTCATCCGAGATCGAGATGAGCCCATCGAGCTCCTCGCGGACGCGGCGGTAGGCGAGCTGGCGTTCGGCCGGAGTCGCCGCCTGGTCGATCGCGACCGTCAGCAGCTGCTTGGCGGTGTCGAGGCGCTTGCGCTCGACCTCGGTGAAGCTCGAGTCGCGCAGGCGACGGGCATCTCGCTCGGCGACGTCGAACGCCACCTCGAAGTCGGCGACGGCGTTGCGGTACTCGGTGAGCTGCTCGCTCGTGAGCCGCGCCTTGGACGAAGCGGGCCGCAGACCGTCCGCGATGCGCTTCGCGCGCAGGAACGCGGCGGTGAGCGGCTGGCGGCCGTCGCTCATGGCCGGATACGCGATCATCTTGGCGACGTCGAGCTCGTACTCGAGCCAGCGCGCCGTCACCGCGTCGTGCGTCGCGAACAGGCGGTCTAGCTGCGCCGCCTGCGTCTCGCGTGACTCCGCCGGCGCCGTGATCTGGGTCGCCGTGGCCGCTGTCACCGGGGGAAGCGATGCCGCGGCGACCGGCTTGCCGCGCGCTGCGGCCTGGGCGGCCTTCAGCTCGGCTTTCGCGTGCAGCACCTCGAGGCGTCGCTTGTGGCGTCGACGCGCGCCCCGCTCCCAGGCGCTACCGACCGACGCCAGCACGCCGAAGAGCGGGAAGGCGAGCCACCAGTAGTTCCCAAGGAACTCGAAAATCGGCTCCACCCTGTCATGGTAGCCGTCGCCTCCGCGCCGGGCGCCCGGGAGGTCGCTGGGGATCCGCCGGCCGGATCAGCCGCGCGGCGGCTCGTCGGGCGGCGGCGCGCCCCCGCCCTGCCGCTTCGCGACGGCGTCGCGCACGTCGGCGACCACGCGCGCAGCCTCGCCGATCGCATCGGCCGCGCGCGGCAGCCACGTGGTGAGCGGGGCCGGCAGCGCGTCCCACGACAGACCCGACACGCTCTCACGGGCGATGCCGAGCGCATCGTCCTCGGCGGCTTGGAACGCGGATTCCGCCGCCTGCACCGCGTCCCGGTAGGCCAGGTACGTCTCGGGTGCGACCTTGTCCTGCGTCGCGGCCCCGCGCAGCGTCTGAGCCTCACGCTGTGCGCGCAGAAAAGCGAGGGTGGGCGGATGCTGGGGGTCGAGCATCTGCGGGAACGACAGAGCCTTGCCGGCATCCGTCTCGTACTCGAGCCATCGCGCCGTGACCGCGTCGTGGCGGGCGACCAGCTCCGCGATCGGGTGCGGTGAGTCGCGGCGCATCGCGCGGTACCGCAGGGCGGTGGCCCGCAGACGGTCGCGTGCAGCCCGCAGGTGCAGCGAAGCGGCGCGCTCGGTCTGCCGCGTCGTGGCGAGCTTGCGCCGGGCGTCGGCCAGCGCGCGGGCATCGCGTCCGGCCTTCACCGCGAGCGCCTCGGCCTTGGCGGCGCGCAGTTCGGCGCGCGCGGAATGCAGAGCGCGGTATGCCGCGCGTTCCTCGTGCCTGGCAGCGTCCAGCTCGATCCGGCGGGCGCGACGCCCCCGGGCCGTCAGGCCGGCGTACGACATCGCTCCGACGCCTGCGGCCGCCGGGGCGACCCACCACCAGCTCGACACGATGAGGAGGATCGGCTCCACCCTGCCATGCTAGCCGCGCGCGTCGACGCCGCGGCCGCGAGTGTGCTGGGTCGGTGCCGCGGAGTCAGTGACCGATCTCCATCGTGCCGCCATGCCGACGCCGGTCGGTCGCCTCGTAGACGGGATCGCCCGGGCCGGCGCCCGCATCGCCGGGGCGCGCCTGTCGGGAGTCGTAGCTCTCGCGCGGCGGGGAGATGAAGTTCTTGATGCGCGTCCACAGGGACTGCTTCTGGGCCATGGGATCCTCCTGGCCCGAACCTACAGGCACGCACGCCTCGCGGGAAGTCTGCCCGGCGGGCTCTCAGCCGAAGAGGAGCGCGAAGACGGTGGCTCCGCCACCGACGAGGATGAGGGCGACGATCGTCACCCACGCGATGATCTTGACGCGACGCTGCCGCGTGTCGTTGAAACCGCTGTACTCTTCGTCGTCCGCCGCCATGAGTAGATCTTAGGCCGCGGGCTCCGACACCGTCGCGCCGAACGCGGCCGGCAGCGTCGAGGTCGACAGGTCGCGCAGCTCGTCGAGCGGCACCGTGAACAGGCCCTGCACCTCGAGCGCCGGGTCATCGCCATCGCCGGCCGCGTCCGTGACGCCGATGCGCAGCACCGGGTAGCCGCGTCCCTCGCACAGGCCGCGGAACTTCACGTCGTCCTCGCGGGGCACGCTCACGATCACGCGGCCGGTGGACTCCGAGAACAGCGCGGTCGCGGCATCCACTCCATCCCGCTCCATGATCTCGTTCAGCCACACCCGTGCGCCGACCCCGAAGCGCATGACCGCTTCGGCCAGTGCCTGCGCCAGCCCGCCCGACGACAGGTCGTGCGCCGACGAGACCAGCGCCTGCTGTCCGGCTGCGTGCAGCAGCTCGGCGAGCTTCTTCTCGTTGGCCAGGTCGACCGCAGGGGGGCGACCGCCCAGGTGCCCGTGGATCGTGCCGGCCCACTGCGAGCCGCTGAGCTCGGTGGCGGTCACGCCGAGCAGGTAGATGTTCTCGCCGGCGTCCTGCCAGCCCGACGGAATGCGGCGGGCGACGTCGTCGATGATGCCGAGCACGCCCACGACCGGGGTCGGGAAGATCGGCTGGTCGCCGGTCTGGTTGTAGAACGAGACGTTGCCTCCCGTGACGGGAACGCCGAGCTCGAGGCATGCGTCCGACAGGCCGTCGACGGCCTGCGAGAACTGCCACATGACCTCGGGGTTCTCGGGCGAGCCGAAGTTGAGGCAGTCAGTGACGGCGGTCGGCATCGCGCCGGTCACGGCGACGTTGCGGTAGGCCTCGGCGAGGGCGAGCTGCGCACCCGCGTAGGGGTCGAGCTGGCAGTACCGGCCGTTGCAGTCGGTGGCGATCGCGAAGCCGAGCCCGGAGTGCTCGTCGACGCGGATCATGCCTGCGTCGTCGGGGAACGACAGCGCCGTGTTGCCCAGCACGTAGTAGTCGTACTGGTTCGTCACCCACGACGTGTCGGCCAGGTTGGGGCTGGCGACCAGCTGCGTGAACTGGCGGCGCAGCGTGTCGGCGTCGAGATCGCGGGGGAGAGCGGATGCCGAGTCCTCGCGCAGCGCGTCGATCCAGGTCGGGTAGGCGACGGGGCGCTCGTAGACCGGGCCGTCGACGGCAACGGTCGACGGGTCGACGTTGACGATCTCTTCGCCGTGCCAGAAGATCTGCAGGCGCCCGTCACCGGTGACCTCGCCGAGCACGCTGGTCTCGACATCCCACTTGGCGGTGACGGCGAGGAAGGCCTCGAGCTTCTCGGGAGCCACGATCGCCATCATGCGCTCCTGGCTCTCGCTCATGAGGATCTCTTCGGGCGTGAGCGTCGGGTCGCGCAGCAGCACGTTCTCGAGGTCGACGCGCATGCCCGAACCGCCGTTGGCGGCCAGCTCCGACGTGGCGCACGAGATGCCCGCGGCGCCGAGGTCCTGGATGGCCTCGACGAGCTCGTGCTTGTACAGCTCGAGGCAGCACTCGATGAGCACCTTCTCGGCGAACGGGTCGCCCACCTGCACGGCCGGGCGCTTGGTGGGGCCGCCGTCGGCGAACGTGTCGGAGGCGAGGATGGATGCTCCGCCGATGCCGTCGCCGCCGGTGCGGGCTCCGAACAGCACGACCTTGTTGCCGGCGCCCGATGCGTTCGCGAGCTTGAGGTCCTCGTGGCGGAGCACGCCGACCGCGAGCGCGTTGACGAGGGGGTTGCCCTGGTACACCGCGTCGAACACGGTCTCGCCGCCGATGTTCGGAAGACCGAGGCAGTTGCCGTAGAACGAGATGCCGCTGGTCACGCCGTGCACCACCCGGGCGGTGTCGGGGTGGTCGATCGCGCCGAAGCGGAGCTGATCCATGATCGCGACCGGCCGTGCGCCCATCGAGATGATGTCGCGCACGATGCCGCCGACGCCGGTCGCGGCGCCCTGGAACGGCTCGATGTAGCTGGGGTGGTTGTGCGACTCGACCTTGAAGGTGACCGCCCAGCCCTCGCCGATGTCGACGACGCCGGCGTTCTGGCCCATACCCACCATGAGGCGGGTCTTCATCTCGTCCGAGACCTTTTCGCCGAACTTGCGCAGGTAGATCTTCGAGGACTTGTACGAGCAGTGCTCGCTCCACATCACCGAGTACATCGCCAGCTCGCCCGAGGTGGGGCGGCGGCCTAGGATCTCGCGGATGCGCTCGTATTCGTCGGGCTTGAGTCCGAGTGCCGGGTAAGGCTGCTCCTTCTCGGGAGTGGCGGCGGCGTTGTCGACGGTGTCGGCGGCCGGGCGTGCCGGAGCGGTGTTCTCGATGGGGGTGGTCACGCGGCTGCACTCCAGAAATCAGGGGATGCCGGACCCGACCAGTCTAGTCGGCGACCTGTACCGGATCGGCTGTCGGGAGCGTTGCCGTCGGGCGGACTGCGCTCGTCGCCCACGCGGCAGCGGTGGCCAGCACGGCCAGGGCGATTCCGGTGACGACGGCGGCTGCGACCCCGGCGCTGTCGAGGGCGACGCCGCCGGCGAAGGCGCCCAGTGCGATGCCGGCGTTGACGGCGGAAGCGGGGAGCGAGGAGGCCAGCGGAGCACCGGGACCTGCGAGGCTGACGACGCGATGCTGGATGGAGGCGCCCGTGGCCATGCCGAACAATCCGACACCGAAGACCGCGGCGCCCGCCGCGATCGGGTTCGCCCCGAACAAGACGAGCACGATGAGCGACAGTCCTACGCCGGCGGCCCCGACGATCAGCGTGAGCGCGGCGTTCGCGTCGGCGAAGCGACCTCCGGCGAACGACCCGATGGCGGTCGCGACTCCGTAGATCAGCAGATACGCCGTCGCGACGGCACCGGTGGTGCCCGTCACCTCATCGAGGAACGGGATCAAGTAGGTGATGGCCGAGAGCATCGCGGCGAACGTGAGCAGGCTCACACCGAGGACGACGAGCACTCGCGGCGCGAAGGCGTGGCGCGCCTGGCCGAGCGCCCGGTGGTCGCCGGATGCCGGAACCGAAGGCAGTACCAGGAATGCGACGACCAGCACGACGAGCCCGACCGCGACGACGCCGGTGAATGAGCCGCGCCAGCCGATCGCCTGGCCGAGGAGTGTGCCCAGTGGCATCCCGATCGCACTCGACATCGCGAACCCGCCGATGATCAGCGCCATTGCGCGCCCGGCGCGCTGCGGAGGAACGATGCTGGTCGCTGTCACCATGGCGGCGGCGATGAACAGGCCCTGAACGCCGCCGATCACGACCCGTGCGATGACGAACAGCGTGTAGTCGGTCGTCAGCACCGGCACCAGGTTCGCGAGGACGAACACGCTGATCGAGGCGAGCAGCACCGCCCGTCGGTCGAAGCGCGTCAGCGCGAGGGTGAGCAGCGGGCCGCCGATCGCGAGCCCGAGCGCGTTGGCGGTGACCAGTGCGCCTGCCGCCGACACCGACACGGCGAGGTCGGCGGCGATGAGGTCGATCATGCCCACGACGAGCATCTCGGCACAGCCCATGACGAACGCTCCCGCGAACAGGATGGCCAGGATGAGGGTCGTGCGAGCCGGTGCGTGCTGATCGGTCATTGCTCCTCCTCGGATGTGTGCAACTGTAGAGTTGCACAGCTGTCGCAGGATTGCAACTGTTCAGTTGCATATCTCTGTGAGTCCTGGCTCTTGAACATGGCTCGAGCCGCGTCGGGATTCACACTGCCGCGGACATCTCACGTTCCTCCTCGAAGCTCTCTGTCGCCCGACGCCTCACGCTGGCGATTCCCGACGACGTCGCGATCATCGGAGTCGACAACACCCCCGCCATGCAGTTGGTGTCGCCCCGCATCTCCAGCATCGACGTCAACATGGATGCGTACATCGACCAGGCCGTCGCGGAGTTGGCCGCATACCTCGAGCTGGACATTCCGCTTCCACCGCGTTCTCGCCAGCGACCTCTCGAGCTGGTTCGCGGCGACTCTTCTTGAGCCCTCACGGTCCTGGCCGATTGGATGACGGCGTGGCTTCCGAGCTCTAGTACTCGCCAACGACCGTTCGGTTGGTTCCGTCGAGGGTGATGACGCCTCCGTGAGGGACGATCCACTGCGGGCGCGTGTGACCGAAGGGTACGCCAGCGCATACGACCGCATCGGGGTTGTACCGGGTGATCAGTTCGATGATTGTGTCCCGTTGAGCTGCCCGCAGGCGGGATCGCTCGGATGCGGGCGGCACCGGTGAGCGCAATTCGCTGACCGGTGGGCGCGCAATGAGCACACCGGCGATCGCGTCGAGGATCCCGCGCTCCCCGAGCGCACGAACCCATCTCTTGACCTGGGTGGCGGACGGTGCCTCCCCGCCGGTCTCCAGCAGCAGGATCGCCCCGGCGAGATGGGCGACGTCGGGCATTCGTCCTGCAAGGGCAATCTGGTCGATGACCTCGATGCAACCGCCCCAGGTGCGACCAGATACGGCCTTCTCCGGTCCAGCCCACGTCCAGGGCTCGGTGACCTCACGTGTACCGAAGTTCAGCAGAGACCGTGGATCCTCCCACGGCCACCCGAAGTCCTCGGACTCGCCGGGCTCTGTGAGCTCGAGCGTCCCGCCGTCGAGCAGGGCCGCGCGCAGCGACCGCACATGGACGTCATCGAGATGCGGGCCAGGCCCGAGGTGGACCTGGGTGGATCCTCCGTAAAAGCTCGGCACGCCGAGGTTCCAGAGCAGGTTGTGCAGGTTCGTGTTGTCGCTGTAGCCCAGGAACGGCTTCGGGTTCGCCGCGAGCACCCCGGGGTCGATATGCGGGATGACGGTCACCTGGTCGTCGCCGCCGATCGTGGCGAGCACGCCGCGGATGGTGGGGTCCGCGAACGCTTCGGTGACGTCGGCGGCACGGGCCTCCGCACTTGCGCCAAGCTGCCGGGTGGTCGGGTACTCGACCGGAATCAGCCCCGTCGCCTCCGCCAGGCGTCGCATTGCTTGCTCGTGCAGGGCGAGAGAGACTGCCGGAGCGGCGAACGCTGGCGAGATCACTGCGACCCGATCACCGCGACGAGCTTTTGGAACAGCTTCAAACGACTTCGCGGTCATCCAACGATTAGACCAGAACCCCCTCCCCGCAATGCTCGTAAGGCCCAGGTCAGAGCGGAACGGATCGCCCGGCGTGCTGCGGGCGAGCAGCGGCCCGCCCTGCCGTAGGAGCTCGGTGAAGCGACGCGTCTCGGCGTGACCGTGCATCCGGTGCATCGGCAACTCTCAACTCTCGTCAGTGCAGCGAAAGCCCACCAGGGGCAATGAGAACCCCTTCCCGACGACCATCCGGTCTTGACAGCCGAGCAACGCGCGAATAACGTACAACCAAATGGTTGTACAAACGGAGTTCAGTGATGACGAGATCGACCGCGTGTTCCACGCACTCGCGGCGACGACGCGGCGCGACATCCTCCGGCGCACGATCGAGAGCGAGCATTCGGTCTCGGCGCTCGCCGGCGACTACGACATGTCGTTCGCCGCGGTGCAGAAGCACGTTGCCGTCCTCGAGGCGGCCGGACTCATCGTCAAGCGCGCCGAAGGCCGCGAACGCCTCGTCCGAGCGGATCCGGCCATGATCGCCCGAGCCCGTGCACTTCTCGCCCGCTATGAGGAGCTTTGGCGATCGCGCATCGACCGGCTCGACGAGCTGCTGTCCCAGCCACGTGCCGGCGGCGGCTCCACCCCGTCCCCGACATCCACCGATCCCATACAAGGAGAATGACGATGCCCGTCACCGATATCACCACTGACCCCGAGTCCCTCACCATGACGCTCACGGCGGAGTTCGCCGCTCCGGTCGAGCGGCTCTGGGAGGCATTCACCGAGCCGCGCCAGCTCGAGCGATTCTGGGGCCCGCCCGGATGGCCGGCGACTTTCCCCTCGTTCGACTTCACCGTCGGCGGGCGGGCGGTCTACTTCATGACCAGCCCCCAGGGTGAGAAGTCGTACGGCTCGTGGGAGTTCCTCGAGATCGACGGACCGCGAGGATTCACCGTGCTCGACAACTTCGCCAACGAGGACGGTGCGCCGCTCGAGGGCACGCCCGTCATGAGGGTCGTGTTCCAGTTCGAGCCGACCGACACCGGATCGCGCATGGTCAATGTCTCGCACTTCGCCTCGGCCGACGCTCTCGAGCAGGTCGTCGAGTTCGGCGCCGTCGAGGGATCGCGGATGGCCATCAACCAGCTCGACCGGGTGCTCGAAGGCCTGCGCGCCTACGCGCAGGGCAAGGGCACGCAGACCGAGATCCTCGACGACACCCACGTGCGCACCACGCGCCTCATCGAAGGGCCGATCGATCTGGTGTGGCGCGCGCACCACGAGCCGGAGCTGCTCAAGAAGTGGATGCTCGGCCCCGACGGCTGGAGCCTGGTCGAGTGCGAGGTCGCCCCCGAAGTCGGTGCGAAGTACCGCTACGTGTGGGAGCCCGGCGAGGGCGTCGAGGGCGAGCGCTTCGGGTTCGACGGCGAGACGCTCCTGATCGAGGCGCCCCGCCGCGCCGTGACGACCGAGCACATGACGGGCACCGACTATCCGTCCACGCTCAACGACCTGAACCTCGACGAGGAGGACGGCGCGACGCTCATCACCCTCCTCATCGAGTACCCCGACAAGGAGACCCGCGACATCGTCCTGGCCACCGGCATGACCGAGGGCATGGAATCCAGCTACGCCCGCCTGGAAGGTGTGCTCGCGGCCGTCTGATTCTCGGCGACGATCAAGATCCGGATGCCTCTCGCCGAGGCATCCGGATCTTCGTCCGTATTCTTGACCCGTGGACTTCTCCTTTGCCTTCACGCCCGACCTGATCGCCGTCTTCGTGACGCTGTTCGTCCTGGAGGTGGTGCTCGGCGTCGACAACGTCATCTTCATCTCGATCCTTGCCTCGAAACTCCCCAAGGAGCAGCAGGCGAAAGCGCGCAACCTGGGCCTCACCCTCGCGATGGTGATGCGCGTCGTCCTGGTGCTCTTCGCGGGATGGATCATCACGCTCAAGGAAGACATCTTCGAGATCTTCGGGATGGGATTCTCGTGGAAGGACCTCATCCTCATCGCGGGTGGGCTGTTCCTGATCTACAAGGCCGTCACAGAGATCCACCACAAGCTCGAGGGGGCCGAGGAGGAGCACGGCGGCAACGGGCGCAAGGCCGTCACGTTCGGGTCGGTCATCGCGCAGATCCTCGCCCTCGACCTGGTGTTCTCCCTGGACTCGGTCATCACTGCCGTCGGCATGACCGAGAACCTCGTCGTGATCATCACGGTCGTGGTGCTGTCGTTCGGCATCATGCTGTTCGCCGCCCGATTCATCTTCAACTTCGTCAACAAGCACCCCACGGTGAAGATGCTGGCGCTGTCGTTCCTCCTTCTCATCGGCGCGTTCCTCGTCGCCGAAGGGTTCGGCTTCCACATCGACAAGGCGTTCATCTACGGCCCGATGGCCTTCGCGATCCTCGTCGAGGCGCTCAACCTCACGTACTCGGCGCGCAAGGCCAAGCGCGAGCAGAAGCGACGGTCCGCCGTGCAGCTGCGGCCGCAGTACCCCGACGTTGACGAGTCGGTCGCCGTCCACGCGGCGCTGTCGAAGGGTGCCGGCTCGGTCGGGCTCTCGCGCAAGCCCGTGGCGGGCGATGCAGCGCCCGAGGCCGCCGACGAGCGCCAGGGCCTCGGCTGATCCGCCTGCGCCTCAGTCCAGGACGAGTCAGTCCAGGACGAGGCGGTAGCCCATGCCGGCCTCGGTGAGCAGGTGCGCCGGGTGGGCGGGGTCGGGCTCGAGCTTCTTGCGCAGCTGCGACACGTACAGCCGGAGGTAGCCGGTGTCGGCCACCTGCTCGGTGCCCCAGATGTCTTTGAGCAGCGCCTGGCGCGTCACGAGCGAGCCCGGGTTGCGGGCCAGGAACTCGAGGATGCGCCATTCCGTGGGCGTCAGGTGCACGCGTTCGCCGTGACGGGTCACCGACTTGGCCGCCAGGTCGATCGTGACATCGGAGAACGTCACGACCGGTTCATCGGATGCTCCGGTCGCCCGTCGCGCGAGCGCTCGCAGTCGTGCGAGCAGCTCGTCGATCTGGAACGGCTTGGTGACGTAGTCGTCGGCCCCTGCGTCCAGCGCTTCGACCTTGTCGGCTGACCCGGTCCGGCCCGAGACCACGATGATCGGAGCCGTCGACCAGCCCCGCAGTGCCTGGATCACGCCGACGCCGTCCAGGCGCGGCATCCCCAGGTCCACCATCACGATGTCGGGGTGCTCCTTCGCCGCCAGAGCGACCGCCGAAGGCCCGTCGGGGGCCGCCACCACCTCGTAGCCGTGGGCGGCGAGGGTGATGCGCAGGGCGCGCACGAGCTGCGGATCGTCGTCGGCGATCAGCACCTTCACGCGGTTGCTCCGTCCTGGTCGGCGGCGTCGGCCGTGGCGTCCGCCACCGGGAGCGAGACGACCATGGTGAGACCTCCGCCGGGAGTGTCCTCGGGCGTGAGCGTACCGCCCATGCCCTCGGTGAACCCCTTCGACAGGGCCAGACCGAGGCCCAGACCCGTGGTGTTGTCGATGTCGCCGAGCCGCTGGAAGGGCGCGAACATCTCCTCGCGGCGTTCGGGCGAGACTCCCGGGCCACGGTCGACGACGCGCACCTGGACAGTCCCGCCCAGGCGGCTCGTCGCTATCCGCACGCGCGAACCGTCCGGCGTGTGACGCAGTGCGTTGGCGAGCACATTGACCAGCACGCGCTGCAGCAGGACCGCGTCGGCGCGGACGGCAGGAAGGCCGGGATCCAGTGCGAGCTCGACCGCCTCCGGACCTGCTCCCAGCTCGTCGACCGCGGCCAGCACGATCTCGTCGGCATCGAGCGGGGCGAGCGACACGGCGAGTACGCCCGCCTCGATGCGGCTCACGTCCAGCAGGTCTGTCACGAGTGTCGACAGTGTGATGAGCGACTCCTCGGCGGTCGAGAGCAGCTCGCCGCGATCCTCGCTCGACAACTGGGCTCCGGCGGCGCGCAGTCCGCCGACGGCGGCGACCGCGGCGGCGAGCGGCCGGCGCAGGTCGTGGCTGACCGCCGACAGCAGGGCGCTGCGCACCTGGTCGGTCTCGGCGAGCATCTCGGCCGCGCGGGCGGCCTCGTGCAGCTCGTCCTGCTGGAGGGCGGCGTCGAGCTGGGCCACGACCACGTCGAGCAGCCGGCGCTCCGACGTGTCGAGCTCAGGCCCGTGCAGTTCGAGGCGGGCACGCGCCCCGATCGGCGTCACGAGGTGACGATCGTCGCGCACCGGTTCACCGTCGGTGGCGATGACCTCGCCGGAGGCGGTGACCAGCCGTACCCCCGACATCCCGAACGCCTCGCGCGTGCGCGCCACCAGCGCCGGTACCGCACCTTGGCCCCGCAGGACGCTGCCAGCGACGGTCGCGAGCAGCTCGGACTCGGCCGCCGAACGGGTCGCGGCGCGCGCGGCGCGCGCGGCGCGGTCGACGATGAAGCTCACGAGCACTGCGATCACGACGTACAGGGCGAGCGCCCACGCGTTGCGCGGATCCGAGATCGTCACGGTGTGGAAAGGCTGGACGAAGAAGAAGTTCAGCGTGAATCCCGACATCACCGCGGCGAACACCGCCGGCCAGATGCCGCCCACCAGCGCGACCAGCACGACGAGCAGCTGGTAGGCCAGCACGTCGCTCGTGATCGTCTCTTCGCTGCGGATGGCCACGAGCAGCCAGGTGAGCAGCGGTCCGCCGACGAGAGCGAGTGCGAACCCCAGCACGCGCCGCTTCACGCTGAGGGCGCCGCCGGTCAGGCGGGGCAGGGCGAAGCGCCCGCCCGCCGCTGCGTGCGACACGATGTGCACGTCGATGTCGCCGGACTCGCGGATCACGGTCGCGCCGATTCCCGGGCCCGTGAGAGCGGCGGCGAGCCTGCCGCGGCGGCTGACCCCGATCACCAGCTGCGTCGCGTCGACCGACCGGGCGAACTCCACGAGCGCGCGGGGCACGTCGTCTTCGACGACCTGGTGATACGTGCCGCCCAGCGACTCGACCAGAGCTCTCTGGTTGGCAAGCGCGCCGGGTGCGGCATCCCGCAGTCCGTCCTGACTCGACACGTGCACGGCGAGCAGTTCGCCCCCTGCCGCACGGGCGGCGATCCGCGCCCCGCGGCGCACGAGGGTCTCGCCCTCGGGGCCGCCGGTGAGCGCCACCACGACGCGCTCACGCGCCTGCCAGGTGCCTTCGATGCCGTGCTCGGCGCGGTAGGACTTCAGGGCACTGTCGACTTCGTCAGCGAGCCACAGCAGGGCGAGCTCGCGAAGCGCGGTGAGATTGCCCAGCCGGAAATAGTTCGAGAGGGCGGCGTCGACCCGCTCCGCCGGGTACACCACGCCCGCCGACAGCCGATCGCGCAGCGATTCGGGAGCGAGGTCGACGACCTCGACCTGGTCCGCCCCGCGGACCACGGCATCCGGGACCGTCTCTCGCTGCGGCAGACCGGTGATCTGCTCGACGACTCCGCCGAGCGACTCGATGTGCTGGACGTTCACGGTCGTGATGACGTCGATGCCCGCGTCGAGCAGTTCGGCGACGTCCTGCCAGCGCTTGGCATGACGCGAGCCGGGCGCGTTGGAGTGCGCGAGCTCGTCCACGAGCGCGATGGACGGATGCCGCTGCAGCACGCCGTCGAGATCCATCTCGCTGAGCTCCACGCCGCGGTGCATGATCGTCCCGCGGGGCACGACCGGCAGACCCTCGGCCAGTGCCGCGGTCGCGGCGCGCCCGTGGGTCTCGACGACGGCGATCACGACGTCACGGCCGTCCTCGCGCAGGCGCCGGCCCTCTTCGAGCATCTCGTAGGTCTTGCCCACCCCCGGTGCGGCCCCGAGCAGCACCCGCAGCTTGCCGCGCTTCATGTCGTCACCCTATTCGTTGTTCCGGATGCGCTCGCCGGCCACGACCTGCCGGGTCGCGCCAGTCCCATTGCGACAGGCAAGCGGAGAGGGGGCGGGGTCATCGGTCCAGCGCGTCGAGCGCGAGGTTGAGCTCGAGCACGTTCACGCGCGGCTCGCCGAGGAAGCCGAGATCGCGCTGCTGCGTGTGCGCGTCGACCAGGGCGCGCACCTCGGCGACGTCGAGTCCGCGCTCCTCGGCGACGCGCGGTGCCTGCAGCTTCGCGTACGCCGGGCTGATGTGAGGATCCAGGCCCGAACCCGAGGCGGTCACCGCGTCGGCCGGGACCTGGGCCGGGTCGACGCCCTCGAGTTCGGCGATGGCAGCCTGCCGCTCTTCGATCGCCGTGACGAGGTCGGCGTTCTCGGGGCCCAGGTTCGAGCCGCCCGACGCGCCGCCGTCGTATCCGTCACCCGCCGCCGAGGGTCGAGACTGGAAGTACTCGGGAAAGGCGTTGCCGTCGGGGTCATCGAAGGACTGCCCGATGAGAGCGGATCCGACGGTCTCGCCGGACGCATCCGTCACGCGCGAGCCGTCCGCCTGCCAGGGCAGGGCGATCTGGCCGAGCGCCGTGACGAGAAGCGTGTAACCGACGCCGAGGACGAGCGTGAAGACGAGCAGCGCTCGCACGGCGACACCGGTGGTGCGCACGGTGGCGCGGGCGGTGGTGGACATGTCGATGTCTCCTTCGGAACCTTCAGAAGCCGGGGATGAGGCTCACGACGAGGTCGATGAGCTTGATGCCGATGAATGGCGCGATGACGCCGCCGAGGCCGTAGACGAGCAGGTTGCGGCTGAGCACCTGCGACGCGCTCGCCGCCCGGTATTTCACGCCCCGCAGGGCGAGCGGGATGAGGAACACGATCACGATGGCGTTGAAGATGATCGCGCTCATGACGGCGGATGCCGGAGAGCTGAGCTGCATGACGTTCAACGCCGCGAGCTTCGGGAACACGCCCATGAACATCGCCGGGACGATCGCGAAGTACTTGGCGATGTCGTTGGCGAGTGAGAACGTCGTGAGCGCGCCGCGCGTGATGAGCAGCTGCTTGCCGATCCGGACGATGTCGATGAGCTTGGTCGGGTCGCTGTCGAGGTCGACCATGTTGCCGGCCTCCTTCGCCGCCGACGTGCCCGTGTTCATCGCGACGCCGACGTCGGCCTGTGCGAGCGCCGGAGCGTCGTTCGTGCCGTCGCCGGTCATCGCGACGAGGTTGCCGCCCGCCTGCTCCCGCTTGATGAGCGCAAGCTTGTCTTCGGGCGTCGCCTCGGCGAGGTAGTCGTCGACGCCCGCCTCCTTCGCGATGGCCGCAGCCGTGAGCGGGTTGTCGCCGGTGATCATGACGGTGCGGATGCCCATCGTGCGCAGCTCGTCGAACCGCTCGCGCAGGCCGTCCTTGACGATGTCTTTGAGGTGAATCACGCCGAGCAGCCGGCTCCGAGCCGCGCCTTCCGGAACAGCGCCTTCCGGAACAGCGCCTTCCAGAACAGCGACGACCAGCGGGGTGCCGCCGGATTGGGCGATGGCATCCGTCGCGCTCGTCAGCTGCGTGCGCGTCTCGGCCGTGAGGAGGGCACCGGATGCCTCGAGCCACGCGAGCACCGCGGATCCCGCGCCCTTTCGCACCTGCGTGCCGTCGGCGAGGTCGACGCCGCTCATGCGGGTCTGCGCCGTGAACGGCACGGCGACCGCGTCGTGCGCAGGCTCGGTCCGGATGCCGCGGAGCCCGGCAAGTTCGAACACCGAGACACCTTCGGGAGTGGGGTCGGCCAGCGACGACAGCGAGGCGGCACGTGCGAGTTCGTCTTCGCCGACCCCGGGCATCGTGACGAATTCGGACGCGCGCCGGTTGCCATATGTGATGGTGCCGGTCTTGTCGAGGAGCAGCGTGGTCACGTCGCCGGCGGCCTCCACGGCGCGGCCCGACATCGCCAGGACGTTGGCCTGTACGAGGCGGTCCATGCCGGCGATGCCGATCGCCGACAGCAGCGCGCCGATGGTCGTCGGGATGAGGCAGATCAGAAGGGCCACGAGCACCGGGATGCTCACCGGCGCGGCGGCGTAAGAGGCGATCGGGTTCAGCGTCATCACGACGACGACGAACACGATCGACAGGCTGGCGAGCAGGATGCCGAGGGCGATCTCGTTGGGGGTCTTCTGGCGGCTCGCGCCTTCGACGAGGGCGATCATACGGTCGACGAAGGTCTCGCCCGGCTTCGAGGTGATGCGCACCACGATGCGGTCCGAGAGCACCCGTGTGCCGCCGGTGACGGCCGAGCGGTCGCCGCCGGACTCGCGGACGACGGGGGCCGACTCGCCGGTGATCGCCGACTCGTCGACCATCGCGATGCCATGGATGATGTCACCGTCGCCGGGGATGAGTTCGCCCGCCGACACGATCACGATGTCGCCGAGCTTCAGGTCGGACGAGGAGACCTCGCCGGTGTCGGCCAGCGTGGCCGCGGCATCCTGAGTCTCGTCGTACTGCAGGACGCGACGGGCCATGGTCGACGTGCGAGTCTTGCGCAGCGTGGCCGCCTGCGCCTTGCCTCGGCCCTCGGCCACCGATTCGGCCACGTTCGCGAACAGCACCGTGAGCCAGAGCCAGCTCGCGATGCCCCATGTGAAGCCGAACGGCACCGGCGTGCCGCCGGAGTCGCCCGCCCCGCCGAGGAACGGCTCGGCGATCGCGATCACGGTGGTGAGCGCGGCGCCGACCCACACCAGGAACATGACGGGGTTGCGCCACAGGGCGGCCGGGTTGAGTTTGCGCACGGCGCCCGGGAGCGCCTGCATCAGCTGCTCCCAGCCGAACGCACGAGTCGTGCGGCGAGCGTGCTCGCGCGCCGGCTGAGGAGCCGAGGGGAGCGGTGGACGGGTGGGAGTGGTGAGGGACATGAGTCAGACGAGCCCTTCCGCCAGGGGACCCAGCGTGAGAACGGGGAAATAGGTGAGTGCGGTGATGACGACCGAGACGACGGCGAGGAGGCCGACGAACTGCAGACCATGCGTGGGAAGCGTGCCCGTCGTGGCGGGGCGCGTCGTCTGAGCCGCAAGAGAGCCGGCGAGAGCGAGCACCAGCACGATCGGGATGAACCGGCCGAGCAGCATCGCGACGCCGAGCGCGGTGTTCAGCCACGGCGTGTTCGCCGTGAGACCCGCGAAGGCCGAACCGTTGTTGTTCGACGCCGACGTGAACGCGTAGAGCACCTCGCCGAGGCCGTGCACGCCCGGGTTCCAGATCGACGTGGCCTCGACGTCGGCGCGGATCGCCGGGATGCCGAAGCTCAGCGCGGTGCCTGCCAGCACGAGCACCGGCGTGACGAGGATGTAGAAGCTCGCGAGCTTGATCTGCGTAGGGCCGACCTTCTTGCCGAGGTACTCCGGGGTGCGTCCGATCAACAGTCCGCCCACGAACACCCCGATGACGGCGAGCACGAGCATGCCGTACAGGCCCGAGCCGACTCCGCCCGGCGCGATCTCGCCGAGCATCATGTTGACCATCGGGATCATGCCGCCCAGCGCGGTGTACGAGTCGTGCATCGAGTTGACCGCGCCCGTGCTGGTGAGCGTCGTGGCGCCGGCGAACAGCGTCGAGCCGAAGATGCCGTAGCGCTGCTCCTTGCCCTCCATCGCGCCGCCCGCCAGCTGCGGTGCCGAACCGAGCCCCAGCGCCTCCAGCCAGGTCGCCGCGGCGATGGACACGACGGCGATGGTGGCCATGACCGCGAGGATCGCGTAGCCCTGGCGGTCGTCGCCGACCATGCGCCCGAACGCGCGGGGCATCGCGACCGGGATCGCGAGCAGCAGCAGGATCTCGAGCACGTTGGTCCACGGCGTCGGGTTCTCGAAGGGATGTGCCGAGTTGGCGTTGAAGAACCCGCCGCCGTTCGTGCCGAGCAGCTTGATGGCCTCCTGTGAGGCGACCGGGCCGCCAGGGATCGACTGGGTGCCGCCGGTGATCGTCGTGATGTCGGTGAAGCCCGCGAAGTTCTGCACGACACCGCCGGCCATGAGGGCGACGGCGGACACGACGGCCAGGGGCAGCAGCAGGCGCGTTATGCCGCGCACCAGATCGACCCAGAAGTTGCCGATCGTCGCCGAGCCGCGGCGGGCGAACCCGCGCACGAGCGCCACGGCCACGGCGATTCCGACGGCCGCGGACACGAAGTTCTGCACGGCGAGCCCCGCGAGCTGCACCGTGTAGCCCAGCGTGAGCTCGGGCGAGTACGACTGCCAATTCGTGTTCGTCACGAACGAGACGGCGGTGTTGAACGCGAGTCCTTCCGGAACGGCGGGGAGACCGAGTGAGACGGGCAGAATCCCCTGGAACCGCTGCAGCGCGTAGACGAAGAGGACGCCGATGAGCGAGAAGGGCAGCACGCCGCGCGCGTAGGACTGCCAGGTCTGCTCCGAGGCCGGGTCGACGCCGAGCACCCGGTACACGCCGCGCTCGACGCGCCAGTCCCGGTCGGTCGTGTAGGTGAGGGCGATCCAGTCGCCGAGCGGCCGGTAGAGCAGCGCGAGGATCAGGAGCACCGTGGCGGCCTGAAGGATGCCGAGCCCGATGGTTGCGGCATCCATCAGAACTTCTCCGGCTTCACGAGGGCGACGACGAGGTAGACCACCGCGGCGAGCCCGAGCAGGCCGGCGATCACTGAGAGGGCGATCATCGGCGCTCCTCCCCGCCCCTCGCTTCGTGTGCGGCCGCGGCGCGGGCCGGTGGTCCGAGCTTCTCGACCCCCTTGGCGAGCAGTCCGACGAGCGCGAAGAGCGCCAGCGTCGTGACGAGGTAGATGACATCCAGCACTGGGACTCCACGGGTGGCTTCGAGTGATCCCTGCCGCAGGCTGCGGTGGGGCGCCCACCGGAGCGGGCTCGAGTCGATGCAACTCCGCCGTCGCGGACGGTCGCGGCACCCTCACGGAATCCATGCGGCGAACCTTCCCGCCCTCACGGTGTCTCAACGCGTCGGCAGACCGCGCTTGACGTGGTGTCGTGCTGGTGTCACCATGGTGTCATGCAGATCGCCACGCATGTCGAAGAACTTCAGCGCCAACTCGCGGCTGCAGCATCCGCCGGCTCCGCCGAGGCGCAGGAGCTGGCCGGCCGGCTCGCGGCGGCACTCGAGCCGGCCGTGCGGCTGGCGATCCTCGAGGCGCTTTCGGAGGCGGCGGGCGAGATCACGCGCGAACTCGCGCCCGGCTCGGTCGACGTGCGACTGCGCGGACGCGAGGTGGACTTCGTGGTGTCGCGGCCCGTGACGGAGCCCGTGACGGAGCCCGACGCCGCGACCGCGTCCGCCGCCGGCGGCGGGTCCGACGCCATGGCGGTGGCCGAGGCCGCCCTCGCGGGCACGCCCACAGGCGCGGATGATGGCGATGACGGGGCCACGTCGCGCACGACCGTCCGGTTGTCGGACGCGCTCAAGGCACGCGCCGAGAGTGCAGCGGCCGTCGAGGGGGTCTCGCTCAACACGTGGTTCGTGCGAGCGGTCACCGCCGCGCTGGAGCCGACACCGCAACCGACGGTGACGCGAGCCTCCTCGTACACAGGATGGGTGCGCTGATGGGAGTGATCCCGGTCTCGGGTCCGGTTGCGCTGCGCATCGAACTGCAGATGGGCCACATCGACGTCGTTGCCGAGCCGCGTGACGACGTCAGCGTCGAGGTGACGGCCGCCAATCCGCACCGCGCCGGTGATCGCAGCGCCGCCGAGGCCGTTCGCCTCACCCAGACCGGTGCAGATGTGCGGATCGTGGGCCCGTTCCGGCTGAACCTGTTCGGGCCTGGTGACTTCGTCGACGTCGCGGTACGCGTGCCCGAAGGATCCGACACCTCGATCTCGCTCAAGTACGGATCGCTGCGAGTCGCAGGCACCGTGGGGACGACCCGGATCGCGCTCGACTACGGTGACGCCACGCTGGACCGCACCGGCCGCGCCGACCTGGGCCTGGGTCACGGCGAGCTGCGCGTGCAGCAGATCCGCGGCGACGCCGACGTCACCATCAAGTCGGGGCGTGCGCGACTCGGGCACGTGGACGGCAAGCTGCGCCTGAAGGGATCGGATGCTGGCATCGAGGTCGGCGAGATCTCCGGCGCTGCCGACATCGCCACGTCCAGCGGCGTGGTGCACCTCGGCGACCCCGGTCCGGCGTTGACGGTCCGTTCGGCCTACGGGCCCGTACGGGTGAGCGACCTCCACGGCGGCACAGCCCGCGTGGAGGCCTCGTACGGCGCCATCACGCTTGGGGTGCGCGTCGGGACGGCCGTCTGGCTCGATGCTTCAAGTCAGCACGGCGTCGTGCGCAACGAACTCGCCGCGGCCCACGCGCCGAGCGAGGGCGAGGGCGCACAGGAGCTTCACGTGCGCGCCGGCTACGGCGACATCACCGTCCACCGCACGCAGCCCGGAGCCGCCGCGGGCGGCTGACCTCCGGCATCCGTCCACCCGCCCGGCGACCGCTGGGCGGTGATCGGCCATGCCTCCGAACAAGAAGAACGAGAAGGGAAGAAACACCTATGACTCCTGCGATCAGCACCACGGGGCTTCGCAAGTCGTTCGGCGGCCAGGTCGTGCTCGACGGCGTGGATCTGGAGGTCTCGCCGGGCACGGTCTTCGCACTGTTAGGCCCGAACGGCGCCGGCAAGACCACGACGGTCCACATCCTCTCGACGCTACTCCGGCCCGATGCCGGCAGCGCGTACGTCGCCGGTCACGATGTCGTGCGCGAGGCCAAGGCGGTGCGTGCGGCGATCGGCGTCACCGGGCAGTTCTCGGCCGTCGACTCACTGATGAGCGGCGAGGAGAACCTGCGGCTCGTGGCTGACCTGCGTCATCTCCCGCGACGCGAGGGCCGTGCCCGCGTCGCCGCGCTGCTCGAGCGATTCGACCTCGTCGAGGCGGCCCGCAAGCCGCTCGCGACCTACTCAGGCGGCATGCGACGCCGGCTCGACCTCGCCATGACGCTCATCTCGCGTCCTCAGATCGTGTTCCTCGACGAGCCGACGACGGGCCTGGACCCTCGCAGCCGCGCCGAGATGTGGTCGATCGTGCGCGAACTCGTCGCGGAGGGCACGACGATCCTGCTCACGACGCAGTATCTCGACGAGGCCGACGAACTCGCCGACCGCATCGCGGTGCTCGACCACGGCACTCTCGTCGCCGACGGCACGCCGGCCGAGCTCAAGCGACTCGTGCCGGGCGGCCGCATCCGTCTCGAATTCGAGGACGAACGTGCGATGGATGCCGCGGCCGCCGCGTTCGCCGAAGCGACACGCGATGACCGGGCGCTCGCGATCGACGTGCCCAGCGACGGCGGCTTCGGCTCGCTGCGGGCGGTCATGGAGCGGCTGGACCGTCACCGAATCGAGGCGCGGACCCTCAGCATCCACACCCCCGACCTGGATGACGTGTTCTTCGCCCTGACCGGCCGCGCCGCGGCCGAGACCCCCGAGGAGGTGGCGCGATGAGCGCCTTCGTACAGGTTCTG
The DNA here is from genome assembly GCF_019449275.2 of Microbacterium sp. HD4P20. Classification (GTDB taxonomy): domain Bacteria; phylum Actinomycetota; class Actinomycetes; order Actinomycetales; family Microbacteriaceae; genus Microbacterium. Next base: position 305,816 of record NZ_JAHZQZ020000022.1, read on the forward strand.
TCGGATTCGCTCACGATGTCGCGGCGAAATCTGGTACATGCGTTGCGCTACCCCGTGATCATGTACTTCATCGCGATCCCGGTGGTGTTCCTCGTGCTATTCGTCTACGTGCTCGGCGGCACGCTCGGCGCCGGGCTTCCGGGTGCGGATGCCGCGTCGTATCTCGAGTACGTCGTTCCCGGCATCCTGCTGTTCACCGTCGCGGGGGCCGTCAGCGGTCCGGCGATCTCGGTGGCGCAGGACCTGACCGAGGGCATCATCGCCCGCTTCCGCACGATGGACATCGCGCGTTCCGCCGTCCTCGGCGGCCACGTGATCGGCAACCTGCTCCAGATGGTGCTCGCCGTGCTCGTCGTGCTGGGCGTGGCCGTGCTCATGGGCTTCCGCGCGCCGGCGCCGTTCTGGGGGTGGGTGGGCGCGGTGGCGGTGCTGGTGCTCGTCGCGTTCTCGATGTGCTGGCTCGGCGTCGCGTTCGGGGTCTACGCGAAGGGTATCGAGAGCGCCAGCAACCTGCCCATGCCGATCATGATGCTGCCGCTGCTCGGGAGCGGCTTCGTGCCCACCGAGTCGATGCCGCTATGGCTGCAGACATTCGCCGACGTGCAGCCGTTCACTCCGTTCACCGAGACCGTGCGCGCGCTGCTGTTCGCCACGCCGCTCGGCATGAACGGCTGGCTCACCCTCGCGTGGAGCGTCGGCATCGCCGCCGCGAGCTGGCTGTGGGCGCGCCACCTCTACGAGCGCAAGTCGGTGCGGTAGGCGCCGGGTGACGCTCTTGCTCGCGTTCAGGCGCGGGCCAGGGCGTCCTCGAATGCGACCCACGCGAGCATCGCGCACTTCACGCGCGCGGTGAACTTCGACACACCCGACAGCGCGGCGGCGTCGCCGAACACCTCTTCGTCCAGTGGGATCTCACCGCGCGAGCGCAAGGCCTCGCGGAAGCCGTCGATGAGGGCGGATGCCTCAGCCCTGGGCATCCCGTTCTCCTCGGCGACCAGCGCGGCGAGCATCGACGCCGACGCCTGCGAGATCGAGCAGCCGGCGCCCTCCCACGTGACGTCGGTGACCTCGGAGCCGTCGTCGGCCAGACGTACCCGCAGTGTGATCTCGTCGCCGCAGATCGGGTTGCGCTGGTGCGAGGTGGCGGTGCGGCCGGCTTCCTCGGCGAGCCCCTTGCCCTGCGGTCGCTTCGAGTGATCGAGGATCAGCTCTTGGTACAGCGACTCGAGACCGCTCATGAACCGGCTCCGAAGAACGCGCGCACACCCGACAGGGCGTCGAGGAACGTGTCGACGTCGTCGGGGGTGTTGTAGAGGGCGGCGGATGCCCGTACCGACGCGGTCAGCCCGAACCGGCGGTGCAGCGGCTGGGCGCAGTGATGCCCGACCCGGACGGCGACGCCCCGCGCGTCGAGGAACTGCCCGACATCGTGCGCGTGCACCCCCTCGACCTCGAACGCCCACAGGCCCACGCGCTCCACGCCGGCCGCATCGCCGAGCAGACGGATGCCGGGGATCGCCCGCAGTCCCTCGCCCATCCGGGTTTCGAGCGCCTTCTCGTGCGCGTGCACGGCGGCCATCCCGACGCCGTCGAGGTAGCGCACCGCGGCCGCGAGGCCGATCGCCTGCGACACCGGCTGCGTGCCGGCCTCGAACCGCTGCGGCGGCGGAAGGTACTGCGCCTCGTCGAGGGTGACGGTGGTGATCATCGATCCGCCGGTGAGGAACGGGGGCAGCGCCTCGAGCACGTCGGAGCGGCCGTAGAGGCCGCCGATGCCGTACGGGCCGAGAACCTTGTGTCCCGAGAAGACGGCGAGGTCGACGCCCAGCGCCGGCAGGTCGAGTGGCAGGTGCGGGGCGGACTGACACGCGTCCAGCACCGTGAGCGCGCCGACGCGCTGCGCCAGGGCGACGAGATCGGCGACCGGATTGACGATGCCCAGCACGTTCGAGACGTGCGGGAAGGCGACGACGCGTGTGCGCTCGCCGATGAGGGCGGCTGCGGCATCCGTCTCGAGGGTTCCGTCTTCGCGAACGGGGATGTGGCGCAGCACGGCGCCGGTGCGGGCGGCGAGTTCCTGCCACGGGATGAGGTTCGCGTGGTGCTCGGTCTCGGTCACGACGATCTCGTCGCCGGAGGTGAGGGCGAAGCGGGCACTCGCCGGGGCTCCGCGGCCGATCGAGGCGTTGCCGATCGCATACGCCACGAGGTTCAGGCCCGCGGTCGCGCCGCTGGTCCAGACCAGCTGCTCCGGTGGGGCTCCCACGAAGCCCGCGACGGTGGCGCGTGCGTCCTCGAAGAGCTCCGTGGCCTCGGCGGCCAGCGTGTGGGCGCCCCGGTGCACCGCGGAGTTCGAGCGGGTCAGGAAGGCGACCTCGGCGTCGATGACCGCCTGCGGCTTCTGGCTCGTGGCTCCCGAGTCCAGATACACGAGGGGATGCCCGTTCACGCGCTCGCCGAGCAGCGGGAAGTCCGCGCGGATCGCGGCGAGATCGAGAACGGGGGCGGGGGAAGTCACGTGTTAAGGCTACGCGGGATGCCGGCGCCCCGGGCGCTCGCGCGTGCCTGCGGTTGCACGCCCGATCATCGCGTCCCGCCCCTGGGTGTCGTAGCGGGGCCTCTGGGAAGATCGGAGGCGTGGACGAGCAGATCTTCCGCGGCGCGCTCGCCGTGACCCTGGGCGTCGTCGTCGGGGTGCTGCTGTTCGTGCCGTTCGTAGCGCTCAGCTATCGGCGGAGGGGCGGTTTCGGCCTCGGGCGCTTCGCGCTGTGGGTCGCCACACTGGTGTACCTCATGGCGATCTGGACGTACACCCTCCTCCCGCTGCCCGACCCCGAAACCATCCGGTGTGCCGGGGTCAATCTCGATCCGTTCGCATTCATCGACGACCTCCGCGGCACCACCGGCCGGCCGGGGCGTGGCGCGCTGAACGATCCGGCCGTGCTGCAGCTGCTGCTCAACGTGCTGCTGTTCGTGCCGCTCGGCTTCTTCCTGCGCGTGCTCGGCGGCCGCGGCATCCTGTTCGCTCTTCTCGTGGGCCTCGGCGTCTCGGCGCTGGTCGAGACGACCCAGCTCACCGGAGTCTGGTGGCTCTATCCGTGCGCGTATCGCGTCTTCGACGTCGATGACCTGCTCGCGAACACCGTGGGCGCGCTGCTCGGCTCGGTGCTGGCGTTGCTGGTGCCGCGGCGCCACTGGGGGACGCCGCGCTTCGCCGACGCGGAGGAACCGCGCCCGGTCACGAGCGGCAGGCGGTACCTCGCGATGGCGTGCGACGTGCTTGCGGCCTGGATCACCGGCGTGGCGGCGGGGGTGAAATTTCAGGTGGTCCTGTACGTTCTCGGCGCGGACGCGGCGGTACAGGACGGCACGGCCGCCGGGATCGTCGGCAGCGCCACGGCGATCGTGGTCTGGCTGATCGTGGTGCTCGTGACCGGCCGCACGATCGGCGACATCGCCGTGCAGCTGCGCTTCACGGGTGGCCCGCTGCCGCCCGCGCTGGCGCGGCCGCTGCGCTTCGCCGGCGGGATCGGCGGTTATCTCGTGCTGCTCGCCCTTCCGGGCGCGTGGGGCCTGGTCGCGGCCGTGTTCGCCGTCGGGTCCGCGGTGCTGGTGCTCACGACGCCCGACCGGCGCGGCCTGCCCGGCCTCATGTCGGGTCAGCGCCTCGTCGACGCCCGCGAACCGCGCGTCGAGCCCTGACTGCGGCCGCTCACAGACTTCGCAGAATCAAACCAATCTCGCAGAAGTCGGCCGATTCGCTGCGTACCTCGCGCGAATCTGCGATGTCTGTGAGCGCGGGAGGGGAGCGGATGCCGGTGGGTCCAGCATCCGTCACCCGTCAGGCCGTGGGCACGGCCAGGAACTCGCGTGCGGCGACGACGAGTGTTTCGACGCCCTGGTTGAGCGTGGGCTGCAGGACCGGGGCGAAGTAGGGCGAATGATTGGTGGGGATGTCGCGCTCGACCGTGCCGGCGGCCTGCGCCGCCGCGAACGCCTCGGGATCGGCGCCGCCCCAGAACCAGAAGACCAGGGGTGCACCCGACTCCCGCGCGAACCAAGAGACATCCTCGCTGCCGGTGAACATGCCCGGATCCATCACGGTGCCGGCGCCGAACGCGGTGTCGAAGGCGAGGGTCAGGCGGGCCGTCGCTTCGACGTCGTTGATGGTCGGGGGCAGCGAGTGGTCGGTCACGATGACAGGCGGATCTTCGGCCCCCGAGGCCTGCGCCTCGGCGCGCACGATGCGCTCCACCTTCTCGAGTACGACGGCGCGGGCCTCGTCGTCGGGATAGCGCAGGCTCAGCTCGAGCTTCGCCTCGGCGGGGATGATGTTGTTCTTCAGGCCCGCGTGGATCGAGCCGACGGTGACCACCGCGACGTCACGGGGGTCGATCTCGCGCGACACGATGGTCTGCAGGCGCATGACGGTCGCGGCCGCCATCACGACGGGGTCGATGGTCGCCTGGGGTCGAGAGCCGTGTCCGCCCCGACCCAGCAGGGTGACGGTGAGGCCGTCGGATGCCGCCATCTGAGTTCCGCTGCGCACGCCGATGGTGCCCGCGGGGAGCGGCGTGACGTGCTGGCCGAGCACGATGTCGGGTCGCGGGAACCGGTCGAGCACACCATCGGCGATCATGGCCTGCGACCCGGCGCCGTACTCCTCGGCGGGCTGGAAGACGGCGACGATCGTGCCCGACCACTGCTCCTTGGTGGCGACGAGCCGCTCGAGGGCGCCGAGCAGCGCGGCGACGTGCATGTCGTGCCCGCACGCGTGCATCACGGGGACGTCCGTGCCGTTCGGGTCCAGGCCGTGCGCGGTGCTGGCGTAATCGAGGCCGGTGCGCTCCTCGACCGGCAGCGCGTCCATGTCGGCGCGCAGCCACACGACCGGCCCGTCGCCGGACTCCGCCGAGCCCGCCGAAGGGTTGCGGATCACGCCGACGACACCGGTGCGGCCGATACCCTCCTCGAACTCGATGCCGAGCTCCTCCAGGTGCTTCGCGATCACCCCGGCCGTCCGCGTCTCCTGGAAGGAAAGTTCCGGATGCCGGTGCAGGTCGATGTAGAGAGCCTCGAGGTCGATCGTCATGCGGTCGAGCCTATCCATGCCCGGGTTTCGCGTCGGCCCCGATTGCCCGGCGCGACGGGTGCCGGCCGGCTCCGGCAGGTCGCGAGTGCTGTGCGAAAACACCAGTCGGTGACGGCGACGCGCCGGTGACGGATGCCGGGGCTCGGGGTGTCACGCCACGGGCTGGTGTTCTCGCACGAAGTGGTGGGGGTCGCCGACGGGGGCCGTGGGCTTTGTCAGCTGGGGAGGCGGGCGCTGGATCCGCGCACGATGAGCTCGTACGGGAGTTCGCCGGGCCGGTGCGTCGGAGCCTCGGCCTCCGTGGACTCCAGGGCCGCGAGGATCGCATCGGCGGCGCGCTCGCCCTGCCCGAGCGGAAACTGGTCGACCGTCGTGAGCCGGAAGAACTCGCCGAGCTCGTGGCCGTCGATGCCGACGACGGAGAGATCCTCGGGCACGCGGTAGCCGAGTTCACGGGCCGCCAGCAGCGCGCCGATGGCCATCTCGTCGGATGCCGCGAAGATGGCGGTCGGCCGGCCGCCCGGCTTTCCCAGCAGCTGTCTGGCAGCGCGGAAGCCGCCCTCGATCGTGAAGTCGGCCGGCTCGAACAGTGACGGCTTCACTTCGATGCCGGCATCCGACAGCGCCTGCTCGAAACCCTGCCGCCGGTGGGTCGGGATGTGGAAGTCGATGTCGAACTCGGGGCTCGCCCCGATGTGGGCGATCTCGCGGTGGCCGAGGGCCAGCAGGTGCTCGGTCGCCAGACGCGCCACGGCGACGTCGTCGACGGTCAGAGTCGTGAGGCGCGGATTGGGCCCTCCGATGGCGATCACCGGCAGGTCGAGTTCGAGCAGACGCCCGGTCTCTTCCTCGCCGAGCTCGATCGAGATCGCGATGACGCCGTCCACCCGCTGGCGACGCAGGAACGTGTCGAACACATCGTGGCGCTCGTCGCGGTCGGCGGTGAGGCTGTACAGCGTGATGTCGTAGCCGCGGCGCATGAGTGCGGACGCGATGCCGCTGAGCACCGTCGAGAAGAACCAGCGGTCGAGGAACGGCACGAGCACCCCGATGTTGCGGGTGCGGCCCGACGCGAGACTCGACGCCGATGCCGAGACGACGTATCCGAGCCCCTTCGCCGCCGCCTCGACCTTGGCCTTCGCGGCGACCGAGACGTGGCCGCGCCCGCTCAGCGCGCGCGAGACGGTCGCGGTCGAGACGCCCGCCGCGCGGGCCACCTCATCGATGCTGACCACGTCGTCACCCTCTCACGCGTTCGGAGCCGGACTCCGCGCCGCTCAGTCGTTCGCGAGCCACACCGTCGTGTCCACCGGCAGCTCGCGGCCGTCGGCGGGACCGCTCGACGCGATCACGATACCGTCCGGCAGCGCGATCGACGCGGCACCGGTGTTCGCCACGACGGTGACATTCCCGTTGCGGAATGCCACGGCATCCGGTCCGAATCCGTCGATCCACTCGAGCGTCCCCGCGCCGAGGTCGCGCGCTCGCCGCTCGGCGAGCAGCAGGCGGTACAGCTCCAGCGTCGAGCCCGGCACGCCGGCCTGGGCCTCGCGGGCGAGCTTCCCCCACTCGGCGGGCTGTGGCAGCCACGACGCACCGGACGGGCTGAAACCGTAGGCCGGGGCATCCGTCGTCCACGGAATCGGCACGCGGCAGCCGTCGCGTCCGTACCGCTCGCCGTTCGTGCGGAACCATGTCGGGTCCTGCCGGGCGTCGCCGGGGATGTCGATGACCTCGGGCAGCCCGAGCTCCTCGCCCTGATAGAGGTAGGCCGAGCCAGGCAGCGCCAGCATGAGGGTCGTCGCGGCGCGTGCGCGGCGCAGACCGACGTCGGCGATGGGCTTGCCGGGGGAGTCCGGGCCGATGCCGTGGCCCTGCGGGTTCTCGGCGGTCAGCGCCAGACGTGATGCGTGGCGCACGACGTCGTGGTTGGACAGCACCCACGTCGCGGGAGCACCGACGCCGCCGAACGCACGCAGCGACTCGGCGATGACCTCGCGCAGCTCGCCGGCGTTCCACTCGGTCTGGAGGTAGGGGAAGTTGAAGGCCTGGTGCATCTCGTCCGAGCGCACCCACTGCGCGGTGCGGTCGGCGGTCGGCAGCCACGCCTCGGCCGCGAGCGCGCGGTCGCCCTCGTACTCCTGCATGATCGTGCGCCAGTCGCGGTACACCTCGTGCACGCCCTCCTGGCCCCAGTACGGCACGTTCTCCTCTTCGCCGCCCATGGACCCCGTCTCGGGGTCGGGGATGTAATCGGGAAGCCCTTCGGCCTTGACCAGGCCGTGGGCGACGTCGACGCGGAAGCCGTCGACGCCGCGGTCGAGCCAGAAGCGCAGAATGCGGCGGAACTCCTCGCGCACCTCTTCGTTGGACCAGTCGAAGTCGGGCTGCGACGAGTCGAACAGGTGCAGGTACCACTGGCCCGGGGTGCCATCGGCCTCGACGACGCGCGTCCAGGCGGGACCGCCGAAGACGGAGTCCCAGTTGTTCGGAGGCAGTTCGCCGTGCTCGCCCTTGCCGTCGCGGAACATGTACCGCGCGCGCTCGGGGCTGCCGGGCGCGGCGGCCAGCGCCTCCTGGAACCATTCGTGCTGGTCGGAGGAGTGGTTCGGAACGAGATCGACGATGACCCGGATGCCACGGGCATGCGCCGCCGCGAGCATCGTGTCGAAGTCGGCCAGGGTGCCGAAGAGCGGGTCCACATCGCAGTAGTCGCTGACGTCGTAGCCGGCATCCTTCTGCGGCGAGCGCTGGAACGGGCTCAGCCAGATGGCGTCGATGCCCAGCGATGCCAGATCGTCGAGGTGCGACGTGATGCCGGGCAGGTCGCCGATGCCGTCGCCGGATGCGTCGGCGAACGAGCGGGGGTAGATCTGATAGATCACGGCGGTGCGCCACCATTCGCCGCCGATGGGGGCGAGGAACGCATCCGTGCGCTCTGCGGTCTCTGCGGAAGTCATCGCGCCAGTGTACTGCAAGCGCTTACACGACCACTCGCCGTCGCGCGGCGTACAGTGGGCCAGTGCCGTCCGAAGCCCTCATCCGCGCCGAATCGCTCATCGGGACGATCCCGGACTATCCGGAACCCGGCGTGCTGTTCCGCGACATCACGCCGTTGCTTGCGGATGCCCGTGCCCTGCGCACCGTCATCCACGCCATGATCGCCCCGTTCGAGGGGTCGTTCGACGTCGTCGCCGGGGTCGAGGCTCGCGGATTCCTGCTGGCCGGCGCGGCGGCGATGGAGGCGGGCGCGGGTCTGGTGCCGATCCGCAAGGCCGGCAAGCTGCCCCGGCCCGCAGCATCCGTCTCGTACGTGCTCGAGTACGGCACGGCGACGATCGAGGCGCATGACGACATCGCCGGCGGCGCCCGGGTGCTGCTGGTCGACGACGTCCTGGCCACCGGCGGCACCCTCCGCGCCGCGCACGAGCTGGTCGAGACCCTCGGCGGCACGGTCGTGGGCACCGCCGTGCTGATGGAACTCGAAGGACTCGGCGGGCGCGACGCCGTGGGCGACGTGCACACGGTCTTCACCGCCTGAGGTTCGCACGGCCGGAACACGCTTTCCGTCATTCCCGCCGGATGCTGACGCGAAGCCCTAGTCTGGGGCCGACGTCGCCGATATTTCGGCGTTCATCTGCCGTTCACGGCCCCAACCCCGGTCGTCAAGCCGGGGTCGATGTACTCTCCCAGGCTCGCGGTCCGCGGGCCTCCGAGCACAGAGGAACCTCGATGACATCTCCCCGTCCCGACCGGAGCGGTGTGCGCAAGCGCGCCGCCGCCGTCACCGCCACCGCTGTGGTGGCCGCGATCGCCTGCGGCGCCGTCGTGCCCGCCGCCCACGCGGCGCCGGGCGACTCGATCGCGCCGCAGCCTGATGCGTGGGGGCGGCACTTCGTCGACGCATGGGCGACCAACACGACGGCCAACACGACACCCGACACCAACGCCGCGATCGGTGCGCTGACCGAAATGCTGCAGTACTGGACGCCCGAAGCGACGCCGACCCCCGAGTACCGCACCGACGGCTCGCTCATCCCCGAGAGCCTGGGAACGATCCTCGACCCCGACTTCCACGCCGCGAACATCGCGGAGTCCGCCGAGATCACCCAGACGCGCACCGACGAGCAGGCCGACGCGGCGTACATCTACGACCGCCGCAACCAGAACTACTCCGCCATCCAGGGTCTCGGTCCGTATGCCGCCGAGTTCAGAGCGGGCACGAACGCCGGCACGACCATCCCCGACGAGGTGCCCGCCGACGCACCGGTGCAGAAGTACAGCGACGGCGGCAATGCCAACGGCACGTGGGCCGATGTGGACTCCACGTACGGCGACATCGTCAACCTCGTCAACGTCTTCCGCGGCTCCTCGGCGTCCACGAACCCGTCGAAGGGCTACTACAACTACGCCCGACCGTGGCGCTGGAGTGACGAGGTCCTAGTCGTCCCTGCGCTCGAGGCGGTCAAGAGCACGACGCCGCTGACCGACGGCGGTTACCCGAGCGGGCACACCAACGCGGCGTGGCTCGCCAGCTACGCCCTGGCCTACGCGGTCCCCGAACGCTTCCAGGAGCTGCTGACCAGCGCCTCCGAGATCGGGCACAGCCGCATCGTCGCCGGCATGCACTCGCCGGCCGATGTCATCGGTGGCCGGATGATGTCGACCGCGGTCTCTGCCGGCGCGCTCAGCAATCCCGCCAACACCGAGGCCATGGCGGCGGCGCGCGAGAACGCGCGGGAACTCCTGGCGACGACGCCCGCGGCCGAGGATCCGTACGCCGACGCGGCAAGCAACGAGCAGCTGTACGTGGAGCGCCTCACCTATGGGCTGCCCCGCACCGGCGAGGCCGGGCTCCCGGTGGTCGTCCCCAAGGGCGCCGAAGTGCTGATCGAGTCGCGCCTGCCTTACCTCACCGACGAGCAGCGCCGGTGGGTGCTGCATTCCACGGGCCTCGAGTCGGGCTACGCGCTACTCGACGACGCTGAGGGCTGGGGCCGGCTGAACCTCTATGCCGCCGCCGATGGGTACAGCGCTTTCGCGACCGACGTGGCTGTCGACATGGACGCCGCAGACGGCGGCTTCAGCGCGGCCGACACGTGGCGCAACGACATCGAGGGCGAAGGTTCGCTCACCAAGTCGGGCACCGGCTCGCTCACCCTGAGCGGCGCCAACTCGTTCACCGGTGGCACCGCAGTCGAGGGCGGATCTCTCGTCGCCGCGTCCGCGACGGCGCTCGGCGCGGGCGATGTGTCGGTCGGTGACGGCGTCCTCTCCGAGACGGCGGGCGAGCCCGTCGTGATCGGGGGCGATCTCGCTCTCGAGCCCGGCAGTGCGCTCGCACTGACGGTCGACGGCACGAGCCCCGCTTTCCAGGTGGCGGGCGAGGGCGAGCTGGACGGCACGCTGACGGTCGCCTTCGCCGACGGCGTCGTGCCCGCCGACGACGTTGTCCTGGCGACCTTCGGCTCGCTGGGCGAGAACGACCAGTTCACGTCTGTCGATGTGCAAGGTCTGCCCGCGGGCTACAACCCCGCTATCGAGGTTCGAGGCGGCGCCCTGCACCTGGTGAACTCCACGCCCGGCCCGGGCGCGCTGACCCCGGGCCAGCCGTCGATCGACGGCATCCCGCTCGCGGGCGAGACCCTCACGGTCGCGCCCGGGCAGTGGAGCCCCGCCCCCGTCTCGTTCTCGTACCAGTGGTTCCGCGGCGAGGAGCTCGTCGAGGGCGCGACCGCGGCCACGTACGAGCTCGGCTCGGCCGACGTCGGGCACCTCCTGAGCGTCGCCGTCACCGGCGCCAAGGAGGGCTACGCGCCGCAGTCTCGCACGGTGGCCGCATCCGGTGTCGTGAAAGCCGCGGTCTCGTTGAGCGAGACGACCGCCTCCGCCGGGGAGCGGATCGCCGTCTCGGGAGCAGGCTTCACCCCGGGCGAGACCGTCGACGTCGTGCTGCACTCGGCACCCGTCACGGTCGGCACCGCTGTGGTCGCCGCCTCGGGCGAATTCAGCGTCGTCGTGACGATCCCGGCCGACACCACCGCTGGTACGCACTCGATCGTCGTGACCGGGCGGCAGAGCGCGGTCTCGGCCACGGCCGCTCTCACGGTGTCTGCGGCAGCGTCCGGCGCGCTGGCTGTGACCGGCGCCTCGGTGTCGCCGCTCGCCGGGCTCGCCGCCCTCGGCCTCCTCACCGTGGGCGCAGGACTGCTGGTGGGCCGCCGCGTCTCGCGCACGCGCCGCTCGTGACGAGCGACTGAGCAGAGTCCGGCGCCGACTCGGACCCGACCCTGACCCGACCCGGGCACCGCGATAGCCGCGGTGCCCGGGTCGGCTATTGAACACCGGCTGACCCTTTGACGACCCGGAGCCGCTGAGCATCGCGATCCCTGCGATAATCGAGCACCCGGAGTGCAGCAGCGCCCGCGTAGGCGACGTCGCCTGGAGTCGTGATGATCAGAGAACCGCGGAGCGCGTTCGTCGGCCGCCATCGCGAGCTGGAGGCCCTCGACGCGCTGCTGCGCACTTCTTCGCTCGTCACGCTCACGGGCGTCGGCGGTGCGGGCAAGACGCGCCTCGCCATGCGCGCGGCGAACCAGTACGCCGACCGCGAGGGGATCGCCTGCTGGTTCGTGCCACTGGAATCCGTGCACGACCCGTCGCGTCTTCCGCTGGCGGTCGTGCGCGCCCTTCCCCTCGCGGATCAGTCGGCGCGCGATCCGCTCCAGGTCATCACCGCCGCCCTCGGTGACACACCCGCCGTCCTGGTGCTCGACAACTGCGAGCAGATCATCGATTCGGCCGCCGCGTTCGCCGATCAGCTGCTTCTCGCACTTCCGCAGCTCACAGTGGTGGCCACCAGCCGTCGTCCGCTCGAGATCGACGGCGAGCTGGTGTTCGCGGTGCCCCCGCTGTCGATGGAGGCGGCCCCGCAGGGACCCTCTGAAGCGGTGTCACTCCTGGTGGCCCGGGCGCGGGCCGCCGACGCGGGCTTCGAACTGCAGACGACGGACTCGGATGCCGCCGCCGAGCTGTGCCGGTCGCTCGACGGCCTGCCCCTGGCGATCGAGCTCGCAGCCACCCGACTGCGCACCCTCTCGATGGCCGAGCTCGTGAGCGGCCTGTCGTCCCGGTTCACCCTGCTGCGCAGCGGTTCGCGAAGCACCGTCGAACGACAGCGCACGCTGCGTGCGGTGGTGGACTGGAGCTACGACCTGTGCTCGGCCGACCAGCGGGAGCTCTGGTGTGCGCTGGCGGTCTTCTCGGGATCCTTCGACCTCGCCGCCGCAGCGGCAGTCGGGGGCTACACGATCGACGACGTCGTCGATCCGCTCGACGAGCTCGTGGCGCAGTCCGTCGTCGAGGCGGATCACGAAACCGGTCGCTTCCGCATGCTGGAGACGATTCGCAGCTACGGACGAGAGCGCGCCGACGAGGAGGGACGGTCCCCGTCGCTGACCCGGCGCCACCTCGAGCACTTCGCCGCCGTGGCGGCGGGTTCGCGCGTGGACTGGTACGGGCCGGGCCAGTCCGCGGTCCTGGCGCGGCTTCGCGCCGACCGGGCCGAGCTGCACTCCGCTCTCACCCTGGCCACCACGACCGACGCCGATACCGCGCTCGCTCTGTTCTCGGACCTGCGCTATCACTGGGCGGTGGGCGGATTCATCCCGGAGGGACGCGGCTGGGCGAGCCGCGTCCTCGCGCTGCCGGGCGGCTCTGCCATGCACCGGGTGGCAGCCCTCGTCGACGCGGCCTGGCTATGCCTGCTGCAGGGTGACCTCGACGAGGCGGCGGCGCGACTCGCCGACGCGGACAGCCGGATGCCGGATGCCTCGCTGCCGGCCGACCGGGCCGCGACGATCAGCGTCGAGATCCATCGCTGGCGCGGCACGCACGCCATGTTCTCGGGCCGCCCCCAGGATGCCGTGGGCGAGTTCGAGGCATCCATCCTCGCCGCCCGCGAGTGTGGGCATCCCGAAGAGGCCCTCCTCGCCCAGTTCCAGCTGACCACGGCACTGAGCCATCTGCGTGAGCCGGAGGCATCCCGCGCCGCCGAGGATGCCCTCTCCTACTCCGAGTCCGTCGGAGAGACCTGGATGCGTGCGCACGCGCTGTGGTCACTCTCCCTGGCCGCGTTCGTCGAGGGCGACCTGGATGCCGCCGAGCGGTTCGCGCGGGACCCCATAGTCACAGATCGCGGATTCGATGATCCCGTTGGCGAGTGCCTCATGCTCGAGGTGCTCAGCTGGATCGACACGGCGCGCGGCCTCACGGATCGGGCGGCGGTCCTGCTGGGGGCGGCCGAGGCGCGCTGGCGGCTCATCGGGTCGGCGATCACGGCGCACGGACCACAGCTGGCAGCCCACCACGATCGGTGCGTCGACGAGCTGCGCCGCAGGCTCGGTCCGCAGCGATTCGGCCGGCTGCTCGCTGTGGGCGCAGATCTCGATCTCGACGAGGTGCGCACGTTGGCACTCGATCCGAAGGTGCCACTGTCGGGTGGCCTCAGTGCGCGCGAGCGCGAGGTGGCGATGCGCATTCATCGAGGCATGAGCAATCGCGACATCGCCACCGAACTCGTGCTCTCGGTGCGCACCGTCGACACGCATGTGCAGCGGATCCTGGGCAAACTCGGCTTCTCGTCGCGCGCTCAGATCGCGGCGTGGTACGAGGCGACCTTCGCGTCAGGGGCGCAGGTTACGTAGTCCTACGGATACCGGCGGCCGGCGCGCGCGGGCAGCCTGGGGAAGACACCGACGTCGACCGAGCAGATGCGCACCGTCGGCTTCGCGATCGCGAAGCTGTGCGCAGCTCCTCCGAAGAGGCAGGAAACCCCGATGACTGCGCGAATCCGTCCCCGAATCATCCTCGTCCACGGCGCCTGGGTGGGCGCATGGGAGTTCGACCCGCTCGTCGCGATCCTCCGCGAACGCGGCTGGGAGGTCGATGCAGTCGATCTTCCGTCGACCGGCAGCACCGGGAGCATGCAGGGGGATGCCGCGGCCATCACCGCCGCGATCGACCGCGCCGCCGGGCCGGTCGTGCTCGTGGCGCACTCGTACGGCGGCGTACCCGTGACCGAGGCGGGGGATCATCCCGCCGTCGAGCGCATCGTCTATGTGGCGGCGTTCGCGCTCGACGCAGGCGAGAGCGTGCTCAGCGTGATGGGCGGATCCCTTCCCGGCGTGTGGGGCATCTCCGACCACCAGCTGACGATGGGTCGCACCCGTGAGGAGCGCGTCGAGCTGATCGCCGCCGACATGCCCCCGGGCGTTCCCCGCGAGGCATCCGAGCAGCTCGCGGATCTCTTCCGGCCCCAGTCGCTCGCCTCGTTCGGAGACCAGGTCTCTCGCGTCGCGTGGCGGGCGAAGCCCACGACCTACCTCCTCACCGAGAACGACGCCGTCGTCGAGCCCGCCTTCCAGGAGTCGCTCGCCGTGCGAAGCGGTGCCGAGATCATCCGTCTTCCGCACGGACATGCCCCGTTCCAAGAGGATCCGGCCGGCTTCGCCGAGCTGCTCGAGCGTCTCGCGACCCTCGCGCCGGTCGCGACCTGAACGCCGCACCGGCACCCGACAGACCCGAACCCCTCAACCCCGAACCCTCAACGAAGAGAAGAGCACCACCATGACCATCACCGAGACGTCGGCCACGGCATCCTCATCCACCACAGCCTTCCCGCCGGGACGACTCTTCATCGGCGGGCAGTGGCGGGATGCCTCGGACGGCGGCCGCATGGACGTGACCGCCCCCGCTACCGGGCGCAAGCTCACCGACGTCGCGAAGGCGACGACCACGGACGTCGATGCCGCGGTCGCAGCCGCGCGCGCCGCGTTCGACTCGGGCGTGTGGTCGGGGCTGTCCAGCCGCGAACGCGCGCGCGTCCTGCAGCGCGCGTACTCGCTCATGCGAGAGCGCGCCGACGAGCTCGCCCGCGCCGAGAGCACCGACGTCGGAAAGCCGATCACGTTCGCCCGGGTCGTCGACGTCAACAATGCCGCCGAGCTGTACGAGTACTACGCGAGCCTCGGGCACCACCTCGACGGTGCTGTGCGCGAGACCACCGGCAACGCGCACGTCTACGTCAAGAAGGAGCCGATCGGCGTCGTCGCCGCGATCACGCCGTTCAACTTCCCGCTGATCCTGTCGAGCTCGAAGATCGCCCCCGCACTGATCGCCGGCAACACGATCGTTCACAAGCCTGCGAGCGACACCCCGCTGAGCGCGCTGGTGATGGCGGAGATTCTCCAGGAGGCCGGCGTGCCGGACGGAGTCTTCAACGTCGTGACGGGCTCGGGCGCCGTGATCGGCGACCACCTCGTCGCTCATCCGGACGTCGACAAGGTCGCGTTCACCGGCTCGACCGAGATCGGCGCCCACGCGGCGCAGCTCGCGGGCAGCACCCTGAAGTCGTTCACCGCAGAACTCGGCGGCAACGCCGCGAACATCCTCTTCGCCGACGCCGACCTGAACACAGCGATGCACACCGTCATCTCGGCGTTCGTGTTCAACTCCGGGCAGTTCTGCATGGCCGGACCCCGGCTGCTCGTCGAGCGCCCGATCTACGACGTCGTGCTCAGCATCCTCGCCGATGCGGTGCCGCATGTGCCCTTCGGCGACATCACCGATCCCGAGACCGTGATCGGGCCGCTCGCGAGTGCGAACCAGCTCGAGAAGGTCGCCGCCATGGTCGAGAGGGCGAAGGCCGCCGGCGCCCGCGTCGTCACGGGCGGAGAGAAGGCCGAACGCGACGGGTTCTACTACCGCCCGACGGTGCTGGCCGACCTCGGCGCCGACGCCGAGGCGGTGTCGGAGGAGGTCTTCGGGCCGGTGCTCACGGTGCAGCCCTTCGACACCGAGGACGAGGCGATCCAGCTCGCGAACTCCACTCGCTATGGTCTCGCGAGCGGGATTCAGACGTCGGACCTGGCCAAGGCCCACCGCGTCGCCGCGCGACTCGAGGCCGGGATCACGTGGGTGAACGGCTGGGCCCTGCTCGACCCCGCGACCCCGTTCGGCGGGGTCAAGGACTCGGGCTGGGGACGCGAGGGTGGACCCGAGGCGATGGCCTCGTATCAGCGCTCGCACTCGATCGTGTTCAACCTCGAGCAGGGGCCCGCCCAGTGACGGGCGGTATGACGGGCGGCCGTGCGGCCGTTCTCGAGGCCGGAGAACTGGTCGTCAGCGATGTCGAGTTCGCCGATCCGGGGCCGGGCGAGGTGCTCGTCAAGCTCGTGGCCTCAGGCCTGTGCCATACCGACCTCGGCGTGATCGCCGGCGGCATCCCCTTCCCTTCGCCGGGGATCATCGGCCACGAGGGGGCCGGCGTCGTGGACCGTGTCGGCGAGGGCGTCACCGGTCTCGTCGCCGGAGACAAGGTGCTGCTGAGCTTCACCTCGTGCGGGTCGTGCCCGGCCTGCTCCTCCGGCCACCCCGCCTACTGCGAGACCTGGTTGCCGCGGAATCTGCTCGGGATGCTGCGCCCCGACGGTTCCGGCGACGTGACGCGAGGCGGCGAACACGTCGCGAGCCACTTCTTCGGACAGTCGTCGTTCGCGCAGTACGCCATCGCCGACGAGCGGTCGGCCGTCAAGGTCGACCCGGAGGCCGACCTCACGGTGCTCGCGCCCCTCGGATGCGGAGTGCTCACCGGCTTCGGATCGATGTGGAACGTGCTCGATCCCGGTGAGGGCGACGTCGTCGCCGTCTACGGGGCCGGGGCCGTCGGGCTGTCGGCCGTCATCGCCGCGGCGCAGCGCAGGCCGACCCAGCTGATCGCGATCGATCTCGTCGACGAACGGCTGCGCCTCGCCGAGGAGCTCGGCGCGACCGCGACGATCAACGCGGGCACCGAGAACGTCGCCGAGCGCCTGGCCGCCTTGACCGGTGGCGGCGGGGTCGACCTCAGCTTCGACACCACGGGCAGCCCGAAGGTCGCGCGCGGAGCCATCGACGCGGCCGCGGTGCGTGGCACGGTGCTCGTGTGTGGCGCACCTCCTCCCGGCACGGAGATTCCCGTCGACATCCAGGGGATGCTGACCGGAAAAGTGCTTCGAGGGGTCACGATGGGCGACACCGACCCGGCTGACCTGATCCCCCGTCTGATCGCCTTGCACGCCGAGGGAAAGCTCCCGCTCGAGAGGCTCGAGAAGCGCTACTCGCTCGACGAGATCGCACAGGCCGCCGACGACATGCACCAAGGCCGCACCGTGAAGCCCGTCATCGTGTTCTGAGCACGGCGATCGGCCGCGTCGGTCAGCCGCCGAGCACCACGTTGATCGGTGGCTCGCCGGCGGCCAGCCTCTCGATCTGGGTGCGCACCAGGCGCGCGATGCGCGGCGACATCGCGGTGGAAGCGCCGCCGACGTGGGGCGAGATCAGCACCCCGGGAAGGCTCCAGAGCGGATGCCCCTCGGGCAGCGGCTCGGGATCGGTGACGTCCAGCGCGGCACGGATGCGCCCACGCCCGACATGATCCACCAGCGCTTCGGTGTCGACGACAGTGCCGCGGCCTACGTTGACCACCAGGGCGCCGTCGGGCAGCGCGGCCAGGAAGGCGTCGTCGACGAGTCGGCGGGTGCGCGCGCCACCCGGCAGTGACACGATGACGATCTCGGCCCTGGGCAACAGCTCGGGCAGCTCGTCGACGCTGTGCACCCGCATCCCGTCTTCCTCGCGTGCCTGTGAAGCCACGGCGGTGAGGTGCACCTCGAAACCGGACAGCCGAGCCGCCACCGCCTTGCCGACGCCGCCGTAGCCCAGCAGCAGGACGCGCCGGTCGGCGAGACTCTCGGCGAAGACCGGCGCCCAGCGGCCGGCCGCGGTGTCGACAGCGAACGCGTCGAGATGACGCTGCGCCGCGAGCGCGAGTCCGACCGCGAGCTCGGCGGTCGAGGTCTCGTGCACCGACGCGGCATTGGCGAACACCAGGCCCTCGGGCAGCACGTCCGCGACGCCGTCGTATCCGATCGACTGACCCTGCACCAGGCCCACCTCGACGCCCTCGAGCCGCGCGAGCACGCGCGCCATCGACATGTACGGCGGCACGACCATGTCGAACCGGTCGCGAGGGGCCTCGGCATCCATCGGCCAGACCACGACCTCGACCCCGTCAGGCACGGGGCCGAGATCGGCCGCCAGCTGCTCGGTGGGGACGCTGACGACGAGATTCCGGATGCCGCTGCTCACGGCATCCACGCTACCGGGGTCGCCGGGGGCTAGAGTTCGGGCAACCGGACGCAAGGAGGCGGAGATGGTTCCCGAGATCAACTACTGGGCGGTGCTGCTGGCCATGGCCTCGAGTATGCTCGTCGGCTCGATCTGGTACACGCCGAAGGTGTTCGGCACGCGCTGGGCGAGGCTCGCGAACGTCGACATGGACCGGACCGGTGCGAGCGCGGTGATCCCGATCGTGGTCACGCTGATCGTGAGCTTCATCACGGCGTGGGTGCTTGCCGGCGCATCGTCCATCGCGTGGCACTTCTACGGCGGCGGCTACCTGCTCGCGGCTCTCGGCACCGCGGTGATCCTGTGGGCGGGCTTCACGGCCGCCCGCTTCATCACCCACGATGCGTTCGAAGGGCGGCCCAGCTCGCTCACCGTCCTGAACATCGCGCACGAGCTCGTGACGCTCGTGGTCATGGCCGTGATCATCGGCGTCTGGCCGCCCGCGGGCACCGTCTGAACCCAACGCGCTCGTTGAGCGAGCGAAGCGAGACGAAACGCGTCAGGCGGCTTGCGCGACCACCGCGGCGACGGCCGAGGTGAAGAACGACAGGCCGTCGACGCCGGACCGCATCGCGACCGAGGTGTCGGGGCCGAAGCCCGGCTCCACCGCGTGCTCGGGGTGCGGCATGAGGCCGACGACATTCCCACGCTCGTTGGTGAGACCGGCGATATCGCGCAGTGACCCGTTCGGGTTCACGCCGAGGTAGCGGAAGGCGACGAGCCCCTCGCCTTCGAGACGGTCCAGCTCCGACTCTGAGGCGATGTACCCGCCGTCGGCGTTCTTCAGCGGGATGACGATCTCCTGGTCAGTGCTGAAATCCGAGGTCCACGCGGTGTCGCTGTTCTCGACGCGCAGGCGCTGGTCGCGGCGAATGAACTGCTGGTGGGCGTTGCGGATCAGGCCGCCCGGCAGCAGCCGGGCCTCGACGAGCATCTGGAAGCCGTTGCAGATCCCGAGGATCGGCATGCCCTTGGCCGCGGCATCCGTCACCTCCCTCATGATCGGTGCCAGCGCGGCGATGGCGCCGGCGCGAAGGTAGTCGCCGTAGCTGAAGCCACCGGGCAGCACCAGCGCGTCCACGCCCTCGAGGTCGTGGGAGCCGTGCCACAGGGCGACCGGCTCGCCTCCGGCCACGCGGATCGCGCGCTGCGCGTCGCGGTCGTCGAGCGACCCGGGGAACGTGATGACGCCGATGCGGGCGGTCATTCGACCACCTCGACGGCCACGACGTCCTCGATCACCGCGTTCGAGAGGATCTCGTCGGCGATGCGGCGGGCGGTCGCGAGCACCTCGTCGTCGACCTCGCCCTCGACGGTCAGCTCGAACCGCTTGCCGATGCGCACCGCGCTGAAGGCGTCGACGCCCAGTCGCGAGAGGGCTCCGGTGACAGCCTTCCCCTGCGGGTCCAGAAGCTCGGCCTTGGGCATGACGTCGACGACGATGGTGGGCATCAGACAGCTCCGGATGGATGTCGCGGGCAGGGGTTGATCCCAGTCTACGGCTCCGGCATCCTCCCGCTGTCCGGAGCCCCGGGGTCCCGTGCCTCCACCTCGTGATCGAACCGTGACCACGCCATGGGAGCGCTCCCTTGACATTCTTGGGAGCGATCCCATAGCGTTGCGTCTCAATCGGTGGGACCGCTCCCACGAGTCCGACCGCGGCGCCTGTCCGCGGTCGGAAACCCTGCAACACACCAATCCTGACAACACAAAGGAGTGACAGTGAACGCACGCGCCTTCCGCAGAAGCGCTGTGGCAATCGCCGCATTCTCGGCCTCGGCCGTCGTCCTCGCCGGCTGCGCCGGCAACGCCGGCAACGACGACGCCGGCGAAGACGGCCAGATCACGCTGACCCTGGCAACGTTCAATGACTTCGGATACGACGATGAGCTCCTTCAGGAGTACATGGACGAGAACCCGGACATCAAGATCGTTCACAACCGCGCCGCGATCACCGACGACGCCCGCGCCAACTTCTTCTCGAAGCTGGGCAAAGAGGGCCTCGCCGACATCGAGGCCGTCGAGGTGGACTGGTTCGCCGAGGCCATGCAGTACTCCGACCTGCTCGCCGAGGTGCCCGACAGCGCCAAGGGCCGCTGGGTCGACTGGAAGGAGGAAGCCGCCACCGACGGCGACGGACGTCTCGTGGGCTTCGGCACCGACATCGGTCCGCAGGCGGTGTGCTACCGCGCCGACCTGTTCGCCGCCGCCGGCCTTCCCGCGACGCCGGACGAGGTCGCCGCGGCGATCGACGGCGACTGGAACACGTTCTTCGACCTCGCCGACCAGTACAAGGCCGCCACGGGCAAGCCGATGCTCGACGCCGCGAACTCCGCGTTCCAGGGCGTCGTCAACCAGATCGAGTTCCCGTACGACGAGCCCGACGGCACCGTCGTCGCAGCGACCAACCCCGAGGTCGAGGCGGCATACAACCTCATCGTCGAGCGAGGCATCCCGAACTCGGCCTACTCGGGCCAGTGGTCGGACGACTGGAACGCCTCCATGGCCAACGGTGAGTTCGCCGCGATGCTGTGCCCGCCGTGGATGCTCGGCATCATCTCGGGCAACGCGCCCGACGTCACCGGCTGGGAGATCGCCAATGCGTTCCCGAACGGTGGCGGCAACTGGGGCGGGTCGTACCTGACCGTTCCGGCCAACGGCAAGAACGTCGACGAGGCTCTCAAGCTCGCGGACTGGCTCACCGCTCCGGAGCAGCAGGAGAAGACCTTCGTCAACGTCGGCGCCTACCCGAGCGCGGTCGACGCGCAGAGTGCCCCGTCGATCACGGACTCGACGAACGAGTTCTTCGCTGACGCGCCCACCGGCACGATCTTCGCGGATCGATCCGATGCCATCACGGTGACGCCGTACAAGAGCGCGGACTACTTCAAGTACAACACCGCGCTGCAGGATGCCATCACCCGTGTGTTCGACGGAGTCGAGGACCCGCAGACGTCGTGGGACACCTACGTCGCCGAGATCGAGGCGTTCTGACCGGCTGACATTGACGATCGCGACCTCTCGCCGGGTTGCGATCCCACACAGGAGCGGAGTGCGCGCGGAACCCCCCGGCTGCGCGCACTCCGCCTCCCCGCCCCCCCTCGACACCCGAATCGGAGCCACCGGTGACATCGACCGCCACCCGCCCGACGGCATCCGGACCGGTAGACCGGCCCGCCACCGATCGCCAGCCACGCGTGCTGTCCTTCTCCCACCGCCTGAGTCGCTGGGATCTGAAGGTCTCGCCCTACCTCTACATCTCGCCGTTCTTCATCCTGTTCGCGATCGTCGGACTCTTCCCGATCGTGTACACGGCAGTCATCTCGTTCCAGGAGTGGGACCTCGTCCGCAACTCGGGAACCTTCGTCGGCCTCGACCAGTACATCTGGATCCTGTCGCAGGCGGACTTCTGGGTCGCCCTTCGCAACACCTTCAGCATCTTCCTGCTCTCCTCGGTGCCGCAGCTGATCCTCGCGATGTTCATCGCCGCGATGCTCGACCGCAACATCCGCGCCAAGACGTTCTGGCGGATGAGCGTGCTGCTGCCGTATGTGATGGCACCGGTCGCCGTCGCCCTGATCTTCAGCAACATGTTCGGCGACAACCACGGTCTGGTGAACAACATCCTCACCGACCTCGGGCTGAGCCCCATCCAGTGGCACAAGGACCCGTTCTGGAGCCACGTCGCCATCGCGACGATGGTCAACTTCCGCTGGACCGGATACAACGCACTCATCCTGCTGGCCGCCATGCAGGCCGTGCCCCGCGAGTACTACGAGGCCGCGACCGTCGACGGCGCGAATGCCTTCCGTCAGTTCTGGAGCATCACGCTCCCCTCGCTGCGGCCGACCCTGATCTTCGTCATCATCACCTCGACGATCGGCGGGCTTCAGATCTTCGACGAGCCCAGGATGTTCGACACGTTCGGGCGCGGTGGTGCAGCGAACCAATGGCTGACGATCACCCTGTACCTCTACAACATCGGCTGGGGCGAGTTCAACTTCGGGCGCGCCGCCGCGCTGGCCTGGATTCTGTTCGTCATCATCCTCGCGATCGGCCTGATCAACCTCGTCATCACCCGCAGCCTCGTGCGAGACGAGGGCGGCCGTGGCGTCCTCAGACCTCGTCGCCGCCGGAAGGGAGCCCCGCAGTGAGCGCCATAAGCACGCCGCCCCTCGCCGTCGCCGAGGAGAACATCCCGAACGCCGGTCGCCGCAGGCGGGGCACCGTCAAGATCCGGGGCCTCCGCGCCGGGGTCTGGGTGTACGTCGGACTCGGCGTGGTCGTGGCCTCCGCGATCTTCCCCTTCTACTGGTCGTTCCTCATCGGATCCGGGGATGCCTCGACCATCAACGACTCGGATATGTCGTGGCTTCCCGGCGGCAACTTCATCGACAACGCGCTGTCGGTCATGAGCGACCCCGCCGTGAACTTCTGGCTCGCGCTGTGGAACTCACTGTTCAGCTCGACCGTGATCGCGGCATCCGTCGTGCTCTTCTCCACGCTGGCGGGCTGGGCGTTCGCCAAGCTCCGCTTCCCCGGCGGGAAGTGGCTGCTGGCCTTCGTGGTGGCGACCATGGCGGTGCCGATGCAGCTCGGCGTCGTGCCCCTGTACATCCTGTTCTCCGACCTCGGCTGGACGGGCCAGATCGGCGCCATCATCATCCCCGCGCTCACCAGCGCGTTCGGCGTGTTCTGGATGACGCAGTACCTGCAGCAGACGGTGCCCGACGAGCTGATCGAGGCGGCGCGGGTCGACGGCGCCTCCATGATCCGGACGTTCTGGACGGTGGGCGTGACCGCCGCCCGTCCAGCGGCCGCCATGCTGTTCCTCTTCACCTTCGTGGGGGCGTGGAATCAGTTCTTCTGGCCGTTCATCGTGCTCGACCGGCAGAGTCCCACCCTGCCGGTGGCCCTCTCGCTCCTGCAGTCGAACTACTTCGTCGACTACTCGATCGTGCTCGCGGGAGTGCTGCTGGCGACGATCCCGTTGATCCTGCTGTTCGCCTTCGCGGGCCGGCAGCTGGTCAGTGGCATCATGGCCGGCGCGGTCAAGGGCTGATAGACAGATGACCATCGCATCCCGAGAGGACTCTGCCCTCATGACGACTGCGCCTTCGCGCCCGTTCCCCTCGAACTTCCTGTTCGGGGCCGCCACCGCCGCCTTCCAGATCGAAGGCGCTGCGCGCGAAGACGGCCGCCGCGACTCGATCTGGGACGCGTTCTGCCGCGTGCCGGGTGCCGTCATCAACGCCGACAACGGCGATGTGGCGTGCGACCACTACCACCGTTATCGCGATGATGTGGCCCTCATGAAAGACATGGGCCTGCAGACGTATCGCTTCTCGACGTCGTGGTCGCGGGTTCGACCCGACGGCGGCGCCCTCAATGCGCAGGGGGTCGACTTCTACAAGCGCCTGGTCGACGAGCTGCTCGGCGCCGGCATCCTGCCGTGGTTGACGCTCTACCACTGGGATCTGCCGCAGGCGCTACAGGAGCAGGGCGGCTGGACGAACCGCGACACCGCCGAGAAGTTCACCGAGTACGCGCTCGATCTGCACGATGCCCTCGGCGACCGGGTGAACGTGTGGACGACGCTCAACGAGCCGTGGTGCTCGTCGTTCCTCAGCTACACGGCCGGGCTCCACGCGCCGGGCCACTACAGCGTCGAAGAGGGCGTGCTCGCGGCGCACCACCTGCTGCTCGCGCACGGTCAGACGGTGCGCGAGCTGCGTGCACGCGACGAGTCGCTCACACTCGGCATCACGCTGAACCTCACGGTGGCAGACCCCGCCGATCCGAACGCCCCTGCCGACCTCGACGCCGCGCGCCGCATCGACGGCCAGTTCAACCGCTGGTTCCTCGACCCGGTCTTCCGGGGCGAGTACCCCGCCGACATCGTGGCGGACATCCGGAAGGTGGATGCTGCGGCCATGACCGCGTGGGAAGCCGCGGTGCAGCCTGGCGACCTCGAGGCGATCTCCACTCCGATCGACTCGCTCGGCGTGAACTACTACCACGGTGAGCTCGTCGGGGGAACGCCGCCGCTGAACCCGCCCAAGCCCGGCGACGCCCCGACCGACCGGCCGGGCGCATCGCCGTACCCCTCGCACGAGGGCATCTTCTGGCACGAACGAGGCCTGCCGCGCACGCCGATGAACTGGGAGGTGCAGCCGGAGGGCCTCACCCGCCTGCTGACCCGCGTGTGGGACGAGTACGCGCAGCCGGCCGGCACGGTGCTCTACGTCACCGAGAACGGGGCCGCCTTCGACGACGAGCTCGTCGTCGACGGCGAGCCGCGCGTGCACGACCACGACCGGGTCGACTTCGTGCGTGACCACCTGGGCGCGATCCTGGACGCGGTGGATGCCGGTGCCGATGTGCGGGGATACTTCTACTGGTCGCTGCTCGACAACTTCGAGTGGGCGTGGGGGTACGAGAAGCGCTTCGGCATCGTGCGGGTCGATTACGACACGCAGGTTCGCACCGTGAAGGACAGCGGACGCGAATACAGTCGCATCATCGGCGCACGAGCGATCGAGCCCTCCGGGCCGGCGAACTCGTAGCGCGAGGAGGAGCACGGGGATGGACACGGACGCACACCGCGGCGCCGTCACGATCGAGGAGGTCGCCGCGGCAGCGGGCGTCTCGCGGTCGACGGTCTCGCGGGTCGTCAACGGCTCGAGCGCCGTCTCTCCGGAGGCGCTCGAGTCGGTCAAGCGCGCTATCGCCGAGCTCAACTACGTGCCCAATCGCGCCGCCCGTTCGCTCGCCAGCCGGCAGACCCACGCGATCGCCCTGATCGTTCCCGAAGACACCACGCGGTTCTTCGGTGACCCGTTCTTCGCGGCGATCGTGTCGGGCATCAACGCGCGGCTGAGCCGGTCCGACTACGTGCTCAACCTCTTCATCGCCAGCGACGACCCCGGCGACAAGACGACCAGCTATGTGCGCAGCGGAGCGGTCGACGGGGCGATCGTGGTGTCGCACCACACCAGCGACACGTTCATCGACCGCATCGCCAGCGTCGTGCCCGTCGTCTACGGCGGACGCCCGGTGCGCGAGCGCGAACGCGACTACTACGTCGACGTCGACAACGTGCGAGGCGCCTACGACGCCACCGTCTACCTGATCGAGAGCGGCCGCCGCCGCATCGGCACCATCACCGGCCCGCTCGACATGCCCGCGGGCATCGACCGGCTGCAGGGCTACCGCGATGCGGTCGCGGCGTGGGGGCTGACCGAAGGCGTCGTCGAGGACGGGAACTTCACCGCCGACGGCGGCGCTGACGCCATGCGACGCATCCTCGAGTCGGGCGAGCGTCCCGACGCGATCTTCGTCGCGAGCGACCTCATGGCTCGGGGCGCGATGTCGGTTCTCGCCGCCGCCGGGCTGCGGGTGCCCGACGACATCGCTCTCGTGGGCTTCGACGACTCGCCGGTGGCGACATCCGTCTCACCTCAGCTGACCACCGTCCGCCAGCCGTCCTACTCGCAGGGCGAACGGATGGCATCGGTCCTGCTCGAACTGCTCGCGGGGCGGCATCCGCGTCACGTCACGATCCTCGAGACCGAGCTGGTGGTCCGCGAGTCGGTCTGACCGCACGGATGCCGCGGCATCCGTCATTCTTCCTCGCGTCGACGAACCGTGTCCCGATTGCCGTCGCTTAGCGCCGGTCTTGCGCCCGAAATCGGGACATAGCGGTGTGAAAGTGGGACATGGCCGGGCCTGGGCTGCGCGGGAAGGCTGGCGGTGGCAACGTCAGCGAGGACCGTCCTGCGGGTCGCCGCCCAGCGGGCCCACGGCCGGGATCGGCCCGCCGTCGTCGGCCCCGGTCTTGCGCCAGCGGGCCACGGCGTTGCCGAGGTGGTAGATCAGCAGCGCCGCGGCCGCGCCGATCACGATCGCGCCGAGCTGGAAGTCCCCCCACTGCATCGTGAAGCCGGCGATCGCGATCACGAGGGCGACCGCGCCGGTGTACTGGTTGACGGGGCGCGAGAAGTCCACGCGGTTGTCGACCCAGATCTTGATGCCGATGATGCCGATCAGCCCGTACAGCGCCGTGGTGACGCCGCCGAGGACGCCGGCGGGGATCGAGTTGAAGATCGCGCCGACCTTGGGCGACATCGCGAGGAGGATCGCGACGACGCCGGCGACCCAGTACGCCGCGGTGGAGTACACGCGGGTGGCGGCCATCACGCCGATGTTCTCGCCGTAGGTGGTGGTGCCCGAGCCGCCGAAGAAGCCGGCCAGCGTCGTGGCCGCACCGTCGGCGATGAGCGCCCGCCCGGTGTGCTGGTTGACCGAGGCATCCGTCATCGTCGCGACACCCCGCACGTGGCCGACGTTCTCGGCGATGAGCACCAGCACGACCGGCAGGAACATCGCGATGACGCCCCACGTGCCGGGCGAGGCGAAGTCGGCGATGTGGAACTCGGGCAATCCCACCCACGCCGCCTCGTCCACGGCGGTGAAGTCGACTTGGCCGAAGAGCAGCGCCGCCGCGTATCCGACGATCACGCCGAGGAAGATCGAGATGCGGCCGAGGAAGCCGCGGAACAGCACGCTGAAGAGGATCACCGCGACCAGTGTGATGGTCGCCGTGCCCGGCTGCTGCTGGAAGTTGCTCCAGGCGACGGGCGCCAGATTGAAGCCGATGAGCGCGACGATCGCCCCGGCGACCACGGGCGGCATGAGTCTGTCGATCCAGCCCAGGCCGGCGAATTGCACGATGAACCCGACGGCGGCCAGCAGGATGCCGACAGCGACGATGCCGGCCAGTGCCGAGCCCATGCCCTGCGACGCGGTCGCCGCCGTCACGGGCGCGATGAACGCGAACGACGAACCGAGGTAGCTGGGCAGCTTGTTGCGCGTGATGATCAGGAACAGCAGCGTGCCGATGCCGGAGAACAGCAGCGTCGTGGGCACGGGGAAGCCGGTGATCACGGGCACGAGGAACGTCGCGCCGAACATCGCGACGACGTGCTGCGCGCCGATCGCGACCGTGGCGGGCCAGTTCAGGCGCTCACCCGGTGCCACCACCTCGCCCGGCTCGACGGTCCGGCCGTTGCCGTGAAGGGTCCACAGTGGCATGCGCGCTCCTTGCGCTCGGGTGACGGTGCGAAATCACGATAGCGGTCCGCAGCCGGGGGCCTCGTCGCCTCGGGCAAGCGCCATCCGAGAGCCTGGGGAGCCCGCGTGTCCCTGCCTTCGGAACGGTCGCGGTCGGAAGACGCTAGCCTCCTACGCTGGAGACCATCACATTCGAGGCGACCTGCCACACGATGAGCGCGACCACCAATCCGGCGAGCGGAATCCACCACGACCACCGACGCTGGGTCATCCGGACAACCGCCCACACCAGTGCTGCGAGGTACACCATCGGCGGCAAGAACCACCCCGCGTACAAGGCGGCGCCGAACAGCTCCAGATTGCAGTCATCGGTGCCGCAGGTATCGGAGAGCATGACGTTGAACGGTGCGAAGAACGCCAAGGTCCCGACGATGGCAGCCCCCGCCAGCATCAGAACCACCGAGACGATGATGTCGGCGACCCGTGACGCCCCTGTGATCGCGGGGCGCCGGGGCTCTGAGGCGCTCACAGACATCGTGGCATCGTCGGTCATGACACTCTCCTTCATCCGGCGATCGCCTCGCCGCCCTGTGGGTGGAGCTCTTGGACATGTGCGGCCGACTGCTCCGATTATGCCGCGGTGAGGTCGGGGGCAACGGCCACCGCCCCGCGACGACACCCTGGGATTCGGGCGCCGAGTTGCTCGGGCAAGCGGCATCCGAGAGGGTGGGTGCGGGCCAAGGTGCGCCCCGCCAGACCCCGATGCGACGGAGAGACGTGACCGAATCAGCGAATCCCGGGCCGTCTGTGCCGCCTGTCGCCGCTCCCGGCACGGCCGGCCCGGGCACAGCGGCGCTCGAGCTGCGCGGCCTTCACAAGCGCTTCGGCGAGAAGGTCGCCGTGGCCGACCTCAGCCTGCGCGTGCCGACCGGGTCGTTCTTCGGTCTGGTCGGACCCAACGGCGCCGGCAAGACCACGACCCTGTCGATGGCCACGGGACTGCTGGCACCGGATGCCGGACAAGCCCTCGTGCACGGCGTCGACGTGTGGCGCGACCCGGTCACGGCCAAGGCCATGCTCGGCAACCTCGCTGACGGCGTGAAGCTCTTCGACCGGCTCACCGGCGAGCAGCTGGTGACCTACAACGGGCTGCTCTTCGGGTTGAGCCACGACGAGATCGCGCAGCGCACCGCCGATCTGCTCGCCCTGATGGACATGACGGATGCCGCGGGCACCATGGTCGTCGACTATTCGGCCGGAATGACCAAGAAGATCGCGCTCGCGTGCGCGCTCGTGCACGCCCCGCGACTGCTGGTGCTGGACGAGCCGTTCGAATCGGTGGATCCGGTGTCTGCGGCGAACATCCAGGACATCCTCACCGGGTACGTCGCCGGCGGCGGAACGGTG
Source organism: Microbacterium sp. HD4P20 (assembly GCF_019449275.2). Classification (GTDB taxonomy): domain Bacteria; phylum Actinomycetota; class Actinomycetes; order Actinomycetales; family Microbacteriaceae; genus Microbacterium. Next base: position 334,614 of record NZ_JAHZQZ020000022.1, read on the forward strand.
ATCGTCTCGAGCCACTCGATGGACCTCGTCCAGCGCATGTGCGATCACGTCGCGATCGTGGCTGCCGGGCGACTGCTGGTGGCCGGGACGGTGGACGACGTGCGGGGCGGCGAGTCGCTGCAGGACCGCTTCGTCGAGCTCGTCGGGGGCCGTCGCCACACGGAGGGGCCGGAATGGTTGCGACGCTCCTGAGGCTGCGGTTCCGCGTTCTCGGCAATCAGCTGATGCGCAGTCCCTGGCAGCTGGTCGGGTTCGTGTTCGGTGCGCTGTACGGGCTGGGCCTGCTGGTCGCGATCGTGGTGGGGCTGGTCTTCCTCGGCTTTGGCGATCTCGCCCTCGCCGCCAATGTGATCGTCGGTGCGGGGTCGTTGGTGACACTCGCCTGGGCGGTCGTCCCGCTCATCGCGTTCGGCGTCGACACGACGCTCGACCCCGACCGCCTCGTCGTGTTCCCGATGTCGCAGGCGCGCATGATGGTCGCACTGACCCTCGCGGGTGTCTGCGGCATCCCCGGAATCGTCACGTCGGCGGCGACCCTCGCGACCATTGCGACGTGGGTGCACTGGCCCGCGGCGATCGTGGCGTGGGTCGTGAGCGCACCGCTGGCCGTTCTGACGGCGGTCGTCGCCTCACGCACCGTGGCGACGCTCGCCTCGGGCTTCGGCAGCGGCCGGCGCTTCCGCGAGGTCTCGGGCATCCTCATCTTCATCCCGCTCATCCTCGCCGGGCCCATCATCGCCGCCGTCGCGACGGGGCTCTCGGCGGGCGGCGGAGCGCTCCTGGACATCTTGCCGGTGCTCGGCTGGACGCCGCTCGGAGCAGCGTGGGCCGTGCCTGCGGATGCCGCAGCCGGTGACCTGATCGCCGCGGCGGCCAAGCTGCTGATCGCGCTTGCGACACTCGCGGTGCTGTGGCTGCTGTGGCGCAAGGCGCTCGCCCGCTCGCTCGTGCGGCCGCGGCACTCGTCGGCTGCGGCGGTGAAGCCGGGCGCGCTCGGCTGGTTCGGCCGGGTGCGCACCGGGGCGGCGGGAGCGATCTTCGCGCGGGCGCTGACGTACTGGACGCGCGACCCGCGGTACTTGCGGCAGCTCGTGGGCGCGCCGCTGGTGCCGCTGGTGCTGTGGTTCTACGCGCGCGACGGCGACCCGTTCGTGGCGCTCGCGTTCTCGGCTCCGATCATCGCCTTCGTGATCGGGATCGTGGTGTACGCCGACATCTCGTACGACGGGACGGCGTTCGGCACCGAACTGATCACCGGCGCCTCGGGCCGCGCCGATCGGATCGGCCGCACGTTCGCCGCAGCGGCGGTGGCATTGCCGCTCGTGCTGCTCGCCGCGATCCTGCCGTTCGCGTTCTCGGGGCAGTGGCAGCAGTTCCCCGGCATCCTGGGCATGTCGATCGCGATCCTCTTCGTCTGCTACGGCGTGTGCGCGGTCACCTCGGCGCAGCTCGTCGTGCCGGTGGCGGCATCCGGCGACAACCCGTTCAAGCGCGTGCCGGGCTCGACGTTCCTGCAGGGGCTCGCCTTCTTCGGCATCTGGCTGGCGGCGCTCCTGCTGTCGGCGCCCGCGGTGATCGTGGGCGCGATCGGGTTCTTCACGCACAACGCCGTGCTGAGCTGGATCGCCTTCGCGGGCGGCATCGTGCTCGGGACGGTGGTGCTCGCCGTGGGCGTCCTCGTCGGCGGGAACATGCTCAACCGCACCGGCCCCGTCCTCCTCGCGCGTCTGAAGGCGATGAAGAACGCCTGAGGATCACGACGAGCACCTGACCGACTTCGTCACCGAACCGTCATCGTTTCCGCTCCCGCCGCGTGAGGGCACGGGCGCAGGATGGGGACATGAAGCGCGCCACGGTGGTCGGGATCGTCGTCGGCGGGGTGGTGGCCCTGGGAGTGGCCGCGGCGGTCGCCCTGTCGCTCGGCGGCGGTGAGGCGCCGGTCGTCCCCGCCGAGACGCCGCAGGCGGCGCCGTCCGAATCCCGATCGGCGCCGAGCGATGCGGCGACGCCGGAGCCCAGCATGCCCGCCGACGACCAGGCCGCGAACGACGGCGAGATGACGCCGGGCGCGTACGTCGAGTACGGCGACGCCGAGCTCGCCGCGGCGGAGGGTACGCGCGTGCTGTTCTTCCACGCGCCGTGGTGCCCGCAGTGCCGCGCGCTCGAAGCCGACATCCTCGCTTCCGGGGTGCCTGATGGCGTCACCGTGCTCAAGGTGGACTACGACTCCCGGCAGGACCTGCGTCAGCGGTACGGGGTGACGATCCAGACCACCCTCGTCGCGCTCGACGATGCTGCAGACCCCACGGCAGTCTTCGTCGCGTACGACGAGCCCACCCTCGAGTCGGGCCTGGACGGTCTCGGACTCACCCGCTGATGCTCGCCCTGACGCTCGTCTCGTTCGCCGCCGGAGTGCTCACGGTGCTGGCGCCGTGCGTGCTTCCCCTTCTTCCGGTGATCGTCGGGGGAACCGCCGTGCGTGCCGGGGCGACGGCGCGGCTGGCCGAGCGTCAATGGTTCCGGCCGCTCGTGATCGCGGCATCCCTCGCCATCTCGGTGGTGGTGTTCACGCTCCTTCTCAAGGCGACCACGGCGCTGCTGGGCGTGCCGGCCTGGGTGTGGCAGGTCGCGTCGGGCACGATCGTCGCCGTGCTCGGTGTCGCCATGCTGTTTCCGGGGCTGTGGGAGCGGGTCACCGTCGCCGCCGGATGGCAGGCCGGCGGCGGACGCCTGCTCGATCGCGGCTATCGCCGTGGCGGACTCGCCGGCGACATCGCGGTGGGCGCGGCGCTCGGCCCCGCCTTCAGCAGCTGCAGCCCGACGTACGCCTTGATCGTCGCGACGGTGCTGCCGGCGAGCTTCGCCGCCGGGGTGCTCTATGTCTCGGCCTATGCGATCGGCCTCGCGCTGGCGCTGCTCGGGATCGCGCTGGCGGGCACGGCGCTGGTGCGTCGCCTGGGCTGGCTCTCCGACCCGCACGGCGTGTTCCGCCGGGTGGTCGGCGGTCTGCTCATCCTCGTCGGACTCGGCGTGGCCCTCGGCTGGGATCGGCTGCTGCAGGCATGGGTGCTCGAACAGGGCTGGTACGGCCCGATCGAGAACCTCGAGCACATGCTCCTCGGTTGACGAGCGCGACCACGGGTGCCGCGGGCAGGCGTCAGCGGGAAGTCCAGACGTCGAGCCTTTGGCAGGTTCCGCGGTAGCTCGACCAGATTCCTCCGCTGCGTGCCAGAGATCAGGTGCCGCGAATCAGGTCGACGACCTCTAAGGGGTCTTCTTCCGGCGAGAGTGCAATGGTCACTCGGTCGCCGTCGAGAGGTTCCATCACCACAACCGCGGCACGAACCTCCTCGCCGATCTTGAACAAGAGGCGCGATTCGCCGCCGGTCTGAGCTGCTCGACTAGTGAGTTCATTGACGACCGCTGCCCCTTCAGAAGTGAAGGTGACGTCGACAGCATTCTGTTCTTGCGAATCGCTGACCACCGCATCCTCGACAGCCGCTCGCTTGAACTCAGACGGAACGATGACGTGATCGCCGCCGACGGCGGTGCACTGCGGATCCGACCCCTCAATGCACGTCTCGGACACGGCCAGCTCGATCACTCCTTCGGCCGACGGCGGCGTCGCCTCGCGGTTGGTCGCTGCAGAGCATCCACAGAGAGCAAGCGATGAGACGACGACAAGAGCGAGACGGTGGGCGCGTAAGCTCATTGGCTCCCTTAGCTTCGACGCTCGGGGCCGGATGCCAACCGAGCGGCCACTTCTAAGCTAAGAACCCTCGTGGGCAGACGCCAGCGGCGTTGCAGCTGACCGGGGTCCGCCCGGTGGCGGCTCGACGTCCGCCTCTAGCTAGTGTCGACGTATGGCTGGCAGAAGTAGGCGAGCGGCACTCCTATGGCGGGCGCGGCACTGATCGCTGTTGCAGGTGCGACCCGATCGCGATCGGACTGCTCACTCCGATGGGGGTCGCCTCCTTCGGCTGGTTCGCCTACCAGCCGCTGGCGAATGCGACCTTCACCCCTGGCGGCTCAGCGGTGGTCCTCTCGCGTGTCACCATCGTGGGCTGGGTCATCTTCACGCTTGGGATGCTCGCCCTGGCGCTTCTCGCCGGACGCATCGCGGGTCGCAGATCGCGCGAGTAGCTCACGACCGACGTCGTGCGTGCAGAGCGAGATGCGCGGGCGTTGAGCGATCGCCTCGACATGCGGCTCTGCAGCATGCCGAAGGGTGGCTTCCTCGCGCCCCCGCGTCAGGCGGAGGTCAGCAGGTCCAGCAGCTCGCGGTACCGCGCGGCGGTGCGCTCGACGACGCCCTGCGGCAGCGTCGGCGGCTCGCCCTTCTTGTCCCAGTTCGCGGCGAGCCAATCGCGCACGATCTGCTTGTCGAAGCTCGCCATGCGCTCCTCGGGCGTCGTGCCCGACGACCATGCCGCGGCATCCCAATACCGCGACGAATCGCTCGTGAGCACCTCGTCGGCCAGGGTCATGACGCCGTTCTCGTCGAGGCCGAACTCGAACTTGGTGTCGGCCAGGATCACGCCGCGGGCTTCGGCGGTGCGCGCCGCTCGCGCGTAGATCTCGAGCGAGAGGGCCCGCAGCTCTTCCGCGCGCTCGGCGCCCACCAGCTCGACGGTGCGCTCGAACGAGATGTTCTCGTCGTGCTCGCCCATCGGCGCCTTGAACGCGGGCGTGTAGATGGGCTCGGGAAGGCGGTCGCCGTTCGACAGGCCGGCGGGCAGCGGGATGCCGCAGACCGTGCCGTTCTCGCGGTACTCCGCCCACCCCGACCCGGTGAGATACCCGCGCACGACACACTCGATGGGCTGCATGTCGAGGCTCTTCACCACCATGGCGCGCCCAGTGACGGCATCCGGAATCAGGTTCTGCACGTCGTCGGCGGTGTTGGCCTCGCCATCAACTCCGAGGTTCAGCACGTGCGACGCGGCGAGATGGTTCGGGATGCCGCGCCCGCCGTCCGCGCCGGCGAGCCGATCGAACCACCACAGGCTGAGCGTGGTCAGCAGCACGCCTTTGCCCGGGATTCCGGGCTCCAGCACGTGGTCGAATGCGCTCACGCGGTCGCTCGCCACCACGAGCATGCGCTCAGGACGCGCGTCATCGGCCGTGTCGGCGGGGACGTACAGATCCCGCACCTTGCCCGAGTAGACATGGCGCCAGCCGGGCAGGTCGAGGGCAGTGGGGTTCGCGTCCGTCACCCGCCCATTATCCCGGAGGCGCGTGGGTGCAACCGTGCCCCCCTTTTGCGCGATCGCGACCGTCTGTCAACCCAGTGGAGCACGCAGTGCTGCTACGCCAGCATGGAGCCATGACCGCACTCGCAGTGACCCTGCTCATCATCGGAATCGTGCTTCTTCTGTTCGGCGTGCTCGTCGAAGCGGTGCAGTTCCTGCTGTGGATCGGCCTGGTGATCATCGTCATCGCCGTGATCGCCTGGCTGATGCGCTTCATCCGCCGCCAGACCTGACGACGCCGACTCGATCCGCCGGCGCTGACGCCGTGATCGGACGATCGCGGCGTCAGCGCCGAGCGCGACCTCGCTCGTGGGCCCAGATCGCGAGCTCGACGCGGTTTCGCGCCCCGATCTTGGACATGATGCTCGCCACGTGGGTTTTCACCGTGCCGAGCGAGATATGCAGTTCGTGGCCGATCTCGGTGTTGCCGAGACCCCGGGCCGCGGCGGCCAGCACCTGCTCCTCGCGGCCGGTGAGCGGGCTGGATGGCTGCGCGGGGCCTTCGCCGGCCGACCCGGCGAACGTCTCGATCAGCCGCACCGTCACGTTCGGGTCGATCAGCGCGTCGCCGCGCGCGGCGGACCGTACCGCCTCGCCGAGCAGCACGGGACCGGCGTCCTTGAGGAGGAAGCCGCGCGCGCCGGCCCGCAGGGCGCCGTACACGTACTCGTCCAGGTCGAACGTCGTGATCACGACGACCGGCAGCGGGTCGGCCACTCCTGGGCCGGCGAGCTCCCGCGTCACCTGCAGGCCGTCCATCTCGGGCATCCGGATGTCGACGAGGCAGACATCCGGGCGCATGCTTCGCGCGAGGCGTACGGCTGCGGCTCCGTCGGCGGCCTCAGCAACCACCTCGATGTCGGGCTGCAGGTCGAGGATCATCCGCAGGCCCGTTCGCACCAGATCCTGATCGTCCGCGATCAGCACGCGCACTGTCACGTCGCCCGCTCCCTGCGCGGCAGCCACGCCGCGACCAGCCAGCCGCCCCCTGGCGCCGGGCCCGCTTCCAGGGTGCCGCCGAGGAGCGCCGCACGTTCGCGCATGCCGACGATGCCGAAGCCGGGCGGGGCGGATGCAGCGCCCAGCCCGTCGTCGTGTGCGTCCAGCCGTACACCGTCCGCCTCGATACGCACCACCACGTCCACGCGGGTCGCATTCCGCGCATGACGCCGCGCGTTGGTGACCGCCTCCTGGGCGAGCCGGAACACCACTGCAGCGACCGGTGCCGGCACGGTCGCGGTGTCACCCGCGACGCGCACGGCGACGGCCGGACCGGAGCCGCCGGAGCGTTCGAGCCGGCGCAGCTCGGTGAACCCGGGCGTCGGAGCGAGTTCGGTCTCGCCGCCCGGCCGGCGCAGAACGCCCACCATCGCCCGCATCTCGAGCAGCGTGCGGGTCGCCTCGCTCTCGATCGCGCGCAGCGCCTCGGCTGCGGCATCCGGATCCACCGACGCCACCGCCGTGCCTGCCTGAGCCTGGACGGCGATGGCCGACACGTGGTGCGCGACGGTGTCGTGCAGATCGCGCGCGAGGTGTTCCCGCTCGCGCAGGCGCACATGGTCGAGTTCCCGAGCCCGGGATCCGGCCCGCCACCGGAACGCCAGAGCCAGCGCCGCCGTCGCGACCGCAACGGCGATCCCGCCGATGACGTCTCCGAGCGGAGGGGCGCCGGTCAGCGACACGAGGATGCCGCCGGCCACGAGCGCTCCACCGAGCACCATCGCGCGGCCCGAGCCCCAGCGGAAGACCGCATAGGGCAGGACGAGCAGGTACGCCGTGGCGAACAGCTGCGAGTCGCTGCCCGTGGCCACTCCCGCCGCGGCGCCGATGGCGAACGCGATCGCGATCATGGTGAGGGGGCGCACGCGCCGCCACAGCAGCGTCGGCAGGAGGGCGATCAGCACCGCCGCCCACACCCAGCGCCATGCCACGTCGGGGCGGACGGATGCCTCGACCAGGATCAGCGGTGCCAGCGCGCCGACGAGCGCCCAGTCGCGCCAGACCCGTCGCGGCGGGGCCGGTGAGGCCGGAGGCGCGTCCCAGAGCGCGCGGACCGGGCTCGTCATGCCCTCATGATAGGCGCGTGGCCGCGGGCCGGACGCCCGACGGCGCGACGCGAGCGGGGGCGCGCCCGCCGGCGGATGACGATCTCGGCGACCGTCAGATTGATGGCCCAGCCGAGCCCCATCAGCACCGAGTGCATCGCCTGGCCCGGCGCCCCGAAGGCCAGTGTCCAGGGCAGGAACGTGAACACCTGCGTCCCGGCCGCCAGGCCGATCGCGTAGGCACGCGTCATCCACGCACTGTGGGAGGACACATCGCCGCGCCGGATCGCGACGACGGCCACGACGATCGCCGCCGCCATCGCTGTGCTGAACACCAGTCGCATGACGATGAGTGCCGGACCGTTCATCGCCTCGGGTATCGCGTAGAAGATCGTCATCCACAGTCCCGACAGTGCAGAAATGAGACCGGCGGGTACGAGGATGCGCCCGGCGATGCGGTGCCAGCGCCGCCGCCGCAGGGACGGCGCGAACTGCAGCGCCCCCAGCACCAGGTACACGCTGGAGCCGACGATATGGAGGATCACCGGCACGGGGGAATCGAAGAAGCGGACGTTCTCCGGCGTGACGTCCGCGCCGACAGTCAGGCTGGTGACCCGCATCGCTCCCGCCAGGATCGGGACCAGGCTGAGAGCGATGAGGCCGGCGGGTGCGAGCCACTCCGCCCTGCGGCCGCGTCGGGGTCGTGCCGGGCTGTGAGGCCGGGTCAGGGGCGCGTTCGCGTCCGCCTCCGGGGATGTCTGAGCCATGTCTCCATGCTCGTGACCGATCGATTCCGGGGCTTCGGCCGGGCGGCCGGAATCGCATCATCCGATCGGATGAGTGTCGGCGGTGCCTCAGCGCTCCGCGACCACCCGCGCCGCGATGTCGGTGCGGTGCTGGCCGCCCTCCAGGCCGATCTCGCCCACTGCGCGGTATGCGCGATCACGTGCCTCGGCGAACGTCGTCCCGAGTGCGACCACACTGAGCACGCGGCCGCCCGTGGCGACGAGCCCGCCGTCGGTCTCGGCGGTGGCGGCATGCGCCAGGTGCACGCCGTCGACCGCATCCGCGGCGTGCAGTCCGGTCAGGGAACGGCCGGTCACCGGCGCCGCCGGGTAGCCCTCGCTCGCGAGCACCACCGTCACCGCGACGGCCTCGGCGAACGCCGGGCGCGGCCGATCCTCGAGATGACCGGATGCCGCGGCCAGCAGCAGCTCCGACAGCGGGTCGACCAGCCGCGGCAGCACGACCTGTGTCTCGGGGTCGCCGAAGCGCGCGTTGAACTCGATCACCTTGACCCCGGCATCGGTGAGGATGAGGCCGGCGTACAGCAGTCCGATGAAGGGCGTGCCCTCGGCATCCAGCTGCCGGATGACGGGCTCGGCGATCTCGCGGGTGACGAGCTCGACGAACTCGTCCTCGCCGCCGAACCGCTCCGAGAGCCACGGCAGCGGCGAGTACGCGCCCATGCCACCGGTGTTGGGTCCTTCATCGCCGTCGAGCAGGCGCTTGTAGTCCTGGGCGGGACTGAGGGGCACGACGTGGTCGCCGTCGCTCAAGAAGAACAGCGACACTTCTGGACCGGCGAGGAACTCCTCGACGAGCACCGAGCCGAGCGGCAGATAGGCCTCGGCGTGGGCGAGCGCCGCGTCGCGGTCGTCGGTGACGATGACGCCCTTGCCCGCTGCCAGTCCGTCCGCCTTCACGACGTGCGGGGCACCGAGTTCGTCGAACGCCGCCTCGACCTCTGCTCGGCTCGCGGCACGCACGGCCCGTCCGGTCGGTACACCGGCGGCATCCATGATCCGCTTGGCGAACGCCTTCGAACCCTCGAGCTGCGCCGCGGCCTTGCCGGGACCGAACACGGGGATGCCGCGTTCCCGCACGGCGTCGGCCACGCCCGCGACCAACGGGGCCTCCGGCCCGATCACGACGAGGTCGATGTGGTTCTCGTTCGCGAAACTCGTGACCGCCGCCGGGTCTTCGGCGTCGAGTGCGACCAGCTGCGCATGCTGCGCGATGCCGGCGTTTCCGGGGGCGGCGAAGATCTCGTGCTCCGCCTCCTCCGCACGCAGCGCGAGGATGATGGCGTGCTCACGCGCGCCCGAGCCGAGGACCAGGATCTTCACCCGGCCCAGCCTACCCAGCGTCACCCCGGGCGTACCGTGGGAGCGTGGCGCGCAAAATATCGACCGACGACGGCCGCTCGGCCCTGAGCGCGGTGCGTGCGGCGGCGGAGGCATCCGTCACCCCCGCCCGCACCGACAACGCGACCGCGGTGCGGTACCTGCTGCAGCTGCTGGCCGAGAAGGCGCCGGGCAACTCGGTCGAGGTGCGGGTGCCGCCGTTCGGCGCCGTGCAGGTCGTCGAGGGCCCACGCCACACCCGCGGCACCCCGCCGAATGTGGTCGAGACCGACCCGGCGACGTGGATCGCGCTCGCCACCGGCCAGGAGCAGTGGACGGATGCCGCGGCCGCCGGCCGCATCCACGCCTCCGGCACGCGCGCTGACATCTCGGACCTGCTTCCGCTGCGGCCCTGACAGTGCGCCGTGGGGAAGAAGCGCGGCATCGGCCTGACCGGAAGTCGCCCGGAGTGGGACAATGGAGCTATGCCCGAGCACAGCCAGGACCGCATCGAGACCGTCCGCGTGCGTCGCGCACCCAAGATCTCGGTCTTCCTGATCGCCGGCGGGGCACTGGGCCTGCTGGTCGCGATGATCCTGACGTTCGCGTTCAACGGCACGACCGACCCCAGTCCCAACACCGGCGTCGAGTACTCCCAGGGGCAGGTGTTCGGGTTCCTCGCCCTCATCTGCGTGCCGATCGGCATCGCGCTTGCCGGAGTCGCCGCGCTCATCCTCGACCGTCGCTCGCAGGGGCGCACCCGCGAGGTCACGGTCGACCACGAGACCGTGCACGTCGACCCCGAGCCCGGCACGAACGGCCACGGTTCCGGTCACTGACCCGCGCGAGAAGGTTCAGGCCAGCTCGGCGATGATCGGGTGGATCGCGGCGTCGAAGGCCGCGACATCCCCTCGCAGTCCATCGGTGACGGCGATCGTGAGCGACCCGATCCACCACACCCCGCGCTGGGTCAGCGGCAGCACCTGCACGTTCAGCTCGAACGAGTGGGCGCGCCGGCCGACCTGCCGCTCGTACTCGGCGATCGCGCTCGCGTAGGCCCGGTAGGCCGTGCCGGTGCCGTGCGTCGCGTCGCGCCGATACCGCGCGTTGGTCGATTGCGCGAAAGCCAGCGCCTCGGGCCCGAACGGCGCGACGGCGGAACGCAGCTGCTCCGACCCGCGTGAGGGGAGTGCCAGCAGCGTGCCGAAGCCGTCGATCAGGTCCAGCGGCACTTCGGCCGGGTGTGCCTGAGGCTCGACCGTCATCGCCCAGTACTCGCGCCATTGGCGCTCGAGCAGTGCCTGAGCCTCTTCGTCCCGGTCGTTCGCGCGCGGCGGGATCCCTCGCAGATGGGGGAGTTCATCAGGAGACCGGATGCCGAGAACCTGGCGCAGATAGAGCGCCAGAAGCACAGGCTGACCGGCGTCTTCGCGGATCAGCCACTCCGGAGCCCCAGCGCTGCCCATGCCTCTCATTCTAGGCGCGGGCTCTCCGCCCCCGGGGCGGATGCCTCCTGCCTCGCACGGCGCCGACTCGCGGCATCCGGCCCGGCATGCCGCCGGTAGGCTGGTAGCCGTGGCCTCCTCCGAACGCGACGCCCCTTCCCGCCCTGAGCCGGTGAACCCGTACACCGCCGCCGGCGTCGACACGGCTGCGGGCGACCTCGCCGTCGAGCTGATGAAATCGGCTGTCCGGCGCACGCACGGTCCCGAGGTGCTCGGCGGCGTCGGCGGCTTCGCAGGACTCTTCGATGCGACGGCGTTCAAGGCCTACGACAAGCCGCTGCTCGCGACCAGCACCGACGGCGTAGGCACGAAGGTCGCGATCGCGCAGGCCATCGACAAGCACGACACGATCGGGCTCGACCTGGTCGGCATGGTCGTCGACGACATCGTCGTGGTGGGGGCCAAGCCGCTCTTCATGACCGATTACATCGCGTGCGGCAAGGTCTTCCCCGAGCGCATCGCCGACATCGTCCGCGGCATCGCGGCCGGCTGCGCCGAGACCGGCACGGCACTGGTGGGCGGCGAGACCGCCGAGCACCCGGGCCTGCTCGGACCGAACGACTACGACGTGGCGGGCGCCGCCACCGGCATCGTCGAGGCGTCGCGCGTGCTCGGCGCGGAGCGCGTCCAGGAGGGCGACGTCGTGCTGGCCCTGGCCAGTTCGGGCCTGCACTCCAACGGCTACTCGCTCGTTCGCCACATCGTCGCGGGCGCCGGCATCCAGTACGGCGACCGCGCCGCCGACCTCGGCACGCACGGCGCGACGTGGGGCGAGGCGCTGCTGGAGCCCACCCGACTGTACACACAGCCGCTGCTGCGACTGCTCGCCGACCACGGCGACCGCGTGCACGCCCTCAGTCACGTCACCGGCGGCGGCATCGCGGCGAACCTGGCACGGGTGCTCCCACAGGGCACGTGGGTCGAGGTCGACCGGTCGACGTGGTCACCGCCGCCCGTCTTCCGCGTGCTCGCCGATCTCGGCGATCTCGACCTGGAATCGACCGAGGGCACGTGGAACCTCGGCATCGGGTTCCTCGCGGTCGTGGCGGCCGAGAAGGCGGATGCCGCGGCATCCGCTCTCTCTCACGAAGGCATCGCCACGTGGCAGGTGGGCGTGGTGCACACCGACCCCCGGCCCGACGGCGCATTCGAGTCCCCACGTCCTCTCGACTCGGCGCTGGCGCGCCGTGCCGAGCCTCGGGACGCGTGGGCCCAAGGCGCCAAGGGCGTCGACGGCGGCGCGGTGCGCCTGGTCGGCGCCTATGCGAGCGACGCGGCTCACTGACCGCGGTTTCACACCTCAAACGAAGCAGGCAACACCCATGTGCGGAATCGTCGGGATGGTCGGGCGAGGCCCCGTCAACCAGGAGATCTACGACTCCCTCCTCCTGCTGCAGCACCGAGGTCAGGATTCCACCGGCATCTCGACTGCCGAGCGCAGCGGCACCGTGCACATGCACAAGACCCGCGGTCAGGTTCGCGAGTCGTTCCGCACCCGCGACATGCGCGGACTGCTCGGCGAGATCGGGCTCGGCCACGTGCGCTATGCGACCAAGGGCACCGCCTCGAACGAGGAGGAGGCGCAGCCGTTCTACGTGAACGCGCCCTACGGGATCGTGCTGGTCCACAACGGCAACCTCACCAATACGCGGGAGCTCAGCGCCGAGCTCTTCCACAAGGACCGCCGTCACCTCAACACCAGCTCCGACACGGAGCTGCTGGTCAATGTGCTGGCGCACGAGCTGCAGGAGTCCATCTCGGGTCTCGAGCTCGACCCGGAGCAGGTCTTCCAGGCCGTCACCCGCGTGCACGAGCGCGTCGAGGGCTCGTACGCGACGATCGCCTTGATCGCCGGCTACGGTCTGCTGGCGTTCCGCGATCCCTACGGCATCCGTCCTCTGATTCTGGGAACGCGCAAGCACGACGACGGCCACTACGAATGGGTCGTCACGAGCGAATCGCTCGTGCTCGAGAACGGCGAGTTCGAGATCGTGCGCGATGTCGACCCCGGCGAGGCGGTCTTCATCGACCTCGAGGGGCACCTGCACACCCGCCAGTGCGCGACCGATCCCCGGCTCGTGCCGTGCTCGTTCGAGTACGTGTACCTTGCGCGGCCCGACTCGGTCATGAACGGGATCGCGGTGTACGAGGCGCGCCTGCGCATGGGCGAGCGCCTGGCCGACACGATCGCCAGGTACACGCCGCGCGAGGCGATCGACGTGGTCATGCCGATCCCGGATTCATCGCGCCCGGCGGCGATGCAGGTCGCCCGCAAACTCGGCGTCGAGTACCGCGAGGGGTTCTACAAGAACCGGTATGTCGGCCGCACGTTCATCATGCCGGGCCAGGCGGTGCGCAAGAAGAGCGTGCGCCAGAAGCTCAACGCGATGTCGAGCGAGTTCAAGGGCAAGAACGTGCTGCTCATCGATGACTCGATCGTGCGCGGCACGACGTCGAAAGAGATCATCCAGATGGCGCGGGATGCCGGAGCCAAGAGCGTCACCTTCGCCTCGGCCGCTCCGCCCGTGCGCTATCCCCACGTCTACGGCATCAACATGCCCTCACGCCAGGAGCTCGTCGCGCATGGCCGCACGATCCCCGAGATCGCCGAGGAGCTGGGCGCCGACTTCGTCGTGTACCAGGAGGTCGAAGACCTCAAAGCGGCGATCCTCGAGGGCTCCGACGTCGAGGATCTCGACATGAGCTGCTTCGACGGCCGCTACATCACCGGCACGGTCACCGACGAGTACCTCGCATGGGTGGAGGGCTCGCAGGAGAGTTGATGCGGGTCAGGATCGAGTAGCGAGCGTATCGAGATCTCGCAGCAATGGGGCCGAGGCGATGCCCCGGCCCCGTACACCCGCTTCCAGCGGTGCGGCTGCTGATGCGCTACCCCTCCGGCACCTCCTGGACGGCCCGCACCTCGATGCGGCCCTGGAGCGCCGTCGCGGCTTTCGTCGTCCATTCCACGGCGGCCGCCTCGTCAGCGGCCTCGATGATCCAGAACCCGCCGACGTAGGACGGCGCCTCGACGAACGGCTCGTCGAGCACCCGGGTCTGACCCGAGGTCACGTCGACGGTCTTCGCGGTGGACGGCGGGTTGAGCCCTGCCGCGAAGACGAACGCCCCGGCGTCCTTGAGGGCGGTGTTGAACTCTTCGACGGCGGCCATGACCGCCGCGAGTTCAGCAGGATCGAACTCCTGCATCGATTCCATGGTCGGCTCGCTCGCGGAGTCGTGGGGCACGGTCAGGAAGTACTGCGTCATGACGGATCCTCTCCTCGTGGGGCGGCTGCGGTGTCGCCCTCACCATTGCGTCGAACGAGTGCGCCCGGAATCGACATCGGGTCGGAATCTCGTGCCCGGGGCACCACTGGATCGCGCTGCGCGTGAACGTCACGGCCGGCCGCGCCGCTGTCCGCGCACCGAACGCGGTCAGCGGGGCAGAAGAGCCCGGACCTGGTGCCGGATGTCCGCGAGGAGGTCCTCGACCGAGAGGCCGACGTTCACCGTGGTCGCCATGGTGACGAACATGATGGCCGAAACGACGCGCGCGAGCGTGGCCGCGTCGTCCGGGTCGGTGCGATCGTCGCGCTGCAGGACCGTCGCCACTGCTTCTTCGGTCTGGACCGTGAGAGCGAGGGCGTCACGATGGTGGGGCTCTTCGGGGTCGCCGAACACGATCTCGCGCAGGTAGGTGCGCCCGTTCTCGATCTGCTTCCGGTTGCATTCCACGACCGGGCGTACCACCGCCATGACGGCGTCGAGCGGATCCGAGATGCCCTCGGCGGCGGCCCTTCCTTCGATGAGCGCGTCGAAGTAGCTCGAGTTCTGCACGAGCAGGAGAAGCTCGCCCTTGTTCTTGGCGTAGAGGAACAGCGTGCCGGTGCCGATGTCGGCCCTGTCGGCGACCTGCTGCGTCGTGACCTCATCGACGCCGTGCTCTTCGAAAAGCTCACGGGCCGCGGCTGTAATGCGCTCGAGCTTCTCCCGCTTGTTCCGCTCGCGTCGTCCGACCGGCTGAGGGGCGAGCGCCATGGCTGGACCTCCGGGAGATATCTTGACCAGACTCAGTTGTGATTAAACCCCGAACCGCGTGGGCTCGAATGTGCGTCGGTTCATTATCCATGATGATCGCGCCGTCCGGTGCGATCACCCGACCAGGCTCTTGCGCGGCGCGAGCAAGGTCTACGCGACTGCCCGAACCGCCCGCTCCCTGTGCGGGATGGACGTGGTCATGTGCTCGTCCTCTCGATGACTCGAGCGCCGATCAGCGCGCCAGGAATTCCACCGCGACGGGAGCGAACTCGCTGTGGAACTGGAAGATGCCGCCGTGCCCGGAGTCGGGATAGATGACCAGCTCGGAGCCCGGGATGCGGCGGTGCATGTCGTGTGAAAGAACCGAGGGCACCATCCGGTCGTTGTCGCCGTTGGCGATGAGGGTGGGCTGCGTCAGCTTCGACAGGTCGGCGGGCGCTGAGCGGCCCCACTTCTTGATCGCCTTCAATTGAGTCTGGAAGCCCTTCATCTTCATCGGGGCATCGCGATCGACGGTGCGCTCCTGGAGGCGCTTGATGAATGCTCTCGCCGCGGATTTGCCGGTGGTGTTTCGGTTGAAGAAGAGGAACTCCTTCGGGTCGGACCGGGTCAGGTTCGCCCGCAGGATGTCGAGGTAGGTGACCCCGGGGAGCTTGTCGATGTCCTGGCCGCCTGCGGGGCCGGTGCCGGTGAGCACCAGCTTGCGGACGAGCTCGGGATGCTTGACCACGAGCGCCTGGGCAACGAAGCCGCCCAACGAGAACGAGAAGATGTCGATCTCGTCGAAGCCCAAGGCCTTGATGAAGGTGTAGGCGTCATCGGCCATCGCCTCGACGGAGTCGGGCACCTCGCCGGTGGACGCGCCGACGCCGCGGTTGTCGAAGGTGATGACGTGATGATCCTTCGCGATCGCGTCGACGATGCGGGGGTCCCAGTTGTCCAGTGTCGCGGCGAGGTGCACGAAGAAGACGACGGGGACGCCGCCCTTCGGTCCCAGTTCGCGGTAGGCGAAGCTGACGCCGCCGGCAGAGACGGCGCGGGTCGGTGCCTTCGCGTAAGAGGTGATGAGGGGCTGGCTGCTGGTCGTGCTCATGGCGTGATTTCCTCTTGTCATCGATCGCTTGTAGATCCGAGCTGACTCAATAATGACTTAACTCAGTAAGAATCTCAAGCCGGTGCCCATACGGGTGCGGGGGAGCATCGGCCGCGTCCTAGGCTTGCGGAGTGAGTTCCGCGTTCTCTCCTGCCCGCCCGCTCTGGCAGGGACGGACCCTCGCCCTCGTCGGCATCGTGCTGTTCGCCTTCTCGCTGCGATCTGCCGTCGCCTCGCTGTCGCCGCTCTTCGATCACATCGCAGCGGACTTCGACTTGCCGGCGGCGGTCATCGGACTCATCGGCACAGCTCCGCCGGTCTGCTACGCCGTGTTCGGTCTGCTCACTCCCGGCCTCGAGCGGCGCTTCGGGCTGGAGCGGCTCGCCGTGGCGGCGATGGTCGTCGTAGCCGTCGGCCTCGTAGCGCGCAGCCTCGCCCCGAACTCCGGCCTGCTGCTGGCGGGCACCGCACTCATCTTCGCCGCCGTCGGCGTCGGCAACATCCTCACGCCGCCACTGGTCAAGCGGTACTTCCCGGATCGCGTCGGCCTCATGACCACCGTCTTCTCGACGACGATGGCCGTCGCGACCTTCGTGCCCCCGCTGATCGCCGTCCCCTTGGCGGATGCCTCGACGTGGCACCTCTCGCTGGGACTGTGGGCGGTCTTCGCCGTGGCCGCGGCCGTCCCCTGGATTGGCCTTGCGGTGCGTCGCGCCTCGTTCGACCGGTCGGAGGCCGAGGCGAAGGGCGACGACATCGAGGCGGCGAGCCCTCAGGTACTCGGGCGCATGTGGCGGCTGCCGCTGGCGTGGGCGCTCCTGGTGGGCTTCGCGGTGTCGAGCACCCTCGCCTACACGTCGTTCGCGTGGCTGCCGAAGCTGCTGGTCGACGTCGCCGGGGTCACGCCCGCCGTCGCCGGTGTGCTGCTGGCGCTGTTCGGCTTCATGGGCCTGCCGGCATCCCTCGCGGTGCCGCTACTGGTGACCCGCGGCAATGCGACGCGGGTGCTCTTCGGCGTCGCAGTGGTGGCCGGACTGGTGGGCATCGCCGGGCTGTTGCTCGCGCCGGCGTTGGCCCCGTGGCTGTGGATCGTGCTGTTCGGCGCGGCGCCGCTGCTGTTCCCGTTGATCCTGGTGCTGCTCGGCCTCCGCACCCGCACGCACGAGGGCGCCGTCGCGCTGAGCGGGTTCGTCCAGAGCGGCGGCTACGCCATCGCCGCGCTGTTCCCGGTGGGCATCGGGCTGCTCCATGACGCGACCGGATCCTGGACGGGGCCGCTCATCGTGCTCGCCTGCGTGGTGGCGGCGGCGATCCCGGCCGGCGTCGTCGCGGCGCGGCCGCACACGGTCGAGGACGAGTGGGAGAGTCGCCACGGTGCCTGGTGAGGCATCCGTCCCCTCACCAACGACGGATCGCTGCTCGAGCTACGCCTGCGACGAGACGGCCGAGGTCTCGTCTTCGTCCTCGTCCTTGTACTCGTCAGCCCACTTGTCGACGTACGCGTCGTCGCTGGGATGACCGAGCTCGCGCTCGAGCGCCGAGTAGTTCACGTTGTACGTGTCGTACTTCAGCTCACGGGCGATCTTGGTGTGCTTCGCCTTCTGACGGCCACGCCCCATGCGAGACCCCCTCATATCTGAGTCGCGGGATGTGTGCGGGCATTCAGCCGCCGCAAACCCGGGCATTCACGAATCCGGCTTCAAACCGGTAAGAGTAGCATTCAGAATAACACGGAGCCGCGCACCCCGGCGGCCCCGGGGGGTGCGTCACGGGACCCCGAAGGGCGAGACCCGAGAAGGAAGTGCGGACATATGACCGACGAGGCATCCGAGACGGCGAACGACACGACGGCGAACGAGGACCTGCACGGCGCGGTCATCGCGGGTGTCATTCCCGACCAGCCGCCGCGCGTGATCAAGGAGGCGGCTCGCTACGCGAAGC
Source organism: Microbacterium sp. HD4P20 (assembly GCF_019449275.2). Taxonomy (GTDB): domain Bacteria; phylum Actinomycetota; class Actinomycetes; order Actinomycetales; family Microbacteriaceae; genus Microbacterium. The sequence continues at coordinate 352,614 of NZ_JAHZQZ020000022.1, forward strand.
TGTTCCACGCTCCGCTGGTGATCGTGCATGTCGACGTGACGCGATTCGTCACCTACGAGGACCCCGACGGGTATGTGCACTCCGCGCCGATCGATCTCAATATCGCGGCGGGCGAAGGCGACCTGTCGAAGGTGCAGGATGCTGCGGCCTCCGTTTTGAGCGAGTCCGCGATTGAGTGGACCGTTCGCCAGCTCGTGGGTGATCCCGCGATGGCGATCAAGCACTTCGCCGACCAGATCGATGCCCGCCTGCTCGTGGTCGGCACACGCAAGCGGGGAATCGGTGAATCGATCCGGGAATTCTTCACCGGCTCGGTCGGCGCTCGGCTCGCCCACCGCCAGCAGCGCCCGATCCTCGTCGTGCCGCTCGGCGAGCCGGTCGCCGACGACGAGGACATCTGGCCCGACTGACCCGCACTCGCGTCGCCCCTCCCGCCGCGGGCGAGGCGGGAGAGGGGCGACGGGTGTCGCGGCTCAGGGGCGCAGCGCGCGGGTGATGTCGCGGGCGACGCGGTCGAGGTCCGACGACAGCTCGTCGACGAGGGAAGCGGCGAGGTCGCCGCCTCTAGCGACGTGAGTGCGCAGGTCGCTGCGCACTCGCGCACGGAACTCGTTCACGGCGGCGTCGGCCCGCTGCAGCTGTTCGCGGGCCAGGACCCGCGGGTCGTCGTCGCGGGACGGCCGCGGCGCGTGAGCGCGCTCGTCCGTGGTCGCGGCGGCCAGGTCCGCGCGGAGGCTCTTCATCGCTTCGCGCACGCTTCCGCGCACTTCGTCGGCGATGAGGCGAACGGAGTCGGCGAGGCCGGCCTCGATGCCCTCGAGCTCTCCAGAACGGGACTCGACTTCGGCGTGACCGGCTTCGGTGATGGCATAGACGGTCTTGCGGCCGTCGACGGACTTGGACACGAGGCCCTCCTCCTCCAGCTTCGACAGGCGCGGATAGATCGTGCCGGCGCTGGGGGTGTAGGTGCCGCCGGTGCGATCCGACAGCGCCTGCATGATGTCGTACCCGTGCCGTGGGCCCTCATCGAGCAGATTCAGCAGATACAGGCGCAGGTCGCCGTGAGAGAAGACCGGGGTCATCACCATTCCTCCTCATCCACGCCGGCCGCCGCGTCCGCGTCAGCCGGAGGCGGCGTGGGGACCGCGGCTTGCGCCGCGCGGCGCAGCACCGTCACATCAGCCGACACGGTGTTGACCCGCACGTCGGCGAAATTGCCGCTGAGCTCACCGGCCGCACCGGCGAAGTTCGTCGTCGGGCCGGCACCGCGGCCCGACCGCACTTCGCCGTCGACCTGGACCCGGCCGCTCACGCTGCGGATCACGTAGTTCGCCGGGTAGCCGTCGTCCAGGCGGACGGTGGCGTTGCCGCTCACGGTGTTGAGGTTGACGCTGCTCGTGTCTCCGGCGGAGTCCACGAGCATGGCGCCTGACACGGTGTCGATGGACGCCCTGCTCAGAGCGCCGGTGGCGGCGATGTCACCCGACACGCTGTTCGCGCTCAGTGACCCTTCGAGGCCCCGCACCTGCACGTCGCCCGACACGGCGTTGACCCGGAGGTCGCCGGTGAGGCCGTCCACGATGATGTCGCCCGAGACGGTGTTGAGCGAGGTGTCGCTGCGCAATCCCGACACGAGCGCGCTCGCGCTGACCACACCCAGATTGAGGGCGACGGCGCGGGGCACCGCCACGCTGATCTCGGCGCGCGGTCCGCCGGCGCCGAAGTTGCGGAACACCTCGAGGAAGTTGTCCCAGCGCAGTTGAGGATGGTCGATCTCGAGCAGATCGCCGTTCATCTCGATGCGCAGGTCCTTGACAGTGACGCTGTGCACTTCGATGCGGGCGCCGGGTTCATCGTGGGCGATGACGTCGATCTGGCCGGCGACAAGGCCGACTTTGAGGGAGCGCACGTTCTCGATGTCGATCACGCGCGTCTCTCCGGGATGGATGATCCACTTCTCCAGAGTCATGCTGCTACTCCTATCGTTTCTGAATTCGGCGGGATGCGATATATCGCGTGAGGGTGAGTCTAACACGATATATCGCGAGACGGAGAGGATGGATCGGCTTCCCATTTGACATTGACGCAGCGTCAACCTCTAGCGTGAAGCGCATGGAAGAGAACGAGTGGTCGATCCAGCAGATCGCCAAGCTCGCCGGAACGACGAGCCGCACCCTGCGGCACTACGACGACATCGGCCTGCTTCGGCCGTCCAGCATCGGCCACAACGGCTACCGCTACTACGACCAGGCCGCGCTCGTGCGCCTGCAACGCATCCTGCTGCTGCGCGAACTCGGGCTCGGTCTGCCGCAGATCACGGACGTGCTCCAGCGCGAGGCATCCGAAGAACACGCCCTGCAGAGCCACCTCGCGTGGCTGCGGCAGGAGCAGGACCGGCTGGCGCGACAGATCGCGTCGGTCGAAACCACGATCACTGCACTGAGAGGAGGTGAACGATTGATGGCAGAGAACATGTTCGACGGCTTCGACCACACCCAGTACAAGGCGGAGGTCGAGGGGCGCTGGGGCAAGAAGGCTTACGCAGACAGCGACCGCTGGTGGCGCTCGATGAGCGCCGATGAGAAGGCCGCATGGCAGCAGCGGGTATCCGACCTCGGCCGCGACTGGATCGCGGCAGCCGAGGCGGGCATCGCCCCCGACAGTGACGAGGCGCAGGCCCTGGCCGAGCGTCACGTGGACTGGCTGACCGGCGTGCCCGGCACGCCCGCCGCGGTCCCGGGCGGAGACGTCAAGGGCTACGTCATCGGTCTCGGCGAGATGTACGTGGCCGACGAGCGTTTCGGCGCGAATTACGCGACGAGCGACGGCGGCACCGCCGGTGCCGAGTTCGTACGTGACGCGCTCCGCGTCTACGCAGAGGCGAACCTCTAGCCCGCACACCGGGTGACAAACGAGCGGATGCCGCGGCCGATGTGGCCGCGGCATCCGTCATTCGGTCTGCGGGGTCGGACGTCAGGTGTTCCGGCTCCCGCTGATGACCCTGAACAGGAACGCGATGAGCGCGATCACTCCGACGATGAGCGCCACCCACAGCAGCCAGCTCAGTGCCGAGTTGAGGCCGCCGACGATCGCGAGGATGATCGCGACGACGATGATGATGATCAAGGCGAGGTTCATGGAGGTTCTCCTTCTCCGTCGTCGATGCGCGGGGTAGCGCACCGGATGCCTCATGGGCACGCTCCGAGCTTGGCACTGCGCGGAGTGTCGGGCGTAGGGGGTTGACGCGGTTCCCGCGCCAGTGATAGGTCGCGGAGATCGCCGCAGATGCGTCATCGCGGTGCACATCCGCAGGGGGATCAGGGCCTCATGGCGCCCGCTGCAGCTCCTCGTCGACCGGACACTCAGCGGAATCTTCGGGGCTGCCCGGCTCGAGGCCGTCGAGATACTCCAGGCATCCTCCGAGGACGGGGACTTCCTCGACGGTTCCCGCGGATTGGCCGGCTTGGAAGTACATCTCCACCATCGATCCGGGGATCGCGTCGAGGCCTTCGATCACCGGCGGATCCTGGAGCCATGGGTAGTCCCCGAAACTCACCGTCGACTCAGCCGGGATGAGGATCTCGAGGTTCGTGCCTGAGGACTCGCCCACCACGATGTGAAGCATGTGTTCATCATCGGTGTTGTTGACGATGGCGGCGATGAGGCTCCCCTCCGTCCCAGCTTCGTTGGCGACGACCAGGACGTTGCGCACGGCGAGCGGACCGACTCCCTCGATGTTCACGCCATCGCCAGACGAGAAGCGATAGACGTCGGGGTCGGCAGGAAATCGAACCTGCCCGAGCTCCCCGGCGAATCCACACCCGGTGATCCCCAGCAGGACCGCGCCGACCGCGGAAACCGCAGCAAGCCGTCGAGCGAAATGTCCTTCACGTTGCACGAGTCGCTCCTCCATGGGGTCATCCACCTGTCAGCGGTAGAACGGATAGTCCGGGTGCCGGGTGATCGAGGTGATCGCATCCACCGGAATGAGGGTGATCTCTTGGCCGATCCCGGGGAATCCCCTGAGGCGACCTCCAAGAACCGCCCCTTGCGGTCGGTCGCGTCGATGAGCAGGTCAGCTCCCGAGACGGAGGCGTACCTCCGCCTCGGGAGTGCCCATGGGATCTCAGGGTCAGGGCTGCGTGCGCGAGTAAGTCGTCACCCGCTCCGAGCGGGTAATGACCGTGCGCGCCCCGAGCAGGCCGCTGCCGGCTGCGACGGCGGCACCCAGCAGCATGCCCACGAACGTCCACCACACTGCCGGCTGCGCGTCTTCCGCAGCCTCTTCCGCCTGCTGTTGCGCGTTCTCGACGTCCTGCTCGTCGACGTTCTCCTGAACGTCTTGCACGATCTCGCTCACGTCGCCCTGGCCGAGGTCCACGACCTGACCGAGGGCGCCACTGACCGCACCGAGCGCACTGGCGCTGAGCCAAACCGTCAGCACCAGGGCCGCCACCAGCGACGTCGCCCAGGTGAGGAATCCGTGGAGGAGGCCGCTGCGCACGGCGAGGGCGCCGGCGACGAAGCCCGCGGCGGCGAGGGCCAGTGCCAACGCCACGATGCTCCAGATCCCCGCGCCGACCCCTGCGCCCGTCAGTCCGATCCCCGCGGTGACCAGTGACAGCAGCACGGTCACCGCGAGGAACGTCACCACGCCGGCGAAAATCGCTCCCCACGAGACGTTGGCAGTGCTGCCGCGCCGATCGGTGCCGACCAGCGCCTCCTTCGTGTTCTGATCCTCAGCGCGGGTGGTGCGGGTGGTCGCGACGGTGTGGTCGTTCGGAGAGTTCATAGACATGATCTGTTCCTTTCAGTGACAGCTCCCGGGCCCCGTCATCGGGCAGACTCCGGTAGACATCGGCTGGATGGGCACGCCGAGCCGGCATGATGTCCCGGACGGGGGCTACTGTCACGTGCTCTTCAATTGGCATCCCGGCTGTCTGCCGGTGCTCTCTCGGGGGACAGTGCCCCCACGGGCAGTCTCCGTTTCGGACGATGACGAGAACGAACGAACTGCTGCCTGACCGACGATTGTCGGTCGGTCAGCGTCACTCGACCCCCTGGCTATGCTTCGGAAGAACTGATATAGCGGTCAGGGCCAGAGCAGTCAGGGCCAGAGCAGGCAGGCCACCGGACCCGGCGGCCGGGGTAGTGGCGAGCCGTGAGTCTGTCAACCCCCGTGAACCCGGTGGTGCGCGCACGTAACGTCGCGGCATGGCCACCTCTGAGTCCACCGACCCCACCGAGAAGCACCACAGCGGCGGATTCCCGCCCCAGCAGCAGGAGCAGCCCGGTCTCACCGGTGAGACCCACCCCGAGCCCGACCACGGTGAACGCTCGTACCGCGGCTCGCTCAAGCTCAGTGAGCGGCGCACCCTCATCACGGGTGGCGACTCCGGAATCGGCCGCGCGGTGGCGATCGCGTTCGCCCGCGAGGGCGCCGACGTCGCGCTGACGTACATGCCCGAGGAGAAGGAAGACGCCGACAACACCGTGCGGTGGGTCACCGAGGCAGGCATGCGGGCGCTCGCGCTCGAGGGTGATCTGCGCGAGGAGTCGTTCTGTGCCGAGATCGTCGACCGCACGGTCTCCGAGCTCGGCGGACTCGACGTTCTGGTGCTGAATGCGGCCTATCAGAAGGACCGCGACGGCGTCGACAAACTCGAGACGGCGGAGTTCGATCGCGTCTTCCGCACCAACCTCTATGCCCAGCTCTTCACCGCCCGTGCCGCCATCCCGCACCTGAAGCCGGGGTCGTCGATCATCGTCACGACGTCGATCCAGGCGTTCGACCCGTCTCCGGGACTCATCGACTACGCGATGACCAAAGCCGCGCAGGTCGCGTTCGTCAAGGCGCTCGCCCAGGATCTCGGGTCGAAGGGGATTCGCGTGAACGGTGTGGCTCCCGGTCCGATCTGGACGCCGCTCATCCCCGCTACGGGCTGGGATCAGGAGCGCCTCGACAGCTTCGGCGCCGACACGCCTCTCGGGCGGGCCGGGCAGCCGGCCGAACTCGCCGGCGCCTACGTCTATCTCGCGAGCGAGGACGCGTCGTACGTCTCTGGCGCGATCCTGCCGGTCACCGGCGGCAAAGGACTCTGACGACGCGGTCGGAACCTCCGCGATATCGACGATGAAGGAAGGAACGGGGAAATGCCCAAGGGACGCGGGTCGAATCTGAAGGACCGCGAGCTGTACGAGGAGCTCCGTGACGACGGAGCGTCCAAGGAGAAGGCAGCCCGCATCTCCAACGCCGCAGCCAGCCAGGGACGCAAGAAGGTCGGAAGCCGTGGCGGCAGCGCGCAGGACTACGAAGACCGCACCGTGCCAGAGCTGCGCAAGCGTGCAAAGGAACTCGGTCTCACGGGATACTCGGGCAAGAAGAAGTCCGAGCTGATCTCGATGCTGCGCAACCACTGACCCGCGCGACCACGGACCTGGCACAAGCTCGGTGTTCCCCGCTGGACGGGGCTGAAGGATGAGGGGGACGGATGCCGAGACTCGCGCGCGTCCGCCCGTACGACGACCCCGGCTTCCGGCGGGTGCGCGCCGGTTCGGGTTTTCGCTACGTCGATGGGAAGGGCCGGACACCACCGCGGCGGCATCTCGAGCGCATTCGTGCGCTGGTGATCCCGCCCGCGTGGGAGGACGTCTGGATCAGTGTCAGGCCGGATGGTCACATCCAGGCCGTGGGCATCGACGACGCCGGCCGGAGGCAATACCTGTACCACGAGGTGTGGACCGCCAAGCGTGATCGGGGCAAGTTCGCGCGGGCGCTCGCGCTCGCCGAGAGCCTGCCTCGGGCCCGCGCCCGCGTGACGACGCTGCTTCGCCACTCGTCACTCGATCGCGAGCACGTCCTCGCCGTGTCGTTCCGTCTGCTGGATCAGGCCGCACCCCGCATCGGCGCCGAACGGTATCTCGTGCGCCACGGCAGTCGCGGTCTGACAACGCTGCAGCGTCGGCATGCCACCGTGGACGAGTCCCTGGTCACCCTGTCGTTCCCGGGCAAGAGCGGGCAGCGCCAGCGGCTCGAGATCGACGACGAGGACCTCGCGCGGTCGATGGAGGTGCTGGTCATCGGGCGTCCGCGCTCGCCGCTGCTCGCTTGGTCGCGAGGTCGGCGCCGCGTGCCGCTGACCGCAACCGAAGTGAACGAGTATGTACGGTCGCTGACCGGCCAGAAATTCACGGCGAAGGACTTCCGGACGCTTCGCGGCACGATCCTGGCGGCCGAGGCCCTCGCCCGGATCGGCACGGTCGACACCGAACGCGACCGCAAGCGCGCCGAGGCGCTGGCGGTGAGGGTGACTTCCGAGGCCCTCGGCAACACCCCTTCCGTCGCCCGGGGCTCATACATCGACCCGCGCGTCTTCACGAGGTATCGCGACGGCCATCTGCTCGATCTGTCGATCGCGCCTGAGTCGGCCATTCGCCAACTGCTGCGACCCGGACCGGGCGTCCGCGGTCGTTGAGCGAAGGGCGCTCTGGCGCCCGAGACGAAACGCCCCGACCCCTGCGGGGTAGCGTGAATCCATGCCGCAGCGGATCGACCAGCGCACCCTCGGGTACGTCATGGTCGGCGGAGCGATCGGCGTGCTGGCCCGTGCGGCCGTCGTCGGCCCGATGGGCGACGGCGCCGGCGTGCCGTGGGTGACGCTCGCGGTCAACGCGGCAGGCTCCTTGCTGCTGGGCATCGTCGTCGGGTGGCTCGACGACCGGCACCCGCCCACGCGAGCCTTCCTCGGCACGGGCGTGCTCGGCGGGTTCACCACCTACAGCGCCTTCGCGGTGCAGACGGCGCTGTGGATCAGCGCCCCGTGGCTCGCGATCGGGCTGGCCGGGGCATCCCTCGCCGCCGGAGTCGCCGGCGCGATCGTCGGGCTGTTCATCGGGCGCCGTATCGCCGATCGCCCCGGCGAGATCGAGGCACCGGAGGACGCCCGGTGAGGGCGTGGTTGATGCTCGTCGTCGCCGTGAGCGGCGGCCTCGGCGCCGGGCTGCGGTACGTCGTCGACAGCAGGCTCACCCCGAGCGCCGGCAGCCGGTTCCCCGTGGGCATCCTGGTCGTGAACGTGTCGGGTTCGCTCGCTCTGGGACTGGTCACCGGCCTCGGCACCGTCGTCGCGCCCGACCTGTCGCTCGCGATCGGGCTGGGCTTGCTCGGCGGGTACACCACGTTCAGCACGGTGGCGGTCGATACCGTGCTGCTCGCCGAACGACGACGGTGGCGGGATGCCGCGCTGAACCTCTTCGGCACACTCGCGCTCGCGGTGGCCGGAGCGGGAGTCGGTATCGCCGCCGGTACCGCGATCGCCGCGGCTCTAGGCCGCTGAGCGTCGTGAAATACTGAAGCCGATACATCCCCGTATCGTCGCGGGCTCCCGCATCCCACCGCACCACCCTCCCAGCGAAGGCAGCCGTGTCGAACCTCGCCGTCCTGAGTCTCAAGAACCGTGCGCTGATCGCGCTCATCACGATCGTCGCCGCCATCTTCGGCGGCCTCGCACTGTCGAACCTCAAGCAGGAGCTCATCCCCTCGATCGAGTTCCCGACGCTGATCGTCGTATCTACGTATCCGGGCGCTTCGCCCGAGGTCGTCAACAACGACGTGTCGACGCCGATCGAGACCGCGATCCAGGGTGTGTCGGGCCTCGAGTCCACGAGCGCCACCAGTACCACGAACGCGTCGGTGATCCAGGCGTCCTTCACGTACGGCACCGATCTGGCGACGGCCGAACAGAAGATCCTGCAGGCGATCAACCGCATCGAGGGCCAGTTGCCCGAGAACGTCGAGCCGTCCGTGCTGTCGGCGAGCATCGACGACTTCCCGGTGATCCAGTTGGCGGTGACCGGCTACGACGACGAGGCCACGGTCCAGTCCCAGCTCGAGGCATCCGTCGTTCCCGAGCTCGAAGACGTCGACGGGGTCAACGCGGCATCGATCGTCGGAGGTGTCGGCCAGCGGATCACGATCACGCCCGACCAAGCCGCGCTCGCCGAGGCCGGGTTCAGCCAGCAGGCGATCACCGAGGCCATGGAGCAGAACGGCGTGCTCTTCCCCGGTGGCGACATCACCGAGAACGACCAGACACTCACGGTGCAGACGGGATCGAAGCTCACCAGTGTCGACGACATCGCAGCACTCCCGCTCGTGCCGACGTCGGCCGAGCAGCTCGCGGGCGGCGCGACCACCATCGGCGACGTGGCGACGGTGGTCGCAGAGCCCGACCCGGTCACCTCGATCTCGCGCGTCGACGGCGAGCCTGCCCTCACGATCGCGATCACGAAGCTTCCCGCCGCCAACACCGTCGATGTGTCGCACGGCGTGCTCGACCTGCTGCCGTCCCTCGAGGACGCGCTCGACGGCGCCGAGTTCACCGTCGTGTTCGACCAGGCGCCGTACATCGAGCAGTCGATCGAGACGCTCGCCGTCGAGGGCATGCTCGGGCTCGCGTTCGCTGTGCTCGTGATCCTGGTCTTCCTGCTCTCGGTGCGGGCGACGCTGGTGACGGCGATCTCGATCCCGACGAGCGTGCTCATCACTTTCATCGGCATCCAGACCTTCGGCTACTCACTGAACATCCTGACCCTCGGGGCGCTCACCATCTCGATCGGTCGGGTCGTCGACGACTCGATCGTGGTGATCGAGAACATCAAGCGCCACTACGTGGGCACGGCCGAAAAACTCGCCTCGATCAAGCTCGCGGTCCGCGAGGTGGCGACGGCCATCACGTCGTCCACGATCACGACGGTCGCGGTCTTCCTGCCGATCGCTTTCGTCGGCGACATCACCGGCGAGCTGTTCCGTCCGTTCGCGCTGACCGTCACGATCGCGATGCTGGCATCGCTCCTGGTGGCGCTCACCATCGTGCCGGTGCTCGCGTACTGGTTCCTGCGGCCGGGCAAGCCGATTCTGGACGCCGCAGGCAACCAGATCGACCCCGAAGACCCCGAGGCTCCGCCGTCGCGCCTGCAGAAGGGGTATCTGCCGATCCTGAGGTGGACGCTCAAGCACTCGTGGGTGACGCTGCTGCTGGCGGTGCTCGTGCTCGGCGGCACGGTCGCCGCGGCGCCCTTCATGAAGACGAACTTCCTCGGCGACTCGGGTCAGAACACGTTCACGGTCACGCAGGACATCGGCGCGTCGCCGAGCCTCGAAGCCGAGGACGCCGCCGCGCAGCGGGTTGAGGACGCCCTGGTCGACATCGACGGCATCGAGACGGTGCAGGTGTCGATCGGCTCGAGCGGCTCGCCTCTCCGGGACGCCTTCTCGGGCGGCGGCGCCGGGATCACCTACTCGATCACGACGGACCCCGACGCCGACCAGGTCGCGGTGCGCGAGGACGTGCAGCAGGCCGTCGCCGACCTCGACGACGTCGGCGAGATCACCGTCGCCGCGGCCGGCGGCGGATTCGGTTCGAGCGACATCGAGATCGATGTCACCGCGGCGGACTCCGCGACGCTGCAGGAGGCGACGGATGCCGTCGTCGCAGCCGTCGACGGAAGCGAGGGCGTCGGTCAGGTCTCGAGCAACCTCTCGGCATCGCTGCCTTACATCGCCGTGGTCGTCGACCGTGACGCCGCCGCGGCCCTCGGCCTCTCGGAGGTCGCCGTCGGCGCCCTCGTGTCGAACACGATGCAGCCGCAGTCGATCGGCGCCGTCGAGATCGACGACACCTCGCTCACGGTCTACCTCGCTGCCTCGCAGACGCCCGCCACGCTGGACGAGCTGCGACAGCTGCAGGTGCCGACGGCTGCGGGACCCGTTCCTCTGCAGGACGTCGCCACCGTCGAAGAGAGCGAGGGCCCGGCATCCATCACGACCGAGCGCGGGCAGCGAACAGCGACGGTCACGGTGACGCCCTCGACCGACGACCTGACGGCCGCGACGGCGACTGTCACCTCCGCCCTCGAGGACGCCGACCTGCCGGCGGCGGCGGACGCGTCGCTCGGCGGCGTCGTCTCGCAGCAGCAGGACTCCTTCTCGCAACTGGGGCTGGCGCTGCTCGCGGCGATCCTGATCGTGTACATCGTGATGGTCGCGACCTTCAAGTCGCTGCGCCAGCCGCTGCTGCTGCTCGTGTCGGTGCCGTTCGCGGCGACCGGCGCGATCCTGCTGCAGATCGTCACCGGCGTGCCCCTGGGTGTCGCGTCTCTCATCGGCGTGCTGATGCTGATCGGCATCGTGGTGACGAACGCGATCGTGCTCGTCGACCTGGTGAACCAGTACCGCGAGAAGGGCCTGTCGGCGCACGATGCGACGATCGCCGGTGGGGCACGACGCCTGCGCCCGATCCTCATGACGGCGCTGGCGACGATCTTCGCCCTCACACCGATGGCGCTCGGCATCACCGGCCACGGCGGGTTCATCTCGCAGCCCCTGGCGATCGTCGTGATCGGTGGGCTGGTGTCGTCGACGGTACTGACACTGCTCGTGCTGCCGACCCTGTACAACCTCGTGGAGGGCGCGAAGGAGCGACGACGGGCTCGCCGCGGTGAAGACGGCGACGGTGGTGGCAACGGTGGCCCGACCCCGGTCGGCGAGGGGCCCGCGGGCGGGAAGGATGCCTCTGCCGATCGTGAGCTCGTGGGTGCCGGTGTGACCGCCGCGGGCGCCGTCTTCGAGACGCGCCGCGAGCGTCGGGCACGTGAGACCGGCACTGCGGTCGGCGCCGCAGAGCTTGCCGCCGTGGAGGTGCCGACGATCGAGGAGGGCCCCGACGTCGAGGTCCCCCTCGACGCCGAGCCCGGCGCCGCAGGGCTGGTCACCGCCGAGGTGTCGAACATCGAGGAGGGCCCCGACATCGAGGTCCCCGTCGGCGCTGAGCCCGCAGCGCTTGCGACCGTCGAAGTTCCGCCGATCGAAGAGGGCCCCGACGTCGAGGTCCCCGTCGACGCCGAGCCCGGTGCGAATGTGCCGGTCGCCCCGACCGGCTCACCCGACTCCGACGAGCCGGTCCCCTCCGCAAACCACTTCGACTCGGTTCCGCCGGCCGAGCTGCACGCGGGAACGGCGGAGTCCGAGGAGCCGGATCCCGTCCACGCGCAGGCGACAGAGGCCACGGACGGCGACGCGACTGTGACCGGCGACGACCAAGCCGGAGATCCGGCAGCTCCCTCGATCATCGACGAGGTTCCGTCGGGAGGCGGTGACCCCGAGCACGCCCCGGACCCCGAGCACGCCCCGGACCCCGAGCCGCCCGCAGACCCCGAGCCCCCGCGCGCCTGACCTGCGTCGCAACGCCACGCCGCCGCATCCCGCCCGTCCTATCTCGTCGAGTACGTGCGGTCTCGCCGAGACAGCATGTCGTCGACGCGAATAACGTGGTCGTTCGGCGAGGACGTACGGTCTCGGCGGGGGATTGGGGTGGGGATGGCGCGGGGCGACCGCGCGTGAGAGGCGCCCGGGCTGGTCAGGACGCGAGGCGGGGGATTGGGGTCAGGCGGATCGGTGCAGCCAGGGGCGCAGCAACCGCGTCACCCACGGCAGCACGACGTACGTCATGACGGGCGTCAGCAGCAGCGTCGTGATCAGCACGCGCACGACGAGCGGCCACTCGCTGAGGCCGGGCACGAATCCGAGCAGCCACGATGCGAGCAGGTTCGTCGGGAAGAAGCCCAGCCAGATCGTGACGGCCTGCTTCCAGCGGGGCGGCGCTGACGGGATGGGCTGCTGGATGGGGCCGGTCGGCGTCTGCGCGTCGGAGGCGTCCGGACCGCCATGAGCACGGCGCGGCTCGAGGACCGTGGCGAAGGGTGCGTCGAACCAGCCCTCGATGCCCGTGCGGCGTTCGACGCGGACCTCGTTCGCGAAGGCACGACCGGAGTCCAGCCACCACGCTCGCTGCCCGGACTGCTCCCAGTCCTCCAGCGTCGGGATGTCGCGGAAGCGGTAGAGCATGTACCAGAGGTCGCTGCTCTCGCCCGCGCGAACCCAGCCCGAGCCGAGGAAGCCGGGAAAGCCGGCTGCGAGGTCGGTGCCCGCTTGCATCCAGCTCGTGGCCTCGGCGGTGCGGGAGGGGTCGATGCGTCGTTCGATCGCGACGGTGATGGGGTGGGCCACGGGTTCTGCCATGACATCCATTCTCGGCGTGCCGCCGGGCGCCGCATCGCCGCGCCGGGTGCCGGCCGACGCGGGCCGACATGGCGAGCGGGCATGTGCGCCACGTCGGGATGCGGCATCCCGCCGTCGCCGTCGTGCTCGGACGCCCGGTGAGCGAGTGCCCGTGGCAGCGACAACAGCCAGATGCCCATGCAGGCGAAAGCCACGAGCTCGAACAGCGCCAGGGTGATCAGCCCCGCGGCCAGCACGATCATCCCCGTGGTGAGCAGGCCGACGCAGAACATCGTCGCGCGGCGGAACCGGCGGCTGCGCCCCGGAAGCGCCAGGCCCGCACAGACGGTCCCGAGGAATGACAGGCCAAGACCGATCGCGATCAGATCGTGCATCGGAGCGCTGACGGGGATCGGCACGAGTCCCACCGCGGTCAGATGCAGACCCGCCGACACGACGGCGACCCGGAACGATCGTGAGGCGCGCCGGCTGGTGCCGGCAGGAAGTGCGAGCACGACGAACACGCCGTAGGCGGCGAGGAAGAAGCCCGAGAACATCACGGTCGTGTTGAAGACGCGGCTCGAGAGATCGGTGAACGTTCCCAGCTGGGAGAAGTGCAGCTGCCACCACAGGGCGTCCCTCGTCGTGAGGACCGAGACGAGCACCCCCAGCGGCAGGGAGAGGACGGCGAGGTGACCGATGCGGTGGACGTTCGCCGCATGACGGGCGGTCCGCCGGGCCGATGGCGCGGCGCCGAGCGGGTTCGGTGAAAGGTCGTGCACGCGTGCCGGACCAGGTGGTGCGGTTGCTGCAGCGGAAAGGGTCGTGGGAGACATTCGACTCACGATCGGTTCTATGGCGAACCGTGCGGTGCCGAGTCGACCCCCAGCCGGACCCGTCACCGAGGTCCGCCGCGTACGGCAACAATCCCCAGTTCAGCGGCAAGCCGCTGGGGAAACAGTAACGCCGTATGCCGGGAGAGCGCTGGCCGAATGTCACGGGAACGCGTACAGGGTGTGCGCAGACGATCCGGGTAAGGTGGTCGAGTCGGCTCTGGACACCGCGTCACGCGGATGGGTTTGTGAGTCCAAGGGGCCGATGGTCAGGGCGATTCCGCCTCGACGACCATCAAGATCGAATGGCCCCCGGCCGACGAGAGTCCGGGTTACTCCCCGTCGTGCGCGATCGCGCACGACGGCATGTGGAGCGCTGTTCTTGCGAGAACAACCCAGAAAGTCACCCATGCCCAAGAACAAGAAGCCCGCCGGCGGACGGCCCGCGAAGAACTTCGAGCCGCGCTACGGCGCGAAGACCAGCTACCAGGATCGCAAGCGCCGACCCGGTGAGTCCTCTGCAGGCAAGCCCGGCAGCAAGAGCGCAGGTCATCGCGGACACCGTGCCGAGACGGCGGATGCCTCCCCCAAGCGTCGCTGGACGGCTCAGGAGCGGGTCGGCCGTGACGAGGCGCGTGGCATCCGCACGCACGCCCGTGATGATCGCCCGGCCCGTTCATACGATGATCGTCCGGCTCGTTCGTTCGATGATCGGCCGCGTCGTGATGACCGCGGCGCACGTCCCACCGGCGGCCCGCGTCTGGACCGCGTCGACCGCGACGCCCGGCGCTCGTTCGGCGACGCTCGGCCGTCGTACCGTCCCCAGGACCGCGACCGTCGTCCCATCGACCGCGACACGCGCCGTGATGATCGTCCGGCTCGTTCGTTCGATGATCGGCCGCGTCGTGATGATCGTCCGGCTCGTTCGTTCGATGATCGGCCGCGTCGTGATGATCGTCCGGCTCGTTCGTTCGATGATCGGCCGCGTCGTGATGATCGTCCGGCTCGCTCGTCCGACGACCGCCCCCGTCCCGACTACCGTCCGCGCCAGGACCAGCGCCCGCGTCAGGACCAGCGCCCGCGTCAGGACCAGCGCCCGCGTCGCACCGACGCGCCCGACCGTTCGGACTGGGCCCGCAAGGCTCCGACCCGGACCGCCGCGCACGAGGCGCAGGTCGACGTCGTTCACGAGCGCCTGCAGGCCGAGGCCGTCCAGGCCGGCGAAGTCGAGAACGTGACGTTCGGCGATCTGGGCCTGGGCGAGAACATCGTCCGCACGCTCGCCGACCTCGGTGCGCAGCATCCGTTCCCCATCCAGGCCGCGACGATCCCGTCGATCCTCGCAGGCAAGGACGTCCTCGCCCGCGGCCGCACCGGCTCGGGCAAGACCATCGCCTTCGGCGCGCCGTTGGTCGAGAGCGTCCTGCGCTCGCAGTCGGGCGGGCGCCGTGAGTTCGCTCGTGCGCCGCGCGCACTCATCATGGCGCCCACGCGCGAGCTCGCACTGCAGATCGACCGCACGATCCAGCCGATCGCCCGCAGCGTCGGACTGTTCACCACGCAGATCTACGGCGGAGTGCCCCAGGGACGCCAGGTCGGCGCGCTCAAGAAGGGTGTCGACATCATCATCGGCACCCCCGGCCGCATCGAGGATCTGCTCAACCAGGGCAAGCTCGACCTCTCGCAGATCCGCATCGTCGTGCTCGACGAGGCCGACCACATGTGCGAGCTCGGCTTCCTAGAGCCGGTGCAGCGCATCCTACGTCGCACAGCGGAGGGCAGCCAGAAGCTGCTGTTCTCGGCGACTCTCGACCGAGAGGTCGCGTCGCTCGTCGACGAGTTCCTCGTCGAGCCCTCGGTGTACGAGGTCGCCGGCGAAGACCAGGAGTCGGGGACCATCGAGCACCGCGTGCTCGTGATCGACCACCGCGACAAGAGCGAGATCCTCAACTCGCTCGTCGACCGCGACGCCAAGACGCTCGTCTTCGCTCGTACGCGCGCGTACGCCGAGATGCTCGCCGAGGAGTTCGACGACGCCGGTATCCGCGCTCTCGCCCTGCATGGCGACCTCAACCAGGCCAAGCGCACGCGCAACCTGGAGCGGCTCACGTCGGGGCGCGTCAATGTGCTCGTGGCGACGGATGTCGCGGCCCGCGGCATCCACGTCGACGACATCGATCTGGTCGTCCAGGCCGATCCGCCCGACGAGTACAAGACGTACCTGCACCGCTCGGGCCGCACCGGCCGCGCCGGGCGCGTGGGCACCGTCGTGACCCTCATCACGCGTCAGCGTCGCCGTCGTATGACCGAGATGCTCGAGCGCGCCGAGATCGATGCGCCGTTCGACGAGGTGCGTCCTGGCGATCACGTGATCGAGGCGCTCCGCCAGGCGCGCTGACGCGACCGCATGGTCGCACTCGGCTGCACCGCAACTTCGGCGCCGGGCCTTCGGGCTCGGCGCCGTCGTCGTGCGTGCCGGCCGCGCGATCGATGAAGGTCTTCCGTCAGTCGGGCCGCACCTGCCAGAATGGGCGGTGTGGTATTTGTTAGGACGGTTACCTAATAGCAGGTACGGATGCCACATCCCATCGCAATCGAAGGAGCTTGTGTGTCCCCCCGCAGAATCCCCGCGCTCGCCGCGGTCGCCGTCGGTGCGCTCGTGGTCGGTCTGTCCGCAGCATCGCCCGCTGTCGCGGCACCCGACGAACCCACGCCCACCACCACGCTCAACGGCTACCGAAACGTGGGCTACTACGGTCAATGGCGAGCGACCGGAGAGGCTCAGGCGACCGTCAAACGCCTGTTCGTCGATACCGCCGCCGCAGAGAACCTCACCCACCTCAACTACTCGTTCGGCAACATCGCCGGTGATCAGGCCGCCCTCGATGCCGCTCGCTCCGCCGGAGTGCAGGGGCTCGACGCGGTCGAGCCATATACCTGCTTCATCTCCGACACACCAGCGTCAGGGCCGGGTCAGACCGACACCGCCGGCGACGCCGACAGCGATTTCGTGCACGCCTTCGCTGCAGATGAGTCCGTGCTGGGAGTCGCCGACACGAAGAAGCAGCAGCTCGCCGGCAACTTCAACCAGCTGCGCCAGTTGAAGCGCCTCTACCCCGACCTCAAGATCAACGTGTCGCTCGGCGGCTGGTCGTGGTCGAAGTCCTTCTCGAAGGCGGTCGCGACGCCCGAACTGCGCGCCGCACTGGCCGAGTCGTGCATCGGCCTGTACATCCGCGGCGACCTCCCGATGATCGACGGACGCGGTGGCGAGGGCGCGGCCGCCGGCATCTTCGACGGCTTCGACCTGGACTGGGAGTGGCCGGGAGCGCCCGACTGGGCACAGGAGGTCGGAAACTCGGTCGACCCGGTGAACGACCGGGCGAACTTCCTCGCGTTCGTGAAAGAGCTGCGTGCCCAGCTCGATGCCGTCGAGGGCGAGACCGGGGCGGACTACGAGCTCTCGGCGTTCCTGCCCGCCGGCCCGACGCAGATCGCGGCCGGCGGCTGGAACGACCCGGAACTGTTCGAGTACCTCGACTACGCCAACCTCCAGGGCTATGACCTGTGGGGCTCGTGGACCGCCGAGACAGGGCATCAGGGCAACGTGTTCGGTGACCCCGCCCACAACTGGGGACTCGGGCTCGACACCGTTCTCGCCTCGTACGTGAACGCGGGCATCGACCCGGTTCAGCTGAACCTCGGCCTCGCCGCCTACGGTCAGGGCTGGCGCGACGCTGAGCCGCAGCCGTGGAGCACGGCGGGAGGCGGGCTCGGTCAGATCACGTGGGACCAGCTCAAGAGCCGGGACCTCGACATCCATCACGAGTACACCGCCGACGGCCGCTTCAACGCGACGTGGGGCTATGACCCCGCCGCGCGGGAGTTCTGGTCGTTCGACGACGAGCTCGCGGTCACCGAGAAGACGCGGTGGGCGATCGAGCACGGTCTGGGCGGCGTGGACTTCTGGGAGATCGGCAATGACGTCGCCGGCGACCTGTCAGCTGCCTCGGCCGACGTGCTGCGCGCCGCAACACCCGGGCCGGTCGCGGGGTCGCCCGCACTGCTGTGTGCACACACACCGGATGCGCCGGCCGTGCCGTGGAACGCACAGACCACGTATCGCGGGGACGAACTCGTGTACCTGGACGGCCGCGTCTTCGAAGCCCAGTGGTACGCGCGGGGTGATGAGCCCGGGGCCTCCGTGCGCGGACCGTGGAGCACGCTCACCGCGTGCGGCGTGGATCCCGGCACCGTGCAGGACTGGTACTCCGACCGCATCTACGGGAGGGGCGACCAGGTCGTGCACAACGGCGTGACCTACACGGCGAAGTGGTGGAGTCGCGCCGACGAGCCGGGCGCCACGCACGGTCCCTGGAAGCCCTGATCCTGGGCACGACGGCGGGCGCACCCGGATGCGCCCGCCGTCGTCGTGCGTGCCGGCCGCGCGTCGTCCGTCAGGCCGACGCGGGAGGCACCACGGTGGCGATGAGCACGGGATCTCCGCCCAGGCTGTTCAGCCGGCCCCGCAGCGCGGTCGCCGCCCGCGCGTACGGCTCTTGGCTCGCATATAGGAGAGACCGGGTGTTCGCGGCCTCGAGGAACGAGACGATCTCGAAGGTGAGCTGTCGTGCGTCGTCCAGATGGGGCAGCTCGCCCGCTTTCATCGCGTACTCGATGCACACCGTGAGGTAGTCCTCCCAGTCCGAGTTCGCGGCGACGATGGCATCGCGCACCGGGCCCGGCTTGGAGTCGTACTCGACCGACGTCGCGGCGAAGAAGCAGCCGCCGCGGAAGACACGCGTCTCGGAGTACGCGAGCCATTGCGACAGCAGCGCGCACACGCGCGACAGCCCACGCTCTGAGTCCGCTCGGGCCGGTGCCACGACGCTCTCGACGAAGATCTCGCGGGCTGCCGCGACGACGGCGAGCTGCAGGTGCTCCTTCGAGCCGAAGAGAGTCGCGACACCGCTCTTGCTGTGACCGGCGGCATCCGCCAGTCGTCCGATCGTGATGCCGTCGAGGCCATCGACCGAGGCAGTGTCGACGGCGTGCGCGAGGATGCCGCGGCGGGATTCATCGCCTCGCACCCGGCGTCCGTCGATCTGCCCTTGTGCCATGGGTCGAGAATACCGTACGATCGTTCGTATTCCTACGTACGACCGTTCGTATAGCTGGATCGGAGCATCATGAACATCGCCCTCTCCCTCGCCGGCGCCGGCGTCCGCGCCGCTGGATCGCTGTCACCCCGGTGGGGTGCGGCAGCGGCAATGCCGCTGTTCGCCCGTGTCGATCGACCACGTCCGGTGCGGCCGGAGGACGTCCCGACGATGTGGCGCGCGCGGCGCTCTATGCTGCGGGTTCCCGGTGTGACCGGGAGTGGCGTCGACCTCGCGCTGTACGAGTGGGGTGCGGGCAACCGCACGGTCGTGCTCGCCCATGGCTGGGACGGGCGAGCGAGCCAGTTCGCGACCCTGGTGCGCGAACTCGTCGCCGAGCGCTACCACGTCGTGGCCTTCGACGCCCCCGCGCACGGCGACTCGGGCGGCCGCCATACCTACCTCGTCGATTGGCGGGATGTGCTCGCTGCGCTGCAGGAGCGACACGGCCGGTTCGCGGCCGTCGTCGGTCACTCCTTCGGAGGCCTTGCCGCGCTCGTATCCGTCGCGGGCGGCATCCAGGCCGATCGAGTCGTGACGGTGGCCGCGCCGGCCGCTGCCGAGACCCTGCTGACGCAGTTCCAGTCGATGCTCCGCTACTCCGATCGCACCTCGGACGCTCTCGGGCAACTGTTCGCGCGCACGTACTTCCCGGGTGACGCCGATCCGTTCGCGTGGCTCTCGGCGGTTCGGCGTCCCTTGCCGGGAACGCCGCTGCTCGTGATCCACGACGACGGCGACCGCCGCGTTCCGTTCGCCGAGGCGCCGCGCATCGTGGACGCGAATCCCGGTTCGCAGCTGCTGTCGACGAGCGGCTTCGGGCATAACCGGATCCTCACGGCGGACCCCTTCCTGGACGCCGTGGTCGAGTTCGTCACCGAGCCGGTGCCGACGTCGCCGCGAGATGCAGAGGTCACGCGCGCCGAACCCCGCCGCCAGACCGAGGCCGTCGCGATCTGACCGTCAGAACAGCCGGGCGGAGGTCTCATGCCCGGCGCCTACGCCGGTCGGCCCCGACAGTGCCGCCCGGCCGCGCGACGTGACGACGATCGAAGCCGATCTGGCGGCCAGGCCCGCGACGGGCGCGCCGCGTGGGGCGTCGTCTTCGGCACGGCCGTCGAGGCCGTGAACTCGCAGCAGCGGCCTCACCCGCTTGGCGAGCCATGATCGGTAGGCCTTGGGGGCGTTCGCCGTCATGCCGGGATACAGGCCGCGGTACGACGAGACCAGCTCCGGATGCTGCTGCTCGAGCCACTGCATGAACCATTGCTTGGCGCCGGGCCTCAGGTGCAGGGCGCCGTAGACGACCCGTGTGGCACCGGCATCCTTGATGCGGGTGAGCGCATGGTCGATCGCGGCGATGGAGTCGGTGAGGTGCGGGATGATCGGCATCAGGAACACCGTCACGCGGAATCCGGCGTCGGTCGCCGCGCGGACCGTCTCGAGCCGGGCGGTCGCACTGGGCGTTCCCGGCTCGATGATGTGCTGGAGCTCGTCATCGAACACCGCGATGGAGGTTGAGATCGTGATGGGCACGTGGGCGGCGGCATCTTTCAGCAGCGGCAGGTCGCGCCGGATCATCGTCCCCTTGGTGAGGATCGAGAATGGGGTGCCCGATTCGGCGAGCGCAGAGGCGATGCCGGGCATCAGCTTGTAGCGTCCCTCGGCCCGTTGGTAGGGGTCCGTGTTGGTGCCGAGCGCGACCGGCTCACGCATCCAGGTGCCGCGCCGCAGCTCTTTCTCGAGCACGTCGACGACGTTCACCTTGACGACGATCTGTGTGTCGAAGTCCTTGCCCGAGTCGAGCTCGAGGTACTCGTGCGTCCCCCGCGCGAAGCAGTTGTGGCTGATCACCCCGTTGGCGATGAAGTCGCCCGTCGATGTCGTGATGTCGACCATGTCGATCGTCGTGCCGAGGTCTTCGATCGCGATGACGCGCAGTGGGGCATCCGACTTCACCGCATCGCCGATGATGCCGAGGTCGATCTCCGTGTCGGTGGGGGGTGCGCCGCCCGCCCCGAAGCCGACAAGCTTGTTGTCGGTTGTGAGATGCGGTCGCTGAGAACCGGGCGGGCCCGGTTGCACGTGCTTCCAGCCCCGCTCGGTCAAGAAGCGGTGGTCTCCGCTCGCCGTGAGTTCGGTGCCGTCGGCGAGCGTCACCCGGTAGGCGTGCTTGCGAGTGGTCCACTGTGCCGACACCGTTGCACGGACGTAGCGACGGTACGACCCGTGTCGCTCAGTGCCGATCACCTCGTCACCCGGGCGCACATCACCGATGCGCTTGCTGCGTCCGTCCGCCATCAGCACCTGCGTGTCGGGATCCAGGCAGTAGACACACGCGTGACTGCAGCCGCGGTAGGGGTTCACCGTCCAGTCGAACGGCATCGCGGAAGAGCTGGGAACGTGGTTCAACGCCGACTTGCAGAGCACTTCGTGGAACGTCATGCCGGCGAACTCCGGCGTGGTCACCGACGTGACGAGCCCGTTCAGTTGTTCGAGGCCGGGCAGGGCCGCGGCATCCGCCACTCCCAGTTCCTGACCCTGCCAACGCATGATTCCATGAGAACAGATCTTCGATGCTCGGTCAAGCCGCACACCTGCCCACCTCGAACATCAGCGGGCTCTCACGTGAAGCGGGGTTCGCGCGCATCCTGGATCAGGGGTCACAATGGCTAGCGTGACGGCGCCTGGAGAGCCCGAAACTTCCCGGCCGGCCCCCGGTACCCGTCGTGCCGCGCGCGCGATGCACGACGAGGCGGAGCGCCGTGCCCGCGCCGAGGCGACCGCCCAGCCCGTCACCACACGTCGTGCCGCGCGCGCTGCCGAGCTGTTCGATCCCGACGCGGTGCACGCCCGCCACGCCCGCCCTCGTACCTGGACCCGTGCCGCCCTCGTAGCCGGGCTCGCCGTCGCGGCGGCACTGCTTGTCGGCTCGTCAGCGGCTCTCACAGCGATGGTCATCCCGCCGGCCGAAACCGTCGAGGCCACTATGGGGTTCACCGCCGAGCCGCCCGCGGTGGCGCAGCTGCCCGTGCCTCGGGTCGAGCAGTCGCCGGTGGCCACGGACCTGTGTGCGGTACCCGATTTCGCCGCTGCGCTGCAGTCGGGCGACGACCAAGCCGCGGTCGCCGCAGCTGGGGGTGGCGAGGCGTTCCGCGCCGCCGTCGTGGCGGGGTCGGCGGGCTGCGTCGACCTCGGGGACTCGGCGCGCGTCTGGACGGTGGTCGACAAGCTGCGGCCGGCGTCTCCCATCGACTACCGTCCCTCGGCGCTCGTGATGCCCGAGGGCGTGCGCAACATCGACGGGGGCGCACTGCGCGCGGATGCGGCAGCCGCCCTCACCTCCCTGGTGACGGCAGCCCGTGATGCGGGCGCCGGCGAGATCGGCCTGGCGAGCGCGTTCCGGTCGTACGAGACGCAGCAGCTGACCTACGCCCGTCACGTCGCCGTCCGCGGGCAGCAGGCAGACCAGGTCAGTGCGCGTCCCGGCCACTCGGAGCACCAGCTCGGACTCGGCGTCGACGT
This sequence comes from Microbacterium sp. HD4P20, assembly GCF_019449275.2. Taxonomy (GTDB): domain Bacteria; phylum Actinomycetota; class Actinomycetes; order Actinomycetales; family Microbacteriaceae; genus Microbacterium. The sequence goes on from NZ_JAHZQZ020000022.1 coordinate 375,188, forward strand.
CGTCCCCTGCGCCGGCGCGTGCGGCAGCCTCGACGATCTCGCCGGCACCGCTCAGGGCCAGTGGATCACCGAGCACGCGTGGGAGCACGGCTGGATCGTGCGATACGTCGAGGGTGCGACGCCGGTGACGGGCTATCTTCCCGAGCCGTGGCACCTGCGGTATGTCGGCGCGGAGCTCGCCCGGGCGTACCACGAGGGCGGCTGGCGGTCGCTCGAGGAGTTCTTCGGATTGCCGCCCGCGCCGGACTACGCGCATTGAGCGGAACTGAATTCCATAATTCGTGAGACTCGATGTCGCGGTTCGGCGTAGGATCGAGCCAGCCGCGGTCGAGAAGAGCCGCGGGCTCGACGAGGAGAGAGGTTTCGCCTGCCATGGAGCGCGATATCTACGACGAGGACCACGAGGCGTTCCGCGACGTCGTCAAGGAGTTCATCAAGCGCTACGCGACGAACGAGGCGCGCGAGAGGTGGGACGCCGAGGGCGAGATCGACCGGGCGACGATGCGCGCCGCGGGCGAGTCGGGCCTGATCGGCCTCTCGGTGCCCGAGGAGTTCGGCGGCGCCGGCATGCTGCAGGACTACCGGTTCCGCACCATCGTGAACGAAGAGGTCATCGGTGCCGGCGCAGGCTCGCTGGCCGGTGCCTTCGGCATCCAGGACGACCTGGCCGTTCCGTACATCGTGCACATGGGTACCCAGGAGCAGAAGGAGAAGTGGCTCCCCGGCATGGCGACCGGTGAGATCCTCGGCGCGCTCGCGATGAGCGAGCCCGGCGCGGGCAGCGACCTGCGCGGGATCAAGACGACCGCGAAGAAGGTCGACGGCGGGTACATCGTCAACGGCGCCAAGACGTTCATCTCCAGCGGCAAGACCGCCGACATGATCGTGACCTTCGTCAAGACAGGCGAGGGCAACCGCCCCGACGCCTTCAGCCTGCTCATCATCGAGAACGGCATGGAGGGCTTCGATCACGGCAAGAAACTCCACAAGATGGGGTCGCACGGTCACGACACCGCGGAGCTGTCGTTCAGCGACGTGTTCGTTCCCGAAGAGAACCTCATCAGCGGCAAAGAGGGCCAGGGCTTCATCCAGCTCATGATGAACCTGCCGCTCGAGCGCCTCTCGATCGGCATCGCCGCGGCCGCGGCATCCCAGGCCGCGCTGGCGTGGACGGTCGCGTACACGAAGGACCGCGAGGCCTTCGGTGAGCGCATCATCGACTTCCAGAACACGCGTTTCAAGCTGGCGGATGTCGCGACCACGGTCGATGTCATCTGGGCGTACCTCGACCGGGCGCTGCTGGCGTACAAGGACGGCAAGCTCTCGGCCGAAGAGGCCGCGAAGGTCAAGTTCTGGACCACCGAGCGCGAGTGGGAGATCCTCGACACCTGCGTGCAGCTGCACGGCGGCTACGGCTACATCACCGAGTACCCGATCGCCCGTGCGTTCCTCGACGCCCGCGTCCACCGCATCTACGGCGGCACGAACGAGATCATGCGCGAGATCGTCGGGCGCCAGATCGCCGGAAAGCGCTAGTCGATTCCGGATGCCGCGGCTCGGGCCTTCTCGACGGCCGAGGGTCGCGGCATCCGTTCTCCCACGCAGCGGCTTCAGCGCGGCAGCGGCTTGCCGGCGAACGGTTTCGGGATGACGGCCGGATCGTTGTGGCGCACACCGCGCCCGCTCGAGATCCAGGCACGCACGCGCGCCTGGATCTCGGGTCGCTGCAGCGACGCCGCAGAGAAGTCGTGGCTGACGTAGCGCATCGCCACGGCGACCTTCCAGTCCTCGGTCGCCAGCGCGCCGAGCACGCGACTCTTCGGTGGCGGCGGCGCCTGGACGCCATGGAGAGTGGTTGCCGGGTAGTGCGCGTCGCTGCGCAGCCCGGAGTCGAACACGAAGTCCAGCGTCGCGCGGAACGACTCCTGGATCCGTCCGGCGAGGCCTGTCGCGTCGTCCGTGCGGGCGCGCGCGACCTCGTCCCGCATCGCGAGCGCCTCGACCGCGGCGACCGACATGCCCTGCCCGTAGATCGGGTTCAGGGCGAGCACGGCGTCGCCGATCGCGACGAAGCCCTCCGGTCGCGAAGCCATGTCTTCCCATCGGACCCTCCGCGTGCCCCGGACCTTGAAGGGCTTCGGCTCGCCGACGAACTCGGCCCGTCGGGCGGCCTCCGCCACGACCGGCGTCGTCGCGTCCTCGAGATGCGTCAGGAACTCGTCGCGATCGGCCGGTGCCCGCGACGCGTTCTGGGCCAGCGCCACGATCTGGTGCAGCCCGGCGTCGCAGGGGAGCAGCACCGCTCCGCGCGGATGCGCCGGCGTCGGCGGAGCCAGCACGCCCCGGATGTCGGCGCGCAGAGCATCGGGCGGCAAGCGCACGACGGTGGTGGAGTAGACGATATCGCTGACGATCTCGTGCTCGGCCGGCGGCGGGTACCCGAGGTCGGCGATCCACTGCACGGCGTGCGAGGTGCGCCCGGAAGAATCCACCACGAGGTCGGCGTCGATCATCGACGGCTCGGCTCCGCGCACCGTGACGCCCGTCAGGCGGCTGCGATCGCCCGATGCCTGCAGCCCCGCCACCGTGCCTTGAACGATCGACACGTTCGGGATCACGCGGACCCGCTCGCGCACCGAGCTCTCGAGGACGAGACGACGGATGCCGAAGGTCCAGGCCTCACTCGGGCCCCTGGCCGTCCAGCCCTGTGAGCTGAAGCTCGCGACATCACGTGTGGAGTCGAACCACGCGGCCCCGGCATCCGCCCATGCCTGCCCGATTCCGGGGAGGAGCTCTTCGAACGCGTCTTGGCCGATCGCGAGCAGCGCGTGCATCTGCTCACCCTGCGGTACGCCGCGCCGATGGGAGGCGCCGGCCGGCAGCTCGTCGCGCTCGACGATCGTCACGCGCGCGAACCGCGGCGCGAGTGCGGCGGCTGACAGGAGCCCGCCGATGCCCGCGCCCACGATCACCGCGTGCTCGAACGCCATGCCGCACCTCCTGGCCTCCGGTGCCGCGGCTCCCGGTGCCGCGGCTCGTCGCGAGCCTAGCGGCGCGCCGTCACGAGCCGGGAGTCGCCACGGTCTTCGGGCGACGGCGCGCGAGCTTCGCCACGCCGGCGGCCTTCAGCCGATCGGCGATGATGATCCCGAGCCACGTGCCGCCGAGGCAGCTGGCCAGCGTGAGGGCGAACAACCCGATCTGCGCGGGGAGCGCCATCTCCCACAGGTTGAACGACACGGCGGCCAGGACCGGGTAGATCAGTCCGACGAACGCAGCGCCGGCGAAGTACTGCCACGTCTTCCAGAACCGGTAGAGCACGATGAGGAACGGCAGTTCGGCGAAGAACGCCCACCACAGGTTCGTGAACAGGTAGGGGAAGACCACGAGTCCGGAGATGAGCCCGACCAGGATGCCGGCCAGCGGCCGCTCGAGCAGGCGCAGCGCGACCACCGCGGGCAGCAGCCAGATGCCGGCGATTCCGGCCGAGATCGGTCCGACGATCGCGAACAGCAGGGTTGACAAGCTTGTCGCGCCCCACAGCAGCACACCCCCGGCCACGCCGATGGCGGCGCAGGTCAGCAGATACGACGTCGCCAGGCGGCTCATGCGTGGGCCTCGGCCGTCATACGCTGCGACTTCGGCGCGGGCGAGGCGGCGCCGACGCGCCAGTAGCCGCAGAAGCTCACGAGATCCTTGGGCACACCGCGCTCGCCGACCAGGTGGCGCCGGGCGTCGGTGGGCAGGGCCTGTTCGCCCACGATGTAGGCGTGGAACGGAGCATCCGGAAGCGTCGCCTCGGTGAGAGCCTTCAGCGCGAGTGTTCCCGGCTTCACGACCTGCTCGCGAACGATCCATTCGACGGCGAGCCCGGCCGGGCGTACGAAGTCCAGCGCGTCCTCTGCCGACGGCACCTCGATGATCGCCAGGCCGGTCGCGTCGGCCGGCAGTGACGCGGCGATGCCCGCGATGGCAGGAAGACCGGTCTCGTCGGCGACGAGGACGACACGCTCCACGCCGCGGTCGGGGTTGAACGCGAGCCCCTCGTCGATGATCACGACGCTCTCACCCGGCTCGCACGTCTCGGCCCAGCGCGACGCGGGACCTGCCGTGCCGTCCGCAGCTGAGCCGTGCAGGACGAAGTCCACGTCGATCTCGGCTGGGAGCGACTCCGCCGTCGCGGGACGGAAGGCGCGCACGGTGTAGTTGCGCATCACCGGGCGCACGCCGTCGGGGATGCGCAGGTACTTGAGGTAGCCGAACATCTTGTTCGCCTTGGCGGGGAGGCGCTCGAGCCCCTCGTCGCCGCCGAGCGGCAGGAAGATCCGGAACCACTGGTCGTAGCCCATCGGGCGGAACTGCGAGATCTCGCCGCCGCCGAGGGTCACGCGCATCCAATGCGGTGAGAGGCGCTCGGTGCGCAGCACGGTCAGATGAACCAGCCCCTGGGTCTCGGGCTTCACGAGTCGACTGGCCTGGGCCATGGGTCCTCCGGGTGTGGGTGTGCGGTCGGGGGCCTAGGCCAGGCCCCAGGGGAACAAGAACGAGAACAATGCGGCCGAGACCGCCCAGAAGAGCACGATGAAGACGACGTCGCGCACGCGGAACGGCACCAGGTGCCGCTCGGTGCGGTCGGGGTGGGCGCCGAAGGCCCGCGCGTCCATCGCCAGCGCGACCCGCTCGGCATGCCGGATTCCTCCGGCCAGCAGTGGCACGACATAGCCGAACCAGCGCGCCACGGCCGCGAAGGGGCCGCGGCCGCCGTGCGAGCCGCGCACGCGGTGGGCCTGCCTGATCACGTCGAGCTCGTGGCGGAACCGGGGCACGAACCGGAACGCCGCGAGTGCGGTGTACCCGATGCGATACGGCACGCGCAACTGCTGCACGGTCGCGCGCACGAGGTCGGGACCGGTGGTCGAAAGGCCCGCGATCAGGGTGAGCGCGACGATCGCCGCGAGTCGCAGGCCCGTCGCGAAGCCCACCTCGAGCGCGCCGGAGTACAGCGTCCACCCGCCCAGCTGCCAGACCACGGCGGTGTCGTCGACACGGGAGGCGTCGGTCCACAGCGCGAATCCCGAGCCGATCACGAGCGCACCGAGCGGCAGCGCCAGCAGCAGCCCCGCGGCCAGCAAGCGGGTGAACCTCACACCAACCAGAAGCACGACGTACGACAGCGCGAGGAAGGCGAGCGGGGTCGCGACATCCCGGACGAAGATCAGCAGCACCATCGCCGGCAGGGGTGCGGCGAGCTTCGCGAGCGGGTTCAGTCCGTAGAGGAACCGCAGCGGCGAGGCCTCGACGGCGGGTGCGTACGGGTCGAAGGGCGCTCCCGCCGAGCGGCCGACGGCGGGGTCGGCGACGGTCATGCGGCACCTCCCGTCGGAGCAGAGGTGATGACGGCCGGGTGCGGCGTCGGCAGGGCCGCGGGATCGTCGTGCGACGCGGGAGCTGCGGGAAGGTCGGCCAGCCGCGCGATGCGGGCGAGTTCCGGATGCCGCTGCAGGCCCTGCAACGCCCGTCGCAGTGGCGGCAGTCGCAGCCCCGCTGCTTCGACGAGGACGGCGTCGGCGAACACGTCGGGGGTGGCGCCGGAGGCGAGCACCTTGCCGTCCGCGAGCACGATCGTGCGGTCGGCGTACTCGGTGACCAGCTGCATGTCGTGCGTGACGACCACGATCGTCGTGCCGCCGGCATTGAGCTCTGACAGCAGCGCGAGCAGCTCGTCGGCACGCGCGCGGTCCTGCCCGAACGTGGGCTCGTCGAGGACGAGCACCGGAGCCCCGGCGACGAGCGCGGTGCCGACCGAGAGTCGGCGCTTCTGGCCGCCCGAGAGCAGGAACGGGTGACTCCGGGCCTTGCCCGACAGGCCGAAGCGCTCGAGAAGAGCCTCGGTACGGGCGGTGACCTCGTCGTCGGGTAGCCGCTGCAGCCGCAGTCCGTGCGCGATCTCGTCGAACACGGTGTGGGCGATGAACTGGTGCTCGGGGTTCTGGAAGACGAAGCCGACGTGCGACGTCGCCGCCCGTGCGCCGGCGCGGCCGACATCGATGCCGTCGACGTGCACGGTGCCGCGCGGCGGCGGCACGACCCCGGCGAGCGCCTGGATGAGACTCGTCTTGCCGGCACCGTTGGCTCCGACGACCGCCACGAACTCGCCGCGCGGGATGTCGAGATCGATGTCGTGCAGCACCTCGTGGCGTCCCCGCTGCACGGTGAGGCCCCGCACGGTGATGACCGGCGTGGTCGATCCCGTCCGGTCGTTGAGCGGGCCTGTCGAAGGGCGCTCGCTCAACGGACGAGTGTCGGCCGGGCCGGGCGCGGCGGTGGCTTCGAGGGCGGCATGCAGCTCGCCGGGCGTCAGCGGGAGCGGGTCGAGGGCGTAGCCCGCCCGTCGCAGCCGCAGGGCGGCCATCGCCGAGACCGGCAGCCAGACGCCCATCTCGTGCAGCTCGTCGGCCCGGCCGCGCAGTACGTCGTCGACCGTGCCGTCAACAGCCAGGATCCCATCGTGGTCGAGCACGACGACGCGATCGACGAACCCGATCGCGGCGTCGAGGTTGTGCTCGACGAGGAGGATCGCGCGGTCACCTTCGGCGACGAGTTCGGCCAGCGCCGCGTACACCTCCTCGATCCCGCGGGGGTCGAGATTGGCCGTGGGCTCGTCGAGCACCAGCAGCGGCGATCCCATCGCGAGGGCACACGCGATCGCGAGTCGCTGGCGCCCCCCGCCCGAGAGCCGGTCGGGGTTCTCGGACCGCCGCTCCCACAGCCCGACCCGGCGCAGTGCCGCCTCAGCGCGCGTGAGCACCTCGCCCGCCGGCATCCTCAGGTTCTCGGGGCCGAAGGCGACCTCGTCCAGCAGGGTGCCGGTCACCAGTTGCGCATCGGGGTCCTGGAAGACCATGCCGACGCGCGTGCTGAGCTCGGCGACCGTCGTGGCCTGCGTGTCGCGGCCGTCGACGAGCACCGAGCCCGAGATGGTGGCGGGGATCGCGTGGGGGATCAGCCCGTTCAGTGCGAGGCTGAGCGTCGACTTGCCCGAACCGCTCGGACCGAGCAGCAGCACCACCTCTCCGGGGCGGACGTCGAAAGAGACGGAGGCGGGAGCCGCCGTCGACTCGCCGTCGTGGGTGATACCGAGCTGCCGAACCCGCGCGAGGATGCGCGAGGCGGCGCCGGGATCCCGCGGGGCCGCCGACGTGTGGTCGATGGTGTCCGAACGCGGGGGCCGGGCGGAAGGGTCGCGCTCGAGTGCGGTCACGGGACTTTCCGACGAAGAGGGAACTTAGGCTGTCCTCATTTAGCGTAGCCTAACCACGCCGCGCCTCCGTGGTCGCCGGTGTCAGGTCGTCGTGCGGCGACCGATGCCTGCTCGACGGAGGCCGGCGCCGACGGCCAGCCCGACCCCGGTCCAGGCCACAGGCCCCAGGACGGCCAAGGCGAGGTAAACGATCTGCGCCCACAGGGCGAACTCATCCACATCCGCCGCGAAGAAGACCGCAGCGGCCACGATGGCGCCGATCACGACGGCCGAGATGAAGTAGCGCCACGGAGCCCAAGACCGGTAACGGACGACCGCGGCGACGAGCTCCTGGATGCCGCCGAAGAGGATCGCGGTGCCCACGAACTGCCATGCGTAGATGGGGGCCAGCGCGCTGGAGACGAGCGCCGCCAGCACGTGCGTCGTGAGTGCGACCCACGGCATCCGGAGCACTTCCTGAGCGATGATCCCGGGCAGGACATGCACGCCCAGCACGAAGCCGTAGAGCACCGGCAACCACCCCAGAAGCGGGACGGTGAGCCATCCCGCGATGCCGCCGACGAGACCGGTCGCGACCCCGATCGCCGCGCAAGTGAGCAGAACGCTCGTCGACAGTCGCGAAACCCGGGCCACCTGCCCACAGTACTTCCCGTCGAACATGCCATTCTCACAGAGCTCTCATTTACTGAGAGTGACCTGAGAGTTACGTTTGAGCGAGCTGCGCCCCAACGATGTGGCGCAGCACTTTCGCAGAAACACGATGGAGGCCAAACATGGGTCGATCCTCCGTGCGGGCAGCAGCGGTCGTCACACTCGCCGCACTGTTCTCCGGTACAGCCACCGCCAGCTTCGGCGCAGCGCCGGAGGAGGTGAACACACCCATTCCGATCGATTCGCCCTCGGGCCGCTACATCGTCCTGCTGAAGGACGCTCCCCTGGCGACCTACGAGGGCGGCGAGAGCGGCATCAAGCGCACCAAGCCCGACCGGGGCAATCAGCTCGACGCGCACTCCGCGAACTCGCAGAAGTACATCGCCCACCTCAAGAAGGAGCAGCAGGACGTCGCGGCAGCCGCCGGCGTCGAGCCGGCCGCCACCTACCAGGTGACGCTCAACGGCTTCACGGCCGACCTCGACGGCGCTGCGGTCGCGAAGCTCCACAACGACAAGAACGTGCTGGGCGTCTTCGCCGACGAAGTGCGCCACCCGGTCGCCGTCCCCTCGACCGAGTTCCTCGGCCTGGGCGCGGGCGACGCGGGCACCGGCGGCGTCTGGGACGCCGTCGGCGGGGTGAGCGAAGCCGGCAAGGGGATCGTGGTGGGCGTCGTCGACACCGGCATCGCCGCCGACAATCCGTCGTTCGCGGGCGACAAGCTCACCGGCAAGCGAGGCTCGGAGCCCTACCTCAACCGAGACACGGTCGTGTTCCAGAAGTCCGACGGCAACGAGTTCCGCAGCCGCCGCGTCGCCGCAGAGGACCAGGGCTGGACCAAGCAGGACTACAACCAGAAGCTCATCGGCGCGCAGTTCTTCGCCGACGGCGCGGCAGCGGCCGGCTTCGACTTCAGCTACGACTACCTGTCGCCGCTGGACGGCGACGGCCACGGCTCGCACACCGCCAGCACGGCGGCCGGCAACTTCGGTATCGAGGCATCCGTCGAAGGAATCGGTTTCGGTGCGATCTCTGGTGTCGCGCCGGCAGCCAAAGTGGCGTCGTACAAGGCGTGCTACGTCGGCCCCGACCTGCTCGACAACACCGACGACATCTGCGCCCTGAGCGACCTGCTCGCGGCCATCGATCAGGCGGTGGCGGACGGCGTCGACGTCATCAACTACTCGATCGGCGGCGGTGCGGCCAGCACCGTGCTGCAGCCGGAGGACATCTCGTTCTTCAACGCCGCCGCAGCGGGGGTGTTCGTCGCGACGAGCGCCGGCAACTCCGGCCCCGATCCGGTGACCGCCGACCACGCGTCGCCGTGGTACACCACGGTCGCGGCATCCACGATCCCCACCTACGAGGGGACCGTCCAGCTTCCCAACGGCTTTGAGGCGGTGGGCGCGTCGGTGACGGTTCCGTTCGGCGAGTCCCTCACGGGGCCGGTGGTCTACGCGGGCGACGTCGCTGCTGCAGATGCGGCACCCGACGAGGCGGCGATGTGCTTCCTGGGCACGCTGGATCCGGCGAAGGTCGCCGGCAACATCGTGGTGTGCGACCGGGGGGTCATCGCTCGGGTGGAGAAGTCGCAGGAGGTCGCCGCGAACGGCGGCACCGGCATGATCCTGGTGAACGTCACGCCGGCTTCGCTCGACAACGACTTCCACTCGGTGCCGACCGTGCACATCGACGCGCAGCACCGCGCGGCGCTGCTCGACTACGTGCGCGGCACCGCTGACGCCACCGCCACCCTGGTGGGCGACAACGTCACGGGCGTCGAGACCCCGACCCCGCAGGTCGCCGGTTTCTCGAGCCGAGGCCCCATGCTCGCCGACGGTGCGGACGTGATGAAGCCGGATGTCACGGCTCCGGGCGTCGCGATCCTCGCGGCCACCCACAACGGTCCTGGTGAGGACCCGACGTTCGGCTTCAAGTCGGGCACGTCGATGTCGTCGCCGCACGTCGCCGGTCTCGGCGCGCTGTACCTCGGAGAGCGTCCACTGGCGACGCCCGCTGAGATCAAGTCCGCGCTCATGACCACGGCGTACGACACCGTGAACGCCGACGGCTCGGCCAACACCGATCCGTTCGCGCAGGGCGCTGGTCATGTCGACCCGACCAAGTACTTCGAGCCGGGTCTGCTGTACCTCAACGGCCCGGCGGAATGGGCGGCGTACCTGCAGGGCCTGGGCCTGGAGGACTTCGGGCTCGAGCCGATCGATGGCAGCGACCTGAACCTCGCGTCGATCGCCATCGGCACCTTCCCCGGCCCGCAGACGGTGACCCGCTCCGTCACCTCGACGCAAGCGGGCACCTTCACGGCTTCCGTCGAGGTGCCGGGGATGGACGTCACGGTCGAGCCCAGCACCCTGACGTTCGGGGCCGCGGGCGAGACGCAGCAGTTCACCGTCAGCTTCACCAAGACCGACGCGGCCGTGGAGGAGTGGACGAGCGGATTCCTCACCTGGACGTCGGGCGAGACCGAAGTGCGCTCGCCGATCGTCGTCTATCCGGTGACCGCCGCGGCTCCCGCCACGGTCGAAGGATCCGGCGCCGAGGGCAGCCTCGACATCGAGATCACGCCGGGCATCTCGGGTGAGCTGCCGCTCAACCTCGCCGGTCTCACACCCGAGACGGTCGAGATCGACGGTGATGAGACCACCGGCGCCGACAACGACGGAGTCACGAACGTGCTGATCGAGGTGCCCGAGGGCACTGAGTTCGCCAGGTTCGCCCTCGACTCGGCCGACGACGCCAACTCGGATCTCGACCTGTCGGTCTATCGCGTGGTCAGCCCGACCGACCTGCGCTACTACGAGGTGTGGCAGTCCGCGTCGGCATCCGCCGACGAGGCCGTCGAGCTCGTGGCTCCGACGCCGGGGTACTACGTGCTCTCGGCCGACGTGTACTCGTTCACGGCGCCGTTCACCTGGACGGCGACGTCGGCTCTGGTCGCCCCGGGCGGCGTCGGGTCGCTCACCGCGACGCCGAACCCGCTTCCGGTGACCGAGGCCGTGCCGACGCAGTACGAGCTGTCGTGGTCGGGACTCGAGGCGGGCAACTACCTGGGCGTCGTGCGGTACGGCGACTCGCAGGTGCGCACCATCGTCTCGGTCGACGTGCCGTAGGCGATCCTCGCAGGAAGAGGCGCCCGGGCTTCGGCCCGGGCGCCTCTTCGTCTGCCGCGGCACGAACCCTCCGCGGCGTTCCCTACACGCGTCGACGGCGTCGGGTGAGGCGTACGGCAGGGAGCGGTGGTGCGGGGATGCGCTCGTCGCCGTGGTCGACGACGCGGCCGAAGCGCGGCGCCTCGATCGTGGCGGCATCGGCGGATCCCTCGGCCTCCCACGCCGCACGCGCGTCGGCGATCTCCTCGTGAGAGCGCGCGACGAAGTTCCACCACATGACGATGTCGTCCTCGAACGGCTCACCGCCCAGCAGGAACAGCGTCGCACCGGCAGCACTGTCGATCACCACATCGTCGCGTCGCAGCCCGAGATACAGCAGGTGCGAGGTGTCGAGAGTGACGGATGCCGTCGCCACCTCGCCTTCGACCGCGATGAGCGCATGCTCCCAGGCCGGGTTGAGCGGCACGCGCACGCTCGAGCCCGCCGGGATCCGCAGTTCGGCCCCCACGATCGGCGTGTACGTGCTCGCCGGCGAAGGCGTGCCCGCGAGCTCGCCCATGACCACGGTGGCGCTGCCCGGATCGCCGGCGAGCGCCTCGAGCTGCACGTCCGGCAGCACGGCGTGCTGCTCGAACGCAGGTGGTCCATGACGCCGCGACTCGGGAAGGGCGACCCACAGCTGCAGCGCGTCCAGGGGCGTGGCATCCTCGCCCACCGAGTATTCGGAGTGGGCGATGCCCGCACCGCTCGTCATGAGGTTCAGCGCGCCGCGACGCACGACCACATCACTGGCGACGGTGTCGCGGTGCCGCACCTCGCCGAGGTACGGCCAGGTCACGGTCTGCAGGCCGATGTGCGGGTGCGGCTCGACGCGCATGCGCGTCTCTTGCGGGCCGAAGCGGTCCAGGAAGCACCAGGCGCCCACGAGAGGCAGCTCGCGCTGCGGCAGTGAACGACGCACCGACATCGCGCGCACGCCGCCGAGGGGAACATCGCGGCTCTCGAGCAGCAGCGTGCGAGGCCCCGAGCAGTCGGCCGCGCTTGCGACCTCCTCGGCGTGCGGGTCGAGCCCGCCCGCGGTCGAGGCCTCGTCGAGGCGGGTCATGTCAGGGCGCGCTGACGCGCGAAGGCCAATGGATGTCGAGTCCTGGTACCTCGTTGTCCTGGAGGTAACGGGCCACGACGGGGCACAGCGGCACAACGGTCTCGCCGCGCTCGGCGGAGTCTGCCATGGCCTCGGCCACCACCGTCTGGGCGAGTCCCCGGCCGCGGAACGCGGGATCGACCTCGGTGTGCGGGTAGCGGTAGCGGCCGCGGGCATCGACCGAGAACTCGGTGAATCCGGCGAGAGTGTCGCCCACCCACACCTCGTAGCGGCTCTCGTCGTCGTTGCGGCGGACAGTGGTCTCATCAGCGGAGGCTGGCATCGGCATCCCTTCGTCGTGTTCTCCAACGTAAGCGCGGCCCCGCGTGTTCCGCCAGCGTTCCGCCTCGGACGGCCGTCGCGCCGGCACCTGGCAGACTCGGACGATGCCGCTCTCGCTTCTGGACGCCGTGCCGCGCGATGCGGATGCCGACGCGGTGTACACCGGGTTCGTCGAGTGGGCGGCCGACCGGGGCCTGACGCTGTACCCGGCGCAGGACGAGGCGATCATCGAGATCGTGTCGGGCTCACACGTGATCCTGTCGACGCCCACCGGCACCGGCAAGTCGCTCGTGGCCGTCGCGGCGCATGCCGCAGCGATCTCGCAGGGCGGTCGCACCTACTACACGGCCCCGATCAAGGCCCTGGTCAGCGAGAAGTTCTTCACCCTCGTCGAGATCTTCGGCGCTTCGAACGTCGGCATGGTCACGGGCGACTCGTCGGTGAACCCGGATGCCGCGATCATCTGCTGCACCGCCGAGATTCTGGCGAACATCGCCCTGCGTCAGGGATCCGACGCGCACGTCGACCAGGTCGTGATGGACGAGTTCCACTACTACGGCGACCCCGAGCGGGGCTGGGCGTGGCAGGTGCCGCTGCTGCTCCTGCCGCGCGCGCAGTTCGTGCTGATGTCGGCGACACTCGGCGACGTGACCGCGATCTCCGATGATCTCGAGCGGCGCACCGGCCGCGTGGCGGCGCGTGTGACCGGCGTCGAGCGACCCGTGCCGCTGCACTTCTCGTACGCGCGGACGCCGATCCACGAGACCGTCGAGGAGCTGCTGCAGACCGGCCAGTCCCCGGTCTACGCCGTGCACTTCTCACAGGCGGCGGCGATGGAGCGGGCACAGGCGCTCTCGTCGATCCGTATCGTGTCGCGCGAGCAGCGCGACGAGATCGCCGAGGCGATCGGCGGCTTCCGGTTCAACACGGCGTTCGGGCGCACCCTCTCGCGCTACGTGCGGGCCGGCATCGGCGTGCACCACGCCGGCATGCTGCCGCGGTACCGGCGCCTGGTCGAGACGCTCGCCCAGCGCGGGCTGCTCCGCGTCATCTGCGGCACCGACACGCTCGGCGTCGGGATCAATGTGCCCATCCGCACGGTGCTGATCACGGCGCTGTCGAAGTTCGACGGCACCAAGACGCGGCAGCTGAGCGCCCGCGAGTTCCATCAGGTCGCCGGACGCGCCGGGCGGGCGGGTTTCGACACCGCCGGCACGGTCATCGTGATGGCGCCGGAGTGGGAGATCGAGAACGAGGCGGCGCTGCGCAAGGCCGGAGACGATGCCGCGAAGCGCAAGAAGATCGTGCGCAAGAAGGCACCGACGGGCGTGGTCAACTGGGGGATCGGCTCGTTCGAGCGTCTGGTCGAGGCCGAGCCCGAGCCGCTCGTGCCGCAGCTGCAGCTGACTGCGGCGATGCTCATCAACGTCATCGCGCGCGGCGGCGACGTGTTCGGCAACGTCCGCTCGCTCGTCTTCGACAATCACGAGCCACGTGCGCGGAAGTACGAGCTCGCCCGCCGTGCGATCGACATCTTCCGCACGCTCGTCGCGGCCGGCGTCGTCGAGGTCGATCGCGCCGCGGCCCCCGAGTCGTCGCGCGACGCCGAAACGTCGCAAACGGCCGCTGCAGGCGGTGCTCCGGCGGCCATTCGCGACCCTTCGGCACAGCATCCGCCGTCCGGCGGCCCCGGCATCCGTCTCACCGTCGATCTGCAGCCGAACTTCGCGCTCAACCAGCCGCTGTCGCCGTTCGCGCTCGCCGCGATCGGCCTGCTCGACCCCGAGGGTTCCGAGGGTGGGGCCGGCACCGGCCACTACGCGCTCGACGTCGTGAGCGTCATCGAGGCGACCCTCGACGACCCGCGACCCGTTCTCTCGCAGCAGCAGTTCCGCGCGCGGGGCGAGGCCGTCGCCGCCATGAAGCAGGACGGCCTCGACTACGACGAGCGCATGGCCCTGCTCGAGAATGTGACCTACCCGAAGCCGCTGGAGGAGCTGCTGGCCCAGTCGTACGAGGTGTTCGCGTCGAGCCAGCCGTGGATCCGCGACTTCGAGCTGTCGCCGAAGTCGGTCGTGCGCGACATGTTCGAGCGCGCGCTGTCGTTCTCGGAGCTCATCTCGCTCTACCAGCTCGCGCGCAGCGAGGGCCTGGTGCTGCGCTACCTGTCGGACGCGTACCGCGCGATCCGGCAGACCGTTCCGGCCGAGGCGCAGACCGAGGATCTGCACGACCTGGTCGCCTGGCTCGGCGAGGTGGTGCGGCAGGTCGACTCGAGCCTCGTCGACGAGTGGGAGTCGCTGATCAACCCCGTGACCGACCCCGAGGCTCCCGTCGTGCCGCCCGCGCCGCCGTCGGTGCTGACGAACCGCCGGGCGTTCGGCGTGCTCGTGCGCAACGAGCTGTTCCGCCGCGTGCAGCTCGCGGCCCTGCAGCGCGACGACGAGCTCGTCGAGCTGGACCCCGATGTGGATTGGCCCGCCGTGCTCGACCGGTACTTCGACGAGCACGACGAGATCCTCACCGGTGGGCCGGCGCGCTCGCCGAGACTGGTGACGGTGGACGAGGCGGATGCCGCGGCCGAGGGCCTCTGGCGGGTGGAGCAGACGATCGACGATCCCGAGGGTCACCACGACTGGCGCATCCGGGCGGTCGTAGACCTCGCCGCGTCGGAGGAGTCGGGCACCGCCGTCGTACGCGTGACCGAGGTGGTGCGACTCTAGGCACTCCGGCCGTTGCCCGGATCAGGTGATCTGGCGCAGGCAGGACGCAGGGCGGAGAATCGGCCTGTCCTCGCCAGATCACCCGTTCTCGAAGAGGGGGGCTGATCCCCGGCTCAGCCGAGCCCGAGGCCTCCATCTGTCGAGAGCACCTGTCCGACCACCCACGCGCCGTCGGGGGTGGCGAGCCACGCGATCAGCCGGGCCGGGTCGGCCGGTTCGCCGTAGCGGCCGAACGGCGTCGCACGCATCCACGCCTCGAGCTCCTCGAGTGGCCGGTCGGTCGTCTCGGGGTCGAGGTAGCCGGTGTTCACCGGACCCGGGTCGATCGTGTTCAGGATGATGCCGAGGTCGAGCAGCTCCGCGGCCACTGTCTTGGTCAGCCCCGCGAGCACCGACTTGCTGGCGGCATAGGCGACCTCGCCGCGCATCGGACCGTGGATCTGCCCCGAGGTCATCCAGAACACCCGGCCGGTCGGCTCGGCGAACGGCCCGCGTCGTCCGATGCGCTCGCCGGGGCGCGCACCGGGGCCGGCGCCCGCGTGCAACGCCGCGAACTCGCGCGTGAGCAGCAGCGTCGAGCGGGCGTTCGCCTGCCAGAACCCGTCGAGCCGGTCGGCGGTCATGTCGAGGATCGAGCCGTCGTCGCCGGACTTGGCGTGGTTGCACACGAGGATGTCGAGCCGGCCAGTGAGCGCTTTCGCGCTCTCGATGAGGGCCGGAAGCGATGCCGCATCCCGCAGATCCGCGCTGACGTCGCCGAACGACGCGCCCGGCGTGAGGGCCGCGCGCAGCCCGTCCCGCACGGCGTCGAGATCGTCGGCGCCCCACGGCAGGTCGACATCGTGCGCGCGGTAGTGGTGGATGAAGATGTCGGCGCCGAGGTGCGCGAGCTGCGACGCGACGGCGAAGCCGATGCCGCGGCGACGCGAGACGCCGGTGATGAGGGCGGTCTTGCCGCGCAGCGGCAGGGAGGTCGAGGAGGACATGCGATGCCTTTCAGGGATGCCCCGGCGGGAGCATCCGGATTCTCAGCGCGAAGCGCGATGGTGACGGAGGCGAGTCACAGGCATTGCATGACGACGACGATAGCGGATGCCGTGTACCGGGATCATCCGCAATGATGGCCGGATGCCGACCTATGTGGCTTTCCTCCGCGCGATCAACCTCGGGGCGAAGCGGGTGTTCCCGAAGGGCGACATCCGGCGGGTGGTCGAGCAGGCCGGGTTCACCGACGTCGAGACGCACATCAACACCGGCAACGTGCGGCTGTCCACACCGATGCGCTCGCGCGTGAGGATCGAGGCCACTCTGGAGAAGGCCTTCGCCGCCGACCGGGGCTTCGAGGTGCCGACGATGGTGTTCACGACAGCGCAGATCGCCGACATCGCGCGCCAGGCGCGCGAGCTGAGCGCCCAGCGTCCCGACCTCGCCCGGCAGTACGTCTACCTGATGAAGGACGAGCTGCACGACGAGACCGTGGCGCGCATCGCCGCGATGGCGACTCCGCGTGGGGAGATCGTGGTGCGGGGGCGTGCGGCACATGCGCTGCTCGGACCCGGATACGAGGAGGGCTCCGGCGATCCCCTGAAGGGGGCGAAGCTGCTCGGGGTCGCCACGAACCGCAACGTCAACGTCATCGCGGCCATCGCCGTGAAGTGGTGCTGAGCCCCGCTCCTCCCCAGGCGACTGGTCGGGCCGGGCATCCACCGGTCCATGTGCAGGGGATTCGTCGTCGGATGCCGCGGTTACCCTGGATCAGGTGACCAACCCCTCCGGCGACCCGTACGCCGATCTCGCGTGGAGCGACGCGGACGCGCCCCCGCCCGACGACGCGTGGGTGCCCCCCGAGGACGGCTGGTCCCCGCCTTCCGGCTCTCACGGCGTGGTGACGGGAATCGTAGACTCGCCCTTGGAGAGCACCGGACCTCGGCGCGACTTCACGGGATCCGATCCGCGTGCGGTGCTGCACGAGGTGTACGGCTACGACGCGTTCCGCGGTGAGCAGGGCGACATCGTCGCGCATGTGATCGCGGGCGGGGATGCCGTGGTGCTCATGCCGACCGGCGCCGGCAAGAGCGTCTGCTACCAGGTCCCCGCGCTCGTGCGGCCCGGAACGGGGCTGGTCGTGAGCCCGCTCATCGCACTGATGCACGACCAGGTCGACGCGCTCGTGGCCAACGGCGTGCGCGCCGCGTACCTCAACTCGACTCAGGCCCCGCCCGAGCGCGCAGCCGTCGAGCGGGCCTACCTCGCGGGCGAGCTCGATCTGCTCTACGTCGCGCCCGAACGGCTGAACACCGAGACCACCCTCCGGTTCCTCTCGCGGGGTCGCCTGAGCGTGATCGCCATCGACGAGGCCCACTGCGTGTCGCAGTGGGGCCACGACTTCCGCCCCGACTACCTCGCCCTCGGCGCGCTCGCCGAGCGCTTTCCCGGCGTGCCGCGTCTCGCGCTGACGGCGACCGCGACCCCCGCGACCCACCGCGAGATGACCGAGCGACTGCAGCTGCCCACGGCACGGCATTTCGTCTCGAGCTTCGACCGGCCCAACATCCAGTACCGCATCGAGACGAAGACCGACCCGCGCCGCCAGCTCGTCGCTTTCATCCGGTCGCAGGGCGCCGGTGCCGCCGGAATCGTCTACGCGCTCAGCCGCAAGTCCGTGGAGCAGACCGCAGAGTTTCTCGCGGGTCAGGGCATCGATGCGCTGCCCTACCACGCCGGACTTCCGGCAGAGACGCGGGCAGCCAACCAGTCGAGGTTCCTGCGTGATGACGGCGTGGTGATGGTCGCCACGATCGCGTTCGGCATGGGCATCGACAAGCCTGACGTGCGCTTCGTCGCCCACATCGACCTGCCCAAGTCGGTGGAGGGCTACTACCAGGAGACCGGCCGTGCCGGTCGCGACGGTGAGCCGTCGGTCGCCTGGATGGCCTACGGCCTGGGTGACGTGGTGCAGCAGCGGCGCATGATCGACCAGTCCCCGGGCGATCGCGCGTTCAAGCTGCGTCTCGGGCAGCACCTCGACGCGATGCTCGCCCTGTGCGAGACGATCGGATGCCGCCGCCAGAACCTGCTCGGCTACTTCGGCGAAGACTCGGGTCCGTGCGGCAACTGCGACACGTGCCTCGAAGCGCCCGAGACGTGGGATGGTCTGGTTCCCGCGCAGAAGCTGCTGTCGACGATCGTGCGCCTGCAGCGCGAGCGTGGACAGGCGTTCGGCGCCGGGCACCTGATCGACATCCTGCGGGGCGCCTCGACCGAGCGGCTGCGTCAGCAGGGGCACGACTCGCTCTCGACGTACGGGTTGGGCGCCGATCTCAGCGAGCAGGACTGGCGCAGTGTGATCAGGCAGCTTCTGGCGCGTGGCATCCTGATTCCCCGCGGGGAATACGGCACCCTCGCACTCGGCGAGTCCGCGGGTGGTGTGCTGAAGGGCGAGACCCCGGTGCCGCTGCGCCGCGATGTCATGGGCCGGACGGGCGGCGCCGGCCGTGTGCGCAAGACGACAGCACCCGCGTCGCTGGCGGCCGGCGACGTCGGACTGTTCGAGGCCCTCCGGGCTTGGCGCGCCGGCGTCGCGAAAGAGCTGGGCGTTCCGGCCTACATCATCTTCGGGGATTCGACCTTGCGAGCGCTCGCCGAGCGGCGCCCGGCGAGCCTCGCCGACCTCGACGGCGTCACCGGCATCGGTGCCAAGAAGCGCGAGGCCTACGGCGAAGCCGTGCTCGAAGTCGTTGCAACGGCGGCGTAGCGCCGTGCAGGCCCGCCCAGGCGGGGTGGCGCTCAGTCGAGCTCCTGGGCGTAGTAGTACGCGCGTTCCCCGGTGTCAGGGTCGGTTCCGCTGAAGCCGTGGCGTTCGTAGAAGCGTTGCGCGTCGACGTCGGCCTCGTCGACATTGATCTCGATCGCCGAGACTCCGGCCGTGCGGCAGTCTTCGATGAGCCGCCGGATGATCGCGCCGCCGATGCCGGCACCGCGCGCGGAAGGGGCGACGTACATCTCGTCGAGCAGGGCGACCGGGCCGGGGTACCAGACGTTCGGGCGCAGGGTCACCAGTGCGAGCCCGGCCGCCGGTTCGCCGCCCAGCAGCGCGAAGGTGTCCGCTCCCGCGAGCAGCGACCGCAGCCGCGAGGCAAGGACGATCGGGCCAGGGGAGTCGGTTTCGAACTCGGTGTTGAAATCGTGCAGCAAGCCCGCCACGACCGCGGCATCGCCGACTCCGGCACGTCGAACCCGCACCCCGCTCATGCGTCAACCGTAGGCGTCGCGCGACGCCGTGACCAGGGTGGTCATCACGGTGGCGCGCCATCGCCTGGGGCGCCAGCAGACGCGTCTCGAACGCTCCCCTTCGTCGATCCGAGGGGGCGTCAGCGCGCCGCGTAGCTGCGGACGTGTGCCACGCGCAGCACATGAGGTAGCGCGGCGGTGTCTCGCGTGCCGTCGGTGCGCGGAAACTCGTACACGTCGAGCATGAACTGCACGGGGTAGTCCATCCTTTGCTCCACGGTTTTCACCCATCGCCCGTCGATGAAGAAGCGCACGCGCTCGGGCGCCCACTCGACCGCGTAATCGTGGAAGTCGGTCAGGTCGCCGTCGACGCGGATCTTCTCGAAGTCCGTCCGCAGTCGCGGGTCGTTCTGGGCCTTCAGTCCAACCCCGACAAGGCCGCCGGTGTCGTCGACCTCCCGACCGAAGATCTCGGCGATGCAGAGCTCGCCGCAGTCGTCGGGCCTTTCCTCGAACCCGATCGGCCAGAAGGCCACCATCACATCGGGATGCCGCACCGCGGCCATCCGCACCTCGATGACTCCGTGGCGCACCAGCCACCCCCGGTGCTCCGGCTGCTCTTCGCGCACGCGCAGACCCGTGCGGAACCGGTGCTGCCCCCGCTCGCTCCCGACCGGGCCCGAGTGCTGGCCGGTCTGCAAGTGCGAGACTCGCACGTCGCCGTCGAGGTCCGGTGCCCAGGGCGCGGTGTCGGCGTCGATGCGCAGCTCGAGACCACCGGGGCCGATCGACCAACGCGCGGCCGAAGCATCCCGAGTCGACCAGTGCGGCGTATAGAAGGGCCACCAGCGAGCGGTATCGAGCCGGCCGCCGTCGAAACGCTCGTCGACGTCGGGCTCGCGGTCACTCAGATCGAGCGGGGCATCGGGAGTGGCGCGCATCGCTCCATTCTGCGCACATCTGCCGACACTCCGAGGTCACCTTCTCCGTGGGTGCCGTGCCCGACAATCGACGGTGCCCGGCTAGGCTCCGACGTGCGGGCGACGGCGCCCGGGAGCGGGGAGCGGGCGTGGCCACGAGCAACATCGACATCGCACAGCGGGCCGAACTCTGGCCGATCACGCGGATCGCCGAAGGACTCGGCATCCCCGAGGAGGCTCTCGAGCCGTATGGCCGTCACAAGGCGAAGGTCGCCCTCGCGCACCTCGCGAAGCTGCAGGAACGGCCGCGTGGACGCCTGGTGCTCATGACCGCGATCTCGCCCACGCCCGCGGGCGAAGGCAAGACGACCACGACCGTCGGCCTCGGCGATGCCTTGAACCGGATCGGTGAGCGCGCGATGATCTGCCTGCGCGAACCGGCGCTCGGGCCGGTGTTCGGCATGAAGGGCGGCGCCGCCGGCGGCGGATACGCGCAGGTCGTGCCGATGGAAGACATCAACCTGCACTTCACCGGTGACTTCGCGGCGATCTCGGTGGCCACGAACCTGCTGGCGGCACTCATCGACAATCACATCCACCACGGCAACGAGCTCGGCATCGATGTGCGGCGCGTGACGTGGCGGCGCGTGCTCGACGTCAACGACCGCGCACTGCGCGACACCGTCATCGGCCTGGGCGGGCCCGGCAACGGCTACCCGCGTGAGAGCGGCTTCGACATCGTCGTGGCCAGCGAGGTCATGGCGATCTTCTGCTTGGCCTCGAGCCTCGAAGACCTCAAGAACCGTCTCGGCGACATCGTGGTGGCCTACACCCGCGACCGCGCGCCGGTGCGGGCGCGCGATCTGCAGGCGCACGGCGCCATGGCCGCGATCCTGCGCGATGCGCTCGCGCCGAACCTCGTGCAGACGCTCGAGCACACGCCGGCGTTCGTCCATGGCGGGCCGTTCGCGAACATCGCACACGGCTGCAACTCGTTCATCGCGACCGATGCGGCATTGCGGCTGTCGGACTACGTCGTGACCGAGGCGGGTTTCGGCGCCGACCTGGGCGCCGAGAAGTTCGTCGACATCCTGTGCCGCTCCACCGGTCTGCGCCCCGACGCCGCGGTGATCGTCGCGACGGTGCGGGCGATGAAGTACCACGGCGGCGTCGAGGTCGCCCATCTGGCGCAAGAGGACGTCGCCGCGGTCACCCGCGGCATGGTCAATCTCGAACGGCATCTGTCCACCGTCCGCGACACGTGGGGCATCCCCGCGGTCGTCGCGATCAACCATCGGGCGGAGGATTCGGATGCCGAGATCGCGGCGGTGATCGGTGCCGTCGAGGCGGCCGGGGCCAGAGCTGTCGTGGCGAAGCATTTCGCGCAGGGCGGCGCCGGCGCCGAGGAGCTCGCCCGGGAGGTGGTGCGCCTGTGCGACGCGGCGCCCGCGGCGTCCGAGCTTCACTTCACCTATGCCGACGACGCGAGCCTGTGGGAGAAGATGAGCGCGATCGCGACACGCGTGTACGGGGCATCCGAGATCACCGCCTCCACGGCGGTCCGCGCGCAGATCCGCCGCCTGCAGGAGGAGGGGTACGGGCAGTATCCGGTGTGCGTCGCCAAGACGCAGTACTCGTTCTCGACCGACGCCAAGCTGCGAGGTGCCCCCAGCGGCCATGCGGTCGACGTCCGCGAGGTGCGG
The DNA here is from genome assembly GCF_019449275.2 of Microbacterium sp. HD4P20. Classification (GTDB taxonomy): domain Bacteria; phylum Actinomycetota; class Actinomycetes; order Actinomycetales; family Microbacteriaceae; genus Microbacterium. Next base: position 397,233 of record NZ_JAHZQZ020000022.1, read on the forward strand.
CTGGCGGCCGGAGCGCGGTTCGTCGTGATGATCTGCGGTGACATCATGACGATGCCGGGCCTGCCCGCCGTGCCCGCGGCCAACACGATCGACGTCACAGGGGACGGGCGGATCGTCGGACTGTTCTGAGCCCGCCGTCGATTCGAATGCCGCGAGCGCGCCCGGGTTACGGTGGTACGTCGGATTCGTCTGAAGCGCCATGTGCTCGCGCCGCGAAGGCGTCCTCGCTTCGACGACATCCGCCCCATCGACATTCAGTCAAGGAGTCCGAGTGAACGAAAGCGTCCAGATCCCGGATCGGCCGCGCATCTCTGTGGTCACCAACGACGACGGCACCGGGTCGGTAACCGTCGACGGCAGCACGCGCACGGTGAAGGCGCGCGACGCCGCCGGCGCGCGGGAAGCGGTGCTCGCGCTCGTGGTCGAGGTGGCTCAGCAGCACGGCCGTGAGGTTCGCGTCGCGGCCAGCGGCAGCGACGGCGTGCGTGCGCTGATCGTCGCGCCCGACGGATCGGTCGAGGAGGGCATCGAGACGACCGCCGACCTCGTCACCGGGGTTCCCGAGGCGACGCTCTCGACACCGGTCTCGAGCGCGGTCTCGACAGCGGTCTCGACATCGGCGACGGCCGCCGCAACTCCAGCCGCAGCATCCGACGAGCAATCGCTGACCCGGCGTGATGCACGCCTGCTCACCGCGCGCGACTTCGCCGAGTCCGCCAAGACGCCCATCCGGGTCCTGGCGACCGAGGGCATGCGCGGCGGAATGAACAAGGTCGGCTTCCGCCTCGCGCCGGGCAAGAAGGAGCAGGCCCGGCGCGATCGCCACGACACCATCCAGCGGGCGTTCTCGGGTCGCAAGACGATCGCCGTGATCGGGGAGAAGGGCGGCGTCGGCAAGACCACGACCACGTACCTGCTCGGCGCGACACTCGGCCGCATTCGCGGCGGCAGCGTGCTCGCGTGGGACAACAACGAGTACAAGGGCACGCTCGGCATCCGTTCGCTGCCCGCGCCGTCGCACGACCGCACCGCGATCGACCTGCTGCGCCACGTGAACGAGGGACCGGGTCAGCTCAGCTCGGCCGACCTCATCGACTTCGTGCGCGGCCAGCGCGACAACAAGTTCGACGTTCTGGCGTCGCAGAACCTCGACGGCGACAGCGAGGTGATCGACGAGCAGGCGTTCGGGCTGCTGCACGACACGCTGAGCAGCTCGTATCGCGTGATCATCGTCGACACCGGCAACAACTCGAAGGCGGGAACCTGGCAGTCCGCCGTCGCCGCCGCCGACGTGCTGGTGCTCACGACCATCGTGAAGGAGGACAGCGCCAGGACCCTCGCCTCCATGGCCGACACGCTCGTCGCCCACGGGCACGAGGCCAAGCTGCGCAACGCGGTGACGGTCATGAGCCATCCGTCGCCGACGAGCTATCCCGACCTCGAGAAGCGTCTGACCAGCCACATGGGCGAGCTCACGCGACAGGTCGTGCCGGTGCCCTTCGACGTGGCGCTCGATCGAGGCGACGTGATCGACTACGACGCCCTCAGCGATCAGAGCCGCGAGGCCTGGATGAAGGTCACCGCGGCGGTCGCCGCCGGCTTGCGGTAGCTCCCTGCGGCTGTCGGGTCCGCACAAGGCATCCGGCAGACGCGGTCGGGCACCTTTGTGCGCACTCGCCAACCGGCTTGCCTTGCCGTTGTAGGAAGTCCTACCGTCGCAGTGACTCTTCCTCTCGTGACCCGAAGGTGATGCACATGGCTGACGCCGCCGTCCGCACCAAGAAGCCCGCCGTCCACAAGCGCACGCCCGCGGGCGGCGCCCCGACCGCCGCGCACACCGCGGAAGAGGCATCCGAGCCCCGCATCGATGTCGCGGCCGTCACCGATCTGCTGCTCGGAACGTGGGGCGACACCCGCCGCACGGCGCGCGAGATGATCAAGGACCCCGCGTTCTGGCGCATCGACGGACAGCCGATGGCCGAACACCGCGAGCGCGTGCTGACCCAGCTGCACCTGCTCGTGGAGCACGGCGGCTCGCGTCGCGCCTTCCCCGAGGAATACGGCGGCGAGAACAACAACGGCGCGAACCTCGCCGGCTTCCAGGAACTCGTGCTGGCCGACCCCAGCCTGCAGATCAAGTCCGGCGTGCAGTGGGGACTCTTCGGCTCTGCGATCCACCAGCTGGGCACCAAGACCCACCACGACAAGTGGCTCAAGGGCGTGATGGATCTGTCGATCCCCGGCGCCTTCGCGATGACCGAGACCGGACACGGATCGGATGTCGCGGCCATCGGCACGACGGCCACGTACGACCCCGAGACCGAGGAGTTCGTCATCCACACGCCGTTCCGCGGCGCCTGGAAGGACTACCTCGGCAATGCCGCCCTGCACGGCAAGGCCGCGACAGTGTTCGCCCAGTTGATCACGGGCGGCGTCAACTACGGCGTGCACTGCTTCTTCGTGCCGCTGCGCGACGGCGACGGGAACTTCCTCCCCGGCATCGGCGGCGAGGACGACGGCGTCAAGGGCGGCCTCAACGGCATCGACAACGGCCGCCTGCACTTCGACCACGTGCGCGTCCCGCGCGAGAACCTGCTCAACCGCTACGGCGACGTCGCCGCCGACGGCAGCTACAGCTCCGAGATCGCCAGCCCCGGCCGCCGCTTCTTCACGATGCTCGGCGCGCTGGTGCAGGGGCGGGTCTCGCTCGACGGCGCCGCGACGACCGGCACCGCGCTCGCCCTCTACATCGCGCTCACCTACGCCAACCAGCGCCGCCAGTTCGACTCGGGCGTCGGCAGCGAAGAGGTCGTGCTGCTCGACTACGGCAAGCACCAGCGACGCCTGCTGCCGCTGCTGGCCCAGAACTACGCGCAGTTCTTCGCCCACGACGAGCTGCTGCGCACCTTCGACGGCGTCTTCTCGGGTCGCAAGGACACACCGGCCGAGCGCGAGAACCTCGAGACGCTGGCCGCTGCCCTGAAGTCGCTGTCGACGTGGAACGCGCTCGATTCGATCCAGGAGGCACGCGAGGCGTGCGGCGGGGCCGGCTTCCTCGCCGAGAACCGCCTGGTCGGCCTTCACCAGGACCTGGACGTCTTCGCCACCTTCGAAGGCGACAACAACGTGCTGCTGCAGCTGGTCGGCAAGCGACTCCTGTCGGACTATGCCAAGCAGTTCAAGGGGAAGGATGCCGCGGCCCTGGCACGCTTTGCGGTCACGCAGACCGCGGGCAAGCTGTTCCACGGCGCGGGCCTGCGCCAGCTCGGACAGACGGTCACCGACTTCGGTTCTACGGCCCGCTCGGTGGAGCTCGGACTGCGCGAGGACCAGCAGCACGAGCTGCTCGCCGGCCGTGTGCAGCAGATGGTCGCCGACCTGGCGGCCGCCCTCCGTCCGGCATCATCGCTCGCGCCCGCCGAGGCCGCTGCACTCTTCAACAGCCATCAGGCGGAGCTCATCGAGGCAGCCCGTGCGCATGGCCAACTGCTGCAGTGGGAAGCCTTCACCGACGGGGTCAACCGTGTCACCGACGCGGGCACGAAGCGCGTGCTGACGTGGCTGCGCGACCTGTTCGGCATGCAGCTGATCGAGAAGCACCTCGCGTGGTATCTCATCAACGGACGGCTGTCGACTCAGCGCGCAGCATCCGTCTCGCGGTACATCGACCGGCTGTCGGCGCGGCTGCGCCCCCACGCTCAGGATCTCGTCGACGCCTACGGCTTCGAGCCCGAGCACGTGCGCGCGCCGATCGCGTCGGGCGCGGAGCGGGAGCGCCAGGACGAGGCCCGCGAGTACTATCGCGAACTGGCAGCCTCGGGCGAGGCTCCCGTGTCGGAGAAGTCGCTCAAGAAGAAGGAGCGCGCCGGGCGTTGATCATCGAGCGGCGGCGGCGGCCGGTGCCGCCGGTTCGTCAGCTGCCCGCCCAGGTCAGCTGTCGGACCAGCTGCACATGCCGCACTCGCCGGTCGCCGAGACCTCGACGAAGCAGTTCGGGCACACCGCCCGCTGGCGCTCGGGGATAGATGGCTTCGCGGGGCGGCGCTCGGCCGCTGCCCGCGAGGATCGCGCGGAACGGCTCGAAGCGACGTACGCCGCGACCACGGGTCGCTGAATCACCGGACGATGCTCGGCGCAGTAGAAGCGCACATAGCCGTCATGGTTCTTCGGATGGCGGTGCTTGTACGCCCACAGTTCGGTGCGCGGCTGCGGCTCGGAGTCGGTCCCGCACGTGAAGCAGCGCGTCGGCTCGCCGGGAACGACATCGGCCACCACCACGAGCGTGTCGAACGGGATGGCGTCCCGCCAGTCCGATGATGCGACGATCTTCATGGGGAGCCTCCTGCGCGCAAGCCCGAATGGGCTCAACACTCAACGGTAAGCGACCGGGGGGTCCTTCGGGTACCGGCCGGGGTCGAACCGGTGACGGGATGCTGACGCGCCCGGGATCGGCGGCAGATCGCACGGTGTCACGGCTGCGGTCCCTGCTGCTCCCGCCACCGTCTCGCGACGTCATCGAACGTCATCAGCACGCGCTCCGATGCGCGCCCTCCTTCGGCGGAGCCGAAAACTGCCAGTTCCCGGTGAGGCGGGTGGCGCAAGCGCATGACACCTCCGGGAAAGTCGGGGGCGAGCATGTTCGATGGAACCAGGGAAGGACCGATGCCCGCCGCGGCGAGCGCGGGTGCTGACGCGGTCTGCTCGACGCGCACTGCCGCGGACGGCGAGAAGCCCGCCTCGTCGCATGCTCGATCGAGGATGGCGGCGAGGCCGTTGTCGCGCGAGTAATGCACCCATCGGCGGCCGGCGAGCACCGACAGGTCCGGAGCGGTGGAACCCGCGAGCGGATCGTCCGCGGCGAGTGCGACGACGAACTCCTCCCTGCCGAGGCTCACTCGCGGACCATGCCAACCCGCGGGCAGGGGACCGATCGCCACGTCGGCGTCAGCGGTGAGGACCGCGTGCGCCATCGCATCGGCGTGCCGGTGCTCGGCGAGTCGTAGGTCGACTTCGGGATGGCTTGCGGTCCACCACGACAGCACGATGGGAAGCAGGCCGAGACTGATCGAGTACACAGTGGCCACCCGCAGCTCACCGCGCATGAGGTCCATGGCCTCGACCGCGGCCAGTTTCGCTCTGTCGGCTGCCGCGAGAGTCGCTCTGGCGTGTGGGAGCACCGCGTGACCAGCCATGGTGAGCCGGACCGACCGTCCCGTTCGGGCGAAGAGATTGATCCCCAGATGGCGCTCGAGCGCGGCCAGCTGATGCGAGAGAGCCGGTTGGGTGACATTAAGACGCGCTGCGGCACGCGTCATCGATTCCTCTTCGGCGATCGTGACGAAATACTCGAACTGGCGAAGACTCATAAATAAACCTTATCGATCGCATCCAAAGAATGCATTGGATCTATCGCTCCCTGGCACCCACAGTGGTCTCAGACCGAAAGGATCCGTTATGACCGTTACACCCGCCGCTGCCGGTCTGGCCCTCGCCGGTGATGTCGTTGCGGCCGACTTCGAGGGATGGTCGGACGCGCATCTCGCCGAATTCCGGGAGAACGCGTGGAACGGCCGGGTGGGTCACGTACTCCTTCTCGAAACCGACCGTGTGCGCATCTGGCGGCTCTCCGTCGGCCCGGGCGAGAGAGTCGCGTTCCACCGACACGTCCTCGACTACTTCTGGACAGCGGTCACGTCCGGGCGGAGCCGTCAGCACAGTCATGACGGCACGACACGCGAAGTGGCGTACGAGGTGGGCACGACCCGCTCATTCGTCTTCGCCGAAGACCAGTACCTCCTGCACGACCTCGAGAACATCGGCGAGGGTCGACTGGAGTTCGTCACGGTCGAGTTTCTCCGCAGCGCCAATCCCCCGCTGACGCTCTCGTGAGCAGCGGCACCAGCAGCACCACGTGATCGAGGAGGATCATCCATGGTTACAACGAGAACGGGCACCGTCGGATCCGGCGAGCGCTCCAGTAGAACCCCGCTGCGCCGGCCTCTGAGCCCTCGAGGCGTCGCTTTCGCGGCGATGGTGGGGAACGCCATCGAGCTGTATGACTTCGTGATCTACGCGTACATCGCGGCGACCGTGTTCGGGCCCCTGTTCTTCCCCACGGAGGTGCCGTGGATCGGCGTCCTCCTCGCCGTTTCCGCACAGGCTCTCGCGTTCGTGACCCGGCCGCTGGGCGCTGTCATCTTCGGATCGGTCGGGGATCGGTTCGGTCGGCGGCCCGCGCTGCTGGCGTCCCTTGTGATCATGGGCGGAGCGACCGTGCTCGTCGGACTGCTCCCTGGGTACGCAGTCATCGGAGTTCTCGCCCCCATCCTCCTCATCTGCCTCCGGCTTGTTCAGGGAGTCGCAATCGGTGGGGAGTATCCGGGCGCTGTCGTCGTCGCGGTGGAGCATGCTCCGCGGAATCTGCGCACGCTGTTCGGCGCTTTCCCACAGGTCGGCAACATGATCGGCCTGTTGCTCGCCGGCGCGACGACGCTCATCGTCAGCTCCGTCGTGGGGGCGGAGACCTGGACCGCGTGGGCCTGGCGCATCCCGTTCATCGCGAGTGCGGTGCTGCTCGTCATCGGCGTGGTCCTTCGAACCCGATTGGCTGAGACTCCGGCCTTCCTCGAGGCGACGGAGCGTGTCGCAGCAGGTCGGCGCCGGGAGGCGGGCATCCGGGTCCTCCTGCGCGACGCGTGGAGACCGCTTGTCGTGACCACACTCGCGTGGCTGGGTCCCTTCGCATTCGGGTACGCCTTCCTGACCAGTCTTCTGGCCTTCGTCACCACGTATCGTCCCGAGATCGCAGGTGTGACTGTCACGGTCGGCCTTGTGCTGACATCCGCGCTTCTGATCGTCGTGGTCCTGGTGTTCGGGCGCTTCGGCGACGCGATCGGCAAGCAGAGGATCATCGTGTGGTCCGGCGTCCTCACCCTTGCCTGGGCGGTCCCGTCCTATCTCCTCGTCGATATGCGCAGTCCGCTGGCGCTGTGGGTGGCCATGGCCGTGGGAGCCATTGCCTATGGCGCCTTCGGCGGCGTCATGCCGTCGATGATGTCGAACGCCTTCCCTGTCACGGTGCGCTATCTCGGAGTGGCGGTTGCGATCGCCGCGGGAGCGCTCATCGGCGGGGCGCTCCTGCCGATTCCCGCTCTCGCGCTCGTCGGTCAGAGTGGCGGTTCGTCCGCGCCTCTGATGGCGATGATGGCGATCGGCGGGGCGGCGACCGTGGTTGGCGGCGCGCTCTTCCGCCGGTTGCCGAGCTACCAAGAGTGAACGCGCACGAGCTTCATTCACGCCGCGCGGCCGTCGAACAACTGGCCGCGCGGCAGCGCTTCGCGCCCCGCGATACCGAGATACGGAATCTTGAGGATCGGCGCGGCGAGCCGCCCATCGTCCTTCATGCACCGCCCGCACACACGCGTCGAGGAGACGAGACGATCGCGTGGTTCCACGGCGGCGGATTCGTCACCGGAGGTCTCGCGACGCACTCGCGCGTGGCCGGGCGCATCGCCTACGCCCTTGGCAGGACCGTCGCGCTCGTGGGCTACCGGCTCGCGCCCGAGCATCCGTTCCCGGCGGCGTTCGACGATGCCCGCCGCGGGGCCCAGCGGCTGAGTGATCGTGGGCCTCTCATTCTCGGCGGAGACAGTGCGGGGGCCAACCTCGCGCTCGGCGTGAGCCACCTCGGGTTGGCCGAGGTGCCCGCGCTCCTGCTCGCCTACCCCTTCCTCGATCTCAGCATGGGGTGGTCACCCGAGACGCGCGCCGCCTTTCCCGAGGACTGGGCGCGACTCGATGCGTATCGCCGGCTCTATCTGGCGGGCGCGGATCCAGACGATCCCCGGGCATCACCGGCGTCCCTTGGTGCACCTCCGGTGGCGCGAGTCGCGCTCGCGCTCGCGGATCGAGACCCACTGGCGGAGGAAGCTCGAGCATTTGCTGCAGACGCGCGCCGCGCAGGCGTCGAGGTCTTCGAACACATTCACCCACGAACTCGGCACGGGTTCCTGCTGAGGGACGACCCGCCAAGCGCGGTCGATCGCCTGCTGACAGACTTCGCCGCGATCCTCGCGACGCGGGACTCCGAGCCGCGCACAGCCGGCACCGCAACGGAAGGACACCATGAATAGAGCGCTCGTCGTCGGAGCACGCGGCGTGATCGGGCGCAACCTCGTCACGCACCTGCTGCGGGAGGGAGACTGGGACGTGATCGGGCTGTCCCGACGCGGTGGCGAGGCCGCAGATCGACTCCGCCACATCGCGGTCGATCTCCTCGATCCGGGCGATACCGTTACGGCCCTCGCGCCGCTGCACGATGTGACCCACGTGTTCTACGCCGCGTATCAGGACCGACCGACGTGGAGCGAACTGGTGGGACCCAACCTCGCGATGCTCACAAATGTCGTCGATGCGATCGAGCCCCGCATGCCGACGCTCGAGCACATCAGCCTCATGCAGGGTTACAAGGTCTATGGAGCGCACCTCGGCCCGTTCGCGACCCCAGCCAAGGAGGACGATCCACCCCACATGCCCCCGGAGTTCAACGTGGAGCAGCAGCGTTTCCTCGAACGACGCCAGGACGGCCTGCCGTGGTCGTGGTCCGCGCTGAGGCCGTCGGTGGTCGCGGGCGTGGGCCTGGGAAACCCGATGAACCTCGCGATGGTCATCGCCGTCTACGCATCGATCAGCAAGGAACTCGGTATCCCGTTCCGCTTTCCGGGCAAGCCCGGCGCGTATGGGAGCCTCATCGAGATGACCGACGCGGATCTCCTTGCCAAGGCCACCGTCTGGGCCGCGACCGATCCGGCCGGCCGGAATCAGGCGTACAACATCACGAACGGCGACATGTTCCGGTGGTCCTCGATGTGGCCGAAGATCGCGGCATTCTTCGAACTCGACGTCGCGCCGCCGCTACCGATGCAGCTGGCCGATGTGATGGCCGACAAGGAGGACGTCTGGGATGCCATGGTCCAGCGGCACGGCCTCATCGCCACGCCGTACGAGAGCGTCTCATCATGGCAGTTCGGCGATTTCGTCTTCGGGTGGGACTACGACGTCATCGCAGACACGTCGAAATCCCGGCGGGCGGGTTTCCACGAGTACGTCGAGAGTGAGCAGATGTTCCTGCAGATCTTCCAGAGCCTGCGGGACTCGCGTCTCATTCCGTGAGGACGACGTCGGCGGGCGGTCCTAGGCTGGCGCCGTGAGCTTGCAGACGGGCGCGGACGGGGTCGTGCGCTGTGCGTGGGTCGGCGGCGACGCCGAGTACGCGCGGTACCACGATGAGGAGTGGGGCCGGCCGCTGCACGGAGACCGCGCGCTCTTCGAGAAGATGAGTCTCGAGGGGTTCCAGGCCGGGCTGTCGTGGATCACGATCCTGCGCAAGCGTCCCCGTTTTCGCGAGGTGTTCGCGGGGTTCGAGCCGGAGGTCGTGGCCCGGTTCGGCGACACCGACGTCGAACGGCTGATGACGGATGCCGGGATCATCCGCAACCGCGCAAAGATCCTCGCGACGATCTCCAATGCCCGGCTCGTCCTCGAGCTCGAGCCCGGAGAGCTCGACGCCTTCATGTGGTCCTTTGCTCCGGCATCCCACGTCCGCCCGGCATCGTTCGCCGACGTCCCCGCGACCACGGCGGAATCCGACGCGATGAGCAAGGCGCTGCGCAAGCGCGGATTCCGCTTCGTCGGATCGACGACGATGTATGCCCTGATGCAGTCCTCCGGCATGGTCGACGACCACGTCGTGGGGTGCTGGCGGGCGGGGTGAAGGTGAGGGTGAAGTTTCTGAGAGTGACCTGAGAGCCTGCTAGGAACGTTGACAGGGGGGGAAGCGTCAGTCGGCGTCGACCCTGTGACGTTTCCAAGGGGGAATCTTGAGTCGTCTGCTGAAGCTCGGAAATTCGGTCTCGACAGCTGGTGCGCGCCGCAGGCCACCAGGACGCCGGCGCGCAACGGCCGCGGCGTTCACCGGAGTCGCCGCGCTGATCCTGTCGCTGCTCCCGGTGGCTGCCGCCCAGGCCGCGCCGCTGTCGGTGCATGAGATCACCGCCAACTGGGCCGGCGATCCGACGCCGACCGAGGCGCCGTTCGGGCAGCCGGTGACGGCGGAGTTCCACGTGAACACCAACGACAGTGAGGACCCGTACTCGAACGAGCCGGTCGAGAACGTTCGCGCCACTCTGACGGTCGGCAACGGCGCCTTCACGAGCATCCCGCAGGTGTGCAAGACGAGCGACGTGACGCCCGTCTCCGAGATCTCGGACGACGGCACGGTCCTGCTGTGCAACCTCGGCACCATCATCGAGGGCACCGCCTCGGTCATCCAGACCCCGGTGCGCGCCACCTCCACGGAGGGCGGCGACCTCACCGTCGTCGGCACTGCGACCTCCGACACCGCCGTGGCCGAAGCCGGCCCCGCCGACCCCGGTCCGCTGCCGATCACGTACGTGCACGGCATGGACCTGTCCCTCGTCCAAGCTCCCGGCCAAGCGAACCAGGGTTTCGCCGATGCCAGCCGTCTCGGGGGCAACCGTCCGTTCTTGCAGATGAACTATTCGCTCATCCTCGACGCCGGAAGCCGACCCGGGCCCGAGAGCTACTCGTTCCCCGTGAGCATCAGTGCCAACATCGCCGGCGCGACCAATGGTCTCGCGTGGGAGGCGTGCGTGCCGATCACCACCCAGTCGCGGTCGACCGGCCAGCCCTTCTCCGACCCGGCGGAGGAGGACCGCACCAACTTCCCGACGTGCAGCGTGAGCGGCGCCGGCACCACGTACACGGTCTCGCTCTCGGATCTCGATTACACGCTGGTCAACGCGCCGGTCAACGACAGCATGGGTCAGCCGCTCCCCGGCAACGGCGTCTACGTCGCCTCGGGCACCGTGCAGTTCAGCATTCCCGCAGCTGTGACGGCCATCACCACGTACACGTTCACCGCGTCGCCCGGCGCGTTCGTCTTCGACGACGGTGTCTCGGAGCCTGACGGCAACGCAGAGAACAACGTCTCGAGCGCCACGCTCACCCCGCCCGGCGGATTCAGCAACCACTGGATCGGATCGCCGGCGAACTCACGGACAACGTGGGATGCCAACCTGTGGGTGAGCCCCGGCACAAGCCTGGACGCGGTCATGCCGCAACCCGGGATCACCGAAGAGAACTGGGACGAGCAGGTCGCCGCCGGAAATGTCGGGCCGATCCCGCTCTACCACCAGGCGAACAGCCTCGTGTGGAACGGATACAGCGGCCCCGGTGGGGCGCAGCTGGCGGGCCTCTGCACGATGAACCAGAACCCGGCGTTCGTCCCGACCTCGTTCGAGGGTGGCGGCTGGAACGGCGGCGGCCTCGACGGCTACGAGAACTACGAGACGGCGCGGTTCTTCTACACGACGCAGGTGCTGGACACGAAGACCGAGACGTGTGGACAGGCAGCGCCGAGCGCGATGTGGATCGAGACCACTCCGGCGCCCGGAACTTCGCTCACCGACCCTCGCATCAGCACCGACATCCTGATGGACCTTCCGGCGGGCGTGACCGCTGTGAAGATGACGTGGAACCCGGCCGTCGACACGTCCGCCCACACGTTCCTCCGCGCCTTCGGGCACATCGATCCGGCAGCCCCCACCTCGGGAGAGGGCTGGACCGTCGGAACGTTCAACGCCCCATACGACGTCGCCACCGGATTCCCGGAGTATCCGACGCTGAACAACTGGGTCAATCTCAGCACCGTGGGCGGTGGCACCGTCATTCCGGGCAGCACCTATGGTCCGAACACGAACGGTTTTCGCGACGCGTACCGCCTGCAGGGTGCTCAGGGTCTGATCGAGAAGGTCGTCTCCGACACCACCGCCGAGCCCGGCGTCCCGGTGACGTACACGCTCCGCGCGCAGGCGCAGAATCTCGTGACGAGCCCGCCGCCGGCGACGTTCGACGTGGTCGACACGCTGCCGGAAGGGATGGTCTACGTTCCCGGCACGGGCGATCCCGAGCCGACGAGTGTGAGCCCCGATGGACGAACCATCACATGGACGTTCGCCGGGGTCGCCCCGAACGTGTTCCAGACGATCAGGTACCAGGCGCAGCGGCCGGCCGACAGCGTTATTGCACCCGGAACGAGGCTCACGAACACCGCCGTGATCAACACGGTCGGCGACAACCGCCCGGCGAACACCCCGGGCCGCACGGCGACGGCGACGGTCACGGTGCCCAGCGCATCGGCCACCGTCTTCGGAAAGGCCGCCGCGGCGAACGTGCTCTCGTTCGACGGTGACAGTTCCTCGTGGGTGCTGACGATCAACTCGCAGGACCCCGAGTCCAGCGACTTCACCGACACCATCGACATCCTGCCCGCCGTCGGCGACGGCCGCGGGACCAACATCGACGGCACCTACGCGGTGACCGATGTCGTCGCCCCCGCGGGCTCGACGGTGTACTACACGACGGCGCCGCTGGCCTCGCTGAGCTCTGACCCACGGGACGCCTCCAACGGAGGCACGCCGGGTTCGGTCGCAGGGAACACCGTGGACTGGTCGACGACTCCGGTCGAGAACCCGACCGCGATCAGGGTCATCGGCCCGGAGCTCGCTCCGGGAGCGAGCCAGACGATCCGCATCGACTTCACGACGCCTGCCGGCACCAGCTGTCAGGAGCCCGCGGCGGGTGACAACAAGCCGGGTCAGATCCTCGTGAACTCGGCCGGTTCGTGGGCGGAGCACTCGGCGCTGCCGATGCTGTCGTCCGCGGTCACCGAGATCGCGAACTGCTACGCCGTCGACCTGAAGAAGTACGTGCAGGATGCCGATGGCGAGTGGCACGACGCGAACACGACCGCCGATTTCCCGACGTATCGCGTCGGCGACGAGGTGCCGTACCGCATCGTCGTGGAGAACATCGGGCAGGGCACGCTGACCGATCTGGAGATCACCGACAGCCTGTTCCCCGAGGGTTCGTTCACGGTGGCGTCGCTCGCCCGAGGCGAGCAGCAGGTGCACGAGTTCACCGCCACGATGACCGGCGGCGGCAACGTGGTCAACACGGCGTGCGGCACGGCGGCGACCCCGCCGGATGCTGAGGCGCCGACGATCCTCTGCGACCCGGCGGGTGTCCAGGTTGTGAACTACACGACGGTGAAGTCGTCCGACCCCGCCGAGGGGGAGACGGTGCGTCCGGGTGAAACGGTGACGTACACGGTGACGGTGACCCAGGAAGGTGACGCTCCCGCAATCGCCCAGTTCGGCGACTCGCTCGAGAACATCTCGGATGACGCTGTCTACAACGGCGACATCAGCGCGTCGCTGGGCACGGTGGACGTCACCGACGGGGTGATCTCATGGACGGGCACGATTCCCGTCGGGGAAGTCGCGACGATCACGTACTCGGTCACGCTCAAGGACAGCGCGGGCCTGGATGCCGACGGCGACTACCTCCTGAGCAATCAGGTGACCAGCCCCGGCTGTATCACCGCCGAGAGCTGTGCAACGGAGCACCCGATTGCGGATTTCACCGTGGTGAAGTCGTCCGACCCGGCTGATGGGTCGAATGTCGATGAGGGTGGCACGATCGAGTACACCGTGACGGTGTCGCAGGTGGGTGAGGCCGAGTACGAGGGTGCGTCGCTGGTCGATGACCTGAGCGATGTGCTGGATGATGCCACCTGGGACGACGAGCTGACCGCGTCGGCTGGCACGGTCGGTTTCGATGCGGCCACGCAGGTGTTGTCGTGGTCGGGTGATCTGGCGGTGGACGAGGTCGTGACGATCACGTACTCCGTCACGGTCACGGGTGAGGGTGACACCCACCTGCACAATGTCGTAACCAGTGATGGCTGTGCGTCGGTGGAGGTGTGTGAGACCGAGCATTACACGGCCTCCTACACGACGGTGAAGACGTCGGATCCGGCGTCGGGTTCCGATGTGCAGGTTGGTGATGTGATCGAGTACACGGTGACGGTGACGCAGTCGGGTCAGGGTCGTGTGGTGGCGCAGTTCTTCAACGACGACCTCACCGGGGTGTTGGATGATGCGACGTTCAACGATGACATCGTCGCCTCGGACGGGACGTTCACGTATGTCGATGGGGTGATCTCGTGGACGGGTGATCTGGGTCCGGGTGATGTGGCGACGGTGACGTATTCGGTGACGGTGACCGCTGCTGGTGACACGTTGATCGGGAACACGGTGCAGTCTCCGGGTTGTGAGGCGGCTGCTGATTGTGAGACCGAGCATCAGACCGGTCGTTACGAGACGGTGAAGACCTCTGACCCCGCCTCGGGCAGCGATGTGCAGGTCGGGGAGGTCATCGAGTACACCGTGACGGTGTCGCAGATCGGTGCGGGGCCGGTGGAGGATGCGTCGTTCGCCGATGACCTGACGGCGGTGCTGGATGACGCGACCTGGAACGATGACCTGGCCGAAAGTGGCGGGTCGGCGGATTACGCGGAGCCGACGGTGTCGTGGTCGGGTGATCTGGCGGTGGATGCCGTGGTGACGGTGACGTATTCGGTCACGGTGACCGGTGCGGGTGATATGAGCCTGGCCAACGTGGTCACCAGCGACGGCTGCCTCGACGAGGCGGGTTGCACCACGACCCACCTGACCGGTGACTACACGGTGGCCAAGACCTCGGTCGCCGCACCCGGCAGCGATGTCGCGGTGGGTGAGACCATCACCTACACCGTGACGGTCGCGCAGCGTGGTCCGGGGGCGGTGACGGATGCGTCGTTCGATGATGATCTGTCGGCGGTGCTGGATGATGCGACCTGGGACGACACCCTGGTCGCCAGTGCGGGCGAGGCCTCGTTCGACGCGGATGCTGAGACCATCGAATGGTCCGGTGATCTTGCGGTGGGTGCGGCGGTGACGGTCACCTACACGGTGACGGTGACCGGTGAGGGTGACATGACACTGACCAACGTGGTGTTGCCGGGTGAGGACGGTGAGTGTGTGCCGGCGGCGGACGGGAACCCGGAGTGCACGACCACGCATGAGACGGGCCGGTTCACCTACGCGAAGATGGCCGACCCGATCCACAACAGTGACGTGCAGGCCGGTGACACCATCACCTACACGGTCACCGTCACGCAGGTCGGTCCCGCCGGGGTCGCGGCATCCGTGGTGGATGACCTGACGGACGTCCTGGATGACGCGTCCTACAACGGGGATGTCGCGGCCACTGCCGGTACGGCGACCGTCGAGGGACCGACGCTGTCGTGGGCCGGTGACCTGGCGCCGGGTGATGAGGTGACGATCACCTATTCGGTGACGGTGACCGGGGCTGGTAACACCACCCTCGCCAATGTCGTGACCACGCCGTCCGAAGCCGGCGATTGTGTGACGGCGGAGGATGGCACCGAGGAGTGCCGCACCATCCACAAGACCGGCGGGTATGTCTACGCCAAGACCGCGGACCCGGCATCCGGGGCCACCGTGCGTGCCGGTGACACGGTGACGTACACGGTCACCGTCACCCAGCGTGGTGAGGGTGCGGTCACCGACGCGGTGGTCACCGACGACCTGTCGGGGGTGCTGGATGATGCGACCTGGAACGGTGACGCGGCCGCCAGCAGCGGCACCGTGGCCCGGGCGGGGAACACCCTGACCTGGACGGGTGATCTCGCGGTGGGGCAGACTGCCACGATCACCTACTCGGTGGATGTGACC
>NZ_JAHZQZ020000001.1 GCF_019449275.2 Microbacterium sp. HD4P20
GTAGGCGTGGAGTCGGTGCAGGAATGCCGACATCACGTCACGTGTGACCACGCCCCCTGGCCGATACTCCACCACACCGTCGACGGTCCAGCCAGCGCTGATCCCCGTAGAGGCCATCCATGCGATTTCCTCGTAGAAGACGTTGTCCACCGCGACGTCCGTGAACGGCGAGACTGTCGGCGCGACGAAAGACGGCTCACCGGCCATCCGATAGAGGAACGCGGCCATGACGTCACGGGTGACCGACGCGCCCGGACGATACTCCAGCGAGTCACCCACCTCCCAGCCACCACTGATCCCCGTGGAGGCCAGCCATGCGATCTCTTTGTAGAACGTGTAGGTCGCGGGCACATCAGCGAACGGCGACACAGCCGGCGGCGTGTACTGCGGCTGTCCTGCGAGCCGATACAAGAACGCCGCCATCACATCACGCGTCACCGCCGCGCCCGGACGAAATTCCTTCGCCCCATCAGGAAGCGCCCAACCAGTCGAGATCCCCGACGACGACAACCAGACGATGTCCCTCGCGAACACGTTGAACACCGGCGACGACGACACCGACGACACATCCACAAATGGGGTATCTGTCGCCACATGCTGCGTCGAACCGAACCAGTCGACAAAGAAGTGGAAGAAGTTGCGATTGCCATACGACGCGCATCGGTCGCTTGAACTACCGTAGCCCGCGGCGATGGCGGCCTTGTTCGGCTGGTAGGGGGTGTAGTAGTAGAGATTCGCCGTCGCCTGATTCTGAATGTAGACGGGCGCCGACCCACATTGGTCAACCCACCGGCCGTCGACCAGAAACGGCGGGTGCCAAAGAACGTTCCATGTCCTCCCCGGCGCGTACCAGGTGAAGTACTGACTCGTGCCGGGCGGATTGGCATACCGCTTCATCTGCCACGCCGCACCAAGGACCTGGTTAAAGAAGCCGTGATACCGCGCATTGCAGTCAGCAGTATCTGGACATCCCTGGCCCATGGCGCGCTCGAATCGCCAGTCGCTGGGCCATGTATGGGTGATCAAGCTCTGCTCTTTCTCCAGCATCACGAGCAGAACTTGAGGGTTGATCCCACATGCTTGCGCGACTTTGAAGATGATCGTCGACGCGCGCTCGCGTGACCCTCCGGCGTACGCGTCGCACATCGCGTCTGAGTTGGTAACGCGTGACGTGTCGTATGAGTCCCTCAGACAGGTGTAGCCAGATCGGCAGGATGGCACCTTCGCTTCCAGGAATGCCTGGATCTGACCCTCATTCATCGAGTTCTTGTGGAAGAACACTGCGTCGCTGATGATGTTGCCAGGCTGGAACTTCGTGAGGTCTGCCGCCGGTACGACTCGAGCGCCAGTGGCGGCCGAGCTTGCGGCGATCCGACTGGATGCGATCGCTGCAGCCGGCGCGATCGCGCCGACGACAAGTGCCAATGCTGCAACGACGGCAGCAACGATCGATGTTCTTCGCGCACCTGTGCCGATTCGCCGAGCCCCCGCCATGTGAACAGTGTGACGGAAGTGGCGAATGATGACAAGCCAGTCCCGCATGCGCAATCGCGACACGCCACTTTTGAGCGAATCTCGGAGAACTCCTAGAGCTCCGCGTGCAGCATCCAGACCTTGTCCGCGGCTCCACTCCACGAGAACGATCGCCCACGGTCGCCCGCCAGCACCCCGAGCCGCTCAGCGGCAGAGGTAGACCCCAATCCCCTGGCGAGCGCTTCGCCCATCGCTGCCGCCACCTCCGCGGCATCCGCGCCCGACACCAGCACTCCCCCGTCGACCACGACCTCGTCGTGTATCGCCGAGGAAGCGGCCACAACGGGCACACCCAAGGTGAGAGCGTCCACAACGCGCCACGGGAACGCCGCGCGCCGCGACGGCGCCACGAACGCCACCGCGCCACCGAAAACCGCTCCGCGGTCCGCAGCATCCAACGATCCGCGCACGTGCATGCGCCGCTCCGGCAGCCCCGCCGCCGACGCGAGCTCGACGACGGCGGGCTCGTGCCCCTCTTCGACGTCGATCACGACGACGGGAAGATCCACACCGGATGCCGCAACCGCAGCAAGTCCGGCATCCAATCCCTCCGAACTCCGCGGCCCTCCCGAAAGCAGAATGAAGCCCTCGGGCAGATCCAGCGCCCGACGGCGCCCGATCTCGTCCGACGGAACCGAGAACCCGAGCGGCGACGCCCCGGCGATCACCCGTGTCCGGTCGCGGAGCTGCGGCGCGATCTCGACCAGCCGCGACGCGAGCGAATGCGTGGGGACCACGACGGCGTCTGCGTACTTGACGGCCCGCCGCAGCATCGCCTTCTGCCAGGCGACGACGGCCCTCGGCAGCTCGGCTGGCGCCTCCCAAGGCCGCAGATCCCATACGGTCACGACCGTCTGATCGTTGTTGTGCACGCGGTCGTGCTTGACGAGTGGGGCGAACAGCGACGGCGAGTGGATCAGGCCGGCGCCGAGTCCGGTCGCCAGCCCGAACTGGAGGGCGCCCGACAGCTCACGCCGCGCGAGCGCCGCGCGCCGTACACCGGCGAGCCCAGGCACCAGCTGAGCGACGTCTTCGCCTCCGGAGGGCGCGATGGCCTCGACCTCGCACCCCGACGGGGCGCCGGCCACCAGCGCGCGGGCAAGCTCGCGCGATGCCTCGGCCAGTGGCCGATCCGTGGGCGCCACGACCTGATCGAGCACGACACGCAGGGTCGCGACCACGTCAGCCCTCCGGCTCGGGGGTCGGCGTGGGCGGGTGCAGGGCGTCGTGCACCAATTCCTGGATGTACGCGTAGTCGGGGTTGAACTCGTCGATCCCGCCCTTGGGCGTCAGTTCGAGCGTCGTAACCGGCTCTTCCCGCGCCTTCAGCGCAAGGTCGGCGAGGAACGGTACGAGCGACTGCGGCAGGTCGGTCTGCACGATGTCGGACCCGGCAGCCGCGATCTCTTGGAACCTCGTCAGCACCGTCTGCGGCGTGAACTGGGCGAGCATCGCCTGCTGCAGGATGCGCTGGCGCTCCATGCGGTCGAAGTCGTCCGTCGTGTAGCGCGACCGGGCGTACCACTGGGCGGTGTCACCGTCCATGTGCTGCGGACCCGCCTCGATCCACCCGATGGCCCACTCGTCCACTGGCTGACCGGCGTACGCCGGACCGCCGCCCTTGGGCAGGCGCTCGGCGACGTCGATCTCGACCCCTCCCAGCGCGTCGATCAGCGACGCGAAGCCGTGCATGTCGATGAAGACGTAGTACGGGATCTCGATGCCGAGGATCCCTTCGGCCGCGTCCTTGGTCGCTTCGATGGCCGGCGCGGAGCCGCTGGCGGTCGCATCCGGATACAGCGCGTTGCCGTCCTGACACACCTCTACCTCGGTGCGCAGCTGATTGATGCCGCTCCCCCACCCGCAGCTGGGGTCGGCATGCCCCTCATGGCCGTTCGGGTAGCGGTCCTGCATGGGACCAGGCGCGAACGGGAAGTGCGGCATGTCACGCGGGATGCCGGTGATCGTGGTCGCGCCCGTCTCGGCGTTGACCGACACGACCGAGATGCTGTCGAACCTCATCGAATCCCGGCCTTCGCCGCTGTCGGCACCGAGCAGCAGGATGTTGTAGTACCCGTCCGACGGTTCCACGACAGGACCGGTCGCCTGGAAGATCGCGCCGAGCGTGTCGCGTGTCGTGCCGGCCACGTTGGCTGCGTAGGCGGCGCTCCCGCTCGCGACCACCAGCAGCGCGACGGCGAGCCCCGCGATGCCGAAGCGCGCCGCCGGCGCGGTCTTGACGAGACGCACCAGGCGCAGCGTGTCGACGGTGAGGACGATCCACAGCACGGCGTACGCGATCAAGAGCCCCTGCGCGATGAGTAACGGCAAAGGCCGCAGCAGCGCGAGGAAGTCGGGGATCCATGCCCCGGTCACGATACTCAGTCCCGCGGTCGGCGCGAGCAGTGCAAACAGCCCGGCGATGATGACCAGCGTCCACAGCAGCAGCGTCGATCCGAGTCCGATCCGACCCAACCGCCGGTTGCCGGCGAGGGCCTGCGCCGACCCGGGCATCAAGAAGTTCAGCAGCACGAGCCACCACCCGCGCTTGGTCATGACGGCTCGGGACGAGGCATCCGGATGCCGCATCGGGCGTTCCTCGACGACGGCAGCCCTTCGCCCGGCGGAGGTTCGCGGCGGACTCATGACGCTCACAGCGACTCCTTGAGCCGCCGGTTCTTCTCTTCGACCTGCCCCTCGAGCGTGCGCGCGTACTCCTCGACGCGGTCGGCGACCGCCGGATCTGAGGCGCCGAGGATCCGTGCGGCGAGCAGTCCGGCGTTCTTCGCGCCATTGATCGAGACCGTGGCGACGGGGATGCCGGCGGGCATCTGCACGATGCTCAGCAACGAGTCCAGCCCGTCGAGGGTGGCCAGCTGCACCGGCACCCCGATCACGGGAAGAGCGGTGACGGATGCCAGCATGCCGGGCAGGTGCGCTGCGCCACCGGCACCCGCGATGATCGCCTGCAGCCCCCGGCCTCGCGCCTCGCGGCCGTAGCGCATGAGCTTGTCGGGGGTGCGATGGGCCGAGACGACCTCAACCTCGTGCGGAATGCCGAAGTCGGTCAGCGCCTGCGAGGCGTCGCTCATGACCCGCCAGTCCGAGTCGGAGCCCATCACAACGCCGACCAGCGGCGCGTCAGCAGAATGCAGGTGCCCAGTCACCCGTCAAGGCTAGGGCGCATGCCTGGAAGAACCCCGCAACGGCGCGGCTCAGTCGACGAAGAAGGATGCCGCGGCGCGGGCCTCGTACGCGACGTCGTCCAGGTCGTCTCCCACGACGTTCACGTGCCCCACCTTGCGACCGGGTCGCGGCGCCTTGCCATACGTGTGGATCTTGGCGGCCGGATGATCGGTCATCGCGGCATCGAACCGCTCGTCAAGTGAGCCCTCGGCCGGCCCACCGAGGATGTTCACCATGACGGCCCACTCCGACAGGGGCGACGGGTCGCCGAGCGGCAAGTCCAGGACGGCGCGCAGGTGCTGCTCGAACTGACTGGTCACCGCGCCGTCCTGACTCCAGTGCCCGCTGTTGTGTGGCCGCATCGCCAGTTCGTTGACGAGCAGGCGCTCGTCGGTGGTCTCGAACAGCTCGACCGCCAGCATCCCGGTCACGTCCAGCCCCTCGGCGATCGTGATCCCGATCCGCGCGGCGACCTCTTGCAAACGGCCACCGGAATGCGGCGCGGGGGCGATGACCTCGGCGCACACCCCTTCCCGCTGCACGGTCTCGACGACCGGATACGCTCTCACTGCTCCGGAGGGACGCCGCGCGACCTGCTGCGCGAGCTCCCGGCTGAAGTCCACGAGCTCCTCGACCAGAAGGGCCCCGCCGTGCGCGTCCTCGGCCAGCGTCGCGAACCAGTCGTCGGCCTCGGTTCCGGCCGAGACGACGCGCACGCCCTTGCCGTCGTAGCCGCCGCGCGGCGTCTTGACGACGGCGCGGCCGCCGTGCTCGTCGAGGAATGCCTGCAACTGCTCGGCATCGGTGACGGCGGCCCAGTCCGGCTGCGGCATCCCGAGTTCCTGCAGGCGGGCTCGCATCACGAGCTTGTCCTGCGCGAACCGCAGCGCGTGAGGTCCTGGGTGCACCGCGACGCCTGCGTCGACCAGGGCGGTGAGCACGGCCTGCGGCACGTGCTCGTGATCGAACGTGACCACGTCGACATCGCGTGCGAAGGCGAGCACGGTCTCGGCGTCGCGGTAGTCGCCCACAGCGGTGGCAGCGAGGGATGCCGACATCCCGTCCTCCTCCGCGAGTACGCGCAACTCGATCCCGAGTTCGACAGCCGGCGCGATCATCATGCGGGCCAGCTGCCCTCCGCCGACGACTCCTACTCGCAGCGCCATGCCGCTCCCCTCTCGATGGTCAACTTCTCCATCATCCCCCACCGCCGCGCATCACGCCGAGGCGAGCAGTCCTGGTCGACCCGGGCGTCGAAACCGCGCCTTGGGGGTGGGAGGGGTCAGAATATGAGAGTGACTCAGCCGTCGAGCATCGCGGGTCGTCCCCTGGCGCCCGCACCGGGCGCGCCGACGCCCGAGTTGCGCGTCGCGCGCTTCCGCTCGCACGCTCGCCGGCTGACGTGGTCGGCTCTGGTGCTGATCGCCGTCGCGGGCGTGTGCGGCTACTTCTACGACAACCTCCCGGCACCGCTCGAGAACTGGATGCTGCTCACCGCCGCCGCGGGCATCGTGCTGCTGCTCGTGCTGCTGCCATTCCTGGCGTGGTGGTCGCACGTGTACACGATCACGACGCGGCGGGTGCTCGAGCGCTCGGGCATCTTCGGATCGCGGCGCCGCGAGCTGCATCACGTGCGGGGCTACACGGTGCGGGAGCATCGCGGCATCCTGCAGCGGATGTGGGGTACCGGCACACTCACGCTCACCAACGGCGTCGACCAGCCGATGCGGCTGAAGAACATCCCGCATATCGGTCTTGTGCACGAGGCGCTCGTCGACCAGGTCGAAGTGAATCAGATCCTCGCGCACCGCGATGCGCGGCCGCTGCCCCCGGGCGCGAGTGAGCACGACCCGAACGCTTAGCGGGTGCGCGGGAGGCTGGGCGCGTGTTGTCTCGCTTCGCTCGCTCAACGACCGGAGAGAAGCGCTCTCGCTCATCGACCGAAAAGTAGCGCGGTCAGCGCACGTGAACGACGTCGCCGGCCGATACGGCGCTCTCGAACTCGTCCTGCTGCAGAACGATCAGCCGGCCCTCCTCGTCGATGCGGCTCGCGCGCCCGCGCAGCGTCTCGCCATCAGGGAGGGACACCGCGACGTCACTGCCGATCGTGCTGCAGAGCGACTGGATCCCGGCGAGAACTCCGGCTGCCGCAGCGTTGCCGCGCGCGCCGATGAGGGCGCCGAGCTGCTCGTCGAGAGCCTCGAGGTAGTCGGCGAGCAGGCGGTCCTCGTCGCACTCGATGCCCACCGCCTCGAACGACGTGGCCGTCTCGACGGGAAGATCGCTGAACGGCATCCGCGTGTTCACGCCCGTGCCGATGACGACGGCATCCGGATGCCCCGGCACGACCTCCGCCAGGATCCCGCACACCTTGCCGCGATCCAGGAGGACGTCGTTGGGCCATTTCAGAGCGGCGGTGTGCGAGGCGTCGGGAAGCTGCGCACGGACGGCCCGCGTCATGGCCGCACCCGCGATGAGCGGGATCCAGCCACGCGAGGCGTACGGAATACCCGATACACGCACGACGGTCGACACGGCCAGCGCCGTACCCGGCGGCGTGACCCACGTGCGGTCGAGGCGACCCCGACCGGCGCGCTGGTCGGTCGTGAGCAGGAGCGACAGGTGCGGCCACTCGTCGGGTTCTTGGACAACGTGGTGCACGACGTCGGCGTTCGTGGATTCGGTCGTCTCGACGACCTGCACGCGAGGGCTGATCGCGGCGGTCAAGGGGTATCCGGCTTCGTGGATCGGCATGTACGCCACGTTATCGACGTCGTCCGCGCCGGGATAGGCACAGCGGATGCCGCGACCCCTTGTGCAAACCCTCCAAGGGATGCCGTGGGCCCGCCGATAGGGTGGAACCCGTGACCGACCAGCCCGATCTCTTCACGACCGCCGGCAAGATCGCCGACCTCCGCGCCCGCTATCAGGAGGCCGTCCTCGACGCCGAGACGGTCGCGAAGCAGAAGCAGCACGCGAAGGGCAAGGGCACCGCCCGCGAGCGCATCGATCAGCTGGTCGACCCGGGCAGCTTCGTCGAGCTCGACGAGTACGTGCGGCATCGCACCACCGCGTTCGGCATGGATCGCTCCCGCCCGTACGGCGACTCGGTCGTCACCGGTGTCGGCACGATCCACGGTCGCACCGTCGCGGTGTATTCGCAGGACTTCTCGACCTTCGGTGGATCGCTCGGCGAAGTCGCCGGCGAGAAGATCATCAAGGTGATGGAGTTCGCGCTGCGCTCCGGCATCCCGATCGTGGGAATCCTGGATTCCGGCGGCGCACGCATCCAGGAGGGCGTCGTGGCCCTCGGCAAGTACGGTGAGATCTTCCGTCTCAACACGCAGGCGTCCGGTGTGATCCCGCAGATCTCCATCATCATGGGTCCGGCCGCGGGCGGCGCCGTGTACTCCCCCGCGCTCACCGACTTCGTCGTGATGGTCGACAAGACCAGCCAGATGTTCGTCACCGGTCCCGACGTGATCAAGACCGTCACCGGCGAGGACGTCGGCATGGAAGAGCTCGGCGGCGCCTACACGCACAACACCCGCTCGGGCGTCGCGCACTACCTCGCCGAGGACGAAGACGACGCGATCGACTACGTCCGCACGATGCTCGGTTTCCTTCCCGATAACAACATGGCCGAACTGCCGGTATACGAGGCGGAGTTCGAGTTCGAGACGACGGATGCGGACCGCGCACTGAACGCGATCATTCCGGACTCCCCCAACCAGCCCTACGACATCCACGAAGTGATCCGCGGGATCGTCGACGCCGAGGACTTCCTCGAGGTGCAGCCGCTGTTCGCACCGAACATCGTGATCGGTTTCGGCCGCATCGAGGGTCGCAGCGTCGGCATCATCGCCAACCAGCCGTCGCAGATGGCGGGGACGCTGAACATCGAGGCGGGCGAGAAGGCGAGCCGCTTCGTACGGTTCTGCGACGCCTTCTCGATTCCGATCGTCACGCTGGTGGACGTGCCGGGCTACCTTCCCGGCACCGATCAGGAGTGGACGGGCGTGATCCGCCGGGGTGCGAAACTGCTCTACGCGTACGCGGAGGCGACTGTGCCGTTGGTGACGGTCATCCTGCGCAAGGCGTACGGCGGGGCGTACATCGTGATGGGATCCAAGCAGCTCGGAGCCGACATCAACCTCGCGTGGCCGACCGCCGAGATCGCCGTGATGGGCGGGCAGGGCGCGGTGAACATCCTGTATCGCGGTGAGATCAAGCGCGCCGAAGAGGCCGGCGAGGATGTCGCGGCGGTGCGCACGCGCCTGGCGAACGAGTACACCTACAACGTGGCATCCCCGTTCCTCGCCGCCGAGCGCGGCGAGCTGGACGGCATCATCGAGCCGGCGCAGACGCGCGTGTCGATCGCCAAGGCGCTGCGCGCGCTGCGTGGCAAGCGCGCGAGCCTGCCGCCCAAGAAGCACGGGAACATCCCGCTGTGAGCGCGCTCCGCGTGTGCGAGGCGGCCGTGGGCGAGGTGGCACGATGACGATCGCCGACGACGACATCGAGCCGGTGACCATCGACGTGCACAGCGGCTCGCCGACGGAGGACGAGCTGGCGGCGCTGATCGCCGTGGTCACCGAGGCGTACACGGGCGAGGCGGCCGAGGCCGTCGCCGATGACCGTCGCTCGCGCAGTGCGTGGGAGCTCTCGCAGCGCTCGCTGCGCCAGCCGCTGCGTCGCGACCTCGGCTGGGGACGCTTCGGCGGATAGGCAAGGCGGGCCCGCCGGATTTGTCCCCCGAAATACCTACAGACGGGGGTCTTGCGTTCCGGTGATACTTGTATCGCTGGAACGCTTCTGCGTTCGGCCGATCCGATCTCCGCTCTGCGGACTACCCGGATCCGGCCACGCGGACGGTTTTCGGGTAACCGTTCGCTAGGCGAGGGGCGGGCGGCTTCGCCGCCCCTCGCCTCCTTCGACCCCGTCCCCTGTCCGGCTCTCCCTCCCCCTGCTGGATAGGGGATGCGCCTGTGTGGGATCGGATCCTCGCCCGCGCCCGTTCAGCCCTTGTCAGCCGGGCGGCCTGCGTCGGCGGGCCGGGCCGCATCGGGGTGTGGGATCTCTTGCCACAGGTCGACGGCGTCCTCGTCACTGGGCGCCCCGACAGAGGTCGAGCGTCCGACGACCGTCACGGCGATCCGCGCGTCGGGCGACGTGCGGATGTACAGGCGGTCAGAGCTGGCCGAGCGCAGCGTGTCGGCGAGCTGTAGTCGGATGATCGAAAGCGTCTCTTCGTCGACGTCGTCGAGTCCGCCCTCGTCGAGCACCGTCACGTTGGCGCCGCGCCGGCGTGCGCGCTCGAGTTCGGCACGCACGTCGTCGTCGAGCAGGCGCGGCCCCCGCATCTCGTCGCGCAGACGACCTTCGGCGATCCTCGCCTCGAGGCGGTCCGCGTCGGTGAGCTCGCCACCCTGGGCGACGGTGCGAGTCAGGACGGGCCCGGCCACGACCAGGGCCTTCTGCACTTGGACGCGGCGTTCGCGCTGACGGACGACCTGCGACGTCTGCCAAGCGGATGCCGCCCGCTGCAGCATCGTCAGTCGTGCCGTGTCACGCGCGGCGCGATCGATGGAACGCACGAGCAGCTGCGCGCACGTGACCCATACGACCGAGCCGACGAGTCCGAGAGACAGCGCGGGCAGCGGCCCCATCCACGCCATCGAGGCCGCCGTCAGCATCGCGATGCCCACCCATGCCGTCCACGGCCGGCGACGGACCATGACGATGGTCATCAGGGCGCCGATCCCGCCGAGGTACCACGTGGCGAACGACTCCGTCCGTGAGTCCGGACCGACGGCGATCGCAATCGCGCTGGGCACGATCGCCGCTGCCACGAGCGCGAGGATCTGTGCGACCGCGGGAAGCGGACGAGGACCCCGGATGCCGCTTCCCTCGGTCTGCACGCCGTCATCGACGGCGACCGGCTCCCAGAAGATGCAGAGCCACGTCGTCACGAGGTACAAGGCGAGCGCGGCCACGACGACCAGGGGTTGCGGGACCGGACCCGTCCACCACAGTCCGCGGGCCGCGAGGTAGGCCGTGAAGGCGATGGCGAGGACCACCAGCACGTTCTTGACGCTGATCATGCCGCGGTCTCCCACCAGGTCAGTCGCACGACGGTACCTTGCGGGCCGGTCTCGAGGTCGGCCTGGCCACCCACGGCTGCCACCCGCGCGACGATGGACGCGCGGATCCCGAGCCGGTCATCGGGGACGGCGTCGAGGTCGAACCCCTCGCCGGCGTCGTGCACCTCGATCCGGACTCGATCGGCGGAGCTTCGCAGCGCCACGCCCAGCCCGGCCCCGCCGGCATGCTGGAGGGCATTGGCGATGGCCTGCGTCGCCGCCAGCACGAGGGCGCGCGCCACTCTTCCGGGAATCTGGGAGCTGTCGGGCGAGATCTCGCGCTGCACATCGACGTCGACGCCCAATTCCCTGGCCGCGGCTTCGATGTCGGTCGCGAGAGTGTCGGCGTCGCTGGGCTCGTCCGGCCCCTCGTGCGCATCGTGCTCGGTGTTGGCCAGACGGGTGAGCGCTTCGCGTGCCATCGTCGCCGCGAGGGAGCGTTCACGCGGCGTCGTGGCGCGCTCGGCGGCGATCAACGCAGCCAGCACGCTGTCGTGCATGAGCGCGGCGACCGCAACCCGCTCCTGCTCCGCGGCATCCGCTGCTGCCGCGCGCGCATACGACGAGACGGCCCGCGCTCGCGTGCCGTCGACGTTGGCCGCGATCGAGCGGAAGAGCCAGCCGAGGGTGAGGATCACGCCGCCGAGGATCAGGGCGAACGAGACGTCGAGGCCGACGGCGATCCAGTACTCACTGGCGAATCCGCCCTGCATGAGCCGGACGAGCCCGAAAAGCACCGGCGCGAGAATGGTCCAGCAGATCTGCAGAGGGAGCGGAAAGGCCAGAACGGCCGCGAGCGCAGCGATGTTGACGAGGTACCAGATCCACGGCTCGTCGACCGATCTCGGCTCGATGCCGGCGGTGGCGATGGGCCATGCGGCCAGAGCGAGGACGTAGATCAGCGCGAAGGCGCCGGCCGCGACCCGCACGCCACGGCCGATGACGCATGCCAGCACCATGACCGCGAGCGAGCCGAAGACGGCAGCCATGAGCGCCTCGTGCCAGCCGGGAAGCTCGTCCGAGGGCCCGAGGGCCGTCAGGAACGCCTGGATTCCGAGCACGAGCGAGCCGAAGGCGCCGGCGACGAGGGAGATGATCCGCTCCACGCGGGACCGTGTGAAGGATCCGATCCCTGTCGACGCCTCACGCGAGTGCGGGATCTGGCCCCATGCGGTGTCGAGCACACCGGTCTGGCCGTCAGCGGCCACGCGCGAAATCCCCCGAGTCCCCGGCGGTTTCGGCGAGCAGTCCGTCTTCCATGGCCCGTCGCAGCAGGTCGACCTTGGTCGGTGCGGGGCGACCGACCTCGACGTACTTGACGCGCACGCGGGTGATGTTCTCCTTGGCCGTGGAGTAGGCGACGCCGAGTCGGTCGGCCACCACCTTCAGCGGCAGGCCTGCAGCGTACAGGCGCAACACCTCGCGCTCGCGGGCCGAGAGCTGTGCGTCGGCGAATTCGCGGTCGCCCTCGACCGCACTGGCCCACTCCACGTTGTTGAGCGGCTCGCCTCTGGCCACGGTCATGATCGCCGCGATCACGTCGTCGATGGGCGACGATTTGCTCACGACGCCCGCGGCGCCCGCGGCGAGCGCTTCGCGCACTGCGGCGGGACGATCGGCGACGCTGTGGATGATCACACTCGACCCGTCGAGTACGAGGCGTCGAACGTTCTCGGTGACCGTGGTGCCGTCGCCGAGTGTGAGGTCGAGCACGACGACGTCGGCCGGAGCTGACGACGACGACGCGCGCCACTTCAGGTACTCCGTGACGGTGCTGCCCGAGAAGACGACTTCCTTCGTCGCCGCACGCGCGCACGCCGCCTCGAGACCGAGCCGCACGGACTCATGGTCGTCGATCAGAGCCACGCGCGTCATGCCGCCAGCCTAGCCACGTGCGTCCTGCCGCGTGAGGACGGCGACGGCCTCCACGTGGTGCGAGTTCGGGAAGAGATCCAGCGCGTCGACCGACGCCGCCTCGTAGCCGGCGTCGCGGAACGTCGAGAGGTCGCGCGCGAGCGCGACCGGGTCGCACGCGACGTACACGACGGTCGCCGGCGCAAGGGCGCCGATACGCTCGACGACCTCGCGTCCCGCCCCGGAGCGGGGCGGGTCGAGCAGGACGACTCCCCGTGACAGACGCTCGCGTTCGCTGACGGATGCTTCGGCATCCAGCCGCGCGAGCCACCGGTCCACGCGCCCGGTCTCGGCGCGTGCGCCGACCCACTCGGCGAGGTTCTCGCCGGCGTGCTCGGTGGCACGCGGATCGGACTCGACGGTCGTCACCCGCGTCGAAGGGCCGCCGAGGTCGCCCAGCGTCGCGGCGAACAGCCCGACGCCGCCATACAGGTCGAGATGCCACGCGTCGGGGTCGATCGCCGATTCGTCGAGCCGATCACCGCGCAGCCGCGAGGCCACGAGCGCGGTCAGCGTATGAGCGGCGAGGCGATGAACCTGCCAGAAACCGCCGGCGTCCACGCGGAACTCCCGGCCGCCGACGCGTTCGACGACCACCTCGGCCTTGGGCGCGGTGCGGGCAGGGCCGGACTTCGCCGGTGCGCCGCGACGACGGTGGCGCGCGGCATCCGCTCGTCGCTCCGGCCGGGCGATGATGCGCACGCGGCCGTCGGCGGGCTGGACGAGATCGATACGTCCCGGCTGGTGACCACGCAGCGCGAGGGCAGCCTGCTCGACCTCGACGGTGGCGAGGGGGTGACCGTCGACCTCGATCACGCGGTGGCTGCGGGCCGCATAGGGACCGACGCGACCCTCGTCGTCGACGTGCAGACTGACGCGGGTGCGCCAGCGCGTCCCGTCCGGAGTCTCTTGGTCGACGACCTCGAGCGTGTCCGAGAGGACAGGGCCGGCGGCAGCCATGGCCGCGGTGGGCGCGGCGATACCGCCGAACCGCTCGAGCGCCTCGAGCAGCACCCGCAGTTTGAGCTCCCGCTGGTGCGCGAGCGCGATGTGGCCGAAATCGGCGCCACCCGGACGCTTCTCTGGCGCGACATCCACATCGGCCTGGCGCCACACGTGCGGTTGCCGATGCGGCGAGGCATCGAGCACCTCGAGAGTCTCTGCGCGCCAGAACGACTTCTTACCGGTGTCGGTCAGACGCGCGCGCACGCGCTCGCCCGGGATCGCGTCGGCGACGAACACGACGCGACCTTCGTGTCGGGCGACGAACACCCCGCCGTGTGCGACGCCGGTGATGTCAAGATCGATGGTCTCGCCTGGTTCACTCACCCTCCGACTCTCGCACACCCCTCTCTCTCCCCCGACCCGTTCCCTCTCGTCCCCCTTCCGCGCCGAGCATGTCGGTTTCACGCCGAGCATGTCGGTTTCACGCCGAGCATGTCGGTTTCGCACCGAGCATGTCCCCCACATGGTCGCGGGAGAACCCACATGGTCGCGGAAGAACCCACATGGTCGCGGAAGAACCCACATGGTCGCGAGGAAAAGGACATGGTCGCGAGCAAACCCACATGGTGGCGAGGAAACCGACATGGTCGCGGAGAAAGGGACATGGTCGCGAGGAGGAGGGACGAGGTGGGAGGGATACTGGGGGCATGCGCGTGTGCCTCGCCTCGACCTCGCCCGCCCGGCTGATGCTGTTGCGGCAGTTCGGCATCCGACCCTTCACCGTGGCCCCCGACGTCGACGAGGAGGGCGTGATCGCCGCGGTCGAGGCCGCGGAGGGACGACGGCTTGCCCCCGACGAGCACGTGCTGCTGCTCGCACGGCGAAAAGCCTCCGAGGTCGCAGCGCGGCTGGCCGACGACATCCCCGATTTCAACGGCATCGTGATCGGCGGCGACTCGATGTTCGAGCTCGACGGCGAGGTGCTCGGCAAGCCGTACACACCCGACAACGCGATCGCCCGGTGGCGAGCCATGCGCGGGCGCACCGGCGTGCTGCACTCGGGACACGCCGTCGTGCGCCTCGAGCCGGGCGTGCCCCCGCGCGAGGTGCATGCGACGGCCGCGGCATCCGTCTCGTTCGTCGATGACGTGACGGATGCCGAGATCGAGGCGTACGTCGCGTCCGGGGAGCCCCTGCACGTGGCCGGCGCGTTCACCGTCGACAGCCTGGGAGGCGCGTTCATCGACCGGGTCGACGGCGATCCGTCCACGGTCGTGGGGATGTCGGTGTCGACCCTCCGACGCCTCGTGCGCGACCTTGGCGTGGAATGGACGGCGCTGTGGAACACGACCGATCCGTCACTCGACGACACGCGGAACTTGTCGTAGGAATCCCACGTTTCTGCTCGGTTCTTGTACGAACCGGTCAAAAGTCCGATCAAACCCGTCGGTAGGCTGGCGTTCATGCCCCACATCGCCAAGGTTCTCGTTGCCAACCGCGGCGAGATCGCCGTCCGCGTCATCCGCGCCGCCCGCGACGCCGGCAAATCATCGGTCGCGGTGTACGCCGACCAGGACCGCGATGCCTTGCACGCGCGTCTCGCCGACGAGGCGTACGCGCTCGACGGCTCCACCAGCGCCGACACGTACCTGTCGATCGACAAGATCCTCTCGGTCGCTCGCCGCTCGGGCGCCGACGCCGTGCACCCCGGCTACGGCTTCCTCGCCGAGAACGCCGACTTCGCACGTGCCGTGATCGGCGCAGGCCTGGTCTGGATCGGTCCGTCGCCGGCCGCGATCGAGGCACTCGGCGACAAGGTCACCGCCCGCAGCGTCGCCGAGAAGGTGGGCGCTCCGCTCGCCCCGGGTACACCCGGTCCCGTCTCGGGCGCCGACGAAGTCGTCGCGTTCGCGCGGGAGGTCGGCCTGCCGATCGCGATCAAGGCCGCCTACGGCGGCGGCGGTCGCGGACTCAAGGTCGCGCGCACTCTCGAAGAGGTGCCCGAGCTGTTCGAATCCGCGACGCGCGAGGCGATCACCGCCTTCGGGCGTGGCGAGTGCTTCGTCGAGAAGTACCTCGACAAGCCGCGGCATGTCGAGACGCAGTGCCTCGCGGATGCCGCCGGCAACGTCGTCGTCATCTCGACGCGCGACTGCTCGCTGCAGCGCCGCCACCAGAAGCTCGTCGAAGAAGCGCCGGCTCCATTCCTCAGTGAGGAGCAAAACCGCATCCTGTACGAGTCGTCCAAGGCGATCCTGCGCGAAGTGGGCTACGTGGGCGCAGGAACCTGCGAGTTCCTCATCGGCGCCGACGGCACGATCTCGTTCCTCGAGGTGAACACGCGCCTGCAGGTGGAGCACCCCGTCTCGGAAGAGATCACCGGCGTCGACCTGGTGCGCGAGCAGTTCCGTATCGCCGAGGGCGAAGAGCTCGGCTACGACGACCCGATCCCCGACGGGCACTCGATCGAGTTCCGCATCAACGGTGAGGACCCCGGTCGCGGTTTCCTCCCCCAGCCCGGTCCGATCCACGTGTTCAAGACGTTCGGCGGTCCCGGCATCCGTCTCGATTCCGGTGTCACCGCCGGCGACAGCGTGAGCGGAGCGTTCGACTCGCTGCTGGCCAAGATCATCGTCACCGGCCGCGACCGCGCCGAGGCGCTGGAGCGCGCCCGTCGCGCTCTGGACGAATTCGAGGTTGCGGGCCTACCCACCGTGCTGCCCTTCCACCGCAAGGTCGTGCGCGACCCCGCCTTCACGGCCGAGCACGGCCGGTTCGGCGTCTATACGCGATGGATCGAGACCGAGTTCGTCAACGACATCCCCGCGTGGGATGGCGAGCTCGAGGCCCCGAAGCCGGCCGAGCACCGTCATACGGTCGTCGTCGAGGTCGCCGGCAAGCGCCTCGAGGTGAGTCTGCCCGACCGCGTCGTCTCGGCGCCCGGCTCGAGCGGTCGCCCCGCCGCGGTGCCCCCGTCACGCCGTTCGCATGCGCCGACGGTCATGGCCGGGGCATCCGGAGACGCCGTCAAGGCGCCCATGCAGGCGACGATCGTCAAGATCGCCGTCGAGGACGGCCAGCAGGTCGTCAAGGGCGACCTCGTGGTCGTGCTCGAGGCGATGAAGATGGAGCAGCCGATCCAGGCGCACAAGGACGGCGTCATCGGCGGCATCAACGCCGCACCCGGGGCCACCGTGTCAGCGGGCCACCAGCTGCTCACCATCAGCTGAGGTCGTTTCTCAGGGCGGCCTGGTTCGGCCGCGGCCGCCCAGCTCCCGTCAGCCATCCCGCCTCCCCCCGCCTCTCTCCGCCGAGACCGTACGTTCTCGCCGAGCGACCATGTCGTCGACGCAAGCAGGGTGCGTTCTCGGCGAGAACATGCGTACTCGACGGGACTTGGAGACGCGAAGCCAGGACTGGCGACGCGAAGCCAGGACTGGCGACGCGAAGCCAGGACTGGCGACGCGGAGCCGGTGGCGGAGGAGCTGCCGGCGCCGCGACGGGCTCAGCCGCCGTAGACCGTGTGGTCGACGACGTGCATCGCGCGCGCGGCATCCGTGATGCTGCTCGACAGCGACGGGTACACCGCGAACACGCGCGAGACCTGGTCGACGGTCAGGCGACGCTCGACGGCGATCGCGATCGGGTAGATCAGCTCGGAGGCACGGGGGCCGACGATGACCCCGCCGATCACGGTGCCACTGCCCTGACGGGCGATGAGCTTGACGAAGCCGTCCTTGATGCCCATCATCTTCGCGCGCGGGTTGGCCGCCAGCGGCAGCTTGTGCACGACGCCGTTGATGAGGCCGTCCGAGATGTCCTTCTCCTGCCAGCCGATCGTCGCGATCTCGGGGGCGGTGAAGATGTTGGAGGCGATGCGGCGGTGCTCCAGCGGGATCACCACGTCGCCGAGCGCATGGAAGACGGCGGTGCGCCCCTGCATCGAGGCGACCGAGGCGAGCGGGATGAAGGTGGTGCAATCGCCGGCGGCGTAGATGTTCGGAACCGAGGTGCGCGCGACGCGGTTGACCTGGATGTGCCCCGAGTCGGTCATCTGCACGCCCGCCTGCTCGAGGCCGATGCCGGCGGTGTTGGGCACCGAGCCGACGGCCATGAGGCAGTGACTGCCCTCGACGGTGCGACCGTCGCTGAGGGTGACCACGACGCCGTCGCCGACGTTCTCGACCTTCGCGGCCCGTGACTTCGACAGCAGCGTCATGCCGCCGCGCTTGAACACCTTCTCGAGCACGGCCGCGGCGTCGGAGTCCTCGCCGGGCAGCACCTGGTCGCGACTGGAGACGAGCGTGACCTTGGCGCCGAGGTTCATGTACGCGCCCGCGAACTCGGCCCCGGTGACGCCCGAGCCGACCACGATGAGGTGCTCGGGGATCGCCGTCATGTCGTACAGCTGCGTCCACGTGAGGATGCGGATGCCGTCGGGCGTGGCGCTCGGAAGCTCCCGCGGCGACGATCCGGTCGAGACCACGAGGGTGTCGGCCTCGACGCGGTCGAAGTCGGTGCCGCCGGGACCGGTCGAGACGACCACCGCATTGTCACCCTCGAGTCGTCCGTGGCCCGAGATGATGCGAACGCCCGCCTCGACGAGCGAGGCCCGCATGTCGTCGGACTGCTGCCGAGCGAGCGAGAGCAGCCGCTTGTTGACGGCGTTGAGGTTGATCGCGATCTCGGGCTTGAGCGGCTTGCCATCCTTGCCCTTGGCGAACAACTGCACGCCCAGATCGCTGGCCCCCGAGATCGCCACCGCCGCGTCGGCTGTCGCGATCAGCGTCTTGGACGGCACCACGTCGGTGATCACGGCCGCGCCGCCGATGCCGGCGCGTTCGACCACCGTCACCTCCGCTCCGAGCTGTGCCGCGGCCAGCGCCGCTTCGTATCCTCCGGGTCCGCCGCCGATGATGGCAACGCTCTGCGTGGTCTCGAAGCTCAAGGACATGTGCTCCATTCTCCACCGCCGGATGCCGCGGCCACGACAGTGCGGCAGCACCGGCGTCTCCGGACCCCGCCGGCCTTCGCTGGAGCTCGCGGCGCCTCGCTGGCCCTCGCGCCGCCGGGTTCCTAGAGTGGGGGCATGTCAGACACCACCGGCAACCGCCTCGACGATCCCGCCGCCGACCCGTTCGAGGTCGCCGCCGCGGCCGCACAGGACATCGCGCGCATCACCGGCGTCGAGCGCCACGACATCGCGCTCACCCTCGGCTCGGGGTGGGGGAAGGCCGCCGAGCTCGTCGGCGAGACGACGGCGTCGTTCCCCGCGACCGAGGTCACCGGTTTCAGCGCTCCGGCCCTTGCCGGCCACGTCGGCACGCTGCGCAGCGTCGTGACCCCCAAGGGGCGGCGCGTGCTGGTGATCGGCGCACGTACCCACTTCTACGAGGGGCACGGGGTTCGTCGCGTCGTGCACAGCGTGCGCACGGCCGCGGCCACCGGTGCGCGCACGATGGTGCTGACCAACGGGGCCGGCGGCATCAAGCACACCTGGACTCCGGGTCAGCCGGTGCTCATCAGCGACCACATCAACCTCACCGGCGCGTCGCCGCTCGAGGGGGCGACCTTCATCGACCTGACCGACCTCTACTCCCTGCGGCTGCGCGACCTCGCGCGCACGATCGATCCGAGCCTGGACGAGGGGGTGTACTGCCAGTTCCGCGGTCCCCAGTACGAGACGCCGGCCGAGGTGCGGATGGCGAAGTCCTTCGGCGGTCACATCGTGGGCATGTCGACGGCGCTCGAGGCCATCGCGGCGCGGCAGGCCGGCATGGAGGTGCTCGGCTTCTCACTCATCACGAACATGGCCGCCGGCATCCAGACCACTCCGCTCAGTCACCACGAGGTCATCGAGGCCGGCCGCGAGGCCGAGCCGGTGATCTCGTCGCTGCTCGCTCGCGTGATCGGGGCGATGTGAACGGGGCGGAGGTGCCGGCGGCCGACCCTGAACGTCAGGACCCCGCTCCCGCCTCGGTGCCCGCGGGCGCCGACTCGATCCTCGAGGCGGCGCGGGCATGGCTCGCGCAGGATCCCGACGGCGAGACCCGCACCGAACTGCGCGAGCTGCTCGCGGCGGCCGAGGCCGGCGAGGACTCTGCGGTGGCCGAGCTGACCGACCGGTTCTCGGCGCGACTCGCCTTCGGCACCGCCGGACTGCGCGGGGCGCTCGGGGCCGGCAGCAACCGCATGAACCGCGTGCTGGTCGCGCAGGCTGCGGCCGGGCTCGCGTCGTATGTGCGCGAGCGGGCGGGCTTGCCGGCGATCGACGAAGGCGGGACGGATGCCGCGGGCCGGGGCGAGACCGCGCACGCGCTCGTGCAGCCCCCGAGCGTCGAGGCCCTGGAGGCGGAGGGGCCCCAGTCCCCCGGCATCCTGGACGACGCTCCGGTGGTGGTGATCGGATTCGACGGTCGTCGCAATTCCGATGTGTTCGCGCGCGACTCGGCCGAGATCTTCGCCGGTGCGGGGCTTCGTGCGATCCTCCTGCCGCGTCTGCTGCCCACCCCCGTGCTGGCCTTCGCCGTCCGCCACTTCGGCGCTGCGGCGGGCGTCATGGTCACCGCCAGCCACAACCCGCCGGACGACAACGGCTACAAGGTCTACCTGGGCGGTGCCGACGACGGCTCGCAGATCGTCGCTCCCGCCGACGCCGAGATCGCCCGGCACATCCAGGCGGTGGCGGATGCCGGAGACATCAGCACGCTCCCGCGCTCGCTCGGGTTCGAGGTCGCGACGGAGGAGGTCGTGGACGCCTACGTCGCTGCGACGGTCGAGGTCGCCCCTGCTCCGGCGGGCGCCGCTGGGCTGCGCTGGGTGTACACCGCGATGCACGGCGTCGGATGGGAGACTCTCTCGCGCATCGTCGCGGCGGCCGGCTACCCGTCGCCCGTTCCGGTGACTCCGCAGCTCGATCCGGATGGCACCTTCCCGACTGTGGCGTTCCCCAACCCGGAGGAACCGGGCGCTATGGATCTCGCCTTCGCGGCCGCGCGGGAGGCCGACGCCGACCTCGTGATCGCGAATGACCCCGACGCGGACCGTCTCGCGGTCGCGGTCCCGGACGAGACGGCGAACGGTGGCTGGCGACGCCTGAGCGGCAACGAGATCGGCCTGCTCCTGGGCTGGCGCGCCGCGCAACGAGTCGCAGCCCAGGGAGCGACCGAGGGCGCATCGCTCGCGTGCTCGCTGGTGTCGTCGCCCGGGCTCAAGGCCGTCGCCGAGCATTACGGCCTCGGCTTTCACGCGACGCTCACCGGCTTCAAGTGGATCTCGCGCGCGCCCGGCATGGTCTACGGCTTCGAAGAGGCGCTCGGCTATCTCGTCAATCCCGAGACGGTGCGCGACAAGGACGGCATCTCGGCCGCCGTGGCAATCCTGGGGATGGTGTGCGAAGCACGCGAACGCGGCGCCACACTGGCCGACCTCCTGCACGAGTTCGACGACACGTTCGGCTCGTTCGCGAGCGATCAGGTGTCGGTGCGGGTCGATGACGTGTCGCAGATCGCCCGAATCATGCGGGAGCTGCGGTCGCGGCATCCGGAGTCCGTCGGCGGAGCCGCCGTGGACCGAGTGGACGACCTGCTCGACGGCGTCGACGACCTTCCGCCGGGCGACGTCCTGCGCCTGTGGCTGACCGACGGCTCCCGCGTGATCGTGCGGCCGAGCGGCACTGAGCCCAAGCTCAAGCTGTACCTCGATGTGCGGGGCGATTCACGCGAGGACGCCGCCGGGCGCATCGCCGAGCTGGCAGACGGGGCGCACGCGCTGCTGGCCGAATACGGCGGCTGAGCACCGGAGGCTCGGACACCCTGCGCGTGTCCGAGCCCCGTGCTAGAGTCTCGTTCGCGATATATCGCGATGCGACGTCGCGGGGGAGATTCCGCATCGAAACGAGGAGTGGACGATGACCGGCGCGCGGGAACATGACGAGACGGATGCCTCGGCCCCGGCACCTCCTCCGGAGGCCTCGCCACGCGGCGCAACCGCGCTCCGGGGCGCCGCGCTCGGGGGTGGGTCCGACGCGACACCCGGCGATGATCCGGCCCCCGCCGTCGCGTCGGGCGGCACTGACGAGACACCGGATCCTCCGCACTGGCTGCGCAACGTGGTGCTGTTCCTCAGCGGGCAGACCGTGACCCTCTTCGGCTCGATGCTCGTGCAGTACGCGGTGTTCTGGTACCTGACGATCACATACCAGTCGGGTCTGGTGATGACCCTGGCCGCGATCTTCGGATTCCTGCCGCAGGCGATCGTGTCGATCTTCGGCGGTGTGTGGGCCGACCGCCACAACCGCAAGTACCTCATCATGGGCGCCGACGCCGCGATCGCCGTCACGACCCTCGCACTCGCGGTGATCATGATCAACGGCTACGACGCGGTGTGGCTGATCTTCGCGACGATGGCCATCCGCTCGATGGGTGCGGGCATCCAGATGCCGGCCGTCTCGGCACTGATCCCGCAGATCGTGCCGACGCGCAACCTGATCCGTGTCAACGGCATCAACGGCTCGATCCAATCCGCAATGATGCTGCTGGCTCCCGCCGCCGCCGGTGGCCTGTACGCATGGGCGTCGGCCGCGTCCGACGGGACCGCGGCATCCCTCATCCCGATCTTCTTCATCGATGTCGTGACGGCGGTGATCGGCATCGGCATCCTGGCGTTCATCCCGGTGAGCACGATCCGGCGGGCGGCGGACACGCAGACGGGGTACTTCGCCGACCTCGTCGACGGCGTGCGATACATCGTCCACCACGCGTTCGTCCGCTGGCTGCTGGTGCTGTTCGCCATCATCTTCCTGCTGACGGTGGCGCCGTCCAACCTCACGCCGCTCATGCTGGTGCGCTCGTTCCCGGCGGGCGAGTCACAGGATGTCGTGAACCTCGCCGTGCTCGAGATCGCCTTCAGCGTCGGCATGATGCTCGGCGGCATCCTCGTCGCGTCGTTCTTCGCCAAGCGCAGCCGCGTCGGCCTGATCGTGGTGTCGTCGCTGGTCTTCGGTGCGCTGTCGATCGGGCTCGGATTGTCGTCGAACATCTGGGTCTTCTTCGGCTTCATGTTCCTGGTGGGCCTCGCCGTGCCGTTCTTCTCGACGCCGTCCATGACGCTTCTGCAAGAGACCGTGGAGCCCGAGCGTCAAGGCCGCGTGTTCGGGTTCGTGGGCATCGTGATGGCCGTCGCGATGCCGGTCGGCATGGTGGTGTTCGGTCCGCTCGCCGACGTCATGCCGATCGAGGTGCTGCTGATCGCCGCCGGCGTGATGACGTTCATCGTCGTAGGGCTTGCGGTGTGGCTGCCCGCCGGCCAGCGGGCGATCGCCGCGGCACGGCGTGCCGCCACCGTCGCGACCGAGGATCCGGCCGCGGCCGCAGCGGTCGTCGAGGCCGAGATGCAGACGAAGGATTCGTGAGAGGACCGAGATGAGATCACTTCGCTACTCGATCAACGTCACGCTCGACGGCTGCTGCCATCACGAGGCGGGGCTGCCGCCCGACGAGGAGTCGATGCGCTACTGGACCGCAGAGATGGAGCGAGCCGACGCCCTGCTCTTCGGCCGGGTGACCTACGAGATGATGGAGTCCGCATGGCGGCGCCCTGCCACGGGCGCGTGGCCCGATTGGATGGATGAGTCCGAGACCCCGTTCGCAGAGGCCATCGACCGGGCCAAGAAGCACGTGGTGTCGAGCACCCTGAACGCGGTCGACTGGAATGCCGAGTTGGTGCCGGGCGACGTGGGTTCGGCGGTGCAGCGACTCAAGGAGGAGCCGGGCGAGGGCCTGTGGGTGGGTGGCGTGACGCTTCCCCTGGCGCTGGCCGATCTGGGACTCATCGACGAGTACGAGTTCGTTGTGCAGCCGGTCGTCGCCGGGCACGGCCCGACGTTGCTCGCGGGGCTGCGCGAACGCATCCAGCTCGAGCTCGTGCACCGCCAGGAGTTCCGGTCGGGGGCGGTCGCTTTGCGGTATCGGCCCACGCGAACCACCGCTTGATGCGAATCGTCCTGGTGCGTTCGCGAGGCGGGCCATGAGCGGCTCGCGTGAGCCCTAGGCTCGAGGGATGCTGCTGACGACGCCCGTCACCCTCGAGAACGCGTTCGTGCGCGTCGAGCCCCTCACCGCCGAGCACGCCGCCGATCTCGCCGACGCGGCCGTCGGGCTGGAACACGCCTGGTACACGTCGATCCCGCGCTCGGAAGGGGCGGCCCAAGACATCGCGCAGCGGCTCGCCTGGCGCGACGAGGGCACGATGAACCCGTGGGCAGTGAGGCGGCTCGACACGGGCCAGGTTGTCGGCACGACGACCTTTTGCAACATCGACCAGCCCAACCGGCACGTCGAGATCGGGCACACCTGGATCGGCGTCGCGGCGCAGCGCACCGCGGTCAACACCGCGTCGAAGCTGCTGCTGCTCGCGCACGCCTTCGAGGCGTGCGACGCCATCGCGGTGGAGTTTCGCACGCACTGGCACAACCGTCAGTCCCGGGCCGCGATCGCCCGGCTCGGCGCCAAGCAGGACGGCGTGCTGCGCAATCACCGCCTCGGCCCCGACGGCACGCTCCGCGACACCGTGGTGTTCTCGATCCTTCCCCACGAGTGGCCCGCCGTGAAGCTCGGCCTGCAGGAGCGCCTCGCCCGCGGATGACCCCCTGCCCGCGGCATCCGTCGCCGTCTTCGCGGCCAGAGTCGAGGTGGCGCAACACGCGGCATCACCGCAGTCGTTCCCGCGTGTTGCGACCCCCGAAGAACCCCACCACCCCCGCACCCGGGGCTCAGGTGGCGCAACACACGGCATCCCCACAACCACACCGCGTGTTGCGACCCCCGAAGGCACGGCAGACGCCGCGCACCCGCAATGATGACGTGCGGGTCAGCCGTCGATGACGGCCACGAGCTCGTCGAGGAAGGCCGGGAAAGCGGTCGCGCGACGCACGATGCGCTGCACGCTCTCGCG
The DNA here is from genome assembly GCF_019449275.2 of Microbacterium sp. HD4P20. Lineage (GTDB taxonomy): Bacteria > Actinomycetota > Actinomycetes > Actinomycetales > Microbacteriaceae > Microbacterium. Next base: position 24,675 of record NZ_JAHZQZ020000001.1, read on the forward strand.
CTCGGAGAAGACCTCGACGAACTGCTCGAAGACCGTCTGGAAGGCTTCGCGGTCGGTCTCGGAGAACGCCACCAGCGCCACGACCTGCACGCGGCCGTCGCCCCACGGGATCGACGGTTCCGCGATCCCGATGGCGATGGCGGTACGGGATGCCGTCATCCCGAGCGCGTGCGGAACCGCGAGCGCGTCGGTGAACGCGGTCGACGACAGCTGCTCGCGCTGGATCGTCCGCTCGACGTAGTCGTCGTCGATCACACCCTGCGCGACGAGCCGCTCGCCGAGCAGACGGATGACGCCTTCCTCGCCGAGGGCGGGATCCAGACCGCGTACGAAACCGCTCGGCTCGAAGTACCGCTCCAGTTCGCCGCGCAGTCGCGCGAGGCGGCGAGAGCGACGGATGCGGCTCGCCGCCGCCTGCACGCGCTCGATGTCGGTGTCGGTCAGGAACGGCTGGATGCGCACGATCCGCTCGCCCGGCACGGCCGGGTCGATCGTGGTGAGGACGAGGTCGGTGTCGATCGAGTCCCAATCAGGGTCGACGCGCGTCTCGACGCCGACCACCTCGATCGCCTGCCCCAGTGAACGGTCGACCGACGAGCGCAGCAGCTCGTGCAGCTCGTAGTAGCCGGGGCACACGATGGTCGCGGTGAGCAGCTGGTCTGCCCGACGGCTGCGCTCGAGGCGCCCGCCGACGTGCATCGCGATATACGCGATCTCGTCGTCGAGGAGGGGGATGTCGAGCCGTTGGTGCAGGCCGTTGGCGATGAACACCGCCACCTCGAAGATCATCGGGTATGTGGACTTGAGCGAACGCGTCAGCGGGTTGCGCGACCACGCCTGCTCCCGCGCGCGCAACCGCAGGTTCTGCACGTGCAGCGCGAGCCGCAGCAGGAAGTCCTCGTGCACGATGTCGACGAGGAACTCCGCGGCCGCCTGCGCGACAACCTCGCGCACGGCTTGCTCCACCTCCGGTTCGAGTTGGCCCCGGGTGTGCTCGCGAGCGCTGTCGGCCTGTGCGGCACCGGGGGCGACGACCCGCGTGAGCACGAGCACCGCGAGGTGGCGCAGGTCGCCGACGCCGAGGCGTACGCCCAGATGACGCTCGGCGAGCTCGGCGATGACGGCGGCCACCTCGGCCTGCTCGGGGCGCTCGTCGACGGGCGCCGCGACGGCGTCGAGGGGCCGGTCGCGCGAAACGCGGTCTGCGGCGATCGCGATGTGCATCACGACGTCGCCGATGCCGAACTCGTTGACGAACCAGCCCATCGTTCCCAGCCGTTCGACGAGCTCGGTCTTGAAGGGGCCGAACGCCTGGGCGCCCACCGAGCCCTCGCCGAGCGTGCGCCGCAGCGCGGAAAGGTCGAAGGATCCGGCATCCATCTCGTCATGCGCGAGGCGGCTCAGCAACCGCCGCTGGGCACCCTCGGTGCCCAGCAGGCGCGCGCGCGACGCAGACCGTTCGAGAGTGAGCTCGGTGCCGCCGAGCAGCCCGCGCACCCGCGCGAGGTCGGCGTCGAGAGTCGCGGGCGACACGTACAGCTCATCGGCGGTCTCGAACACGTCGATGCCGTCCGACGAGTCCAGCAGCGCCCGCACGAGAGTGTGGAGGCGATCGCGCGGGGTGCCGGGGTCGCCGGCGGTGCGCAATGCCGCCGCGGCCTCGGCGCCGGCGCGGTACCCGTGCGGCCCCGACTCGACGGCGGTCCCGGGAGCCACCCGCGCATTGAGCGCCATGACGTACGAGCGCACGCTGCGAGGCGTCACGCCCAGCGCATCGGCCAGTGTCGCGGCGGTAGCCCATTCGCCGTCGCGCACGAGGATGCCGAGAAGCCGGTCCTGCCTCGCCCTCGTCACCGTGCCAGTCAACCATGCGGTCCGTGCGCGGTTTCCGCCCCTGCGGAAGAAGGCGTGGTTGTCGGCTCCCAGGGCTTTCACAAGAATGGGCAGACGAGGAGGCGGGTCGATGAGGATCCTGGTGGTCTGCGGAGCGGGTGCCTCGAGCACCTTCGTCGCTCAGCGTGTGCGGCATGCCGCACAGGACCAGGGCCTCGCCTACATCGCCGTCGCCGGCACCGAGCAGTCGCTCCCGATCGATCTCGATGCCGCCGACGTCGTCCTCGTGGGGCCGCACCTCGGCCATGCGCTGGAGCGCATCGAACGGGATGCCGCGCCACGCGGCACGACGGTGGTGCTGCTCCCGCCCGACATCTTCACGGATCTGGACGGCACGCGGACCTTGGCGCTGGTGCGCGCCGCGGTCGAGCACGACGCGGAGCCGCCTCCCGCCGCAGCGCCGGTGCCGGCGACCCCCGAACCCGACAGCCACGACGTCTGACAGAGAGGCCACCCGACATGCCCCCAATTTCCCGCACGGTCCGCATCGGCTCGTCGCACGGGCTGCACGCGCGGCCGGCGAAGCTGTTCGCGCAGGCTGCCAAGGATGCCGGCATCCCGATCACGATCGCCAAGGACTCGGGCAGCCCCGTCAACGCGGCCAGCATTCTCGGGGTGATCGCGCTGGGCGTCGAGCAAGGCGACTATGTGACCCTCACCGCCGACGGCGATGGGGCCGACGCGACGCTCGACACGCTGGCCGATCTGCTCTCGACCGACCACGACGCGGCATGACCATGGCCGAGCAGGTGACTCAAGAGCTTCGAGGTGTCGGGATCGGATTGGGCGTGGCCCAAGGGCCGGTGGCCCGCATGGCCGAACCGCTGCCGCCTCCGAGCGACGCGCCGAGCACGCTGAGCGTCGATGACGAGAAGGCACGCGTGACGGATGCCGTCGCCGCTGTCGCGCGCGAGCTCGAGCAGCGCGGCGCCCAGGCCGGCGGCGCCGCACAAGATGTGCTCGAGGCGCAGGCGATGATGGCCGAGGACCCCAGCCTCGCCGACGAGGTCGACACGCGCCTGGCGCAGGGCAAGACCGGCGAGTTCGCGGTGTTCGACGCCTTCGCATCGTTCCGCGACCAGCTCAGCGCGATGGGCGGCTACCTCGGCGAGCGAGCCGCCGACCTCGACGACGTCGCGCAGCGGGTCATCGCCCGACTGCGCGGAGTCGCGGCTCCGGGAGTGCCTGACCCGGGGCATCCGTTCGTCCTCGTGGCAAAGGATCTCGCCCCCGCCGACACCGCCCTGCTCGACCTCGACAAGGTGCTGGCGCTGGTCACGACCGAAGGCGGGCCGACCTCGCACACCGCGATCCTGGCCCGCGAGAAGTCCATCGTGGCGGTGGTGGGCACGGTCGAGGCGAAGGGGCTGCGCGACGGGCAGATGGTGATCGTGGATGCCGCGGCCGGCGTCGTCACGACCGATCCGACGCCAGACGAACTCGAGCGCGCACAGAACCGGGCCGCAGCCCGCGCCGCCGCGGCGACCGCTCCCCTGACCGACGGAGCGCTGGCGGACGGCACGCCCGTGCCGCTTCTGGCGAACCTCGGCAACGCCGACGCCGCCGCCGAGGCGGTCACCCTCGGAGCAGAGGGCGTCGGGCTCTTCCGCACCGAGTTCCTGTTCCTGAGCGCCAACCAGGCGCCCACGGTCGAGCAGCAGCGCGAGGCGTACACCAAGCTGCTCGCCGCCTTCCCCGGAAAGAAGGTCGTGGTGCGGGTGCTGGATGCCGGCGCCGACAAGCCGCTGCCGTTCCTCAACGACGCCCACGAGGAGAATCCCGCGCTCGGACTGCGGGGCCTGCGAGCCCTGCGCGCGAGCGAGGACATCCTGCGCGAACAGCTCACCGCCCTCGCCGAAGCCGATGCTGCCACGAGCGCCGACCTCTGGGTCATGGCGCCGATGGTGTCGACCGTCGAAGAGACGCAGTACTTCGTGGACCTCGCGCGCGACTACGGCGTGAAGACGGCCGGGGTCATGGTCGAGGTGCCGTCGTCGGCGCTGCTGGCCGACCGCATCCTCGCCCACGCGGACTTCGCGTCGATCGGCACGAACGACCTGACCCAGTACACGCTCGCCGCCGACCGCCTGCTCGGTTCGGTGGCGACGTTCCAGGATCCGTGGCATCCCGCGGTCCTGCGACTCATCGGCGAAGTCGGCGATGCGGGCCGGGCCACCGGCAAGCCCGTCGGCATCTGCGGCGAGGCGGCGGCCGATCCGCTGCTGGCCGTCGTGCTCGTCGGCCTGGGTGCCACGAGCCTCTCGATGGCCCCGACCGCGCTCGCCGACGTCCGCGCGAGCCTGCTGCAGCACACGCTCGAGGACGCTCGCGACATCGCCGAAGCGGCCCTGGCCGCAGACTCGGCGACATCCGCCCGCACCGCGGCGCAAGAAGCTTCCACCCGAAGGGCCGCACTCGCGGCAGCGAACACCACCGACGAAGGAGCACAGCAATGACAACGGCGTCCAAGCCCGCTTCGGGCATGAATCGGGCACGTGTAGGCGTTCAGCGCTTCGGCACGTTCCTCTCCGGCATGATCATGCCGAACATCGCGGCGTTCATCGCCTGGGGCTTCATCACCATGCTGTTCATCGCGGTGGGGTGGCTCGGGTGGTGGACACCAGTCTCGCCTCTGCTCGGCGGCTTCGGCAACGCCGACATCATCAGCTGGCCGGGCGCGATGACCCAGATCGCCCTCGACGAGAACGGCGACCCATTCAACAGGTTCGTCGGTCTCGTCGGCCCCATGATCACCTACCTGCTGCCCCTCCTCATCGCCAACACCGGCGGGCGCATGGTTTACGGCGAACGCGGTGGTGTGGTCGCGACGATCGCGACGATGGGCGTCATCGTGGGCACGAACATCCCGATGTTCCTCGGAGCGATGATCATGGGCCCGTTCGCCGCGCTCGTGACCAAATGGATGGACAAGATCTGGGACGGCAAGATCCGGCCAGGCTTCGAGATGCTCGTGAACAACTTCTCGGCCGGCATTCTCGGAATGCTGTTGGCCATCCTCGGATTCTTCGTCTTCGGCCCGGCGATCCTGTGGGTCAGCGATGTGCTGGGCCTGGCCGTCGGATTCCTGGTGACGGCAGGGCTGCTGCCGCTCGTCTCGATCATCGTCGAGCCGGCGAAGGTTCTCTTCCTCAACAACGCCATCAACCACGGCGTCTTCACGCCATTGGGCATCGAACAGGCGACGGAGACCGGCAAGTCCATCCTGTTCCTGATCGAGGCGAACCCCGGCCCGGGGCTCGGCCTTCTCCTCGGCTTCACGTTCTTCGGAATCGGGGCGGCGAAGGCATCCGCGCCCGGCGCCATCATCATCCAGTTCTTCGGTGGCATCCACGAGATCTACTTCCCGTACGCGCTGAGCAAGCCCATGACGATCCTGGCGCTCATCGCAGGCGGGGCGACCGGCGTGACGACGAACATGCTGCTCAATGGCGGGCTCGCCTTCCCCGCGGCGCCCGGGAGCATCATCGCCGTGACCGCAGCGGCCTCCAGCCCCGCGGCAGGCGGGTTCGCCAACCTGATGGTCGTCTACCTCTCGGTGCTGCTCGCGGCGGTGGTGACCTTCCTCATCACCGCTGTGATCCTGCGTGCTTCACGCAAGCGCGATCTGCTGGCCGAGGCCGACACCTTCGGCGCGGCGATCAGCCAGACCGAGGCCAACAAGGGCAAGTCATCCGCAGCGATGGATGCTCTTCGCGCTTCGGACGGCAAGGATCGCACCGCCCTCCGCGACGCCGAGGAGGCAGTCGACAAGCTGGAGACGGAGGCGGAGACCGCGGGACTCGCCGACGGCGGGGTCCTCACCACCAAGACCGTGCGCAACATCGTGTTCGCGTGCGACGCGGGCATGGGCTCATCCGCGATGGGCGCGAGCGTGCTGCGCAACAAGATCAAGAAGGCGGGCATCGAGGACGTCACTGTCGTCAACAAGGCGATCGCGAATCTGGATGCCTCGGCCGACTTGGTCATCACGCAGAACCAGCTCACCGACCGTGCGCGGCAGCAGACGCCAGGCGCGGTGCACATCTCGGTCGACAACTTCATGAACTCGCCGAAGTACGACGAGGTCGTGGACCTGGTGCGCGCGCAGCACGAGGATGGTGCGTAGCTGAGACAGCGGTGGAGCCGGGAGGCGGGAGGCCCCCGGCTCCACCGCCTCAGCGCGACACTGCATGCGGCACCTGGCAGAGGCATCCGGAATCGACGAAAGGCGACAGACATGACACGGGACGTTCTGAGCATCGGGCAGGTGCGCATCCACTCCGGAAGCGCGACGCGCGAGGAAGCGATGAAGGAGGCCGCCGACATCCTGGAGGCCGCGGGCGCGGTCACCGGGGCTTACTTCGACGCGATGCAGCAGCGCGAGCAGACCGTCTCGACGTACATGGGCAATGAGCTGGCGATTCCGCACGGGACCAATGAGACCAAGAACGCCATCCTCGAGTCCGCCCTGTCGGTCGTGCGCTACGACGGTGGCGTCGACTGGGGCGGCGAGCCGGTCACTTTCGTGATCGGGATCGCCGGCAAGGGCGACGAGCACCTCGAGATCCTGTCGCAGATCGCGATCCTCTTCTCCGAGGAGGACGAGGTCGAGAAGCTCAAGGCCGCGCAGTCTCCCGAAGAGCTCTACTCGCTCGTCTCCGCCGCGGGCGTGTGATGAAGGCGGTCCACTTCGGCGCGGGTAACATCGGCCGCGGCTTCGTCGGGCTGCTCCTGCACGAGGGCGGCTACCACCTGGTGTTCTCGGACGTCTCGGCACCGCTCGTCGACGCGATCAACGCCGCGTCGCAGTACACGGTGCACGAGGCGGGCGAAGGCGGACGCGACATCGTCGTGACGGGGTTCCGCGCCATCAACAGCGCCGAGCGGCCCGACGAGGTGATCGAAGAGATCGCGGGAGCCAACGTCGTCACGACCGCCGTGGGTCCGACCGTGCTCAAGTTCGTCGCACCACTCATCATGTCGGGACTGGCGCTGCGGGATCCGTCGTCTCCCCCGCTGCAGATCATGGCGTGCGAGAACGCCATCGGTGCCACCGATCTGCTGCGGGACGAGATCATTCGCCTGGCGGGTCAAGCCTGGGACGCCCTGGCTTCCCGCGCCGTCTTCGCGAACACCGCCGTCGACAGGATCGTGCCGGCGCAGGTCGCCGGCGACGGCGTCGACGTGACCGTCGAGCCGTTCTTCGAGTGGGCGATCGAGCGGAACCCGTTCGGCGACGACACCCCGAACATCCCGGGCGCCCACTTCGTCGACGACCTGGCGCCCTACATCGAGCGCAAGCTCTTCACCGTGAACACCGGGCATGCCGCGACGGCATACTACGGCGCCCGGGCCGGCGTCGAGACGATCTCGGAGGCCCTCGCCGACGACGACATCGCGGCGCGCGTGAGCGCGGCCCTGCAAGAGACCTCGGCGCTGCTCGAGGCCAAGCACGAGTTCGACGCCGCGGAACTGGCTCGTTACCGAGCCACGATCCTGTCGCGCTTCGCCAACCGGGCACTGCCCGACACGGTGTGGCGCGTCGGACGTCAGCCCCTGCGCAAGCTCTCACGCCACGAGCGCTTCGTGGGACCGGCGGCCCAGGCGGCCGAGCGGGGACTCAGTGTCGCCGCACTCGTCGACGCGATGGCCGCGGCGCTCGCGTTCGACGACTCCGAGGACGCGCAGTCGGTCGACTTGCAGCGGATGCTGCGCGAACAGGATGCCGCGGCCATCACCGAAGCCGTCACCGGCCTGGAGCCGGGGCATCCGCTCTTCCCACGAGTACAGGATGCCGTCGCCGCGCGGCAGGCCGAACTTCGACCCTGAAGGCGCGGGTACGCTCGTTCGGTGACGCAGTGACGTTGCGCGCCGTCCGGACACCAACACCGGCGAGGTCGCTCACGCGCGAGACAGCTCGGGCGAGGCTTCGGCGCGGGTGAGCCAATGCCGAAGCACACGGTGGAACAGCTCGGGGTCCTCGGCACTCCACACGTGGTGCATGCGCGGGGCGATCGCCGCGGTTCCCTGCGGCGCGCGGCCGACGATGTCGTGCAGAGCCGCGCGCACCACGCGCGGCTCTCGTTCCCCGGCGATCGCAAGCAGCGGAGCGCCGAGCCCGCGCAGGCCGTCGAGCACGTGAGCGGGCACGCCGTCATAGACCTCGCGCATCATGCGCCGTGCCGATTCCCGATCGATGCCGAGGCCGGTGGTGACGAACTCGTCCACCGAGTCGGCGGGCAGCCGGAACGCGCGGGCGAGCCCTACCCAGTACGAGCGCGACCCCCACATCGGGAGTTGTGCGAGTCCGATGGCACGCGTCAGTCCGTGAATGCCCCGCACCGCCGCGCCCGTCACGAACACACTGCGCACGACATCCGGATGCCGGGCGGCCAGGACCACGCCCAGCACGCCCCCGAGCGACAGCCCGACCACGTGGGCCCGCCCGCCTTCGCCCTGAGCGCGCACGAGGTCGGCGAGGGCGTCGGCCACCTCGACGAGCGTCGGCCACGGTTCGTCGGCCGAGACTCCGAAGCCGGGAAGGTCGGGGATGAGCGAGTGGAACCCGGGCAGCGCCTCCGCTTGGCCACGCCACATCCAGCCCGCCACGTTTCCGCCGTGAATGAAGAGGATGCTCTGGGCCCCGCTCGGGCCTGACTCCACGAACCGCATCACAGCACCGCCCGTGTGGCGTCGATCCACTCGAGCTCGGCCTGGAGTGCCCGCAGCCCGTAGTCCAGCGTCGCCGTGCGCAGCCGCTGTTCCCGAGTGGCGGTCGCCCGCGGCAGCGCGCGAAGCGATGCGAGCTGCTGCTCCACGGCGGCTCGCCGCTCGGAGAGCAGCCGAGTGGCGAGCCCGGGCTCGCTACGGCCCGAGAAGAAGAGGCGCGCCAGGAACGGTTCTCGAGCCCGCTCGACCTCGAGTTGCGAGGCGAGCCAGTCTGCCAGCATCCGCCTGCCCCCATCGGTGATCCGGTGCTCGCGCCGGTCGGGTCTCCCCTCCCCCGGAATCACGTGAACCTCCACGGCGTCCTCGTCGACCAGTCTCGCGAGAGTGCGGTAGATCTGAGCCTGGTCCGCGGACCAGAAGTGAGCCGCCGAGCCGTCGAACGCCTTCTTGAGGTCGTAGCCGGTCATCGGCTCGATGTCGAGCAGCCCGAGGATGATCGCGGGAAGTGTCATGGTGATATTAGACAACACATATATAGGACACCGCAAGTATCACGCAGAGCCGCAAACCGGGTCGCGACTTCATCAGCCCGGCCGGAGAACATAAGGTTCTCTCTACGGGCGCACGAGGACGTGCGAGGACTCACTGAGGAATCATGACCGAGCACCGTTACGCGATCATCGGCGCGGGCCCGTCCGGGCTGTCGGCCGCGCGGGCCATGCAGAAGCAGGGCATCGCCTTCGACGGCTACGAGGCCTCGCGCGGCGTCGGAGGTCTGTGGGACATCGAGAACCCGCGCTCGACGGTCTACGAGTCCGCACATCTCATCTCGTCGCGCACGACGACCGAGTTCCGGGAGTTCCCGATGCGCTCGACCGCGGACTATCCCGGCCACCGCGAGCTGATCGCGTACTTCCGCGAGTTCGCCGCTCACTTCGAACTCACCGAACAGTTCCGGTTCGACACGAAGGTCACCTCGCTCACGCGCACCGACGACGACGGGTGGATGCTGCGCGCCGATGCCGAGGACGGCGCGGTCCAGCAGCGCTACGACGGCGTGATCCTCGCCAACGGCACCCTGGCCGAGCCGAACGTGCCCTCGTTCCGAGGCGAGTTCACCGGCGAGATCCTCCACACCAGCGCCTACAAGACCGCGACGCAGCTGACCGGCAAGCGGGTGCTCATCGTGGGCGCCGGCAACTCCGGCTGCGACATCGCCGTCGACGCCGTCCATCACGCGGCATCGGTCGACATGAGCGTACGGCGGGGCTACTACTTCGTGCCGCGGTACCTGTTCGGAAAGCCCTCCGACACCCTCAATCAAGGCCGCCCCCTCCCCGCGCGGATCAAGCAGTTCGTCGACACGCGCGTGCTGCGGGCATTCACCGGCGACCCGGTGCGGTTCGGATTCCCCCGGCCCGACTACCGCCTGTACGAGTCGCATCCGATCGTCAACACGCTGATCCTCAACCATCTGGGCCAGGGCGACCTTCGCATCCGGGCCGACATCGACCGGTTCGACGGGCGCACCGCGCACTTCCGTGACGGTTCGAGCGGCGAGTACGACCTCGTCCTGCTGGCGACCGGCTACACCCTCGACTACCCGTTCGTGGCCAGAGAAGACCTGAACTGGACGGGCTGGTCGCCGAAGCTGTATCTCAACGTGTTCCCGCCTTCGTTTCCCGGGCTCTACGTGATGGGCATGATCGAGGCATCCGGAATCGGCTGGCAAGGCCGCTACGAGCAGGGCGAGCTGATCGCCGCATACCTCTCGGCGCTCGAACACCACCCCGAGCGCGCCGCCGCGTTGCGCCGGCGCGTCACCGGCGAACCGTGGCCCGACCTCACCGGCGGCTACCGGTACCTGGGCCTGGAACGTATGTCGTACTACGTCAACAAGGACGCCTACCGCCGGGCCGTGCGCGCAGCGACCGAGGCGTTGACGACAGATGCCGCCGCCACGACGCCGCGCCGCGGCATCCGTCTTCCTTCACATTCCCGCGTGCGTCGCGCGAAGGGAGCGCCGGCATGAACCCCGACGACGTGGTGCTGAACTTCAACCCCGGCACGCTCGTCGTGCTCAACCTCGTGCTCGGGCTGATCATGTTCGGGATCGCGCTGGACACGACCGTCGACGACTTCAAAGTCGTCGCCCGCAAGCCCAAGCCGTTCGTCATCGCGATCCTGGCGCAGCTGGTGGTGCTGCCCGCCGTCACGTTCGGGCTGACGCTCATCCTGCCCGTGACGCCCTCGATGGCACTCGGCATGATCCTGGTGGCGTGCTGCCCGCCCGGCAACATCTCGCAGGTGCTGACGCATCGCGCCGGCGGAAACGTCGCGCTCTCGGTCTCGATGACGGCGGTGGCCAACCTCCTCTACATCGTGATGCTGCCGCTCTCGGTGGCGTTCTGGGGATCGCTGCACCCGACGGCGCGCACCCTTCTCGAGGCCGTCGCGCTCAACCCGTGGGCGATGCTGCTCGACATCCTGCTCATCATCGGGCTGCCGTTCGTGGCGGGACTAGTGATCCGCAACCGGTTCGCGAGGTTCGCGACGCGGGTACAGCCGTTCGTCAAGTGGTTCTCGCTGCTGGCGCTGCTGGCTTTCATCGTCGCGGCGCTCGCGGGCAACTGGTCGTACTTCGTCGCGTTCCTCGGGATCATCGTGCTCGTCGTCACGATCCACGACGCCGTCGCACTCGCCATCGGCTACGGCACGGCAGTGGTCGGCGGCCTCGGCACGCGCGAACGCAAGGCAATGACCTTCGAGGTCGGCATCCGCAACGCCGGCCTCGGCCTCGGGCTCGTGTTCGCGTTCTTCGGCGGGCTCGGCGGCATGGCGATCGTCGCCGGCTGGTGGGGCATCTGGGACATCATCGCCGGGCTCATCGTCGCCGGGCTCTGGGCCGGCCACACCCGGCGGCGCACCGGCTCTGCCACGGGTGACGCGTCGCGTCGTGCGGCTGCGGCGAGCGGAACGGATGCCGCGGCCGGCGACGCCTCGGCACCCCCGGGTCCGGCGTCGTGAACGTTCGCAGCACCGGCGTGCGTGTGCTGGTGACCGGTGGTGCGGGGTTCCTCGGATCGCACGTCGTGACCGCCCTGACCGGGCACCCCGACGTGAAGCTGGTGGTGGCCGGCGATGTGCGGCCGCCCGAGCATCCCGTCGAGGACGTGGTCTACGAGGAGTGCGACGTGACGAGGGCGGCCGGCCTCACCTCACTGCTGGAGCGCCACGGCATCGACGTCGTCGTGCACCTCGCCGCGATCGTGAACCCGGGCCGCGATCACGACCTGGAGTACCGCGTCGATGTCGACGGCACCCGCCACGTGCTCGACGCCTGCGTCGAGGCCGGCGTGCGCCGCATCGTCGTCTCTTCCTCCGGCGCGGCGTACGGATACCACCCCGACAATCCCGAGTGGCTGCGCGAGTCGGACCCGGTGCGCGGCAACGAGGAGTTCCCGTACGCCAAGCACAAGCGCCTCGTCGAACAGATGCTGGCGGGCTTCCGCGAGACACACCCTGCGCTCGAGCAGGTGGTGTTCCGCATCGGCACGATCCTGGGACCGACCGTGCAGAACCAGATCACCGCGCTGTGGGACGGCCGCGCGCTCCTGGCGGTGCGCGGCTCGGGGTCGCCCTTCGTGTTCGTCTGGGTCGACGATGTCGCCGCGGCGATGGTCCGCGCCGCCACCGACGGGCCGGCGGGCATCTACAACGTCGCCGGCGACGGGCGGCTCACCGTCCGCGAGATCGCCCGGCGTCTGGGCAAGCCGGTCGTCACCGTGCCCGCCGCGCTTCTCGGATTCGGGCTTCGGGTGGGACGGATGCTGCGCCTCACCGTCCACGGACCGGAGCAGGTCGGGTTCCTGCGGTATCGCCCGGTGCTCGCCAACGACGCGTTGAAGACGCGGTTCGGTTTCACTCCCACGATGACGGCGGCAGAGGCGTTCGAGGCGTACCTGCGCACGCACCCGGGCGTAGGCCGGCGCTGACGCGGGGAGCTCGATCGGCAGGCGGGTACGGTCGACCGACGAGACCGTGGCCTCGGCGTGCCACCGACGACGACCGGCATCGGGGAGACTGGAGCGACAGCAGACGGAGGGCAATGTGAGCACGACCGAACCCGTCGAGCGCGGATCGCGGACCGAGGCGTGGACCTGGGTGGCCGTGTCGGCGGTCGCGCTCGCCCTCATCTCGGTGCAGACGCCGCTCTCGACGACGATCTACGGCGTGCCGCTCGCTGCGGCATTCAGCCTCACGGTGCTGCACGTCGGCGCACTGCCGCTCGCCCTTCGCTGGCCCGTGGCCGCCGGCGTGGTGTCGGTGATCGCGGTATGCGGTCTGCTGTGGTTGTCTGCTCCGACGCCGGAGGCGCCGTGGCCGTGGGCAGTGGCCCCCGAGATCACCCAGTTCTTCCTGGTGTTCCTGCTCGCCTTCCGCGCTCCCTGGCAGATCGGCAGCACGATCTTCGGGCTGTCGGCGGCGGGATCGATCGTCATCGCCCTCCTTCACGGCGGCGGCAATGCGGATGCGGCCACCGCGAACATCGTCGTGTTCATCTCCATCGGCGCCGGCGTGCTCGGCGTCGGCATCGCGGTGCGCCAGTGGCGCCGCATTCGGACGCAGCTGGTGCGCGAGCAGCGGATCAACGCCGAGGAGCTGTCACGCCGTGTCATCGCCGAAGAGAAGGCGCGGCTGGCACGCGATCTGCACGACGTCATCGCTCACAGCATGTCGGTCATCAACGTGCAGGCCGCGAGCGCTCCCGCGCGCCTGGGCGGCGTCGAGCCGCGCACCGCGGACGAGTTCGCCGATATCGCCACCCAGGCCCGCACCGCGCTGCGCGAGATGCGGGGCCTCCTGGACGCGCTGCGCGTCGACGGCGACGCACCGCTCGTCGAGCCGCAGCACGGTCTCGCCGACATCGGCGTCCTGGTACGCCAGACGGCGCAGGCCGGGGCCGACGTACGGCTCCAATGGAGCGGTTCCGAGAAGCCGGCGCTGTCCGCGATCGCGCACCTCGCCGGCTACCGCGTCGTGCAGGAAGCCTTGAGCAACGCGCTGCGGCACGCGCCCGGCGCCACCATCGAGGTCGCCGTCGACGCGTCAGACAACACTGTCGCCGTCCGGGTGCGAAACAGCAGGCCCACAGGGCCTGCGACCGTCGTCGCCGGAGGCGGGCACGGACTCGTCGCCATGCGCGAACGCGTGCGCGGCGCCGGCGGGACCGTGCTCGCGGCGCCCACGGACGACGGCGGATTCGAGGTCGCCGCGCAGTTCCCGGCGACGATGGAGGAGGCATCCGAATGATCCGTGTCGTGATCGCAGACGACCAGGCCATGGTGCGGGCAGGCTTCTCGGCCCTGCTCGGTGAGCAGCCCGACATCGAAGTGGTGGGGTCGGCCGCCGACGGCGAGGCCTGCGTGCGGCTCGTCGAGCAGCTGCATCCGGACGTCGTGCTCATGGACGTGCGGATGCCCGTGCTCGACGGCATCGCGGCGACCCGCACGATCTCGGCCGCGCCGCAGGCCCCCCGCATCCTGATCCTGACGACCTTCGACATCGACGACTACGTCTTCGACGCCCTCTCGGCGGGTGCGGCCGGGTTCCTTCTCAAGGACGCGTCGCCGGATGAGCTCACGCAAGCCGTGCGCATCATCGCCGCCGGGGATGCCCTCCTGGCGCCGAGCGCGACCCGCACGCTCATCGAGCGGTTCACCGCGACCCGTGGCCCGCGTCGCACCGATCGCGCCGTCCTCGGGGAGCTCACCGAGCGGGAGCGCGAGGTGCTCGTCGGGGTCGCGCAGGGCGAGTCCAACACCGAGATCGCCGCGCGCCTGTTCGTCGCCGAGCAGACGGTGAAGACGCACGTGTCGCGGATCCTCGCCAAGCTCGGTGCCCGCGATCGGGCCCAGCTGGTGATCGCGGCCTACGAGGCCGGGCTCGTCATCCCGGGCACGGCGTAGCGGCGGCCGCCTCGCGCGATCGCCCGCCGACCCGACACCAGCCGGAGCGACACCGCGAGGCCGGCGACGGCGAGCACTGCGGTGAGCGGCGTGAACCCGCCGATCAGCACGGCGACGACACCCGCCATGCCCAGCGCCACGGCGAGCACGACACGGCCACGCGCCGGCTCCTGCCCTGTCGTCTTGACGCGGCCGCGCTCGAAACGCTGCGCCACGAGCACCAGCAGCACCGTCGCGATCAGGACGCTCAGGATCCAGGCCGGCCGCGTCGCCCACCACAGCGGGCTGAGGGGGTCGGGGAAGGGCACGCCCGATGCGAAGAGGAGAGCTGCGACCAGGACCAGGGCGGGCATGTGCCACAGGTACACCGTCATCGAGCGGGTGCCGATCGCGTCGACTGCGGCGGCGACGTGCGGCCGGGTCGCGAGACTGCGAAGGCGGGGCGCAGCCAGTGCCAGGGCGAACAGCTGGGCGGCGCCGAGCACGACGAGGCAGATGGTCGGGGGGTTGAGGTTCTCGTACATGTCGGGCGAGTACGCGCCCGAGGCGAACAATCCGGCCAGCACGATCAGCGAGCCCGAAAGCCCGACGACGAGCCGGCGCCGAGATGTCGCGGCCAGGCGGCCGTCCGCCCACCAGAAGCCGAGCTGCTGCATGGCCAGCCACACGAACGCGAGGTTCAGGAAGCCCAGGCCGGCGATCCCGGTGCCCATGCGGACCGCGTCCACGGTGACGACTCCGAGCACCAGCATCCCGAGCGTCATTCGCGGAGCGCGTTCGTGGCATCGGGCCAGCAGTGGCACGAGCGCGGTCGCACCCAGGTACACGCCGAGGAACCACATCGGCTGGGCCATGCGGAATCCGAGTTCGCCCACCAGAGCCGGCGACACACCCGCCATGAGCGCGACGGTCAGGCCGACGCCGATCACCGAGAACGCGGCGATCGCGGGCACCGCCAGGCGCCGCAGCCGGCCGGTCACGAACGATCCTGCGGACTCGCCGCGGTCGCGCATCCGGCGCCACTGGGTGATGCCCGCGAACCCGCCGACGATGAAGAAGATCGGCATGATCTGCACGATCCACGACACCGGCGCGAACCACGCCTGGCCGATCACGACGTTCGTGACGGCGATCTGGCCGTCGACCACCGCGATGCCCGCCATGAACGCATGCAGCGCCACGACCACGACGAGGCAGACGGCGCGCACGAGGTCGATCGCGGCATCTCTCGGCGTCGGAGAAGTGCGGGTGGTGCCGATGCGAGGACGATCCAGAAGCGTCACGACGGTTCCCAGTTCTGTTCGGATTCGTTTGGGTGTCCTGCAACCGTAGGAATCCGGGCCCGTCGCGCGCGTCACCCCCCGGAGCCGTCCTTGCACCCCCTACCCCGGTAGGGGGTCGGTCGGGGTCGCTACCGGGCTCGCGGCCCCTGCGTGCAGCACTCCGGACAAATCCGACCTGGTCGGGCACGGACCGGGCAGGAGTGTGCTCGAGCGGGGTTCTTCAGGAGTTCGGCCCGCCGGCACTCCGCCCGCTCCTCCCCAAACGACCTCTCGCGGCGGTTTCCTCAGACGCGTTGCTTCGGCGTCGTGTGCCGCGACGCCGGCGGCACAGTCGAAACCGTGACCGAGCGAATCACCCGAATTCACGACGCCGGCCCCGCGACGCTGCTCAGCACGAGGGTCCTTGCCGATGCCGGGCTGTCCCGACGACAGCTCGCCGAGCAGATCGCGGCCGGCCGACTCGTCCGCGTGCGCAAGGGCTGGCACGTTCAGGCTGGGGCGCATCCGGCGGTCGTCTCGGTCGCGCGCCTCGGGGGCCGGCTGGACTGCGTCTCGCTCCTCCGTCTTCTCCGGGTGTTCGTGCTGGAGAAGGAACACGTGCACATGCAGGTGGACCCGCTCGCAAGCCGACTGCCCCGCGCGCCTGACGGGGTCGTTCGGCATTGGCGACCGACCTCGGTCCCGCGCGAGGCGCTCGTGACCGATCTGATCGAGGCGCTCGTGCAGGCCACCCGATGTCAGCAGCCGCGGGCCGCGATCGCGACGCTCGACAGCGCGTGGCACCTCGGCCTCGTCGACGAGGAGGGAATCGCCGAGGTGTTCTCCCGCCCCCCGCGCCACTACCGCCGGCTGCGTCCGCTCCTCGACAGGCGAAGCGAGTCCGGACCCGAGACACTCGTGCGCCTCATGCTGCGGGCACTCGGCTGCCGGATCGACGTGCAGCCGTCGATCCGGGGAGTCGGGCGAGTCGACTTCGTCGTGAACGGCTGGCTGATCATCGAGTGCGACAGCGAGGAGTTCCACTCGAGCTGGGCGGCACAGAAGCGCGACCGTCGACGCGATCTCGAAGCTGCGCGCCTCGGCTTCACGACCCTGCGACTCCTGGCCGAGGACATCATGTGGAATCGCGAGCTCGTCCAGTCGGCGCTGAAGGAGGTCATCGCCCGCGGGCGCTGACCCCACGGCGAGCACAACTCCTGAAGGAACGGTGCAGGGGCTCCGATCAGGCACCACGACAGCGGTGTCGCACCGATTCTCAGGAGTTGCGCCCACGGAGGCGACCGCGCGGGAACGCGAGGAGTCGGATTACTCCGCGAAGCCGCTGGAGATGAGGTCGATCAGCTCTTCGCGCTCTTCGACGGCGAGGAACGCGCCGGCCGCGGCGTTGAGCTGGAACACCTCGAGGTCGTCGAGGCCGTACTCGAAGGTCTCCGACAGCAGCGCCAGCTCGCGGGTCAGCGACGTGCGGCTCATGGTGCGGTTGTCGACATTCACCGTCACCGAGAACCCGAGCTGGTACAGCAGGTCGAACGGGTGGTCCTCCATCGTGGAACCCCAGCGCTCGATCGCGCCGGTCTGCAGGTTCGACGAGGGTGAGAGCTCGAGCGTGATCTCGCGGTCGCGCACCCACCGCGCGAGGTCGCCGAACTGAACCAGCACCTCTTCGCCCGCACGCGAGACGACCTCGAGATCCTCGGCGATGCGCACACCGTGACCGAGCCGCAGCGCGCGCCCGTCGATGAGCGCGGAGCGGATCGAGTCGAGCCCGGCCGCCTCGCCGGCGTGCACCGTCGTGGGGAAGAACTCCGACGCGAGGTACTCGAACGCCTCCCGGTGATTCGACGGCGGGAAGCCGTCCTCGGGCCCGGCGATATCGAAGCCGACCGCACCACGCGTGCGCCAGTCCACGGCCAGGCGAGCGATTTCGAGCGACCGGTCGGTGTGCCGCATCGCGGTGATGAGCTGCCCGACCCGGATGTCGTGGCCGCGCCGCTCCGCGGCGTCCTCTCCCTCTTCGATGCCCTCCTGCACCGCCGCGACAGCCTCCTCGGGCGACAGACCCCGCGCCAGATGCTGCTCGGGCGCCCAGCGCACCTCGCCGTAGATCACGCCGTCGGCGGCAAGATCCTCGACGAACTCGCGGGCGACGCGCGAGAGCCCTTCGCGGGTCTGCATCACGCCGGTCGTCAGGTCGAACGTTTTCAGGTACTCCACCAGCGAGCCCGAGTCGCTCTTCTCCGAGAACCAGTCGGCGAGGTCGTCGGCGTCGGTCTCGGGCACGTCGAGCCCGACCTCGTCCGCCAGCTCGATGATCGTCTGCGGCCGCACGCCGCCGTCGAGATGATCGTGCAGCGACACCTTGGGAAGACCGCGGATCGACACGCCGTCCAGGATGGCGTCACCGTGCTGGTCGATGGGCATGTTCTCTCCTCGGTGGGGCGGTGTCGGGGCGAAGGAAGGCGAATGGGGGAAGCGATGCGAACGGGATGCCTCAGCCTAGGCGGTGATGCGTTCCCGCACGAGCGGTGCCGGCGCCGGGGCATCCGGACCGATCCGCCAGGCCCCTTCGACCGCCTCGAGTGCTCGATCGAATCGGGAGGCGTCCTCGCCGAGCAGGGTGAACAGCGGCTGTCCGGGCGAGACCGCCTCGCCCGGCTTGACGTGCAGGTCGATGCCGGCGGCGTGCAGCACCGGGTCCTGGGCGCGGGCGCGGCCCGCCCCCAGCCGCCAGGCCGCGATGCCGAAGGGGAGCGCCTCGAGGCGGGTGAGGTGGCCGGCCTCGGTCGCCGTCACGGTGTGGCTCTCGCGTGCGGCCGGCAGCGCGGCATCCGGATCCCCGTCCTGCGCACGGATCATCGCGCGCCAGACGTCCATCGCACGGCCGTCCTTCAGTGCCGCCTCGACGTCGGCGTCGGGCTGACCGGCGAGCGTGAGCATCTCGCGGGCGAGTGCCACCGTCAGCTCCACGACGTCGGCAGGGCCACCGCCCGCGAGCACCTCGACCGACTCGCGCACCTCATTGGCGTTGCCGATCGCGAGGCCGAGGGGCGTGTTCATGTCGGTGAGCAGCGCCGTCGTCGCCACGCCCGAGTCGGTGCCCAGCTCGACCATGGTGCGCGCGAGCTCACGCGCCTTGTCGATGTCGCGCATGAACGCGCCCGAGCCGAACTTGACGTCGAGCACGAGCGAGCCGGTGCCTTCGGCGATCTTCTTCGACATGATGCTCGATGCGATGAGCGGTATCGCCTCGACGGTGCCGGTCACATCGCGCAGGGCGTAGAGCTTCTTGTCGGCGGGGGCGAGCCCCGAGCCCGCGGCGCAGATGACGGCGCCCACCTCGCGCAGCTGCGCGAACATCTCGTCGTTCGACAGCGCCGCACGCCAGCCCGGGATCGACTCGAGCTTGTCGAGCGTGCCGCCGGTGTGCCCGAGGCCACGACCCGAGAGCTGCGGAACCGCGACACCGAACACGGCCACCAGCGGTGCGAGCGGGAGGGTGATCTTGTCGCCGACGCCACCGGTGGAGTGCTTGTCGACGGTGGGCTTGCCGAGCGACGCGAAGCTCATGCGCTCGCCCGACGCGATCATCGCATCGGTGAGGACGCGGATCTCGTCGCGCGCCATGCCGTTGAGCAGCACGGCCATCGCAAAGGCGGCCATCTGCGAGTCGGCGACGTAGCCGCGCGTGTACGCGTCGACCATCCATCGCAGCGCATCCTCGGGAACGGCTCCCCCGTCGCGCTTGGTGCGGATGACGTCGACCGCGTCGAATGCCTCGACCGAGCTCACCGCGCGGCCTCCTCGAGGTCGCGCGGACCGAACGCGTCGGGCAGCACCTCGTCGATGGTGCGGATGCCCGACACCGTCTCGAGGAGCATCCCGGGGATGGCGAACTCGTACAGCAGCTGACGGCACCGGCCGCACGGCATGATCGTGTCGCCGCGGCCGTTGACGCAGACGAACGCGACGAGCCCGCCCCCACCCGTCATCTGCAGCTGGCTCACCAACCCGCACTCGGCGCAGAGTCCCACGCCGTACGAGGCGTTCTCGACGTTGCATCCGGTCACGATGCGCCCGTCGGTCACCAGCGCGGCCGCGCCGACCTTGTAGCGCGAGTAAGGTGCGTAGGCACGCTGCATCGCCTCCGTCGCGGCCGCTCGCAGCTCATCCCAGTCGATATCGGTCACATTCATCCCTTGATGTACGGCTTGCCCGCCGCGGCCGGTCCTCGCACCTGACCGGCGAAGCCGACCACCGCGAGGATGGTCACCACATACGGCAGCATGGCCATGAACTCGGACGGGATGGGCGAGCCCAGGTTCGTCAGAAGCGTCTGCAGGTTGGTCGTGAATCCGAACAGCAGTGCCGCGAGCGCGGCGCGCACCGGGTCCCAGCCGCCGAAGATCACAGCGGCGAGCGCGATGAAGCCCAGGCCTCCGGTCATCTCCTTGTCGAACGAGCCGACGGAGCCGAGCGTGAAGTAGGCGCCGCCGATCCCGGCGATCGCCCCGGCCAGCAGCACGTTCCAGAACCGCGTCGGATTGACCTTGATGCCGACGGTGTCGGCCGCTTGCGGGTGCTCGCCGACCGCGCGCAGGCGCAGGCCCCAGCGCGTCTTGTACAGTCCCCACGCCACCAGCGGCACGGTGATGTACATGATGTAGACGATGAGAGTCTGATTGAAGACCACCGGACCGATGACGGGGATGTCGGACAGGACCGGAATCGCCCACCGCGGGAAGCGGGGCGGGGAGTTGAGCGCCTCGGCGTTGGGATTGAGCACCGCGCCATGGAGGAAGCTCGTCAGGCCGGTGATGAGGACGTTGAGCACGACGCCGACGATGACCTGGTCGACGAGGTACTTGATCGCGAAGACGGCGAGGACGGATGCCACGAGCGCGCCCGCGAGCATCGCGGCCAGGAGGCCCGCCACGTACGAGCCGGTGATGCTCGCGACGACGGCCGAGCTGAAGGCTGCGAGCAGGAACTGCGCCTCGATCGCCACGTTCACCACGCCCGCGCGTTCCCCGAGCACGCCGCCGATGGCTCCGAACACCAGCGGGACCGAGAGCGACACGGCACCGAAGAGCAGACCCGTGACGGGGACGAGGCCGCCCGCGGCCGACCACGTGAGGAAGGCGAAGACGGCGATCAGGGCGAACACGACCGGCAGCCACAGGCCCGCCCGGCGGTACGTGACGGCGGCCCAGAAGGCGTATGCGGTCAGCAGCGCCAGGAGCAGGGCGCAGACGACGACGGTGGCCCACGTGGGCACGCCGATGTCACCGAGGTTCCATGACGACGTGCGGTCGCTCAAGCGGTACGTGCTCACGCCGTGGCGCCCGAACGGGAATGCCATGAGCCAGATCAGCACGGTGGCGACGGCCAGTGAGATCGGCAGCTTGAAGTGCCGCTGACGCACTTTCTCGCGCGAGAACGAGCCGCCCGCGACCGGCGATGCGGGTGCGTTCAGGATGTCGGTGCTCACGAGGCCACCTCCGCCTTCGCCGCACGGCGGGCCCTCTTCTTCGCCGACAGCTCACTCTCGTCCTTGGGGAGGAAGAAGATCGTGCGGATGAGAGGCGGGGCTGCGATGAACAGCACGATGAGCGCCTGCACGACTACGACGATGTCGACGGGGATGTCTTGCGACACCTGCATCGTGAAGCTTCCCGCCTTGAGGGCGCCGAACAGGATGCCGGCGGCGAAGACCCCCCACGCCTTGCTGCGCCCGAGAAGCGCTACGGTGATCGCGTCGAACCCGATGCCGGCGTCGATGTGATTGCCGAATCCGCTCGTGATGGTGCCCGAGATCTGGTTCACGCCGGCCAGGCCGGCCAGGCCCCCCGCGAACGCCATCGCGTAGATGATGATGCGCTCGACGTTGACACCGGCCGCGCGGGCCGCGAACGGGTTCTCGCCGACCGCCCGCATGCGGAAGCCGAGGCTCGAGCGCTCGACGAGCCACCACACGAAGATCGTCGCGGCGATGGCGACGATGAAGCCCCAGTTGACGGTGAGGGGAGCGCCGAACATCGACGGGAACTGCGCGCTGGGGGGTGTCGGCGGCGAGATCGGCTGCGTGCCGCCGGGACGCTGCAGCAGGCCCGGCGTCGCGAGCAGCCAGGACACGAAGTAGAAGGCCACGAAGTTGAGCATGATCGTCAGGATCACCTCGTGGGCTCCGGTGCGGGCCTTGAGGAATCCCACCAGCCCGCCCCACACCATTCCACCGGCGATGCCGGCGGCGATGGTGAGCGGGAGGTGGATGAACATCGGAGCGTCGACGTTGATCGCGACGAACGCGGCTGCTGCGATGCCCATCAGCATCTGACCACGGGCGCCGATGTTGAACAGGCCGACCCGGAACGCCAGCCCCACACCGAGACCGGCCGCGATGAGGGGGGTCGCGAAGTTGAGCGTGTCGGTGATCGGCTTGATCGCGCGCACGAAGCTGTCGGCCGTGTAGTTGTAGATCGCACCGCGGAAGAGGGCCGAGTACGCGCCCGCGACGGCATCCCAGATCGCGAGCAGGGTGTCTTGCGGGCGCGCGAAGAAGTAGCCCGCGGCACGCTGGACCTCGGGGTCGGTCAGGGCGATCAGCAGCCCGCCGATGAGCATCGCCAGCACGATCGCGAGGATCGTCGTGACGATGTTGCTGCGCAGCATCTCGCGGATGATCTGGTTCTGCCGGGGCGGGGGCGGCACGTCGGCGGCGGGCGTGAGCTCTTGCGGCTCCCCCTGTGCGGTTCGCGCCATCACCGGGTCGCTGCCCCCGGGGCCCAGGTTCGTGCTCTCCGGGCTCTGGTCTGTCACGCCGGCACCTCCTGCGTGCTGATCGAGCCGGTCGGCTTCTCGCCGGCCATCATGAGTCCGAGCACCTCGCGGGGCGCGTCGCCGGGGACGATCCCGACGATCCCGCCCCGGTACATCACGGCGATGCGGTCGGCGATCGCCGAGACCTCGTCGAGCTCGGTGGAGACCACGATGACCGGCACGCCGGAGTCGCGCGTCTCGATGATCCGCTTGTGTACGAACTCGATCGAGCCGACGTCGATGCCGCGCGTCGGCTGCGACGCGACGAAGAGCTTGAGCTCGCGGCTCAGTTCGCGCGCGAGCACCACCTTCTGCTGATTGCCGCCGGACAGCCGGCCGGCCGCGAGGTCAGGGCCCTGCGTGCGAATGTCGAATTCGGCGATCTTCTCTTCGGCGAACTCGCGCAGCACTCCGCGGCGCAGCGTCGCGGCGGTGAAGAACGGCGCACCGCTGGATCGATTGAGGATGAGGTTGTCGGCGACGCTGAACTCACCCACGAGGCCTTCGACCTTGCGGTCCTCCGGGACGAATCCGACGCCCTCGTCGATGATCTGCTTGACCGTCATGCCGACCAGTTCGGTGCCGTCCAGCGAGATGGATCCGCTCACCCGGCGCTGGAGGCCGATGATCGCCTCGGTGAGCTCGGTCTGCCCATTGCCCTGCACACCGGCGATCGCGAGGACCTCGCCCGGCCGGACTTCGAAGCTGACGCCGTCGACGACGATCTGGTCTCGCTCGTCGACGACGCGCAGGCGGTCCACGACGAGTCCACCCTCACGCGTGCGGGGCGCCTCCTTGTGGACCGTGAGCTCGACGGGCCGGCCCACCATGAGCGACGCCAGCTCGGCGTTGCTCGCCGTGGGCTCGGCCTCGCCCACGACCTTGCCGAGGCGGATCACGGTGATGCGGTCGGCGACCTCGCGCACCTCACGGAGCTTGTGCGTGATGAAGACGATCGACGTCCCCTCGTCGCGCAGCTGCCGCATGATGCCCATCAGCTCGTCGGTCTCTTGGGGGGTCAGCACCGCCGTGGGCTCGTCGAACACGAGGACCTTGGCGTCGCGAGAAAGCGCCTTGATGATCTCGACGCGCTGCTGGGCACCGACCGGCAGATCCCCGACCAGCGCATCGGGATCGATCTGGAACCCGAACCGCGCGGCGACCTCCCGCACGTGGGCGCGCGCACTGTCGAGGTCAAGGACTCCGCCGAAGCCCGTCTGCTCGTGGCCGAGCATCACGTTCTCGGCGACCGTGAACACCGGGATGAGCATGAAGTGCTGGTGCACCATGCCGATGCCCGCCGCCATCGCGTCGCCGGGACCGGCGAACGTCTGCACCTCACCGTCGAGAAGGATCTGGCCCTCGTCGGCGGTGTAGAGGCCGTAGAGCACGTTCATGAGGGTGGACTTGCCCGCCCCGTTCTCGCCGAGGAGACAGTGGATCTCACCCGGTCGGACGACGAGGTCGATGTGATCGTTGGCAACCAGTGCGCCGAAACGCTTGGTGATCCCCCGAAGCTCGAGCGTCATAGCCGCCAATCTATCGAGTCGACAGGCGGCC